>JASJDP010000001.1 GCA_030065095.1 Rhodobacter sp.
TAGGAGGCGGCGTCGGTTCCGCCACCACCGTTGAGGGTGTCGCCGCCCGGGCCCCCGATCAGGATGTCATCGCCGGCCCGGCCGAGCAGGATGTCATTGCCCAAGCCACCCTCGAGCTGATTTGCGTCTCCGTCACCTCGCAGGTTGTCGTTGAACCCGGTGCCGGTGAGGTTCTCGATGGAGATGTAGCTGTCGCCGGCTGCATCCCCTGCGTTGCCGCCGGGCACCGCGAGGTCGGCAACCACGCGCGCCGTCGCACCGACATAGGAGGCGGCGTCGGTTCCGCCACCACCGTTGAGGGTGTCGCCGCCCGGGCCCCCGATCAGGATGTCATCGCCGGCCCGGCCGAGCAGGATGTCATTGCCCAAGCCACCTTCGAGCTGATTTGCGTCTCCGTCACCTCGCAGGTTGTCGTTGAACCCGGTGCCGGTGAGGTTCTCGATGGAGATGTAGCTGTCGCCGGCTGCATCCCCTTCGTTACCGCCGGGCACCGCGAGATCGGCAACCACGCGCGCCGTCGCACCGACATAGGAGGCGGCGTCGGTTCCGCCACCACCGTTGAGGGTGTCGCCGCCGGGGCCCCCGATCAGGATGTCATCGCCGCGACCGCCGCGCAGCTCATCGCCGCCGCTCAAGGCCAGCAAATAGTCTTCGCCGTCGAACCCGCGCAGAAGATCGGTGTTGCCGCTGCCGATCAAGTAGTCGCCCGCAAACGTTCCGGTAATGGTCGGTGTCTCTGAATAGACGACCGCCGTTCCTTCCGGGGTATTGATCACGAAGAACCGCGTCAGATCATATTCGCCGTCGATGCTGGTAATCGTTTCGAAGCCCGGCGAACTCGGATCGATATCCAGCCGAATGATGACCGAGCCACCGCCGAAGCCGACATTCTCAGCGGGGACCTGTTCGTCCTGGTAGAAGACGTTGAAGCGGCTTCCCAACTCACCGAAGGCATCGTTCAAAGCGTTCTTGGTTCCAGTGAGCGCGGTGTTGAAGCCGTCCTTCACCAGCTGAACGCCTTCCTTGACGTTGGACACCACGTTGACCGTGAAGTCGTCAACGGCCTGCAATGCGTTGATCAACCCATTCGCACCGGCAACGAATAGACGCAAAGTGCCCCAGATGAAATCGAGCGCCTCGAGGCCCATGCCTTGTGCGAACTGGATGGTGAACTCGAGACCGTCGACGTCTTCGGTGAAGTTCCACCCGCCATAGGAGCTCCACTGGGCCAAGTCTGAAATCTGATAGAAATCCGAAAGCCGGCTGACGGTCTCGATATATCCACTGTCGCCATCCGTGAAATGGCGGGGGACATAGAGCGATGCGACCCCTCCAAGAAGCGCCGACTCGAAATCCAGGACCAGGGAGTCTTCCGATCTGGGCAGCATGGTGACCGTCGTGCCGTCGCGGGACAGGAATTGGTTCGCTTCGGTCAGCCCGACTTCCGAGAACAGTTGCGCACCGGCTCCAAGCGGGTTCGACAAGGCTTTCTCGACCACGAGCGCAGCTTCGAGAAGGCCCTTTACCCGGTCTTGCCAGTCTCCCGACGGCGCCTCCAGGCCGAAGAGGCTCTCCGAGTGGAGCATCGCAATCGGGTCTCCGATCGTAACGAAGTTGATGAGCCGGGCGTCGTTCTCGACAACCGCCGATGAACCGGGGGAACCGAAGGTAACGCCCCAGGCGTCGTTCAGGAGCGCTGCATCGAAGCCGGGGCCGAGATCGGCAAGCAGGTTGGCCCGGTCCGCCAGAAGTTCCTCGACGAGGATACCGCCCAGACTGTGACCGGTCACCATCGTCTGCTCGAATGCGGGCTCGCCGCGGGACGCGGCGTCTGCAATCCAGTTCAGGGCCGCAAGCAACGCGCCGCGCTGCGCCTGATAGATCTGGTCCCAGTTGCCGGTCTGACGGACAAAGTCCGAAACGCTCAGGATCTTCTCGCCAAGCCCGTCGCCCTGCACCTGCGTCCCGCTATAGGCGATCGCCAGCGTGCGCTTGCCGTCGATGTAGGCCTCGTAGAAGTGAATGTTGTTGTCCAGAAGACCGAAAAAGTCGCTCTCGCTATTGATCGGTCCGTACCCGGGTACGTCGATCGGCACCCAGCCCCGCGCCTCCGCGTCAGCCGTCGGGCTGGGGTCCGTCTTGTCGTTGTAAGCCGCTGCCGCCAGATGGCTCAGTTCGACCGCCAATGCATCAGACAGGCTATCTGTTGGGATCCGCGGGCCGTAGGCAATGTCAGCATGACCGTAAATGACATAGGCCGCGCCGGCGTTTGTCCCTCCTTGGTCATTTAAGTTAGCGCCGATGATCACGTCATCGAAACCGTCGCCATTGATATCACCGGCCGCTGATACGCTCTTGCCGGCGCTGTCAAAATCGGCTTCGCCTCTGATGATGAAACCATCCTCGGGGGTAATAACGGAAATATCGATATCGGCCCGTGTAGCCCCCTGGACACCAAAGATCACGTAGGCTTCGCCAGTGCGGTTTCCGCCGACGAACGGATCTCCTCCAATTATTAGGTCGTCGATTCCATCGCCGTTGACATCGCCAGCGGCCGATACACTCTGCCCCAATTGATGGTCATCGGTTTTACCGTGGATGCTGAAACCGTCGCCGGGAGACAATGAAGATAGGTCGATATCTAAACGTGTAGCTCCGGCCTTGCCGAAAATCACGTGAGCTTCGCCAACGTATACACCGTTGTGAAAGCCGTCGAGCGCCCCGACAATCAGGTCGTCGACGCCATCTCCGTTGACGTCACCGGCAGACGATACACTCCAGCCAACATCCTCCGAAATGATCTCTCCAGTGATGACGAATCCGTCGATGGCAGCGAGGGACGACAACTCGATGTCGTCGCGAGTGCTTCCAGCCTTTCCAAATAGGACGTAGGCTGCCCCCCCGATGTCTCTACCGGGGGCGCCAACGATAAGATCATCAATGCCATCCGAGTTAATGTCACCGGCGGATGACACACTCCAGCCAACTTGATCTCCGGGATTGTCGCCACGGATGACGAAACCATCGCTGCCGGACATTGACGAAAGGTCGATATTCCCGCGTGTTCCTTGGTCTTTCCCAAAAATAACGTACGCGGCACCTTCTTGATCTACGACGTCAACTCCAGCGGCGCCAATGATTAAGTCGTCGATCCCGTCGCCGTTTATGTCGCCCGCGGAAGAGACGCTACGGGCCGATTGATCGTTGGCCATATCTCCTTGGATAAAAAAGCCATCGGAGACAAACAGAGAGGCAAGGTCGATGTCGGGGCGCGTTGCTCCATCTTTTCCGTAAACGACATAGGCTTCGCCCGCGTTGACGCCGCCTTTGCTGCCACCTATGGCCCCAACAATCAAATCGTCGACGCCATCGCCGTTGATGTCGCCAGCAGATGAAACATTGAATCCAGCTTGGTCGCCGGCGATACCACCTTGGATAAAAAAGCCATCGTCGGCTGACAAGAATGACAAGTCTATGTCAATTCGCACCGCGCGGGACTTTCCGAAAATGACATACGCGCCACCAGCGATCGTACCGCCTTCAGTGCTGTTCACTGCACCGACGATGACATCATCGATGCCGTCACCATTGACGTCGGCTACCGAAGAGACACTGTAGCCTGCTTGATCACCCTTGCTATGACCTTGAATTTTGAATCCATCATTTGGCGAGATGTTGGCAAGGTCGATCAAACGCGCCGAAGTGGTGATTTCGGTCGAACTTGCAAACACGTCCAAATCTGCCAGTTCCCCGCTAGCACGGGGCGAGTCCTGGAAATCGATCAACCCGAGCAAGGTCCCGCCATCATCGGCGCCTTCCGCGATCTGATAATGCGAAAAGCTTGTCCCGCTGCTGTTGGTATAGCTGCCCAGCGTCTCGCCGATGTTCAGGTGCAGATGTGTTCCGTCTCGAACGCCTGTATTTCCAACCTGGCCGATGACCTGGCCCGCCACCACGGCATCGCCGACGTTGACCGGAACCGAGTTCTGCGCCAGATGCAGATAGCTTGAGTAGAATGTCTGCCCGCCGATGTTGTGCTCGATGGTCACGACATTGCCGAGCGCGCCCGGCGGACCGAGCGAAGGATCACGCGGTCCTGCATCCGTCGGCGGCCCGAACAATCCGCTCGAAGCCGCCCCGCCCAGCACGCTTTCTTCAATGAAGACGATGGTCCCGTCCGCCACGGCGAGCACGTTTGCGCCGAGAGTCGAGCCAGATGTGAGTGCAAAATCCCAGCCGTAATACAATTCGCCGTTGTGGCTGGTTGACCCACCTGGCGCTTGGGTCACTTGGAGCTGTATCCCGGGTGCGAAGGGCGTCGCGAGAGTTACTGGTGCGTTAATCGGCACGGCGGAAGGCTCCGCGCCAAGTGATACTGGCCTGCCTAATTTGCGAACAGCGTTCCGTGTATGGTGGTCGATAGGATATGGGAGGGCTCATGCATCTAATTTGCGTGGGCGCCCAAAAGAAGCATCCTTCACTATCAGTGTTCACGGCTGACGACCCATCAGCAATACATCGTGCACGTGCGATGGCATCTTCGTTGAAGATCGAATTGTTTTCTGCGTAGCGTGACCTGCTAAAGCCACTTAAGAATACTGTCGATCGCAACATTTCCCCCGATTGGTCGTCGAAGAGTTCTCCAGGCCTCAATTTTTGTTGGGAGGACCCCTCAGCGACAGCCTAGCAATCTCCGATAAAGAATCCAGACCAGATTCTGCGGACCTCGAAATGCAGGAAGTCATCGCTTTGGGAGACGCCGCATGAATGCAGCTGAGTCTGACGAACGCCGCCCTTGCCCGGGCGCTGATGTGGGAGTTTCTGCTGACGGCGGGCTGGGCACCGCAGAGCTTCCGCTCTTCCCACTGCTACCGGGTGGTTTTGCTGAATGGGGAGAAACGCTCCAGCGATGGCCTGCGCTTGAACCCCAGCTTCACCGACTGGACGAGGGGCTGGCCTTCAGGCTGGACCGATCCGCTGTGGCCGGCAACGGGGTGGTCCCGCTGGCTGCGGCGCGGGTGTGAATGATGCTGAGGGCGGCGTTGGGGGTGTTGTGAATCGAGCGATTGGCTCGGACCGATCGTTGTTCACCTTGATCACCGCCGACGTGCGCCTCGTAAGACCAGACTTCGCTGCAGCAACGAATCGCGTGTTGGCAGATACGCACAACAGCAGACGAAGGAGCCATTCGGCTTGATAACCGCAATGGCCGCTTTTCGAATCCCGATTCCGGATTCGAAAAGCGGCAGTGCCAAGAACCAGCGATGTTCCCATTGTTGTCACGATGGATCACGTGGCTAAGGCTGTCGGACAGAAGCCTATTTGTGGCAGGCCTGTGCTTGATTTTCGTATCGCCACGCGAAAAACGGTCCTGATCTATTTCATCGCTTCAGTATCTGGGGTTTTCTCACAAAGAGCGGTCTGTGGATGGTGTCGTACCGAATTGCTCGCGGTAAGCGCGGCTAAAGACATCCGCATTGCCGTACCCGCATTCCGCGGCGACGTCGCCCACTAGTAGCGTTGTGTTGCGAAGCATGTCTCTGGCGCGAGCCAGACGAAGACTGACGTAATAGCTTGTTGGGGAACTGTGCAGGTACCTGTTGAACAGTCGGTTCAGCTTCCAAGTCGGCAGCACCAGTTTCGCGGCAATTTCCGAGACGCTCAGACAGTGGGTCAGATTGGCCTCCATGAGCGTGACGGCATCTCGCAGCTCCTTTGGGATGCTCGAAGAGGTCGGCTGGCGCTGCCAACCAATGAGTGGCGGGTCGTATGTGAGTATCTGCGCCACGCGCCGAGACAAGCGCTGGTTGGTGAAATGAGCTATCAGCGCCAGGGTCATATCCAGGGTCGCGACTCCCCCCGCACTCGAAAACCTTGGTGGAGAGAAGTCAAACATCCGATCCACAAAGAGGCTTTCCGGGAACTGCCGATGGAAACCCGCGATGGCTTCTGGGTGCGCAGCGGCAGGCCTGAGCCCGAGCAGCCCAGCTTTTGCAAAGACCAAAGCACCGGTATCGACGCACCCAAGTAGGGATCCACTGCGATCCAGATGGCGCAGCCATGCAAGCGTTTCCGCGGTCGAAGAGGTATCCGGTTTGTAGGAGGCCAATAGTATGGCGGCGTCGGGCGGTTTTTCTGTCAGCGCGACAGTCTCAAAAGGTATGCCGCTCGACGAATGACACGTTCCGCCCTTGTCAGAAACGGCCAGCCACTCGAACTTGGACCTCCCGAGTTCCCGATTTGCGACCCTCAATGGTTCGCTGATGAGCGTCAGTGACAGGACCGGGAACCCATCGGCGACGTGAACTACCATCCTGATCATTGGATGAGTGTAATCTAGTGCAGGATGCGCGTCATCCAACATCAAGCTCTTGAGGCTCAAAGATCCTATTCTCAATGTGTGAATGGGAGGGCCGCGCATGAAGGACTTGGATCAGTATCCGATCACCCCGGATTTCGACCTTTGGCCGGTGGAGGTCATGCCTCAAGCAGTGCGGTCTGAAAACGGGGCGCTTTGGGTGGAGTGGTCCGACGGGAAAGTCAGCCAGTACCACCCGTTCTTGTTGGCCGAAAACGATCCAACCTCCGACACGCTTCATCCGCTGTCGCGAGAGACCACGTTGTCCCCCCTCGATTTGCCGAACGATCTTCAGGTTGTTTCCGCAGACATCGAGAGCGAAGGAACCATCGAGGTGCAGTGGTCGCATGATCGCAGGCCCAGCAGGTTCCATCCTGGATGGCTCAGGGGCAATGGATGGTTCGGCGAAGCGACCGAGCAATCAACAGAGGTTCTTTGGACCGCGAAAGAACACCCGGAACCGCCAACCTTCGATGGTCCTCAAGCGCTTGTTGATCAGGCGGTTTTTCTGTCCTGGCTTACCGCCCTGAGAGACTATGGCGTTGCGCGGCTCGAGAACCTGCCCAACGAAGATGGGCTTCTGATGCAGGTCGTGGAACAGATCGGCCCAATTCGTGAGTCGAATTTCGGACGGATGTATACCTTGGAGATCAAGGATGACCCGGACAGCAATGCGTTCACTTCGGACGCCTTGATGCAGCACATCGACATGCCGACCCGAGAGTGTCCTCACGGGCTTCAGTTTCTTTTCTGCCGCGATAACGCCACCATCGGCGGCGAGGGCATTTATGCCGATGCCTACAGGATTGCCGCCGATCTGGCTGCCGAAGAGCCAGAGCACTTCGAAGCCCTTTGCGAGATCGAGTGGACCTACAACAACCGCTCGAAAACGACGAGCTACAAGGCCACAGGCCCGGTCATCGAACGCAACGCCCGCGGTCACATCTCCGGCATACGGTACAATACTTGGCTTCGGGCGCCTTTGGTTGCCTCGCTGGAAGTACAGGATCGCGCATATCGGAGCTATCGCGCCTTCGCAGCCCGGGCGCAGGACCAGACGTATCAAATGAAATTCGCCTACCGACCAGGCGATCTTTTGGCCTTCGACAATCGCCGGGCCCTGCATGGACGCAATGGGTATGACGCCCAGGGTGGCACGCGTTTCATCGAAGGCATCTATTCGGACCGAGACGACCTGCATTCTGCCATTCGGTCGCTTGAACGGACCCTCTCAAAGGAGACGACCTCATGAATATCGCAACCAGTGTAAACCCGGCGAGGTGCAGTGAAGCAGAGTGGCAAGCCCGCGTGGACCTTGCCGCGACATTCCGAATTCTCGCCCACTATGGCATGTCCGATCTCGCCAATGGAGCGGTGGCCGCCCGGGTTCCCGATCAACCAGACCACTATCTCGTCCACCCCTACGGCATGTTTTGGGAAGAGGCTCGCGCCTCTGCGATGATCAAGATCGGCCCGGACGGCATTCCGGTCGACCCGAACGGACCATGGCTGAACGACGGCGTGCAGAACTTGTGCAAATGGATATTCGGGTCTCGTCCCGAAGCGATGTTCTTCGTTCACGGTCATGAAGAGGAAGTGATGGCCGTTGGTTCGATCGAGGATGGGTTGCTGCCCCTGAACCAACCCGCCATCTACCTGGGCAATCTGACGGGCTATATCGAGTACGAATTCGATGAAGACGACGCGTTTGGCGAGCACTTCGTCGATACCCTCGGCCAGCATCAAATTCTAATCAGTCGAAATCATGGCTACTACGCACTTGGAACCACTGCGGCGGAGGCATTCTTCCGCGCTTATTTCCTGCGCCAGACCTGCTCGACGCAGATCAAGACCCTGTCGATGGGCCGCGACCTGCATCTGATCGACCCGCAGAAGGTGGCGCGCTACCAAGACCAGATGGCGAAGTCTGAACACTACAACTACGACGGCAAAACCGAGTGGACAGGCCTCATTCGGCTCTTGGATGTGCGCAGTCCTGACTACAAATCTTGAACAGGACGGTGACCATCACGCCGAACCACCAAGTGGGGTCAGGACAAAGTTCAGTGCGGAAGTTTTGCCCGGAGATTTCCTGACGAAAGTTTTAGGGGGGTATTCCGAAGTGCCCGGTTTCAAGGAGAAGTTGATTTAATCAAGTTTCTTCAACGGAAGTGAGCCAGGGGGTCGAAATCTGCCTTGAGGTTGGAATATGTCGCCGTCCCAGCAAAAGAAGACCTACTGAAATTCGGGATTCACTTCGTTCCCATCCGTCGTCCAGAGGCGATGCACTTCGTCCCAGTCAGGGATGCTTGTTGCTTCAAAGCCCAGTGTCTTTCCCGTTGCAATTCGGTGGAAGACCTTCATAGCGTCCAGATGCTCTCCTTTGCCAAGGAATGCGAGCATATCGTCCCGATCTCGCCAGACACTGCGCGTGTGATGGACGCCATGGATCGTCTTGGCTGAAGCCCCGAGGCACCCGTCAGCCCTTTGCGCCTGAGCCATTAACGCAACCGCGTGACGCCAAAACGTCGGCAAGTGCCAAAAGCGTCGTACCCGCAAACCTGTGATCGAGACATAAACAGATTCAGTCATAGAGCTTCCTTCAGGTTGACAGCGTCTACCAAATGATAGATGGGGTAGACACTGTCAACACAGGAGCACTGAGATGCGTAGTTCAGCCAGTGAATTCAATCAGAAGTATGGTCCATGGGCGCTCGTGACCGGAGCCTCGGATGGAATTGGTGCGGCAATCGCGGGGGAACTTGGCGCGCGGGGCCTGAATTTGATCCTCGTCGCGAGGTCAATGGACCGTCTCGAAGCTTTGGCAGAGTCCGTTCGCAAGGCACATGGTGTCGAGGCGACTGCGGTTGCCGCCGACTTGGGGCGCGAGGCGGACCTTCAGTCGGTCCTGGACGTGGTTGGCGACAAAGAAGCCGGTCTCTACGCTGGCTGCGCCGGCTTTGGAACTGCCGGTAAGTTCGCCGACAATAGTATGAGTGATGAGTTGAACATGATCGACGTAAATTGTCGCGCGCTCGCGGCGCTGGCACATCCTTTGGCGACGAGAATGCGCGCACGGGGACGCGGTGGTATCATCTTGATGAGTTCGATCGTTGCCTTTCAAGGCGTATCGAACTCCGCGAACTACGCCGCGACAAAGGCCTTCGTGCAAACACTTGCCGAAGGGTTGCATGACGAGCTGTCGCCCGACGGTGTTGACGTCTTGGCCAGTGCTCCAGGGCCTGTCGCCACTGGCTTTGCGACGCGTGCCGATATGAATATGGGCGGGGCAGCCAAGGCTCACGATGTCGCGATTTCGACGTTGGCTGCACTGGGAAGAAGCAGAACGGTGCGACCGGGCTTCAAATCCAAACTTCTGGGTTATGGGTTGGCGACCTTGCCGCGTGCGTTGCGAAGCCGGATACTGGGCGGCATCATGATGGGAATGACAAAACACCGACATGCCTAGCACGACCACAGATGACCTGAAGGACAGGATTGTCGACGAGGCGTTTCATGTCATCGAGGAAAAAGGCGTTGACCAGCTTAGCTTTCGAGAAATAGCGCGGCGTTTAGGTGTTTCCCATCAGGCCCCATATAAGCACTTTCCCTCGCGCGATCACATTCTCGCGGCGGTCATTGCCCGCTGTTTCCAGAGCTTTGCCGTACATTTGCAGGCTCGCCCAAACAGCGCAGACCCGTTCGAGGATCTTGGGCACATGGGTTTGGCATATTTGGAATTCGCCCGGGCCCACCCTTTAAGGTATCGGCTTATGTTCAACAGCCGTTTGCCGGATGTAAGCGAGCACCCCGAAATGCTGGCCCAGGCGCAACACGCTTTTTCGCTCTTGCAAGAGCGGCTTGAGACCATGGACTTGGCAGATCCGCACCACGATATCGCCGATCCTGTCAGACATGACGCGCTCTTCATCTGGTCCGCTTTGCATGGATTGGCGAGCCTAATGCAATCAGATGCCACCGCGACGATCGAACTGGATGATGATGAGAAAGCGATAGCCGTCGAAAGGCTGATGCGGCGTTTGGGGTTAGCGTTGGACCCCAGTATGTAGAGACTCGCACAACGAAGTGGTTCGGCCGTTTGCCGGCCTGGCACGTCCACCAAACCGATCTTTCTTACCCCAAGTCAATGTCATTGGTGTCTTAGGGATGCACATCTCCAGACAGAACAGCATGGCGACGCCATGCATGACCAACGTTTGGAGAGATCGATGCACCTTCTGGCTATCTCGGATGACCACGTCGTCTTGCGCAGCGCGATCTTGCTCTGCCTCGTGGCCATTCCCGTAGCGCTGATCCTTTTGGCTTTGGATCGCCGTGTCCTCGATGATGAGTTTATCTGGCTGAAGCCAATCAAATTCCATCTCTCGCTGGCCGTGCACGCGGCAACCGTTCTGCTCGCGGCGCGGCTGCTCCCAGAAGTTTGGCAAACGCACATGGTGACCAAGGCGGGTTTAACGCTCTTTGGGGCGGTCGTGATCTACGAGGCCGCCTTTCTGTCGATACAAGCCGGTCGCGGTGTCCGATCACACTTCAATGACACGAGTACTTTCGATGCCATTGGAGGGACGATCATGGCGGCGGGCGCAGGTGTGCTCGTTGTCATACCGCTTCTGATCGGCGCTGCACTGGTGATTGCGACTTGGCGGGGCGGTTGGGCAGAAGCCTCGAAGAACCCGCTACGCTTGGCCGTGGCCTTAGGCTTCATATTGACCGGCTGGCTCGCTGCTCAGACAGGCAGCGCGATCGGTGCCAACGCCGGACCGTTTGTCGGCGTTGACACCAGCTCGGGCCGCTTCATGCCTCTGACCGGCTGGGCCCTCGAGGGCGGAGACTACAGAATCTCCCACTTCCTGGGTGTGCACGCGATGCAAGCTGTGTCTCTTGTGGTGCTGATCCTGTTGTTGATCTTCCCTCCGGCTGTCGTCGCTGCCCTCACAGTGCCGGTGGCAGCGGGATGGGCTGCGCTCACACTCCATGCTTTCGCACACGCGGCGGATGGACTCCCTCCGCTCTGACGATCTTACCCAACATCAATGACCCTTCGCTGACCCGGGCACAGAGTCCGGTCATAACCTGATCAATCTGAAAGGATTTCAAAATGACAACCGCCACTCCAACCGCCTCGATCGTACCCGTCCGACGGAAAGGTATTCCTGGCACCAGCCTTTTGCTGCTTCTGCAATTTGCCACCATGTGGGGCGCCTTCTTTATCCTCGCACCCACGATCAACTGGCCCGCGTCTCTGGGTGAACCGCCTTCCGTCATCTTCCCGCTGATTCTCGATCAATCCGTCGCCGTCTTTGCCGGGTATCTCAGCTATTTGGTGCATGCGCTGGCCTTGATCCCTTTGGCAATCCTTCTGCGCGACAGCCTCAAGCTGGACGGCGCAGTGGGCGCGATAGCAGTGATGCTTGGTGTGCTTGCAGGCTTCGCCAAGGCACTAGGGATTACACGCTGGCTTTTTTTGATGCCGGGGCTTGCGGCGGCGTACACCGACCCGGCCGCTACTGCCGCTGAACAGGCTGCGATATCGGCAATATACGAGGCGTTTAACGCCTATGCCGGAGGCATCGGTGAGTTGCTGGGCGTCGGCCTATTCGCGGGTGTCTGGACCATCGTCATCTCGGCCACGTTGGTCCGCAATGGCGACCGTTTACTTGGCTATGCTGGGTATGGAGCCGCCGCCCTTCTTCTTTCGACTCTGCTCTCGGTGGTTGGTATTGAATCACCCTTGATGCTGACGCTGTCGGGCATTCTGTGGCAGTTCTGGACGCTGGCTTTGGCCATCGTCATTTGGCGCAAAGCGTGATGGAGACAGAGATGCATAGCGAAGGAAGATCTATTGTTCTTGGTGCCGGCCCAATGGGCCGCACCATCGCCGAAACGCTGGCGGCAAAAAAGGTGCCGGTGACTGTCGTCACGCGCGATGGGCGTGCCATCTCCGGCGACGTCGATGTTGCGAGGGCCGATCTCTCAGACCCGGCCCAGACAAGTGCCGCCTGCAGGGGTGCCGACGTGATCTATTTCTGCGCGGCACCTCCCTACCATCAATGGTCAACGGCGTTCCCAGCTCTTCAAGAAGCGGCGATTGCAGCGGCGGCACAGACAGGTGCGGTGCTTGTCGCGGTCGAGAACCTCTATGGGTACGGCGTGGCTGGAACGCTCCACGAGGGGATGCCGCTGGAGGCCAAGACTCGTAAAGGGGCGGTTCGCGCACAAATGTCGAAACGCCTCTTGGCAGCACATGAGACTGGCGAGGCCCGGTGTGTTGCAGGGCGGGCTACGGATTTCTTTGGCCCAGGTGTTCCGATGTCCGCCCTCGGCGAACGCTTTTGGCCAGCGCTGCTGGCCGGAAAGACAATTGACTGGGTCGGAGACCCGGATGCGCCACACAGCTTTGCATACCTTCCGGACTTGGCGAAGGCTTATGTAGACCTTGGAGAGCGTTCAGGGACTTGGGGGCGCGCATGGCACTTGCCCGCTTTGCCTCCCATCTCAGTCCGTGAGCTTTGCGCACGCGTCCGCGGATCCGATGCGACGATCAAAATCCGTAAGACGCCGTCCTGGGTTTTGCGTGCCGTTGGGGTGTTTCAACCTGCGGCTCGTGAACTAATCGAGATGCGCTACATGTTCGATGAGCCCTTCGAGATCGACCATTCCGATTTCGACGGGTCTGTTGGGCCCACAGAGACGAATTGGGAGACCGCGATCAACGCGACGGTGGCATGGTGGTCAAGTCAGGAGAAGCAAGCCGCATGACAGAGAAGGAGGCCGCGCTGGCGGCCTTTTCCGAGCGGCTGTGCAAGGCGGCTGATCCCCTTGTTCCCGGCGAACGTCCGATGGCGCGTCTGCTGCAGCAGGTGCGCCACCGCAGTCTCAAGAAGGGTGAGCACGCCTTGCGCGCCGGTACGGTCGCGAACGACGTCTTCTTCGTGCACCGCGGCTTGTTGCGCTACTACTTCAACGATCCCGGCGAAGGTGGCGCGGAACGCACGGGCCAGTTTTTCGACGAGGGGATTGTCGTCACGGATGCCGAAAGCTTCCTCACCAAGACCCCCGGCGAGCAAAACTTCCAAGCGCTTGAGCCGACGTCGATTGTAATCATACCCCGCGCGGCTCTCTATGATGGGTACGATAATGACCATGCGATCGAACGGTTTGGGCGATTGATGTTGGAGCAAGGACTAATTGGCTCACAGCGACGCGCGAGCCGTCTTCTGACGTTGCAGCCAGAAGAGCGGTATCGAACGTTTGTTCAATCACGGCCAGAGGTCGCGCGGCGTGTCCCACAGTATCTCATCGCGAGTTATCTTGGTCTCACCCCAGAAAGTCTCTCGCGCATCAGGCGTAGAATTGTGCGAGGATGATGGAGCGGCCGCGAGTGCTCTGATATTTGCGCTGAGAAGACGAACTCGCAACCGAACGCGTCCGCTCTTGGTCGGGGCAGACCGTCCAAATCCGTCGTACGCTCTTTGATGCCCCGTGTCAGGCCTCCGATCACCGTCGTGGTCCGTCAAACCATCGCGATATGAGGGCGGTTGCCCAATCATCTCGGCCATGTGACCATGCCGATCGCGACGCTTCCTGAACGCCGTATGGGACCGAACGAAAGGTAATGTTCCTGTCCTTGCCCGCGCCTTCAACGCTGATGCCCGACAGCAGTCGTTGGTCATTGGTTCCGAATTTGTCAAAAAGGGCTCCAGGCTGCCCGACGCGGCGCGGTATCAGCCGATTCTAGCCCGTATCCGAGACCAGCCGTTGACCGCGGACGCTATAATCGGCGGTCAACGCGGTGTTGGCGCATGGGACGGGAGGGACGGATGGAGGCTCAGATATGCCTAGAATCCAACTCCCAGCCGTCAAAGCCAAACGCAATACCTGGAACAAGGGCCGCCTGATCGGCCAGAAACGCCCTCTGCTACCAAAACAGGTTTGGGCCATTCGCGCCCGCCTGGAACTCGCCGGGAATATCCGTGACCTGGCGCTCTTCAATCTCGCCATCGACAGCAAGCTGCGCGGGTGTGATCTCGTCAAACTGACGGTCGGCGATCTTGTCGTCGGCGACCGCGTTCGCGAGCGCGTCACGATCGTCCAGAGCAAGACCAATCGGCCTGTGCAATTCGAAGTGTCCGAGAATACGCGTGAAACCATCGCCGCTTGGGTCGACCGACCCGAAATGCGGGGATGTCGGCACCTGTTTCCAAGTCGCTTCCACGCGTCGCCGCACATCTCGACAAGGCAGTATGCGAGGTTGGTCCGCGACTGGGTGACGGCCATCGGGCTCGACCCGAGCGGATATGGAACGCATTCGCTCCGCCGGACAAAGGCATCGGAGATCTATCGCAAGACAGGCAATCTTCGCGCGCTCCAGCTCCTCCTGGGCCACACGAAGGTGGACAGCACGGTGCGATATCTGGGTGTCGAGCTTGAAGACGCGCTGAGCATTGCAGAGCGCATCGACATCTGAACGGAGGTGGCGGCCGGCGGTTGCCGTTCGCCACCCAAGACCGGACCTATCACAAACGCGTTGCCCGTGGTTCGATTGAGCCCACTTTGTCCTATGCTGCGAATAGCATAAAGGACCGCTCACTAGACTGTTGACTCGGGCTGGGGGCACCCGACTCATACTCGTTTCTTTTCGGGCTCAGATCTGACTAGCGCCCTGTCCGAAAGCAACAGACTGTCAGGCGACCACCTGTTCCATCGTTTTTCGATAGCTCGTTGGCGTCATCCCATACCAGTTTTGGAAGGCACGGAAGAACGACGCCGGGCTGCTATATCCTAATAGGTACGCGACTTCTTCCAGGCTCGCGCCGCGCTGCTTCAGATAGTGTTGGGCGAGGTCGGATCGCGTTTGGTCGAGGACGTCCTGGAAGCTGGTGCCTTCGTCCTGAAGATGGCGCTGCAGGCTGCGTTTGCTCATATGCAGCCGCGCGGCGAGGCAGTCGGTGGTTGTCTCGCCGCTGGGAATGGCCTCCAGAAGCGCGTTGCGCAAACGCTCGCGGATGCCTGCGCTGGCCATGCGTTCGGCCAGTTGCTTTTGCAGGCTCGGCTCGAACATCGCCCACATCTCGGCGTTTTCGCTGATGAACGGCAGCCTCGCATCGGCCTGCGAAATCGTGAGGCTCGGAAAAGGCGACGCATGGGCGTTGCAGCCGAAATAGGTGATGTCCGCCATCCCCGGTTGCGGCAGTGTCACGCGGCGCGGAATGATATGTTCAGCCGTTTGCACACGGAACAGTTCGAGGAACATCACCATTTCGGCGTGCGCCATGGACGGGGGCATCTGCAGATCTCTCCGCGCCGGGCGCAGATGCAAGGTCAGGTGATCAGCCCCTTCTTCGGTCACAAGTCTGAGCGGCCCGACCAGGGGCTTGAACAGCGCGAGCCGTTTCAACCCGGTCCGAATATCCGGGCTGCAGGAAAAGGCAAAGAACGATGGCACAAACGGGCCATGTGCGACAGCGAGTCCCAATCGCTCGGCCATGTCCGGCCGGCCATAGGTGGCGTCCATGGCCTGCCAGAGGGTGAAATACTCCTCGGCTCTGATCCCTTTCCCGTCTCCGGAAAGCACGGCCGCAGGCAGGCGCGCGCGGCGCAGAACCGCGTCGGGCGAGATCTTCAGCACCCCGCAGGTCAGCTTCAAAAGCTGGTCGACCTTGTAACGCATTGCTTCGGGCATGATTATCTCCGCCAACGGGTTCCTTCCCGATATGAGGCCACACATCGGGTGACCAGAGTTCCGCCCCGCAATGGCGCAGATAAGCACAAAATTGGCGCGATATGCGATCATTTTGGCGTGCCTGGTGATGGTTGAGCGCAGCGCCTGCGCCTAAGTTCTCTGCAACGCAACATCAGTTCGGGGACGCTACAATGCTCGCTCAAGACGCTTATGACCATCTCGATCCGAACGCATGGGCCGCAACCGGCGCTGTCGAGCGCTTGGCTCTGATCGAGGCGATTCAGGACAACCTCCTGGAACACGCGGAAGAGCTTGGAACCGTCGATGCCAAGATGAAGAACGACCATGCCGGGCCGGGCGCGGTGTCTCAGGCCGAAGGGATCGCCACGACGGTCAACGCGATGGGCAACACCCTGATGGGCATCCGGCACCTTTATGAATCGCTGGTGCATGGCGAGATGCCCGCGCCAAACGGTGTCCGCAAGATCGGAGAAGACCTTTACGAGGTCGACGTCTTCCCCATTCACCGCAAGGACAAGATGTTGGCGGGAAAGGCGCGTGGGCTTTTGCATGTGAAGGGTGAGCCCCGTCAGGTCAGCCCGCTCGACAAACCCGCCGGCGTGATCGCCGTCTCGGGGGCAGGCAACTACAGTTCCTCGATCGAGATGGCCATGGCGCTGTTTCTCGAAAACAAGGCCGTCATTCACAAGCCGCATCAACTGAACGAGGCGACGGATGCGGTCTGGGCGAAAATCTTCGCCCCGCTGATCGACCGAAAGGCCCTGGCCTTCATCGACGCCGATCAGGGCCGCGAAATGTCGGCGCTTGAAGGGCTGCACGCGATTTACTTCACCGGCTCCACCGGTGTCGCCCACGCCATTCAGGACGCGGCAAGCGCGCCTCTGGTGTCCGAATGCGGCGGCAACAACCCGTGCCTCATCGTGCCGGGGAAATGGACCGACAAGGAGATCGAGCATTGGGCGATCCAGATTGCCTCGGTCGGGAAACTCAACGGCGGCGCGGTGTGCGGACGCCCACAGACGATCATCACCTCCAAGAACTGGCCTCAGCGTGACCAGTTCATCGCTGCCCTGCGCAAGGCCATCGCCGAGGATACCTTCGGCACCGCGACTTACTATCCGGGCGTGGACAAGACCAAGGCGCAGTTCCTTGAAAACCAACCGACCGCCGAAATCCTGAAACCCGAGGGCGGCAAACATCCTCAAAGCGATGTCGTCTTCATTCCGGGCATCGGCGCAGATGACTTCGCCGTGCACAACAAGGCGTTTTGCCAGATCTACAGCGAACTGCCGCTGGATACGGAAGACGACGCAGAGGACTTCCTGACCAAGGCCACGGCCTTCTGCAATGATCAGTTGCTTGGCTCGCTCGGTTGCATGCTGCTGGTCGATACCGCCACGTTCAAGGCCAACGAAGACCGCGTGCACCAAGCCGTGCGAGAGCTGAACTACGGCGGTATCGCGGTGAACAACGTCCCGCCGAATATCTGGCTGAACGCCTATCTGACCTGGGGCGGCTGTGGCGAAACCACCGAGAACTTCGTCTCCGGCGTCGGCAATTTCGGCAACGGGCTGAATTTCGAGAACGTGGTGAAATCGGTCATCGTCGACGATTTCAGCGCCCAGACCTTTGCGGTGACCAACCGCAAGCAGATTGATCATCTGCTGGTCAACGCCTCGAAGTTCTCGGTCGATCAAGGCTGGGGCCGCTTCGCCAAACTGGCCGGCCAGATGGTGATCGACGGGATACACAAGAAGGATTTCTGAGATGGCCCGCAAGAACACAAAATGGGCCGATCCGGTGGACCTCGCCAAGGACCTGTCCGGTAAGGTCTATATCGTGACAGGGGCGAATTCCGGCGTCGGCCTGGAAACGACCCGGCAGCTGGTGAAGCAAGGGGCGCATGTCGTCATGGCCTGCCGCCGTGTCGAGGCCGGAGAGGCCGAGGCCGTGTCCTTTGCCGATCTCCACGGCAGCCACGAGGTGATCCGTTGCGATCTGGCCGATCTGCAATCGGTCCGGGACTTCATCGATGCGTTCAAATCCCGCCACACGCGGCTTGACGGGCTGATGTGCAACGCCGGCGCGGTCATCATGGGCAGTGAGGCCAAGCGCACCAAGGACGGGCTAGAGATGACCATGGCGGCCAGTGTCCATGGGCACTTCCTGATGACGGAGCTTCTGCTCGATGTGTTGAAGGCCTCTGCCCCTTCGCGGATCGGGATCGTGTCGTCGGTCGTCCACGCCAACAGCCCCAAGAAACGCTACGACCTGAATTTCGAAGATCTGAACTGGGAAACCCGCAAATACAGCGCCTTTGACGCTTATGGAGAGACCAAGCTGGCCGCGGTGCTCTACGCCCTGGAGCTGGGAAAAAGACTGGAAGGCACCGGCGTGACCACCGCATCGATCCATCCCGGCTGGGCGCGGTCGAATTTCGGTTCGGGTGGCGGGTTCTTTACCCACATCCTCATGGCAATTGCCCGCCCGTTGACCCGCTCGATGAGCGACAGCAACTGGGCCTCGGCACAAACCTCGCTGCATGTGCTGCTGTCTGACGACGCGCCCAATCATTCAGGGGCCTATTTCAGCCAGTCGAGCGTCCTTTATCGCGACAGGGAATGCCGCGACGGAGGTTGGCCCATGGAAAGCCCCTACCCGAATGCGCGCGACCTGAACAAGGCCAGGCGGCTGGTTGCACACTGCGCCGAAGCCGTCGGCCTGACCAACGAAACTGAAAACAATCAAGGATGCCCACCATGACCAAAACGATCCTCATCACCGGCTGCAGCAGCGGCATCGGCCGCGTGACCGCAAAGTTCTTTCAGGAAAAGGGCTGGAACGTCATTGCGACGGTTCGCTCCGACCCCGAAGAAGATGTGGAACTGAACGCCCTCGACAACACGCTTGTCGTCGCTTTGGACGTGACCAAGGCCGACACGATCACGGCCGCCGTTGCCGCCGGGATCGAGCGGTTCGGCGCGATTGACGTGTTGCTGAACAACGCCGGCTACGGCGCCTATGGCATCCTGGAAGCCACGCCAGAGCACAAGATCCGCATGCAGTTCGATGTCAACGTCATCGGCCCGCTGCTCTGCACCCAAGCCGTTCTGCCGCATATGCGGGCACGCGGCGAGGGGACGATCATCAACATCTCGTCGATGGGCGGCAAGATCACCTTCCCGCTGGGCACGCTCTACCATGGCTCCAAATTCGCGGTCGAAGGCATGACCGAAGCATTGTCGTTCGAGCTGGCCGCAATTGGCGTGAAGGTCAAAATGATCGAGCCGGGCATGATCGCCACCAGCTTTGCCGACACTGTCAACACGATGTTCGACGTTGATCCGACGCAAACCGAATATGCACCCTTCGTCGAAACGGTGATGGCGGGAATGCAACAAGCCGGCAGTCGGTATTCCGAGCCGATCATTGTGGCCGAAGCCATCTGGCAAGCCGCGACAGACGACAGCGATCGGTTGCGCTACATCGCCGGGGCCGATGCGGAACAGATAATCGCCGCGCGAAAGGCAATGGAAGATCCCGAATATCTCGCCATGATCCGCAACAACATGGGGCTCTGAGGCGATCCGAAATGCGCGTTTTTTCCGCCCTGTGCCATCTCGTTGCAGCGATTGCCCTCTTCACCGGGGGCAATGACCTCATACAAGGTCTTGAGGCGCAGCGTGCTTTTGGATCGAACCTGACGGACCAGGGATTTGCCGATCCCTCGCTTGCATTGATGGACGCATCAAATAGCCAACACAGGCATCAAACTGCGTGAGCTGGGCCAAACAGGCATCCTGAT
This sequence comes from Rhodobacter sp., assembly GCA_030065095.1. Lineage (GTDB taxonomy): Bacteria > Pseudomonadota > Alphaproteobacteria > Rhodobacterales > Rhodobacteraceae > JASJCA01. The sequence continues at coordinate 19,888 of JASJDP010000001.1, forward strand.
CTCGCCCATTGGGTTGGGGTGCCTGCAATTCTCTGAAGGCAAGGGCGGCAGCCGAGGGTTGTTCGCCTCCGTGCCGGCCTCACAGAGAAATCAGATCGTTCAGGCCGCGTTGAACGGCGGTGTCAATTGGTTCGACACCGCCGAGCTTTACGGCTGGGGGCGGTCGGAACGCGGACTGGCCGAGGCGCTGACGCAGGCGGGGAAAACCAACGCCGAGGTTCGAATTGCGACCAAGTGGAATCCCATGCTTCGGACCGCCCGGCCGATCACCCGAACCATCCGAACGCGCCAGACCAACCTGGAAGGGTACACGATCGACCTCTATCAAATTCATGCGCCGGTTTCGTTTGCCACCCGTCGGTCCGAAATGAATGCGATGGCCGATCTGGTGGACTCCGGCCAAATCGGTGCGATCGGTGTGAGCAACTTCAACGCCCGGCAGATGCGACGTGCGCATGAGATCCTGCACTCACGCGGTATGAGGCTGGCCGCTAACCAGGTTCGGTACAATCTGGCGGACCGCAGGATCGAATCCAACGGCATACTCGACACGGCCAAGGAGCTGGGGATCACGATCATTGCCTATTCGCCTCTGTTCATGGGCTTGTTGTCCGGGAAGTTCCACAGTGATCCCCAATCGTTCGATCGGCTTCCGATCATCCGCCGCCGAATGCTGCATCGAAGGTTCGGACAAAGCGGTGAATTGGTGAATGCACTTGAACAGATCGCCCGGGCGCATGGAACGACAGCCGCACAAGTGGCTCTCAATTGGCTGATCAACGCCCACGGTGACACGGTGGTGGCCATTCCAGGCGCATCAACGGTCTCTCAAGCCAAGGAGAACGCCGAGGCAATGCGGTTTACCCTAACGGATCAGGAGGCCGTGCAAATCGATGCTCTATCCCGGGAGATCGTGTAGCCCATACCAACACCACGCCTCCCTTAGGGTCGAGACTCGATCAAGTCCACCAGATGATTGCAGCTGCGATAGCGGTTGCGGAGACGAAGTTCCAGGCGAGCTTGTCCTGTCGCGTTGCGATCCGCCGCCCGTCCTTGATCGCGCAGAAAGCGTGTTCGATTTTGTTGCGCTCACGGTAGGCGACGGCATCATGCGGGATCGCGCATTTGCGGGAACGGGTTGATGGAATGACCGCCTCGACGCCGCGGGCGGCCAGCGCGCCGCGAAGGTACTTGGCGTCGCAGCCCCTATCGGCGATCAGGCGCGCCGGCGCCGGCATCGCGGCCAGAAGCGGTGGCGCAGCAGAGATGTCGGCCATGTTCCCCGGGCTCAGCGAGGGAACTCGGGCCGCATCGCATTGATCCTCTGATCGAGCGCGGCAAGTTGAATCATGAGCGGCGCTTCGATCTGTGCGACCTGCGCGCCGTCGGGCGCAGCGCCATTGAATGGGATCCCGGCAGCCATCTCGGGATATGCGACGGTGAGTTTGTTCACGACGCCACCACGATAGCAAAAAAACCTGTGGCGCCCGCTTTGCCGCTCGTGCTTTCAAGCGCCTGGAGATACTCGAAGCCAGCGAAGAAGTCGTTTAGGAGTTTGTCCCGATCCAGGCTGCGCTGCATGGTCCGTCCCTCGTCGTCGGTGCCGGGATACCCACCCAACGAGGAAGGCCCGTCCGGTCCCATGGCAACGAAACCGGCCGTCGCAAGGCGGCGGACCACGTCTCGGAAATAGGGATTGAGCCCACGGTGCTCGTGGACCACGAGCACCGCCGCCGGTGGACGATCTGAGTTGATGTTGGTCGGTTTCACGAGATACGCCGTAATGTCGCCAGTTCCGTTCGGACTGGGGTAGACGATGTCTTCGCCAACTATGTCAGGATCGTCTTCGGCGACCTGTTGGGCAAGCGTATAGTTGGGTGAGAGCTAGCCCAGAATGGCAGCAGCCGTCGGTCCGCCAACCGCCCAATTATCAGCGCGATCCAGGAACTCACGTTTTAAGATCTTGCCGTGTGCGTAGTAATCTTACAGGTCCAGAAGTTCCTAATCGAAATCGGCGGCGGTCAGCCGTCGCGGTGAGGTACGTTGATTCATTGCGTGTCCTCCGCGTTGGTTGCTTTTGAGGGAGTGCGGGACCTGTGATCAGCAAATGTACCTGCCTTTTCGCTCCAAATCCCTGTGGGCCTTCAAGAGAAGCGTAGATCGGCTTCGTGCGGTCTAAACCAATTCGTGCGACGTGCAGCGAACGGCACGTCGATCCTGATCCAGTCATTGGTGCAACACGTAGCGATCAGCGGAATATTTGCCTCCTATGGAATTGCCGCGTTCTGCGGCATCAGACACAATGGGTGGAAGGCGGGCGTTCGTTGGTCTGCTTTGACAGCAGAATGCGTGCGAATTCAATGACGCTCCAGGCCCCCAATTGACTGCGGCAGGGCACGAAACGCTGCTAGCACGTCAGGCAACCACCGTCTCTCGCCATCTCTTTGCGTACGCGGAAAACTGTGCGCCTTCGTTGGGATTGAACTGTCTCCCATCTGGGCTCTTTGGCAAACTGCCCGGTTCAAGTGCGAGCATGGCTGCACCCTGGCTCGTTCCGGTCGCACTATCGGTGGCCAGAACTCGAGAGCCGGTTGCGGCGGACAGCATCGCGCAAAAGCCAGTGTTTGTGCAGAAAGGCCCTTCGATGACAGCGGGACCGCGGTGGCCGGTCAGCGATAGGCATTCGGCCGTCATCATCGCAAGGTAGAAGTCAACCACCGCGGCACGCTCGGGGGTTCCGTGCTCGGGCTCCGCTCCGATCCATCGGTGCCTCTGCCCTCGAAACGGGCCGCTTTCGGTAACGACCGCTGGCATCAGCAGCGGACCGTATTCGGCGACATTGGCCAGTGTTGCCGCGTCGTAGGCCGCGCTCTGACCGTCCCGGATCATCTCGTACTCACGACCGCCCATGAATCGGGCGGACGGCACTGGTGCGCCCAAGGCGTTCACATTGACGAGCGTGTCACGAGATGGCTCCAGCTCTACTTCGGCGCCCCCGACGGTCATTGCGATGACCCAGGTCCCGGTCGACACCACGGAAAACGGACGCTCGCGCCGCATCACGTGCGGCAGCAGCGACGCGTTGGAATCGTGGATTCCACAGAGCACTGGTGTATCCTGGTTAAGGCCGGTTCGCGCAGCGACTTTCGGCGCCAGCGGACCGAGAACATCCGCAGATTTTCTCGCCGGAGCCATTTTGTCCGCAATGCCCATGCGATCGACGAGAGACGAAAAACGCGACAGGTAGGGATTCCAAAGGTCCGTATGACACCCCAGGGAAGACACGTCGCAAGCCAAAACCCCTGTCAGCCGATGGCTCCAGTATTGCGGATAGGTGACAATGGAGGCCGTACGGTTATGCAGCGTGGGATCTTGCGAGAATTGCCAGTGGATTTGCGCGCCGAGGTTCAGGCCCATGGGCAGCCTCGGCGATCCGGTTTCCTCGAACGCGGGGCGCATCGCGTCATAGGCCTGGGCCACAGTGTCCGGACCGCTGTGTTCATAGTCTAGGATCGGTGCGGCCAGCGTGCCGTCGGCAGCGATCAGGGCGCCGCAGGCGCCATGGGTCGTGACCGAAATCGCGTCGACACCGTGCTGTTCGTGGAACTGGCGGATCGCATCCAGAAGGAAGGTCCAAATGGTCTCGACGTCGAAATGCGGATAGGGCGGCCCTTCAAGAACCGGATTTGGTCGGGTAACGACGGCGATCTCGGACAGATCGGAAGTGTCGACAAGCGCAAGCTTTACGTTGGTCTTGCCGATGTCGATAACTGCAACGTGCGTTGGCGTCATGGCATGTGGAAGACGGTCGATAGTTCGGTGATCACCGGCTTATTGTCCGGCTGCGTTTCCATGATATCCGCCATATGCGCCCACCAACGCTGCATGATCTCACGGCCGGGCAAAGTGTCCATGGAATGATCCTCAGTCCGCCAAAGGACGCCGAAAAGGGCGCCGGAATCCTCGTCCAAATGGATCGAATAGTCGGATACGCCAGCCTCTTTCAGAAGATCGACCAGTTCCGGCCAGATCTCGTCATGGCGTCGCTTGTATTCGTCCCTGCAACCCGGATTCAGCTGCATCTTGAAGGCGCATTTTTCCATTATCGAGGCCTCCACATCGCCCAGAGCCGCGGCAGCGCGATGACCGAGATCAGCAGTGCCCCGATCACGATCGACATCACGATACCCGGCACGTTCAGTAGGCCGAGGCCGAAGGTCACAAGCCCCATGACGAAGGCGGCGATCACCACACCGGGGATCGAGCCGGAGCCGCCGAGGATACTGACGCCGCCAAGGACGACCATGGTGACGATCTCGAGCTCCCAGCCAAAGGCAATGGATGGCCGCGTAGACCCAAGGCGTGACGTCAGGCAGACCGCAGCGACGCCCGACATCAGCCCGGTCATCAGGAACACGATGAACTTCACGCGGGCGACCCGGATGCCCGAGAAAAGCGCGCCGGTTGCGTTGTTGCCAATGGCGTAGACCGCGCGCCCGAAATTGGTCATGTGCAGAATGACGGCATAGATGGCGGCGATGATCGCGAACAGCACGAACTCGAACGAGATCACCCACCAGACATAGCCCTGCCCGAAGAAGGCGAAATCCGACGGATATCCTCGATAGGCCTGATCGCCGAGTATGATGAAGCTGATGCCCCGGAAGAGGCTCATCGTCCCAATTGTAACCACGATAGACGGCAGCCCGAGCCCGGTCACGAGGATCCCGTTGAACGCTCCGCACAGCAGCCCGACGGAAAGACCTATCAGAACCAGTCCGGGCGTGCCGACGCCCACCTGCACCGCCGCCCCCATGGCGGTGGAGGCCAGCGCGATGATGGCCGCGACGCTGAGGTCGATCTCGCCTGAGATGATCAACAGGGCCATGGCGAAGGCGATCATCGCCTTTTCGGTGAAGTTGAACGTCGCGTCGCTGAGGTTCCAGGCGTTCAAGAAATAGGGCGAGGCAAAAGAGTTTGCGATGAAGATGCCGATGGCGACCAGCATCAACAGGCTCTCCCAACTCTTCAGCCGGCGTTCAAGCGGCGTTTGCAGGCGGTCGGGGACGAAATGGCTGGCCGTGCTCATGTCGCATGCTCCGCGCGTTTCAGGATGATGCGGCCCGGGGTCCGGTTGGCCTGGGCGTTCAACACGACCGCGATGATGATTGCCCCGCCAGAGATCGCCATCTGCCAAAAGGGCGAGATGTTCACCACGGGAAGTGCGTTCGCGATGATGCCGAGGAACAATGCTCCCAGAAGCGCACCCGGAACGGACCCGATGCCCCCCATGATCGACACGCCGCCGATGACGCAAGCGGCGACAACGGTCAGTTCGAACCCGCCAGCGACATCGACGTAGGCGACGGCAAAACGCGACACCCAGAGGTACCCGGTCAGCCCGGCCAAGGCGCCCGAGATGGTGAAGGCCCAAAACTGCGTCCGGCCAACGTTGATCCCGGCGTAGGTTGCGGCGTGCGGATTGCCCCCGGCGGCGTAAAAGGCGCGGCCAAGGCTCGTGCGGGTCATGACGACTGTGAACAGGATCACGGCCGCAATGGCGATCCAGCTCAACACCGGCAGGCCAGCGATTACAGTCCGCGGGACAGCCTTGAACGCATCGCTCATCTCGTGGCTATTCACCCATTTGCCGTCGGTCAGAAGAAAGATGACTCCGCGAAAGATGGTCATCGTGCCAAGGGTCACCACGATCGGCGGGATGGCGAGCTTCCACACCAATATGCCGTTGAACATGCCCAAAAGGGCTCCGAACCCAATTGCGACGGCTAGGATCACTGTGATCGGCAGGCCCGGCGCGGCGAGGTTGATCAACGACACGACCATGCCAGTCAGCGCAAGATTGGCGGCGACGGAAAGGTCGATGCATTTGGTGAGGATCACAATCATCTGGCCGATGGCCAGCAGGATCAGCGGCGAGGTGTCGTTGAAGACATCCACAAGTTTCGACGGTGCTATGAAGGCCGGGAAACGCAGCGATATCAGGCCCAAAAGCAACCCGATCGCAACCAGCAGCAACAATTCGCGTGAGGCAAGGATCCGCTTCATAGGCCAGCCTCTCTGATCCCTGCTGCATGACTGACAAGCGTTTCCGGTGTGATGTTCGCGCGATCCAGTTCGGCCGCGATCCGCCCCTCGCGCATCACGATGACCCGGTCGGACATGCCAATGATTTCCGGGATTTCGGAACTGATCATTATGACGGCAAGTCCTTGGTCCGAAAGCTCAGCCATGAATTCATGGACGGCCGCTTTCGATCCGATGTCGATGCCCTTGGTCGGTTCATCGAGGATGATGACCTTGGGTTGCGTGGCCAGCCACTTCGCGATCACCACCTTTTGCTGGTTGCCGCCAGAGAGGTTGCTGACATCTGTGTCGAGCGAGGCAGCGCGCAATTCCAGCCGTTCGGTGTATTCGCGCGTCAGCTTGAATTCTTCAGCCAGCTTGAGGAAGCCCTTGCGCGATGTCCGCGCCAATGACGGCAGGGTCACGTTCTGAAAGATCGGCAACGCCCCGATTGCGCCCTGTCTGCCCCTGTCCTCGGGCACATAGACTATACCGCTTTTCACTGCGTCTGCGGGGGAATGAATGGTGACCGGTGCGCCGTCGATCTTCACGGTCCCGCCGGAAGGCCGGGTGATCCCGAAGAGCGCCTGCATGAATTCCGAGCGCCCCGCGCCAACGAGGCCGTAGAAGCCGAGGATTTCGCCGCGTCGAAGGGTGAAACCGATGTCCGCAAACTCAGTCGGGTGCTCATATTTGTCGACCACAAGGATTTCGTCGCCGATGTTGTGATCGCGCTCGGGGAATATTTGGCTGACATCGCGACCGACCATCATCTTGACGAGTTCAGGCTCGCTCACATCCGATATCGCGCCTTCGCCGACCATTTGGCCGTCGCGATAAACAGTGAAGAAATCGGCGATGCGGAAGATTTCCTCGAATTTGTGGCTGATGAACAGGATCGCTTTGCCCTGGCGTTTCAGTTCCTCAACCAGTTCGTAAAGCTCTTCGATTTCAGTGTGGCTGAGCGCGGCCGAGGGTTCGTCCATGATCACCACGCGCGCGTCGATGGACAGTGCCCGTGCGATCGCGACGAGGTGTTTGTTTGCAGTGCCGAGGTCTTTGAGCGTTGCGCCAGGTTCGATCTTCGCACCGATGTCCGACAGAATTTCGCGTGCGCGCGCGGCCATCGTGTCCTTGTCGATCAGACCGAACCGACCCTTTGGCGCATGGCCTAGAAAAATGTTCTCGGCGACGGACAGTTCATCGAACAGGACAGTTTCCTGATGGATTGCGGTGACGCCCGCGCTTTCAGCCGACTGCGGGGTTGGGAAACGAACCGGCCGACCGTCGATCCGGACTTCGCCGTCGTCCGGCTGGTAGATGCCGGTCAGGACCTTCACCACCGTCGACTTGCCAGCGCCGTTCTCGCCGACAAGCGCCGTCACTTTGCCTGGGTAGAGCTTCAGTGATACATCCGACAGCGCCCGTACGCCCGGAAACGTCTTCGTGACGCCCGAAATCGACAGCAGTGGAACGACGTCGGGGGCGGCGTAGACGGACACGTCTGGTCTCAACTCCAACTGCATGGGCACGGTTCGATTTCGAGAGGGTGATAAGTGTTCCGGCGCAGGTCAATGCCCGCGCCGGAACGTGTTCAATTCAGAAGATCGACTTGAACTGGTCGATATTCGAGCTGTCATAGGTGAACGGGTCCGACATCGCGGCCGAATTGGTGTCGTCCAGCGTAACAGAGCCCATCCGGCCCATGGGAATCTCGGCGCCGGATGCAGCTTCGGCCCCATTTGCAATCGCATGCGCCAGCATGGTCGCGGAATACCCAAGGTCAATCGGGTTCCAGATCGCGAAACTCTTCGTGGCGCCTGAGTCCACGCAGCCAGCCATTTCAGAGGGAAGCCCAAGACCTGTCACGTTGATCTCGCCGATCTTGCCGGCGTCGGTCACAGCCTGGCAAGAGGCGAGGATACCCACTGTCGTCGGCGCGATAATTGCCTTCAGATCGGGGTAAGACGCCATCAGGCCCTGCGCTTCACGGTAGGACTTGTCGGACAGGTCGTCGCCGTACACCGTTGCGACAAGATTGACGCCTTCGTAGTTCGGCAAGAAGCCTTCCGCAGCCTCGATCCAGGCATTCTGGTTGGTCGCGGTGGCCGTCGCCGACAGGATCGCGACGTCACCGCCGTCGGGCATATGATCGGCGGCAAGCTTGATGATCGTGTTCCCGATCAGCTCGGTTGACGATGGGTTCAGGTGCATCTGGCGGCCGCCTTCGGCTACGCCCGAGTCCCAGGAGATCACGGTGATGCCACGATCCATGGCCCGCTTTAGCGCCGGAACCAGCGCATCGGGGTCATTGGCCGAAATCGCAATGGCATCAACGCCCTGTGCGATCAGCGAATTGACGACCTCGATCTGGCCTTCCGCCGTGGTGTCGGTCGGACCGGTATAGATGATCTCGACATTGCCAAGCTCCGCGGCGGCCTCTTCGGCACCTTCGGCCGCAGCCTCGAAGAAGCCGATGCCGAGCGCCTTGACCACAAGCGCGATGCGCATGTTGTCCTGCGCCATGGCGGTTGAGCTCATGAGCCCGGCGGCGAGGCCGAGACCGGCGGCGAGCGAAGTGATTGTGCGACGTTTCATGTGGTTTCCTCCCTTGAATGTCACATCATTGAAGTATGGGGCGAGTCACGAGGCCGCCTCTTCCTCTTGACCGGCGCTTGTAGCGACGATCAGCTTGACGTCCGCAGCCTCCAGCATCGCCGCAGCAGTGTCGGAGATGCCCTCGTCGGTGATGACGGTGGCGATGCGGCCCAGCGGGCAGAGAACCAAGCTAGAGCGCTCGGCGAATTTCGAACTGTCGACCAGCACGACCAGCTCGTCGGCCTGACCGATCAGCTTCTGTTCAGCCTGAATAAGCAGCGGGTCGGCCTCCATCAAACCCAGCGGTCCGAGCCCCTTGGCCCCCATGAACATCCGCCGCGCATAGAAGTTGCGCGTAACGTCATTGTCGAAGGGGCTGAGAATGATGTTCTGCTCGCGATAGATTGCCCCGCCCGAAAGCATGATCGTGTTTTTCGAATGCTTCAGCAGATGCTCGGCGATGGGGAATGAATTGGTAAAGACCTGCAACCTTCGCGTGGCCAGCGGATGGACCATCTGGAAAGTCGTGGTGCCGCCGTTGATAATGATTGAATCGCCATCATCGCAAAGGTCCACCGCCGCTCTTGCAATCGCCTGTTTCTCGGCGATCCTGATCGTTTGGTTGACCGAAAAGGGCCGCCCGGCGAGGCCGACGAATTGCGGCGGGTTGATCGCCTCGGCGCCGCCTCGGACTTTGCGAAGTTTTTTCTGCATATGGAGGGTGGCAATGTCACGGCGGATCGTTGCCTCAGAGACTCCGGTAAGATTGCACAGATCCACGATGGTCGCGACCGGTCTGTCCTGCGCCGCGGACAGAATGATCCTGTGACGTTCCTTTTCGTGCATCGCGCCCTCCCTGCTACAGAACGGTGCGCAGATTCGATCCAACTGTCAATCATATTTTGTCAAATTCTGTCATACTGCGGTGCAGCATGATTGATAATGATTGTTTGTGATTGACATTCTGACGCATCCTCTGCAGCCTTTTGCTGGTAGCGGTCATGCTAGGGATGCGCTCGACTGGGAGGATGACATGCTGAAAACCGTCGAAAATCAGCTTCTTGAAAATCGCTGGGATGACGGCGCCACCGAGGGCAAGAGCGAATCGGAACTGCTTCTATACCGCTCTAACATCTTGGGCGCCGACAAGAGGGTGACGAATTTCGGCGGCGGCAATACCTCGGCGAAAGTAATGGAAACCGACCCACTGACCGGTGGGGAGGTCGAGGTTCTCTGGGTCAAGGGTTCGGGCGGGGACATCGGGTCGATGAAGCTCGGCGGGTTCGCGACCCTCTACATGGACAAGCTGAACGCGCTCAAAGAGCTCTATCGCGGGGTGGAGTTTGAGGACGAGATGGTCGGCTACCTGCCGCATTGCACCTTCAACCTGAACCCGCGGGCGGCCTCCATCGACACCCCGCTGCATGCGTATGTTCCGCGCAAGCACGTCGATCACGTCCACGCCGATGCGATCATTGCAATCGCCGCGTCGAAGAGCTCAAGAGAGCGGACGCAAGAGGTTTTCGGCGAGCGGATCGGCTGGTTGCCGTGGAAGCGTCCCGGGTACGAGCTGGGCCTTTGGCTGGAGAATTTCTGTCGCGAAAACCCGGATGCCGACGGTGTGGTTCTGGAAAGCCACGGGCTGTTCACATGGGGTGACACGGCAAAGGAGTGCTACGACTGCACGATCGACGTCATCAATGTGGCCACCGAATGGCTGGCCGCGCGCACCGCAGATGTCCCGGCCTTCGGCGGCGCAAAGCATGAGAGCCTCTCCCCTGCCGACCGCCGTGCGATAGCGGCCCGTTTGATGCCGGCGATCCGCGGGTTTGTCAGCGGAAATCAGCATATGGTCGGACAATTCAACGACTCTGATACGGTTTTGGAGTTTGTAAACTCGAAGGACATGGAGCCTCTGGCGGCACTTGGCACCTCTTGCCCCGACCATTTCCTGCGAACAAAGATCCGGCCTCTCGTAGTGGGTTTTGACCCGGCGCAAATCAACATTGACGAAGTTCTGGAGGGTCTCCCTGCCCAGGTCGCCGCCTATCGGGAGGAATACGCAAATTACTACGAGCGCTGCAAGCACGACAATTCGCCTGCCCTGCGCGACCCCAATGCGGTCGTTTATCTGATCCCGGGCGTTGGCATGATCACCTTCGCAAAGGACAAAGCGACGGCGCGGATTTCGGGCGAGTTCTACGTCAATGCGATCAACGTCATGCGCGGGGCAAGCGCTGTAAGCGAGTACTGCGGGCTGCCAGAGCAGGAAGCCTTCGACATCGAATACTGGCTTTTGGAAGAGGCCAAGCTGCAGCGCATGCCGAAGCCCAAATCTTTGGCCGGTCGCGTGGCGCTGGTCACCGGTGGCGCAGGCGGTATCGGATCGGCGACGGCCGAACGCTATCTGGCCGAGGGCGCTTGTGTGATGTTGGCCGACATCAACGCCGACAACCTTTCAGCTGCTAAAGCCCTTCTGACCCAGAAGTTCGGTAAGGACGTAGTGCGATCCATTCTAATGGACGTCACGGACGAGGCTGGAGTTGCACACGCGCTGGCTGAGACCGCCGTGGAATTCGGCGGCATCGACATTCTGGTCTCGAACGCAGGTATAGCGTCCTCTGCCCCGGTCGAGGACACTACGCTGGAACTTTGGAACCGGAACATGGACATCCTGTCTACGGGCTATTTCCTGGTCAGCCGAGAAGCGTTCAAGGTGATGCGCGTGCAGGACATGGGCGGATCGATCGTCTTTGTCGCCTCGAAGAACGGGCTGGCGGCGTCGCTGAATGCCTCGGCCTATTGCACGGCGAAGGCGTCGGAAATCCACCTCGCTCGATGTTTGGCGCTGGAAGGCGCAGAGGCGGGGATCAGGGTCAACGTGGTGAACCCCGATGCCGTGCTGCGTGGTTCGAAAATCTGGGAAGGCGAATGGCTGGAACAGCGCGCCTCGACCTACGGTACGGACAAGGAGGGCCTGGAAGAGATGTATCGCAACCGCTCGATGCTGAAGCGTTCAGTTCTGCCGGAAGACATCGCCGAAGCCTGCTATTTCTTCGCGGCCGAGACCTCATCCAAGTCGACAGGCAACATCCTGAATGTCGATGCGGGCAACGTTCAGGCCTTCACGCGATAAAGGAGGCGAGGTCATGGGATATGAGAGCGCCAAGGCCCAATTCGCCGATTGGGGTGTCGATACCGAGGCTGCCATCGAGCAGCTGAAAGGCATTCCGATCTCGGTCCATTGCTGGCAGGGCGACGACGTCGTCGGGTTCGAAAACCAAACCGGCACCTCCGGCGGCGGCATTCAGGCAACGGGCAACCACCCGGGCCGGGCGCGCAATCCGGATGAGCTGCGAGCCGATCTGGAATTCGCCTACTCGAAAATTCCCGGAAAGCACCGGCTGAACCTGCACGCCATGTACATGGACACCGACGAGGCACCCGACCGCGACGAAATCGAATTCCGTCATTTCACCCCATGGGTCGACTGGGCAAGAGATCAGGGCATTGGACTGGATTTCAACCCGACCTTCTTTGCCCATGCAAAGGCCGACGATAACCTTACGCTATCCCACCCGGACCCGGGCATCCGCGAGTTTTGGATCGAACATGGGCGCCGCACGCGCGACATAGCAGAAAAGATGGGGAAGGAACTGGGTTCGCCTGCGGTCAACAACATTTGGGTTCCCGATGGTTACAAGGATCTGCCGGTCGACCGTATGGCTGCGCGCGCGCGGCTGGAGGCCTCGCTGGACACTATGCTGGCCGAGGCGAAGGATGCCATGCTGGACGCGGTCGAAAGTAAGCTCTTCGGCATTGGGGTAGAAGCTTGCACCGTCGGCAGCCACGAATTCTACCTCGGTTACGCGATCCGCAAGGGGACACTCTTGTGTCTGGACATGGGGCACTTTCATCCCACGGAGAACATCGCCGACAAACTTTCTGCTGTCGCCCTTTCGCTGCCCGAAATCCTTTTGCACGTCTCCCGGCCAATGAGATGGGATAGCGACCATGTGATTCTGTTAAACGACGACATCCTTGCGATGGCGTACGAACTCGTGAGCGGCGACCTGCTGGGCAGGACGCACATAGGGCTAGACTTCTTCGACGCCACGATCAGTCGTACCGCCGCCTGGGTCATCGGAACGCGCAATATGCAAAAAGCGCTTTTGCAGGCGCTGCTGAAACCATGGGACCGCATGAGATCAGCGGAAGACGCGCTAGATTTCACCGCCCGGCTAGTGCTTACGGAAGAGTTGAAGGACCTTCCGTATGGCGCCGTGTGGAGTGAGTTCTGTGCAAGAAACAATGCGCCCACTGGCCAGGCGTTGATTGCGGATCTCGATGCATATCAAACATCTGTCACGGACCGCTGAGGCAGGTCACTATTCCCAGGTGGTGCCAGGAACGAGCTACAACAGAGCAACTTGCGGTGCCTCTCGGTCTATTTTGGGTCCAGGATCGGTTATTGAGCCGATGTTATAGAGCGTCAGCTCACTCACCGGGAAGCGGCTGCCACACGCCCTGCCGCACATTCATGTTCCGTCCTTGTTCCGTTCTAGGGCGATATTCGCAGCCCTGACGCGGGCCTTTTGCCGCTCCGCGCCTGTGCAGAACTGCACCATTCTGTGGGTCTTGTGCCCGGTGATCGCCATCTTCTGATCGTCATCGAGATCGACACGGGCCAGCTCTGCCGTGACGGTATCCTGGCGCGCGCGGCAGGGGGCCGTCGCCAACCTGCGCCAGCTGGGCGTGTGCTTCGGCTTGACGCCGGTCGATGACCGCCGCCTGGCGGGAAGCCGGCCGGGCGACCTGCTGGCGCTGCTGGAAAGGCAGCTGGATGGAACCGATTGACCACCTGGTCAGCCGCTACGCCCTGGACATTGTGGCGGGTGATGAGATCGCGGGCGACCTCGCGCGGCTTGCCTGCGAGCGCTACCTGCTGGATCACTCACCAAATCAACGCGAGCTTGGTCTATATGGCGTTGTCCGGTGGAAACAGAAGGGAGTGCCACAATGGGGGACATGAACGGCAAGGTCTGTTTGATCACCGGCGCAACGTCTGGCATTGGCCGTGCGACGGCGACAGGCTTGGCCGAGCGCGGCGCGCGCATTCTCCTGATCGCCCGCAATGAGGCGCGCGGTGAGGCGGCGCGTCAGGCGATATGTGCGCGCTGCGGGCGCGACGATGCAGTGCGTGTTCTCATCGCCGATCTGGCATCTCTGACAGCCATCCGCAAGGTGGCCCATGAGGTGCTAGAGAGTGAGCGGCGACTGGATGTGTTCGTGCACAGCGCAGGCGTCGTTCCGTGGGAACGGCGTGAAAGCGAGGACGGGATCGAGCTTGCGTTCGCCGTTGCCTATCTGAGCTGCTTTTTGCTCGTGAACCTACTACTCGAGCGACTAAAGGAGAGTGCGCCAGCGCGCATCGTCATCGTGACGGGCGACTACCAGCGCCAGGCGTCGTTGAAGGGGCGGCTCAACCCTGATGATCTCAACTGCGTGAATGATTACTCGGCGACACGAGCGGGTGGGCAGGAAACCCTGGCCAAGGTGCTCTTCACCGTGGAACTTGCCCACCGTCTCGAAGGCAGCGGGGTGACAGCCAATTGCCTGCATCCGGGCGCCGTGCGCACAAATCTGATGCGCAATGCCAAGTGGTACGTCCGCGCGTTGTTCGCGCTGGGCAGGCCCTTCCTTCGCTCGCCGGAGCGTGCCGCACGCACGCCCATCTTTCTGGCGGCCGACCCCAAAGCCGCCTTGCTAAACGGCCAGTATGTGATCGATGAAACGCTGCGTGATCCAAACCCTGAAGCTCGTGATGCCACGATGCGTGCGCAACTCTGGGAGGTCAGCGCGACGATGTGCGGACTGGCGTGATCGTTTTCCTCAAGCCGGCGAACGTGAAATCTTCCTATTGAGAGTAGGTCGATTGATCGTGTCGAGATCGGGTTCAAGTAACGTCCGATCCCGCAAAATCAGGCCTAGGCGACAACTCCAAGGACGATCATCAGCAACACGACATAGAAGACCGCATTGAAGATCGTGTGCATGATGATCACCAGCCACATGTTCTTGGTCTTCTGGAAAAGGAACGACAGGATAAACGCTTGCGGCAGGCCGGAGATCAAGAACCAGGGGTAGAACGGCAGGTGAAACAAATACCACATGAAGCCATGAACAAGCCAAGTCCGTTCGCCATACACGAGCTCCTGGCGAGGCCAAATCACTCCACGCCATAGCAGCTCCTCACCGATGATGTTGAAGATGAAGAGAACCACGATCGCCACGACCCAGGGCCAGTAGCCAGCCGCGTCTGGCCCCATCCAGGCGATGGAGCTGTCGATCAGCGAGTCTGTTGCGCCTCCGGGGACCTGGAGCGGGTGAAAGACGTCCCCAGGCTGGAACCACGATGAGAGATTGACGAACCAGGACTGCGTGGGACTTGCCAAAACCGTCGCGGCGAATGCCAGGACCGTCAGGCCAATCATAAGTGCGAAGTGACGTGCTCCGAAGCGTTGAAAGCCGAGGCGCCTTGACAGGGACGCCCACCCTTGTGGATTGCCTTCTTTCTTCAGCATTACGAAGGCCAGCGGCAAAAAGGGTAGCAATCCGAGTATGAAGCCGGCCAAATATGCACTGAATTGGTGCATGCCGCGGTCATCCAGAAAAGGTATGAAGCTGTAGATGCAGACGCGAAGCCAGACCCCGAGGCCAAGAAAGATCGCTAGAGCGTGCAAGAAAGACAGTGGCCTAAGGTGCATGGTGCCCTCGCCGCGTTCGGTCGATATTCGGTTGGCAGTCATTGCGACCTCCTGTGCCTCGTCATCAACGCGCCGCGCCAAGGCGCTGATGGTGCCCTTTCTGGGTCTGCTACATTGTGGCCCTGTTTTGAGAAGATCCTTAATCGCTTTGACACTGGCTTTACTCGCTGAATTCCTTCCCAGGAATTTCTTGAAGAAGGATTTTGACAGCTCTTACGGGCGTGGCATTCAGAAAGCTTGATTAGATCGAGTTTTCTGAATGCATCGATCTTGCTGAGGCGCTCAGCCGGGAAGCTGCCGAAACAACCCCGGATCGACGGTCGCCGCGGCCAGCACGCCGCCCCAGAGCGCCCCGGGGATGCCGGGGGTCAGGACATCCTGGCCAGCAAGGAAGAGACCCGGGATCGGCGTCCGGGTTTGCAGCGCTTCGCTCATCAATCGCTCAGGCGTCGTGTCGATCCCGTAGAATGCGCCCTTGTGATGCCCCGTGATCGAGTGGGTCGTAAGCGGCGTCGACAGATTGCGGAACACCACGAGCTTGGCCAATTCCGGGAAATAGGCTTCGAACTGCGCGAACATCACGTCCTCGACCCTGGCCTTGAAGGCCTTGTAGTCCTTACCCCGTGCGCCCGGCTCCTTATCGGCCCATCTCTCCACGACCGACCAGTCGACCCAGGCGACGATTTCGCCTGCGTATTTCTGCGACGGTCCAGGGTCATGGCCGGGGTCCTTCAAAGAGGCGAAGGATACGAACAGGCCGGGCGGTGGCGCGCCGGGCGCATCGGTCCAGACGACGTCGACCTTTCCGCCCGGGTAGATCCAGTGGTTCGACCGCGTCGCCCCCGCGCGCTGGATATCGCCCTCGAAGCCCACGAACAGGCTGAAATGGGCGACAGAATGCGGCAACGCACGGATTTCGTCGATCCAATCCTGATGTCCGCAATCGGCAGGAAGCAGAGTGTTTACCGTCTCGCGCGCCCCGATATCCGAGATCACCGTATTCGCGCCGATGACCTCCCCCTTTGCCGTCCGCACGCCGACGACCCGGTCGTCCTCGATCAGAAGCGTCTCGACCTTGGTGTCCGCCCTCGCTTCGCCCCCCGCCTTCGTGATCGTGGGCAAGATGTGGTCGGCGAAGGCACCGCCGCCTCCCTTGGGGTACCAGGCGCCGCTTTCCAGATAGGATCCCGTTATCAGGGCATGTATTGCGAAGCTTGCCTTGCTGGGCCTGCCGCCATGGTCGAACCATTGCGCGGCGAAGGCGGCGGCCAACTCGGGATTGTCCGTGATCTCGTCAATCACTTCCTGTGTCGTCCGCTTGCACCAGCGTTCGACGGCGTGGCTGTGCCACCACTTCAGCGCTGTGCCAACAAACTCGGGCATCGCGCGGGTCGAAGTGACTTTCATGACGGCCTCCCGGCCCTCCTTCAATGCGGCGATCCATGCGTCGATGGCCTCCGACTCGTCCGGGAACCGGTCCTTGAGGTCGCGCGCCTGCGCCGCGTAGGGGCGGGACAAGGACAGCGGGGCGGCGTCGCCGATATGCAGATTGTCATAGATGGTGCCCATCGATGCGAACTCGATCGGCTTGTCCGACAACCAGTCCAGAATGCGGCGCTCACGATCTTCCGGGGCGACACAGTTGAGGTAATGGATGCCCGCATCCCAACTGAAACCCTCGATGGAGAAGCTGTGGGAAAGGCCGCCAAGCGTCTGGTACTGCTCCAGCAGGAGTACCTTCTGGCCGGCCTTCGACAGCGCGGCGGCCGCCGCCATGCCGCCTATACCCGAGCCGATGACGATGGCGTCCCAGTTCGTCTTGGCAGCCTCAGCCATATCGACTCTCCTTGGTATCGAATGGTGTAAGTGGAATGCAAAAAGCCCAGTTGCAGATAGTATTTGGCCGCTAGGACCGCCTTGATCATGATCAAATATATCTGGACAATATTGTTACGCGTGCCGTCAAACGCTCGGCGCCGGGTATGATTGTCGGATCGGTGGGAATAGGTGTGATTGCCGAGGAACCGGACAGAAAAATTCTGCGCAGCAACGGTCCAAGCGGGCTCTCTCCGGCTCTTGCAGGACTGAGCGCCATAAGGGCTGCTCCCGATTGCCGAATGGTGCGGACTTGGTCCTAGGCGTTTGATGCCCTGAGGATTTCGGAAAGACATGGATGTCCGATCCAGGATCGCCAAGAGATTTGGTGGATGCCGCGGTGCATCGGTCGGCCCAGAGCCCATTGTCAGAATTGGAGACAATGCCGCGAACGTCTCCGGGCACTCTCAAAACGGAAATGGAACAAAAAGTTCCAACTCAGGTGATCGAGTTCCAAAAAATCGAAAAAAAAGAGGGAAAAGCAAATTGTTAATCGAGCAATGGCGACCCCTCCAGGACTCGAACCCGGAACCTGCTGATTAGAAGTCAGCTGCTCTATCCAGTTGAGCTAAGGGGCCAATCTGCTTTTCACGTCTCATACCCTAATAGATGCCGTCAACCACCAAAACAACCAGGCTAGGAGTTCCAAGAAACGGCCGTTCGTTTTCGACCCTCCTGCACACGCAAACCGCCGAAACCGGGCTCCGTTCAGGGATGACAGAATTCGCGATCCTGCAATTCGTTTTCTTGGCCAAGCCCTGTGAGGACGTTTCGGGCTTGCCGGGAAGATACCTTCGCTACCGGGCTCAAATGACATCACTCGTTGCGGAGGCCGAGCGCGCATACCGGCAGGTCTCCGCCATGTCTGCAATCAGCCACCGATCCCACGTCCTGCCCGGTTAAACAGGGCCGGCTGCGGCACGGAGGCGGGGACGGCCTCGCCCCATGAAGGTACCGAAATCCGCTTGATCGCATCGGGGTCCGAACATTCCCGCTTGTCGGTTCAAGGTGGCCACCCGAGCCCAACGACCCGAAGGATCAAAGAAACTTTTGCATCAAGCAAAGGTCGAAGAACTTGCCGAACTTCCATCCGACCTGGCGAAGGCGCGCGACTTCGACGTACCCCAGCGCCCCATGAAACGCGACACCGTCCGGGTTGCCGGAGCTCACCCCGGCGAACATGCTGTGCGCACCACCGGCACGGGCATGGTCCTCGACCGCCGACACCAGCGTACGCCCGATCCCCCGACCGCGATGATCCGGAGCGAGAATCACCGTGTGCTCCATCGTGCGGGCATAGCCGACGCCGCCGCGGAACTGGCTGTATGCGGCAAAACCAAGGATCCGGCCCCGTTTTTCGGCGACCAGAAAGGCGTGGCCCGCAGCCTGTCTTTCGGCGAAGAGCCCGGCCAGATCCTCGGGCGTTTTTTCGACTGTGTTGAAGGTGATCTCAGTGTCGCGGATAACTGGGTTCCAGATCGCTGCGACAGCGGGTGCGTCGGCGGTGACCGCGGTCCGGACGATCATTTCAGGACCCGACGTCCATGCGGCGTATCAATCACTGCACAAAATTCGCATTCCGCCCCTTCGGAAACGGAAACCATCGGGAACTCAGCCAGTCGCGCCAAAGCCGCCCGCAAGTCGGCCGCCTTCGGGTGGACGATCTCCAACGCCGTCAAGCGGCATCCTGTGTCGGCCAGGTTCCGAGACGGGTGATCCGCGCCCTGCCATTCGATCAATGCCGGAAAGCCACCGTCGAATGGCAGGCGGCCGTCATCGGGCACTGCCATCTTCCAGCGCAGGTTGCCGCGGGCAAGTTCCATGGGCACACCAGCCCCACCCGGCGCGGCGGCCAGCGCCGCGTGCAGATCGTCCGTCCGCGCGACCCAGTTCGTCAGGTGGGGCCTGCCCGCGAAGGTGTCCAGATCGAACCACCGCGGCCGCCCCGGCGCCGAGGCGTTCGGGTCGATTGCGATGACCTCGAGATAAAGCCCCGGCCCGAGCGACAGAAGACGATTGTGGGTGCCCATTGCCGGATGCACTCCGCCGGCCAAGACCGGCACGCCCAGAGCCGCCTCGACATAGGCGGTCCCTTCGTCAAGCGAGGCGGCCGAAACAGCCAGATGATCAAGCGCCATGGGTGGACGGATCATTGCGGTGCACTCCTTGCCCGGTTGCTGTGCAGATGCCCCAAATGAGGCCTGATTTCCATCGGGCATTGCCGGTGTCCTGCCGGCAATCCGCCGAAGCGGCGGCCACCGGACAGGGCGCAGGGCGGTCAGGACCGCCTTGGAAGAGGTTTCGAAACCTCTTGAACGCCCTCAGCTCAAATGCTTCGAGAAGAATGCGGTCAGGCGAACCCAAAGTTCCGGCTCGCGGTCGAAGGCATAGCCGTGGCCCTGTCCTTTTCCGACCAGCAGGTCGGCGGGCCGGCCGGCTGTCGCAAGCCGGTCTGCAAGCCGAAACGTCATCCGGGGATCCCAAACGTCATCGGCATCGCCGACCGACAGGAAAACCGGGCCGGGAAAATGTTCGATGGCAATATCCGCGCCCGGCGTTACGGGCTGGCCACGCCAGGTCCAGGCGGCCGGGGCGGCGGAATCGGTCTCGAGCCCGCCCTGCCCCGTCCGGAACGCCGCAGGATCGAAGGCGGAATGCACCCGGTCCGGCCCTGCATGCAGAGCGACCGCAGCAAGCGGCTGCGTGGACGCCAGGTATGACGCCAGCAACGCCAGCTTCTCGGCCCCGCGTGACCAGCCGAATGCACCGATTTCGCCGGTGCCGGTGTGGGCCGCCAGTGCCGAAATGGCGTCGCTCAGTCCTTCAAGCGGCACGTCGCGGATCGGGCCCGCGGCAAAGAAATCACCCTCGCCGTAGCTGATCGGCAATGCGCGAAAGCCGTGGGCCGCGAGAATGACGGCAAAGCGGTGCGACCAGCCGGCCATCGGCCCCTCCCCGCCGTGGACGATGACGACCCCGGGCCCTGCGGCGCCGGGCCCGGGCCCATAGACGGGCCCGTGCGGGTCGAGCATCTCGACCGTCAGATCCATCAGTTGACGAACCACCAAAGGATGGCCCAACCCAGCGCGACCAGTGTGGGGTAGAAGGTGGCCGCGAAGCCGAAGGCGCGGAGCGGTGGCGAGATATGGTACCCGATCCAGAACGCGACCCGCGCCACCGCAAAGCCGAGACCGAGCATCAGGACGACGCCCGGACCTTCGACCGCCAGCAGATATCCGGTCGCAGGCCAAAGGGCGAGCGCCAGTACAAGCTGTTCAACGGTGTTTTGCAGGACGCGCTGGTCGACTTCTGCGCCGCCGGTCCGGGGCTCCCCATCGATGATGGCATCGTCGAAGAAACGGCGCTGCGCGAGGCGTCCGATGACAGCGGCAAGAAACAGGCCGGGGAACAGGAAGGCCAGCGCCAGAATCCACGTGTAGGAGAAGATCGGAATGTTGACGTAGGCGGTGCCGACGCCAACGAGCGCAACGCCCCACAAAACCCCGGCGAGCATCCCCAGCAGGATCTTCTGCCGTTTGCTCACGCCGGCGGTTCCCACAGTTCGATGGTGTTGCCCTCTGGGTCGGCGATCCGAGCAAAGCGGCCTGTTTCAGGCGCATCCCATTCGTCCGGCCGGGTCTCGACGGCGATTCCGGCATCGTCGAGCCGCGCGACGAGTGCGTCAAGCCCCTCGACGCGCAGATTCAACATCCATTGCTTTTCGTCCGGCCAATAGCCGGTGTCCGCCTGAAACGGGGCGAAGACCGACGGGGCAGCGGCTTGCGGCCAGGGACCGAATGACGGCACGCCCAAATGCTCGGCATACCATTTGGCCAGCGCGTCCGGATCCGCCGCCCGAAAGAAAATGCCCCCGATGCCCGTGACGTGGCCTGCCATTGCCGTCTCCCTGTCCTGCGATCACCGGAGACTAGGCGCGGGCCCGCGTCGTCGGCAAGGCAGGATTCCGTTACTCAGCGGCGTGATCAAGGCGCGCCTCGCCAATCAGCCGCAGGATGTCCTGGGCCGCATTGGGAATATTTGTGCCCGGGCCGAAGATCGCCTTGACGCCTGCCTTTTGCAGAAAGTCATAGTCCTGCTGCGGGATCACGCCGCCGCAGATCACCAGGATATCCTCTGCTCCCTGGGCCTTCAGCGCCTCGATCAGCTTGGGCGCCAGCGTCTTGTGCCCGGCGGCCTGGCTGGAAATGCCGACCACGTGGACGTCGTTGTCGATGGCGTCCTGTGCGGCCTCTTCCGGGGTCTGGAACAACGGACCGACATCGACGTCAAAGCCGATATCGGCAAAGGCCGTGGCAATCACCTTGGCGCCGCGGTCATGGCCGTCCTGGCCCATCTTGACCACCAGCATCCGCGGGCGACGGCCCTCGGCCTCGGCAAAGGCCTCGACCGATTTCTGAATAGCGGCAAAGCCTTCGTCCCCTTCATAGGCCGCGCCGTAGACCCCGGCGAGCGTTTTCACCTCGGCACGGTGCCGTCCAAATGCCTTTTCCATCGCCATGCTGATTTCTCCAACGGTTGCGCGCGCGCGGGCGGCCTCGACCGCCAGCCGCAAAAGATTGCCCTCGCCCGTTCGCGCCCCCAGTTCGAGCGCCGAAAGCGCTGCTTCGCAGGCGGCAGCATCACGGGTCGCGCGGATCCCGTGCAGCCGCCCGATCTGCGCCTCGCGGACCGCGGAGTTGTCGATCTCGCGAACCTCGATCTCGTCTTCCCGGTCGAGGCGGAATTTATTGACGCCGACGATCACCTCGTCGCCGCGGTCGACCGCCGCCTGCCGCCTGGCGGCGGCTTCCTCGATCCTCAGTTTCGGCATGCCGCTGGCGACGGCCTTGGTCATGCCGCCCATCTCGTCTATCTCGTCGATCAGTGTCTGGGCTGCGTCGATCAGATCCGATGTCAGCTTTTCGACATAGTACGACCCGGCCAGCGGATCGACGACCTTGGTCACGCCGGTCTCGTTCTGCAGGATCAATTGCGTGTTTCGGGCAATTCTGGCCGAAAACTCTGTCGGCAAAGCAATGGCTTCGTCGAAGGAGTTCGTGTGGAGTGATTGGGTTCCTCCAAGAACCGCGCTCATCGCCTCGTAGGCCGTGCGGACGATGTTGTTGTAGGGATCCTGCTCTTGAAGGGACACACCGGAGGTCTGGCAATGGGTGCGCAGCATCAGGCTTTGCGGCTTCTTCGGGTTGAAGTCCGACATGATCCGGTGCCACAGGAACCGCGCCGCGCGAAGTTTCGCCGCCTCCATGAAGAAGTTCATCCCGATGGCAAAGAAGAACGACAAACGCCCGGCAAAGGCGTCTACATCCATGCCGCGGGCCACGGCGGCCTTCACGTATTCCTTGCCGTCGGCAAGGGTAAACGCAAGTTCCTGAACTAGGTTCGCGCCGGCCTCTTGCATATGGTAGCCCGAGATGCTGATCGAGTTGAATTTGGGCATCTCGGTCGACGTGTATTCGATGATGTCCGACACGATGCGCATCGAGGGTTCGGGCGGATAGATATAGGTATTGCGCACCATGAACTCTTTCAGAATATCGTTCTGAATGGTGCCCGACAGCGAGGCGCGATCGACGCCCTGTTCCTCGCCCGCCACGATGAAACTGGCGAGCACCGGGATCACGGCCCCGTTCATGGTCATAGACACGCTGATCTCGCCAAGCGGGATGCCATCGAACAGGATCTTCATGTCCTCGACCGAATCGATGGCGACGCCGGCCTTTCCGACATCGCCGACGACACGCTCGTGGTCGCTGTCATAGCCGCGGTGGGTGGCAAGGTCGAAGGCGACGCTGACGCCCTGCTGCCCGGCAGCGAGCCCCTTGCGGTAAAAGGCGTTCGATTCCTCGGCGGTCGAAAAACCGGCGTATTGCCGGATCGTCCACGGGCGGCCGGTATACATCGTCGAACGCGGGCCTCGGGTGAACGGTGCCTCGCCCGGCAGGGCGCCCATATGCGGCAGGTCCGCGGCGTCGCTGTCCGTGTAAACCGGCTGGACGGCAATACCCTCGGGCGTTTCCCAAGTCAGATCTTCGAGCGGGCGGCCGCGCAGTTCCTTTTCGGCACGGGCCTTCCAGGCGTCTTTGTCGCTCATCGTGTCGGTCCTTTCCTGGCTAAGGCCCCTCGGCACGGCGCAAATTCCCGTGCCGTGCGGCCGAATGGGCCTTCGTTTTCGGCTCAAGGCGTCCTATATCCTGACAGGTAGGAGGGCGCATGAAGCACGTCTTGATCATTGTTTTCGCTGGCCTTCTGGCTGTTAAGGCCGCCGCGCAAGAGGCCGTTGCGGCGTCAGAGCCGGTTGCCGAACCCACAGATTCGGTCGCCACCGAACCGGAAGAGCCGCCGGCAAACGCCGAGCTGGCGGCGCAGGAGGAAGCGCCGATGCTGGAGCCGCTGAACGCAGTGGACGTATCCCTTTCGGATTTCCAGTGGATCAAGCGACCGGTGGTCGTCTTTGCCGACACGCCCGCCGACCCGCGTTTCCAGGAACAGATGGAGCTGCTTCTCGCCCGGCCTGGCGAGCTGTTGGAGCGGGACGTGGTGCTGATCGTCGACACAGATCCAAAGGCGGGGTCCGAGATTCGCAGGAAGCTGCGTCCGCGCGGCTTCATGCTGACGCTGATCGGCAAGGATGGCGGCGTGAAGCTGCGCAAGCCGTTTCCGTGGGACGTGCGCGAGATATCGCGGTCGATCGACAAGATGCCGATGCGGCAGCAGGAGATCCGCGACCGCGCCCTGCAGCGATAGCTCAGCGGAGAAATCATAACAGCGCCTCTGTCTTGCCGGGCGTGAACAATTGTACACCGCCAAAGCCGTTCTGCAGCGCAGACACGTCACGTTCGTAGCGCGCCTTCAGGGCAGGAATTGTCTGGGCGGCAAACATTTCCGGTTCCGGACGGCCGGTCCGCTCTGCGCGATCCGCTTGCAGCGCGTGGCGGCGTTCGCGCCCTGTCCCGTTTCCGGTCTCCGCGTGAATTCGGTGCATCGCGGCCATATCGCCGGGTGTCAGCCGGGTGGCATTGACATTGGCCATTGCAGGCGCGAGCCGAGTTCGATGCGTCCGTCCGATCAAGCGGCATGCGATGCCGATTTCATTGCCGGCAAGTTGCTCTTGCTGCCAGATGACGATTTCTGAGTCCGGGAACACGGTTTGAACGTCGGCGATCAGGTCACGCCAGCCGCGTTCCACCCTGGCCAAGCTTTCTGCGAGATTTGCGAAATCCGGCATTGGACGTTGCCCCAGCAGATAAAGGTAGGCGGATACCCAGTACGCCTCGTAGGACCGGATCGCCAACGCGACCCGGGTGGGCGGCGCCGGAAGAAAGGCGGCGTAGACATCGAGCCGGGACGCCGCGTTTTCATAAAACCCGCAACGGACGAGGTTTTCATACATCCCGCCAATCAGGTTTTCTTCGGACCAAATCAGTGTCCTGACGCCCGACGCCTCGGTCCGCTGCAGGCGTTCGGCCAGCGCTTCGGCGGCCGTCATCAGGAGATCCTGTCTTTGACCGGCCTTTTTCGCGGCCCCGGCGAGACCGGTAAATCCCGGGATCGCACGCAGCACCTTCGGCGGCCAGATCTCGACGCCGTCCTCGCGCAGAACGCGCGCGTTCTGCGAGATGACCCGTTCAACCGCGGTGGATCCGCAGCGATGCGCGCCGATATGCAGGATGATGTCCATCGCAATGCCTGCTCCGGCCTCCTGGCCCTACTCGAATTCCATGATCACGTCGTCCACGGCAAGGCTGCTGCCGGGGCTGGCATTGATCTTTGAAACCACCGATTTCTTTTCGGCCCGCAGGATATTCTCCATCTTCATCGCCTCGACGGTGCAGAGCGCCTGGCCTTCCTGAACGGTCTGGCCGACCTCGACATCGACTTTGACAATCAGGCCGGGCATCGGGCACAGCAGCATCTTCGAGGTGTCGGGCGGCAGTTTTTCCGGCATCAGCGCGGCAAGCTCTGCCTGGCGCGGCGTGCGCACATGCACCTTGAGATCTGCGCCGCGGGTGCGGATGCGAAAGCCGTTCGGCACCTTGTTGACCTTCAGCACCAGCGGCGTGCCGTCGATATCCAACACGGCAAGCGGGGTCCCCGGTGTCCAGCCGGATTCCACGCGGTGGGTTCCGCCGCCGTGAAAATGCACCGTGGCGCCCGCCTTGTCGGCATCGATGGTGACCGGATAGCTGTGGCCTTGCAGGATCACCACCCAATCATCGCCCACATGGCGTTCGTGGTTGTCCATCCGGCCCGAAACCCGTGTGCGCCGGATTTCGCCGACACGGTACATGGCCGCCGCCGCCGCCGCGATCCGGCGCAAGGCGTCTTCGTGAAGGGTGACGCCGCCGAAGCCGTCGGGATATTCCTCGGCGATAAAGGCAGTCGTGATGTCGCCCGAGACGAACTTCGGGTGATCCATGACGGCAGACAGGAAGGGCAGGTTGTGGCCGATGCCCTCGACCTCGAAACTATCGAGCGCCACGCGCATGTGTTCGACCGCCTCTTCACGGGTCGGGCCCCAGGTGCAGAGCTTGGCAATCATCGGGTCGTAGTACATCGAGATTTCGCCGCCTTCGTAGACGCTCGTGTCGTTGCGGACGACGTGATTGTCGGCGGCAATCTCGGCCGGCGGGCGATAGCGGCTGAGGCGGCCGATCGAGGGCAGGAAACCGCGATACGGGTCCTCGGCATAAAGGCGGTTTTCGATGGCCCAGCCATGCAGTTTGACATCGTCCTGGGTGATCGAAAGCGGCTCGCCATTGGCGACGCGGATCATCTGTTCGACCAGGTCGACGCCGGTGATCAGTTCGGTGACGGGATGTTCCACCTGAAGGCGGGTGTTCATTTCCAGAAAGTAGAAATTCTTTTGACCGTCGACGATGAACTCGACCGTGCCCGCGCTGGTGTAGCCGACCGCCTTTGCCAGCGCCACGGCCTGTTCGCCCATCGCCCTGCGGGTCGCGGGGTCGAGGAACGGGCTCGGGGCCTCTTCGACGACCTTCTGGTTGCGGCGCTGAATCGAACATTCGCGTTCGCCCAGATAAATGCCGTTGCCATGGGTATCGCAAAGAACCTGGATTTCTATGTGCCGGGGCTGGGTGACAAACTTTTCGATGAAGATCCGATCATCCCCGAACGAGGACGCCGCCTCGTTTTTCGACGATTGGAACCCTTCGCGTGCTTCCTCGTCGTTCCATGCGATGCGCATGCCTTTGCCGCCGCCGCCGGCCGACGCCTTGATCATCACCGGATAGCCGATTTCGCCCGAGATCTTCACCGCCTCATCGGCATCCTCGATCAGACCCATATAGCCGGGGACCGTGCTGACCTCGGCGTCCTGGGCGATCTTTTTTGAGGTGATCTTGTCGCCCATCGCCTCGATTGCACCCTTGGGAGGTCCGACAAAAGCGACCCCCGCCGCTTCCAGCGCCTCGGCGAATTTGGGGTTCTCCGACAGAAAGCCATAGCCCGGGTGCACCGCCTCGGCGCCGGTTTCCTTGATCGCCGCAATGACGTTGTCGATGACGATATAGGACTGGTTGGCGGGCGGCGGACCGATATGCACGGCCTCGTCGGCCATCTCGACATGCAAGGCATTCCTGTCGGCGTCCGAATAGATCGCCACCGTCGAGATACCCATCTTGCGCGCGGTCTTGATCACGCGGCAGGCAATTTCGCCCCGATTTGCAATCAGGATCTTCTTGAACATTTCCCGTTCCTTCCGGTTCTTGGCCTGTGCGTTCGGCAGTCAGACACGACAAAGACGCCGCTGGGGGTCGCGTCCCCGGCGGCGTGTTGAATGATGTCCGCGGCTGCGGACGAAAATGTCAGAGGAGCGCTAGCAGCGGTCCGGGTATTGGTTGCAGAAGGCAACGTTGCCCGCCGCCCCGACAAGCGCGCCGAGCGCCACGTTGCCGTCCAGCACCGCGGCCGTGCCGGCACCGGCGCCGGCGCCGATGATCGATTGCTCCGTGACGGTGTCGCCGCAGCCCATGAGGGCCAGCGCCGCGATACCTGTAAGGGCGAGGTGTCTGATACGCATGCCTCTTGTCCTTCCTTGACCTGCTCTTTGCCCGCAGAAAGCCCAAGCGCGGGGCGCTTGGCAACGATCACCGCGATTAAGCCCTCGGATTCGGCGGCTTGCCGCCGAATCTTCATGTGGACACAGGGCGCATCGAAAAGGGGAGGTCTGACCCACAAGGGGCCAGACCGTAGAGAAGGGGAAGGGTAACGGTATGGTCGAGACCTGTCAGACTGCCGGTCCTTGGACCTCGCCATGCGTTGGACATTGACGGTGTCCGCGCCGCTTGCATAGCGCGTCCGAAAGGCGTGCTTGAAATGCGCCAAATACCGCCGATACGGGAAGAGCCCTTGCGAAATCATGCCGATCCCCCGCTGAAATCGAGCTCGGGGAAACTGGCGCTCGCCTGAACCGGATCGATCCGCAGTAACGCCTCATAACTGGCCGGATCGAACGGGTCCTCGGCCGGCAGCACCTCGCGCCCGAAAAGCCAGCCAAGGCGGCCCGCATCAAGATTGCCGCGCTCGAACGGCGCAGCACCGAAGTGGTCCCAGAGCGCCTGCAGAAAGGCAGAGTCGGCCTGCCTGTCAGCCGGCCGGCGGTCGGCGTGGCGCTCGCGCCTCTGCAAAGGCGTGACAGCGCGCGGATTGGCGCGGCGAATCGTGAACTGATAGTCGGTGCCGGGAAGGCGGCCGGGAAAGCCGCGATGCTTGATCATGCGCGCGCCTCCCGAGGGGCCGCGCCGAGTGCGTCCGGGACGGGCGTATCCGCCCGTCCCGTGCGGTACTTACTTGTACTTGCCGGTGAACGGCGGTTCGACCGTAATCGGCTCGGGGTCGATGAAGACCGGCTCTTCTTCTTGCTGGGCGCAGGCGGCAACGAAGGCCACGAGGCCGAGGGTAAGAACCAGTTTGATGCTCTTCGACATCCTAGTCTCCTGTCATAAGGACGAAGGCCACGCGCCCACAATGGATCGCCCAGCCTCCCGTTCGGGGTACAGGTCACTGTCCGGTAACCTTGCGCCACGATAGAGGATATAATCTGAAAAGGAAATTCCACATCGCCGCAGGACACGCGCTGTGGCCGCTTTGCATCAGCTTTGAGCCAAAGGGGTGTATTTGGGGCAAGATGTTGGGGAGGCATCAGAATTCCTCCCAGATGCAGGTGCCGTTTTCGATGCGATAGGATTCAAAGAACTGCGTAACGCCGGGGGCAGGCTCGCCAAAGGGAACCGGCCGGTCGGAGAGCGATATGATGACTTGTTCGGGCAGCTTTTCTGCGCCCGCAAGGCCGGGCAGAACAAATCCGTTGCACAGAGCATCGATATCGGCCGCGGCCGCCTCTGCCGCGACCGAGCCGGTGTCGCGCGCGATTTCGGGGGCCACGAACCGGTAGCGGTACGCAGTGCCGGACGGACCGGGGATGTCGCTGATGACTTCGACAAACGTGATGGGCTGGCCGGACGGCACGGCGATATCCAGGGCGCTCGCCGGCGCGGCGCAGAGAACGAAGATCGCCGGTAAAGCCCTCATTTCTTTCCCTTTTTCTTGATCAACACGCGACGTGCATCCTCTTGACCCGGCAAGCTCGACACGGTGCCCAGGCGTTTCAGCTGCTGCAACGCGCCGCGTATCTTGCCGGCCCGAAGATCGAGGATGATGCCACCTCCGGGCCGGATGCCGTAACGGAAGAACGGAACGTACATGTCGATCGGAAAGTGGAACCCGCAGCTCAGGAAACTGACCGCGATGTCGACCCTGCCGGTGATGGGGGGATCCTCGACGTCCGGGTTCCAAAGGTGGATACTTGCGGCAGGCACGCCATTGGCGATCAGGAACTCGCGGGCCGTGTTCAGGCTCGTGTACCCGGCACCAAGCTTCTGGAAGCCGAAATGGCGGTGATCGGTTTCTTCAATGTCGATCAACAACAGATCGCAACCAAAGCGGCGATGGGCAAAGAGATCGAAAAACGCGTAACCGCAGCCGATGTCGGCAACGCGTTCGGGCGCAAATCGGTCGAGGGTCCCTGCCAGTTCGGTAAATTCGCCGAAGATGATTCGCGCGGCTCGGACGGCGATCTCGCGGCCCATCTCGTCGGCCTTGGCCGCAAGCGGCGCGCGATCCCCCTTCTCCCATGCGCGTATCAGCCTGCCGGAGAGCGGCATGTCCGCCAGCACCTGAGAGCGTTGCAGCACGAGGTTCACGAGATCGTCGCGTGAGAACATGCTGAAATCCAGCAGATCCAGATCAAAGTCGGAATGGGTCGGAGCGCAGGTCATGCCGGGCTCGTGTCGGGTCGGCGGGCGATGCAGTCGATTTCGACCAGCGCGCCGACGGCGAGCGCCGTGACCCCGACGGTGGTGCGGGCCGGCAGGCGGTCGGCCGGAAAGTGGCTCGCGTAGGTGGCGTTGAAGGCCGCGTAGTCGCGCTCGAACTCGGTGAGAAAACAGCGGCATTGCAGGATGTGGCTCAGGTCGAGGCCGAGTTCCTTGAGGACCAGTTCCAGGTTCGCCATTACCCGGTCGGTCTGCGCCACAATCCCCTCGGGCAGCGGCGCGTCGGGAGCCTGAGGGTCCGTCGGCATCTGCCCGGTAAGGATCACCCAGCCATCGGCCTCTACCGCGTGGGAGAACGGGGCCACGGGGCGCGGGGCATTGGGGAGGACGTGGAAGTCAGGCACGGAGCTTCTTCTGCTCATGTGATTGCAATGAAAATCAAAAAAAACGCGAAGAAGACAAACCCGAAATAGCTAAAAAGAATAGAAATCTCGTGCCAAGATTTCTTCACAGGAAATCCGTCCACTTCCACATCAGAATTATCCGCGATTGCGGCTAAGATGATCGTTTTTTTTAACTTGAGCGCCGCAACGATCAAAAATCGTATTGTGACCGACAAAAACGCAAACCCCGCAGAAAGGAGGAAGAAAACGATCAATGGCACTTGATCAGCTTCACTGACCGAACGTGCCGACAGAACCAATCCTGCTAGAGGGGCTGCAGCAGCCGACAAAAGGAAAGTGTGGTTCTCGACCTGCGCATTTAGCAGTTCAAGGTTAGCTTCGTTTGGCATAGTGCGGGATTGCAACGCACCATCGGAGAAATCCAATACTGTCATCTGCAATAGCGCGTACAGATTCATTGGGTCACCTCACAACGGGATATTGTCGTGCTTCTTCCAGGGGTTCTGCAGCTTCTTCCCCCTGAGCGACGCAAACGCCCGGCAGACGCGCTTTCGCGTGTTCCGCGGTGTGATGACCTCGTCGATGAACCCCATCTCGGCGGCGACGAAGGGGTTGGCGAACCGGTCCTCGTAGTCCTTGGTCCGGGCGGCGATCTTTTCGGGATCGCCAAGCTCTGACCGATAGAGGATCTCGGTGGCGCCCTTGGCGCCCATCACCGCGATCTCGGCCGTGGGCCAGGCATAGTTGAAATCGCCGCGCAGGTGTTTGGACGCCATGACATCATAGGCGCCACCATAGGCCTTGCGGGTGATCACGGTGACCTTCGGCACCGTCGCCTCGCCATAGGCAAAGAGCAGCTTCGCGCCGTGCTTGATCACCCCGCCGTACTCCTGGCTGGTCCCGGGCAGAAAGCCGGGAACGTCGACGAAGGTCAGGATCGGGATCTCGAACGCATCGCAGAACCGGACAAAACGCGCGGCCTTGCGCGACGAGTCGATGTCGAGACAGCCGGCCAGCACCATGGGCTGGTTGGCGACGACACCGACCGTGCGGCCCTCGAGCCGGATGAACCCGGTGACGATGTTCTTGGCGAACTCGGCCTGAATTTCAAAGAAATCGCCTTCGTCGCCGACCTTCCGGATCAGCTCGTGCATGTCGTAGGGCGTATTGGGATTGTCGGGAACCAGCGTGTCGAGACTGACCTCCAGCCGGTTCGGATCGTCGAAAAACGGGCGAACCGGGGGCCTGTCGCGATTGTTCAAAGGCAGGAAGTCGACGAGGCGGCGGATTTCGGTCAGGGCGTCGACGTCATTTTCGAACGCACCGTCGGCGACCGAGGATTTGCGCGTATGCGTCGAGGCGCCGCCGAGTTCCTCCGCCGTCACGACCTCGTTGGTCACGGTCTTCACGACGTCCGGACCGGTTACGAACATGTAGGAGGTGTCTTTGACCATGAAAATGAAATCGGTCATGGCCGGGGAATACACCGCGCCGCCCGCACAGGGTCCCATGATGACGCTGATCTGCGGCACGACGCCCGATGCGAGAACGTTGCGCTGAAAGACCTCGGCATAGCCCGCAAGCGAGGCGACGCCCTCTTGAATCCGCGCACCGCCCGAGTCGTTGATGCCGATGACAGGCGCGCCGTTCTGGACAGCCATGTCCATGATCTTGCAGATCTTCTGGGCATGGGTTTCCGACAGCGAGCCGCCGAAGACGGTGAAATCCTGGCTGAAGACATAGACCATACGGCCGTTGATCGTGCCCCAGCCGGTGACCACGCCGTCGCCCGAGGGACGTTCGGCCTCCATGCCGAAATCCGTGCAGCGATGCGTGACGAACATGTCGAATTCTTCAAAGCTGTCCTCGTCCAGCAACAGCTCGATCCGCTCCCGCGCCGTCAGCTTTCCCTTGGCGTGCTGCGCATCGATCCGGCGCTGGCCGCCGCCCGCCCGTGCCGTTGACCGGCGGTCTTCGAGTTCCTGCAGGATGTCCTTCATGCGCCCGTTCCTTCCTCCCGATTTGGGGCAAGGTACGCTGCAGCGCGGCAGAGGAAAAGAAATTTCCCGTAAATTTGCATAAAACTTAGATCAAGCGCTTAGCAAATTGCAAATCTGCAAAGCACAACTCCAGAGCTGACAGGAAGATCCCCTGCGGCGACAACGCTCCTGACCTGCGCTGCAGCACCACAATCTCCCTTTCCGCACGGCGCGAACTCCGATGCGGGATATCCTGCGGATGAGGGCGAAGGGATATCCACAATGACCTTGGAACCGCGCGCCATGACGGTAGCACCAAGGGCGGGGCAACCCCGGGTTCCGGACCGACGAACCGCGCATCCGCGCCGTGCGGCGGAGCCTGACTCACAGGGCGCACCAGATTTGTTGCCGCCTGGACCGGAATTGCAGATAGCCCGCCCTGTGCAGCACCGCACATAGACATCGCCCGACCGCCGATCTAATTGTTGGCGATGACCGTTGTACCGGCGGTGCGATTTCGCGACCGCACCACCCCACCGCATATCTTCACGTTGATCCTCGTCGCCGGACTTTCGGCGCTGTCGATGAACGTGTTTTTGCCGTCCCTGCCGATCATGACCGAGTATTTCCAGACCGAGTACCGGCTGATGCAGCTTTCGGTGGCGATCTATCTGGGCGTCAATGCGGTTCTGCAGGTCGTCGTCGGCCCGATTTCCGACCGCTATGGGCGAAGGCCCGTCATGCTGGGCGGTCTGGTCATCTTCATCCTGGCCACGCTCGGCTGTATCTACGCCCCTACGGTCGAGGTTTTTCTGGCCTTTCGCATGATGCAGGCCATCGTCGTGGTCGGCATGGTGCTAAGCCGGGCGATCGTTCGGGATATGGTGCCGCAGGACCAGGCAGCCTCGATGATTGGTTACGTCACGATGGGCATGGCGGTGGTGCCGATGATCGGTCCGGGAATCGGCGGCGTTCTGGACGAAGCCTTTGGGTGGCAGTCGAATTTCTGGCTGCTGGCGATCCTTGGGCTGGCGACGCTCTGGCTGGTGTGGAGCGATCTGGGAGAGACCGCCACACAGGCCTCGGCCAGTTTTGCCGAGCAGTTTCGGCAATATCCGGAGCTGCTGACCGCGCGCCGGTTCTGGGGCTACTGTCTTGCCGCGGCGTTCGGATCGGGGGCGTTCTTTGCCTATCTCGGAGGCGCTCCCTATGTGGGATCCGAGGTCTTTGGGCTGGGCCCGGCAGAGCTTGGCCTGTATTTCGGCGCGCCGGCCTTTGGGTATTTCCTGGGGAACTTCGCGTCGGGGCGGTATTCGGTGCGTTTCGGGATCAACCGGATGATACTTGCCGGGTCGTTGATCGTGACCGCGGGCATGGCCTGTTCGCTGTTGATCTTCTACGCCGGGTTCGGGTCGATCAACTCGTTCTTCGGCTTCATGACGTTCGTGGGCCTGGGCAACGGGCTGATGCTGCCAAGCGCCAATGCCGGAATGTTGTCGGTGCGGCCGCATCTGGCAGGTACGGCGAGCGGATTGGGCGGGGCGATCATCATCGGCGGCGGGGCGGCGCTGTCGGCGCTGGCAGGTGCGTTGTTGTACCCGGGAACCGGGGCTTTTCCGCTATTGTGGATCATGTTCCTCACCTCGGCGATGGCGCTTGCATCGATCCTTTACGTGCTGCGGAGGGAACGCAGCCTTGCGCTGTCCTAGGGTTGCGCAGGAAGGTTTGCAAAAGCTAGAGAGGGTTCAGCAAATCTGCGAATAACGCGACCATGGCCACCCAGAAACTCTATGCCGGCGCCAAGCTGCGCGAACTGCGCCTGCGATTGGAGCTGACGCAAAAGGCGTTCGCCGAAAAACTGGGCGTATCCTTGCCGTACCTCAACCAGATGGAAAACAACCACCGGCCGGTCTCGGCAGGAGTGGTGCTGGCTCTGGCGCAGGAATTCGGCTTCGACGTTACCGAACTGTCGACCGGAGACTCCGAGCGGCTGGTCATCGACATGCGTGAGGCGCTGGCCGATCCGGTCTTCGCCGACGCGGCCCCGCCGTTGCCGGACCTGAGGCTTGCGGCGTCGAATGCACCGGCTCTTGCGCGGGCTTTTCTGGCGCTTCACCAGGCATACCGGCAAAGCCATGAACGGCTGGCCTCGCTGGACGAGGCGCTCGGGCGCGAGGACAGCTCGATACGCCCGAGCCCTTGGGAAGAGGTGCGTGACTTCTTTCACTATTGCGACAACTACATCGACGCCGTGGATCGAGCCGCCGAGCATTTCGTATCGAACGGCACAACCAAGGACGACGTTCAGGCAATTGCTATATCGTATTTGGACAAGTGTGGAATTTCCGTTGTTTTCGAGGAGACTGGCAGCACACGTTCATTCGACGCGGACGCTGGAGTTCTGACTTTGTCGTCACGTAATTCGGCAGCTACCCAGAGATTTCAGCTGTTGCATCAGGTGGCACTGGTTGCACAGAACGATCTATTGGAAGCAACGCTCGATCTGGCGCGGTTCCAAACGGACGAGGCGCGCGCCATCGCCAAGATCGGGCTCGCCAACTACTTCGCGGGTGCAGCGCTGTTGCCCTATCAGGGGTTTTCACAGGCTGCGATGGACACGCGCCACGATCTGGAACGGCTGGCCGATCTTTTTGGCGCCTCCATCGAACAGGTCGCCCACCGGCTCTCGACCCTGCAGCGAACCGGCGCCAAGGGGGTACCGTTCTTCTTTGTGCGTGTCGACCAGGCGGGCACAATCACCAAACGCCATTCGGCAACGCGCCTGCAGTTCGCGCGCTTCGGTGGCGCCTGCCCGCTTTGGAACGTTCACCAGGCCTTTGAGACGCCCGGACGGTTCCTGCGGCAACTGGCCGAGACACCGGACGGAGTGCGCTATCTCTGCCTCGCGCGTGACGTCTCGAAACCGGGCGGCAGCTTTGCCGCACCGGTGCGCCGCTATGCCATCGGGTTGGGCTGCGAGGTGCGTCATGCCGACCAACTGGTTTATGCCGACGACCTTGACGTGGGAAACCACACAGCGTTCGAACCCATCGGCATTTCCTGCCGGATCTGCGAGCGCACCGACTGCCACCAACGCTCTGTTCCGCCGCTGGAGCGGCCGTTGAGCGTCGATCACAACCGGCGTGGTGTCCTGCCCTACAAGATCGGTTAACCGTCGGCGGGGGCCGACAGCATCCGGTACAGCTCGTCCTTCAACACCATGCGCTTTTTTCGCATATCCTCTTCGGTGAACTGATCCACCGGCTCGACATTCGTTTCCGCCCGGTGCACGGCCCGGTTCATTTCGTGGTACTCGTCCATCAGCTTGGCGAAATGCGCGTTCGTTTCCTTCAGTTCGTGGATTCGCGTGGAATGGTTTGGGAATTCTTCATGCAATTCGTGGGGCGTATGGGACATCGGTCGCGTTTCCTTCCTGATCACTGTCCGAAACAGGTTAGAAAGAGCCAGTACCTGCGGCTTTGATTGGGATCAAACCGAAAAACGTCGCCTTCTGCCCGGCTGCAGACATTGCAGGCAGGCATGTGCGATCGGCCAGGCGTGTCAGCGCTGTGCCGTCCGCCAATCGGGGTGAATCCACGGCCGGGAATTCGCAGCGGGCAGCGGGTCGCGGCCCAGGATATGATCGGCGGCCTTTTCACCGACCATGATCGAGGGGGCGTTCAGATTTCCGTTGGTGATCTGCGGAAATACCGAGCTGTCGGCCAGGCGCAGACCGTCGACCCCGATCACCCGGGTCTCGGGATCGACCACCGCCATGGGATCGTCCCGTCGTCCCATGCGCGCGGTGCCGCAGGGGTGATATGCGCTTTCTGCATGTTCGCGGATGGCGGCGTCCAAGTCGGCGTCGGTTTGCGCATGTGCGCCGGGCTGAATCTCGGCACCCGCATAAGGCTCGAAGGCCGGCTGCGAAAAAATCTCACGGGTCAGGCGAATGCCCGCGCGAAACTCTGTCCAGTCATCCTCGTGACTCATGTAGTTGAACCGGATGACCGGTGCCTCGACGGGATCGGCAGACCGCAATGTCACCGACCCGCGCGACCTCGACCGCATCGGCCCCACATGCGCCTGGAACCCGTGCCCTCGCGCCGCCGTCTTGCCGTCATAGCGAACGGCCAGCGGCAGGAAATGGAACTGCAGATCGGGGTAGTCGATGCCTGCGCGCGACCGGATGAAGCCACAGCTTTGGAACTGATTTGACGCGCCAAGGCCCGATTTGGTCAAGACCCACTGCGCCCCTATCAGCCCTTTTCCGATAATATTCCAGTATTTATAAAGACTTACGGGCCTTATTGCGGACATCTGGACATACAGTTCCAGATGGTCCTGCAGATTTCGCCCCACGCCGGGCCGGTCGGCCAAAACCGTAATGCCATGTTCCGCAAGGTGCCGGGCGGGACCGATCCCCGACAGCATCAAAAGCTTCGGCGAGTTGATCGACGAAGCCGCAAGAACGACTTCGCGCCGCGCCCGGATCACCTCTGTCCGGCCGCCACGGCGCACCGCGACGCCCACAGCGCGGCCCTCTTCGATCACCAGCTTTTCGGCCAGTCCGTGCACGAGGTCGCAGGTCTGACGCTTGAGCGCCGGACGCAGGTATGCATTCGCCGCCGACCACCGGCGGCCTTTCCAGATCGTCGCCTCGAAGGCGCCGAAACCTTCCTGCTGGCGGCCGTTGTAATCCGCGGTCACCGGATACCCGGCCTGCCGCCCGGCCTCGACGAACGCGCGGGTCAGCGGGTTGTCGCGCGGTCCCCGTGAGATATGCAGCGGCCCGTCGTGGCCCCGCCAGTCCGGGTCACCCTCGTCCCCATGCCAGCATTCCATGCGCTTGAAATAGGGCAGCACATCGGAATACGCCCAGCCAACGGCGCCCATCTCGGCCCAGGTGTCGAAATCGCGCGCGTGGCCGCGGACATAGACCATTCCGTTGATCGAGGACGACCCGCCGATCACCTTGCCACGCGGGCAGGCCAGACGCCGGTTGTTCAAGTGCGGCTCCGGTTCCGAGGCATAGCCCCAGTCATACCGCTTCATGTTCATCGGAAAGCTCAGGGCCGCAGGCATTTGAATGAACGGCCCGGCGTCGGTTCCCCCGTGTTCGATCACAAGGACCGAAGCGCCCGCTTCGACGAAACGGTAGGCCATGGCGCAGCCCGCCGAACCGGCACCGACAATGACGAAATCGGCCTCCAATCAAGCCCCCGGCACGCGCAGCGACGAGAAATCGACCATCACGTGCCTGCGATAGGCCGGACGATCGGTGAGCCGCCGGTAATATGCTTCGACCGAGGCACGCGGCCGTCTGGGCACCTCGATTTCGAACCAACGGAAAAGCAGGTGCCCGATGCTGATGTCGGCCACGG
The DNA here is from genome assembly GCA_030065095.1 of Rhodobacter sp. GTDB lineage: Bacteria > Pseudomonadota > Alphaproteobacteria > Rhodobacterales > Rhodobacteraceae > JASJCA01. The sequence goes on from JASJDP010000001.1 coordinate 57,293, forward strand.
TCAACCTGTCTCCGGTGAGGTATCTTTGGCCCTGCAATTGCCCGTCGATCACATCGAGCAGGTCCTCGAACCGGGCGATCGCTTCGCTTAGGGACGTCTCGTCACGGTCTGCCGCCGCCGTCCGGACGCGGGCCCAGAAGATCGGCACGGTAAAGGCCTGCGCGAGTTCGTTCTTGCCGAACTCGGCCCACATGTCGACCCGTGCGCGGTCCGCCGGGTCGGCGGGCCAAAAGGCGCCTCCATCGCCGTAGCGTGCCGCGAGATACCGCAGGATCGCGCAACTTTCCCAGACCACCAGATCGCCGTCCTTCAACACGGGCACCAGCCCGCGCGGGTTCATTGCACGAAACGCGCCCGTGTCGGTGCCACCATAGGAATGGCCGTAATCGAGCCGTCGGTGTTCCACGCCCAACTCACCCAGCGCCCACATCACCAGTTGGACGTTCGATGACGTGGCGCGGCCATAGATCGTCAGCATCGCACCGCCTCCGCAAAGGCCCGGGGCGGGCGACGGCACGCTCGTCCCGGGCTTCCGATCACGTCCGCCCGGTCAGACTGCGCGTCGCGCGGCGCCATCATTCCCCCCGGGGAAAGCGTTTGCTTTCCTCCAATACGTTCAGGTCCATGTGGTTCCGCATGTACCGCTCGCTCGCTTTCTGCAGCGGCTGGTAGTCCCAGGGATAGTAGCCGCCCTGCCGCAGTGCCTCGTACACCACCAGCCGCCGCGCCTGACTTGCACGCACCTCGGCGTCAAAGGCGTCGAGGTCCCAACGGGATTCCGATTTGGCCCGCAGGGCGGTCCGCGTTCCCTGATGCTCGCGCTCCTCGGCCAAATTGGTCAACTCCAGCGGGTCCGCTTCAAGATCGAACAGCTGATCCGGATCGAGCGTACAACGCGTGTATTTCCACCTGCCGTAGCGCAACGAAACCAGCGGCGACTCGCTGGCCTCGGCGGCGTATTCCATCACGACCGGTGCGCTCCGCTCTTCGCCACCCGCCACAGCGACAAGGCTTTCGCCGTCAAACCAGGGCGCCACCTCGTCCGTCGACACGCCGGCCATCTCACATAGCGTCGGGCACAGATCCAGCGTCGAGACCGGCGCCTCGACACGGCACGGGGAAAGGGTCGGCGCAGCAATCATCAAAGGCACGCGCGCCGACCCTTCGTAGAAGTTCATCTTGAACCAAAGCCCCCGCTCGCCCAGCATATCGCCATGGTCGCTCAGGAAGACGATCACAGCCTCTTGCCGTGTCGCTTCCATCGCGCCGAGAATTTCGCCGATCTTTTCGTCGAGATACGAGATATTGGCGAAATACGCCCGCCGTGACCGGCGGATGTCGTCGTCAGAGATGTCGTAGTTCCGCCAGTCGTTGGCGTCGAAAATCCGTCGCGCGTGGGGATCGTGGTGCTCGTAGGTCATGGCCGGCACCTGCGGATCCAAATGCCCGCAATCGGCATAAAGATCCCAATAGCGCCGCCGCGCGACATAGGGATCATGCGGATGGGTGAAGCTGACAGTCAGGCACCAGGGCCGCGCGTCGCTGCCGCGGGCAAGGTCATAGACCTTTTGCGCGGCATGAAATGCAACCTCGTCGTCATATTCCAACTGGTTGCTGATCTCTGCCACCCCGGCTCCGGTGACGGACCCCATGTTGTGGTACCACCAGTCAATGCGCTCGCCCGGCCTTCGATAGTCCGGTGTCCAGCCGAAATCGGCGGGGTAGATATCGGTCGTAAGCCGCTCCTCGAAACCGTGCAACTGATCCGGACCGACGAAGTGCATCTTGCCCGAAAGGCAGGTCTGATAACCCGCCCGCCGCAGGTGATGGGCGTAGGTCGGGATGTCCGAGCGAAACTCGGCGGCGTTGTCGTAGACGCCGGTGCGGCGCGGCAGTTGCCCCGACATGAACGAGGCCCGTCCCGGCGCACAAAGCGGCGAGGCGGTGTAGGCGTTGGCGAAACGGACGGATCGGCGTGCGAGCCTGGACAGGTTCGGTGTGTGCAGCCAGGCCGCGGGGCCGTCGGGAAAAAGCGTGCCATTCAGTTGATCCACCATCAGGATCAGGATGTTCGGGGGTCCGGTCATGTCACTTCCCCGATCAGAAGATCGGCCATGTCCACGACCTTTTGCGCAGAGGCGGCGGGATCCCGAGCCTCGGGCCCGAGCGCCGCACGGATGTAAAGCCCATCGATCAGAGCCGCCAGCATGTCAGCCACCGGGCCTGCGCGCGCGCCGACCAGAGGCCGCAGATCGTGCATCAGGTTCGACCGCAGCCGGCGTTGGTAGATACGCAGCAGCCGCTGGGCCTCGGGCACTGTCTGAGCGGCGACATAGAAATTCAGCCAGGCGCTGACCACGTGTCCACGGAACTGTTCGGCCTGGAACGAGGCACGGATCACCGCCTCGAGCCGCGCCCTGGGGGTCTCTGCCTCCCTCAATCCGGCGCGAACCCCTGCCCCGAACAGCGTCAGGATATGCCGCATCGCAGCCAGGAACAGGTCCTCCTTGCCGCCGAAATAGTGATGCGCCAACGCCGCGGACACTCCTGCGCGGCGAGCGATCCGGCTGACGGTCACGTCAAGCGATCCCGCCTGCCCGATCTCATCGATCGTGGCTTTGACGAGCGCGGCGCGCCTGATAGGCTCCATTCCGAGTTTCGGCATCTGCGACTCTGCGTAAGGGGTTGCAGGCAGAGGCTAACGGGTTCTTAATTGACCCGTCAATCAAGAAAACAGGGAGTTCAGCCATGACATTCAAATCGACGATCTCGGCACTTGCGCTGCTGGCGCTGGCAAGCCCGTCGCTTGCCGATTGCGACACGGTGACCTTCTCGGATGTCGGCTGGACCGACATCACCGCAACGACGGCGGCAACCACTGTGGTGCTGGACGCGCTGGGGTATGAAACCGACATCAAGGTGCTGTCGGTTCCGGTGACCTACACGTCGCTTGCGGCCGGGGACGTGGATGTGTTCCTCGGCAACTGGATGCCGACGATGGAGGGCGACATCGCCCCCTATCGCGAGGCCGGGACGGTCGACGTGGTTGGCGTAAACCTCGAGGGGGCGAAATATACGCTTGCCGTGAACAGCGTGGCGGCCGAACTCGGCATCACCGACTTTGCCGGCATCGCCGCCCACAGGGATGCTTTGGACGGCAAGATCTACGGCATCGAGCCGGGCAATGACGGCAACCGGCTGATCCAGTCGATGATCGACGAGAACGCCTTTGGACTGGAAGGCTTCGAGGTCGCGGAAAGCTCGGAACAGGGCATGCTGGCGCAGGTGGCGCGGGCGGACCGGCGGGGCGAACCGGTGGTCTTTCTGGGCTGGGAGCCGCACCCGATGAACGCGAATTTCGAGCTCACCTACCTGTCCGGCGGCGATGATTGGTTCGGGCCGGATTTCGGCGGCGCGACGGTCTTTACCAACACCTCGGCGGGTTATGTCGAGGCCTGCCCGAATGTGGGCGCGCTTCTGGGAAATCTGACGTTCTCGCTGTCGATGGAGAACGAGATCATGGGAGCGATCCTGAACGACGGCGAGGACCCGGAGGACGCTGCAACGGCCTGGCTTAAGGCGAATTCGGGGGTGCTGGACGGCTGGCTTTCGGGAGTCACGACGAAGGACGGTAGCGACGGACTCGCAGCGGTGAAGGCGGCGCTGGGGATGTAACTGGAACGGTGCCCTCGTGGTGACGCCAAGCTAGCCTACTGATCTAGGCGAAGACTGCTCGGATCGCTTTCGCGCGCGAGCCTCTTTCAAAGCCCCTCCAAGTGCCTAAGGAGGGGCTTTGGCATGTCGCCGCATTGCTTCACGGATCACCGCCGCCGGATGGCGCGACCGCAGGATGACATGGAGCGGAGCGCCCGTCATCTTCATCAAGCCAATCATAAGAGTTGATTTGGATCATACCCCCTCAACTTGAGACAGAGCACCCTCCCAACGGCAGTTTGCTAGATCTGAAGATGAGGAGGCGATTCAATGGCTGCAATGAAAGGGATTTTCGTCCGCCTGAAGACGGCTGACGTTTCTGATGCGGGCGCCGATGTGGATATATATGTCGGCATATTCGGAACGGGTGGCGGAGGTGAGTTTCCGCTCGATGTTGCTAATTTCAACGACTTCGAGCGAGGTCAAGAGGACCGGTATTGGTTTGGAAACGTATGGGAAGGGACGTTGCTTACGGACGCAAGGCAACCTTTCCAAAGCCAAGGTGGTGAGTGGAACGCTCCAGATACACGTGACATTGATTTGGATCTTGTCGAGTACGTGTACCTAAGAAAGAGGGATGCCTTTGAAGATCGGGATGACCACTGGCAGCTGGACGAGGTCGAAGTTTTTCTATACGGTGACCACCCGGTCAAGCGTAGATTCCGAAAGGTAGGCAATGTTTGGCTGGGGAAGAAATATGGCTCACAAGTTTGGTTGGGCGAGCTTCCGGTAAGGTAGTCGCACCACGCGGGACCGTTGGATCGAAGCCGCTCGCGTCCTCATCGACGCATCTTATCGGTAAAGTCCCTAGTTACTCTTACACATCCAATGGCCGAAGGCAGCCTTGCGTGGGCCTTGCCGAAGCGACAATTCCAAAGGTTCGCGTCCGGGGCTGATGCCCCGAAGAAAAAGGAGCGGTGTTAGCTCTTCACAAGCCAACTGCTCCACGCCATGCTGACCTCGACCAACCAGGGGGACGGGTATGGAGTGGCTGACGGAGACGAAGATCCCGGTGGGCCGGGTGGCAGGCGACGTGTTCGACTGGCTGCAGGACAATGGGGCGTGGTTCTTCGACGGGCTGTCGGACGCGATGGAAGCTCTGATCGACGCGATCCTGTGGGTGCTGCAGTCGCCGCACCCGCTGCTGGTGACGGCGGGCTTCGTCGCCCTGACCTGGGTGCTGCAGCGGAACTGGAAGATCTGCGTCTTCGTCGGCCTTGGGTTCCTGTTCATCCTCAACCAGGGCTATTGGGAAGAGACCACCGAGAGCTTGACCCTGGTCCTGTCGGCCTGCGTGGTCTGCATGGCGGTAGGCGTGCCGATCGGGATCGCAGCGGCCCACAGGCCAAGGCTTTATGCGGCGATGCGGCCGGTGCTGGATCTGATGCAGACGCTGCCGACCTTCGTCTATCTCATTCCGGCGATTGTGTTTTTCGGGATCGGCATGGTGCCGGGGCTGATCGCGACGGTGATCTTCGTGGTACCGGCGCCGATCCGGCTGACGCATCTGGGGGTGTCCTCGACGCCGATGGCCCTGCTGGAAGCCGCGCGGGCGTTTGGGGGAACGCCGGGACAGGTTTTGTGGAAGGTGGAACTGCCGTATGCGTTTCCGCAGATCATGGCGGGGCTGAACCAGACGATCATGCTGTCACTTTCCATGGTGGTGATCGCGGCACTGGTGGGAGCCGACGGGCTGGGCGTGCCGGTGGTGCGGGCACTGAACCAGGTGAACACGGCTCTGGGCTTTGAATCGGGTTTCATCATCGTGGTGGTGGCGATCATGCTGGACCGGATGCTGCGGGTGGACCGGTCATGAGCGCCGCGGTCGAATTCGACGCCGTCTCGATCGTGTTCGGTGACGAGCCGGCCGCGGCGCTGCCCCTGATGGATGCGGGCCAGGAACGATCGGAGATCCAGGCGGCGACGGGCCAGGTGCTTGGCGTCCACGACTGTTCGCTGAATGTCGAGAAGGGCGAGATCCTGGTGCTGATGGGGCTGAGCGGATCGGGCAAGTCGACGCTTCTGCGGGCGGTGAACGGGCTGAACCCGGTGGTGCGGGGCGACGTGCGGGTCGAATACAAGGGCCGGATGGTCAGCGTGACCGAGGCGGATGCAAAGACGCTGCGCGAGTTGCGGCTCAACCACATCGCCATGGTGTTCCAGGCCTTCGGGCTGCTGCCCTGGCGGACGGTGCGCGAGAATGTCGGGCTGGGGCTGGAGCTGGGCGGACAGTCCAGGGCGGACCGGCGGGCCCGGGTGGACAGACAGTTGGAACTGGTGGGCCTGTCGGACTGGGCCGAGCGCAAGGTGGGCGAGCTGTCCGGCGGCATGCAGCAGCGGGTCGGATTGGCGCGCGCTTTTGCAACGGACGCGCCGGTCCTGCTGATGGACGAGCCGTTTTCCGCGCTCGATCCGTTGATCCGCACGCGGCTGCAGGACGAATTGCTGGAATTGCAGGACCGGCTGCACCGCACCATCGTCTTCGTCAGCCACGATCTGGACGAGGCGTTCAAGATCGGCAACCGCATCGCGATCATGGAGGGCGGACGCATCGTGCAGTGCGGCACCCCGCCGGAGATCTTCACCAACCCCGTGAACGACTACGTCGCCGATTTCGTCGCGCATATGAACCCGCTGGGCGTTCTGTGCGCCCGCGACGTCATGGAGCCCGCGACGGACCGGCCGGATATCACCGTACCGCCCGAGACAACCATCCACGATGTCATGGAACGGGTCGCCGCAACCGGCAATCCGGTCGGTGTGGTCGAAGACGGCGCCCTGCTGGGTCAGATTACCAAGGATACGGTACTGGCAAAAATCCTCGATCCGCGCGGCCGTTGACGGTCCAGAGCCGGATGAGGTTTGAGGGAATCCCGGTCTACCGGTTTTGGCCTGGAGCGGATGTCGCTGATTAAGCGTATAGCCGCGCCATCGCCGACCCGCGGGGAGGCGAACCAAACCTCTGAGCGGCTCGATTTATCCCGGCAAAGTCCGAACGACCTCAATGCGATGCGCACCGTCAGAAAATCGCCTCCCCTTCGGGGCGGGTCGGCGATGGCGCGGCGGCCTACGGCCTTGATTCCGCGCCTGAATGCAGATTGCGAACGTCTGATCCAGGCCGAAAACCGACCTTGCACTTTACCCAAATCTCATCGCGCTCTAAGCGGCCTCGACCATCCCGATACGGGCGGCCAGACGGGCGCGGATCGCTCGGGGAAGCAGCCGGGACGCCGAGATGCGCGGCAGGTCCATCTCGACAATCACCTGCCCGCCGCGGTCTTCGCCGTTGGCGAAGTTGTCCGTGCCGGCATAGTCGATGAAGCTTTCGGCAGCGACGCCCTCGGCCAGGATCAGTTCGTGGGCGTCGGTTTCAATGTGGAAATACGTGAAGCCGTTGAGCGGCATTTCAGCGACCTGATAGATCGACTGGCCGTTCACCAGGGCGCCGGCGTTGATCAGGCAGCCGTCGATGGCGATGGCGTGATCGGCCGACAGATACAGATCATTGGCGGGCAGGTTTTCCCCCAATGCGCCCGCGGTGATGCAGATCGGGTTGATTTTGGCCGGGTGGCCCAGCCGCACATCGACCGGCTGTTCGCCGAGCCACTTGACGGTCGTCTCACGCCCGTCCGCCCGAAGAAGCCGATCGCCGGGTTCGAGATCTTCGACCGCCCTTGGACCATCGGGCGTGGCGATCCGCGTGCCCGCGCAGAAGCAACTGACCGCCGCCTTGAAGTCGTCAATCACGATTCGGCCACCGATGTTGGAGGTCGTGAACGTGATATGGCTGACATTCACATTGCCAAGCAGCGTGAGTGCGACGCTGGTCGTGGACAGTGGCGACCCGAGCCCGGTCGTGCCGATGGGACCGATCTTTGACGTGGTGAACCCACCACCGGTGAAATGGTAGGTCACCGTCCACCGGCCGGCGACAGAATAGAAATCCAGCTCCAGCGGGTTCGCAATCGTGCCGACGAAGAATTCCATGGTGTCTGCGAGGCCAAGCGTCACGATGTCGAGCGGCGACGAGCCGGTGGTGCCGCAGACCGTGGCCACCAGCGTACCGTCGGTGGGGGCGGCGAAACTGACCCCCGGAAAGTGCTGCAGCAGATTGTTGCCGTTGGTGTCCTGAATGCTCCAGGTGAACTGAATGCCCTGCGAGGATATTCCGAATGTCGTCGATACCACATCGAAAGCCGACAAGGTCGTCGTCCCTGTCAGAAATTCGAACTCCTGATACGGTGCGGTGCCCATTCTTACCCCCCTGGCAGCGGCCACCGCGCCAGATTATGCCGGGTAGAACCGCATGCAAAGCCAAAAGCGCATTCGCTGTGCATCTTTTCCGCCGCCCAGCATGACCACTGCCGAAATAATTTCAGATCGGCTTGGAATGCAGGCGGCGCGGCGATGCCTGGAAGTGCTCAGACCTCCCAGTCATCCTCGTGGGCGACCTGCCCGAGTGCGGTCCAACTGGCCGAGACGCGGGCCACCCGGGTGTCGCCCCAGGTCTTGAAGACGATGTCGAACCCATCGCGCGAGATGTTTTCGGCCTTGATCTCGGCGCGCTGGTTCGACCGCACGTCCATGTCCCACATATCGATCTGGACCTGGACGGCCGGCTTGTTTCGGTATCTCTCGCTGAAATGGATCGGAACGCGTTTGCACCGCGGGCCGCTGCCCGCCCACATTTCGCCGCCGACATCGAAGTCCGAAAAGAGCAATGCGTTGCCCTGGTCTATCCCAAGTGTGCGGCTGTCGATCTTGCGCATACTGATCCCTGGTCAGGCTGCGCCCCCTCCGGACAGCGATTTAACCAAACCGTGCGCAGCCGACAAACAAAATGCGGATTGACGGCGAAATGCGCCCAAGTCGCGAAATCAATTGTTCGGGATGCCTGATTAATCGGCGCGTGGTCGGGCGATTTCGCCCCGCCCTGCCGCCGCGGGCAAGAATCATATCGGGGATCTTTCACACAGGTCAGAGCGCGCCGTGGATGAAGAACAGGCAATCGGTCTGCGCATGGATCGGGACGTGTTTCCCGCCGGCATGGGCCAGTTGAAAATCGCCCGGTTCGAAAACCAGGTCCCCGATGCGCAGCCGGCCTTCGAGCAGGATGCATTGTTCGTCCATTTCATGGGTATGGATCGGCAGGGTCGCGCCGCCTTGCATGCGCACGAAATAGGACAGGGTGCCCGCGGCGCGGTCGGTGTGGACGACCTTGCGTTCGATGCCGGGGCCAAGCGGCTCCCATATGCCGGCGTCACGCCGATGCGTGTGGGTTTCCGGTGCCGAGATGGCATCGTCGACACGGTCCGAGATGCGGTCCCATAGGCCGGCGGACGGGGCTTGCGGTTCGACCGGGTCGGCGGCATCGAAACGCTCTGCCCAATGGGCCGCTAGCGCCGCGAAACCGGGATCGTCCGCCTCTTGCCGGCGGGCATCGGCCTCGTCCGCGGGGTCCAGCAGACCGAGCGTCATCAGGGCCGCGCGCAGATGGTCATCTTCTGTCATCGGTCCAGGCATACCTTGAGATCCAAAAGACCACGCCGCACCCACGATTTTACGGTCCCGAGCGGTTTTTGCAGCTTTTGGCTGAGCTCGCTGTGGGTCATTCCGAAGTAATAGACATACAGCAAAGAGATCCGGTGGTCGACCGCAAGCTGATCGAGGCACTGGCGCACGGCGATCCCAAGCGTCCGATCGCCGCCGGGCCGGGGCATCTCGCCCAATTCGGTTTCGCGCAAGAGCCAGGGGCTGGCCCGAAGGCGGTCCAAGGCCCGGCGGCGCAGGATCGTGGTGATCCATGCCTGCGCTGACCCGACCGAGGCGTCGAACCGGCCGGCGCCCGACCAGATGGACACGAACGTGTCCTGAACGGCCTCTTCCGCCATGGGCATCGAGCCGAGCATGCGCAGGGCGATGCCCATCAGGCGTCCCGCACATAGCTCGTAAAGCTGTTTGAGCGCCGCCTTGTCGCCACCGGCAATTCGGTCGAGCAGCGCCGCCTGCGGATCGGGCCTCGCCTCCATCAGCCGCCTCCCGTGCGACCCGGCCGCGGAAACAGAAAAATTTTGCGCCCCGATGCATCCGTTCCGCCGCTTTGGACCGATCCGGTTGGTGGGCGCACGGAAATCGCCCGGTAACCTGAGTAGGAGAACGTCATGACCGCAACTATCGCACAAAACCCTGAACGGGCACAGTTCATCAACTATGTCGACCGGTTCCTGACCGCAGTGGACGCCATCCCGAGGTCGGCCGCCGGCGACGCGGCAGTGCCGCAAGCCATCAAGCAATTTCGTTTGTCCATGCAGGCCCTGGCCGGCGACGCCGACAAGCGGACCGCCGATTTGCCGCACAAGGACGTCATCAAATCCTATTTCGCGCATCTCGATCATGCGATGTCCGAGTTTGACTGCGCGGTGTCCGAGGCCGTGGGCGTCGCTTGCCTGGGCGACGACCCGGCACCTGTGTTCTACGATACGGTTGCGCGCAGCGCGCTGGACATCGATGCGCTGGTCGACATCGCGAAATCCGACCGGCCCGCGACGGCGATCGAACTGGTCATGCTGCAGGCCGGAGCCCCGCTTGTCTTTACCGCACCGCGGCTGACCGAGGTGCAGTGCGAGATCGTGACGCAGCTCATCGGCCTGAAGTTCCTGCTGGTCGCGGGCGCGAAGCTTTTCCTCGAGATCGGCAAAGCCCTGGACGGGCTGCTCGGCCTTTTCCTCAGGGCGCTGGCCCAGGCCGGGCTGGATGCGCTCGAGATGATCGACAAGGGCGAGAACTTTGACGTGACACCCAAAAAGAAGCCGGGTCCGTCATCCGCAGGCAAGACCTGTTTCGTCTCGGTTCTGCTGCCCAAGCTCGATCTGGGAGGGGCCGTGATCGACACCCTGGAATTGCAGTTCATCGTCAACGGAACGACGTTCACCGTCAGCGGCGCTCCGTCCACCGTTGCCGGACCGATGGCCATGGGTCCGTGCGGCACGGGCAACAAGGATGTGTCCGTCAGCTTTACGGCAGTCAACAAAGACTTCCCCTCGAAAGACGAGATCGGCACAACGGATTCGCAGGTCGACAAGTCGCCCTGCCCCAACCGTGCCGGCCAAGGCCAGCTGGTCATGAAGAGCACGGTCCAGGACGACAAAGGCGTTCTCAAGACGATCACGGCGACGGTGACGGTGATCAAGTTCTGCGCGTAGCGTCCCCCCAAAAAAAAGAACGGCAACCGCGCGGCCGCCACGGCGCGGCCGCGTCCGGTTTTTTAGGCGAAAGTCGGATCCCGCGCGAAGGGTCTGACTTCAAGCCCGGTTTGAAGGCGATCAGGCGCCCCGCGGGATGCCGATCACGGACCGCATTGCACCGATGGCATCAATTTGAACGCGTGTAGACGCATATTTGCAACGAAAGCCGGTCAATCTGGTTACCGCCACCCTGCAGATTGTCTCCGTTAGAGCGGCAAAAGTCCGATGATGCCAAGAAAATGCCGAAATCATACGGTAAAAGCTGCATCGCTAACGCATTGAAAATGACGGTACATTGTGACTGTGGACCAAGCAGACGCCGACGACGCCATTCTGGCGAACGTGCTGAGTGAACTCGAGGCATTCGACCTCGCGCCGGTTGAGCAGGACAGCCAAGCTCATGGCGCGTGGTGCATGCCCGGATTCACCGGCAAATCACGGGTGGCAACGTCTTTCGGTGATCTGCCGATAGAAGCGCTCCGTCTGCGGGATACGCTTCGCACGATCTCGGGGAGTTTCTTGCCGGTCAAATTCCTCGACAAAGTTCACCTTGAGAATGAGTTTCTCAGCCAGGTGCCCGAGGCCAAACCCGTTTGGGTGCGCGCCAACGCACTAGGGAAAGGCATGCCGAACAAGGATCTGATGATCTCCAGGCACCAGCGGGTGAACCTGTCCCACACGCCGCAGAACGCAAAGACGATCGAACAGCTCTTAAGCAGACTGGCCTTGCCGGCCGCTGCTCAGGATACGGTGACATACTACCTGTTCCACTGCGGCGAGCCCGCGATGGTTCAGGTCGACGGGATCTGGTGCCTCACCGAACCATAGGGCTGGGCCAGCCGAGGCGCGCTGCCCCGTTTGTCTTCCGGGTTTCCCTACCTTCGGCCTTGAATTGCCTGTGATAGGCTTGCGCGCATCATTTCGAGAGATTCGACGAGGATATCGATCAGCATGGTTGGCAAGACGACACGACGCGGTCTGTTGGTGGCAAGCGGCGCAGCGGCCGGAGGTTTTGCCGGCTGGTCCTGGGCGCCGGGTCTGTCGCAGCTGAGCGGGGTCCCGGGAATCGGTGGCGAGCCGCCCTCGGACACGCTGCTGAATGACGCGAGCCAGCTATCCGCGACGCCGATCCATTCGCATGTACGGCCCACGGCCCGCGGCGACGCGTTGATTGCCGCGTTTCGGGCCGAGTTGGAAGCCGCCCGGGCCGAGGGCCGCCCGGTCAATGTGGGCGCCGCGCGGCACTCGATGGGTGGACAGGCCATTCCCCGCAATGGCCGCGCCGTAACCGTCGACGACGGCTGGATCGAACTTGACACCGCCGCAGGTACCTACCGCGTAAACGGCGGTGCGCGCTGGTCCGATGTCATAGACGCCCTCGATCCGCAGGGTTTCAGCCCTGCGGTCATGCAATCGAACAACGATTTCGGGGTTGCCGCGACGTTTTCGGTAAACGCCCATGGCTGGCCGGTGCCGTTCGGTCCGATGGGGGCAACCGTCCGGTCGCTGCGCATGGTGCTGGCCGACGGGACGCTGGTTGTCGCATCGCGCGACGAAAACCCGCGGCTTTTCGAGCTTGCCATGGGCGGCTACGGCCTGATCGGCCTGATCGTCGACATGGAGGTTCAGATGGTGCCGAACCTCCGCCTGATGCCGGGATTCGAGGTCATGGCGGCGGCCGATTTTCCGGCCCGGTTCGCCGCGGCCGTGAAAGACCCGGGCATTCCCATGGCTTACGGCCGGTTGAACGTCGACCGCGCCGCGTTTTTCCAAGAGGCGCTGATGGTGACCTACGCACCGTCCGGAGATCAGAGCGATATTCCCCCTGCCGCCGGATCGGGCGTGATGTCGCATCTTGCGTCCTTTGTCTACCGCACGCAGGTGGGACGCGAGGGGATGAAACGCCGGCGCTGGTGGGTCGAGAGCAGTTTCGCACCCCGGCTGGCGGGTGAAAGCACGCGCAACTCGCTGATGAACGAGCCCGTCGTCACGCTTGCCGACGGCGATCCGAACCGTGTCGATATCCTGCACGAGTATTTCGTCCCCCTTGAGGCGTTCGACGGCTTTCTGGTCGCCTGCCGCGAGGTCATTCCGGATGCGTTCGTCGAGTTCCTGAATGTCACGCTTCGGTTCGTCGATACCGATCCGACCAGCGTTCTGGCCCATTCGCCGACGCCGCGAATCGCCGCCGTGATGTCCTTTACCCAGGAAATGACTGCCCGGGCTGAGGCCGATCACCGGCGCATGACGCGGGCGCTCATCGACCGGATCGTGGCACTTGGCGGGACGTATTATCTGCCCTATCGACCACATGCGACCGTCGCGCAATTCACCGCCGCCTATCCTCGCGCGGCCGAGTTCGCGGCGGCCAAGCGCGAGATCGACCCGAGCCTGACCCTGCGCAACAACCTTTGGGACAGCTATCTGGAGGGCCTATGAGTTGGTTTAGACGCCTGTGCCTGGTCTATGCCGTCATCCTTCTCGGTGCGGCGGCGATCAACTACATCCCCGGCCTCACGGACGATCAGGGGCTTGCCTTCGGCATCTTCGCGCTCGACCCGTTCGACGACGCGCTGCACCTAGTCTCGGCGATCTGGGCGGCGCTCGCGGGGTATTTGTCGAACCGCTCGGCAACGCTTTTTCTGATCCTGTTTGGCGCGGCCTATCTCGGCGACGGCGTCTTTGGGATCTTCACCGGCTGGGGATATCTGGACTTCGGGATCTTTACGAACCCGAGCCTGGGGCCGGATCTGTCGTTTCTCCGCATCGCGGCGAACCTGCCCCATATCGGTCTCGGGGCGGTGGCGCTGGTGGCCGGTCTGATATCGGCCCGCCGCGCATGAGGCTGCTGGGCCGCCTGTTGAAACGCGTCCTTCTGCTGGCGCTGCTGGTGGTGGTCGGGCTGGCAAGCCCTGTTGTCTATGTCGAGACCCTGTGCCGGGGCGATGCCACGCCGGCACCCGCCACCCCGCTTTCGGGCGAGACACGGCCCGAAATCCGCACGCTGCTGACCTATCCCGAATGGCATATCGTTCACGCCTATGACGACTATGCCGAGGTGATCAGCAAGGACGACCCGCATGATTTCGCCTATCTTTCCGCCATCGCAAGCTATTGGCGATCGCTTTGCGCGCTGACGCAGCAAAGCGCGGCACTGGGCGAGATCGACGGAGCGACGCGCCAGCTGGTCCATGTCATCGGCGTCTCGTTCACCTTCGAGATGCTGATGAAGATGCTCTACGAAGAAACGCTTGGCCGCCTGTCGGCGGCGATCCGAGGTCCCGAGCGGGCGGCGCTTGACGATCTTTCGGCGAGCCAGGCCGCTGAATACGCGCGGTTCCTGCAGCAGATCCCGTGGTATCGCTATGATTTCCGGGCCGATGCCGATGCCCTTGACGCCGCCGCCTCGTCCGGTTTCCGCGACCGCGAACGGGCGCTGGCGCTTGGCCTCGAACATCGCACCCGCGCCGCCTATGCCAGCCTGATCGCAAGCGCTGTGGCGGCCACCGGAGCCGACGATCTGACCCTGCAGATGGTCGTATCGGGACTGCCGGCGGACCGCCTGGAGGCCGTGGATGGCGTCACCGTCCTGGCCGGGGTCGCGGGCGGGCTGGAGGTGGAAACGCCCAGATACCGCGAACTGACCGGCGTTCTGTCCGACTGGGCGTCCGAAGGCGCCACGTTTCTGGACATCGCCGGCAACGATCAGATCATGTTCACCGCCATCTCCGGCGCGCCAACACAGGACGGCGCGTTGAAAAGCCTGCCACGCCAGGGCTATGGCGACACACGGCACCTGTTTCTGGTACCGGTCACGGACCTTGCCGCAACCTTGCGCGGGCTGGAGGCGCGGGACCTGCGGCTGGAGCATATCCACGACTACTGAGGTTCATGCCACCAGATGGCCCCGAGCAAGCGACATCGCCGCAGCCTGATCCGTCTGATCCTTGCCGGGCTGCCGCTTCTGCTGGTCGGCTGGATCGGGACGCTTGCCATCGTCATGCGCCTGGGCGGGGATGCCCCGGCGGCATTCGTGCCGTTCCCGCCCGAGGCCTTCACCGCCGCCCTGCCCGCGGATGTTGCGGTCGTCGGGCGGTCACCCATTTCGCTGACACTGCGCAGCGAAGGGGCGGACCTGACCAGACGGCTCTACGATGCCGGGGCGAGGATCGTGCTGCCGGCGGGCCTCGAGGCCTGTATTCCGGCAGGCTTTCGGGAAACGGTCAGATGACCGGTCCAAGAACCGGCCCTGACCCCGCAGGATTGAACATCGCTTCTCGGCATAGAACGCCCAGGACCGGCCTTCGGTAGACAGGTCGGGTCCATCGACCACCCGTTTTGAAATGGCACGGCCCGGCGCGCCCGGGCTGTCCCTGTCTTCGACCCAGGCATATCCGGTGCTGATTCAGCTTTCGATCTGGTGTAGTCTCGAACGCATATCGGTGTATGATTTGAAGACGGTTGCGGTTGGGCAGGACGCGACTCAAGACCCGTAGAAAAGGCGCATACGACCATAGACGCCGAAAACGAACCCGCCGCAGGCAACATGGGCGGCCGGGTGTGACGGAGGCAAAGAGCCTGGGGCGCTTACGAAACATGGCTGGCATTGCAGCCCTGATGGCGGGACTGGCGCACGGCCCGGACGCAGAGGCGCTCGACCGGGTCCGGATGTCGGTTGCGGGCGGCGACAGCGCCTTGCGCAACGCGCTTGGCGCGGCCTCGCTGGTCGTAGGCGCGTACGGCGAGAAGGTTGCCGACCCGCATGAGATATTCGGCGCGGCGCTTGCCGATTATCGGACCCTGGTCGAGACGCTCTATGCCAACGGTTACTACAGCGGGGTCGTGCAAATCCGGATCGACGGGCGGGAAGCGGCCGACATCGCGCTCCTGGAGGTTCCGCGCAGGATTGGTGAGGTCGTGATCCGCGTCGACCCCGGCCCGCCGTTCCGTTTCGGGGCCGTCGAGATCGGACCTGCGCCGCGTGGGGCGGCCGGCCTCGACCCGCCGCGCCCCGGTGCGCGGGCGCGCAGTACGGACATCCGCGACGCCGTCGAGGACACCGTGGACGCCTGGCGCGATGCGGGCCACGCCACGGCCGCGCCCGCCGGCCAAAGCGTGGTCGCCGATCATGCCGCCAAGGTGCTTTCGGCCCGTGTGCAGATCGACCCCGGCCCGCAGGTCCGCTTTGGCGATCTGGTGCTGACGGGCCCCAGCGCCGTGCGCGCAAAGCGCATTGAGCGCATCGCCGGGTTTCCCTCGGGCGCGGTGTTCTCGCCCGACGCCTTGCGGACGGTGGCGACGCGGCTGCGGCGAACCGGGGCGTTTTCGTCGGTCGCGCTGTCAGAGCCCGAAACGCTGGGATCCGGCGATACCATGGATATCGCGCTGTCCGTGGTCGACGAAAAGCCGCGGCGGTTCGGCTTTGGCGCCGAAATCGCGTCTTTCGAGGGGCTGCGCGTGTCGGGTTTCTGGCTGCACCGGAACTTTTTCGGCGGCGCCGAGCGGTTCCGCTTCGAGGCCGAGGTCGAGAACATTGGCGGCCAGACCGGCGGCATCGACTATTCGGCAGGCGTGCGGCTGGAAAGTCCGGCCGCCTTTGGAGCCGACACCAAGGGATTTGCCCTAGCGGAATTCGAGCATCTCGAAGAGCCGGATTTTCGATCCGACCGGATGTCCTTCGGTTTTGGGGCGGGGCGCATATTTTCCGATACATTGCAGGCCGAGGCCGGGGTGACCTTTACCTATTCGGAAACCGACGACGATCTCGGCGCGCGGGAATTCACGCTGGTGAGCTTTCCGGTCTCCGCCACGTGGGACCGGCGGGACGAGGCGTTGGACCCAACCTCCGGCACGTTCCTGGCCGCAGAGGTCACACCGTTTTGGGGCGTGGACGGTACCGCCTCGGGCGTGCGCGCGGTTCTTGACGGGCGGGCGTATCGCGGTTTCGGGACCAATGACGGCGTGGTGGTCGCAGGGCGGTTGCAGGTGGGGTCCGTATCCGGCGCAGCCCTGACCGAGGTTCACCCGGATTTCCTGTTCTACTCCGGCGGCGGCGGCACGGTACGCGGGCAGCCCTACCAATCGCTGAATGTCGATCTGGGCGGCGGGGTCGAGACCGGCGGGCGCAGCTTTGTCGGGCTGTCGGGCGAGTTGCGCACCGGCATCACCGACCGGATCGGAGCGGTGGCGTTCGTCGATGCCGGCTATATCGGCACCGAAAGCTTTTTCGATGGCAGCGGCGAATGGCATGCCGGCGCCGGGCTCGGCGTGCGGTACAAAACGACGCTCGGGCCGATCCGGTTCGACGTTGCCGCGCCGGTGGGCGGCGATACGGGGGACGGCGTGCAGCTGTATCTTGGCATCGGGCAGGCGTTTTGAGACGGTTTCTGGCGATCTCCGCGCTGGTTCTGGCGCTTCTTTCCGGACCGGGTCAGGCGCAGACCGACGACCGCGGCATCCTTCAGGCCTTTCTGGAGGACAACCTGTCGGACGCCGGTCGCGACGTGCGGATCGAAGGGTTCGAAGGCGCGCTCAGCGGCCGCGCGACGATCGACAGCCTGACAATTGCCGACAAGGCCGGGATATGGCTGACGATACGGGGCGCGGTTTTGGACTGGAACCGTGCAGGCCTGCTGCGCGGACGGCTGGAGATCGCCGAGCTTTCGGCGCAGACCATCGCGATTGCGCGGGCGCCGCAGCCAGCCGCAGGGCTGCCCCCGCCCGAAGCGACGCCGTTCGCCCTGCCGGATCTGCCGGTATCCATCGAGATCGGCACACTCGAAGTGGCACGGCTGATCCTGGGCGCGCCGCTTCTGGGCGAAGACGCCACCATGTCACTGGACGGATCTGTCACGCTCAGCGGGGGCGCAGGGCGCGCGTCCCTGTCGATCGGGCGGCTGGGAGCAACGCCGGGCAACCTGCGCTTTGCGGGGTCTTTTTCGAATGCCACCCGTATGCTGTCGCTCGATCTCGATCTGACCGAGGCAAAGGGCGGCATTGCGGCCACCCTTCTCGGCCTTCCGGGGCGGCCACCGGTCGGCTTTCGCGTCGCCGGATCCGGACCGATCAGCAACTTTATCGCGGAAATCGGCCTGGCAACCGATGGCCAGACACGGCTGACCGGCAGCGTCAGCCTGGCCGATCTGCCGGACGCCGATGATCCCCAAATCCCCATGCAGCGGTTTATGGCCGATATCGGCGGTGATCTGCGGCCCCTTGTCGAACCGCAGTACCGGCGCTTCCTGGGCGCCGACATCCGGCTTCGCGCCGCCGGGCAGCGCCGTGCCGATGGCCGCGTTGAGGTCGACGATCTATCGCTGCGTTCGGCCGCGGCGGCACTGTCGGGCGAACTGGTGGTTGCGGCCGACGGCTGGCCGGAGCGCATCGCGGTAACCGGACGGATTGCACCGATCGAGGGCACGGACGTGACGCTTGCGCTGCCGGGGCCGGAAACCCGGATCGGTGCGGCAGAGCTTTCGCTTTCCTACGACGCCGCCACCAGCGACATCTGGTCCCTGGCCGCAACCGTCGACCGACTGCGCCGCCCCGATCTGGCGCTGGCCAATGTCCGCATCGCCGGTCAGGGCGCGCTGTCGCCCGACGTGCAAGGCGCCGGCGGAACGCTCGACGTCGCCCTATCCGGGCTCGACCCCTTTGACCGCGACCTGGCGAACGCCATCGGCCCGGATATTACCGGCGGGCTGTCGTTCGACTGGCGTCAAGGCGCGACGCTGCAGCTTTCGAACCTCGAGATGGCAGGACGCGATTACACCCTGTCGGGCAGCGCGCAGATTGCCGGGGTGGATGGGCAAATCGACCTGTCGGTGTCAGGCGACATCGCGCTTGTCGCGCAGGATCTCAGCCGTTTTGCGGGTCTCTTGGGGCAGCCCCTTGGTGGTGCGGCCCAGGTGCGCATCGCGGGCAGTGCCACGCCAGTCAGCGGCGCGTTCGATTTGGCGCTGACCGGGTACGGCCAGGATTTAGCCGTCGGCCAACCGCGGCTCGACCCGCTCATCGGTGGCCCCACGCGGCTGTCAATCGACGCCAGGCGGGACAGGGCCGGCCTGCGGCTTGAGCAACTGGCGGTGACCTCGGCGACCGCCGCGATTTCGGCCAGCGGCCACGTGGCATCAGATGCCAGCGACCTGACATTCGCGCTGTCCCTCGACGAAACCGGTCAGATCATCCCCGGTGCCGATGGACCCTTGCGCGTTTCGGGCACGGCAAGGCAAAGCATGGCCAACTGGCGTTTGGACGCGCGCGCCAGCGCCCCCGGCGCGGCATCGGCAACTTTCACGGTCGGCACGACCCTTGTCGACGGGCAAGCCGGTCCGACAAACGGCGAGGTGACGCTTCAGATCGAAGATCTCGGACCCTATGCCGATCTTGCCGGTCGGCCCATCGCCGGCGCGCTATCACTGGAGGCTGCAGCGTCGGGAGACCTGCGGGATGGCACGGTCACTGGCGCGCTTGACGGTACCGCGCGGAACCTTCGGACCGGCATCCCAGAGGCCGATCTGCTGCTGCGCGGCCAGACCACCTTTGGCTCCGACCTGCGTCGAGAGGCCGATGGAATCACGGTCTTCGACCGGTTCGAACTGCGCACGCCACAGATCATCGCCGATCTCACCGGGTCAGTCGGCGCCGCCAAGAGCCGGGTCCGGTATGCGATCGACCTGCGCGATTTGGGGCTCTTTGTCGACGGGCTGACGGGCCCGGTCGCCGCGCAGGGCGTCGCCAGCGCCGCCGGTGGCCCCTGGACCATCGGCAGCGCGTTGCAAGGTCCGGGCGGGACAAGTGCCGCCGTCGACGGTCAGGTCGCACGGGATGGAACTTCGGCCAACCTGGCGATTTCCGGCACTGCGCCGCTTGCGCTTGCCAACCGCTTCGTCTTGCCGAACCTCGCCGAGGGCACTGCCCGGTTCGACCTGCGGCTCGACGGATCGCCGCGTTTGCGGTCAGTTTCCGGGGCGGTGCGCACCGACGGTGCGCGGTTGACATTGCCTGCGCTCGGACTGGGTCTGAGCGACATCGCCGCCGAAGGCCAGATCAGCGGCGGTTCGATGCAGGTTTCGGCGACATCCGCGGTATCGAGCGGCGGGCGTTTGCGGCTTGGCGGCCGCGTCGGGCTGGGCCCGCCCTTTACCGCCGATCTGGTAGTGGATCTCGCGGCTCTGGCGCTGCGTCAGGCCGGTCTATACGAGACGACGGCCGACGGGCGGGTAGCCGTGTCCGGGGCATTGCGCGGCGGCGCGATCGTCACCGGCGACATCGCCCTCGGCGCCACCGAGATTCGCGTGCCCGACGGCGCGGGGGCGCCGAGCGGCGCCCTGCCCGGCCTGGTGCATCTGAACGAGCCTGCCCCGGTCCGCCAGACCCGTTTGCGCGCCGGGTTGATCGACCGGCAGAAAGGCGGCGCGGGCGCCGTCTATCCGCTCGACCTCATCGTCCGCGCACCATCGCGCATTTTTGTGCGCGGACGTGGCCTTGACGTCGAACTGGGCGGCATGTTGCGGTTGACCGGAGACACCGCCGACGTCGTCACCGAAGGACGTTTCGAACTTATTCGCGGACGGCTCGACATCCTCGGAAGGCGGCTCACCCTGAGCGAAGCCTCGGTTCAGCTTCAGGGCGATCTCGATCCCTATATCCGCGCCGTCGCCGATACGGACAGCGCCGGGACCCGTATCCAGGTGATTGTCGAAGGTCCTGCCTCGTCCCCGCAAGTCAGCTTTGTCTCGAGCCCGGACCTTCCGGAGGACGAAATCCTCGCCCGGCTTCTATTTGGAAGGGACATCTCTGAAATCTCGCCCCTGCAGGCGCTGCAAATCGCCAATGCGGTGCGTGTCCTTGCCGGCCGCGGTGGCGAGGGGGTCGTCGGGCGGCTCAGGCAAAGTTTCGGGCTCGACGATCTTGACGTCACCTCGGGCGAAGACGGCGACGCCGGTGTGCGCCTCGGCAAATACATCAACGAGAATGTCTACACGGACGTGACCGTGGACACGTCGGGCAAAAGCGAGATCAATCTCAACCTCACCCTATCTCCATCCGTCACGGCGCGGGGCAGGCTATCGTCAGACGGCAATTCGGGCATCGGGCTATTTTTTGAACGCGATTACTGAAGGAACCGGCGCGGTCATTCGGATTTCGCGTTGAACGCCGCCGCCATCCGCGGAAGGGCGGTTTTCGGCGATCTCCCATGTGATCCCGAACCGGCGAATTGCCCCGAGGGCGCGGTGATCTCATCCATGGCCACGATCCTCGCCCGGCGGCTTGCCGTTGTGCGAGGTTATGTTGGCCTCGACATCGTCGGCGGATCGATATCGAAGCCGGACAAACCGCGATGGCCGCCCGAGTTCTCGGATCGTTGAAGAAGGGGCGGCTGCGAGATTCAGGCGAGCCTCAGTGTGTCACCCTCAGAGCCGATGCGACGCCGGAAGTGCTCAACCTCAGCTCGACTTTGGTATCGGCCGCCAGGACCGTCTCGACATCGTTGATGGCAGTTTGCACGACGGAATTGACGGTATTGGTTCCGAAAAGCTCTGTCCCTTGAATTCGGCTCACTTCGATCGTTGTGCCGATGCTGCGGGTGTCGGGGTAGCGCAATTCCATACTGTCGAGCTCGGCCTGGATCAGCCTGCGCACCTCACGGGCAAAGCCGACCTTTGGGACGCAAAGAAACAGGATCAGAAAATAGCCGGAACCCGCATAGGAAAAATGCACACGCTCATGGCTCAGGGTCAACGATATCGCATCGCCGACATCCGCGACGAAGTTGATGAAGTCACGACCATTCAGCTTCCCGAAGATCTCGCTGATGTTTCGGATCTTCAAGGCCATCACACCGCCATAGCGGAAATGGCTGCGCTTGATCCGGTCGAGGTAATTCTTCAGCGTCGGCAGGTCGAGATGCCCCGGCATATCCTCGAAACCAAGCGCATCTTCAAAGTTCACGGCTGGCTGAAAGTCCAAGCCGCTGCTCATGAGCGACAACTCGCGCTCGACGCCCTCTTTCGATCTGATTTCCTTGGAAAGCTGCTCTGCCATGCGGATACGAGCCGCAAGTTCGACGGTTTCGAACGGCTTTGAGATATAGTCGTTTGCCCCCGCCTCAAACGCGCGCTCGATGTAGTGGCGTTCGGACATCGCGGTCAGCATGATGATCGGCGTTCGCGCGTAGCCGGGAACCTCGCGGATCATCTCGCATAATTCGATACCGTCGACCTCCGGCATCTGAATGTCGAGCAGGATGCAGTCGAAGCAGGTGTCTGGATGATCCACCAATTCCATCGCGTCATGCGCGCAGCGCGCCGTCGCAACTGAATCGAATCCCATGGCGCTAAGCGCCAGTTCCAATACCTGGATGATGAACGGGTCGTCGTCGACCGCAAGTATACGCATTGTTACGCCTTTCGACTGGGCGTTGGAGTGGCAGCGTGCGTCCAGTCGCGTCTACTTTGCGCGGGAAGCTCACAATGATCGTTATCGCGGGGGTTTTGAGCAAAAATAAGGAAAATTAATGGAATTCCACAATCCGCCCGTCCGACTTCAATTGTGCTGCAGGCGATCGAGTTCGACAATGAATTCGGTTCCCTTGCCGACTTCGCTGGTGTAGTCGATTGTTCCCCCGTGGGCGCGAACGATTTTCTGGCTGATGTTCAGCCCCAGCCCCGTCCCCTGGTGCAGCCGCCGATCCGAGCCGTCGATCTGACTGAATTTGCCGAAGACCAAAGACCGCGAATTGGGCGGGATCCCAATTCCTGCGTCCGACACTGAAATCCGAACCTTTCCGTCGCTGCATTTGACCGAGGCGACGACTTTCGAACCGACGTCCGAAAACTTCACCGCATTGGACAGGAGGTTCGTCAGCACCTGCACGAGCCGGCCATGATCGGCCGATACGACCTGGTTCTGATCCGCCCCGCTTACGTCGATTTCGACGCCCGACTGTTCGGCGTAGCCTTGCATCATGCGCGCTGCTTCGGTCAGAAGCTGACCGGCCTCTGTCGGCTCGAACTTATAGGTCATTTGCCCCGATTCGATCTTCTGAAGATCCAGAAGATCATTGATCAGGTCCGATAGCCGCCTGCTGTTTTGGTGCGCCAGGTCGATGGCTTCCGCCAGCTTATCCGGTTTGTCTGCCAGAAGACCGGACTGTATCACGCCAAGCGACCCCAGTATCGACGTCAGCGGCGTTCGCAACTCATGGCTGACGGTTGCCAGAAACTGCGATTTCACCTCCAGGGCGTCATGCGCACGGTCGCGCTCTTGCCGCAGTTCCTGCAGGTTATCCAGACCTTTCCTGTAGAGCTTCAGAAAGATCAGCGCGCATTCGATAACGAAGAACAGGACGAACACCACCGTCGCCAACTGCATCCACAGAACCGAGTCCAGCGGCGGCCGCACGGCCATGAGGTCGTTTATCGGGACATACAGAAAGACAGCGCCATAGACGAGAAGGCGCACCAGCAGAACACGCGGAAGCTGGTGGTTGTTAACGGCGGCGAAAAGCCCGGCCGCAAACAGGAAGAAGAGCGGGGTGAAATGTTGGCCGGGCTCTTCCATCGAGACGATGGCAAGGGTGAACGCGCCGACGGTCAACGCGCTCAACGTCGAGGTCAGCAGCAACGCAAGATGCATCCGCCGCGCCTTGCTGCTATCGCTCTCGGAGATCCGTCCTGTGTAGGACGAAACTCCCATATCCAGGATTTCCGTCATTTGCAGAAGGCAAAGAAAGGTCCAGGCCAGCGTCTCGTCGTAGTAGAAAAAGGTCAGCAGGCACGCGCCGAGGTACATGCCCTGCCGCTGCCAGAACAGCGCACGGCTGCCGCCGACGAAATCGTTGATCTGCCTGGCAAGGCGTATGCTCGATACGCCGCGCCCTATGGTGATCCATCGTCCGAAAAGCATCGCCCGCCTGAGCCATCGGGCTTTCGGGCAATTGGCATGCGACCGCTTCTCCGCCCAGCCGGCGATTTGAACATCTTTGGACATGCGGACGTCTTTGCGGTCTCTTCTCTACGTGCCCCGAGAATGACATTCCCGGGCGTGCTGATGACGCGTCGTAGCCGTCATCTGTGGTCATTGAATGGCAACAATTCAACATTCTCGGCGCCTTCCGGTGACAAAGGACACGACGAGCCGCCACACGCATGAGCCGACTCGCCCCGGCGGGAATCGCTCATGTCAATGAAAAAGTTGAAAGTGAACTGACTGCTTAGGCGCCGGTGCGTGAAAAAAACCTCAATATATTGTGCCATACTCAATATGTTGAAATCGCACAGCCAGTCGAATGGCGCATTTGTGACACAAAAAAGCCCGAATTCGGCGGGCATTGGAAAATCTGTAGATAACCTCAGACCCGTATGTTCTCTGGTATTTGGGGGCCTGGACAGGTGAAGGCGAAGCGGAACCAGTTTAGTACCGGGGCTGAAATCCCACCGTGATCCTGTCTGTACGCAGGACCTCACGGATGGGCGTTTCGATGACTGTCTTCGTGTGCCGACCTCCCGTCCAGTAACAAGACGCCCGTTCGATGCGTTCGCTATGGACGCTCAAAACGTGCACGCAGCCGGCACTGTCCACTCGGTGCCAACGGGCAAGTGTGGTTAAGGAATGGAAAATGCAAACCACAAAACTGAGTTTTGAGACCCTCCATCTGCACGGGGATCTCTTTGTGAACTTCCTACGCGCCAGACGGCGCTCGTTCATAGAAAAGAACAACTGGGAACTGCCTGAAGCCGACGGCATGGAGTACGACCAGTACGACAGCCCGGCGTCGCGCTGGGTTGCCGTCCACGAGGACGGAGAGGTGCTGGCCGGCATTCGGCTGACTCCGACAACCGCGCGTTGCGGGATCTATTCGTACATGATTCGCGATGCCCAACTTGGATTGGTCGACACCATTCCGACCGACCTTCTTGCCTTCGAGGCGCCGGTCGATCCCTACATCTGGGAATCCTCGAGGGTCTTTGTGATGGACTCGGTTCCGTCGAGAAACCGCACTAAGGTTCAGACGGCAATGATGAAAGGGATGATCGACGCTGCGCACGACGTGAATGCCAGGATTGTGCTGGGACTGGTCCCCGCCATTTGGGCCCGATGGATCGGTCGGCTTGGCCTGACGGCAGAGCCGGCGGGGCCAGTCCTGGACCTGGACGGCTGGAAAACCCAAGTCGCAATGATGCAGCTTTCGAAACATGCAGTTCCAGAGATAGCCTCGGCCACTCGTTTCGCGGTCCGAGACTCTGTGAAACCACGGCGTCCTCGAATTGGGGCGATCCATGTTTAGCGTGCCGCGGATGTTTTTCGCGTTCGCAAATCCCCCTCGATGACACGTCGGCATGCCTTGCGGCGCTCAGAAAGAGATCCAGGGTGAATTCTGGGTGGCGCACGGGCGCTTCAAGCCTTTCGACGGCTGCAGCTCGAGCATGGCGACGGGTGGTTTGTTACATTTTTTGACATGGGAGGTTGTGCGACGGCGGTCCTTGCCACTACCCTTCCCTAAAAAAAGTCGAACAACGAGAACGGGAGCGGAGCTGCGACAGGGCGCTCCATTACCTCCTGGTCTATCGCTCGGAAACCAGGGAGGGACGTATGTTTCAACGTATTTTGGCGCCGGTCGATCTAGCACATCTTGAAAAGCTCGAACGCGCGTTGAAGGTCACGGCCGAAGAAGCCCGGCATCACGGCGCTCCGGTGACGTTTGTTTCGGTTACGGCTGCCGCGCCCGGGCCGCTTGCTCATAATCCCGATGAGTTCAAGGCGAAGCTAGAGGCCTTTGCCAGGGAACAGGCGGAAAGCCGGGGCATTGACGCGTCGGCCCTGGCGGTCATCAGTCATGATCCGACAACGGACGTGGATGACGCGCTGCTCGGCGCCATCGATGATACCGGAGCGGACCTGGTAATCATGGCGTCTCACAAACCTGGGGTGGCCGCGTATTTCTGGCCATCGAACGGGGGAAAAATCGCTTCGCATTCGGATGTGTCGGTCTTTTTGGTACGCGACACTTGACCCCGTCACTTCAATAAAAAAATGGCGTCCGCTGACATATTATTGTTGCAAACCTCACCGGATGGCCGGACGCTTTCCCTAGAAACGCTGGGAGGACAGGATGGCTAACCTAGAAAACCCCGGGCCCGGAACCGCCGAAAGCTCTGGCTTCGAGACAGATTATCAACTTGGCCAGGACAATATCCGGCCCTTCGGTCTGGATATACACAATCCGGTTTTTGTCATCTCCGGTCTTGTGATCATCGCCTTCGTCCTGCTGGCGCTGGCCAACCAAGAGGCGTCGGCCGAATTCTTTGGCTGGCTGCGGCCGTTTCTGACGCGCGAGTTCGACTGGTTCCTCGTGATCGCCGTCGACATCATGCTGATATTCTGTCTTGCGTTGGTCGTCTTGCCGGTCGGCGGAGTGAGAATCGGCGGCAAGGACGCCGTTCCGGACTACTCTTACCCTGCCTGGATCGCCATGCTCTTCGCCGCCGGCATCGGCATCGGCTTGCTGTTCTTTGGGGTCCTCGAGCCGGTCTATTATACCTATGCCGAAGGTGGAGCGGCGCACCCGCTTGGCATCGATCCGTCCACCCCGGGGAATGAGAACATAGGGATCGTAGGCACGGTCCATCATTGGGGGCTGGGCGGCTGGTGCGTCTATGCCGTCGTGGGCCTGACATTGGCGGTTTACACCTACAACAAAGGGCTGCCGATGACGCTCCGGTCCGCGTTCTACCCGATCCTCGGCGAGCGAATCTGGGGCTGGTGGGGCCACATCATCGACACGCTTGCGGTCTTCGCCACGCTCTTTGGCCTGACGACATCGCTCGGACTGGGTGCCAAGCAGATAGCGGCCGGTCTGAACGACGTGTTCGGCATCGAGCCGTCGAATACCGTTGTCGTCGTTCTCATCATCGGCATCACCGCGGTGGCGCTTGGATCGGTCCTGATGGGCATGGACAAGGGCGTGAAACGGCTGTCCGAGATCAATATGATCATGGCCGTGGCGCTGTTCTTCTTCGTACTGATCCTGGCCGGAATCGGCTCGACCCTTGCCCGCTTCGGCGACGTCATGGTCCAGTACGTGATGCATCTGCCGGCGCTGAACAATCCGTTCGGGCGCGAAGACACAAGCTATTTCCACGGCTGGACGACGTTCTATTGGGCCTGGTGGATTGCCTGGTCGCCATTTGTCGGCATGTTCATTGCGCGAATTTCACGGGGCCGGACGGTTAGGGAGTTCATTCTCTTCGTGCTGATTGCGCCAACCATCGTCTGTGCGCTGTGGATGACGACGTTCGGCGGTGCGGCGATCAACATGATCGAGGGTGGTACCGGCGCAGGAGACGGGATCACTGCGGTCGTGGTGGACGCATATAAACCGGAATTGGCGCTGTTCCGTCTGCTGGACCAGTACCCGCTCTATTCGATCATCGCGCCGATATCGCTTGTTCTGATCATTGTTTTTTTCGTCACGTCGTCCGATAGCGGCTCTCTGGTGATCGATACGATCACAGCCGGCGGCAAGATCGACGCCCCTGTGGCGCAGCGGGTGTTCTGGTGCACGCTGGAAGGCTTGGTGGCCATAGCGCTGTTGCTCGGAGGCGGTCTTTCGGCCTTGCAAGGCGCAGCGGTTTCCACCGGGATTCCGTTCACCTTGGTCGTGCTGGCAATGTGCTGGTGTGTCTACCTGGCCTTGAGAAGCGAGGAGCGGTAGGAACAGTATCCACCTGCGCATTGCGCAGATCTTTGCGGTCTTGCCCCGTACCACGCTCTGCAGGATCGTCAGCTGTTCGATCGGCCTGACTTCTTCCGGCTATGCAAGGGGTGAAGGCCCCTTGCATCAATTCAATCCAACAGGCGTTCCGGCGTTGGTGCACAATCCGGTGTGCGACGATCCAGCAACCATCCGTCGCGGCGACCCGACGTAGCGGACGCTTGATCTCACGGCGGACGAAATCCATGGCCTCTCCGGTATCGACGTCTTCCAGACGGCCGCGGTGCGACAGGCCGGCGGCTTGTTGCCGGCGCTTGACGTACTTCGAACGGATTGCGAATGAATCGCAAGAACATTGACTTTGCGAATGCCTCGCACTAGCATGTCGTTCCGCGCAAAGCCCGTTCGGTAGGCTGATTCTGTCTTGGAGTTGCGACAATGACTTTGACGAAGCGGACACTCCTGGCCGCGGCAATCATTATGGCTCTCCCGTCTGGATGGGCCGTCGCGCAAGACCGCCTGGAAGTGGTCGCCACGACGGGTATGATCGCCGATGCCGCACAGACGGTGGGCGGAAATCTGGTGGAGGTACGGGCGCTGATGGGACCTGGCGTCGATCCTCACGCCTACCGTCAGACACGCACCGACATCGTGGCCATGGCCAAAGCGGACCTCGTCCTGTGGAACGGCCTCTATCTTGAGGCCCAGATGGAGGAATTCCTTGTCGATCTTGGAACCGACGGTAACGTCATGGCTGTGGCGGAAGCGTTACCCAAGAACCTCTTGATCGGGTCCGAGGATTATGAGGGCCGCTTCGATCCGCACGTGTGGATGAACCCGAACCTCTGGTCGCGCGTGGTCGTGAACGTGCGCAACGCCTTGATCGAGGCACACCCCGAAGGCGAAGAGACCTTCACCGCAAACGCCGATGCGTATCTTGGAACGCTGCGCGACCTGGCCCGCTACACCACCGATGTGTTGTCGTCGGTTCCAGCCGAAAGCCGTATCCTGCTGACGTCACACGATGCTTTCAACTATTTCGGCAACGCCTACGGTTTCGAGGTCATCGGCATCCAAGGGATCTCGACCGAGTCGGAAGCCGGCCTCCAGCGTATCGGCGAGCTTGTTGACATGCTTATCGCGCGCGGCATTCGCGCGGTCTTTGTCGAAACCTCGGTGTCGGACCGCAATATCCGTGCACTGATCGAAGGCGCGGAGGCACAAGGTCACGAGGTAGTCATAGGCGGTGAACTTTATTCTGACGCCATGGGCGAACCAGGCACCTACGAGGGCAGCTATGTCGGCATGATCGACTCGAACGCGACGACCATAGCCCGCGCCCTTGGCGGAGAGGCGCCGGATTCCGGCATGCAAGGCCTTTTGAACTGATGGAGACCCAAGCGCCTCGCAGCCGACGGCTGACAATCGCTGCGGAAGACGGCCGGGTCAGCGGCCCGGAAGATGTGCCTTCAGATGCCCCCCTCGCCTTGCGCGGGCTCACCGTCTCGTACAGCGAGAAGCCCGCGGTTTTTTCGGTCGATGCGACCTTTCCGGCGAATTCGATGTCGACCATCATCGGGCCGAACGGCGCCGGTAAGTCCACTCTCTTGAAGGCCGCGCTCGGGGTCATCCCACGGCTGTCGGGCGAGGTCTTCGTCTTTGGATCACCGATAGAGAATGCCCGCAACCGCATCGCCTATGTGCCCCAGCGGGCGAGTGTCGATTGGGACTTTCCGGCCACCGTGATGGACGTGGTGCAGATGGGGCTTTATCGCAAGGTCGGCCTTCTGGGACGGCTGTCGGGTCAATTGACGACGCGGGCACAGGATTGCCTCGACCGGGTCGGCATGGCCGATTTCTCGCATCGGCAGATCGGTCAGCTTTCCGGCGGCCAGCAACAGCGCGTTTTCCTTGCGCGTGCTCTGGCGCAGGACGCTGACCTCTATCTCCTCGACGAACCCTTCGCGGGCGTGGACGCTGCGACCGAGCGCGCGATCATCGACGTCCTGAAGCTGTTGAAATCCGGCGGTAAGGCTGTCGTCGCCGTGCACCATGATCTGTCCACCGTGCGCGAGTATTTCGACCATGTTTTCATGATCAACGTCCGCCGCATCGCGGAAGGGACGGTGAACACCTGCCTCACGACCAAGAACCTTCAGGCCACCTATGGCGGACGGCTTGCCGCCGCGCATCTGGCCCAGCTCGCCGTAGTAGAAGGGGCGGGATGACCCCCTTCGTCGAGGCGCTTTTTCTCCAGGCGGGATACAACGCCACGCTGGTTGCGATCGGTGCCGCCCTTCTTGGCTTCGCCGCCGGGTCGTCGGGCACATTCCTGTTCCTGCGCAAACGGGCGCTGGTCTCGGATGCCGTCGCCCACGCGACGCTGCCGGGTGTCGGCCTCGCTTTCATCGTAATGGTCAGCCTCGGCGGCGACGGGCGCAGCCTCGTCGGCCTGCTGGCCGGGTCGGCCGTCACGGCCTGGGTCGGGCTTCTCGTGATCGAATGGATCACCCGCCGCACGCGGCTGGCCGAAGACGCGGCCATCGGCGCGGTGCTCGGGGTGTTCTTCGGGGTCGGGATCGTGCTGCTGACCGTGATCCAGACGATGAGCGCGGGCAGGCAGGCGGGGCTCGAAAGCTTCCTTCTTGGCTCTACCGCCGGCATGCTGTTTCAGGATGGCGTGGTGATCGCCGTCGGCGGTTCGTTCGCCGTCTTCGCCACCTGGCTGATGCGCAGACCGATGACGCTGGTGGCTTTCGACAGCGACTATGCCGCTGCGACGGGCTACGACGTGCGCCGGATCGACCTTTTGATGATGGGCCTAGTGATGGGTGTCACCGTGATCGGGCTGAAGCTGGTCGGCCTGATCCTGATCGTCGCCATGCTGATCATTCCCGCCGTGACCGCGCGTTTCTGGACAGAGCGTTCAAGCCGGGTCATTTGGATCGCCGGCGGCGTGGGCGGAATGGCCGGCTATCTCGGTGCGGCGCTGTCGGCCTCGGCCCCGGCGTTGCCCACGGGGCCGATCATCGTTTTGGTCGCGGCCGCGATCTTCGTGGTCTCGCTGCTCTTTGCCCCGGTGCGTGGGGTGCTTGCCGCGATTCTCCGCCATCGCCGGTTCCAGGTGCAGGTGCACCGGCGTCAGGGCCTTCTCGCGCTCGCGGCAAAGCACCCGATCCGCGAAGCCTATACGCTCCGCCTGCTCGTGCGTGAGGGGCTCGTCCGCCCCGACGGTGTGTCGACCGCCGCCGGCCGGGCGCAGGCCGCCAAGGTCGCCCGCGACGAGCGTCGCTGGGATGCGGCGCGGGAGATCCACCAGGATGCAGGCCTCACCGGCCGTTACGACGGGCTGACCCCGATCGAAGAGGTGTTCACGTCGGACGAGATCGCGGAATTCGACCGCCTGCTCGGGCCGCCTGTCGCCGTAGGTGAAGCCTGATGGGAGCCGAATTCGTCCAGTTCTCGCTGACGCCGATCCTGATCGGCGTCTTATCGGCCATCGCCTGCGCATTGCCGGGCAACTTCCTGATCCTGCGGCGGCAGGCTTTGATCGGCGATGCGATCAGCCATGTCGTGCTGCCTGGGATCGTCGTCGCCTTCCTTGTTTCGGGCGTCGTCGCAGCGATCCCGATGCTGCTCGGCGCCGCGGGCGCCGCCATTGTCGCGGTCGTTCTGATCGAAACGATCAAACGCCTGGGCAAGATCGAGCCCGGCGCATCCATGGGCGTCGTCTTTACCACGATGTTCGCCGCCGGCGTGGTTATCCTGGAAAAGTCCGACACGAGCCGGGTCCATCTCGACGTCGAGCACGCGCTTATGGGCAATCTCGAAACGCTGATCTGGTTGCGCGCGGAAGGCTGGCATTCGCTTTTCGACCCGGCGGCACTCGCGTCGCTGCCGGACGAGTTGATCCGGATTGCGGTGGTTTGTGTGATCGTGGTCGTACTGACCTTGGTCTTCTGGCGCTGGCTCAAGATCGCGACCTTTGACGAGGGATTCGCCCAAGCGCTCGGGATCCCGTCCGCCGGGGTGGGCTTCGGCCTTGTTGTCACCGCGGCTGTTGCAGCGGTGGCTGCGTTCGAAGCCGTGGGATCGATCATCGTCATCGCAATGTTCATCTGCCCTCCCGCGGCGGCCCGGTTGATGACCAACCGGCTCGAACTTCAGATCTGGTGGTCGGCTGCCTTCGCCACGATATCGGCGGTGCTGGGCTACGTGTTTGCGGGCTATGGCCCGCTTTGGTTCGGCGGGCAAAACGCAGTCAGCGCCGCAGGAATGATCGCAGCGGTCTCGGGCGGGATCCTTGGCCTGGCCTGCCTCTACGGACCTCACCGCAGCCGCGTGGGCGTTGGCCGCGAAGAAGCAACCTGAGGCTCTGTGCTCTGACGCACCCTTCGCAGCGCCTCGTGCGAACGGCCGATCAAAAGTCTTTCAGACGCTCACCGCGCGGCGGTTGTATATCGCCCGACGGCGGTGTTTTGCCAAAACCGCCATGGCAGCGCGATCGCGGCGACAGCAATCCCGACCGTATAGCCCAGCCACACCCCGGCTGCGCCGAGGTCCAGGACGATCCCTGTCACGAAGGCGGCGGGCAAGGCGAGAGGCCAATACGCAAGCAGCGTGATCGCGGTGGGCACACGATTGTCCATCATGCCGCGCAACGCACCAAGCGCGGTGGACTGGATGCCGTCCGCGATCTGCATCAGCGCAAGGATGAGCAACAGTGTGGCGGCAAGCGCCACAACCTCTGCATCGTCCGAGAGTGTCTCGGCGATAAGGCGCCCGCCGATGACGAAGAGGACCGCAACGCCGCATTGCCACACGGTCACGATCAGCAAACCAGCCTTCAGGATCGGGCGCAGCCTCTCCTGGCGCGCCTCGCCGATGGCCTGACCGATCCGGATCGCCACAGCCCCCGCCATCCCAAGCGGGATTACATAGGCGAGGCCCGCCACCGCGTTTGCAACCTGATGCGCCGCGAGCGCCGTCGCCCCGAGCCAGCCGACCATTATCCCAATGAAAGCATAGGCCCCGCCTTCGCCTGCATAGCCCAGGCAAAGCGGCAGGCTCTCTCGCATTTGCATGCGCACCCGGGACCAGCTCACCGGCGTGGGCACACGGAAGGACGCCATGCGCGGTGAAAGGCGCCAGACCGCCACACCCGCCAAAAGCGAAACTGTTTGGGAGAGGATGCTTGCAAGGCCCGCACCAAGAAGGCCAAGGCCGACCACATGGATCAGGACGTAGTTGGCCGGCACATTGATCAAGACGCCGAGATAGGACAATGCGACCCCCGTCCATTCCCGGCCCACGGCGTCGAAAAGGCCCTTCAGCACGAAAAAAACCGTGAATGGCACGATCCAAAGCGCCATGGCGCCCCAGTAGGGCAACAAGATTGCCAGAACCTCTGGCGGCTGTCCCATGGGCCGCAGAAACGGATAGATCGCCATCATGAGCACCACGCCCACCCCGCCGGCGAGGACGGCGAGAACCAGCCCGCTTTTGACATGGGCCGTGACCTCGGCGCGGTCACCGGCACCTTCGGCCGTGGCGATCTGCACGCCCACGACGGTCACGAGGCCCCAAAGGGCGGAGATCACGATGATCAGAACGGCCGTCGTGATCCCGGCGGCGGCCAGCGCGACGGTGCCCAGCGGCGCGATCATCACGGTATCGACGACGCCGATAAGTGTTGCAGCCATCAGCCCGATCATGAGCGGCACGGAAAGCTTCAACAGTCGCCAGATTTCGTTGCGAGCCGAGGCGCGCGGCAAAGAGGAAGAAGATGTCATTGTCATTTCGGCCGGTCGCCCGGCCCAGGAAGGTGCAATTTGGATGGGATAGAGATCGGTGGGGCGGTCTAGCCCAGCTCTGCAATCACCATGACAAAGGCGCCTTCTCGCTACAATATCGACAGGCCGTGCATAGGGGACTGTTTGCTGGATGTCCAGCCGCGTCGGCGCGGGGTGCCATTGCACCACCGCCGATCCGCGCTTTTCCGGCCGAGAAACCTGAAGGCGGTTAACTGCTGCATTTGTGCAGCACATTGCATCTTAACCGCCAGCCGCAGGCCGAATTGCCAGAAAATTTCCGACAAAATCTGTCGATTACCCTTGCTCTTTATCAAACCCGATGCAGGTGCTTTAAGGCTAAAAATGCTTCGGGCTAAGGAGTTCTCGTGTCCCTCTTTTTCATCGTCGCGCTGCCATTCTTCGGGGCACTGCTGCCGGGTCTGATGAACGCCGCGGGCCGGGCGGCTTGCGCCGGAGTGACATTCACCGTGTCACTTGCGGCGTTCATCGGCCTGCTGACCAACCTGCCGTCCGTACTGGCCGGCGAGGTCGTCATGGCACGGGTCGATTGGATACCGTCCTTGGGGCTGAACTTCACACTCATGCTTGACGGTTTGGGCTTTTTCTTTGCCCTGCTGATCCTTGGCATTGGCCTATTGATCATCGCTTACGCCCGCCACTACCTCAGCCGCGACGACAACATGGGCGAGTTTTTTACCTATTTACTGCTTTTTCAAGGCGCGATGGTCGGGATCGTTCTGAGCGACAATGTTCTGCTATTGCTGATCTTCTGGGAACTGACGTCGTTGTCCTCGTTCCTGCTCATCGGCTACTGGAAACATCTGCCGGAGGGCCGGCAGGGCGCGCGGATGGCGCTGGCGGTAACGGGCATGGGCGGTCTGGCGATGATCGGTGGCATGCTGATCCTGGGCCAGATTGCGGGCAGCTACGACCTTAGCGTGATCCTGAAGAACCGCGATCTGATTCAGGCCGACCCTTTGTATGTGCCCGCGTTGATCCTGATCCTGCTGGGCTGTTTCACCAAGTCGGCGCAGTTTCCGTTCCATTTCTGGTTGCCCCACGCCATGGCGGCGCCGACGCCGGTCTCGGCCTATCTGCACTCGGCCACGATGGTGAAGGCGGGCATCTTCCTGATGGCGCGCATGTGGCCGGTCCTGTCCGGCACGCCGGAATGGTTTACGGTCGTCACCACCGCCGGACTGGCCACGATGGTGCTGGGCGCGGTGATCGCGCTTTTCAAGCATGACCTGAAGGCCCTGCTCGCCTTCTCGACCGTCAGCCATTTGGGGCTGATCACCATGCTGCTCGGGACCGGCACCGCCTTCGGGGCGATGGCTGCGATGTTCCACATCCTGAACCATGCCACCTTCAAGGCCGCGCTCTTCATGTCGGCCGGGATCGTCGACCACGAGGCGCATACACGCGATATCCGACGCTTGGGCGGTCTGCGTCGCCTGATGCCCGTGACATTCGTGATCGCCACGCTTGCTGCCCTTTCCATGGCCGGGATCCCGTTCCTGAATGGCTTCCTGTCGAAAGAGATGATGCTGGAAGAGGCGACGCACACGGTGCTTTTCGGCGTGCCGTGGCTGGTTCCGGCGCTTGCCACGTTCGGATCGCTTTTTTCCGCCGCCTACTGCTTTCGCCTGATCGGGCACGTGTACCTTGGTCCGGTGCGGGACGACTACCCGGCCAAACCGCACGATCCCGGGTCCGGGCTTTGGTTGCCGCCGGCGATCCTTGTGGTGCCGGTCGTGGCGATCGGGATCGCGCCGTTTCTGGCAGAGCCCTTCGTCAAACTCGTCACGGCTTCGGTGCTGGGCGGCGAGGCAGACGTGCCCAAGGCCTATTTCAAGATCTGGCACGGATTGGTACCGGCGCTTTTCCTGTCCGTTGCCGCGGTCGTCGGCGGTCTGCTTTTGATGGCCGTCTTCAACCCCTTGCTGCGCCTTTGGGAGACGACACCGCGGCCCGAGGCCAAGGTGATCTTCGAAGCCATCGTCGAGGCGGCCGCCTGGCTGTCGGGAAAGCTGATCGCATCGTTGCACAACGGCGCCTTCACCCGATACGCGGCCATCGGATCGGTCGCGATCGTTGCGGCCGGTTTCCATGCCTGGAGCACCGGCACGATTGCCTTGCCCACGCGCACACCGCAGGCCGCGGGCCCTGTGCCGATCGCCGGTTGGCTGATGCTGGTCGCGGCAACCTGCGGGTTGGTGTTTCTGCACCGTAACCGCCTGTTGTCGCTCATTCTGATTGGCATCGTCGGCCTGATGGTCTCGATCGGGTTTGTCTTCTTCAGCGCGCCGGACCTCGCGATGACGCAATTCACGGTCGAGGTCGTGACGATTATCCTGTTGCTGCTCGCGCTCAATTTCCTGCCGAAACGTACCCCGGTGGAAAGCACCGTTCTGCGCCGGGTGCGGGATGTGGGCGTGGCCGTCGCCGGCGGTCTGGCAACCTTCGCGCTGGCCTATCACTACCTTTTGCGCGATGCGGTCGCTCCGCCGATCTCGGAGTTCCACCTGGCCAACTCCTACAAGGGCGGCGGCGGCACCAACGTGGTCAATGTGATCCTGGTCGATTTCCGTGGCTTTGACACCTATGGCGAGATCATCGTGCTCGGGATCGCGGCGCTGCTGATCTACGCGCTGACCGAGACGCTGCTGAGCGGGCGGGTGCGCGCGCGGCTGCTGAACCGAAAGCCGGACCAGCCGCAGGCCGGGGACATGCACCCGATGATGATGGTGGTGCTGACGCGGGTCATCATGCCGGTGGTACTGATGGTGGGATTCTATATCTTCTTGCGGGGCCACAACGAACCGGGCGGCGGGTTCATCGCGGGCCTGATCGTTTCGATCGCGGTGGTGATGCAATACATGGCCAGCGGATTTGCCTGGGCTTCGGCGCGCCTGAAATACCCCTATCACGGTGTCATCGGCGCGGGCGTTCTGATCGCCGGATTGACCGGCATTGGTTCGTGGTTCGTAAGCAAACCCTTCCTGACCTCGGACTTCACCTATGTCCGTATCCCACCCTTTCAGGAGTTCGAACTGGCCACGGCGGCGCTTTTCGATCTGGGCGTGTTCCTGGCCGTTGTCGGCGCCGTGATGCTGTCGCTCGAAAGCTTCTCGCGCCTGGCACGGCGCGAGAACATGCCGGAGAGCGAGCACCCCATGGATATCGACCCGTCGCGGGACGATCCGCCGCCCGACGAAGCCGGCTCTGCCAGGGAGGCCGTGTGACATGGAACTGCTTGTCGCCTCGGCCATAGGGGTTATGACCGCTGCCGGGCTTTACCTGGTATTGCGTCTGCGGACCTTCCCGGTGATCCTCGGCATCTCGCTTCTCACCTATGCCGTCAATGTGTTCCTGTTTGCCTCCGGCAGATTGACCACCGGCGCACCGCCTGTGTTGCGCGACGGCATGACGGTATATGCCGATCCGCTGCCGCAGGCACTGGTGCTGACCGCCATCGTGATCTCTTTCGGCATGACGGCTGTGGTGGTGATGATCGGCCTGGGGGCATTTCTTGGATCGAACGACGATCATGTGGACGACCAGCCAGATGGCGAGGAAGACGGCGCGGAGAGCACATCATGACCCATTGGATCGTTGCTCCCGTCGTTTTGCCGGCATTGCTTGCGCCGTTCATCGTGCTGGCCGCACGCTATCATATCGGGATCCAGCGCGCATTTTCCGTGGCCGGCGTGCTGGCTTTGATTGCCATCGCGGCCGGGCTGGCCTGGCAGGTTTCGGCCGGGACCATCTTGCTGTATCAGCTCGGCGATTGGGCGGCGCCCTTCGGTATTGTCCTGGTGGGCGACCGGCTGTCGACGCTTATGGTGCTGCTCACGTCAGTACTGGCGCTTTTCGTACTGCTCTATGCCATTGGTTCCGGCTGGGACGATCGGGGGCGGCATTTTCATGCGCTCTTCCAATTCCAGCTGATGGGGATCATGGGTGCGTTCCTGACGGGCGACCTGTTCAACCTCTTCGTCTTTTTCGAGGTTCTGCTGATCGCCTCCTACGGCCTGATGATCCACGCCGGTGGCAATGCACGGCTTCGGGCGGGCGTGCAATACGTGCTCTTCAATCTCATCGGCTCTACCCTGTTTCTCTTTGCACTGGGTTCGATCTATGCCGAGACCGGCACACTGAACATGGCCGACCTGGCCCAGCGTGCCAAATTGATCGGCGCCGAAGAAACGGCGGGCATTCGCGTTGCAGCCGTCCTCTTGCTGCTGGTCTTTGCGATCAAGGCGGCGACGGTGCCGTTACATTTCTGGTTGCCGTCGAGCTATGCCGAGGCACCCGCACCCGTTGCCGCACTGTTTGCGATCATGACGAAAGTGGGCGCCTATGCGATCATCCGGGTCTATTCGATGATCTTCCCGCCGGAACTCGAAGTCACCTCGGGCCTGCATGACGTGTGGCTCCTGCCCGCGGCGCTGGTGTCGCTTGCCATTGGGATGGCCGGTGTGCTGGCCGCCAGGAAGCTGGACAGGCTGGTCGCGTTTTCCATCATCGGTTCGATGGGCATGGTGATGGTCGCAATCGCGCTTTTCAATCCCCCGGGCATTGCGGCGGCGCTCTACTACATCGTGCATTCGACCCTGGCAGGTGCGACGCTGTTCCTGATTTCCGACCTCGTGCGCACCGGGAGAGCGAACCTTGAGCTCTTGCCGCAGGCGCCCGTCGCCGGAACTGCGCTTACGGCTGGACTTTTTTTTACCGGTGCCATCGCTATGGCGGGCTTGCCGCCGCTGTCTGGGTTTCTTGGCAAACTCCTGGTGCTCGAGGCGGCCTATGGAACGGACCTTGTTGTTTGGATCTGGGCGGTGGTGCTGGGCTCCAGCCTGATCAGCATTCTGGGCTTTGCCCGCGCGGGCAGCGTGTTGTTCTGGAAGGCCCATAGCGTGGAACCACAAGCCGACGGGCCCGCGTTGCCGCGCCCCGCGGTCCTGTCCTATGTTGCTGTGGGCGGTCTCATTTCCCTTCTGGCGGCACATACGGTTTTTGCCGGGCAGGTGCATGGTTATACGACAAACATTGCTGCCCAATTGTTCGCGCCAGAGCCCTATATCGCCACCGTGTTGGACACACCCGGCAAGCTCAGCAAGCCGAAGGAGGAATATTGACATGGCCCGCGCGTTTCATTGGCTGATACCGCACCCGCTCCTGACGCTGATTTTGGCCGTGGTCTGGACGCTGCTTCAGAATGAGGTCTCGGCCGGGATGGTCGTCTTCGGCATCATTCTCGGGATAGTCATCCCATGGGCAACCTCGATCTGGTGGCCGGATACGCCGAAGGGCTTTCGGCTGGGAAAGATGATCAGCTACAGCGTCTTGGTGATCTGGGATATCCTCGTCGCGAACGTGCAGGTCGCCTGGATCGTCCTGACCGTCCCGAATGCAAAGCTGAAACCGGCATGGATCGTCGTGCCGCTGGAATTGCGCAAACCCGAAGCGATCACGGTGCTTGCGGGAACCATCACGCTGACACCCGGCACGGTGTCGGCCGACCTGTCCGACCAAGGACACAGTCTGCTGGTGCATGTCCTGCATACCGATGACCCCGACGCCGCCCGCGACGAAATCAAAACCCGCTATGAACGCCGCCTGAAGGAGATCTTCTCATGATCACAGCATCGGGACTGATGGACATCGCGATCGTCTTCGCCTTTGTCGCGCTCGCGCTCGGTCAGATCTTGTGCATGGTCCGGGTTGTCTTGGGCCCGACCACCGGCGACCGGATCCTTGCACTGGACACCATGGTCATCAATGCCCTTGGGCTGGTGGTGGTTCTGGGCATTCACCAGGGTGTGCAGATCTATTTCGAGGTGTCGCTGCTGATCGCCATGCTCGGCTTTGTTTCGACTGTGGCGCTGGCCCGCTTCATCCTTCGGGGGGACATCATCGAATGACGGCCGAAATCATTGGCGCCTATGCGACAGCGCTGTGTCTGTTTATCGGGGCAGGGTTTGCGTTGGTGGGCGTGATAGGACTGTTGAAATTCAACGACCCCATGACGCGCCTGCATGCGCCGACAAAGGTTGGCACGGTCGGAATCGGCATGCTGCTGCTGGCCTCGATCGTCCACTCGGTGTTATTGGGTGAAACCTCGATCCATGAGTCGCTGATCATGGCGTTTCTGTTCGTGACGGCGCCGATCTCAGCGAACTTTATCGCAAAGGTGAGCATTCACCGTAAGGCCTGCGAAACGCCACCATCGCCGCCGCTCGACGACACGTGGTCGACTCTGATTGCCCCTGAAACCGATCAGGCGACCGACGGCGGCACGCAGCGCTGATCCCATTGTCGGGCGACGGTGACGTATTGATGCGGGTGGCGACCTCGTGATCGGCGGGACCTGAACAACGCGACGTTTGCGGCGAGCCGCGCAAATGGCCGCAAGCTTTACACATTCTCTGTGTACTCGCCAGCGTGCGCAATGCCCGGGCGAAGCCGATCCGCCAATAGCGGCAAAGCCAATCGGTTCCCATCCCGCCGGACCAGGGCCATGCCCGCGCAGGAATTCACCCGACGCTTCGTGGAACGCTGGTCCGAAGGGCTGAAACGCTGATCCCAAATCGTCCTGCGCATCCTTCCGACCAACCCAATAATGTTGCGGAACACGTCAAAGCCAACTACAGCGTGAGGCCAAGGTCCTTCACGTTCGACGGGTAGAGCCATTTTGGAAACGCCAAGCTTCTGGATTGATCATTTCACGCCTGGTGATGAAGAAATCTACAATCGATTCATTGCGTTGAGACCCGCCGATTGCTTCGAAGCACTTGAGGAGATCGGCGCCCCGCGAATTAAAGGGGTGAGGTTCGAAAGCCCCGAAAACCGTGTTTTCGGCTTTGGAGATCTGGTCCTCAAATTCTTCCGGCCTGACCGCTGGAGCCTCGACGCATTAAAGGATGAACTTCAGTTCCTCGAAGACCTTCGCGACGCAGAGGTCCCGTTCGTCAGGCCCGTCGGCAAAATCGGCACCTGGCGAGGCATTCACTACTTGGCTTTCCACACCATCCCAAAGCCCTATGAAACCGACCCCAAGGTTCTTAAAGAGCCGGACGTTCGGAAGATGGTGCATATCGTCGCCAAAATCCATGAGGTCGGGGCGTTGCGAGATGCCCATGCAAGACCCCGGTTCGATTTGAGAGCCATGTGTGACGGCAGTTTCGAGATCATTCTTCGAAACGATTTCCTGCCGAAAACACTGCGCAAGCAGTACAAGGACGCAATCGACAGATTGGCCGACCTCGCAGAGGCCTTCGGGACGATCCCCTTACAGCGAATTCACGGCGACAGTTTCAGCGGGAACGCTCTTTGGCGGCCTGATGGGCCCGTTTTCATGGATCTGGACGACTTCCAGATGGGCCCGACGGCGATGGATATCCCGCTCCTCAGCTTTCCCTGGCGACTTGATACTCTCTCTGACTCGATGGACCGCAAAGAGCGTCGCGTCATACAGCATCGGCTGGTTCTGGACATGTACCGCCAGGTTCGGCCGTTCGAGGAGGCATGGGAACCGCTGATACCGCTGACGCGAGGCTGCCGAAACGTCCTCTTCGACGCGTGGCTTTCGGCCCGCTGGAACGAACCTGGCTTCAACGAAATCTACGAAGACGACGATCTCATGGACGAGCAATGGTGGTCAGGCGCCGTAAAAGGTCTGGAGCGCGCGGCCGAAGACCACTTGAAAGGGTGGCCCTGAGAAGCGCTCTGCAAGTTCCGCCATGGGGTAGCAATTGCCTTATTTGACAACCTGGCCTATAGTTTGCAGAGTTTAGGGATATCATTCATCGACCGAATTCGAAGCAGAGGCAATCCAATATGAGCAACGGCAAAAAGTCTAAGCCCGCAAAGAGCACCGAAACAGCAACCAATATCGATCCTTCCGCCGCAGGCCAAGATCGTATCCGAGCGCTTTCTGCACTCAGCGAGGATGTTCTCTCGGCGCGGCTCAAGGACCGGATGCGGGCCATTTCAGCCCTTAGTGACGACACTCTCTCGGCACGGCTCAAGGATCGGATGCGAGCCATCTCGGCGCTGAGCGAAGACGTGCTTTCCGCGCGGCTCAAGGATCGCATGCGGGCCATCTCGGCGCTGAGCGAGGACGTGCTTTCCGCGCGGCTCAAGGATCGCATGCGGGCCATCTCGGCGCTGAGCGAAGACGTGCTGGCCGCGCGGCTCAAGGACCGCATGCGGGCCATCTCGGCGCTGAGCGAGGACGTGCTTTCCGCGCGGCTCAAGGATCGTATGCGGGCCATCTCGGCGCTGAGCGGGGACGTGCTGGCCGCGCGGCTCAAGGACCGGATGCGGGCCATCTCGGCGCTGAGCGACGACACGTTGGCCGCCAGGCTGAAAGACAGGATGCGCGCGATCTCGGCCCTTAGCGAAGATATCCTCTCTGCCAGGCTGAAAGACAGGATGCGGGAAGGTTGACATCGAGGATTTGCCCGGGAATGGCGGTGCCCTGAAGGGTGCCCCTACCGAGCGAAGCCGATGGAATGAAGGTTGAACCGTCACTGTACAGCCTTGCCCCGAACTTGCGGCTGGGGCGGATCGGACAGCAATATTATATGTATGACGGGGGATTGGGACTTCGGCGTCTTGCGCAGTACAAATCGATACCGATTTCCGCAGGCGATCACGATACCCTTCAGGCGATAAGCGATCTGGATCTTCCGGCGTCGCTGGACACCATCCGCGAACACCTGAAAGAGCGAAACCTCAAGGCGACCAAGGTTGACCCTCTCGTCAAGGACCGGCTGATTGTAGAACATGTGGCGGAGTCCAAAGCGCTCACCGCCAGGTCCTTTGTCCGTGGGCTTTATGCCGACCGCTTCGAACAACGAGACATGGCGCGCATTGTTCAAGCGGCGACCTTCTTCAACGTCCCGCAGGATCTTGGTGCGGCAACGCCGGTTGTCGGCATCAAGGGAGTGCCCCTTTCAACCTTGTCCCGAAACAAGGGCACCGAGGCGGCGCCCGACTATCTGAGGCACCTAAGCGGGGGCTTCGCCAACTGGTTCGACATCCATCGCGATGGCGTCTTTTCCGATCTGTGCCTCGGAAGCGGCGTGCCGACGA
This sequence comes from Rhodobacter sp., assembly GCA_030065095.1. GTDB lineage: Bacteria > Pseudomonadota > Alphaproteobacteria > Rhodobacterales > Rhodobacteraceae > JASJCA01. Next base: position 99,883 of record JASJDP010000001.1, read on the forward strand.
TCGCTCAGGATCTGGTCATTGCAGACCTCGGCAACTTCGACTTCCAGGATGACACGCTCGCGACGATATTCGGCAAGGTAGATCAAAGCGTTTGCGATGAGTTTCTGGAGGCGGGCGTCAGGCCGCTGTTCGTCGGCGGCGACCACGCGATCACCTTTCCGGTCGTCGACGCGCTCCAGAAAAGGATACCCGATCTGGGGTTGCTTCATCTGGACGCGCACCACGATGTCCTCTTCGGCGACCATATCCAATACTCTCATGCATCGGTCATATCGAACCTTATATTCTATTCCGGGATAGACACGGTATTCTCGTTCGGCCTGCGCACCCGCGCGGACCTCGTCGGACCGCAAACCTCCGATTTACTCAAACTTCCGCATGCACGTCGATGGTGGAGCCGGGCCTCGACCATCAACGACTGCAGACGCTACCTGATGTCACCGTCGCTTCTGGACACCCTGCTGAAGGACGACGCGGATCGCCCGTACTTCCTGACGATCGACCTCGATGTGCTTTCCCCAGACGCGATTTCGGGTCGTGTGATGACCCCGGTGCCCGACGGGCTTTCGTGGAGCGAATTCTTCGGCCTTCTGGAAGCCTTGTTCGAGCGTCTGGACATAGTAGGGTGTGACATAACCGAGTTGAATCCGTACTTTGGCACAGCCAATGAGCAAACGAACGAGGCACTATGCTTGCTACTCCTTTATCTGATCGAAAAACTTGGCCGCTGACATGGTAGAACTCATAGGAAACGAATACTTCGCGACGCCTATCTGGCATGCGGACTTTGAGGAATCCTCGGACCTGAACGCGCAGCTCGCGGAAGTCGTGGACGACCTTTACAAAGATGGCTCTCGCGGTTGGTCCGAGGACAGGGTCGGAGGATGGCAAAGCTCGCTGGACATGCATCGCGACCCCCGCTTTGGCCCGTTCACGGCATTGATCCGCGAAATCATGTCGGAGATCGAGACATTCTACAGAATCGATCCGGAGTTCGAGCTTTGCATCGAATCCTGCTGGGCCAATGTCCTTGAAGGACGCCATAGCAATGCCTTTCACACACACGCCGGCGCCGACTTCGCCGGGGTCTACTATGTCAGGGTGCCGAAAGGCTCGGGCACCATTCGGTTCAGGGATCCACGGCAGCAGCCGGGACTGTTTTCGCCTCCGATCGAGAAGTTTACGACCTATACGGCCCAGGCCGTGGACTTCTTCCCCGTAGAGGGGCGCCTGCTGCTTTTCCCCGGCTGGCTCGAGCACGAGGTTCGGGCCAACGATATCGACAGCGACGACGAGACCCGAATATCCATCTCGTTCAATCTTGAATGCTTTCGCAAGTCGTGGATCGAAAAGCTGGGTCTGTGATGGACAGCCCCCCTTCGCTTCACCGGCACGTTCAGGATGGCTCTGACGTCTTGATCTGGGACGGGTTGTTCAGCCCCGATTTTGTCACGTCTCTGTACAAGACGCTGAACAACACCGAGTACGACTCGCTGTCCGGGGACCAAGCCTACCGCAGTTGGGTATGCCCATTTGATGTCGAGGACTTCTCGGGCCATCCGCTCTTTCAGCGCACCTGCGAGGCCTTTGCAGAGGAACACCCGGGCTTGCAACCCAAGTGTCTGTCCGCAAAAGCGCAAGTCCTCACTTTCGGCGATTTCGTTCCGCTTCAGGCCCCGCTGTACGATAGCGATGTTCGATCCGTCCTTTACTTTGCAAATTCCGAGTGGCGCGAGGAATGGGCCGCCGAGACGATACTCTTTTCGAAAGATCAGGGCGGGGCCCTTGCCATTCCGCCCAAGCCCGGTCGCGTTGCGTTGTTCCAAGCCAACCAGACGCGACGGTTGGGCGTGCCTTCGAGACTGACTCATCTGACAAGCGTGGTGGTGCAGTTCGAGGTAGAGATGCAATGACACCGCAACGCTTCGCGAAGGTCGACGGCCTGGACCTGTTCGTCTTCGACCACCTTCTCGATGATGCGTCCGTCGGCAAGATTGACAGACAGGTCCGGAACCTGGGCTTCAGTTCGCGGAACAGCTCCAACAAGAAAAGCGAAATGTTCCGCGAATGGGCCGCCCAATTGGATGTCGCGGACTTTCGATCTCATCCGGTCTACATCGCCGCGCGCGACGGATTGGCATTCCTGTATCCCGAGCTCGAGTTCGAATTCTGGGATGTCCATTGCAACAATACGATTTTCGGAGACTGGGCATTCGCCCATAGGGATTCCAACGAGCGCGGGGCATATTCGGCCCTGTACTATGCAAATGAGCATTGGGATCAAAGCTGGTTCAGCGAAACGGTATTCTACGCGGCGGGCGAACCCGTCGTGGCAGTGTCGGTTCGGCCGGGTCGCCTTGTCTTGTTCGACAGTCGGATCGAACATCGCGCGGGGGTTCCGTCGATGAACTGCCCCGCGCAGCGTTTCACCCTCAGTCTACGCTTCAACGCCAGCAGCGTAGGACGTTGCACACTCGACCTGACACCGGAGACCTTTTGAACAATGCATGGTTTCTCTTCCACCCGGCAGCTCGACATTCAGGGCCTTCCCGTTTTCATCTTTGACACCCACTTGCCTCCCGAGACCATAGACGCGACGTACCAGGATCTGGTCAACCGACGGTACGATTCGGACCACGCAAGCAGCAAGGCGACCAGGGACTATCGCGAGTGGGTGAGCGAAATGGATCTGGAAACCTTTCGACAGGACAGTCTCTACGCGGCGATGAGCAGGCTGGTGGAAAAGTGCTTTCCGGACGAGGACATCAGCTTTTTCTCGGTCTTCTGCAATTGCATCAGCTATGGATGCCACACGTTCATGCACCAGGACGGCGGTGAAGACTGTTTCTCCGCGCTTTATTATGCGAATCCCGAATGGAATGTGGATTGGGGTGGAGAAACCACCTTTTTTGATGACGATGGCGATGCCATCGCCTGCATTGCGCCGGTACCCGGGCGGATTATCGTCCTCGACGGGCGAATACAGCATCGTGCCGGCATGCCTTCAAGATCCTGCCCACGCAGGCGGTACACCATAAGCCTGCGATGCGATCTTGAAGAGGGCGCAGCCCGCCGGTCATGAGACAATGACAGCGACGGTCAGGACATCCTCGGGCAAAATCGCGCCGCGCCGAACGCGCCGACGCCACTGATACCGATCGGAATGCTGCGATGTCGGAGAGGACCATACTTGACGCGCATCTCGAAGAACACGAACGGCTCCTTCGAATTGCCAGGCACATGGCCGAATTCGCGGGGTCGGACGGATGGCCTTGTCTGACAACGCTGGATTCGTCGCTGGAAACCGATCAGGATCTGCAGACCATGACGTCCGAGATCCGCGCCAGGTATCTCGAAGGCCTCTCTGAGATCACCTCGCGCCGGTGGCGCACGCCGCCAGACGGGATCGCCATGCCCTTTCCGGGCGGTGGCGAGCCCTACGCGTACACTTACGACCGGCAACATCCTCCCAAGGCGCTGGAATCGCGGATGACGACGACGGAGCAGACCGGCGTCATGTTATGCTCCTCCGGTATGGCCGCGCTCAATGTCGTGTTCCAGGCCTTCAACTTCTTGATGGATCGCCGACGGACGCTTGTCGCCTTTGCAAGCTATTTCGAGACGCTCTCGCTGCTTAGGATCGGTCCGTTCTCTGATCGCTGGTCACGCGCTCGCTCGGAAACCGAGCTTTCGGAATTGATCATGGACGGTAAGGTCGGCATCGTCCTTCTGGAGCCTGTGCACTATAATTGGCAACTGGTTGCGACAGACTGGACAGACATCGTGACGGCCCTGTCCGACTGCGATCACCCTCCCATCGTGGTTCTGGACACGACGTTGTCGGGGGACTGCGCAATGCAGACTTCTCTGATCGAGCGACTTCGATCCGTGACACCGGCACTCATCTGCATCCGGTCCGGGATCAAGCTCGATCAGCAAGGATTGGAACTTGCCAATCTCGGTATCGTCGAATTTTGGTGCGACGACCCGCAATTGCTGGAAAAGGTCGGTTCCACTCTGAAAACCTGTCGCTCGATATGCGGTGCCACCCTCACTTGGCCGGATGCCTGCGCCCTGGCACCCGAGCCCATATTCGGCCCGGAGTCCTTTAGAACCTACAGCGGCCTCGTTTTCGAAACCGCACGGGATCTTTTCGACCGGTTGAAGCAATCGGGCGAGTTGTTCGCTTCGGTCTCGCATCCTGAACCGCCATGGCCTGCCCCTCTCGTCGTCATGGAACTCGCGGACGGAGGATCTGACAATTACCGCGACCTGGCCACGCTTCTGGATCACGAGCAGAGACGCCGAGGTTTACACTGGCAGATGTCGGGCAGTTTCGGATTTCGCACACATCGCTACGAGACGATCCTGCCGGAGGAACTGCTACGGCCCGGCGAAACCCATTCCGGTGCGTTGAAGATCGCGGCGGGATGCTACGCCGGGGCGCGCCACGAAGGTATAATCGAATTACTGTTGGAGCTTTCGTCCTACCCGGACCTGCAGACGGCGGGACAAAAACTGGGGCGCCGTCATTATGCCTGCTAGGCGAAAGGCTGACGATTGCCGGCCGGTGTAGTTTGAGGAACCGATGAGACAGTTGTTCCCCGATTGGGGATGGGACATTGCCACCCCGTCCATCATCTACTTCATGGATGGATTCCGCCGTTCGGCGCGCTTGTTTGTCGAAATCTGCGACACGCACGGCATCACGTGCAGTTACGCTGTCAAAGCCAATCGGCACCCAAGGATCCTGGCCGCGGCGGCGCAAGAAGGTCTCGGGTTCGACATCGCCTCTCACGAAGAGTTTCGTACCATCGACGGCCTGCGGGCGCGCGCCATCCTTGCGACCAGCCCGGGCCTGACAAAGGAAACGATGGCTGCCGTCGATGACGTGTCCGGCACCATCTTTTTTGACAACCTCGCACAGTTCGATCTCGCGCGCGAGATCGGTCTCGATACCCGGGACCACGGTATTCGTCTGTCCATGCCGGGAGATTATGCGGCATTCGGATTCGCTGCCGGCGAGATGGCGGGCCTGCGCGACCGTGGAATTCCGGTGAAGAAGGTGCATGTGCATGCCGGCGAGTATTTCGATCAGGCGGATGTCGAAAGGCGCCTTCAACACTTGCGCGCGATCGTTGAACACGTCGACCTGGACGTGATCGATCTCGGCGGGGGCTTCGGCGTCTTGAGCAACCGTCGAGAAAGCCTTGAGACGGCACTTTCCACGATGAAACGGTTTTCGAACGAGATGGGAACGAAACTCATCATAGAACCCGGAAAGGCGATTGCGGCGCGATGCGGTTTTCTTGTCGCGACCGTTCTGGCAAGCAAGGCAAGGCCCGAGGGTCAGGTCGTCATTATCGATTCCTCCTCTTTCAATCTGGGAGAAATGGAAGTGCGTCGATTGGCTGCGACAAGTGCCGAGGACACGTCTTTGGTGCTGACGACGGTCATTGGCCCGACGTGTTTTGAGGGGGACATCTGGGGGCAGTTTGATCTGCCTCGGCTTGCGCCGGGGGATCGGCTGATTTTTTCGAACATGGGAGCTTACACAGCCAGCATCGCGGCAACCCTGCATGGGTTGCCAGCTCCAGGGGAACATTTCATCGACTGATGGTTTCGCAAGCGGCTGGGAAAACGCGGCCCGGGCTTTCCAGATGCCAAGACAAAAACAGACACAAGGTACTCTGATTCCGGCCCCTAGGGAACGGCGCGTCTGAACTTAGTCGGCGCTGTACGACACACCGGTCCTGCAGTCGTGTCCAAGACAGGCGGATCGCATTCACGAGCTCAAGGCGCTGGCCGCTTGAGTGCGATTGCGGACCCCAAGACGCTTGAGAATCGCGGAAACGTGCAGCTTTACGGTGCCTTCTGAAATTCGAAGCGCTTCGGCAATGCTTCTGTTGGAGGATCCTTGACGTATCAGTTCGAGGATTTCCAGTTGGCGCGCGGTCAGACGGTCCAGATCCGAGGTTTTCGGCGGTTGAGCCAACGCTCGGCCTCCCGACGCGCTGACGAGCTCTCGGGTGGCGACGAGGGCGCGCTCGAACGACTCAAATGACTCCAGCACGCCGCCAATCGCGTGCCGCAAGTGCGGAGCCACGGACGCATCCGACCGTTCGTTCAACGCCGACACCGCATCGCGCAATTGCGCCAGCGGGGCGAGCAGGTCGTTGGCGGCGATATATGAGAACCGACCTTCGGCCACTTCGTTTCGCCGTGCCTCCTGCAGCGCCCGGTCGAGCGCTTCGAGCGCCTCGCGCCGGTCGGTGACGTCCAGCGCGACGCCGTCCCAGATCGTGGTGCCATCGTCCAGACGCCGCGGCTGACCGAGTGAGCGCACCCACTTGAACCCGCCATCCGGCGAGGCCACCCGAACCTCTTCATCCAGCGGCGTCAGGTGTTTGGCCGAATGCTCCAATGCCGCGACGAACCGTGGCCGGTCGGCATCGTGAATCCATCCGTGGTCGACCGCGTCCAACGCCATCAGAGCTTTGGGATCCAGGCCAAACGAGGTCTGCACGCCCGCACTGACATAGGCGTAACGGTATTTTCCGTCCGGCGTTCTCAGCCTCTGCATCGTGTGGCCGGGAAACCGGCCATCCAGCAGATCGGCCACGTGGCTGACTTGGCCATGCTCAAAGTCATGATTCATATAACTTAAGATATACTTTCTTCATAAAATGACAAGAGATATATAACTTTTGTTGTAACCTTGAGAGGAATCGGTCTATGTCTTTGCGAAAGCAGCGACCAACGCTGGGGAGGAACATGGCCGACAAGATCATCATCGAGGCGCGCGTGAATGAACTCGCGACCCGGAAAGGCAACCCTCATGTGCCGTTCCTGCCTGCCGAGATCATCGCCGATGCCAAGGCCTGTTATGATTCCGGCGCGGCGATCGTGCACTATCACGGACGCACCGCCGATGGCGTGCCGGAACATGCGCCCGAGTTCTACTTGGAAACGAATGCCGGCATCCGCGCTCAGTCCGACATTCTGATCCACCCAACGCTTGGTTACGTGGCCAACGAGGCCGATGCGATGGGACGGTTCGCGGCTGTCGAAGAGATGATGAAGGCGCCCGAGACGGCGCCGGATTTCGCACCGATGGATACCGGCAGCGTGAATGTCGACTGGTGGAACGCGGAAGAACGACGCTACGACACGACAGAGCTGATCTACAAGAACTCGACCGGCACATTGATGCACTTCGCCGAGCGTATCGCGCATCATGGTCTGAAACCCTATCTGGTCAGCTGGAACGTCAGTTTCACCCGCCAGATCGAGCAATTTCTCAAGATGGGCGTGCTGACCGAGCCCGCCTATATCTGCTTTTGCATGACCGACGAGATCATCTTCGCCGGCCATCCCGGCACAACCGCCGGGCTCGATGCGCATACCGCCTTCCTGCCAAAGGGTTTCCGCTGTGTTTGGACGGTGGTGAACTACAAGGGCGATCTCTTTGAACTGACCGACAAGATCATCCGCGAGGGCGGGCATGTCTCTATCGGTCTGGGCGACTACGCCTACACCGACGGCGCGCGGCACATGACGAATGCCGAAGTCATCGAGAAGATCGCGGTCCAGGCCCGCTCGCTGGGGCGCGAGCCGGCCAGCGTTGCCGAAACCCGGGCGATCCTTGAGATGCCGACGGTGAAAATCGCGGCCTGAGCCGCACCAGAACCGATCAGATGGGAGGAGTCATTATGACAATGAAATCGGCTTTGATGGGCGCGGCGGCATGCCTCGCCATGACCGGGGCGGTTTCGGCCGAAACGTTCAAGATGCAAACGTTCCTCGGTGCGAACGCCTCGACGACAAAGGCCTTCGAGGCAATGGCGGCGCAGCTTGCCGACGACACCGGAGGCGCAATCGAAATCGAAGTTCTGCCGGCGCGTGCGGTTGTCGGCGCGGGCGACACGATCGATGCGATCCAGAACGGGCTGCTGGACGGGCAATACACCGCGCCGTCGTACTTTGCGGGCAAGGACGCCGCGTTGGGCGTGCTGGGAGATACGCTGGCAGCCTATCCCGACAGCGCGACGCGCGACCGCTGGTTTTCCGAGGGCGGCGGGCTCGATCTGGCGCGCGCGCTCTACGCGAAATACGATCTGCACTTCATCTGCCCGGTCTATTGGCCGCCCGAACAGATCCCCTCGAAGGTCGAGATCAACGGCGTGGCCGGATTGGACGGCCTGAAGATGCGCGCGCCGGGCGGGCTGGCATCCGATCTTCTAAGCCAAGCCGGGGCCTCGCTGGTGACAATGGGCGTCGGCGAAAGCGTTACCGCGATGGAAACCGGCGCGCTCGACGCCACCGACCTGGCCAACGTCGCGCTCAATGTCGCGCTCGGGATGCACAACCAGGCCAAGTACTCGGTGCTGGCACGGCATTCGATGGCGGTGACGGAAATGAGTGTCTCGAAGGCGAAGTGGGACGCCCTGTCGGCGGACGATCAAGCCAAGTTCGAGACCGCCTGCAACGCGATGTCCGATGGGCTACGGACCACCTTGAGCGACGAGGACATGTCTGCCGAGATGACGGCCAAGACCGAACTGGGCGTGACGTTCCTTGAGTTCGGCGAAGAAGATGCGGCTGCCTTCCGGTCCATGACGGCGGATGTCTGGAACGACTGGGGGGCGAAATCGTCGGATGCCCAGGCGGTCGTCGACAGCCACAAGGCGTTCATGGCGTCTATCGGCCTGACCAACTGAAGCGAGGGGCCGGCCCGTTTTGGCCGGTCAAACCCAGGATGCAGCTTCTCGACCGTCTTGCGCTTTGGCTTGGCCGGATGACGGCTTGGTGCTTCGCCGCGATCGTTTTGATCATGGTCTACGAAGTCGTCGCCCGGTATGCCATGAACGCGCCAACCACCTGGGCGCACGAAACCTCGGTACTTCTGGCGAGCTTTGCTTTCGTCTTCGGCGGCGCGTTCTGCATGGCCGAAGGCACACATATGCGCATCACGCTGTTGGTCGAGAACCGGCCCGGGCTGGCACAGCTATCGGAATGGCTCTCTCTCGGCGTCGGTGCGATATATCTCGGCGGTCTGACCTTTGCCGCGTGGCGCATGGCGGAAAAGGCGATCTGGCGGTTTTCGTTGTCCGGGACATGGGACCCCGAGCGGTCGGGCAGCACGCTGAACTCTCCGCTGCCGAGTTACCTCAAGGCCCTGCTCTTTGTCGGCTGTTCGCTGTTTCTGCTTCTGATCCTGCGCCGGTTGCTGCCGGTCCGGCGCTGATGGACATCGCGACGGCGACATTTGTGATCCTGGCGGCCATGGCGGGCCTTTTGATCTTCGGTGTGCCGCTCGCTTTCGTCTCGGGCGCAATCGCCGTCGTTCTGGCCGTCACGCAATTCGGCTGGAACGCGCTTTTCATCGTGGGCAGCCGGACCGTCGACTTTCTGGACACCTTTGCCCTGGTCGCGGTGCCTATGTTCGTGCTGATGGCCTCGATCATGGAGAAATCCGGCGTGGCGCGGGACCTCTACCGCGCCTTTCATGTATGGGCAGGCAGCGTCAGCGGCGGGATCGGCGTGGTGACGACATTCGTCGCGGTGATCCTGGGCGCGACGACCGGGATCATCGGCGGCGAGATCGTGCTCTTGGGCCTGATCGCGCTCCCGCAGATGCTGGCGCTCGGCTATGATCGCAAACTGGCGATCGGCACGATTACCGCCGGCGGCTCGCTTGGCACGATGATCCCGCCGTCGATCATCCTGATCTTCTACGGGCTCACCGCCGAGGTCTCGATCTCGCACCTGTTCTTGGCAACGCTCATGCCGGGGCTCATGCTGGCGAGCTTCTACATCGCCTACACCCTGATCCGCTGCGGCCGAAATCCGGCGATGGGACCGGCGCTCCGGCCGGAAGAGCGCGACATGCCACTGGGCGAAAAGCTTGCGCTCTTCAAGGGTGTGATCCTGCCGCTCGGCGTGGCGGGCAGCGTGCTGGTCTCGATCTATGCCGGATTTGCCTCGATCACCGAAAGCGCCGCACTGGGCGCCTTTGGCGCCGCCGTCGCAGCCTGGGTGCGCAATGAATTCAGCCTCACGATGCTGCGCGCGGTGCTGGAACAGGCGCTTCGAACCTGTGGCATGGTTTTCTGGCTGGTCTTCGGGACCAACGCCCTGATCGGGGTTTACAACCTGATGGGCGGAATAACCTTCGCCTCCGAGGTCCTGGCCGGGGTCAGCCAGGAGCCCGCGGTCATCCTGGCGGTGATGATTGGCGTCTTTGCCCTGCTTGGCTTCTTCATCGACTGGATCGGCATTCTGTTTCTGACCATGCCGATTTTTCTGCCGGTGCTCACCCAGCTTGGATACGATCCGATCTGGTTCGGCATCGTCTTTAACCTGTCGATGCAGATCGCCTATCTGACGCCGCCGTTCGGCCCGGCCTGCTTCTATCTCAAAGGCGCGGCGGGCGACAGCGTATCGCTGCAAGAGATCTTCGCCGCACAGTGGCCTTTCATCGGCCTGCAGGTTCTGGCGCTGCTGATCGTCGTCCTGTGGCCGGACCTGTCGCTCTGGCTGCCGCTGCTGGTTTACGGGTGATGCGATGGCCGACGTAACGATCCTCGAAACGCTCGCGCCGCGGCCGCCATCGAACAGGCTGAGCGCCGACGCCCTGCGCGAAGCGCTCAGGATGATGCTGCGCATCCGGCAATTCGAGACCCGTGCGAAAGAGCTTTTCCTGCAAGGCGTCATCAAGGGCACGGCGCATTCGAGCATCGGGCAGGAAGCCATCGCCGCCGGGGCGTGCCGGGCGCTTTTGCCGGGCGATTTCGTGATGACCCATCATCGGGGGCATGGCCACACCATTGCGAAGGGCGCCGATATCGGACGCATGTTTGCCGAACTGATGGGCAAGGCCGACGGCTATTGCGCGGGTCTCGGCGGCTCGATGCATATCGCCGATTTCGACACCAATGTGCTTGGCGCAAACGGCATCGTGGGGGCCGGCATGGGCCTCGCCACGGGCGCCGCGCTCGCCGAACAGTTGAACGGAACCGGCCATATCGGCGTGGCGTTCTTCGGCGACGGGGCGGCGAATGAGGGCCTTTTTCACGAGGCCATGAACCTTGCGGCGATCTGGCGGCTGCCGCTGATCTTTTTTTGCGAGAACAACCAGTACGGCCTGACCACGGCGACCGACACCGTCACAGCCGGGCCGTCGATCGCGGCCCGCGGAAACGCCTATGGCGTGCCCAACACGCGGATTGACGGCAACGATATCGGTGCCGTCTTCGACGCGGTCGAACGCGCTGCGCTGCGCGCCCGCGCGGGCGAAGGCCCAACCCTGATCGAGGCGCTGACCTACCGCTGGGACGATCACTCGATGCGCGCCAATCTGCCGGCCCATCGCAGCGAAGGCGAAGATCAGGCCTGGAGGTCCGCCGATCCGGTTGGGCGGCTTGCCGACGCGCTGCGGGAGGCGGGCGATCTGGATGCCGCAGGTCTGGACGCGATGGCGTCCGATGTCGCCGCCGAGATCGAGGCCGCCATCGACTGGGCCAAGGACCGCCCGGACCCCGACCTTGTGTCGGCTCAGGACCTGGTTACGCCGCCCCGGTCCCGGCCAAGCCCGGCCGAACCATCGCCCGGCGACCGCCGCATCACCTATCGCGAAGCGATCAACGAGGCCTTTCATCAAGAAATGGCCCGGGACGGCGACGTGATCCTGCTGGGCGAGGATATCGCCAAGACCGGGGGCATCTTCGGTCTCACACCCGGGCTTTGCGACCGTTTCGGGCCGGACCGCGTACGCGACACGCCGATTTCCGAGGGCGCGATCTCAACCTGCGGCGTGGGCGCGGCGATGCGCGGCAAGCGCGTCGTCGTCGAAGCGCAGCTTTGGGATTTTGTGACGCTCATGATGGACGCCATCGTCAATCAGGCAGCCAAGGCGCGGTTCATGCTCGGCGGCAAGGCACGTGTGCCCATCGTCTTTCGCGGCCCGCAGGGCGCAGGGATCCGTCTGGCCGCACAGCATTGCCAATCGCTGGAATCACTCTTCGCCAATATCCCCGGGCTCGAAATCTACGCGCCCGCCGGTGCCTATGACGCCAAGGGGCTGATGGCCTCGGCGATCCGTTCGGACACGCCGGTCGTCTTTCTGGAGCACAAGCTGCTCTATCTGGGCTCTGCGCAGCCGGTGCCCGAGCAGTGCTACACAATCGAGCCCGGCCGCGCCCGGATCGTGCGTGAGGGCGGGGACTGCACGGTGATCGCGACCCTCGCCATGGTCGACCGCGCAGCGCAGGCGGCCGATCTGCTGGCCAAGGAGGGGATCGAGGTCGAGATCATCGATCCGCGTACGCTGAAGCCGTTCGATCTGGACACCTGTGCCGGCAGCCTGCGCAAGACCAACCGCGCCGTCGTCGTGCACGAGGCGCCGGTCTTCGGTGGATTTGGCGGCGAGATCGCGGCCAGTCTGACGTCGGCCGCCTTCGACTGGCTCGACGCCCCCGTCGCCCGGGTCGGCGCGCCGGAGATGCCGGTGCCCTACAACGACCGGCTGGAGCGCGAGTTCATGCCGGATGCCAGGGATATCGCCGCGGCCGTCAGGGCCGTCTGTTACAGGAGCTGACACCATGCCCGAACGCAAGGTCATCATCCCGCCGGGGATGGAGAACATCTACGACACCTATCACTACGCTCCCGGCATTCTGGTGGGCGACACGCTGTACCTTTCGGGCCAGGTCGGCCGCAACGAGGCCCTCGACGTCGTCGAGGGGACCGAAGCCCAATTCGCGCAAGCCTTCGAGAATGTCGGCAAGGTGCTCAAGGCCGCCGGCGCCACATTCGACGACGTGGTCGAGTTGGAGACCTGGTTCGCCGACGACATGGCGGATCTGAAGACGTTCATGGCCGTCAAGGACCGCTACTTTGCCAACCGTTTTCCGACCTGGACCGGCTTTGCAGTCAAGGGATTTTCGATGCCGGGCATTCTGGTCGAAATAAAATGCAAGGCCGTGCTGGGCCTTGGCGACGCATGACCCGCGATCTCAAGGCGCTTTTGGCATCCGACCGGACAACCGTCGGGACGTGGTCGCAAATCGCAGCGCCGGAAATGGTCGACCTGATCGGACTGAACGGGTTTCAGTTCACGATCATCGATTGCCAGCACGGATTTTTCGGGATCGAGACGGCCGAGAACCTGGCCCGCGCGGCGGATGCCAACGCCATCGCCTACGCGGTGCGCGTCTCGGAAAACGACCCGGTGCAGATCATGAAGGCGCTTGATGCCGGCATTCGTCATGTTGTCGTGCCCAATGTCGGGTCGGCCGACGAGGCGCGCCAAGCTGTTGCCGCCACGCGGTTCGGACCGTACGGGCTGCGCGGTGCTTGCCCGTGCTGCCGTTCCGGCGGACATTTCATCCGCAACTGGACCGACTATGTCGCGGCAGAGGAGGCCCGCGTCGGGGCCATCGCCTTGGTTGAGAGCGCCGAAGGCCACCGGAACATCCGAGAGATTTGCAGCGTCGAAGGCTTGGCGGCCTTGATGTGCGGTCCGTTCGATCTGTCGGTCTCGATGGGCCTGGCGGGCAACTGGCGCGACGCACGGGTAACATCGGCGGTCTCCGACATCGTTGATTGCGCGCTGGCCGCTGACATCGCCGTGATGATGCCAGTCTTCTCGCCCGATGCTGGTGAATGCCTGGAACTGATCGACAACTGGAAGGCGCGGGGCGTTTCTTCCTTTGTCCTGGGATCGGACAAGATCCTTGTTGCCACCGCCTTCTCAAGCTGGACCAAGGCGATCGAAGTCTGAAACACCTGCGCTTGTTGAAGACGAACTGCCAAAGCGGCGGCATGTCCTGCTGCGGCACGGCGAGATCCGCTTGAGCGCGATGCGGTGTGACAGAACCGCGTTCGACCGGTTCTGGCCCGGTGCGGGCGTTCGCAACCAGTCTTCAGGCGCGGAATCAAGGCCGTAGGCCGCCGCGCCATCGCCGACCCGCCCCGAAGGGGAGGCGATTTTCCGACGGTGCGTACCGGATTGACGTCGTTCGGACTTTGCTGGGATAAATCGAGCCGTTCAGAGGTCCGGGTCGCCTCCCCGCGGGTCGGCGATGGCGCGGCTTATCAGATTCCGGTTAACGTCCGCTCCAAGCCAGAACCGGTCGAACGCGTTTCCGTCAAATCTCATCCATACAGGCCCCCGGGTCAAGCCGAACAAACACATCGAACGGTCGGAACGACGGCACAGCGACGAGTTCCATCTGAACCTGGCCCGCAGGCTCGATTTGACCGGTGCGGTGCCGGATCATCGAAGCGTTGCCAAGCACCGTCACCGCCGGTGCCGCTAGAGCGGATTGCTGCGACACCTCTTCGAGATCATGATCGCCTGCTGCATCGCCGACAGCCTCTTGCACCGGGAACTCTTTGCCGTCGATACCAGTGTGATCCTCGCCGTTGCGGCCATCGGCGATACGAAGCAATTTCGAACCGGTTGCAATTCTCCGTGCGGCCACGCGTCCCCCCTGCACGAATCCGGCGGCGGGAAGACAAAGCCCGGGCGGATCGACGGCAAGCGCGAAAGATCCATCCACAAGCGCCTGATCCTCGGCATGGCCGAGCAGGCGTTTGTCTCGAAATGTGTCTCCCGCCGGATAGCACACGCACCGTCGGCCGACCGTGCTAGCTCGTGATCAAATGTTGCTCGATCCCACAGCCCCAAGGCGCCTTGGCCTCTCTCTGCCCATACTCTTTCTGACGGCGTCCTGTTCGCCTGGCGTGGAGCAGGTGGCGGCGCCGAGCGCCGGGCTTACCGCCTCTTCGAGCTATTCCAACGGCGCCAAACCATCGGCGATGCCGATGGTCGGATCTGGCTGGTGGAACGGCCTGGGCAGCGCTGATCTCAATGCTCTGATCGACGGTCTGATCGCATCCAACCCCGACATCGCAGCGGCATCACTGCGCGTCCTGCAATCCGAACTTGAACTGGGCAACATACGGTCACAGCGTCTGCCGACGGCGACCGCCAGCGCATCGTCAACCGGAACCGCCGCAGCCGGCCCTGCCGGCGACCGGTCGACCGATGCCACCGGCGATCTGGCGGCCGGCGTGCGATGGGAAGCCGATCTTTGGGGACGCATCGCAAGGGAAGGCGACCGTGCGGCGGCGCTTCTCCTGGCGACAAGCTATGATCGGGAGGCCTTGGCGAACTCGCTGATCGCCAATGTGATCCGCGCCTATATCTCCGTCACTTTCGATCGTCGCGAAATCGTTGCCACCCGGCGCATCATCGATAGCCGTCGCACAAGCCTTGCGATCACGCAGGATCGGTTCGGTTTGGGCGTCGACGGGACAACCGCGGGCACGGTGAAATCGGCGGAAGAGAACTTGGCCGCGGCGCGCGCCGAACTTCCGCGTCTGGAGTTGTCGCTGATCGAGAATGTCAACGCACTCGACGCCCTGTCGGGCGGGGTCCCCAGATCCCGCATATCGGTTTCGGCATCGTTGCCACGCAACCTGCCGCCCTTGAACGCCACGACCGGCACCCCCGTGCAACTTCTCGACCGGCGTCCGGATATCCAGGCGGCCGCGGCCCGCCTCGCCGCAGCGAATGCCAATATCGGTGTTTCCGTCGCCGACCGCTTCCCAACGCTGACCCTGAACGGAAGCCTTCGGTCGGGCGGCGGCGGATTGGGGGATATCCTCGACATCGATAACGTGATTGCATCGCTGACCGCCGAGCTTCTTCTCACCGTCTTCGATGGCGGGCGCGGCAGCCGCCTCGTGGCGATACGAAAGGCCGAGGCCGAGGAACTGGCGCATAGCTATGTCTCGACGGTGCTGGCGGCAATCCGAGAAGTCGAGGACGGGCTTTCCGGAGAGCGTCTGCTGGCCGAACGCGCGCGGCTCCTGACCGTACGGCTAAGCGCCGCACGGCAGGCAACACGCATCGCTAGCGACCGCTACCGCGACGGAACTGGCACTTATCTAACTCTGCTCGATTCCAGCCGCAGCGAAGCCAACGCCGAGACAGCGTACCTCAATGTCGAACGCGCGCGCTGGATCAATCGCGTCGATCTGATGCTTGCGCTCGGGGGACGCTGGAGTGCCCCCTCCATTGCGGGTGGGCCGGCATGAGAGAGGCAGAGACACCTGTTTGGTCCCGGCTCTGGGCGCTTGGCTTGGGCAGCGTCCAGGTGGCGGCCGTGGCCGGGGTGGTCGGCGGCACCGTGTTTGTGTCCAACCACATGCGCGAGAACAAGTCCGAGCGCGTGCAAATCGAAACCCGAACGTTCACGCCGAGCGTTCAGACCGACATCGTCCAGGTTCGCACCCGTTCAATCACCCTCGAGAAGACCGGGTCAGTTGAACCCTCGGTGTATGTGAACATCACTCCGGAAGTATCCGGTCTGGTCGAAAGCGTGCGGCGTGGACTGGGCGGCGGGGCGGTCTTCGAGGCGGGTGAGGTCCTATTCCGGATCGCGCGAGAAGATCTCGAGATCGAACTCCGCCGCCGCGAGGCCGACCTGGCGGCGGCCATCGCCAACCTCGACATCGAACGGGCGCAGGCCGACAATGCCCGTCGCGAGTGGCAGAGCTTTGGTCGTGGTGAGATCACGGACTTGGCTGCCCGCCGGCCGCAGGTGCGGTCTGCCGAGGCGCAGGTACTGACGGCGGAGGCAAGCCTGGACGCCGCCGAACTCAACCTCGCCCGAGCGGGGTTTGCTCTGCCCTTCGATGGCACGATTGTCGATCTGTCCCTGGCGCAGGGCCAGAAGCTGACCGCCGGGCAGTCATACGGCCGCGCTTACGGTTTCGCCAGCATAGAGGTCACGGTGTCGCTCTCGCCGGATGAGTTGAGCCTTTTGGACGAGGTCGTGGGGTTGGAGGCCGTGATCGACGCCCGCGTTCTCGGCAAGCCAGTCTCGCTTTATGGCGCGGTAAGCCGCGTCAGCGGCGAGGTCGACCGCGCGACGCGGCTCTCGACGCTGATCATCACGCTCGATGCTGCGGAGGTACGCGATCTTGGTCTGCAGCCGGGCACCTTCGTGACAGTCACGCTGGCCGGGCCCCACATCGCGGATATGGCCGAAGTGCCCAATGCCGCGCTGCAGGAAGGCGATCAGCTTTGGCTGGTCGAGGATGACGTTCTGCGCCGGACCAAGGACGTCGAGGTTATTCTGCGCGGGCGGCACACGACGCTGGTGACCGGGCTGGAGCATGGCGCACGTATCGCGGTCGGCACCATCGCCGGCGCGACGAATGGAATGCGGATCCGGGCCGAATTGATGCCGACCGCGGCCGAGGGCGACCTCGCCCTGCGGTATGGGGCCCCGAAATGAGCACCACCCCGCGCTCCGTTGGCCTGCTTGCCTGGTTCGCTGGAAACCATGTGGCCGCGAACATTCTGATGATCGCCCTGGTCGTTGCCGGCGCCTACACGGTCGGCACGATGCGGACCGAGGTCTTTCCGCAGATCGATCCGCGGACGATCTCTGTCAGTGTGCCCTATTCCGGCGCCAATCCCGAAGAAGTCGAAAGCGGCATCACCATCCGGGTCGAAAGCGCTCTGTCGGGTATCTCGGGCATCGAGCGCATCACTTCGACCGCATCCGAAGGGGTCGGGACGGTAGCTGCAGAGCTCACCTCGTTTGCCGATGCCGACGAGGTCCTGGCCGATGTGCGCGACGCCGTGGACGGGATCGCCGATTTCCCGCCCGAGGGCGCAGAGGACCCGATCATCGAAAAGTCGACCATCGAACCAAGGCTCCTGACGCTGGCGCTCTACGGCGATGCCTCGGAGCGCCAGCTCCGGCAAACGGCGGAGCGGCTGAGGGATGAGCTTCTGGCCACGAACCGGCTGGCAGATGTCGTATTGGACGGGGTGAGGGCCTATGAAATTTCGATAGAGGTCTCGGAAGACGCGCTGCAACGCTACAACCTGACCTTCGAATCCATCGCCCAGAGGATTTCGGCCGCGTCACTCGACCTGGCCGGGGGCACGTTGCGGACCGCGAACGGCGAAATCCTTTTGCGGACCCCGGCGAAGCGGACCACTGCAGAGGGCTTTGGAGAAATTCCGATCCTGGTAGAGGCCGACGGCGCCATGGTCCGGCTGGCCGACATCTCGACCATCCGCGACGGTTTCGCCGATGGCGATCTGATCAACGTATTCAACGGCGAGCCATCGGTCTTCATCTCTGTCTACCGATCGGTCGAGCAAGGCGTGCTCGATGCGGAAGCGGTCGTACGAGCCTATCTCGAGGACGTCAGCGTCCCGCCCGGCATGAACCTGATCATCCGCGACAACGACACCGACGGGCTGCGCGACCGGATCAATCTGATGCTGAGGAACGCAATATTCGGCTTTGGGCTCGTGTTCCTGTCTCTTGTGATGTTCCTGGACCTGAAGCTGGCCTTCTGGACGAGCCTGGCAATCCCGATTTCGTTTCTCGGCGGTTTGGCGATCGCAGGATATCTCGGGGCCTCGATCAACATGATCTCGCTGTTTGCACTGATCATCGTGCTGGGGATCGTGGTCGATGACGCAGTGGTGATCGGCGAGAATATATTCGAAAGCCAGTCGAAAGGCGGCGATCCGCTGCAAGCGACGCTTCGCGGGCTCTACGAGGTTGCGGCACCGGTCACTCTGGGCGTTCTGACGACGATCATCGCCTTCGCACCGCTTGCATTCACGGCAGGAAGACTGGGCCAGGTGATTTCGGTCGTCCCGATCGTTGTCATCTCGATCCTCGCGATCTCGCTCATAGAGGGCCTATTCATACTGCCCGCACATCTGTCCCGAGGCGGCCGTTGGAGCGTGGGCCCACTCAAGTGGTTGCAGACCGGATTTGCCGCTCTCCTGGCCGGTTTCATCCGCTATGTGGTTAGACCGGCGGTTCGCTTGGCGGTAACCTTCCGTTACGCGACCCTGGCGTTGGTGACCTGCGCGATCGTTCTCTCCGCGACCGCGTTCACGACCGGGTTCCTGCGTTTCGTCTTCTTGCCGCCGACAGAGGCCGACCGGGTCGAACTGACGCTGACCATGATCGAGGGCGCGCCGTTCGCGACAACCCGGCAGGCGGCAGAAGCGGCTCTTGTCGCGGCCGAGCGTGTCAACGACGAGGTGGCCGCGAGAGACGGACGCGCACCGGTTTTGACAACCTCCGCCACAATCGGCGAAGCGTCGAGCGGCGGACCGGGCGGCGGCAGCAGCGACAGCGGCTCGAACGTCGCGCAAATCCGTGTCGAGTTGACGCCGTCCGACAGCCGCGAGATCGGCTCGGTCGCGTTTGAACAGCTGTGGCGCGATGAGATCGGCGCCCTGGCCGGTGCGGACAGCATGATCTTTGCAAGTGGGCTTTTTGTCCTCGGAGATGATGTGAGCGTGGAACTCAGCCATCCTTCCGACGACCAGCTTCTACGCGCGGCAGAGGCGATCCGCACCCGCCTTGGCGCCACCAGCGGGGTCTCGGACATCGAGTTTTCGCTGCAGTTCGGGAAGCGCCAGCTTGAATTTCAGTTGAACGATGTCGGGATCGCTCTTGGGCTCAGCGATGGCGACCTGGCCCGCCAGATCCGCCGCGCCTTTTTCGGCGAGACGGTTCAAACACTTCAACGCGGCCTGGAAGAGGTCGACGTGGTCGTCCGATATCCAAGCGACGCCCGTACGAGCCTGAGCGATGTCTACGATATGCGCATTCGGCTGCCCGGCGGCGAGGCCGTGCCCGTAACCGCCGTCGCGGACATCACCGAAAGCCGGGGGTTTTCAACGATCGAGCGCGCTGACGGCCGCCGCATCCTGCGCATCACCGCCAAGGTCGACAGCGACGTCACCACGTCCGACAACGTCAACAACGACCTGCGCCGGGTCTTCTTGCCTCAACTTGTCGACCGGTACGCCGGGCTGTCCTGGTCGATGAGCGGGCAAGCCGTCGATCAGCAGCGGGACGTTCAAAACGTTCTTGGCGCGCTTGGGATCGCTATGCTCGGCATCTTCGTGATGATGGCGGCCTTCACGCGCAGCTACATCCTGCCGTTGGTCATCCTGACAACCATCGCCTACGGCATCGTTGGCGCCATCCTCGGCCATGTCGCGTTGGGATATCCGCTGACATTCATCTCGCTTTTCGGGGTCGTCGCGCTTGCCGGCGTGGTTGTGAACGACACGATCCTCCTTCTGGACGATTACACCCGGCGAATGGCGCGTGACCCTGCCTTGTCCAAGGCGAACGCGATCGTCGAGAGCGCATCGCGGCGTTTCCGACCGATCCTGATGACCACGATTTCGACGGCCTTCGGGCTCTTGCCGATGATCTACGAGACATCGTTCCAGGCGAAGTTTTTAATCCCGATGGCGATTAGTCTGGGTTTCGGCATTCTTATCGCGACACCGGTCCTTCTCGTCGCGGTCCCCGCGACCGTTCTGATCCTCGACGATCTCGGACGGCCCTTCCGTTGGGCGCGTCTACACCTGTTTCCAGGCAGGTCGGCAATTGCGCCGGCGGAGTAGTTACCAGTGATCTTGTTTCCACCACTCACCGACACCACTCACGGAACCCCAAAACAAGCGAGGCCTCATCGTGCAGCTTTCTGATCCTCCCACCCCCCAGCACCACCGTATGTGGTGCATATCCCTCGCGGTCAGCGTCTTGGCGCTGACCGCAACCGCGACACTGGCACAGGAGCAACCACAAGGCTTTTCGGCTGGCCTTGGAGTTGCGGGGGGAACAAGCATTTATATGGGCGAGGATACGACGGCGACAGCGCTTCCGATCCTGCGCTACGAAAGCGACGCATTCTCGGTAAGCTTGCCCGAGGGTCTGCGGGTCACCTTGCTGGATCGCGACACGTTTCGCCTTAGTGCGGTCGCGTCGCCACGGCTCTCAGACATCGATGCCTCCGACGCGCCGGAGCTTGCCGGACTCGACCGCGAGATCACGGTGGATGGCGGTCTGCAGGCCCGATACAGGTTTGGCCGGGGGACGGAACTGCGCTTTCGCGGCGTCACTGAGCTGACGGACGAACACGGCGGCGGCGAGATCGGCCTTAGTGTTGCGCAAGCTCTGCCGCTTGGCCGCGTGCCGGTCTTCCTCGGCGGTGGCGTAACCTGGCAGAGCGAGGATCTCGCCGACTATCTGTACGGAGTATCCGCAACGGAAGCGACGGCCACCAGACCGGCGTACAGTCCAGGCGAGGTCATTATCCCGTACCTGTCCATTGGCACGGCGGTCCCCATCTCGGATCGAACCAGGTTCATCGCAAATGTGCGGGCGGAGTTTTTGCCGGAGGACGTGACGGACAGCCCGATCGTCGATGAAGACGTCGCGCTTCGTGCATTCATCGGAGTGAGCTTTAGCTTCTGATCGGCGCCAAACCGCGAGGGGGCTTCGACGGATTTGCGGTTATCGGTAATTATCGTCGCAGTTCCGACGCGTCGCCATGCCGGTGCCACGGCGATCTCGCCTTGCAGGGCGCTCTCGAACCAAGCGTTGCGCCTCGGTGGGGCGCGAGGGTGCGGCAGTGTCCTAAACACTTGGGTTTTGCCGCACCGGGCCACGCGTACAGTCGATGCAGCGGGATTTCGCTGGCGACACCTGCCGACCCGCCGGTGCCGGAGAGGTTCATGCGAGTTTTCCCGGCCATTCAGTCGCGGCTGAGCCTGGCGCGGCAAGTCGGGAAGGACGGGCACCGGCTGGTCTGATCCGTTGCGCACCGCAAACGCGGCAACGGATCAGAGCCGGCGCAAACGCGCCCGGTCAAGCCCAAAGCTCAGCGCGACAGCGACAAGACCAGGCCGTTGTCGCCCGTCAGTCGGTATCCGCCTTCTATCGCAACAGGTGCAAGGCAAGCCGGGCCGTCGCTGCGGGGCAGGCCAGAGAGGCAAATCATACCCCCCTTCGAGGACCAGGACACCCGGCGAGACAGGACACCGCGGCTCATCTTCCCGCTGCCGTCCGGATCGAGTGTGAGGGTCAAGGATTGACCGTTGGGGGCCGTCGCGGCCCAGGGGGCCCCGTCGGCGATGGTCGCGATCACGGTATTCGCCGCCATAGGGGTCGCCAGCACGGCTGCTCCGACTGCGCATAGTATCATCGTGGACTTCATGGCATCACCTTTCTCTTTTTGTCGAAGGGGTGGGGAGGTTGCGATTGTGCTGATCGTTCAGAGCAGCGCTAAGGCCGCCGCGCAGAGCACGGTGCCACTTGCGATGAACACCAGAGCCGCGGCGCGTAGCGCCCTTGTTCTGTGCCGACTCCGTCCGCTGGGATCAAAGTTCATTTCTGCGGTCTCTCGGCAGCCCCAGTGATACGGTGAGCCCCACCGGCTTGTTGTTTGACAACGCCAGGCGTCCACCCTGGCGTTCCATGCATTCCACCGCGATTGCGAGGCCAAGCCCGAAACCTCGCGGCGCATCTTCCGCGCCGGCTTCCACCACCGGAAGCCGGTTAAACGGTTTTTGAACAAGGCTCATCATTTCGTCGGGAATGCCCGGCCCCTGATCGGCAACAACGATTTCCACCAGATTGTCGCTGGTGCTTTCCATGAGCGAAACCGTTGCTGTGCCAGCGTATTTCAGCGCATTCTCCAATACGTTGTTCAGGGCGCGGAGCGTCAGAGCGATGTCGCATGTCACATTGATCTGGCGCTCACCGATCAGTTCCACAGCCTTCCCGCAATCGGCAAACTCGCTGACCGCCGTTTCGCAGAGCGACGTCACGTTGACCGGCCCCAATTCGACGCTCTTGCTTTCGCTGCGCAGGAACTCGAGCGCATCGTCAATCATCGCCTCCAGGCCTTCGATGTCGCGCTGGGTGCCTTCGGCGGCGTCGCCAAGGTCGACTTCCTCAAGCCGCAATCTCAGGCGCGTGAGTGGCGTGCGCATGTCGTGACCAATGGCTGCGAGCGTCTGAGCGCGGTCATCGATCAGTTCCCGCAGCCGGCCTTGCATCACGTTGAAGGTCTTGATCGCCTTGCGGACTTCCTTGGGGCCGGATTCGTCGAGAAGGTTGGTCTGCGCATCTTCGGCAAATTGCGCCACCCCGCTTGAAAGCCGTGCGACGGGTGCAACCAGGTAAGCGCCCGCCCACATCGCCAACAGTGCCAACGGTACACCGACCAGCATCAGCGTCATCGTCGCGGCCACCAGCGGAATCGTTCGCGCAACAACATTGGGGCTCGGCCGGAACCAGAGCGCCGTGCCATCGCTCAATTCCGCAACCAACGAGAAGGGCTCTATCCGGGGGCCCGCGAACTGGAGTTCTCTTGGCTGCGGTGTCGCATGGACGAATGGCCGCCAGGCATCTGGCAGCTCTGCGCGCACGAGGTCTTCTTCGCGGTCCATTGACGGCTGTGCATCCGACTCGAACATACCCGTCGTGAACCGGGTGTCGTCGCGCACGAGCGAAGCTATGGCGAAGCTGTCGGACGCGCTCTGCGCTGGATCGATCGTTCTCAGCACACCTATGAAGACGTCCGATATGTCGACCCTTAGCTGATCCTTGCGGTCTTCCCCGACCAGAACACCCGAGATGACGAAGATCGTGATTGCGTGCGCCAGGATCTGCGAGCTGACGAGCAGCAACAAGATCTGCGACCGGATCGACATTCCGGACAGTTCTCTTCGAGCTATCGTCGCGATCGAACCGATCATTCGGTGATTTCCTGAACTTTGGGCGTGAACAGGTAGCCCTCGTTCCGGACGGTCTTGATGATTTGATCCGTGCCGCTATGCCGTTGCAGCTTGCGCCGAATGCGACTGACCAGCGTATCGACGCTGCGGTCATACGGCTCGACCATGCGGTTTTGAGAGATTTGAACAAGGCGATCACGGCTCAGAACGCGTCCCGCGTGGCGGCATAGGACCGAGAGCACGTCGAACTCTCCGCCGGTCAAGAGCACCGTAATGCCCTCAGGGTCAGAGACTTGGCGCGTCCGCATGTCAAGGCTCCAACCGTCAAACCTGTAGACAGCCGTCTCTTTTCTCGGCTCGTCGTTCTGGCGGTGTCTCCGCAGTACGGCGCCCACACGCGCAATCAGTTCTGCAGTATGAAAGGGCTTTCCGACATAGTCGTCCGCACCGCCAATCAATCCTTTGACGCGGTCCTCCGGTTCCGTCCGCGCGGTCAGCATGATGACCGGCGTGTCGAAACGCTCGCGCACGCGGCGCAATATGCGAAAGCCATCCTCGCCGGGAAGCATCACGTCGAGGATTACCAGGTCGGGGATCTCTCTTTCGAACTGGCGCATGGCTCCGGTCTTGTCGCGCACCAGGGATGCGCGAAACCCGTTCTTGTGCAGCGCCGCGGCAACGAACTGGCCGATCTCCCAATCATCCTCGACAACCAAAATATGCGGAGTCCGGTCGTTCCGCTCGTTCAATTGGACTGCGTCCACCATAGCTGAGTCGGGTCCTGAGGCCGTTCGTTTCCGTGTTCGCGAGACGCCGGCAAGCATCTGACCGTCAGCCTAGGCTATTGAGCCGGACGAGGCACATCCAATTCTTTGTCACTTCTTGTCTCGCGCTACGGCGGCAAGCACCGGCACCGAAACGCTAGGGCCGTATGGAAATTCCGGATGCACTGGAGATCCTCTGGCACGTCGATGCCCTCGATCTGTGCCTGAGAAATCGCAAGGCGCTTTAGGTCCCATCGATGGACAGCCTGGCCATCTCGGCCGACAGCCGATCGAGGAACTGCTGGCCGATGGCCGAGATCGGACGAACGCGGGCGGTGACGATGATGATGTCCAACAGAATGCGCGGCCGGAACGGACGGACGACGTAGCCTTCGCCGGCGTCGCTCGCCAATGTGAAGGGGTCGATCAGCGCCGCGCCGATGCCCTGGCGCACCAGGTTCAGCGCGTTGCGGAACAGGTCGGTATGACACCGCACCCACAAGTTCGCACCCTCGGACTGAAATGCCTCGCGCATGCGGCGGGTGACCATGTGGTCGGCGCCCATCACGACGAAGGGCTGGTTGTCGAGCTCGGCCGGCGTAAGAACATCGTGCTCTGCCAGGGGGCTGTCGGCCGGCACTGCGCACAGGGTCTCGAAATAAAACAGGTCACGGTCGAGCCCGTCATGCAGAAGCGGCAGTTCGCAGACGCCGATCTCGAAGAGCCCGGCAATCACCCACTCCTGGATCTTCGACGAATATTGCGACTGAAAGGCGATGGTCAGATATGGCTTGTCGGCAGTGAACTCGGCGATCAGGCGCGGCATGAAGCCAAAGGCCAGGGCGTGGTTCGAGGCGACCTGAAGCTGACCGGCCTTCTGGTTCTGCAGATCGACCACCGCCTGGTTCACGTGGTCGAGCCCGCGCACGACCGTGTCGATTTCGCGATAGAGCACTTCGGCCTCGGGCGTGGGCACCAGCCGGCCCCTTGCGCGTTCGAAAAGCTTGAGGCTGGTCTTGCGTTCAAGCTGTGCAAGAAGGTTCGAGATGCCGGGCTGCGAAATGCCCAGCGCCTGCGCCGCGCCGGTCACGGTGCCGGTTTCGATGATGGCGTGGAACGCCTGGAATTGACGGAATTGCGTGGCCATTACGCAAAGATATCACAAAAATTTATGAAGATGTAAAAACATAGTATTGGAAATGATGATCCGCTTTGGGCAGGCTGAAGTCCGGGGGCGGAATGTCTGAGCTTGATCAGAAAATTACCGGGTTCGATCTTTGGCATCTGGCGCTGCCTGTGGTGTCGCGACGCGATCACGGGATCGGCGCCGTCGAGGGCGCCTGCGAGATCGTCGTGCTGCGGCTGACCGCCGAGGGCGGCGCCGACGGATGGGGCGAAGCCTCGCCTTGGGCGGTGTTCACCGGATCGCCCGAGGCGGCCGACGCGGCGCTCGACCGCTATATCCGGCCACATGTGGTCGGTCGGCGGGTCGGCGACCGGGCGGCGATCATGGCGGATGCCGCGCGGGCGGTGGCGCATTGCACCGAGGCGAAGGCGGCGCTGGAGACGGCGCTCTTGGATCTGACGGGGTGCATTTCGGGGGTTCCGGTCTGGGCGCTTTTGGGCGGCAAGTGCCGGGACACGATCCCACTATCGGTGTCGATTGCAAATCCGGACTTCGATCGGGACATCGACCTGATGCAGCGTATCCGTACGGACGGCGTGCGGCTGATCAAGCTGAAGACGGGGTTTGCGGGACATGCCTTCGACATCCGGCGGCTGGAGCGCATCGCGCAGGATTTTCCGGAGTTCGAGACGCGCGTGGATTTCAACCAGGGGCTTGGCCCGGAAGACGCGGTGGCGCGGGTACGGGATATTGCCGGGTTCGGGCCCTCGTTCATCGAACAGCCCGTGGCGGCACATCATTTCGGGCTGATGGCAGATATCCGGGCCGCAATCGACGTGCCGCTTCTAGCCGACGAGAGCGTCTTTGGGCCCGAAGATATGGGCCGCGCGGTGGCCGAGCGCATCGCCGACGGTGTTTCGGTCAAGATCATGAAATCCGGCGGTCCGACCCGCGCGCAGACGGTGGCGCGGATGGCGGCGGCGGCCGGGATGACGGCCTATGGCGGGGATATGTTCGAGAGCGGACTGGCGCATCTGGCCGGGACGCACATGATCGCCGCGACGCCCGAGATCTCGCTGGGCTGCGAGTTTTATCAGGCACAGTACTATCTGGCCGAGGATATTCTGGAAGAGCCGTTCCCGAGCGCCGGGGGCGTGGTGACGGTGCCGGACGGGCCGGGGTTGGGTATCCGGCCCGACATTGACAAGCTTGCCTACATGGCGCGGGCGGCATGAACGATACGAAAAGGACCGTGGCCATTGTCGGGGCCGGGATCGTCGGCGTTTCGACGGCGACCTGGCTGCAGCGCGACGGGTACGACGTGGTGCTGATCGACCGGCTGGGTCCCGGAGAGGGCACGAGCCACGGCAATGGCGGGGTTCTGGCCTCAAGCTCCATCGTGCCGGTGACGGTGCCGGGGCTCTTGCGCAAGGCGCCACGGATGCTGTTCAGCCCCGAACAGCCGCTCTTCCTAAAATGGGGCTACCTGCCGAAACTTGTGCCGTGGCTGGTGCGCTATCTGCGCCATGCCAATGCGGATGCGGTGCGGCGGCGGGCGGCGGCCTTGTTGCCGATCATCGGCGACAGCCTGGCCGACCATCAGGCACTGGCCGCAGGCACGCGCGCGGATAAATGGATCGTGCCGGCGGATTATCTGTTTCTCTACAACGACCGGGCACATTATCGGGCGGACGCCTTTGCCTGGACCGTGCGCCGCGAGAACGGGTTCCAGTGGGACGAGATGGAAGGCGCGGCATTCAAGGAGTATGACCCGGCCTTCGGGCCCTCGCTGGGCTTTGCGGCGCGGATGAAGAATCACGGGCGGATCGCCGATCCAGGCCGCTATGTGAAGGATCTGGCCGCGGAGGCCGAGGCGCGGGGCGCAAGGATCCTGAAGGCAGAAGTGACCGACATCGTCCGCGACGGCGGCCGGGTGACCGGGCTGCGCGCGGGCGGTGAGACGATTGCCTGCAACGCCTTGGTGCTCGCGACCGGCGTCTGGTCGGGGCCGCTGGCGAAAACGCTGGGAATCGACGTGCCGCTGGAAAGCGAACGCGGTTATCACCTGGAACTGTGGGAGCCGAACATCATGCCGCGCTCGCCGGTGATGGTGGCATCCGGCAAGTTCGTGGCGACGCCGATGGAGGAACGGCTGCGGCTGGCGGGGATCGTCGAGTTCGGCGGGCTGGACGCCGCGCCGAGCCGGGCGCCTTTCAGGCTGCTGGAACGCAACATCCGCGCCGCGATCCCCGGCCTGGAATGGAAAGAGACGGTCGAGTGGATGGGGCACCGGCCCTCGGTGGCCGACTCGATCCCGCTGATCGGCGAGGCGCCGTCGGTAAAGGGGGCCTATCTGGGGTTCGGCCACGACCACGTGGGGCTGACGGGCGGTCCGAAAACCGGGCGTTTGCTGGCACAGCTCATTGCCGGGCGGCAACCGAATGTTGACCTGAGCGCCCATTCTCCGGCACGGTTCGCCGGGTAGAGCGCGCGTATGACAAGCGTTGAGGATAAACCAACTGGGAGAAAGACCATGAAGACAGTAACCAAGCTTTTGGCGGCGACAGCGATCACCGCGGCGGCGACCGTGACCGCGTTCGCAGGCAGCCATTCCGAGAAGTGGGACATGCCGATGGCCTATTCAGCCACCAACTTCCATTCCGCCGTGGGCGCGGAGTTCGCCAAATGTGTGACCACCGGCACCGGCGGCGCGATTGAGATCGTGACGCACCCGTCGGGCTCGTTGTTCCCCGGCGCCCAGATCAAGCGGGCGATCCAGACCGGCCAGGTGCCGATCGGCGAGCGGCTGCTGTCGGGCCACCAGAACGAGAACGCGCTGTTCGGCTTCGACTCGATCCCGTTCCTGGCGACCTCTTTCGATGACAGCGTGAAGCTTTGGGAAGCCGCGAAGGGCCCGATCACCGAGCTTCTGGCGAGCCAGAACCTGACCCTGCTTTACGCCGTGCCGTGGCCGCCGCAGGGGCTCTACTTCAAGAACGAGGTGAACTCGGTCGCCGACATGGAGGGCATCAAGTTTCGCTCTTACAACAACGCGACGTCGCGTCTCGCCGAGCTCACCGGCATGCTGCCAGTGACCATCGAGGCCGCCGAGATCAGCCAGGCGTTTGCGACCGGCGTGGCCGATTCCATGGTCTCCTCGGGCTCCACCGGCTATGACCGCAAGGTTTGGGAATCGCTGAACTATTTCTATGAGGTCGATGCCTGGCTGCCGCGTAACTACGTGATGGTGAACTCGGGCGTCTGGGACGGTGTCAGCGACGAGAACAAGAACGTCATCCGCGGCTGCGCCGAACTGGCCGAATACACGGGCTTCTGGCGGTCCAAGGAGTACACCGGCTTTACCCTGCAGGGCTTGCGCGACGGCGGCATGACCGTCGGCCCGGCGAGCGAGCAGATGGTCAACGAGCTGAAGGAAATCGGCGTCACCATGACCAACGAATGGCTGGAAGCCGCCGGTGAAGAGGGCGCCGCCATCGTGGACGCCTTCAAGGCGATGCAATAGGCCAAGGGATCGGGCGGCCTTGACCGGGCCGCCCGCCACCCAATCGACGCGAGGGACAAAATGGGCGCGCTGAAGACACTTCGTTCAGGTCTGGACTTTCTCTACCTCGCCGCCGGGGTGCTTGCCGCGCTCTGCCTGATCGCGATCCTGGTGTTGATCGTTTTACAGATGCTGGCGCGCTGGATCGGCGAGGTCGCGCCGGGCATTCCGGAATATGCCGGGTATTTCATGGCGGCCGCATCGTTTCTGGCCTTCGCCAATGCGCTGAACCGCGGCAGCCATATCCGCGTCTCGATCGTGCTGAACGCGGTGCCGCGCCACATCGCGCGCTGGATCGACGTCTGGTGTTTTGCCATTGCCACCGCGGTGATGTGGTACTTCGTCTACTACGGCTGGCGGTTCGTGAACTTCTCGATCATGATCAACGACATCAGCCAGGGGCAGGACCGCACCCCGCTCTGGATCCCGCAATCCTTTATGCTGGCCGGGGCCGTGATCATGGCCATCGCGCTGACCGATCACCTGATCCATGTTCTTTTTGACGGCAAGCACCGGATCAAGCGCGACGTCGTCGATCAGAGTTTCGGGGAGTAGGCGCGATGGAAGACTTCTCGATCATCATCCTGTTCCTGTTCGTCCTGTTCCTGCTGCTGGGCACCGGGGTCTGGGTGGGCCTGGCGCTGATGGGGGTGGCCTGGGTCGGCATGGAGCTGTTCACCACGCGCCCGGTGGGCGACGTGATGCTGACGACGATCTGGTCGGCCTCGTCGTCCTGGACCCTGACCGCGCTGCCCCTGTTCATCTGGATGGGCGAGATCCTGTACCGCACGCGTCTGTCCGAGGACATGTTTCGCGGGCTTTCACCCTGGATGGCCGGGCTGCCCGGTGGGCTGGTGCACACAAACATCGTCGGCTGCACGGTCTTCGCCGCGGTCTCGGGGTCGTCGGCGGCGACCCTGACCACGGTCGGCAAGATGTCGATCCCGGAACTGCGCCGGCGCGAATACCCCGAGCGGATGATCATCGGCACGCTGGCCGGCGCAGCGACGCTGGGCCTGATGATCCCGCCGTCGCTGACGCTGATCGTCTACGGCGTGACGATCAACGAATCGATCTCGAAGCTGTTCTTCGCCGGTATCCTGCCGGGGCTGGTGCTGGCGGCGATGTTCATGGCCTATGTGGCGGTCATGTCGCGGCTGTCGTCAAGCTGGAACCCCAAGGCGGAACCGGCGATGACCTTTGCCCAGCGGGTGCAGAATTCGCGCTTTCTGATCCCGGTGATCCTGCTGATCCTGGTGGTGATCGGCTCGATGTATCTCGGCTTCGCCACGGCGACCGAGGCGGCGGCCTTCGGCGTGATCGGCGGGCTGATCCTGGCGGCGTCGCAAGGATCGCTAACCTGGAAAACCTTCACCGAGTCGCTGATGGGCGCTACCCGCACCAGCGCGATGATCGCCCTGATCCTGGCGGGCGCGGCGTTTCTGTCGCTGTCGATGGGGTTCACCGGCCTGCCGCGGGGCCTGGCCGACCTGATCGCGCAGTGGGAGCTGACGCGGTTCGAACTGCTGATGGTTCTGCTGGTCTTCTACATCATCCTCGGCATGTTCCTTGACGGCATTTCGTCGGTGGTGCTGACCATGGCGGTGGTCGAACCGATGGTGCGCCAGGCCGGGATCGATCTGATCTGGTTCGGCATCTTCATCGTCGTCGTGGTCGAGATGGCCCAGATCACCCCGCCGATCGGGTTCAACCTCTTCGTGCTGCAGGGCATGACGAGCCACGAGATGGGATTCATCGCGCGGGCGGCCTTTCCGATGTTCCTGATCATGGTGCTGATGGTCTTCGTGCTGATCGCCTTCCCCGAGATCGCCACGTGGCTGCCGGAAAACATCCGCAAGGGGCCGGGCGGCTAGCGGTGCAAATTTCTTCGAAGAAATTTGCCAATAGTTTTCGAAAACTTTTGGTTGGCGCCGTGTGACGGGCCTGCGCCTCGCGGCAAGGTACGCCCGTCTGTTGCTGGTGCTGGGGCTGGTCGGCGGCTTCGCATTGCCGGAGCTGGCACAGGCAATGAAACCGGCGCTGCCCGCCTTGGTCGCCTTTCTGGTTTTCGTCTCGGCCCTGCGGATCGGATTGCGCGCGGCGCTTGGAAGTCTGCACGAGGCGCGGCGCAGCGTTGGACTGGTGCTGGCGTTTCAGCTTGCCGTTCCGCTGGCGCTTGTTGCCCTGCTGCTTCCGTTTGCTCCCGCTGGCGGGTACGCCGCGGTCGCCGCGGTCCTGGCGATGTCGGCGCCATCGATTTCAGGCAGCCCGGCCTTTACCGTCATGCTGGGACACGATCCCGCCCCGGCGATGCGGCTTTTCATCCTGGGCACGGCGCTGCTGCCGCTGACGGTGATCCCGGTGTTCTGGCTGGTCCCCGCCCTTGGCGGCCCGGGCGAGGTGATCGCCGCGGCGCTTCGGCTAACGGCGGTGATCGGACTGGCTGCGGGGGCGGCCTTTGCGCTGCGGCGTCTGGTCTTTCCGGATCCGGGGGCCGAGACCGTGCAGGCGCTCGACGGGCTGGCGGCGGTGACGCTGGCAGTGATTGTCGTGGGGCTGATGTCGGCGGTCGGGCCGGTGCTGCGGACCGACCCGGCGGCGCTGGCGGGGTGGCTGGCGCTTGCCTTTGCGGTGAATTTCGGCATGCAGATCGCGGCGCGGGCCTGCGGTGCCCCGGTCGCAGCGAGTGTCATTGCGGGAAACCGCAACATCGCGCTTTTCCTCGTTGCGCTGCCGGCCTCGGTCACCGATCCTGTGCTGGTGTTCATCGGCTGCTATCAGGTGCCGATGTACCTGACGCCGATCCTGATGCAGAGGTTCTATGGACCGCCCCGCTGACAGCTTTCCGGTGATCCGAGACGTCGGATTGACGGGAATTCTGGTGACGTTTTCGGACACCCTGACCGAGGCGGCGAACCGGGCGGCGCTGGCCTTCCGGGCGGCGGTCGAGGCAGAGGGCTGGCCAGGGGTCGAGGAGACCGCGACCTCGCTGACCTCGGTCTTTCTGCGGTTCGATCCGCTGACGCTGGAGCATGACGTGTTCACCGGACGGTTGCAGGGCCTTATTGCGGACCGCGACTGGCCCGCCGTGCCCCTGCCCGAGGGCCGCAGCTTGTGGCGCATCCCGGTGACCCTGGGCGGGTCCTACGGTCCGCAATTCGAAGAGGCCGCACAGGCGGCGGGCCTGTCGCCCGAGGACGCCGAGGCCAGCATCGCGGCGGCGCGTATCCGGGTGCTGACCATCGGCTTTGCGCCGGGACAGCCCTATATGGGGCAGCTTGGGCCGGAATGGGACATCCCCCGGCTGACCGAGTTGACGCCGCGGGTACCGCAAGGGGCGCTGATCGCGGCGATCCGGCAGCTGATCATCTTTCAGCGGCCCGCCCCGACGGGTTGGCGCCATATCGGGCAGACGGCGTTCCGCTGTTACCGGCCCGGCACGCCCGAGCCGTTTCCGCTGACACCGGGAGACGAGGTGACGTTCCGGCTGATCGGGCCCGAGGAGTACGAAGCGATCCTGGACAGCGACGGTACCGGCGATGGCGGTGCGACGCGGGAGGTCCTGCCATGAGCCGCGCGCTGGTCGTGCGGCAGGCGGGGCCCGGTCTGTCGGTGCAGGACCTCGGGCGGCCGGGCTATCTCGACCAGGGCGTGTCGGTGGGCGGCGCGGCGGACCGGCTGGCGCTCGCCGAAGGGGCCGCGCTGCTGGGGCAGCCGGGGAACCTGGCGGCGATCGAGATGGCCGGGATCGGCGGGATTTTCGAGGCCGAGGGCGGCAGCCTCCGCATTGCGCTGACGGGGGCGCCGATGCAGGCCAGCATCGCAGGCGAACCGGTGGCGTGGAACGCCAGCCACATGCTGCACAGGGGCCAGAAACTCAGCATCGGCGGGGCAAGGACGGGCAGCTACGGCTATCTGCATGTGGGCGGCGGAATTGCGGCCAGGCCGGTGCTGGGATCGCGTTCGGTACATCTGACCGCCGGGCTGGGCGAGGCATTGGCGGCAGGGGATCGGCTGCCGGTGGGCAAGGATAGCGGACGGACCGAGACGGGGATGACGCTGGATGTGGCGGACCGGTTCCAGGGCGGAACGGTGCGCGTGGTGCCAAGCGTGCAGACCGCGCGGTTTGCACCCGAGGACCTGGCGCGGTTCGAGGCGACGCAGTTCCGCCGGGACATGCGCGGCAACCGGATGGGCGTTCGGATGACATTCGACGGCCCGCCCTTTGCCGCGCAGGACCAATTGTCGATCCTGTCCGAGATCATCGTGCCCGGGGACATTCAGGCGACCGGGGACGGAACGCCCTTCGTTCTGCTCTATGAATGCCAGACCACCGGCGGTTACCCCCGCATCGCCACCGTTCTGCCGAGCGAGTTGAACGTCATCGCCCAGGCGCGGCCGGGCGACCCGGTGCGGTTCCGGTTCGTCACACGCGAGAAGGCTCTGGCGGTCCACCGCGCGGCAGAGGCGCATCTGGCGGGTTTGCCCGGAGCGATCCGGCCACTGATCCGCGACCCGCGCGACATTCCGGATCTCTTGAGCTATCAACTGATCGGCGGCGTGACCGCCGGGGATGGGGAGGACCCGCAATGACCGTTTCCGTCGATCTCAATGCCGACATGGGCGAAAGCTTCGGCCCCTGGCCGATGGGCAGCGACGCCGCTTTGCTGAAGATCGTCAGTTCGGCCAATATCGCCTGCGGCTTCCACGCGGGCGATGCCGATGTGATGGCCAAGACGATGCGCCTGGCGGCGGAAAACGGCGTCGGCATCGGCGCGCATCCGGGGTTTCTGGACCTTCAGGGGTTCGGGCGCCGGCGGATGCAGGTGCCGCTGCCGACGCTTGGCAACTGGGTCCGGTATCAGTTGGGCGCAGCGCAGGCGATGGCGAAGGCAGCGGGCGGCACCGTGCGGCATCTGAAACTGCATGGCGCGCTTGCCAATATGTGCAGCGAGGATGCCGCGATGGCGCGTGGCTGCTACGAGGCGGCGCTGGAAATCGATCCCGACATCATCGTCATGGTGCTGGCGGCAACGGCTCAGGAGGATGCGGCAAAGGATCTCGGCTGCGCCTACGCCGCCGAGATCTTTGCCGACCGGGCCTATAACGACGACGCCACGCTGGTCGACCGCTCGTTGCCCGGCGCTGTGATCCATGACGCGGACCATGCCGCCAGGCGGATCGTGGCAATGGTGCAGGCGGGTGCGATCATCACCGAAAGCGGCAAGCATATCCCCAGCCGTATCGATACAATCTGCGTCCATGGCGACAACGCCGAGGCGGTGGCTCTGTCGGGCGCGGTGCGTGCCGGACTCGAAGCCGCGGGGATTGCCGTGAAAACGTTTGGCTGAAGCCTGATGGACGCCGCGCGACTCGCGTGCGGATGTGACCGGGAGCGGGCATTGCCTATCGGACGCGATGCCACGCCGGGGGGCCTATACCCCCCGATCCGCGCTGAAATTCACATCGGTGTCCACCAGCCCCCAACACGCCTCAGGTTGTGCTGGACGATGCTGCCGTGGTGACTGTAACCTCGGGAAATTCCCTTGGGAGACGACAGATGGCCTATGCAATTGCCGCCGGCGAACCGGGCGGAACCGAGTTTCTGAAACGGATCGGGATCACCCCGCCGACACCAGGACCCGGTGAAGTACTGGTCAGGCAGACCGCCGTGGGCGTGAATTTCATCGACGTCTATATCCGCACGGGCGCCTATCCCTGGCCGGTCGACAAGGACCTGATCCTGGGCTGCGAGGGCGCGGGCGTGGTCGAGGCGGTGGGACCCGAGGTCGAGGGCTTCTCGATGGGCGACCGTGTGGCCTATACGGTGCCGAACGGCGCCTATGCCACGCACCGGACCGTGCCCGCGAAGATGCTGGTGCACCTGCCCGACGGCGTCAGCGACGAAGAGGCCGCAGGCGCCATGCTGAAGGGGCTGACCGCGTATTACCTGCTGCATGACAGCTATCGGGTGAAACCGGACGAGACGGTGCTGTTTCATGCAGCCGCCGGAGGCGTCGGGCTGCTGGCCGGACAGTGGATGGCGGCGATGGGCGCGCGCGCGATCGGAACTGCGGGCGGTGCGGCAAAGGGCAGGCTGGCGCTGGCAAACGGCTATGCCGAGGTGATCGACTACCGGTCCGAGGATTTCGTGGCACGGGTGAAGGACCTGACCGGAGGCACAGGCGTGGCGGCTGTCTATGACAGCGTCGGCAAGGATACGGTCGCAGGCTCGCTCGACTGTCTGACGACCTTCGGCACATTGGTGAGCTTCGGGCAGAGCTCCGGTGCGCCGGACGATTTCCGCATTGCGCACCTGGCCCGCGGGTCGCTGCGCCTGCAGCGCCCGACGCTGTTTCACTACGCGGCGTCGCGCGACTGGCTGGAAACGGCCTCGGCCGCCCTGTTCGGGGCGATTGCGGACGGGATACTAAAGATCAACATCGGAGCACGGCGGCCCTTGGCCGAGGCCGCTGCGGCGCATGACGATCTGGAGGAT
The DNA here is from genome assembly GCA_030065095.1 of Rhodobacter sp. GTDB lineage: Bacteria > Pseudomonadota > Alphaproteobacteria > Rhodobacterales > Rhodobacteraceae > JASJCA01. The sequence continues at coordinate 135,436 of JASJDP010000001.1, forward strand.
CGCAAGACCACGGGCTCAACGGTGCTGATTCCCTAAGGCAAGGTGCCATTTCGGACCGATCGCGAGGTCGGTTCCGGCCTGAAGGTGCCATTCGCAACCAGTCTTCAGGCGCAGAATCAAGGCCGAAGGCCACCGCGCCATCGCCGACCCTCCCCGCGGGCCGGCGTCGGCACGTCTCCTGGCATGAACGGCAGGCGGCCGCTCCGTTCCAAAACAGGTCGAACAGCGGTTCCGCCGTTTCTCATTCCGATCCATTGCAGCGCGTCTCTGGGGACTCTCCGCACCATTCGGCTACCCCAGACGCACCAGAACGACACCCGCCAGAACCAGGGCCAGACCGGCGGCCTTGGCCCAGCTGATCGCCTGCACAGCCATGCCGAAGGCACCGGACTGGTCGATCAGCGCCGAACCGACAAGCTGTCCCGCGATCAGGCAGACAAAGAACACCGCCGCGCCGGTTGCCGGGGCGATGGCTGCACCGCCGGCGACAACCGCGGCACCGATCAACCCGCCGAACACCACCCACCATGGCAGCGACACAATGGCAGGGGGGCGCAGGGTACCTCCTGCGAAGGGCAAGAGGATCAGCAATGTCGCCAGCGTGATCGCCACCGACAGCGCGGCCGCAGCGATCGGGGTTCCCAGCGTCCTGACGGCCACCCCGTTGATCGACGGTTGCGCCGAAAACGCCATGCCAATGGCAAAGGCGCTCAGCAGATAGACCCAATTCATCCCGCGTCTCCCAATTCCTGCGATTACATCCAGCCCGCCGCCCGGGCTGCCGTCATGCCGATGAGCCGCAGGTCCATCGCCATCGACCGGCGGCGCTGATAGATCAGGTCCAGCCGCGCCTTGCGCGCCACCACGCGGCGGTCATAGACCGCGCGGGCCTCTTCCGGCGTGCCGCAAGCTGCCATCAGCCATTCCTCGTGGCGGTGAAAATAAAGCGTGGCAAGGCCGGTAATGCCCGGCCGGCTTTGCAGGACCTGCGCATAGAGTTCGGGGAACCGCGCGACCACCGAAGGCAAGGGCGGGCGCGGCCCGACAAAGCTGATATCTCCCTTCAGCACGTTCCAGAGCTGCGGGATCTCGTCCATCCGGGTCCGCCGCAGAATCTGGCCGATGCGGGTCACCTGCCCCGCCTTGTGCCCGCCCGAAACGCCGCCGTCGCCCGCGGACGGGGCCATGGTGCGGAACTTCCAAAGGCGAAAGCTTTTCTGCGCCGTCTTCATGCGGTCCGAGACGAAGAATACCGGACGCCCGTCACGCAGCAGGATCAGCGCGGCAATCGCCAGCATCACGGGCAAAAGCGCGATGGACAGACCCAGTGCCAGGAGAATATCGAAGATCCGCTTGCCCGGTGTCACCGCCCTGCTCCGCCTCCTGAGTACACCAACCCGCTCCCGCGGTCCTGCGTGCGGACTGTATCGTCGCGCGCCGGCCGCCGCCACCGGCAAGCGTTTGTGGTTGCGCCTGATGATTCTATGCCACGGGACCTTGGGCGAGGGCCGGGAAACCCAGGTCCGTCGCGACGATGGCTCACAATGCCGGCAGATGGACTCCGGCCCATGTGCCGGCCCGACCAGTGTGCATTCCGCTCCGTCCGGACGCGACCATTGCCAAATACGGCCTGACGGCCCTACCAATCGGACACCCCAACCCGGAGCGAAACCCATGCTGCGCATTTTGATTACACTTATTCTCGGCCTCGCCCCGTTCTCCCAGGCCGGCGCGTTGACCGTGGTCACCGACATTCCGCCGGTCCACGCGCTTGTCGCCGGCGTCGCGGGTGAGACCGCCGACATTCGCCTGCTTTACGATGGCATGCCCGGGTCCAAGGGCCTGTCGCCGCGCCAGCAGACCGCACTTGACGGTGCTGACTTGGTGATCTGGGTGGGCCCCGAGCTGTCGCCGGCGCTGGCTGCAAGGCTGCGGGCCGAAGGCGCGCCGCCATCTCTGCCGCTCCTGGCGCTCGAGCCACTTCCGCTGCGATTCGAAGGTTGGGCGGCGACCTTCGCCGATGCGTTGCCCGATCTCACCCCGGGGATGTCGCGGACCGACCTGCTGCACGCCGCCGAGGACGGGCACGACCACGGCGTCCACGATCACGGCCCGGTCAATCCGTTTGTCTGGCTCGATCCGTCGAACGCGGCCTGGTTCGTCGAGGTCATCCGCTGGCAGCTGACGGCGCTGGCCCCCGCGAACGCCGAGACATACCGGAGGAACGCCGAAACGGTGCTGGGCGAATTGGCGGACCTGTCGGCTGCGATGCCTGCGATCCTTGCTCCGGTCCGCCGCGTGACTCTGATCCCCAGCGCCGAAGGCATGCTCTATTTCCTGGTGCGGCAGGACGTGCTGATCGGCTTGGACGGCGCCATCGACGACGTGGATGGCGCCGAAGGGATCCGCGCCTGCCAGTTCGTCGAACCAGGCGCCGATGCGTCCGAAATCGCCGACTCCAAGCAGGTCGAGGTCGATCTCTACGGCGCATCGCTGCCCGGAGGCGCGCAGCTTTATGAAACGCTTATCCGGAACCTGGCTGCAGCTGTCGCAGATTGTGCCGACAAGTAACCGGGCGTTTCGGAGACAAGGCGACAATGCGATGAATTGGGATCACCTCTGACCCAAGCGGCCGTTGGCGTTCTTATGAAGAGCCTCGCCGTCGCCGACCCGCGGCGGGGCGGCGCCCCTTGAGTTCACGCCAGCGGCTGCGTGCCGGCGGCGGTTTCAGACCAAACCACAACCGCTTTCCCACCCAGCCTTAGTGCCTCCTACCGCAGCCGTTCCTCGCTTCCGGCGTCGAAGAAGTAGGCGTGGTCGGGATCAAAGGCCAGGCCGACCTGGGACCCGTGCGGCACGGGCTGGTCCTCGCGCGCTTCGACGATCAGCCGGTCGCCATTGGGCGCGTTGAGATAGACATAGGATACCCCGCCCAGGGATTCGGTCAGTTCGACACCGTGGGTCGTGCCCTCGGGGTCGATGGTCACGTGATTGGGCCGCAGGCCAACGGTCACGCCGGACCCGGCCCCCGGCAAGGCAACGGCTGTGGGGACCACGGCACCGCCCAGCCCGGGAACCTTCACGCCATCGCCCTCGACGGTCCCGCTGAAGAAATTCATGGACGGCGAACCGATGAAGCCGGCGACGAACCTGTTGTCGGGATCCCGGTATAGCTCTAGCGGCGCGCCGACCTGCTCGATCCGGCCCGCGCGCAGCACCACGATCTTGTCGGCCAGCGTCATCGCCTCGACCTGATCGTGGGTGACGTAGATCATCGTCGCGCCAATCTCGTTGTGCAGGCGCGAGATTTCCACCCGCATCTCGACGCGCAGCTCGGCGTCGAGGTTCGACAGCGGCTCGTCGAACAGAAACACTTCGGGACCCCGCACGATGGCGCGGCCGATCGCGACCCGTTGGCGCTGGCCGCCCGACAGCGCCTTGGGCTTGCGCTTGAGGTACTGATCGAGCTGCAGAATGCGGCTGGCTTCGCCCACCTTCGTCTTGATCTCGGACTTCGGCACACCGTTCATCTTCAGGCCAAAGCCCATGTTCTCCTCGACCGACATATGCGGATAAAGCGCATAGGTCTGGAACACCATCGCCACGCCGCGTTCCGCCGGATCGATCCGGGTGACGTCGCGGCTGCCGATTTCGATCGAACCGTCGGTGGTCTCCTCGAGCCCCGCCACCATGCGCAAAAGGGTGGACTTGCCGCAGCCCGACGGGCCGACGAAGACGCAGAATTCGCCATCCTCGATCTGCAGGTCGACCCCATGGATCACCTGCACATCGCCGAACCGTTTGATCGCATTCTTGAGTGTCACGCCTGACATGGATTCACGTCCCCGCTGTCATGGTTTGTTTGGTTTTGCGGCCCTCGTAGGGGAACCGCCAGTTTTCGGCCTCGTCGGCGATGCGCGCGGCCACCGGCCGAATCAGCGGCACCAGCGCCTCGAGCCCGCCAAGGCTGGTGCGCGCGGTCGAACTGGTCACCGACAACGCCCCCAGCACCCGGCCCTTGCCGGTCAGAATGGGCATTGCGACGCAGATGATCCCCGGCTCGTGCTCTTCGCGGTCAAAGGCATAACCGCGTGCGTTTATTGCCTGCAGGTCGGCCCGCAACGCATCGGCATCGATCAACGTGTGCGGCGTGAAGCGATGAAAGCTTTGCTGCGAAAGCGCCTCTTGCAGAGCCGGTTCCTCCAAAAACGCCAGCATCGCCTTGCCGACGCCGGTGCAATAGGCCGGACCGACCTTGCCGGCCTCGGAATACATCTCGATCGGACGCGTGGCGTTGCGCTTGTCGACATAAAGCACCTGTCCGTGATCAAGCTGGGCAAGATGCACGGTCTCGCCGACTTTCTGGCTCAACGCCTCCAGATGCGGCCGCGCCACCGGAGCGAGCGAGCTTTGCTGCCAGGCCGCATGGGCCAGCCGCACAAGCCGGATGCCGAGGCTGTAAACCTGCCGGTCGGGATCGAAGCTGAGCATGCCCTGATGGGTCAATGTCTGCAGGTGCCGGTAAAGCGTCGCCTTGGGATAGGGGCTGGCCTCCAGCAAATCGGAAAACCGCACCGCACGGCCAAAGGATGCGACCCGGTCCAGGACGTCCAGCGCCTTGCCAACGGTTCCATCGCCTGTGGCCTGTGCCATGGGCTTTCGTTCCTCCCCGTTTCCCTTTCCGCCCTTCCGGCAGGAAACTGTTGACAAGCCTAACCGAGTCGCGGTTATGATTTCAATATACAAAACTTAGTTTCACATAATGGAACCACTAGGGAGGATACCATGCGTTCCATGCTCAAAGCGTCCGTCGCGGCGCTGGCCGCTGCCGCAACCTTGGCCGGCGGCGCGTTTGCTGGCAGCCACCAGCTGTCTGGAGATCTGAAGATCTTCCTCGACACCTCGAACCCCGCGCCCCGCGCCACCATGGAAGCGATGATCGCGCAGTTCCAGGACCTGCACCCCGATCTCAACATCGAGACCACGGTGATCGACCGGGAAGAGTACAAGACACAGATCCGCAACTTCCTGACGGCAAACCCGCCTGACGTGAACACCTGGTACGCCGCCAACCGCATGCGTCCTTATGTCGAGGCCGGCCTGTTCGAAGACGTCAGCGACCTGTGGATGGAGCCCGAGATTGCCGACAACCTCGCCTCGACCAAGGGCGCGATGACCATCGACGGCAAGCAGTGGGGCGTGCCCTATACCTACTATCAGTGGGGCGTCTACTATCGCAAAGACATCTATGAAGAGCTGGGGCTCAGCGAGCCGTCGAACTGGGACGAGTTCAAGGCGAATTGCCAGGCGATCCTCGATTCGGGCCGCAAGTGCTATACCATCGGCACCAAGTTCCTGTGGACCGCTGGCGGCTGGTTCGACTATCTGAACATGCGCACCAACGGCTTCGATTTCCACATGGACCTCGCCGGCGGCAACGTCTCGTGGGAGGACGACCGGGTCAAGCAGACCTTCATGAACTGGAAAGAGCTCATCGACATGGGCGCTTTCGTCGACAACCACCAGACCTATAGCTGGCAGGAAGCGCTGCCGTTCATGGTCAACGGCGATGCCGTGCACTACCTGATGGGCAACTTCGCGGTAGCGCCGCTGCGCGATGCGGGTCTGACCGACGATCAGCTCGACTTCTACCAGTTCCCGGCGATCAACCCCGACGTCGCACTGGCCGAAGACGCGCCGACCGACACGTTCCATATCCCGGCCAACGCCGCGAACAAGGACGCCGCGCGCGAATTCCTTCGCTTCGTCGTCTCGCCCGATGTGCAGACCGAAATCAACAACGGCGCGAACCTGGGCCAGTTGCCGGTCAACGCCATGTCCGGCGTCGATGACGACAAGTTCCTGAACGAAGGCTTCGCGATGCTGTCGTCGAACTCGCCCGGTGGCGTCGCCCAGTTCTGGGACCGCGACGCGCCGGCCGAGATGGCCAAGGTCTCGATGGAAGGCTTCCAGGAATTCATGGTCAAGCCCGACAACCTGGATCGCATCCTCGCCAAGCTCGAGCGTGCGCGCCAGCGCATCTATCGCTAACGCGAAACCGGGGCGGGCCGCATGGCCCGTCCCATCGGCCGGGACCACCCCCGGAGCCAAATTCGTTATGCCCTTTTAAGATGAAGGATCGCGGACATGGCAGTCGCAGCGGATGCCGTCCAGCTGGAAACCCGCAGTTGGTTCCACCGCAATCAGCAGGCCATCGCGCCGTGGCTGTTTCTGGCCCCGGGCGTGCTGTTTTTCCTGTTCTACGTCATCTTTCCGATTTTCCAGTCCTTCAACATCTCTCTCTACGAATGGGACGGGCTGGGCGAGGCGGAATTCATCGGCCTGCGCCACTACGAGGATCTCTACTGGGAATTCGCCGACCGCGACGCCTTCTTCGTCTCGCTCAAGAACAACCTGCTGTGGCTGCTCCTCTACCTTCTGGCGATCCCGGCGGGGCTGTTCATCGCGCTGTTTCTGAACCAGACCGTTGTCGGCATCCGACTGTATAAGTCCCTGTTCTTCTTTCCCTTCGTGATCTCGCAGGTCGTCGTCGGCCTGGTGTTCACCTGGTTCTACGACCCGACCTTCGGCCTGCTGAACACGATGCTGGGCTGGGTGGGACTCGGGCCGATCAACGTATTGGGGGACGAGCGTTTCGTCACCTACGGCATCATCCTGGCCGGGCTCTGGCCGCAGACGGCCTATTGCATGATCCTGTACCTCACCGGCCTCAACGCCGTGGACCCCGAGCAGATCGAGGCCGGCCGGCTCGACAATGCCAAGGGCTGGAAGATGCTGTGGTATATCATCATCCCCCAGCTCAAGCCCGCCACCTTCATCGCCTTCGTCGTCACCATCATCGGCGCGCTGCGGTCGTTTGACTTCATCGCGGTGATGACCCAGGGCGGTCCGTTTGGCTCGTCCCGCGTGCTGGCGTTCTACATGTTCGAGGTGGCACTTTCCGAATACGGCTTCCGCATGGGATATGGCGCGGCCATCGCCGTGGTGCTGTTCCTGATCATGCTGTGCTTCATCGCCTACTTCCTGTGGTCGATGTACCGCGACCAGAAGGGAGGGCGCTGAGATGTTTCCTGCCCCGATCGCACGCAGCTCGCGCACCTGGCAAATCACCTACCAGACCCTTCTGCCCATCGCGCTTTTGTTCTGGCTGGCGCCCCTGATCGCGGTTGCGGTCTTCTCGATCAAGCCCGATGCCGATTTCACCACCGGCAACTATTGGGGCTGGCCGTCCACCTTCGAGGGGATCAACAACTATTCCAAGGTGTTCCTGGAATCGGATATGCCGCGATACCTGTGGAATTCGGTCTTGATCACCGTGCCCACGGTGTTCGGGGCGGTGGCGCTGTCCTGCATGACGGGTTTCGCGTTGGGCATCTACAAGTTCAAGGCCAACCTCTGGATCTTCTTCATGTTCGTCGCGGGCAACTTCGTGCCGTTCCAGATCCTGATGGTTCCGGTCCGCGACCTTACGCTCGATCTCGGGCTCTACAATACCAAGACGGGCCTCGTGCTGTTCCACATCGCCTTCCAGACCGGGTTCTGCACGCTCTTCATGCGCAATTTCATCCGCGCGCTGCCGTTCGAGCTGATCGAGGCCGCGCGCGTCGAAGGTGTCGCCGAATGGCGCATCTTCTGGTTCGTCGTCATGCCGTTGATGCGGCCTGCCATTGCCGCACTGGCCGTGCTGATCTTTACCTTCATCTGGAACGACTATTTCTGGGCCGTCGTTCTGACGCAGGGCGCCGAATCGCAGCCGGTTACCGCGGGCATCACGTCCTTCAACGCCCAGTACCGCGCCGCCTATCACCTGATGAGCGCGGGCAGCATCGTCGCCGCGATCCCGCCGGTGGCGATGTTCTTCCTGTTGCAGAAACACTTCATCGCCGGTCTCACGCTTGGCGCCGTGAAATAGGACCACCGACATGCCCAAGATAACCTTCATCGGTGCGGGCTCGACGATCTTCATGAAGAACATCGTCGGCGACTGCCTGCATTTCGACAGCCTCGCCGACGCCACCTTCGCGCTGATGGATATCGACGCCGCGCGGCTGGAGGAAAGTGCAATCGTCGCCCGCAAGATGATCCAGGCGATGGGCACCGGCGCAAGAGTCGAGACGCATCTGGACCAGCGCGCCGCGCTCGAGGGCGCCGATTTCGTCGTCGCCGCGTTTCAGATCGGCGGTTATAAACCGTGCTCGGTCACCGATTTCGAGATCCCGAAACGTTATGGCCTGCGCCAGACCATCGCCGACACGCTGGGGATTGGCGGCATCATGCGGGGATTGCGCACGGTGCCGCATCTGTGGAAGCTCGCGGGCGATATGGCGCAGATCTGCCCAGGTGCGCTGCTGCTGCAATATGTCAACCCGATGGCGATCAACACCTGGGCGCTGGCCGCACGCTATCCGCAAATCCGCCAGGTGGGCCTCTGCCATTCGGTGCAGAACACGGTGCAGGAACTTGCCCACGACCTCGACCTGCCCGAAGACGAAATCACCTACCGGGTGGCGGGCGTGAACCACGTCGCCTTCTTCCTGGACCTGGCGCACGGGGGCGAGAGCCTCTATCCGCGCCTGCGCGACGGCTACCGGGCGGGACGCCTGCCGAAGCCGCCGCTGCTGATGCCGCGCTGCCCCAATATGGTACGCTACGAGGTGATGGAGCATCTGGGCTACTTCTGCACCGAAAGCTCGGAACATCTGGCCGAATATGTGCCTTGGTTCATCAAGTCGCACCGCCCCGACCTGATAGACCGCTTCGGCATCCCGCTCGACGAATATCCCAAGCGCTGCGAGGAGCAGATTGCAGACTGGGCCCAGCAGGCCGAGGACTACAAGGGGCCGAAACCCATCGACATGGCCAAAAGCCACGAATTCGCCGCCGACATCATGAATGCCGCGGCGACCGATACGCCCTTGCGGTTCTACGGCAACTGCACCAACACTGGCCAGATCCCGCAACTGCCGCTGCGCGCCGCGGTCGAGACGCCTTGCGTCATCGACGCGGGCGGCGTCCGCCCCGAGACTGTCGACGACATCCCGCCGCAGCTCGTCGCGCTTATGCGGACCCAAATCAACGTGCAGGAACTGACCGTGCGCGCGCTGCTCGACGAAGATCCCGATCACATCTACCACGCCGCAATGCTGGATCCGCATGCCGCCGCCGAGCTTGACCTGCGCCAGATCCGCGCGATGGTGGACGACCTGCTTGCCGCCCATCACGACTGGCTGCCGGACTGGGCGCGTCTGAAGCGGGCGGCATGATGCTGGAGAGGCCAGAAATCCTGAAAGATCTTTGCCAAGGATCTTCGGAAATCCCTGGTCCCGGACGAAAGGCCGCGCGATGATCCGACCGATCTACCCCGATCTTGACGGTGCCTCGGTCTTCATCACCGGCGGCGGCTCCGGCATCGGCGCGGCACTGACCGAAGGGTTCCTGCAGCAGGGCGCGCAGGTCGCCTTCGTGCAACGCTCCGATGCCTCAGCTTTCGTCGAAGAGATGGGCGCAAGCTATCACAGCCCGCCGCTGTTTCTGCCCTGCGACGTCACCCACACCGGGTCGCTGAAAGGCGCCATCGCCGCGGCCGCCGAGGCCCATGGTCCCGTCACGGTGCTCGTCAACAACGCCGCCAATGACAAGCGCCACGAGACGCTGGAGGTGACCGAGGAGTTCTGGGACTGGTCGCAAGCGATCAACCTGAAATCCTACTTTTTCGGATGCCAGGCCGTCATTCCGCATATGCAGGCCGCCGGCCACGGCTCGATCGTCAACTTCAGTTCGATCAGCTATATGATGGGCAATGCGGGCTATCCCGCCTATGCCACCGCCAATGCGGGCATCACCGGGCTCACCCGCAGCCTCGCCCGCGAATTCGGGCCCCGGAAAATCCGCGTGAACGCGCTGATGCCCGGCTGGGTGATGACGCAGAAACAGAAAGATCTCTGGGTCACGCCGGAGGCGCTGGAAGGCCAGCTTGCCCGGCAGTGCCTAAAGCAGGAACTGCTGCCCGAGGATATCGTCGGCGGCACGTTGTTTCTCGCCTCGAACGCCAGCCGGATGATGACAGGCCAGGCGCTGGTGATCGACGGCGGCGTCGTGGTGACCGGCTGATGGCGGGGCGCGGAACCATGGCCGCGTGGGTCGCCGTCGACTGGGGCACGACGCATCTGCGCGCCTGGGCGATGGATGACCGAGATGCCGTGCTGGCCGAGGCACGGTCAGACGACGGTATGGCGGCGCTGCGGCCGGATCAGTTCGAGCCCGCGTTGCTGGCCCTGATCGAACCCTGGCTCGGCCCCGGCACCACGCCGGTCATTGCCTGTGGCATGGTCGGCAGCCGCCAGGGATGGGCCGAAGCACCCTATCGGGCTGTCCCCTGCCAGGCCCGCTCGGACCGTCTTGTCCACGCGCCGGTCCGGGACGCGCGCCTCGACGTCCGGCTGATCCCCGGCGTCAAACAGGACAGCCCCGCCGACGTGATCCGGGGCGAAGAAACGCAGATCGCGGGCTACCTCAGCCAAGCGCCCGATTTCGACGGCGTCCTTTGCCTGCCCGGCACCCATTCCAAATGGGTGCATGTCAGCGCGGGCGAGATCGTCAGCTTCCGCACCTTCATGACCGGAGAGCTTTTTGACTTGCTCGGGCATCAGTCCGTCCTGCGTCATTCGATCGCGCCCGAGGGCTGGGACGACGGCGCCTTTGCCGAAGCCGTCGCCGAGGCCATGGCCAAGCCAGAGGCGCTGGCCGCCCGGTTCTTCGCGCTCCGCGCCGAGGCGCTGCTGCGCGGCCAGTCGCCGGAAGCCGCCCGCGCCCGCCTGTCCGGCTTGCTGATCGGCGCCGAGATGGCCGCCGCCAAACCCTACTGGCTCGGCCAGCAGGTCGCCATGGTCGGTGCCCCCGCGCTCATGGCGATCTACACCGCCGCGCTGGCCGCGCAGGGCGTGACCGCCAGCCAGGCCTCCGGCCCAGAGATGACCCGCGCCGGTCTGATCGCCGCGCACACCAACCTGTCTGCCGTCCCATGACCCGTCCCCTGATCGCCATCCTCCGCGGCATAGAACCGCGCGAGGCCGCGGCCACGGCCGCCGCCCTGATCGACGCCGGCATCGCCATTATCGAAGTCCCGCTGAATTCCCCCGACCCGCTGGACAGCATCGAAGCGATGGTGCAGGCCCATGGTCAGCACGCCCTGATCGGTGCGGGCACCGTGCTGACCGCCGAAGAGGTCGCGCATGTCCACCGCGTCGGCGGCCGGATCGTCGTTTCCCCCAATTGCCGCGAGCGCGTGATCGACGCCACCCGCACGTTGGGTATGCAAAGCTGGCCGGGCGTGCTGACGCCCACGGAATGCTTTGACGCCCTGCGCTGGGGGGCGACCGGGCTCAAGGTCTTCCCCGCCTTCCAGATGGGTACCGATGGGTTAAAGGCCGTCCGCGCCGTCCTGCCGCCCGAGACGCAGATCTACATGGTCGGCGGCGTCGGGCCCGATACCTTCGCCGAATGGCTGCGGGCCGGTGCCGACGGCTTCGGCCTCGGTACGTCGCTTTACAAGCCCGGTCTCGGCATCGACGACATCGCCGCCCGCGCCCGCGACACTGTCGCCGCCTATGACGAGGCCGCGGCATGACCGCCAAGGTCTATGACGAGCGTCCATGCGAATTGGGCGAAGGGCCGCTCTGGCATCCCGAGCGGCAACAGCTGTTCTGGTTCGACATCCTCGGCCAGCGGCTTCTGACCCGTGAGGACGGAACGGCACGGGAATGGCGGTTCGAGGAAATCGTGTCCGCCGCCGGGTGGACCGGCCGCGACACGCTGCTGATCGCCTCCGAGACGAAGCTTTTCGAATTCAACCTCGTCACCGGCGGCTCGGACACCGTTGTCAGGCTTGAGTCCGACGCGTCCGCCACGCGGTCCAACGACGGCCGTGCCGACCCCCATGGCGGATTCTGGATCGGCACGATGGGAAAATCGGCGGGCCCCGGCGCCGGCGCAATCTACAGATATTACCGCGGCGACCTGCGCCGGCTTTTTTCCCCGATCACCATCCCCAATTCGATCTGCTTCGCCCCCGACGGCAGCCGCGCATACTTTGCCGACACCACCCAGCGCCGGATCCTGACCCAGCCGCTGGATCCGCAGGGCTGGCCCAGGGGCGACCCGAGGATCTTCGTCGACCTTCGTGCCGAGGGCTTGAATCCCGACGGGTCGGTCACCGATGCGCAGGGCAACCTGTGGAACGCCCAATGGGGCGCCGGCCGTATCGCGGGCTACTCACCGAACGGGGATTTCAGGGAGGCCTTCGATTTTCCCGCCCGCCACACATCCTGCCCGGCACTCGGCGGGCGGGGCCTTGCCACCCTGTTCTGCACCACCGCCCGGGAACATCTGTCGCCCGAGATCCTTGAAGCCGAGCCGCAAAACGGTCAGACCTTCGCCTGCGAAACCGGCCTTGAGGGCTGGCCCGAACCCCGTGTGATCCTATGACCGCAACCGTCTACGACCCACGATCCTGCCACCTCGGCGAGGGTCTGCTTTGGCATCCCGAACGTCAGCAGCTGTTCTGGTTCGACATCCTCGAAAACAAGCTGCTCAGCCGCGATGGCGAGACCGCGCTTGAATGGCAATTTGACGAAAACGTCTCGGCCGCCGGATGGACCGGCCGCGACACGCTGCTGATCGCCTCGGAAACCCGCCTCTTCGAGTTCAACCTCGACACACGGTCCGAAACCTTCGTGGCCCATCTCGAACCGCAGGACCCGGGCACACGCTCGAATGACGGGCGCGCCGATCCGCAGGGCGGGTTCTGGATCGGCACCATGGCAAAACGCGGCCACCAGCGCCCCGGTGCAATCTACCGCTATTACCGGGGCGAGTTGCGGATGCTGTTCGCGCCGATCAAGGTGGCCAACGCGATCTGCTTCACCCCCGACGGCGGGCACGCCCATTTCTCGCAGACCTGGGATGGCAAGATCTGGCGTGTCGCGCTCGACGTCGATGGCTGGCCCACGGGCGAGCCCGAATTGCTGATCCAAGACGAGGGCCGCAACATCGACGGCATGGTCTGCGCCGCGGACGGTACGCTGTGGAATGCGCATTACAGGTCCGGCGCTGTGCGGGTCTACGCGCCCGACGGCGCTGTGATCGCCGACCACGCGATCCCCGCCAGCCAGACCACCTGCCCGGCCTTCGGGGGTCCGGACCTGACCACGCTTTATGTCACAACGGCCCGTCAGGACATCCCGCCCAACGAGGTCGAGGCCGACCCGCGCCATGGCCGGACCTTTGCCATCGAGACGCAAACCACCGGCCAGCGGGAACACCGCGTGATCCTCTAGACCCAAACGCAGTTACTTCCCGTTCCAGATCCGCAAAGTCCGACAGAGGCCACATGAAACGTACCCTCGGCGTCTGCTACTACCCCGAACACTGGCCCGAGGAGATTTGGGCCGATGACGCCGGACGCATGGCGAATGCCGGCCTGACCTGGGTCCGCATCGGCGAGTTCGCCTGGTCGAAACTGGAGCCTACACCCGGGGACCTTCGCTTCGAATGGCTGGAGCGTGCCATCGAGACCTTGGGGGCAGCAGGCCTGAAGGTCGTCCTCGGTACGCCAACGGCCACCCCGCCGCGGTGGATGATCGACAGGCACCCCGGCATGCTGGCGGTCGATGCAGCGGGCAACCTTCGGAAATTCGGCTCGCGCCGCCACTACTGCTTTTCCCATTCGGGGTATCTGGAAGACTGCAAACGTATCGTCACGCTGCTGGCCGAACGCTTTGGCCGGAACCGCCACGTCCACGCCTGGCAGACGGATAACGAATACGGCTGCCACGACACCACGCTCAGCTATTCCGACGCCGCCCGCGATGCCTTCCGCGACTGGCTGGCCCAGCGCTACCAATCCCCCGACGCGCTGAACCGCGCCTGGGGCAACTTGTTTTGGTCGATGGAGTACGGCGATTTCGACGAAATCGACCTGCCCAACCAAACGGTGACAGAGCCCAATCCCGCGCATGTGCTGGCCTTCCGGCGGTTCAGCTCGGACCAGGTGGTGCGTTTCAACCGTGCCCAGACCGAGATCATCCGCAAACACTCCGACGCGCCGATTATCCACAACTACATGGGCCGCGTGCTCGAGTTCGACCATTTCGCGGTCGGCGCCGACCTCGATATCGCCAGTTGGGATAGCTACCCGCTCGGCTTCCTCTCCGACCGGCTCGAAACCACGGCAGAACACAAGCAGCGTTTCCTGCGCCAGGGCGACCCGGATTTTCAGGCCTTCCACCACGATCTCTACCGCGCTGTCGGCGCCGCCCGTACGGCCGAGGCCGCACATCTCGGCCGCTGGTGGATCATGGAACAACAGCCGGGCCCGGTGAACTGGGCCCCCTACAATCCCGCGCCGCTGCCCGGTATGGCCCGCCTCTGGGCCTGGGAGGCCTTTGCCCATGGGGCCGAGGCGGTTTGCTACTTTCGCTGGCGTCAGGCTCCCTTTGCCCAGGAACAGATGCATGCGGGCCTCCTGCGCCCCGACAGTGCCGACGCCCCGGCCCTTGCCGAGGCCGCGCAGGTCACCCGGGAAATCGGACAGCTGCCCGACACGGGTCCGGCCAAGGCCCCTGTCGCGCTGATCTTCGACTATGCCTCCGCCTGGGCGTGGCAGGCCCAGCCGCAAGGCGCGGATTTCGACTATTTCCGGCTGGTCTTCGCCGCCTACCGGGCGTTGCGCCGTGCCGGACAATCCATCGACATCCTGCCGCCCGGCGCCGACATCCACGACTACCGCCTGATCCTCGCCCCGGGTCTGGCAACCCTGCCGCAGCAGCTGCGGAACGCCCGGCATGAAACCAAGGCTGTCGTGCTCTTCGGCCCCCGCACCAACGCCAAGACCGTCGAGATGGCGATCCCGGTCCCCCTGCCGCCAAATCTGCCCGGCCTCGATATCACCGTCGCCCGCGTCGAAAGCCTGCCGCCCTCGGAAACCATCCCACTGTCCGGTGGCGGGGCGGTCAGACACTGGTTCGAACATCTCGAGGGCGACGCGGCCCAGGTCTTTGAGACCACCGTCACCGGCGAACCGGTCCTGATGGGCCGCGACACGGTCTTCTACCTCGGCGCCTGGCTCGACGACGCGGGCTTTGACCAGATCGTCGGCCGCGCGCTCGCCGAGGCCGGGATCGAGCCCGAGCCCCTGCCGGACGGCCTGCGGATGCGCGACACCGCCACCCACCGCTTCGTCTTCAACTATGCCCCTGAGCCGCTCGCCTACGACGGAACCGAAATCCCCGCCGCAGGCGTGCACTGGATCCGCAAATGACCCCTTTCGGCACCACAAGCGACGGCCGCGCCGTCCACCGCCTGACCCTGTCCGCCGGCGACCTGACGGCACATATCCTGACCTACGGCGCCGCGCTGCAGGATGTCCGCCTTGCCGGCGTGCCCCATTCGCTGACCATCGGCAGCCCCGATCTTGCGGCCTATGAGGGGCGTCTCGGCAGCGCCGGCACGATCATGGGGCCGGTCGCCAACCGCATCACCGGCGCGCGCGCCGTCATCGACGGAAACGAGCACCGGTTCGACAAGAACTTCTTCGGCAAACACACGCTGCACGGCGGCTCTGCCGCCTTTCACCGCAAGGTCTGGCAGGTGACCGAGGCCACGCCGGACGGCGCCACCCTGCAGTTGAGCCTGCCCGACGGCGAGGGCGGCTTTCCCGGCCACCGGACCGTGACGGCACAGTACCGGGTGGACCCGCCCGCCCGGCTTACGCTCACCCTCGAGACCGACACCGACGCGCCGACGCTGATCAACCTGGCAAACCACAGCTACTGGAACCTCGGCCCGCACCCGACGACCCGGGGCCACAAGTTGCAGGTCCATGCCGACCGCTACCTGCCCGCCACGGACGAATTCATCCCGACCGGGGTCGTCGCCGACGTCGCGGGCACGCGGTTCGACTACCGCCAGGGCCGCGCGGTCGAGGCCGGCGCCGAGGGCCTGCTCGACAACAACCTCTGCACCGCTCAAGCTCGCCAGCCGCTGCGCCCGGTCGCGCGGCTTACCGGCCCCACCGGGATCGCGATGCAGATGGCCAGCACCGAACCGGGCCTGCAGATCTTCGACGGACACATCCTCGACCTGCCGGACTTTCCGTCGACCGATGGTCCCGCGCATCAGGCCTATGCCGGCCTCGCGCTCGAGGCGCAGTTCTGGCCCGACGCCCCGAACAATCCCGCCTTCCCGTCAATCCTTCTCCGTCCCGGTGACGACTGGCGGCAAATCACCGCCTGGACCTTCACCCGGTCCTGACATCTCGCCTGCCGGAGCGCCCCGCGACACTGGCGCGCCGCGCAACGTCCGCCCGTCAGGTTGATCACCCGCCACTGGCTTGCCCGCCCGCAGCCGGAGGCGGCGCCGGGCGCGCCCGGCGCCGCGCGCGGCGCGGCTCGGCTAAATCGCCCGCACCGCTTGACGATGCCGCCGCGGCTGGCCATCAAGCCGGAAACCCAACCCGGAGACAGCGATGACCGATCCCTTCGACGACCGCAAGGCCCGCGCCTCGGCCTGGTTCCGGCAGCTGCGCGACGATATCGTCGCGGCATTCGAGCAACTCGAAGACACCCAGGCCACCGGACCTTTCGCCGACCGGCCGCCCGGCCGCTTCGAGGTCACCGAAACCCGGCGCTACAGCGATGACGCCTCGGATGCGGGCGGCGGTCTGATGAGCGTCCTGCGCGGCGGCCGCGTCTTTGAAAAGGTCGGCGTAAACGTCTCGACCGTCTATGGCCGACTGGGCGAGGCCGCGCAAAAGGCGATGGCCGCCCGTGGCGTGCCCGGGATGGACGCCGATCCGCGCTTCTGGGCGTCCGGCATCAGCCTTGTGGCCCATATGCAGAACCCGCACACCCCCGCCGTGCATATGAACACGCGGATGTTCTGGACCCCGCATGCATGGTGGTTCGGCGGCGGCAGCGACCTCAACCCTTGTATCGAATATCCCGAGGACACCGAAAGCTTCCATGCCGTCCTGAAGGCCCATTGCGACAGGCACCAGCCAGATTACTACGCCCGCTTCAAGGACTGGGCCGACGAATATTTCTTCGTCCCCCACCGCGGCCGTGCCCGTGGGGTCGGCGGTATCTTCTACGACGATCTCAACACGGGCGACTGGGAGGCCGACTTTGCCTTTACACAGGACGTCGGCCGCGCCTTTCTGCCGGCCTTCCTTCCCGTCACCGAACGGCGCCGCGACACCACCTGGACCGAGGCCGACAAGGACGCCCAGCTTGTTCATCGCGGGCTCTATGCCGAATACAACCTGGTCTATGACCGCGGCACCAAGTTCGGATTGGCCACCGGCCACGACGCCAATGCCGTGCTGATGAGCCTGCCGCCGCTCGCCAGATGGCCGTGACCGGCCCGCGCGACGCCCGCCGCCGCGCCGCGGTCAAAGCAGGCTGGCGCTTTCCTTGTCGACCGGATCCAGCTTCGGCTTGGCCGGCTGGATCGGAACCTTCGCCGGGCTGAACCCGGGCATCGGCACCGTCGCCGGCGCCATGTTGAACATCGGCTTGGCCGCCTGCGGCGCCTGGGCCGCCTCAACCGCCTCGCCGCGCAACTCCTTCAACAGCGTCACGTGATCCGCCGCCTTGCCCAGCCGCTCGGCACAGCGCTGCTGCACCTGCCTCTGGATGTCTTTCCACAAACTTTCGTTCAGCGAAAACGCGCCGCCGATATCGCCTTTGGCATAGCCGGTTTCATACACCCGCTTGCCCATCAGCACCGCGTTATAGGTACCGGCGTCGAACAGCGTCGCGAATTCCAGGTCGTAGTGCGAAACAAGGTTGTGACGCCAAAGCTCCAGATTCTCGGCCAAGCGGTCCGGGACCTCCAGCGCTTCGCGCGCGTCGATCCAGTATTGCGTGTCGGTCCGGTTCCCCAGCCGGTAGTGCAGGCAGATGAAATCGCGTACCTCGTTGTAAAGGTTGTCGACCAGCTTGTTGTAGCGTTTCCGCAGGGGATCGGCGAAATCGCTGTCGGGGAAATAGCTCAGCAGCCACCGTACCCCCATGTCGATCATGTAGATCGCCGTCGATTCCAAGGGCTCGATGAACCCGCCGGACAAACCGATTGCAACGCAGTTCTTGACCCAGGCATTGCGGTTCCGGCCCACCCGCATCGGGATGATCCGCGGCTCGGCGTCATCGGCGACAGGCCCGATTGTGGACCGCAGGCTCGCCAGAAACTCCTCGCGCGCCTCGTCGTCGCTGCGGTGGGCCGAGGAAAATACGTACCCCGTGCCGATCCGGTTATAAAGCGGCACGCGCCATGACCACCCCGCCCCCAGCGCGACAGACCGTGTCACGGGTTCGATCTTTGCCGGGTCTGGATGCGGAATCTGGACCGCCATCGCCTTGTCGTTCGCCAGATACTTCGAGTAGCTGACGAACGGCTCGCCCAGCGCCTTGTTGATGATCATGCCGCGGAACCCGGTGCAGTCGACCACGAGTTCGACCGGATGCCGCCCGCTTTCCTGCAGGTGCAGGGCCGCGATGTTGCCTTGGTCGTCCTTTTCGACCTCCAGCACGTTCTCGCGCACATGGCGCACGCCCTTCGCCGAACAATGCTCGGTCAGAAGCGCGGCGAACTTGCCCGCGTCCAGGTGATAGGCAAAGCCCATCGAGGGGTCGTATTCCTTGGCGCCCTTGGCCCGCGGCCCCTTGCGCGCCTTCACTAGGTCGTTGGTCGGCGAATAGCTCGACAGGTAATCCCGACCGCCGGCGCCGAACTTGTTGAAGTAATAGGCCAGTTCGACCCCTTGGATATTCGGCGCCTTCGAGAACGGGTTGATATAGGAGATCGGCTTGCCGGCTTCGTCCACATTCCAGCCGTCAAAGCTGACGCCAAGCTTGAAGGAGGCGTTGCAGCGTTTGAAGAACTCCTTCTCCGAGATCCCGGCATTCTGCAGTGTGCGCACCATGCCCGGCACCGTGGCCTCGCCCACACCCACGGTCGGAATGTCCGGCGATTCAATCAGTGTGATCCGCAAAGGTTCCAGCCCGGGTTGCGCCTTGCGCCCGAACGCCTGCAACAGCGCCGCCGTCAGCCAGCCGGCCGTCCCGCCGCCCACGATCGTCACGCTTTTCAATGGCCTGCCCATCACATCCCCCTTGTCCCAGCCGTTTTTCCGCCCGGCCCTGTCTCACCGCGAATCTTAGCGCCGCAACGCTCTGCCTGTCACGTCCCAATTCCACGCCGGGGGCCGGGCGAATTACAGCACCTCGGCGGGCGGGATCCGGCCCGAAGCGGACATCGGTCACCGTTGCAGTTTCAAAATCGCTTCGATCAGCGGCTCCCCCAGCCTGCAAGCCCGGATCGCGCCCGACCCCGCCCCCCAGGGCAGGCGCGTTCCTACCATGCTTTGAAGGGGCCGTTTCCTTCCGGTTCTCGGTTGGCTGCCCCGGGCCAAATTGCACCTTGCGATTCCCCAGGCGCCGCCGACACCGCGGCCCGATCCGCGAACCGCTTGCCAGCGCGCCGGCATAGATGCTTTTCTGCCCCGCGAAAGGAACCCATGCTCCGCATTCTCGCCCACACGACCTATCGCCGTCTCTTTGCCGCGCAGATCGTGGCGCTGCTCGGCACCGGTCTGTTGACGATCGCGCTTGGCCTCACAGCCTTCGAGCTTGCCGGAGAGCGTGCCGGAGAGGTCCTGGGCCTCGCGCTGACGATCAAGATGGTCGCCTATGTCGGTCTGTCCCCGCTGGCGGCGGCGATCGTCGCCCGGCTGAACCGCCGGGCCGTTCTGATCGGCGCCGATATCGTCCGCGCAGGCGCCGCGCTGTGCCTGCCCTTCATCGACGCCGCCTGGCAGATCTATGTCCTGATCTTTCTCTTGCAGGCCGCATCGGCCACCTTCACGCCGACATTCCAGGCGCTGATCCCCGACGTGCTGCCGGACGAAGCCGACTACACCCGCGCCCTGTCGCTGTCGCGCCTTGCGCTCGACCTCGAAAACCTGGTCAGCCCGATCCTGGCCGGTCTGCTGCTCGCGCTCATGGCGCCCTCGAACCTTTTTGTCGGCACCGCCCTGGGTTTTGTTGCCTCTGCCGTCCTGGTGCTGGCCACCCGACTGCCGCAACCCGGCCCGGGCAAGGACCGCCCGTTTCGCGAGCGGCTGACCCGGGGTCTCCGCATCTACCTCGCCACGCCGCGGCTGCGCGGTCTTCTGGCGCTGAACCTCACCGTCGCGGCCACGGGCGCCGTGGTCATCGTGCTCAGCGTCGTCATCGCCCGGACCATCTATGCAGGCGCAGAACGCGATCTTGCCGTGATCCTGGGCGCCTACGGCGTCGGCTCGATGCTGGTGGCCCTTCTGTTGCCGCGGCTGCTCGACACGATGCGCGACCGGCCCGTCATGCTGGCCTCGGCGTTGATGCTGACGATCGCCATGCTGGGACTGGGACTGGCCGTCACGGTCTCGGGCTGGCCATCCTGGCCGCTGCTGCTTGCCATCTGGGCGCTTCTCGGCGCCGCCAATGCCGGCGTCGTCACGCCCGCCGGCCGGCTGTTGCGCCGGTCGTCCCGGCCCGAGGACCGCCCCGCCGTCTTCGCCGCCCAGTTCGCCCTCAGCCATGCCTGCTGGCTCGTCGCCTACCCCGCCGCCGGATGGCTCGGCACCGCCGCGGGCATTCCGGGAACGATGGTCGCGATGGGCACCGCCGGACTGGCAGGCATGGCCCTGGCGCTCGCGCTCTGGCGCGTCTCCGCGTCAGAGGCGCTGGAACATGTCCACACCGGCCTGCCGCCCGATCACCCGCATCTGAAGGACGCCGTCCTCCAGGGTGGCGTCTGGGTGCACCGACACACCTTCGTCATCGACGACGAACACCGGGCCTGGCCGACCGGCGGCTGACGCGGCGCGCCTACGTTCCCTCCTCGCAATCCGGATCGTTCGGGTCGCAGATCGGGATGATCCTCAACCCCCCGTCTCCCGGGATCTCAATGGGCGTCGCGCCGGTCGGATCGATCTTGGGTATCTCGATGGGCGTCGCACCGATCGGGTTCACCGGATCGATCTTGGGTATCTCGATCGGCGTCGCCATCACCGGATCTTCACCAAGCGGAATCTGCGTCCGCGTTTCGGTCGCTGCTGCAACCGTCGGCACGGTGAATACCGCTGCCATCAACACGACCGGAACCACCTTCTTTCCTTGCATTCCCACCTCCTCCTTTTTGGGAGGATGAGTCTATCTCATGTCGTGCCCGGTCGCCTTGATGGCCGTCAATCAGCCCCGGATCGCCTCGAGCATCGCATGCACGTTCTCCGGATCCGCCTCCGGCGTGATCCCGTGGCCGAGGTTGAAGATATGCGGCCCCTTCGAAAACGCCGCCTTGATCCGCTTGGTCTCGTCGATCAGGGGCTGGCCCCCGGTCACCATATGCCGTGGATCGAGATTGCCCTGCACGCAGCCGTCCACCTGCACATTTTCGGCCGCCCACTCCGCGCTCACGGAATTGTCCAGCGCCACGCAATCCGCTCCGGTCGCCTTGGCAAAGCCCACATAACGCTCGCCGGCCTCCCGCGGAAACGCGATCACCGGGATCTCGGGATGCTTCGCCTTCACGGCACCGATGATGGTCTTCGCGGGCTCAAGCGCGTACCGCGCAAACGCCTCGCCCTTCAGCGAGCCCGCCCAGCTGTCGAACAGCTTGACCACCTCTGCGCCCGCCTCGATCTGCATCGACAGATAGTCGATCGTCGCCTCGGTCAGCCGCGCCATCAACGCATCGAACACCGCCGGTTCACCTTCGCGCAACGCGTGCGCGGGCGCCTGATCCGGCGTCCCGCGCCCGGCAGTCATATAGGTCGCCACCGTCCAGGGTGCCCCTGCGAACCCGATCAGCGCCGTCTCGTCCGGCAATTCCCGCGTCAGGATACGCACGGTCTCGTAGACCGGCGCCAGGGTCTCGTGGATCGCGTCCGCCGGTTTCAACGCATCGAAATCCGCCCGGGACGTCACCGTCGACAGCCGTGGGCCCTCGCCGGTAACGAACCACAAATCCGCGCCCAGCGCCTGAGGCACCAGCAGGATATCGGCAAACAGGATGGCCGCGTCGAACCCGTACCGCCGGATCGGCTGCAGCGTCACCTCGGCGGCGAGTTCGGGCGTATAGCACAGCGAAAGGAAATCCCCCGCCCGGGCGCGCGTCGCCTTGTATTCCGGCAGGTACCGCCCGGCCTGCCGCATCAGCCAGACCGGCGGCACCGCTTGCACCTCGCCCGCCAGGGCGCGCATCAGTTTCTTCGTCTCGACCATGACCGTCCCCGCAAGCCGCCTGCCCGGCATGGTCGTCCCGCGCCACTGCCGGGATGTCAACCCGGATTGCATTGTCAGCCGGCCCCGACACCGCTAGAGCTTGGCCCATGACACGCCTTCCGTCCCCCGCCCGGCCGCTCAAGATAGGGACCCGCGGTTCGCCCCTGGCACTCGCCCAGGCGCACGAGACGCGCGACCGCCTCGCGGCTGCCTTCGACCTGCCGTCCGAAGCATTCGAGATCGCCGTGATCAAGACCACGGGCGACAACGCGCAGTTGATCGCACAGGACCGGCCGCTGAAGGAACTGGGCGGCAAGGGGCTTTTCACCAAGGAAATCGAAGAGGCCATGTTGGCCGGCGGGATCGACATCGCCGTGCATTCGATGAAGGACATGCCCGTCCAGCAGCCTGCCGGGCTGGTGCTGGATTGCTATCTGCCGCGCGAAGATGTGCGCGACGCCTTTGTCTCGCCCGCCCATGCGTCGATCCACGATTTGCCTAGGGGCGCCGTTGTCGGCACCTCCAGCCTGCGCCGCAGGGCGCAGCTTTTGAACCGCCGCCCGGACCTGCAGATCGTGGAATTCCGCGGCAATGTGCAGACCCGGCTGACAAAGCTGCGGAACGGCGTGGCCGAGGCCACGTTTCTAGCGATGGCGGGGTTGAACCGTCTTGGCGCGGCGGACGTGCCCCGCATCCCGATCGACACCGCCGATCTGCTGCCGGCTGTCGCCCAGGGGGCCATCGGCATCGAGCGGCGCGCTGACGACACAGGCACCGCTGCCCTGCTCGAGGCGATCCACGACGGCGCCACCGGCCAGCGTCTGACTGCCGAACGCGCGTTCCTCGCCGCACTTGACGGGTCCTGCGAAACTCCGATCGCCGGGCTGGCCGAACTCGACGGAGGCACGATCCGGTTGCGCGGCGAGATTCTTCGGACCGACGGGTCCGAGGCGCTTGCGGATGCCGTCTCTGGCGCCGTCGAGGATGGCGCCGAAATCGGGACCGACATGGCCGGGGCGCTTCTCGCACGCGCGGGCGAGGGCTTTTTCGACTGGCGTTAGTCTCGGCGGGAACCAGTCCCTCGCCAAAGCCCACGATGCATAGGGCATCCGGCCCCGGACGAAAATTCGCTCGGTGCCGCCAAGGATTGACCCGGCGGACGCGTCTCATTGATTGTGATGCGTATGACGACCGGCGACGATGATCTGGCCCACGCGGCAGCGGCCGGAGATAGCGAGGCCTTTGCGGCCCTGCTCGCGCGCCACTATGACGGGCTGTTCCGGCTTTCTTTCCGTCTGACCGGAAAGCGTGACGCGGCCGAGGACCTGACCCAGGACATCTGCCTCGGTCTGCCCGTCAAATTGCAGAGCTTCCATGGCAAGGCACGGTTTACCACCTGGCTCTACCGTGTCGCCGTCAACGCCGCCCATGACCGCCGCCGCCGCGACGCCACCCGCGGCAAAGCTGCCGAGGGCTGGGGGGAATGGGAAATCAACCGCCGGGCGGCGGCGGCGGACACCGCCAAGGGGCTTGATTGGCTTCAGACCG
This sequence comes from Rhodobacter sp., assembly GCA_030065095.1. Classification (GTDB taxonomy): domain Bacteria; phylum Pseudomonadota; class Alphaproteobacteria; order Rhodobacterales; family Rhodobacteraceae; genus JASJCA01. Next base: position 159,324 of record JASJDP010000001.1, read on the forward strand.
CGATGACCGCGCTTCCGCAGGAACTGCGCGACACCGCCGCGCTGACCATGGGCGACGAACTGACCCAGGCGCAGGCGGCCGAGGTTCTGGGCATCTCTGAGGGCACCGTCGCCTGGCGCCTCAGCGAAATCCGCAAACGCCTGCGCACCCTGCGCGAGGAGGAACTGAGCGCATGACCGATCCACTCGACGATCTGAAGGCCGCGTTCGACGCGGCCACCCGGCCGCCGGATACCGTGAAGAGGGCCGATACGCTGACCCGTGCGCAAGAAATCTTCGACCGCTCCCAAGGATCGGCCGCGCCGGTGCGTCCTAGATCCGACCGCCCGTTGTTCTGGGCGGGTATCGGACAAGGAGCAGGACAGATGTTTGCAACCCTCACCTCGCGCCCCGCGCTGACAGCCACCACCGCACTGGTCGCCATTGGCTTGATCGCCTTGGTGCCCATACTGCGTCAGGGCCCTCAGGTTCCCGGCCTGGGCGTTGAGGAAGCCGAGATTGCCGTTCGGCAGCAAGATAAAGCCGTTACGGGATTGGACGCGGCGACACCCGAGCCGGTCATCGAACCGATGATCATGGCTGATGAATCGGCCCCGGCGCTCGATAACCGGCTGCGCCTTGGCATCACCGAACAGCGCCTGCAGCCCTCAACGTCTGCGCCTGCCGGTGCCGCGCGGGAAACCTTCGCGATGGAGGCCGACAGCGCCGTTTCCGGTCTGGTCCTCGAACACCCGGCGCCAATGCCGGACATCGCCGTCCGGCCCGAGGCGAACACCGAAGCCTTCGCCAACGAAGACCCGAACCCGGTCAAGGTGGCCAGCGAAGAGCCGGTCTCGACCTTTTCGATCGATGTCGACACGGCCTCGTACAGTGTGGTGCGCTCGTCCCTGATGAACGGATACCTGCCGCCGGCCGAGGCCGTGCGCGTCGAAGAGATGGTGAACTATTTCCCCTACGACTATCCCGCCCCGACGGCCGATGGCGCCCCGTTCCGTACAACTGTCACGCTCCTTGAAACGCCGTGGAACTCCGGCACGCAGCTCATGCACGTCGCGCTGCAGGGCAGGCTGCCCGCTATCGAAGACCGCCCGCCCCTGAACCTGGTCTTCCTGATCGATACCTCCGGGTCGATGGATCAGGCCAACAAGCTGCCTCTGCTGAAGCAAAGCTTCCGCCTGATGCTGGGCCAGCTTCGCCCCGACGATCAGGTCGCCATCGTTACCTATGCCGGCAGCGCGGGCCGTGTGCTGGACGCCACCCCTGCACGCGAGCGCGCAACGATCCTTGCCGCCCTCGACCGGCTCGACGCGGGCGGCTCCACCGCCGGGCAAGAAGGGCTGCAGCAGGCCTACGCAACCGCCGAGGGCATGGCCGAAGACGGAGACGTCACGCGCGTGATCCTGGCCACCGACGGCGATTTCAACGTCGGCATCCACGACCCCGAAGAGCTGGAAGCCTTCATCGCCGGAAAACGCGACAGCGGCACCTACCTTTCCGTTCTCGGCTTTGGCCGTGGCAATCTGGACGATGCGACGATGCAGGCGCTTGCGCAAAACGGCAATGGCCAGGCCGCCTATATCGATACACTCAGCGAGGCGCAGAAAGTGCTTGTCGACCAACTTACCGGCGCGTTGTTTCCAATCGCAAACGACGTCAAGATACAGGTCGAGTTCAACCCCGCCGAGATCGCCGAATACCGCCTGATAGGGTACGAGACCCGTGCGCTTCGCCGCGAGGATTTCAACAACGACAGGGTCGATGCCGGCGAGATCGGCGCAGGGCACACCGTCACCGCGCTTTATGAGATCACGCCGGTCGGCTCTCCGGCGATTCTTAACGACCCGCTGCGTTTCGCCGCCGAGCGTGGAACCGCAGGTGACACCGACGAACTCGCCTTCCTGCGGTTGCGCTACAAGAAGCCCGGCGAAGACGCCAGCCAGCTGATCGAACTGCCGATCACGCCCGCCATGCAGGGCAACGGCGAAGAAAGCGACTTCGCTGCCGCCATTGCGGGCTTCGGCCAGCTTCTGCAGGGCAGCACCTATCTTGGCGATTGGTCCTATACAGACGCAATTGCACTGGCCGAGCCGGCCATCGGCGCCGATCCCTTCGGCTACCGCCGTGAGGCCGTAACGCTGATGCGGCTGGCCGAGAGCCTGTCGCAATAGTTTCGAGCGATGACGGGGCGCCCGGGTCACTTGAGCGACCGGGCGCCCTTTTCCGTCAGACCGAAACCGCCGCCAGCAATCGATCGCGGTCCAGGTCGGCCTTCGCCCCGCTCAACTGCACCGCACCGCGTTCCAGAACGTAGAATTTATCGGCGATGTCATAGGCGAAGCTGAAATATTGCTCGACCAGCACGATCGCCATGTCGCCTGTGTTGCGAAGGTAGGAGATCACCCGCCCGATCTGCTGGATGATGTTGGGCTGGATCCCCTCGGTGGGCTCGTCGAGCAACAGCAGCCTTGGTTTCATGATCAGCGCACGTGCGATCGCCAGTTGCTGCTGTTGCCCACCCGAGAGATCGCCGCCGCGGCGGTTCAGGAAGTCCTTCAGGATCGGGAACAGATCGAAAATCTCCTCTGGAATCCGGCGCTCGCTTCGCGGCAGGCAGGCATACCCGGTTTCCAGATTCTCGCGAACCGTCAGCAGCGGAAAGATGTCGCGGCCCTGCGGCACGTATCCCACCCGCTTTTTCGCCAGCACATGGGCCGGTGCGCGACCGATGTCTTCGTCGCCCAGCCGGTAGCGGCCGCCCGATCGCGGATGCACGCCCGACAACGCCTTCAGCAGCGAGGTCTTGCCGACCCCGTTTGTGCCCATCACACAGGTCACCTGGCCGGTTTCGGCGGTCAGGTCGATGCCGTTCAGGATCCGGCTGCCACCATAGTGCAAGGTCAGGTTCTCGATCTCCAGCATGCTTAACGTCCCAGGTAAACGTCGATGACCTGGCGGTTCTGCGTAACGTGATCGATGGACCCCTCGGCCAATACCGACCCCTCGTGCAGAACCGTCACCTTGCAGCCGAGGCGGCGCACGAACTCCATGTCGTGCTCGACCACCACAACGGCGCGCGTCTTCGCCGCCTCTTTCAGCAGATCCGTCGTGTGCTCGCGCTCCGCAGGCGTCATGCCCGCCGCCGGTTCGTCAACCAGCAGAAGCCGCGGTTCCTGTGCCAGAAGCATGCCGATCTCGAGCCACTGTTTCTGCCCATGGCTGAGTTCGCCCGCCTTGCGGGCCAATGCCGGGGCAAGGCCGATTTCCTCGGCCAGTTCGACGACGCGGTCCGCATCGGTCCGCGAGGGGCGGAAGAACAGCACTGCAAGCGGCCTGCGGTCTTTTTTCAGTGCCATCAGCAGGTTGTCGAAAACGGTCTGATCCTCGAACACCGTCGGGCGCTGAAACTTCCGGCCAACGCCTGCCTGAGCGATCCGGGCCTCGGACATCCGAAGCAGATTGTCGCTGCGATCCCCCCAGACGACGTGACCCTCGTCGGGCCTTGTCTTGCCGGTGATGATGTCCATGAAGGTGGTCTTGCCGGCCCCGTTGGGACCGATCACCGCGCGCAATTCCCGCGGGCCGATCTGGAAGGACAGGTTGTTGATCGCCTGGAACCCGTCGAACGAGACCGAGACGCCGGAGACCTCGAGCAGAGTGCTCATTCCTCCGCCTCCCTTTCGCGCAGCGCGCCCGGCTCGGGCCCAAGATCCGCGCCATGCCGTTCCGGCGAACGCCGTTTTGCGATCAGATCGAAAAGGCCGCCGATGCCACTGGGGAAAAACAGCGTGACGACCACAAAGGACAGCCCCAGCAGCACCGTCCACCAGTCGACCCAATGAACCGTGTAGAACCCAAGGTCGATGTCCGGCGCCTGCCCGCCGGTGAACCATGTCGAGACCAGGCTGACGAAAGCTGCGCCGATCACCGCGCCGTAGAGCCGCCCGCGGCCACCGATGGCCACCCAGACGGCCAAATAGATTGAGGCAATGGGTGCGATCTCGGCCGGGTTGATGATGCCTGCCTGCGGATAGTAGAGCGCGCCGGCGATACCTGCGATCACGGCCGTCAGAGTAAAGATGAACAGCTTGAAGCCTTCGACCGAATACCCCAGAAACCGCACCCGTGTCTCGTCGTCCCGGATGCCGCGGATCACGCTGCCGAATTTACCCGAGACCACCCAGGCGCAAAGCAGATAGCCTGCAGCCAGCGCCAGGGCCGACCCCCAGAAGAACCACATCGAGACGGTTGCCTGCGGCACGCCGTCAAGCCCCGGCAGGTTCTGCAGGCCCGACAGCCCGTTGTTGCCTCGCAGGCCGCTGTCGTTCTGGAAGAGGTGAAGCGACAGCGCCAGCGTCATGGCCTGGGTCAGGATCGACAGGTAGACACCCGTGACCCGGCTGCGGAAGGCGAGCCAGCCGAAGACCAGCGCCAGCAGGCCGGGCACCAGCACCGCAGCCGCAAGCTGAAGCGGCAACGAATGGGCAAGGGCCCATAGAGCCGGGAACTCGGACCCTCCGACGACGCCAAAGATCTGGATTGCGATCGCGTCGGAGATCTCTGTCGGCGTCGGCGGAAGTTTCGCGGCCGAGAGGCTTTGCGCGACGATAAGCTCGGTCCGCGCGTACATCAGCCACATGCCGATGGCGTAGCCGCCAAGGCCGAAGAACGCCATGTGCCCGAGGCTGAGGATGCCGCAGTACCCCCAGACCAGATCCATCGCGACCGCGACAAGGCAGAGGCAGAGGGTTTTGCCCAGCGTCTTGACGAAGCTTGTAGATACGATGCCGAGGCCGAAGGCCTCGCTGAGCAGCGTGACGCACAGAGTGAAGATTGCGAGGCACGCAAGAAAGATCAGGACCGACGGGTGTCGGATGATGAAAGGCTTTGCGCCGCCCCCCGGCATCGCGCCGGTCGGGGGTCCTGTCCGCCCTGCGGGGACCCGGGAATATTTCCGGCCAGAGGAAGACGGAAGCGTGGCGTCAGTGGACATCCGTCACGCCTCGGCCGCGCGGCCCTTGAGGGCGATGATCCCCTTGGGCCGGAACTGAATAAAGAGGATGATGAAGAGGATCATGTAGGTCTGGGCCGCAAGCGTGTTCGATGGGTTCAGCCATTCGATCCCCTTCTGCAGGAACCCGACCAGGGTCGCGCCGAGAAGCGTGCCCCAGATATTGCCGACACCGCCCACGACGACGGTCATGAAGGACTGCACGATATAGTCCTGGCCCATCTCGGACGTGACCTTTGCGTAAAGCCCGATCGTGACGCCCGCGACGCCGGCGATGCCCGACCCGAGCCCGAAGGTCAGCATGTTGATCCGGTCCGGGTTGATCCCCATCGAGGCCGCCATGCGCGGGTTCTGCGTGACGGCGCGGACCTCGAGCCCCAGGCGGGTGCGGCGCATGATGAACAGGAACACCGCCAGGAAGAACAGCGCCATCACAAAGATCGCGATGCGGATATAGCTGATCGACACGACGTCGTTCAGCACCAGGGCGCCGCTGAGCCAATCCGGCGACGTCAGCGGCCGGGCCTGGGTGCCGAAGATGTTCTTGGCGATCTGCTGCAGTGCGATGGAGATACCGAAGGTGGCGAGCAGTGTCTCGAGCGGCCGATGATAAAGCCAGCGGATCACCAGCCGCTCCATCGTCACGCCGGCGCCGAAGGTCACTGCGAAGGCCAGCGGCAGGGCGATGGCGATCGAAAGCGTGTAGTCGGGCACAAAAAGCTGAACGACATAGCCGGTATAGGCGCCCATCATGATAAACTCGCCATGCGCCATGTTGATCACGCCCATCACGCCAAAGGTGATGGCCAGCCCGATGGCGGCGAGAAAGTAGATGGAGGCAAGGCTGAGGGCATCGAGCGTCAGGTCCGCGGCCTGGTTCAGGCCGACACTCCGGTCGATCGCCGCCAAGGCCTGCAGCGCGGCCTGCGCCACACCGGGCGGCGCGGCGCTGAAGGTCTCATAGAAGCTGTGCGCCGCCAGGGCGGCATCGACATCGGCTTCGGTAGCGAGTGCGTCGACCTGGTCCCGGCGCGCCAATTCTGCATAAGCAAGATCACGTGCCGCGTCGGTGTTCAAATCGGCAACCTGAATGCCAGCGACCTCGCCGCCCACGATATGCGCGATCAACGCCGCACGCTGGTTCTCACGGCTGATCCGCGGCGGCGCGAGGCCGGTTTCGACCAGCAGCGTGTAAGCGTCATCGCGTGCCAGATCCGTGCCTGGAACCAGGATGCGCGCAATCGCTGGGCCCTGCGGTGCGGCCCCCGCCACGACCCCGCGCGTTGTCGCCACCAAGGGATTGAGCGTGGCGCGCACATCGACGCCCAAATCCCCCGCAAAGCCCTCGATGGCCGCAATCCGCGCGGCCTCGTCCGGGTCGAAGCGGATCGTCAACAGCCGCTCGAGCCGCGCCTTGCGCGCTTTCAGCGACAGGTCCGGGTCGGCGCCGCTCCCCGATCGCAGAGCCGCCAGGTGCGACGCTTCGGGATCGCGTTCAATGGCATCGAGCGCAGCTGCGCGTTGCACGGGATCGGGGTCATTGAGCTGAAACTGCACCAGCGCCGCTGCGATCATGCCGCGGATGCCGCTGTTGGGCTTTAGCTGCTTCAGCGCGCGTTTCCCGGCGCTGCCGATCTCTACCGCGCTCGCAATATCTATGAGGGTGTAGCTGTCTGTGCCTTTCTCGGCATAGACGAATAGCCCGTCTTCCTTGCGCAGCCACAATTCCTTGGCCTGCCATTTCTCCAAAACGCTGCGCGCCTCTGGCAAGCCGCTCGCGGCCAGCGCGTCGATTGCAGGCCCGATGGTTTTGCGCGAGCTTTTTTCGATGATCTCCCGATGCTCCTGCAACAGCGCCTGAATTGCACTGGGCGCCTGCGCCGTGGCGGGCGCGGCAAGCCAGAGCGCATATACGGTCAGAAGCTGCAGAAAACGTGGCATGGCACCCCGGAAGAGGCGGACCAGGGGAGTGTTGCACACCCCCGGCCCGGGTTTCGGTCAGACCGTCAGTAGTTCGACTTGATCTGCACACAAGTTGAGGTCGCGGTGTTGTACATACCGCAGCCAAGCTCTTGCCAGTCACTGACCAGCACCGCCGATTCCTCAAGGTAATCGGTCCAGGCATCGCCCGGCACCTCTTCGGTCTGGCTGATGATGTCGAACTGTCCGTCCTCCTGAATTTCACCGATCAGGACAGGCTTGGCGAGATGGTGATTGGGCAGCATCACGGCGGTACCGCCGGTCAGGTTGGGGAATTCCTGACCGTACATCGCCGTCCGCACAGCGTCGACGTCGGTTGTGCCCGCATCAACCACAGCGTTCACCCACATGTTGAAGCCGATGTAGTGCGCCTCCATCGGGTCGTTGGTCACGCGTTCTTCGCCCATCCGTGCCTTCCAGGCCTCGACCCACGCCTCGTTGGCCTCGCTCTCGGCGGACTGGAAGTAGTTCCAGGCAGCCAGGTGACCCACGAGGTTCGACGTGTCGAGGCCCGACAACTCCTCCTCGCCGACCGAGAAGGCCACGACGGGGATGTCATCTGCGCTGACACCGGCGGCCGCCAGTTCCTTGTAGAAACCGACATTGGCGTCGCCATTGATCGTGCTGATCACACCGACCTTCTTGCCCTCGGCCCCCAGCGCCACGACATCGGCCACGATCTTCGACCAATCGGAATGGCCGAACGGCGTGTAATTGACGAAGATGTCGCTTTCGGGGATGTCCTTTGACTGCAGGTAGCTTTCGAGGATGTTGTTCGTGGTCCGGGGATAGACATAGTCGGTGCCCAAAAGCGCGAACTTTTCGACCTCGAGCTCTTCGAGGAAATAATCCGTTGCCGGTATCGCCTGCTGGTTCGGTGCGGCGCCGGTGTAGAACACGTTCTTGGAGCTTTCCTCGCCTTCGTACTGCACCGGGTAAAACAGCAGACCGTTCAGCTCCTCGATCACCGGCAGCACCGATTTGCGGCTGACCGATGTCCAATTGCCGAAGATCACGTCGACCTCGTGCACGGTCAGCAGTTCCCGGGCCTTCTCGGCAAACAGCGGCCAGTCCGAAGCGGGGTCGACCACGACCGCCTCGAGCTCGCAGCCCAGAACCCCGCCCTTCTCGTTCTGCTGTTCCACCAGCATCAGCATGGTGTCTTTGAGCGTGGTTTCGGAAATCGCCATGGTGCCGGACAACGAGTGCAAAACGCCCACCTTGATGGGGCACTCCTGAGCCGCCGCAGGCAGGCTGAGCGCCCCCAAAAGCGCGGTGGACGCGAGAAGACGAACGGTTATTGGCATGGATATCCTCCATGCAGGGCGCGGGATCGCTTGCGGAATGTTAAGAGAACCGCATATACCCTGCTCCCTGCAGCTTTGTGTTGCGATCAGTGTGGCGGCCGGTGCGATGTCCAGTCTTCCGGTCGTCACACGCCTCGATCGGGCGCAAGCGTATCGATCGGACGTCCTGTTACTTGCGGCAGTGCAGCAAGATCGCAATCGCGCATCGCATCCGCATCTGTGAACCGGCTGGCTTCGCCTATATTTCAAGCTAATTTCCGGATTCTGCCAAAAAACCATGCGGAACTGATCGTTTGACTGCTTCGAATCGCACGCGCGAGCCCGCATTGCCGTCGACCCAATTCTATTGCTTGTCGCCACACCGTGTGCGTGAAGGAGCGTCTTCGGCGCATTTCGCGAACTGGCTCAACGGCCCAGCCGGCGCGCGATCTCCGTCTTCGAAAGCCCCATCTCCATCAAGCCGCGCAGGCGGCAACGCTCCTCAAGCGTGAAGTGGCTGTATCTCTGTCCCATGGCGATCCCGGACATACCGGGTGTCGCACTTGGAATTGAAATCTAGCGCCGTCCCCGACGCACGGCTGAAGCAGACCTACGGCCTGTCCGAAATCGGTGATCCGGCGCGGTGCCGGACGCATTGTCAACATATCGTCGGCGAATGCGGTGCGCGGGCATACCGGGGTTGCCGTCTATTCGGCGACCAAAACAGCGCTGGGCGGCATGACGCGCAGCCTTGCGCGAGAGCTTGGGCCCCGGAACATCCAGGTCAACTCGCTCGCACCGGGCTATTTTCAAAGCGATATGGTGGGCGATCTGCCGGAGGGTGCGACAGCGCGCATCAAACGGCGCGCGCCGCTGGAGGTCGAGGCGCTGCGCCGCTGCATTGCCACGGATCCCGACGTGCAGGCGGGCGGATGCTGGCTCGGGTCGGTCAAAACGAACATCGGACACCTGGAGCAGACGGCGGGCGTCGCCTCGCTGATCAAGGCCGCGACGGCGCTCGACCGCGGCTAGGTGCCCCCATCACTGAATTTCGAAATGCCGAATCCGCGCATTGATTTCGATGGCGGCCCGTTCCCGATTCCGACCGCCGCCACCGTCTGGCCCAACACCAAAAGACCGCGCCGAGCCGCGGTCAATTCCCTTGGCCTTGGGGGCACAAACGCGTTCATGATCTTGCAAGAGGCGCCGGTCCGAAAAGCAAAACCGGCAGTGGAGCCCGCGCGCCAGCTTCTTGCGCCGAGCGCCCGCTCGCCGGCGGCGCTCGGCGAACTCTCGGGGCGCTGGCGGACCCGGCTGGCCCGGACAAGTGGGGCCGAGACCACTGCGCTTTGTTCCGCAGCGCTGCAGCATGCGGCGCACCATGACTATCGCCGGACCTGCACCGGGAAAGACACGCAGGAGCGCATCGATGCAGGTCCGGCGAGCCTTTACGGCGCCACACCGATGACGGATGCCGCACCGCCATCCTATCCCTTTGCGCGGGATCGCTACTGGCTCGAGCTGCACAGCCTTGGGTCGGTGGGCGACGCGAGCCTGCTTGGGCCGCCTGCCCGTATGCCCGTCACGTCAGCATCAGGCCAGCCTGTCACTCGACGCCCGTCCCTGGATGACGGACCACCGCGTCTACGACGCGCCAACCCTGCCGGTGGCTGCCGCTCTGAACGGAGTGGCCAGGGTCGGCGCGGCCGCGTTGGACAGGGCCGCAACGATCAGCAGCCTGCCTGCAACGGCATCCGAGACCGAGGACTGGATCACACATGTCACCGCTCGGCTCGGCCCCGGCCGAGCCCTTCCGAAGCCGCACGATCTTGCGGCGAACCGCCGCTGCGACCGGACGGTGGACATCTCGGAATATTATCGAAGGCTGGATAAACTTGGTTTCAGCTACGGACTGCTGTTTCGCAATATTCGCGCCTTGAACCTCGGCGCCGGCAGGCGACGGCGAAGCGGGCGACGAGATCCACCCTGCGATGCACGATGCCTGCCTTCACGTCTTTTCCGCGCTGTCCGGTCTTTATGGCGACGTTGACGGCGGCGACGGGGAAGAGACGGCTTTCCTGCCGATCACGGTCGAACGATTCCAGAACTTCGGCGCATCGCCGCGGGTCGCCGATGTCCGCGCGACACGGCGTCCGGATCAGGGGTCCAAAACGACCGACCACTATACGATCGATATCGAAATCACCGATGAAACCGGTACGCCAATCGCAGCGATCGGCGGTCTGACCGTGAAGCGGCTGAGCTGCGGTCAATTTCTGCCGCGTCCGGCTGGCGCGGTTGAAAACTGGCTCTACGGCGTCGATTGGAATGTCCTGTCGCCGCTGGAGCTTTCGGACACCGATCCGGCTGCGTGGCTGATCGTGGCAGAAACCCCGGGCGCCGTATCCTGTCTGACGGCAACGCTCGAAGACGCCGCTCAATCCATAGAGGTGGTTCAACCCGCCGCATTCGTCGCGGGCGGGTTCGTACCGAAGGAACCGACCATTCGTGGTTCGGTGATCGCCACATCGCTGTCCGAGCCGGCGTTGCTGCTGCAGTCCACGCCCGGCCTCGTTGCCGCGCAGAGGCAACAGTTCGAGCTGTGCCAGGCGGCGGATCCGGCGTGTTCGACATCTGGGGCGACGCCTTCGATCCCTCGATTGAAATCGTCGCAATCGAACCGCCGGGACGGCTTGAACGCATCAACGAAGCTCCGATACGGACGGTCGAGGCGTTCGCCCGCAGCCTGCTGCCGGAACCGACGCAGCAACTGGACCGGCCATATGCTGTTCTGGGTCATTGCCTCGGCGGTCTTACGCTTTACGAAACGCTCGGGCTCCTTGACGCGCGTGGACATCGCGGCCCCGAGCACATCTTCGTGTCGGGCACCCGGCCGCCCAGCGTTTTGCGGGCTCCGGGCGATTTCGAACGAGACCTTGACAGTCAGCTTCAGTTTTTCGGCGACTGCCGTGCAGGCAAGCCGGGCTATGAGCAAACGAACGACGTCCTGGCCGAGATCGCGCGCGCCTTCGGCATCTCGGACAGCGCCCTGCAGCAACTCACTGCCGAGGAGAGCCAGATACATCACCTTCGAACCCGGTGAGTTCGCTCGCATCTTCGCCTTTCGCCGCGCGATGCGGCGCCTGCTTCTGGCCCGGGCGTTCGACCATCCGCCCACGGCGGTCCGGATCACCCAAGAGCCGCAGGGAAAGCCGTGCGGCCCCTGTCCGTTCAGCGCGACGCATTCGATCAAACCCCGCACGCTTTGCGACCAGACGTGTTGCCAAGGGCTTGGACGGTGAAGGAGGCGGTCGTCAAGGCCGGCGGCGGGCCGCTGGAGCGTGCGGACCTTCCATTGATGACCGCGCCGCAGGACATCGGGCCGGAGGCGGGCTGGACCCGGGTTGCCTATGATGGCTGCCTTGCAGAAGACAGGCGACAATTAAGATTTCTCAAACAAAGCGGCCTGCCCCCGGCCGTCATGCCTTCACATTCCGGAAGCCGGGATCGTAGGGGCTTGCGGAGATAACGTCGGCCGGGAATTCCGTGCCCAGCATGTCCACCGCCATGCGCGTGCCGATGGCGGAAAGCCCGGGTTCGACAAAGGCCAGCGCGAGGTTGAGCCCGACCCGGTGCCCCCACTCTCCCGACGTCACGGTGCCGACGACGTGCCGGTCCTTCATCACGGACGAACCGGAATGCGCTGGCCGGTCCCTGCAGTGGACCGAAAGCGTTACGAGCTGCCTGCGCGGCCCCTCCGACACGCGATTTTCCAACGCGGTTTTGCCGATGAAATCGGGCTTGTCGAGCATCACGAACCGGCCAAGTCCGGTTTCGAACGGGTCGAATTCGGTCAGGATGTCGGCCTTCCAATGCAGAAATCCCTTTTCGAGCCGCATGGACTCGATCGCACGGCTGCCGAAGAGACGCAGCCCGAGCGGATCGCCTGCCCGGCGCAGCGCCAGGTAGGCTGCGTGGAGCTGGCAGTTGGGAACATGGATCTCGAAGGCCAACTCGCCCGAGAAGCTGACGGCCATGACAATCGCCGGGGCAATGCCGACGACTGCCTCGCGCACCGAAAGCCAGGGGAACGCCCTGGCCGACCAGTCGCCCCGCGCCGCCGCCGACAGGACCTCGCGCGCCCTTGGGCCGGCGAGGACCAGTACGGTCCAGTCATTGGTCAGCGAGCGTATGTGCACATCCTCGCCCTTGCGCAGATGCGCCGTCAGCCAGTCCATGTCGTGGTATTCCGACGCAGCCGCCGATCCGTACCAGACCCGGGCCGGGCCGGACGCGTCTTGGGGCAGATTGGCGACCGTGGCCTCGGCCTTGAGCATCCCGTGATGATTGAGGAGATATCCCAGCCCCACACGCCCGATCCTGCGCGTGACCCGGCCGCAGAACATCCTGTCGAGAAAATCGTGGGTGTCGGCGCCGGTGATTTCGATGCGGTTGAACCCGCTGACCTCGGTCAAGCCGACACCGGTCTGGACCGCTTTCACCTCACCCGCGACGACATCGTGGACCTCATTGAACCGAAAACCGTGCGTCTCGGTGAAACCGGGTGCGGGCCGGATGTAGTCGATCCGTTCCCAACCGTTTACCACGCCGAACTCGGCCCCCTCGGCCGCCAGCACCGGCGTAAGCGGCGTCGTCCTGATCGGCCGTCCGGCGGAGCGGTGTTCGTGCGGGAAATGAAAGCGGAACTCGTTCTGATAGTCCTCGATCGCCTTAAGTGCGGTCAGCTCTGTGTTGGCATGTCCGGCAAACCGGCGCGGGTCGATCACCCATGTGTCATAGCAGGCCTCGCCATGGACGATCTGCTGGGCCAAAAGCCACCCATGTCCCCCGCCTTCGCCAAGCCCGGCGCGCAGCCCGATGATGCAAAAGGCGTTTCGCTTGCCGGGAATGGGGCCCACCAGCGGCGCCCCGTCGATCGTGTAGGTGATCGGCCCGTTCACGATGGTATGGATGCCTGCCTCGGCCAGCGCGGGCATCCGCGCAAACGCGCCTTCCAGAACATCGGTCACCCGGTCGAGATCGTCGGGGCAAAGCGCATTGGTGAATTTCGGGTCGATCCCGTCCATGCCCCAGGTCTTGCAGTCCTGTTCATAGAACCCGACAAGCAATCCGAATTTCTCCTGCCGCGAGTAGAAATCGCTGATCGGACAGCGGATCAGCGGCATCCGGTGACCTGCTTCGCGAATCGCCGGAATTTCCTCGGTGACGAAATACTGGTGCTCCATCGAAACCACGGGATGGTGCACCCCCATCATCGCCCCGACCTCGTTCACCCGGTATCCGCAGGCATTGACGACGATGTCGGCATGGACGGTTCCCTTTGGCGTCTCGACCTCCCAGGTGTCATCTTTCAGCTGCCGTAGGCCTGTCACGGGTGTGTTGCGGTGGACTTCCGCTCCGGCCTTGCGGGCACGCCGCGCAAGCGCCTGACACAATTGCGCGGGGTCGATATCTCCATCCATCGGATCCCAGAGCCCGCCCAGCAGGTCGTCGGTCGAAAGAAGCGGGTGGCGGCGGGCGCATTCTGTGGCGTCGATGACCTCGAATTCGACACCCATGCCCCGCGCCATCGACGCAAAGTGACGATAGCCGTCCATTTGCGCGTTCGTATTGGCCAGCCTGATGCCGCCATCTCCGTGGTGGTAGTTGATCGGGTAGTCGGGGTCGGCGGCCAGCTCCCTGTAAAGCGCGATGGAATGGCTCTTCAGCCCGACCATCGTCTGGTTCATGCCGAAATTCGTCACCTGAGCCGCGGAATGCCATGTCGTGCCGGACGTCAGTTCGTCCCGCTCGAGCAGCATCACGTCGCTCCAACCCTCCTGCGTGAGATGATAGAGCGCCGAGCACCCGGCAATACCGCCGCCGATCACCACAACCTTCGTACGTGCCCTCATTCGTCGACCTTTCAGGCTGGCCCGGTCTCCGCCAACAGACAGTCTGCTGGCACCGCCCGGCGAACCTTCACTGGACGGCAAGGGTTTTCCAAGCGTCTTCCTATGACTAAACCGGCACCCATCGACGACTTCAAGCCGAGTTCAAGACTCTCGCGGCGGGTCGCGAGGCAGGCGAGCCTGCGAACGAACAACCGTTCCGTCCAGGTCTCGATCCTCGGCCGCCGAAACTCTAAGGTGGATGTATGGCGATTTTGGCCGGCGATCCTGCATTCTTTGGCATCGGCCCATGGGCGTCCGCCAGGTCCGCGCCCCTAAGCCTGCGAGTGCTGCCATGAATGCGAGCGGCAATCACTCTTCGACCTCGTTCGAATTACTTGTTATGCCGGGCTTCAACCTTGCGGCGACGATGGCCTTCGTCGACCCGTTTCGGGCAGCGAACTATCTGGACGGCGTGTCCCATTTCCGCTGGGTGTTTCTGTCAGAAAGGGGCGGCGGGGTTCAGGCGAGCAACGGCGCAAGTATCACGACCCGGTCCCTATCGGACAGCGCCGGCGCCTTGCCCGATTTCATGATCGTGTCGTCCAGTTGGGAGCCCGAGGCGCATGTCTCGCCGGCCGTTCGGGCTGTTTTGCGTCAGGCGGCCCGGCGGCGGGTGATACTCGGCGGGATCGACACGGGCGCCTTCGTGCTGGCTCATGCAGGGCTGCTGCGGGGCAGCCGGGTTACGGTTCACTATGAACATATCGACGCATTTCGGGAACTCTTCCCGGAAACCGAGGTCAGCGAAACGCTGTGGGTCTTCGATGGGTCGCGGATCACTTGCTGCGGTGGGGCGGCGACCACCGATTTCGCCCTGCACATCGTTCGAAACCTCCACGGCAGCTCGCTGGCGAATGCAGCGGCCCGCTATATATTCGCCGCACAACTGCGCGACCATGGCACACCGCAGAACCCGCAGGACCGCGAACCGATCGGCACCTCGGTGCCCGACACCGTGCGGCGTGCCATACGGGCGATGGAAGAAAACCTGGAAATCCCGCTGCCGATCGCACAGATCTGCCGAAAGATCGAGGTTTCCCATCGGCAGCTCGATCGGCTCTTTTCCCATCATGTCGGGAAAACGCCGGTGCTCTATTACCGCGATATCAGGCTGGACCGCGCGCGCGGATTGGTGACGCAAACCAAACTGACAATGGCCGAGATTGCCTATGCCAGCGGCTTTGCCAGCCAGGTCCATTTCAGCCGCGCCTACAAGGAGCGCTTCGGCTTGGCCCCCAGCAAGGATCGGATCGAAGGCCGTATACCCTTCGAGTTCCGCGCGTGGCCCATGCATCGCCGGCGTATCGAGTCTGGCGAAAAACGTTAAAACGGCGGCGAATAATGTAAAGGCACGGTGAACGGTTGGCGCGATGCTTCTGTTCGGCGAGAGTGATTCCAGCTCAGGGGGCCAAACCGTGACGGAACTGCCCGGCAAACAGGATTTCGCAACTATCAGAGCAGGTTTCGACCCCGATCCCTCTCGCTCGCTTTCGCTGCACAAGGACGCCTATGTCGACCCCGCCTGGTTTCGCACTGATCTCGACGCGATTGTCGCGAAGTCGTGGCAATGGGTCTGTCATGTCGAAAAACTGCGGGCGCCGGGTGCCTATGTGACGGTCGACATCGCCGACCGTCCCGTCGCGGTTGTCCGGGACAGGGAAGGCGCGCTTCGAGCCTTCTACAACGTCTGCAAGCATCGCGCCCACGCATTGCTGCGCGGCAATGGGCAGACGACACGCATCATGTGCCCCTATCATGCATGGGTCTACGGCCTCGACGGGCGTCTCGTACGGGCTCCCCACACCGAAACACTGGTCGATTTCGCGCCAAGGGACATCTGCCTTGACCAAGTGCGGGTCGAAGAGTTCTGCGGGTTCGTCTTCGTCAATCTCGACCCCACTGCAGCGCCATTGGCCGAGCTGTCCGGCAATCTCGAAACCGAAATCCGTCACTGGGCGCCCGATATCGAAAGGCTGACCTTCGGCCATCGCCTGACCTATGACATCAAGTCCAACTGGAAGAACGTCGTCGACAACTTCCTGGAATGCTACCACTGTCCGACGGCCCATAAGGACTTCTGCGATCTCGTGGATATGGACACCTACAAGGTGACGACCTACGGCATCTATTCCAGCCACATGGCCGAGGCGGGCAAGGGCGCGAATACCGCCTATGATGTGTCGAACGCCACCGTGCGCACCCACGCGGTCTGGTGGCTATGGCCCACGACCTGCCTGATGCGCTATCCGGGCCGGTCGTCGATGATCGTGCTGAACATTATCCCCGCAGGCCCCGACCGGACGCTCGAGACCTATGACTTCTTTCTTGAAACCCCCGAACCGGACGACATGGAACGTGAAGCGATCCGCTATCTCGACGAGGTGCTGCAGCGCGAAGACATCGGCATTGTCGAAAGCGTGCAAAGGGGCATGACGACGCCGGCCTTTACACAAGGGCGCATCGTCAACGACCCCGGCGGGTCGGGCAGGTCCGAGCATGCGTTGCATCATTTCCACGGGCTGGTGCTCGACGCCTATGCGAGGGCCGCTGAATGAGGCCGCCCAACATCGTCGTGGTAATGGCGGACCAACTGGCGCCGCAGTTTACCGGCGCCTACGGGCACAAGGTGGCGAAAACACCGAATATCGATGCGCTGGCAGCGCGCGGCATGCGATTCGACGCAGCCTATTGCAATTCGCCGCTCTGCGCGCCGTCGCGCTTTGCCTTCATGTCGGGCCAACTGATCAGCCGTATCGCGGCCTACGACAACGCCTCGGAATTCCGCGCCTCTGTCCCGACCTTCGCCCACTACCTGAAAGCCCTTGGCTACCGCACCTGCCTGGCGGGCAAGATGCATTTCGTCGGCCCGGACCAGATGCACGGGTTCCAGGACCGGGTGACCACCGATATCTACCCCGCCGATTTCGCCTGGACTCCGGACTGGGAGGCGCATGACGAGCGCATCGACAAGTGGTACCATAACATGGCCACGGTCAAGGAAAGCGGCGTTGCCGTCGCCACCTTCCAGACGGACTATGACGACGAGGTCGAATTCGCCGCGCACCGCTGGCTGATCGACCGTGGGCGCGACAGGGCCGCGGGCGATGATGCCCCGTTCTGCCTTGTGGCGAGCTTCATCCATCCGCACGATCCTTATGTCGCCAAAGCCGAGTGGTGGGAGCTTTACGAGGATGACGAGATCGCGATGCCCGATCTCGTTGTGCCGGCCGACACGCAGGATCCCTTCTCGCGCAGGGTCATGGACGGGATCGAGGCAAGCATCGTGCCGCTTACCGACGAAGAGGTGCGGCGCGCACGCCGCGCCTACCTGGGCAATGTCAGCTATTTCGACAGCAAGCTCGGGGCCATCGTGAAGGCGCTCGACGATATCGGCGAGCTGGAAAACACCATCCTCGTCGTAACGGCCGACCACGGCGATATGCTGGGCGAGCGCGGGATGTGGTACAAGATGACCTTTTTCGAGCACTCCGCGCGCGTGCCGCTGATCTTTGCAGGCCCCGGGGTTGCGCAAGGTTCGGCGCCGAACGCCTGCTCGCTCGTCGACCTTCTGCCGACGTTCCTGGAGATCGGCGGCGGAAATGTGGAGGCCCTCGGCGAGCCGGTCGATGGCCGCTCGCTTATGCCGCTGGCACGCGGCGAGCCCGACCCGGTCGACGAGGCCATTGGCGAGTATTGTGCCGAAATGACACCCTACCCCGTCTTCATGATCCGCCGCGGCGACTTGAAATACATCCACTGCGATCCGGATCCGCCGCAGCTTTATCACCTGTCCCGCGATCCGAAAGAAACGGTGAATGTCGCCGACGATCCCGCCTATCACAACGCCGCGTTGAACTTCGCCGCCGAAGTGGCGGACCGCTGGGACAGCGAAAGGCTGCGCGCCGATGTGATCCGCACCCAGAAGTCCCGCCGTGCCCTGCACGCAGCCATGGAAGCCGGTGCGGGTGAGCGATGGGACTACAACCCGCCACGGGATGCCAGCCGGGAATATGTGCGAAGCCACATGGACTGGACCGTTGCGGCGGCGCATTACCGCTATCCGCCGCTGAAGGAGAGCCCGGATGGGCATGCTTGACGGAAAGATCGCGCTTGTCACGGGCGGGCGCGGCGGGATCGGCCGAGCCATCGTCGCGCGGTTTCTGCGTGAGGGCGCCGCGGTTTACGCGGCCGATCTGACCGATGGTGGATCGCTGCCCGATCTCGCCCACGACGACAGTCGCTTCCTGCGGCTCGACGTCAGCCGCGAGGACGAGGCGATTGCAGCGATGGACCGGGTGCGTGCCGAGCACGGCCAGCTCGACATCCTTGTGAACGCCGCCGGGATCGAAATCGAGAAGACCATCGAAGAGACGACATTGGAAGAGTGGAACCGGTCGTTTGCCGTCAATGTGACCGGCACGTTCCTGACTTCGAAACATGCGCTGCCGCTGATGCGGAAGGCTGCGCAATGCAACAGCAGCGCATCGATCGTCAATTTCGGATCGTACGATGGGTTCCTCGCCGATCCCGGCCTGGCGGCCTATTGCGCAACCAAGGGTGCGGTCCATGCGCTGACCCGCGCCATGGCCTGCGACCACGGGCCGGAAGGTATCCGCGTGAACGCGATCTGCCCGGGCTATGTCGACACGCCGATGCTGCAAGGCTTCTTCGCCGGCGAAGGGTCGGGCGGCGGCGGGAAGACCATCGACCAGTTGCAACAGGCCGTGCGGGACGTGCACCCGATCCGAACCTACGGCACACCCGAGGACATCGCCAATCTGGTCAACTGGCTGGCTTCGGACGAGGCCCGATACGCTTCGGGACAGCTCTGGGTGCTTGACGGCGGCCTAAGCGCCCAGGTCCAGCAGATGAAACTATGAGCAAACCGGTCATCATCACCTGCGCGCCAACCGGCGGTATCCACACGCCGACCATGTCAGAGCATCTGCCGATCACACCGACCGAGATCGCGCAGGCCAGCATCGAGGCCGCCGAAGCCGGCGCCTCGATCATCCATCTGCACGCCCGCGACCCCGAGACCGGCAAGCCCGATCCGGACCCGGATCTCTTCCTGCAGTTTCTGCCGCGGATCAAACAGTCCACCGACGCGGTGATGAACGTCTCGACCGGCGGGGGCTTGGGCATGACGCGCGAGGAACGGCTGCGCGCCGCGCTTCGGGCATCGCCCGAGATGGCCAGCATGAACATGGGCTCGATGAATTTCGGCATCTTCCCGATGCTGAGCAAATATTCGGACTGGAAGCACGGCTGGGAACCCGAATTCCTGGAGATGACGCGGGATTTCATCTTCCGGAACACCTTTGCCGATATCGAGTTCGCGATGAAGGAGCTGGGCAAGGCCCACGGCACGCGCTTCGAGTTCGAATGCTACGATCTGGGCCATCTCTACAACCTCGCCTGGGTCGTCGATCAGGGCTGGGTCGAGCCGCCGTTCTTCGTGCAGATGGTTTTCGGTATTCTCGGCGGCGCGGGGGCTGATCTCGACAATCTGATGCATATGCACAAGATCGCCGACCGCCTGTTCGGCGGTGACTATGAATGGTCCGTTCTGGCCGCCGGGCGCCACCAGATGTCGTTCGCCACGCAATCGGCGCTGCTGGGCGGCAATCTTCGGGTCGGGCTGGAGGACAGCCTTTATATCGGCCCCGGCCGGAAGGCCAAATCCAATGCCGAGCAGGTGCGCAAGATCCGAGCGATCGTCGAGAACCTGGGGCTCAGCGTCGCGACGCCGCCGGAGGCACGGGCGCGGCTGGGACTGAAGGGCTCTGATCAAGTGGCGTTCTGACGGGAGGAAGACGTGCCGACGAAAATGCTTATCGACGGTGAACCTGTCGCGGGTGACGGCGCCGGATTATTCTACCGCCGGACGGTTGTGGCGCAAGGCGACGCCCGCGCCGAGACCGCGACTCCGGAAGGCTTTGGACCTGTCGTGACTCAACTGCACGTCACAGATGCCAAAGACGCTTTGACGTTCGCCAACGCATCGCGCTGCGGCCTCGCCGCGTCGGTCCGGGCGGCGAGGACGGTTTCGGGTGTGGGGGGCGATAGGAGTGTCTGTGCGCTCGACGCCGATACGGCCCTCCGCCACATGATGATCGCGCATTGATGCGGCTGCAGGGCAAACACGCCGTCGTCACCGGCGGCAGACAGGGGATCGGCCGGGCCATCGTGGAGGCATACGTCCGCGAAGGTGCAAAGGTTCTGACCTGCGGACGCGGTGCCCGGCCGCACGGTCTGGACCCGGCGATCGGGTGGCAGACCCTCGACGTTTCCTGTCCGCAGGCCGTGGGAGCGGTCGCGCAAGCCATCGACGAGATCGACATTCTCGTCAACAACGCTGGTGTCCAGATCGAGAAGACGGTGACCGAGAGCACGGACTCCGATTGGGATCTCGTTATGGGAACCAATGCACGCGGAGTGTTCAATCTTTGCCGGGCGTTCATCCCAAAGATGGGCCACGGTGGCGCGATCATCAACATCGGCTCGATCTCCGGCCGGGTGGCCGACCCCTCGATGGCGCTTTACAACGCCTCAAAGGCATTCGTTCACGGCCTGACGCGATCGATCGCCGTGGACCACGGCCCGGCGATCCGCTGCAACGCGATCTGCCCCGGCTGGATCGAGACCGGCATGCTGGACGCGGGATTTGCGCTGGCCAGCGATCCAGAAGCGGCACGCGCCGATGCGCTGGCCCGTCACGCCGGGCGAAGGTTTGGCAAACCGGAAGACATTGCTGCGATGGCGGTGTGGCTGGCCACCGACGAGGCCGGATTCGCGACCGGTCAGCTCTTTACCGTGGACGGCGGTCTGACGGCGGCCTCCCCCCTCCGGCCGGAGCTGTTCTAATGTCCGATATCGCTCATACGGCGGTGCTTGGGGCCGGAACGATCGGCGCCAGTTGGTCCGCCCTGTTTCTGGCCGCCGGCCGGTCGGTTTCGGTTTTTGATCCGGCACCGGAGGCCGAGGCCCGTGTCCGCGACTACATCGAGACGGCGTGGCCTGCATTGACAGAGCTGGGCTTGACAGAACGCGGCGATCCCGGGCGCATCTCGTTTCACACGGACGCGGCGGCAGCGGTCCGCCATGCCGAATTCGTCCAGGAAAACGTGCCCGAACGGATCGCGCTCAAGCACAGGATCATCGCCGAAGCCGAACCGGCGCTGGCGCAGGGCGCGATCTTTTCCAGCTCGACCTCGGGTCTGACCTGGGAAGCCATCGCCGAGGGATTCAAAGACCCCTCGCATTTTGTCCTGGGCCATCCGTTCAACCCGCCGCATCTAATTCCGCTGGTCGAGATGACGGCCGGCCCGGCGACGGAAGCGGGCGCGATGGCGAGGGCCCGGGCTTTTTACGAAGACATCGGCAAGGTCACCATCCGCCTTATGAAGGGCATGCCGGGCCATGTCGCCAATCGCCTGCAGGCAGCCGTCTGGCGCGAGGCGGTCCACCTGGTTGTCGAGGGCGTCGCCAGCGTCGAGGACGTGGACAAGGCAATGTGGGCCGGGCCGGGTCTGAGATGGGCGGCGATGGGGCCGACGATGCTGTTTCACCTCGGCGCGGGCGAAGGCGGTTTGCAGGCGTTCTGCGACCATTTCCGCGACACTTTCAACGGCTGGTGGGACGGCTTGGGCCAAGTCCGCCTGACCGACGAGGTCATCGAGACGATCGTGGACGGGGTCCGGAAAGAGACGCGAGGGGCGACACCCGGCGAACTCTCGACCCGGCGCGACGCCCTGATCGTCGCGATACAGAAGTCTCTCCACGGCCTTCGGTCACCGTAAGGGCCCACGATCACGGCAATCCCGGCGCCCGGATTGAACGGTATCGATATCGGGTCCGGGTTCGCGGTGCACGCGGAACTCGGGGCACTTGGCGACGGCGAGCTTGCGGCGGTGCCTTTCGCAGGCCGGGGCTGCGATCCGGCGGATCAAAAATCGCTGCCGGCCCGAAACTCACCCCACCGCAGTCGAAGATTGGCGCCGATCCGGGCGACCGGACCCGGCGGCATCCGTCTGGGAGCGGGAGAGGCGCGCATGCGCTCGGCGGCGGCCGACGGCCGGTTCGTTGCCAGGTCGGCCGCAAGAAGCCCGGCGAGCGTTCCCCTGGTGGTGCCAAGGCCGTTTTGGCAACATGCGGAATACAGCCCCTCGTCCAACTCACGCACGACCTGAACGTTGTTGAGGCTCAGACACAGCCGCCCACCCCAGCGGTACTCCATTTCGACCCCATCGAGCATGGGAAACCGATTTGCAAACGACGCATCATGGCCCCGTCCGACCCGCCTGATGCGCGCATCTCCGACCTCCAGACTCGGATCGAAGGTAAACCGGTTGCGTATGACGATCCGGTCGCCGCCGGTGCCGGAGACCCGCCGGACGGTCGTACCCATCGGATCGGCCGGTGTCAGACCCCAGGCACGTTTGCCGCCAAGACGGCGCGCCTCGTCGGATGTCAGGGCGCGGGTCATCGAGGCGTAGGTGAACACATGCATCAGGCGGCCCTGCAGGTGACCGAAGCTGTTGAGATGCCCGTTCACGGCCAGGATGACCCGCGGCGCAGTCACTTTCCCAGCGGGGGTCGTAGCCACCCAATCGCTTTTTCGTTCGAGATCGAGAACAGGGCTTTGTTCGTGGATCGTCACACGATTCGACCGAAGGCCACGCGCGACACCGCGGATATATTGCGCGGGCTGGATCATCACCGTTCCTGGCGTATAGAGCCCGCTTTTGTAGTAATCGAGTCCGGTCACATCTCGCATCCCGACCGCGTCAAAAACCTCGTATGCCTCGCCCATCGCGTCGAGATGCCGGGCGTAATCGCGATTGAGGGCAGCGCCTCTGGCGGTCGCGGCGGCGTTGATCTTGCCGGACGGCGAAAACGCTTCGGGCGGCAAGCCGAACTCTACGGCCATGGCGCCGGCGAATGCGATGGCCAGGCGGTTGTCCGCGGTCTGCGCGACGTCGGCCTCCAACGCGCCTCCGTAATCGTCAGAGGACAGGTGATGGGGCAGATCGATCATGAAGCCGGAGTTGCGCCCCGCAGGCCCGTCGCCGACCCGCGTGGCCTCCAAGACGACGATCCTATCTCCGGGGCAGGTCTGCGACAACCGCCGTGCCGCAGACAGACCCGCGAATCCGGCACCGATCACCAACCAGTCCGCAGTCGAATTGCCCTCAAGCGGCTGCGCGGGGTTCGGGGCGGCCAGAATGCGATTCCAGCCCGCTGGGCCCGGATCCCGAGGCAGGCGCGAGACTTTCATGGCAGGCTCGATTGGGGCATGCGGCCACCGTCGATGGTCCAGGCCTGGCCGGTGATCCACGCCGCCACCGCCAAACCGAGCCAGGCGATCAATTGTGCAACGTCGAAGGGCTTGCCGGTTCTTCGGAGGGGGCGGAGACCACCGATCCGGCCACGGAACCCCGCGTGATCCGGCATCGACGCCGCGAAATCGTCATTCAGCAGCATGTCGATCCAGCCCGGTGCCGCAGCAGTGCAGCGCACGCCAGCCGTACCCTGATCGACCGCCACAGCGCAGTTCAGGCCGTGCAGTCCGGCCTTGTCTTTCGCGGCCGCAACGACCTGTGCCGGCGCGTCCGGGTCCGACAAGTCGCAGGCAATGTCCTTGAACCCGGCCGGGCTGCGCTGTGCCGCGACGACCCGGGGGGCCGCTTTGGCCAACAGGGTTGCGGTCGCCGCGGCGATGCCCGGGGACGCCCCAGCAACCGGCGCAGTTTGCCCGGCGAACCGCATCCTAGTACGTCTGGTTCAGCGCATCGGCCGCCGGAATCTCCCGTTCGCGGCGGGCGATGTAAGCCTTCAGCGCCTCGTCGATGGCCGGGTCGAGCCTCGGCTCTTCATAGTCGGCGAGCAGCGCCTTGGCGTAGGCGAGCGCACGTTCGTTGGTGTCGATCGAGCCCTCGGCGGTCCATTGCTCGATCGAATTGTTGTCGAAGAGTTCAGGCATGAAGAACGCGCGCTGGAAGTTCGCCAGCGTATGGGCATGGCCCAGGTAATGCCCGCCCGGCCCAATGTCGGTCACGGCCGCAAGACCCTCTTCGAAATCGTCCCAGCGGATCCCCTCGGCCATCCGGTAGGCCATTGCGCACTGTTCCGCGTCGACGACGAACTTGGCGATCGAGCAATGCATCCCGGCCTCGTTCCAGCCGGCTGAATGCCAAAGGTAATTGGCCCCGGCGAAGATAACCGCCTGCAGCGTGCTGGCGCTCTCGTACCCGGCCTGCGCGTCGAAGGTCTTGGCACCGCCGAGCGTGTTCGAGGTGCGCCAGGGCACGCCGTAATACCGCGCCATCTGCCCGATCATGAAGTTCATCAAGCTGATCTCCGGCGTTCCGGCCATCGGCGCGCCGGATTTCATCGACACGGTCGACAGGTAATGGCCGTAAATCGCCGGGCAGCCCTTGCGGATCACCTGGGTATAGGCAAGCGCCGAAAGCGCCTCGGCATTCAGCTGCGCAACCGTCGGCGCCACCGAGGCGGGCGTATTGGCGCCGCCCAGCACGAAGGGCGAGCACAGAACCGGCTGGTTGCGGCGGCAAAAGGCGCGCATGGCACCCAGCATCGTCTCGTCCCATACAAGCGGCGAGTTGCCGTTGCAGTTGCCGGTGACGACGGGGTGGGTCTCCATGAAGGCGTCGCCGAACAGAATCGCGCACATCGCCATCACATCCTCGGCATTCTTCGGACTCGTGGTCATGCCCATGAACGTCTTGTCGGAGTGCTTCATCGACGAATAGGTGATGCGCAGGTGACGATGACTGATCGGGTGGTCATAGGGTTCGACGATGTGGTGCGCGCTGGAATGCAATACCGGCAGCATGTGGCTCAGCTTGTGGAAGGTGGCGAGATCGTCGAGCGTCGGGTTCCGCCGCACATCCTTAAGATCGCGCAGGTAGGGCGCGCCGGTCATCGGCACGAAAATCGAATGGTCGTTCCCGAAGGGCAGATTGTTGGCCGGGTTGCGCGCATGGTAGGTGAAGGTTTCGGGGATCGAGGCGATCAGGTCACGGACCAAGCCGCGGTCGAGATAGACGGTCTCGCCTTCGACCTTGGCGCCCGCCCTGCGCCAGTCGTCGAGCGCGACGGGATCGCGGAAGACGACCCCCACGTTTTCGAGGATGGTCATCGAAGCCGCATCGACCCGACCGATTTGTTCGGGATCCATCGGCTCGATCAGCGGAAGGCGGCGTTTCAGCGCCGGCAGCATCGTGACGTCCCGCGCCTGCCGCTGCGCTTTGCGGGCGCCGCGACCCCGGCGGGCGGACCTTTCGGCGACGGTCATGCCACGCGGTCCCCATCCCTTGGATCGGTCAGATCGATCCAGATCGTCTTGAGCTCGGTGTATTGGTCATGGGCGTGCAGGCCGTTGTCCCGGCCGCCGAACCCGGACTGCTTGAACCCGCCGAAGGGGGTGGAGATGTCGCCCTCGCCATAGCAGTTCACTGTCACGGTTCCGGCCCGGATATCGCGCGCCGCGCGAAGCGCGGTACGCCCGCTTGCCGTGAACACGCTGGCCGTCAGACCGTACGCGGTGTCATTGGCCAACGCGATGGCTTCGTCGGTCGAGGCGACCTCGAGAACGCTGAGGATCGGGCCAAAGACCTCGTCCCGTGCCAGCGCGTCGGCGCGGTCGACCTCGTACACCTTCGGCGTCACAAAGGGCCCGTCGGGCGTGTCGCCGTTGCGCAGATAATCCGCGACCTTCTGACGATGCGCGTCGTCGATCAGCGCGCCAAGATGGTTCGCGGGATCGAGCGGATCGCCGGTCTTCCAGTCCCGAAGACGGGCTTCGATATGCTGCATCAGCGCGGGCTTGACCGATTTGTGCACGATCAGGCGCGAGGCGGCCGAGCAGTTCTCACCCATGTTCCAGAACGCGGCGTTGACCACGTGTTCGGCAACGTGGTCGAGGTTCTCGGCATCTTCGAGCACGATCGCGGGGTTCTTGCCGCCGCATTCCAGCACCACTTTCTTGAGGTTCGACTCCGCAGCGTAATGCAGAAACCGGCGCCCGGTTTCGGTCGAGCCGGTGAAAGTCACCATGTCGACGCCCGGGTGCCGGCCGAGCGGCTCGCCCACGCCGGGCCCGTCGCCGGGCAGCACCTGCAGGACACCGCGCGGCACGCCGGCCATATGGGCCACCTCGGCAATGCGCAGCGCGGTCAACGATGTCTGTTCGGCAGGCTTCACGATCACCGAGCACCCCGCCGCCAGCGCCGGCCCGATCTTCCAGGCCAGCATCAACATCGGAAAGTTCCAGGGCAGAACCGCGGCCACCACGCCCACGGGCTCGCGCACGATCATCGAGATCGCATCGTCCCCGGAAGGCCCGGTCTGATCGTAGAGCTTGTCGGCGGCTTCAGCGTGCCACTTGATCGTGTCGATCGTCTCCGGCAGGTCGATCGTCTCGCAGTCGCGAATGGGCTTACCGCTGTCGAGGCTCTCCATGACCGCCAATTCGCGCCACTGCCGGGTGATCAGCTTGCAAAGGCGGATGAGAACGTCCTTGCGGTCCGACGGATGCCGGCGCGACCAATGACCCTGATCGAACGCCTCGCGCGCCTTCTGTACGGCCAGGTCCACATCCGACGCGCCGGCAGTGCTGATCTTCGCAAGAACCGCGCCGGTCGCGGGGTTCACGGTGTCCATCACGGGTCCCGCGCCCTTGCGGAATTTGCCGTCGATGAATGGCGCCTTGGGCAGGTCGAGGTCGGCGGCGATGGCCTGGTATTCGGCGTGGGTAAGAAGCTCGGTCACTTGTCCAACTCCGCCAAAAGGTGTTCCTGGACCGGACATTTCTCGAACCGGCCTTCGCATTTCAGATCATTGCCGTGGCCGATTGTCCTGTTGGCTTTCCATTCCGGAACGGGGCTGTGGCCGGGCAATTCGCACCATGCGGTCTCGATCCGCGTGGTTCGGCGCGAGGTCGAGATCGTCCGCGACTGCAACGTTTTTGTCCTGGTGTTGAAAAACGGGCAAAGGCTGTTCATCCGGGCTCTCCCGTAACCGCGGAAACGGCGATGTTCATGGTGCGGATCACCTCCTCCAACTCGCGCCTGTCGTCCTTGTTGAGCGGCTGCAGCGGGCGGCGGGGCGGGCCGGCGTCGATCCCGCGCATGGTGAGCCCGTGTTTGATGCACTGGACGAATTTTCCACCCTGCTCGAGTACACGCATCAACGGCAACATGGCCGACATGATCCGCCGCCCCTTGTCGAAATCGCCCTCGACCGCGCAAGCCCGATAAAGTGCGATATGCGCCTCCGGCGCGAAATTCGACCCCGCGCAGACCCAGCTGCGCGCGCCCCAGGCAAAGAATTCCAACGCCTGGTCGTCCATCCCGCAGCTGAGCGCGATATGGGGATAATCGCGCGCCAGCATATGCAGGCGGTTGGGGTCGCCCGAGCTTTCCTTGATGGCGCAGAAATTCGGGCTGCGGCCGAGCCGGTCCAGGCATTCCTCGTCCATGCTCACGCTCATCCTGCCGGGGTAGTTGTAAAGCATCACCGGCAGGTTGGCCGCACGGTCGATGGCCAATGCGTGAAGGGCAATCTCGCGGCCCGTGGGATAGGCATAGGGCGGGGTCGCCACCAGCAGCGCGTCGGCACCCGCAGCCTTCGCCGCCTCGGCATAGGCGATGCTGTCTTCGGTGCGCATGGCCCCGGTGCCGACGATCAAGGGCAGCCGCCCGGCGATCAGGGTCTTGATCCGTCCCATCAGGTCTATCCGCTCTTCGGGCGACTGCGCGTAGTATTCTCCGGTCGTCCCTGCAACGATCAGGCCATGCACCCCGGCAGCGATCAGATGTTCGACCGTGGCGGCGAGCGCGTCTTGGTTCAGGCTGAAATCGTCCCGATACGGCGTCACGACCGGAGTATAAATGCCTTCAAAGCGCATGCTGGCGGTCCTGTGCGGCCTCTACGTCGATGGGCAGCGGGTCGGGGTGCACGAAGCGTTCTATTCGGTCCCGCGACAAATCCCAGTGCTGCAGCGTCAGGTCGACCACCAACTGGACCTCGCGCGCCTCGATGGCTGAAATCATCGCATCGTGCTGCTCTGCCGCCTTGCGAATCAAATTCGACTCGGCGGCCGGGCCGGGCCGGTAGAAGGTCTGAGCGAGACGGGTGTGATCGATCAGCAGGCAGTCGAGACACGCCATCAGATAGGGGTTGTGCGCCATCTCGCCGATGATCGCGTGAAAGCGATGGTTGCAAAGCGCCGCGGCCGACGGATCGACGCCTTTGATCGCGTCGACGAACTTGTGTTGGGCTGCTTTCAGGGCATCCAGCTGCACCGTATTGCGGTTTTCGGCGGCGAGGCGTGCGATATTGGCATAAGCCATTGGGGCAGTTTGAAAAAAGGTGCGCATTGTGCCGATATCCATCGACGCGACCTTGGCCCCTCGATGGGCTTCGATCTTTACGTAGCCCTTGCCGGCAAGACGCTGCAGCACCTCGCGCAAAGGTGTGCGGGATATCCCGTAGGCCTTCGACAAGGACACCTCGTCAAGGTCAACGCCTGGCGCAAGATCCGTGACAAGGATCCGGCGCCGCAGGTCCTGAAAGCAGTCGTCTTTGGAAGCTCTGGCCATGCTGATCCCAATCGCTGCAGCGATTGTGCACAACTTGTACACAATTACAAGCCGCGCTCGGGCGGGCAACGTGGCCTTGCAGCGGTTTGAGGTTCTACATCGGGTCCGGGCGATCGTTTGGTCTGCGTACGCTGCGTTTCACGACCGCTCTTGGCTTGGCCGTCCAGCGTGACAGAGACTGCATCAGCCGTGCGCCCGCGCAAATTCGTCCCGCAAAGAAATAGCGTTCCAGCGTCGGCGCCGTCCGGGATGGCAAGACCTGTCATTGGGGGGAAGACATCGCGTGAAGATGCATACCGCAGCAGGGGCCGCCGGGCTTGCGGCAGCCATGGGCCTGGCGGCGCCGAAATCCGCAAGCTGAACAATTGTCCTTTGCGTTGATTGGCCGCCGTGCTACGCAATCGACAGGCGCGGCTCAATTTGCGCACTGGAATTTCAACGAGTCGATTTTCGACCATCCAACGTCGTAGGCATTCACATGACGTCAAAAAGCGATCGCAATTCGTTTGAGATTGAGTTTCTCCGCACAGTTGGCAGCCCGAACCTCGATACCGACCTAAGTGCTGGCCGTCTGACCGAGACGGGAACAGCCATCCTCGATGCACTGACCGCAGGCGGCGGGCGTGACGCCGAAGGCGCCGATGACGCGGGGCTTGAGGGGCTCGCCACACTTCACGTCGAGGATGACGAGGATCGAGAGATTCTTTCGGCCCTTGCGGCCGACGGGCTGACCCGGTCGGTGACGCTGAACGGCGATCTGTTGCTCGCAGCAGGCGACGAACGGCTTCTGGCCATCCGGCGGATGCCTATCCCCAGCACGCAACTGAGCGAAGGCATGCCCGCATGGACGAGCGGGCTGGCGGCAGAGCGGCTCATCGGACCGGTGCGCGACGCGGTGGGCCGGGACCTTTGGATCCACATTTTCCGGCGCGTGCGCCAGATCCGCTTTGTCCGCGCGGCAGGAGAGGCACCATTTCTCAGCGTACCCCATGTGCAATTCCCAAGCGCACTGGCTCCCGCGCCCGAAACGGACCACGACCTCGGTGCGGGCAGCCTTTGGCTGGCGGCAAGCCTCTTCGACAACGTGCCGACCGACACCTATAGCGGCGTTCGGATCGCCTCTGGCACACTGCGCTTCTCGGTTCCGATCCCGATAACCGGTGACGAGGTCGTGGTGCCCGCGGGGGTAAACTGCGCGATCGAGGCCACTCTCGACCCGCCGGGTTTCGATACCGCGGGCGTGGCCGCCGCTGCGCCCGGCGGCGACGCCCGCGACGCCACATTCGTGCCGCCTGACGGCCTGCGGGTCGAAATCTCGGCTGCGGGCGCCAAGATCGTTGCCAGTGGCCCCGCCAAAATGGGCGTTTTCGGCGAAGATATCGCGCTTACCCCGGCGATCCACGGGGCGCGCTATCTGAATGCGTATAACCGTCTGCTAGTGCCGATGGAAATCGCAGAGGCCACTTTCGACGCTACCGGAGCAGCAGGTGCGGACCTTGAACTGACCGGTTCTGCGCCGATCCTCGGCGGCGGGCTGGCTTTGGCGGCGGCGCGGATCAGCCCTGCGCAACTGGGCGAGGCGAGCGGCGTCGGCGCGCTGATGCTGGAGCTTGGGCCTGGGCTTTTCGCGCGCGCGGGGTCCGAGACCACGACGAATCCGCTGGACGAAACCGTACTGATGCTCGACCAGTTGCGGCTGGCGTTGACGGCCCCGACCGCACGCCATGATGGGCGCAGGATCGGCGTGGAAATTGGCGATGTCGATCCGCCGTCACGCGCCGAGATCGGCCGCGCCCAGTCAGGCACGCTTCGCTACTTTGCACTGGCCGAGGGGCAGGAGGCGGTGCAGTTCACCGCCGAGGTCGCGATCCGGCCCGATCTGCCCCGCGACGTCGCGGGTGACCGGATCCCGATGACACTGCCGAATGCCGCGGTGATCCTGGCCCGAACCGGGGCCGACAGGATACTGGCTCTTTACGGTCGCACCCGGCCGTCGGATCGGCGTCGCTGCTTCCAGCTCAAGAACGCGCTCCTGCGCTCCAACGACCCATCCAACGCGCTTTTGTTCGGCGCGTTCGACGGCAAGCGGCTGACCGAGGGGGCGCTGTGGGCAAGTTATCGGCTGAACGGCATGGTGCCGACGCTGCCCGACCCCTATGCCGCGAATGTGGGACTGCGGACCAAACGCCAGAGCCAGGGCGCCTCGCGTCTCGTCAGCCGTTTCCGCGTCGCGGCCGGATCGCGCGACCTCGACTTCTTCCTGCCGGGTCAAGCCCCGTTTACCACGCCACGGCAAGAAAACTCGAACCCTTTGTCCACGCCCGGCCTTTCGGCGGCGCCGCGGGTTGCGATGAGTTCGGATTTCGCCCTCTCGACCGGCACAGCCGGGACTGCGGCCGCGGCGGCAGCCGAGCCGAATTGGCCCGAGGCCATCGGCGATGCACTCGATTTCGAGCAGGTGCCGAAGGTCATCCTGCTCGATGTTTCCAGCGGGGCGGGCCAGCTTGGCGTCGCGCTGCGACCCAACCGGCGCGACCAGCGCGATCCCATTGGCGTGGCATCGGTTGCGCCCACATCCATCGGCCCGGCGCAACCCTTCGCAATCTCCGATCTCGCGCTTGAGGCCGACGCGCGCTTTATGGTGCTCCTGACGCTCCCCGCAGTGCAATGGGAGCCTGTCGTCGCCGTGCCGCCCGAAATCGTCGAGGCGCCGCCCTTCCCCGAGCGTGTGGTCTTTCTCAATTCCGGCGTGCCGACGGTCATCGACGTTCCCGCCGAGGGTCGCGTCGCCATCGCCCCGCTCCCTGCCTACGAGACGATCCTCGACACATTGCAGGGCGACGCCCATCCGGTGGCGGCCGCGCGCTTTACCCTGCCGTTCGGGATGATCGCGGCGGCGCGGCTCTCGCCGCCGACCGATGTCGCGCGGGGCGCGCGCGTGTCCGAGACCCGGCCCGTGGGTGACGACTTGAAGGGCGCGCCGCAGCTGACCCTTCGGGCCGAGGACCGGACACTTGGGCGCGGCAAGACCCCGGCGCTTCCCGGCCATGCGGTGCAGCTTCCGGTTGCAGTTCCCGCCAATGGCTTGGGTTCGGCGCGGAGCGTCCTGGGCGACAGCGTGAGCTTTATCTTCAACGACGATCTTGGCGCCGCGTCGCCGAACGCGCTGGTGCCGGTCACCCGGATCGACCTTTCCGGTTATGGCGAAAGCGTCTTCAGCAAGTGGATCAACCCCAAGAACGCGATGACCCAGGTCGACAAGGTCGAACTGGATGTGCCCGTTGGCCGTGCCGGACGCGAGGTGGTGCAGGTCCGTTCCATCCTGTTGCCCTACGGCGTGCCGGTGGTGCGGACCATCACGCTGCAGCGCAAGGCCGACGCCATCGTCGGGCGCAGCGACAGCGGCTGGGTCGCCGCCGGGATCGGCGACTACGGCTTTTCTGGCAGCGGAACGGTCACGCATCCGGGGGTCGTGACGCGCATCGTCAATGTCGAAGAGATCCGCGAGACCGGCCAGCGTATCACCGCAGACGGCCAGGAGTTTGTCGCGGTCTATTTCCAGGGCGATCTGATCCTCGACGGCGCTGCGGATCCGGTGCCGGTGAAGCGTCATCTGGGATATGTCCGGCTGACGGCGGACCCGCCGGCCTTCGGGGTCGCGACCTATCAAGACCTTATCGCCCAGGCGGGACCGATGTGCGGCCCGGTCGACGGGCTGATCGCCATCGGCGGCGGCAGCCACAAGATGCGGATCAAGCGGGTCGGTGTCGCCGTCTCGGGGACCGAGTTCGCCATGTCCGCCTGGGGCAGTCTCGTGTTCCCGGGCGGGGGCGAATGGTCGGTACTCGAATCCGCCGACGGCGTCGGCGCCCCGGCGCCGGTGCCCGAGGACGAGGGGCTTCCGCTCATCCGGCAAGGCGCGGCAGGGGTGGCCACCACCCTGCCCTACCGCTTTGCCGATCCGCAGGACCTTCTGTCGGTTTCACCGCAGAAGGATTACGGCATTCTCCACTCGATGGGGATGCAGCGGGTCTATTACCGCCGTCCGCGGATCGACGCCTCCGAGCCCGATCGCATCGTCTCGACCGAACAGCCGGTCATCGCCGACCCCTACCTTCTGTCGCGGGCCACGAGCGTTTTTCCGGCTCAGTCCGACTGCATACCCTTCCCGACGCCGACCTTTGCGCTCGAGGCGCAGCCCGACGGCTCTTACGTACTGGACGGTCCGGGGACGTTCCCGGCGGGTCTGGGGCGCCGCACGGTCTCGGCGATGGGCTCGGTGTCCACGGTGCTCGATTACGGCGGGTCCGACGTCACCTACGAGGTCAACACCGCAGACCCGACGCCCTGGCGTTTCGAACTGACAAACGCGACGCAGATTTCGGCCCACAGCTCTATGGGCGACATGGTCACCACGGTTGCACAGATCCGGTCGGATGGAGAGCCGGATTCGCGGTTCGAGGATCCCCAGGTCATGGTCGGCGGCGCCGTCCAGATCGTGCAGGACATGCTGACGATCCTGGAAAGCCTCGGCATCGGCGGCGAACCCGAAGTGCGGATGGAGAACAAGCCGAAATTCATCTTCGGCCTGCGCATCCCCTTCGTCGACGGGCAAGGCAAAGATCTGCAGGTGCCGCCGAAGCCCGACCCGAACCCGTTCATCATCTTTGCCGATTCAGGCTTTACCGTTCAGGTCATCACCAAGGACGGCAAAACCAAAAGCAAGGTCACGCTTGGCGGCTCGCCGATGTTTGCCATCAAAAGCGTCCCCGGGCTCTACGCCGTCGCGGTGATCAAGTTCAGCCTGATCATATCCGAAAAGGACGGCACCACCTTCGTCGTGACGATCGGTTTCGGCGTCGCCTACACAACAAAGCTTGGACCACTCAAGCTCAAGGGCCTTGTGGCCTTCACCTTCATCGGCATCGTCGGCGAAACCGTGATGGGCTGGGGCGGCGGGATCCTTGTCAAGGCCGAGGCCGCGATCAAGCCCATCGTTTCGGTCGGGATCAGGTTCGAGGCGATGGGTGCACGGCTTGTGGCCCAGGGGGGCACCGCCAACGAGACGGTCTTCTTCGTCTCGAAGGTCAGCATCGCCATCGATATCTCGCTCTTCCTGGTGCTGAACTTCTCTGTCCAGTGGGAGACCAAGATGGTCGAGATCACCCGCGGCCCGCTGCCGAAGGAGGATGCGCCCGATGTGCTTTGACCGCACCGCCGCAACCGCCCGCCCGCCGACTGCCCTGCGCCAAAGGAGTGACGCAAGATGACCGCCGCCGCATCGCGCCTTGTTCTGTTGCCCTTCCTTCA
This sequence comes from Rhodobacter sp., assembly GCA_030065095.1. Taxonomy (GTDB): domain Bacteria; phylum Pseudomonadota; class Alphaproteobacteria; order Rhodobacterales; family Rhodobacteraceae; genus JASJCA01. The sequence goes on from JASJDP010000001.1 coordinate 193,488, forward strand.
AGGGTGGGACGGCACCGACCTGACCGTCCGGATGATGGTCACGCCGCAGACCGACCCGACCGCGCCACCGGCCCCGGGTCAGACGCCCTTCGCCTCCACGGATTTCCAGTTCACGCTGCGGCTGATTGCCGATCCCACGGTTCTGCCGACCCCGGCAAGCGCCGCAGCCTCTGAAACGGCGCTGACCCAAACCGCCCCGGCGGATGCGGCGACCCTCTTTGCGGGCCTGAATGCCGAACTTCCCATCGACGGCAGCATCGGCCCGGTCGATCCGCGCGCCTCGAGCGTCCGGATCATGAAATACGCGCCGCCCGCCTACCGCGATGCGACGGGATACGGCCAGGGCGGCAACCGCTTTCTGCTGACGGACGACACCTACCGCTGTGCGCTGAAGGATCAGCCTCCGGCGGGAACCTCGGTGGCTGCCAGTGCGCCGCCGCTCTCGTGGGGGCAGGTGCTGGCCTCGGTGCTGCGCCAGCCCCTTCTGGCAGAGGCGGCGGGCCTCGTCCGCCAGGTGACGATCCCGGTTCCCGAAGCGGTACGCGATCAGGGCGGCTGGCTCTATATCGCCCTGACGGCGGGGGGCCCCTGGTCCGGCCTTCTCGGCACGCCCGGCGCGATCCGGAGCTACGCCGCGCGCATCCCCGCGCTGGACGGGCCGCGCGCACTTTTTACCCCGGTGCTCTTTCCGGTCACGGCGGCGCCCATCCCGGGCTACGACAGCGTTTTTGCAGAGGCCACGCGCTACGACGACGGCTTTGCGAAAGAGGTCTACGGCGCGCAGCCCGCGTTCGCCGATCCGTTCGACGAAGAGGGCGATAACGAGGCCGAGCGCCCCGCGCAGGAGCGCGGCATGTTCCTCGGCTGGGACGACGAGCAGATGGTCACGTGGTTCAATCGCCAGATCGATCCCGCCGCGGCGCCGCTCGATGCGCCTATGGGCGTTCGGGGCTATCGCGTCGACGCCCGCCGCGAGGGCGACACGGATTGGGAACCGCTGACGCTTGCCGAAACAACGGTGGCCTTCGGCACGACCGACCTCGGCACGGCTCAGGCCAACTTCCCGATCGAGGTGGGCCCGAACAAGCTGCTTGGCGACACCAGCCCCAACATGTGGCTGCCATCGTTCTTTGCGGCCTGGGACGGGCGCCCCCTGGTCGGGGTGGACCGGTTGGCCGACCGCCTCCTGGGCGGCGATGACGAACCCGAACCGGTGGTGGGCCTGCCCCCTCCCATCCCGCTGCGCTATGGCGAGCGCTACGAATGGCGCGTGCGGCTATGCGATCTGTCGGGCGGGGGGCCCGATGTCACCGACGCTGCGCTGAACCCCGGCGCGCAGCCCATCTTTGCCGCGCCGATGCTGCGCTACGTCCGCCCGGGCGGGATCCGGGTCAGCCCCGTGCTGCCCCCGGTGGCCGATCCAACCGCACCGCCCACCACCCTCACCGTCACCAAGCCGCGTCTCGGCTTTCCCGCATGCCTCGTGGCTGGCGGGGACGCGGCCGCGCTCGAAGCCGATATCCCTGCGGCAACGGCGGAGGGGCGCATACCGGGATTGCCCGATCCGGATGTCGACCTTTTGGAAATCGCCGTCGACGTCCTGCGCCCGGATGCCGATCCCGACACCGATGAGGCGGCTTACGACCGGCTCTACACGGTAGAGCGCGCGTTTTCCGCCACCGGCGAGGTCGCGCTCGATCTCGCCTGGCAGGATGTCGCGGATATCTTCGACATCGCGCCGCCGGCGGCCGGCGACATCGTGCTGCCCACCTCGCGCAATGTGCGGCTGGAACTGACGCCCATTTGCTCGGACAAGCCGAACTATTTCGGGGGCGAGGATGTCCGGCGCGGACACCCCTCCACAGTGCCGCTCCGCCGGCCTGCCGAAGACGAGCGCGGGCTCTTGGCGCTATCCCGCGGATGGCTGGCAGAGGCCTATTTCCTGCAGCCGGGCGAACCCTACAGTCGCGCGCTTTCCGGGGCCCGGCGTTCGGCCGGTGCGTCGGGCCGAGGTGCGGACGATCCGCTGGGACGGCTGGCCGTCGCGCTCGATCTCGACAGGGTCGGGCCAGCGATCCGGGCGCGGCCCGGCAGGCGTTGCCTTTTCGGGCTGCACCCGAGCCTCAACGCGGTCATCGGGCCCGATGGCGGCTCCGTCCGCTTTGCCACGCAAAACGAGGTGACCGGGCAGTGGATCGTCGCGGTGGCCGTTTCGGTCGAGCGCGATTGGACCTGGGATGGTTTAAAGGCGCTGCGAATCGAGCGCGACGGCACTGTCGTCGGCCGCGTCACCTGGCGTCAAAGTGCGAGCCACGAGGTCGCGCGCGCCCGGGCACGGGGCGAGACCGAGATGATTTTTCTCGACGTCATCGACCCGCAGCCCGCACCCGGCGCCTTTCCCAGGCCGACCGCGCCGAGCTACCGCGCTGTCCCCGAGTTCCGTGTCGCACCGAGCCAGGAAGATCCGCCACCCAAGGCCGATCTCGACTTGCCGGTGGCCGTGCCGCCGCGTCAGGTACCAAAGGTCGCCTCGGCCGGAATCGCGCTGTCTCCCTACCGGCGCGGCGACGACTATTCCGAAACGGAGGAACGCACACGCATGGTCTGGCTGGAATTCGACCGCCCGCCGGACGATCCGAACGACGCGGTCTTCGCGCGAATGCTCGCGACGAGCCCCGACCCGGTTCTGACAGGCGATCTGGGGGGCGACCCGAGCATCACCGAACCGCCCCTGCCCATCGACCCCGAACCGATCCGCACCATCGTGCCGGGCCAGGGCGACGACCGGTCCGGGCTTGGTGCGATGCAGCGGCTGATACCCACCGACAGCGACGTTCACTACATCCTGCCGCTGCCGCCGGGTCTTGCGCCGGACGCGCCGGAACTCTTTGGCTTTTTCCTCTATGAGTTCCGCATCGGCCATGCCGAGATGTGGAGCACGGCCCAGGGCCGTTACGGACGCCCGCTGCAGGTGGCCGGCATTCAGCACGCCCCGCCGCCGCTTGTCTGCGGGATCGACCGGACGCAACAGCGTCTGGTCGTCAGCGCAGGCTTCGCCGATCCGTTGCGCCAGGGCCGGTCGGTGCAGCCGATGCCGCCCAGAACCGAGCTTTGGGCGATGCTATACGTGCAGGCCGTTCAAGCCGACGACGGCGACAGACGCAACGTGTTGTTGGGCCACCGCAGGCTATCCCCCGACCGGCGGCGCGACCCGATCGGGCGGGAACGGTTTACCGCGGCGTTTCCCGCGTCAGTCAACGATGCGGCGGGGCGCACCAGTTGGTCGTCATCCGAAATCACCAGCCTTCTGGCCGACATCACGCTTGGACCCGACGCACCGCTCAGTTGCATCGTCGTCGAGACGCTGCCGGGAGAGCAGCCCTGGAGGGACCCGGTGGGTGGAAACCTGGGTTATGAACGGATCCTGCGGGTCTCGCCGCTGACCAAGGTGCCCGACATCTGTTAATTTGATCTCGCGCCGTGCAAAGGCGACGAACGCGACTATATGTGGGGCAGGATTCGAACCGATGCCCCGCCGCTACAAAGACGTCTATCCCTCCCTGCCGTTGCTCAACAGCGACGAGCTTGCGCACAATTCCGCCGCTGCGCTGATGTCGGTGCAGTACTTTCGGGCTGCGCCGGACAGCATGCCTGAAGAGGTTTTCTCCGAGCATCACGTCCTGCTCAACCTGCGCGAAGAGCCCCACAGGGTGCAGAACACCCGCGATGGCGCGTTGAGGGACTTCACGTTCCACAAGGACGACATCATCGTAACGCCGGCGGGCATGCGGTCCGGCTGGCGCTGGTTCGCGACGTCCGACGTGATCGTCGTCACGCTGGATCCCGAAAGGGTGGAACGCTTTGCGCAGTCCGAGCTTGGGATGCTGCTCGATCCGCAGCAGTTTCGCGACTTGCCGCAGTTTACGGATGCCGATTTGTGCGCCGCGGGCGTCATGTTGCGCGATGCGCTCGACGGCGACGACATCTCGTCCGGCGTGATGTTCGAAGCGATGAGCCGCGTGCTGCTGGTCAAGCTTCTTCTTCGGTACGGCCAACGACGCCCGGAAGAGATCGCGCTGTCCTCACGGTTTACGTCGGCTCACTACCACCGTGTCCTGGCATACATCCGCGCGCGGCTGGACCGGACGGTCACCGTCGACGAGCTTGCGAAAGAGGCTGGCATGAGCCCCTCTCATTTCAGCCGTGTCTTTAAGGAAACGCTCGGCTCGACGCCCATGCAATACGTTCTGGCCTACCGGATCGAGCAAGCCATCAAGATGATGGCCGACCCGATGCGGCCCCTTGGGGATATCGCGCTTGCCTGCGGGTTTTCGGATCAGGCCCACTTCTCGCGCAGCTTCAAACAGGTGACGGGACAAACCCCGCGAAACTTCCGGGCCGCGTCCGCCGCGTGATCGCCGGCATCACCAAAGCAGAAGCATTCAAAAAGCTCGCAGGCCGGTTCAAGTATTGAGCCGGCGTCACCGGTATCTCTTGGGTCATCGGGCACATCGCCCAAGGACATGAAACCCAAGGAGAGACCAGAATGAAAGCCCTCGCACTCACCGCTGCCGCCACGCTTATGGCGTCCACGGCCGCCATCGCCCAAGTCGAAACGCGTACGTTCACCTTCGAAAACGAAGGCGCCACTCTTTCGGGCACGCTCTATCTGCCGGAGGGCCACAATGGGACGGCACTGCCCGCGGTCGTCGTGACCGGCGCCTGGACCACGGTCGAAGAGCAGATGCCGCGCATCTACGCCGAAGAGATGGTCGAACGCGGCTTTGCCGCTTTCACCTTCGATTTCAGAGGATGGGGCAAATCCGGCGATCTTCCTCAGAACGCCCGCTTCGTCGAAAGCCCGGAGGCGAAAACATCGGACATCCGCGCGGCCTTCGACTTCGTCGCCACCCTGCCCGAGGTCGACGCGACCCGGATCAACGGGCTCGGCATCTGCGCCTCCGCCGGCTATATGATCGACGCGGTGTCCGGCAACGGCTTGGTCCAAAAGGTGGGCCTTGTCGCCCCTTGGCTGCAGAATCAAGAGATCGTTCATGCCGTCTATGGCGGCGCAGATGGCGTTGCGGGCCTGATCGAGATGTCGCGCCGGGCCGAAGCCGCCGGCGGGCAGATCATCCCGGCAGCCGGCCCCGAGGGCGCAGAGGGCGTGTTGATGCCGATCGGCGGCTATTATTACGAGGCTGACCGCGGCGCGATCCCCGAATACGACAACCGGTGGAACAACGCCGGCTGGGAAGGCTGGCTGACCTATCACCCGGCCGATAACGCCCAGCGTCTCGACAAGCCGCTGGCCATCGTACACTCGGAAGCGGCCGCAATCCCACAGGGCGTGCGCAGCTTCCTCGATGGCTTCGCCGGAGACGCCACCTTGGAATGGCTGGAAGATGTCACGCAGTTCGATTTCTACGACAACCCCGAGGATGTGACGCGGGCCGCCGACACAATGGCCGATCACTTTGCGCCCAATCCCAGTCGCGACAGCTAACCCAGGCCGGTCCCGGCCACACGCCGCAGCGGCGCCGGCCGCGTGCCGCCGCGGCATCAAAACCCCTCTTTAACCTCACGAAGGAACCCACCTCATGAAAACCGCAGCTCTTGCGCTGGCCCTTGCCGCCACACCCGCCCTCGCCGACATTTCGGGCGATCCCGCGACACTCGAAACCCTGCTGGATCGCACCGAGATGGTGCGCATTGCCGACGCCATAGACGCGGCGGTCGACGCCAAGGATTGGACGGCCGCGCGCGCCCACTTCACCGACGAGATCGCGGTCGATTTCACCTCGCTGGTCGGTGGCGAGCCGGCCGTGATCCCGGCAGACGCGCTGATTGCCGGTTGGTCGGCCAACCTGACCGAAGAGAAGACGAGCTTTCATCTACGCGGCAATCACCGCATCAGCTTTGACGGGCCGGACGCAGCGGTCATGCAAAGCCACGGCTATGCCTGGAACCGGATGGAACGCGGCGGCCTGCCTGAAAACGGGGGTGAGGTTCTCTGGGAAGTCTGGGGGAGTTACGAACACGGGTTTGTCCGGACCGGGACCGGGTGGCGCGTCAATGCGATGACATTCACTGCAACCGCTGAACGCGGCAGTGATTTCGTCCGCAACACGCCGGGAAGCTGAGACGGGTTGTCGGCCTGGAACGCCGGCCGAATGGTGAAGCAGGTCACAGCGCGGATGCCGCTGTGGCCGACCGCGCCGCAAAGGCTGTTGCCACAAACGAGTGAAGAGTTGGCCAAGCGCAGCGATGCCTTGTCCTTCGATCCGATCAACCCGCCTCATTCGCGTCGGTCGGCCAATCGGTCGTCGCGATCAGCCCCGCCCCGCCAATGGCCGACCACAGCTCTTCGGCGATGTGCGGTGCGAAGGGCGCAAGCAGGACAAGCAGACGACGCGTTGCCAGGGCAAACCCCCGCCGGGTTTCCCGGTCAAAGGAGCCGGACCCTGCATAGCGCTCCAAAAGCTCCAGACACTTCACCAGTTCGGCGATACAGGCGCGGTAACGGTAGTTTTCGATCATCTGCGTGATCTTGCGCGACACACCGGCTGTGGCACGGTTGAGCTTGGGATGCGGGCCGGCATCCGCATCCGCCAGCCCGTCGACGATAACCTCGGTATTGCAGCGCACCAGGGCGTCGATTCGAGCCAGAAGCGTGTCGCAATACGTCAGATCCCGGTCGGACCAGTCGACGCGGGATGCGGGGTTTGCGGCATTGAGGATATGCAGCCGCAGGGCATCGGCGCCATGGCGTTCGACGGCCACTTTCGGCGACACGACGTTGCCGTGGCTCTTGCTCATCTTCCTGCCGTCGAGAAGGACCGAATCGTGCCCGTGATACCGAAGGATCGGTTCGGGACCGTCGAGGAACCCCGCCTCGTGCAGGACGAGGCCGAGGAACCGGTAGAGGTGCAGGTAGAGGAAGGAATCGATGCCATTGTGAAACCAGTCCACAGGCATCCATGGGTCAAAATCCTCTTTCCTGAATGAGAAATCCGGGCCCAATTTCGAGGCGCAGGCCAAGAAGCACCAGATCACGTCGAAATAGCAATCCAATGTGTCGGAGTCCCGTCTGGCAGGACCCGCGCAAGCCGGGCAGGACACATCGGGCGCGGCCGCAGCCCCTGCATCCGGCAGCGGAACCGGCAATGCGTGTCCGGGCACCGGCACCGCGCCGCAATCGGGGCAATGAATGACCGGGATCGGCGTGCCCCAGCGGCGCTGCCGGGACACCAGCCAGTCGTGCACGCGATATTCGGTCGCCTGCGAAATCCGGATTTTCATCCCATGATCGGGCGGTGCGGCTTCGCCGGGGCGGGCGGAGCGCCAGATATCGTCATCCGTGGGGGACGATCCGGGCAGGCCCAGACGCAAGCCGCCGGCGAAGCCGCCATCGACCCGGTCCGACAGCAGCACCGGCATGCTGACATCGCCGGTCGGATGCCGGACCCAAATGCCGGTCGCCACGCCGGACGGGCCGGTTTCGGCCCTGTCGCCGGCGGTGCGCCGCAACCGCCCGTGTGCCCGGGTGCAGAACTCCCGCGCGGCCGTTCCTTCGGCGGTTTGCGGCAACAGTCCGGTCAAGGCGTCACAGTCGGTCGAGGCGGCCAGAAACCGCGCTTCGTCCAAAATCTGCCCGTCCGGCACGAAGACCGGCAAGGCGACACCCGGCCTTCCGACGACCGGCAGCTGCAGATAGCGCCCAGCAACCGGCGCGATGAAGCCGCTTAGCGCGTTCTTTGCAAGCTTGCCGTACCCGTCGAGCGACTGCAGACTGTCATAAAGTTCTGCCGATCGCCCGGACAGACGCACGAACCACTGCGGAAACCGCCTGCGTTCCACAGGCGCTGCGCAGCGCCAGCAGCGCCCCTCTTCCACCTGCATATGCGCCAATGTGGTCTCGCACGCGGCGCACCAGTTCAAGGTCGCCTCTTCACGATAAACCAGATCCCGCTCGAACAGCGTCAGGAACAGCCACTGTGTCCAGCGGTAGTATTTCGGGTCGCAGGTCGAATGCACATGGTCCCAGTCATAGCTGAGCCCCAGTTCGCACATCTGCCGACGCATCGTTTCGATGTTCCGGTCGGTGAAGGCTGCGGGCGTCGTTCCCTTGGCTTCGGCGGCCAACTCGTTCGGCAGGCCAAAGGCATCGAATTCGAAACAGTAGAGCACCCGCTTGCCGCACATCCTCTGATATCGTGCCATCACGTCACCCAGCGTGAAGGTCCGCACATGGCCCATGTGCAGGTCTCCATTCGGGAACGGGCCGCCGTCAAAGTTGAAAAATGGCTTGCCGCCGGGATTGAAATCCGCCGAGAAACATCCGGCGGCCGCCCATCGCGCCTGCCACTTTCGCTCCATCTCGGCGATATCGGTCCGTCCGCGCGTCGCGGAGTCAGGATGCGCCATCAGATCCTCGCCGCGGGCGTGTCAGGCCACCGCCTCGACAGGCTGGGGTATCGGGTGATCATACGCGTGCTGCAGCAGGTGCGGCGACAGACCGGAAGCCTGAAGATAGTCCCACTTGCGATCGAAATCCGGGGTCGGCAGCTGATAGAAGCACGAGAACAGGTCGGGGCGTTCGGCAATCATCGTCTCTGCCCAGCGGTTGTCCTGGCCGCGGTAGAATTGCAGTTGCGACGAATACTGGGGATCGAAGGTGATCTGGTCCTTGTACTGGGTATAAAGCTGCGAGTAGCGGTAAGGCAGCGCCAGGTTCAGCTGGGGGGATGCGCCCAGGGACGTCAGGTAGATCAGGAAGAAACAGGTGTCCTGCAGGTCCTCGTAGGTCTCGTTCGGAAAACCCCAGACGAAGGACGCGGTGACGAAATCGAAGTGCTTCAGCGAAGTTTCGACGATCCGGCTGACGGTATCAGTGTCGGTCTCCTTGACAACTTCGGTCAGGACCCGGTCCGAGCCGGATTCGACCCCGTAGAACACCTTGGTGCACCCGGCATCGGCCATCGTGGCGATCAGTTCCTCATCCATCAGATCGACGCGCGCATAACAGCCCCAGTTGAAGTCGATGCCGCGGGCCTTGATGCCGTGGCAGAACTCCATCACCACCTTGCGCGACAGCACGAAGGTGTCGTCGACAATGAACACGTCGCGCGCGCCGTGGCGTTTCACCAGCCGCTCGAGCTCGTCGAGATAGTGCGTCATCGGGCGGCGCGTGTTGAGACGGTCCCAGAACGGGGCAATGTCGCAGAACGTGCAGCTATAGGGGCAGCCGCGGGCATACTGGCTGTCGACGATCCGGTACCGGCCCAGATCCAGGCGGCTATAATCCGGTGCCGGCAGGTCCACCATCGACGGAATTCGCGCCCGCTTTGGCGTCTGCGTCACTCGGCCATTCCAGCGATAGGCGATGCCGGCCACATCGCCGGGCTCCCGGCCTGCGGTCAGCCGCTGCATCAACTCGACCAGGGTGCGTTCGCCTTCGCCGACGACGATGGCATCGAAGGCGCCGCAATAGTCCAGCAACTCGCGCGCCACGGGCGACGGCCCGATGCCGCCCAGAATGATCCTGGTGTCCGGCGCACGCGCCTTGATCAGTTCGGCCGCGCGGATCACCAGCGGCAGCGCATAGCTCATGCAGCTGAAGCCGACGACGTCCGCGCCGTCCTTTGCAAAATCCGCGAGTGTTTCGGGACGCCACGGGGCAGGGTCGGCGCAGAACTGATAGTCGCGGATCTCTGCGCTGAATCCGGCCTCCGCCAGTGCCGCCGACAGGTACAGCAATCCCTGCGGCGGGACCTTGACGTCGCTTGGCAGGACCGTGTTGATCAGAGTGATATCGGCCATCAGCGGCGAACCTCTTGCGATTTGGAAAAGGGCGGCGCCATCTGGTCGGCAATCCAGCCAATCAGTTTTGCCCGGTCTTGCGCGTTCGCCTCGTAACAGGTCGCGCGTTCCGCCAGGCTGCACATAGTGTCCAGATCGGTGAAGTCGCCCACTGCAGTCTCCGGGTCGGCGCCCAGCGGAACGACGATATTGCCCATCAGGCGCAGTGCCGCGTCCGAGGCCGGGATCGGCCGGACCTCGCCGGGAGCCAAACCCGGGGTACCGAAAAACAGCAGTACCGACGGCGCAACCGTCCGTCCTACCGCGTCCCACCGCTCCCACAGCCAGCGCGGCTCGTCCAAAAGCGCGATGTCGGGCGGCTTGCCCGCCAACCCGGCCAGCATCGGCTCACCTGTCTGCAAATCGCCACGGATGATAAAGGCGGTGGGAAACGGCAGGCAGGACAGATCGTTGCGCCGGATGCAAGAGGTGTCGTCGGATAGAAACCGGAATCCGTGTTCGATCAGGTCAAGCGTCGTGCTGGTCTTGCCCGACGCAGCCTCTCCGACCATCAGCAGGCCGCGTCCGTTCGGCGCCTCGAGGCTCGCCGCGTGCAGGGTAACGATCTTGTCGCGGTGTTCGGCGGCCACAGCGAGGCGAAGCAACTTCGAGCTGTAGTAGTGCAAAAGGGTGGCGTCGCGGATCTGCAGCGCGTGCGGAAACCACGAGGCCATCAGCAGGTGCGCCGTCGGGTCAAGTTGAGGCGCCCCAAGCAGATCGGCCGCCTGAGACCAGCCCCTTGTTCCGGCTTCCGCCAGCACCATGACCTGGGCGCCGTCCACGCCGCCGCCGCGAAAATAGTGGTTCACCCGCGCAAGCCGTGCCAGCGCCGTTTCCGACGTCGCCGCCACCCGGAATTCCGCGCCGTGAAAGTCCAGATCGAGCCGGCATGCCAGGCCGCCGGCCAGCTTTCGGCAGGCCGCGGCAGGATCCGCCATCGCGACCAGACGCATCATACCGGTTCCGCCACCGGTTCGGCCGATGGCGCATAGCGGTTGGTCAGCGCCACCAGAACTTTCGGAAAGACCTCTAGATAGGCATCGCAATAGGGATCCGGCGAGAACATATTGCCGGTGGCGCAAAAGGCCGCTGCCACGCTGCCGCCCCGGCAGATCTGCGACCAGTCGCAGACGCTGCATTTCGGCGTTTTCTGCACGCGGCCCGTCAGTGTCTCGTAAAGATCGGTCAGAACCGGCGAGTTGAGGATGTCCTCGAACGGCCGCTCGAACACATTGCCCAGATGGAACTTTTCCACCGCTCCGAAGGATGCCGGATAGACATCGCCGGACGACGTGACCCGCACGCCGCGCCAAAGCGGATGCAGGTCTTCGGAGCCGGCGTCACGGTTGAACCGGTTCAACACGCTGCGTGTGTCGTTCAGGTCAATCTCGACCCGGCCCGCCAGCTTGACGGCGTTGCCATAGACCGCATGGACCAGCCTCAGCCGATCCTCGGCATCGAGGCTAAGAAGATCGGTATGCTCTTCGGCCCGGCCCACCGCCTCGTATATCGATAGATTGAGCCGCCTTATTCCGTGCTCTTCGATGAATGCGAACAACGCGTCGAGCTCGCCCATGTTCGCCTTGACCGGGGTGAACGACAGGACGATGCGGTCCGGCCCAAGGCGTTCCAGACCGCGCAGAAGCGACGCCTTGGCATTCTCGGCGCCTTTGCCACGGATGCGGTTGTTCACCTCGGGGTCGATTCCGTCAAGGCTGACGGCAAGGTTGAACCCGGCGTGGTCCAGCCGGTCAAGATCATCCTCGGTCAGCCGCACCCCGTTGGTGATCAACGTCCCGTACAACCCACGCTCGGCCACATGGTCTATGACCGTGCCGATGTCGCGATAGATCAGGGGCTCGCCGCCCGACAGCGTCACATAGCGTCCGCCCTGGCCGGCATGCGTGTCGATCAGGGCCAGCGCCTGGTCCAATTCGAACGCCTCGGTGCGCTCGGGCGCACCGCCCATGAAGCAATGCAGACAGCGTAAGTTGCATCGCGCCAATAGCTCCAGATACATATGTTCGACGGAATAGGCCCGGCTGGGCCGTGCCTCCGCCGGCCTTGGCGCCTCGGTGGCAAGAAGACCGCCGTCCGCGAGCGCCCCCAACCAGCCCTGCAATTCGGTGCTTTCGACCGGGCCGAACCGGCCTTCGAACCAGCTGCGAACTTCGTCCAAGCTGCGGCCGTCCGGGTTGGCGCAGAACTCCGAGATGCTCCGCGCGGTGGTATTGACCAGCGCCCAGGCGGGGCTCGTCTTGCTGAGCGCCAGGAGCTGCCCGTCATGGTCGACCCAAGACATCGGCGCCGCGCGATAGCGAGGCGCGCCCGTCATGGCGCCTCACCCAACTCGATCAGTTGCAGCGCCGCCATGCCCGACAAGCTTTCGCGGACGTCTCGGCGCACGGTCTCGGCGTCGGCCTTGTATTCGCCGGCGATCGCCGCCGCGATGCCGTCGGCGGTTTCGGTGCCGTCACAAAGCTCCCAAATCCGGCCCGCAACCCCGTTCAGCACATGGTATTGCTTCAGAATGCGGTGCATCAGCAGCGTGTCGTCACCGACCTTTCGATGCTGTACGGAAGCCGACCGCCGGGGTATGTCGCCTGGGTCGACCTGCGCCCCGCCATCCGTTGCGGCTGCAGTATTCACCAATCCAATCTCCCTTAAGTCGCGCGCCGGGATGCGGCGCGGTATACGTCTATCGACAAGTCAAATGGCCCGCGGCGGACGTCGCCGCCGCGGGCCTCGTCTTCAACCGGCGAAGCCGCGGGCCGGGAACTTCGACCCTTTCGCCACCGCCTGCAGGATGTCCTGCTGGTCGAGCGTCTTCACCACCGGCGCTTCATAGCACTTGGCCTCTTCGGCCTTGGCCTTTTCAGCCGTGTCGATGGTCGTATGAGCATTCATGGACCTATCCTTTTGTTGCTTCACTGAGTTGTCACCGCCGGCCGGCCTTTGCCGCCCGCCGGTTTGATTGGTACGCCCGACGGGATTCGAACCCGCAACCTACGGCTTAGGAAACCGTCGCTCTGAGAGCCTCCACAGGCAGCATTCGAAAACCGGACGGCTTTCCGGCAGTCACGGGACGAGGTGCACCTTTTTCCGGATGTCCCGCCGCGCCGAAAAGAGACGAGCCGGCCACAGTACGTCGGTTCCCAGCAGCCAGCACCATGTCGAACGTCAGGTTCGCGGCCCGTCGGACCCCGACCGGTTTTATAGAATGCATACCCACAACGACCCTTCTGCCATTGAGCTACGGGCGCATGGTGCATGGAATCACGTTCGCGCCCGAACCGAGCCGCGGCCGGTGTGCCGCGATCGATCCCCAAGACGCTGCCAGCGGCAGACATGAACCATGCACGATTTGACACGAAGTCACTCCTGTCAATCTGGCGTTCCCTGATGCGGATACGCCGTTTTTCTGTAATCTGCGCCGGGTTTGCGCGCTGGGACCCCTCTGCTCTGGGCTGGGATGCATCGGGGGTGCAGAATTCACCCGTCGCTCAGGCGACCGTCCGGTTGCTGGGAAAGACGTATCCAAGCCTTGTCTGGGAAATCGGCTTGAACTCAGTGGACGATCTAGAACGGACCTGACCAATTCCGGTGTCTCGCCTGGGAATGGCTGGGAAATGAGACGAAGGAACCGGATCCTACTTGGTTTGCGCTGCAGCGATCCTTGCAGAGATCCTGGCAGCGATCCTTTCGGAAAGATCCGTCATCCGGGCAAGATGCTTGTTGGAATCCACCTGAGCCCTCTCGGCAAGTTCAGATATCCTTGCCAGAAGCTTGGTGTGTTCCGACTGCATCCTTGCGCCGAGATCCGACAGCGACGAAAGCAGTCTAACCACTTCCATCTGCAGCCGGGAATCGTCGTTTGCCATAGGCAAATCCTCCGACAAATGGTTGCAATCTTTAAGTTTTCCTTTGTCCAATCCCTCCTCTTTTGTTGCGTTGCCGTCTGGTTCGGTCTGCTTACCCCGCCGGCGCGAATGAAGTATCGGCCGAGCAACCGGAGACTATACTGTAACACCAATTCGTGCGCTGGATCAAAAGAAAACCCGCATCGGTGGAAGGTTCGAAAAGGGGCTGTATTACGGCTAGTTGGGCAGCCGACCGGCCTCGGTTGCCGTTTGCGGGCACGCCCGTTCCGACGGTGGCAAGGTCGGGGTGCATAAGAGCTTTCAAGCCGCACGGCGATACCTTTCGGGAGCTGCCGGATCGGTGGAGCCGGGACGACACAAGCGTTGTTCAAGCCCATCAAGCGTGCAGACCACGCGTCTGCCGCGGAAACCTCAGGGTAGAACGCACCGCCCTGCGTTCGTGATAAAGATGTAAGTCCTTCAAATGTAGTGAGAATTGTGATTTCTGTTCCCTGAATTTTGGGTGGCGGATTACTAATGACGGATCGTGGCACGAATTTGATGTCACAGCTTCTTGCCTGGGTGATTGAAAAACGCAGGCCGCCGAACGAGGCGCTGGGATCGCTCCTGGCCGGCCATCCCGACATCGCGGCAGATGACTTGCAGCTCGCTTTGTTGGATATGGCGCTGAAGCTTGAAGAGATGTACGACGAGGCCTGCCGCGACGAGTGGAACGACTGGTTGCGCGTGGATCAGTGGAACAGGATGTCATCGAAGGATCGGCCGCAGCGGGGCGGCACTGCGGAACTCCTGGAGTATAAGTCGGAAGTCTATCGCGTGATCGCTCTCATCTCTACAGACACAATCCAGCTTCGTCGCCTCGGGCGGGACCCTGTGACTGGCGGTGACCTGCTCAAGCTCTGGCATGAACGGCGGTCGGGATACCTTTGAACGGTCGCATTTCATCCTCGCAGCGCGACCAGGTGCCTGAATTTGCAGCAGCATCGTTGGATCACGCGCGGCGTGGAACACTTTCCCTGAAACCGAAAGCGGATATTCCCATGGCGTCCGGGAGGAAGTTCACCGGTCCTGACGGCGGATCTTGGAGCGACCTGCATTGATCATCAACCCGGACACATCGGCTTGGGCACCCTTGGGCGATCAGGTGCCCATGCTTGTTGGGCTGGCCACGTTGAGAGACACCACACAAGGCACGATCAACGCGCAATGCGTGTCTGCTTGTCCCGAGACGGGTGATCGAGGATGTTTGCGGCTTTCATGCGTGTATCCCGGCGGTGCTTTCGCCGGCGACCCCGTGACGGCTGCGAACGAAGAGCAATACAGGGGAACCCTATGAACCCAGTCGGCTTTTTTCTCGTCGCAGCCACAACACTGGTCCCTGCATACCAACTCTTTTCGTTGTCGAATGTGCCGGATCAGATTGCGTTGTTCTCGCAGTATTTGGGATTGGCTGCGCTCATTCTGATGGCCTGGGGACAGATTTTGGCAGCACGACCGCCGGGGATCGAACCTGTGTTTGGCGGGCTCGATCGCATCTACGTGGTGCACAAATGGGCGGGCATCGTGGCCATGGGCAGCCTCCTGCTGCACGACACCATCGACGCGGAAATGCGGGGTTTAGGACGCGAAACGGCCCTGAATGAACTCGCTGAAACGCTAGGCGAGATCAGCCTTTACGGCTTGCTGATCCTTGTTGTGATATCGGTTGCGACGTTTATCCCGTATCATCTTTGGAAATGGACCCACAAAGCAATGGGGGCATTATTCGCGGCCGGTACATTCCACTTCTTCTTTATCATGAAGCCATTCGCCATGAGCGACCCGGCGGGGCTCTATACGGGGTCTTTCTGTCTGGCCGGGCTTGCGGCCTATGCCTGGACGTTGCTGCCGGACCACCTGCGGCCGTTTCACCCCTACAAGGTATCGAAGCTGGAAGAAACCGGCGGTGCGCTTGCCATCACGCTGGCACCTGACGGGACTGGTCTGAAACCCGATCCCGGTCAGTTTGGCATTCTACGATTTGCCGGCGCCGGCAAGGACGAGCCGCACCCATTCAGCTTTTCCGGGATCGGCCCGAATGGCACCCTGCGCGTCACTGTCAAGGCTCTTGGCGATTTCACCGCCTCGTTGGCCAAGACGCTCGATGTCGGGCAGGAGGTTCGAGTGCAAGGTCCGTTTGGCCGGTTTCGTCCCTCGGGAAATGGCAGGCAAGTCTGGATCGCGGGCGGCATCGGGATCACGCCATTTCTGGCTTGGGCCGAGGCACTGGATCCACATGCGGGACACGTGCACCTGTGCTATTGCGTTCGATCGTGTGCCGACGCACCACATCTGGCTGAAATTCAAGAGCATGCCAAAGCGAAACCGAACCTGAGCCTGCATATGATCGCATCTGCCGAAGGTTCTCGCCTGTCCGCCGAGGCCCTGGCCGAAATCGTGGGTGCAGAGCTGAGCCAATCCGAAGTGGTATTTTGCGGCCCTGTCTCGTTGCGCCGCGCGCTGCAAGGGGGATTGCGCCGGTATGGCGTCACACCGCGCCGTTTTCACTTTGAAGAGTTTGAGTTTCGTACCGGGGTCGGTTTGAAGCGGCTGGCCGAACGGGTTCTAAAGTCAACGTCAACGGAAACACGTCATGGCAGTTGACCGGGACGCGATGGCGCTGTAGGGCGCGTTCGGATCGTCCCGGTCAAGATCCGCGCGAATCTCAAGGCGGATCATCTCGCGATCAGCGGCCGGGTTCCCGATTGCACGAGTCCGGCTCGCTCATGACACCTTCGTCTGCCCCCAGGCGCGATTCTGATATGGATATTGCACAAGCGCGCGGCGTCGCTGACCGAAACGCGTCTATCTTTGTGCCGCGAGGCCGGGCCGGTCTGACGGCGTGACGCAAGGCCCATCACCGGCACCGTCCGCTTGCGCCGGCCCTGCCCGCCTGACAGCAAAAAAATGGGCCGCGCAAGGCGGCCCATTTCCGGAAATCGTCGGCAGGCAGTCTACATCATGCCGCCCATGCCGCCCATGTCGGGCATGCCGCCCCCCGGCGCGCCGGCACCCTTCGGCTCGGGCTTGTCGGCAACCATTGCCTCGGTCGTGATCAGCAGGCCGGCGACAGACGCGGCGTCTTCCAGCGCGGTACGCACGACCTTCGCAGGGTCGATCACGCCGAAGGCGAAGAGATCGCCGTATTCTTCCGTCTGTGCGTTGAAGCCGAACGCCGCATCGTCGCTTTCGCGAACCTTGCCTGCGACGACCGAGCCGTCGACACCGGCGTTCTCGGCGATCTGGCGAAGCGGGCTTTCAAGCGCCTTGCGCACGATGCCGATCCCGGCATTCTGATCGCTGTTTTCACCGGTCAGACCTTCCAGCGCCTTGGCGCCCTGCACCAATGCAACGCCGCCGCCGACAACGATGCCTTCCTGAACAGCGGCGCGGGTGGCGTTCAGGGCGTCATCGACGCGATCCTTGCGCTCTTTCACCTCGACCTCGGTCATGCCGCCGACGCGGATCACCGCGACACCGCCGGCAAGCTTGGCCACGCGTTCCTGCAGCTTTTCGCGGTCGTAGTCGCTGGTGGTCTCTTCGATCTGCTGACGGATCTGGGTCACGCGCGCCTCGATCTCGGCCTTTTCGCCATGGCCGTCGACGATGGTGGTCTCGTCCTTGGTGATCGCGATGCGCTTGGCGCCGCCCAGCATGTCGATGGTGACGTTTTCCAGCTTCATGCCCAGATCTTCGCTGATCACCTGGCCGCCGGTCAGGATTGCGATGTCCTGCAGCATGGCCTTGCGGCGATCACCGAAGCCGGGCGCCTTGACCGCAGCAATCTTCAGGCCACCGCGCAGCTTGTTGACGACCAGCGTGGCCAAAGCCTCGCCCTCGACATCTTCGGCCACGATCAGCAGCGGTTTGCCCGACTGGATCACGGTTTCCAAAAGCGGAACCATCGGCTGCAGCGAGGAGAGTTTCTTCTCGTGCAGCAGAACCAGGGCATCCTCCAGTTCGGCGGTCATCTTGTCGGGGTTGGTGACGAAATAGGGCGACAGGTAGCCGCGGTCGAACTGCATGCCCTCGACAACCTCGGTCTCGGTCTCGAGGCCCTTGTTCTCTTCGACCGTGATCACGCCGTCATTGCCGACCTTCTGCATCGCGTCCGCGATCTGCTGGCCGATGGCGGCCTCGCCGTTGGCCGAGATGGTGCCGACCTGCGCAACCTCGGCGCTGTCCTTGACCTCGCGGGCGGCGCCCTTGATGGTTTCGACGACCTTGGCGGTGGCCATGTCGACGCCGCGCTTGAGATCCATCGGGTTCATGCCGGCGGCCACCGACTTCATGCCCTCGCGCACGATGGCCTGGGCCAGAACGGTCGCGGTGGTGGTGCCGTCGCCGGCCTCGTCATTGGTGCGGCTGGCGACTTCCTTCACCATCTGCGCGCCCATGTTCTCGAACTTGTCCTCAAGCTCGATCTCCTTGGCGACCGTCACACCGTCCTTGGTGATGCGCGGCGCGCCGAAGCTCTTGTCGAGAACGACGTTGCGGCCCTTGGGGCCGAGGGTGACGCGCACCGCGTCGGCCAGCACGTTCACGCCGGTCAGCATGCGGTTGCGGGCATCCGTTTCGAATTTGACGTCCTTAGCAGCCATGTTGGCTTCTCCTGGTTGTCTGAAAGTTTCGGGTAAGAAAAAAGCGACGCTCTTTAGGCGATGATGCCCAGGATGTCGCTTTCCTTCATGATCAGCAGCTCTTCGCCTTCCAGCGTGATCTCGGTGCCCGACCACTTGCCGAACAAGATCTTGTCGCCGGCCTTGACGTCCATCGCGATGCGATCGCCGTCGTCGTCCTTGGCACCGGCGCCGACAGCAACGACTTCGCCCTCGGCGGGTTTCTCTTTGGCGCTGTCGGGGATGATCAGGCCGCCAGCGGTCTTCTCGTCGGATTCCACGCGGCGGACCAGCACACGGTCATGCAACGGAGTGAATGCCATCTCTGAACGCTCCTTGGTTCATGTTTGCGGTTGATTATCACTCACCCAATGTGAGTGCTAACGGCGCGGAGATAAGGAACCGCCCATCGCGTGTCAACATGCCGGGTCTGCAAAAATTGCAAAGCTTTGACAGTAATCGCTTCCGTCAGGCGGCGGCGGAGCGGAATGCCTCTGCCACGCCGGGACAAAGACTGTCAAGCACCGCCGCATCCAGCACTTCACCATTCGGACGCCAGGCAACCACCTCGCCGTCCAACCAGGCGAGAATCGCCACGGGGCTCTTTTCGCAGGTAAACACCGCGGCCTGCGGCCATCCCCGCGACTCGACCCGCGTCTGGCATAGCGCCGCCACCGTTACGCGGCGGCATCGCACCGGCGGATCAAGGGCCAACTTCATTTCACAGGCCCAAATGCGCGCCAAGCAAACCGTGCGGCGGGCGGCACCAACCGCACCGGCCTGAGGCTCAGCACGATGTCCGCCTCGCCCGCGGCGCACGGGCGGTCAAAGACCGGGGTCAGCGACACGGATACCGGTGGGCCGAGCATCCATTGAGGCGCCTGGGCTATCGGCGCAAGCATCCCGAACAGCTGCCCGGTCTCTGCCGGATCATCGAGCCCAAAGCGAACCGTAAGCAGAAACCGTTCGATCCGGATCTGCCGCAGAAGCCCGAAGACCAGATCGGGGCCCGCCCGCAGCATCCGGCCCATGGTTTCCCGGGACGCCCCCCCGGCCCTTTTCCGTTTCGTCTTCCTTGCCTTCGGCTTCGCCTTGGATGCGGGCTTGGTCCGCATCCGACCCGGCTGCGAACTGTCGACCAGCACCAACCACGGCAGCGCCCGGCCCAACAGCCTCAGCTCGACCTTAACAAAGGCAACCGGTTCCGACCGCGCCGTCAGCCGCAGCCGCACAGGCAAGGCCACCAATGCCACCAACACCACCACCAGTGTCAGCAAAAGCCACAGCAAGACGCTCAGCACCATGACCGATGCTCACGCCTCAGAGCCGCCCTCGTCCTTGCCCTGCCGTTCAAGCGCGCGCGACGCCACGGCCCCGGCCACCTCGGCCAGGCTCGACACCGCGCCCTTGACGGCCTCGACCCGCGCGCCTTCGCCGTCGATGATGATTGCACCCAAGGGTTTGATCCCGCCGCCACCGGCGGTGCCGCCGCCGGTGCCCTGCTTAGCGCCCTCACCGCCGGTCCCGCCGCCGGCGCCGAAGCCAAAGCCATAGCTTACGATCGGAATGACCGTCGCTCCGTCCTTCTCGATCGGGTCGCCCAACACGTTCTTGGCGTTCAAGAGCTTTTCGAGCTCTTCCACCGTGCCCTTCAACAGCCGTTCCACGTCTTCCATGCCAGCCTCCCGCGCTGCGTTGCCAAAACCGCCGCCGGTTGTGCCCGATTCCCTGTTCCGCCTCCTTGATCTGCGTCAGCCCGCCGGTTTCGACGCGAAAATTCCTCGCCCGGCACGCCGGCACGCCGCGTTCACACTTGCGACACGATTCCGCGGCAATAGTCTGGGGTCACATGCCAGCCGGACCGTTCCATGCCCCGTATCCTCGTCGCCCTGCTTGCCATACTCGCCGCGCTTCCGGTGTCCGCCGCGTGTACCGGCACGGATCTGCTTGCAGCGATGCCCGCAGGGCAACGCGACGCGCTTGAAGCCGCAGCCTCCGACCAACCCTATCCGAACGGGATCCTCTGGCGGGCCGAGCGTGGCGATCAGATCATCCACGTCATCGGCACGCTCCACCTGCACGATCCCCGCCACCGGGCCACGCTCGACCGGATCGACACGCACATAGCCCGATCCGACACCGTCTTTCTTGAGTTCGGCCCGGGCGACGAAAAGCGGCTGCAGGCGAAGATCGCACAGGAGCCGGATCTCGCCTTTATTACCGATGGCCCGACCCTGCCCGATCAGCTCGCCGACGAAGACTGGAATCGCCTGCGACAGGTTATGGCGGACCGTGGCGTGCCCGGCTTTTTGGCCGCCAAGATGAAACCTTGGATGGCGATGACGACGCTCGGCATCGCCAAATGCGCCTTGCACGATCTGCAGGGCGGTCTGCGCGGGCTCGATCACATGGTGATGGAACGCGCGCTGGAATTGGGCAAGACGCCAAAGGCGCTGGAGCCCGTCGAAACGCTTTTCGACATCTTCGGCAGCTATTCGCCCGAGGAACAGCTCGATCTTCTGCGCCTTACGCTCGACCAGCAGCTCGATAACCCGGATGCCCAGATGACCACGCTGATCGAGGCCTATTTCCGGGGAGAGATCCGCCTGATCTGGGAATGGTCCTTCGCGGTGGCGCAGGACGCGATGGGCCTGAGCGACACAGACTGGCAGGCACAGGTGGCGCGCGCCGAAGAGGCGTTGATCAACCGCCGCAACCGCGCCTGGATGGACCGCATTCTGCCCGCCGCGGCAGACGGCGAGGTGCTGGTCGCCGCCGGCGCCTTGCATCTGCCGGGTGAGCAGGGGCTTCTCAACCTTCTGGCGCGGCAGGGATTCACCCTGACGCGCCTCGCACGCTAAGGCGTGCCGTACTGCGCCAGCCCTGCCTCACCCTTTGGTGTCAGCCGGTAGACGCCCACCGACACCCGCTCGAACCAGCCATAGTGGTCGGCCGCCATGATCCGCGTCGCCGCCGCGACCCCGGTTGCTCCGGCGACCGCCGAGCCCTTCGACGGACCCGCCGCCGCCAGATGGGCGGCGATCCGAAGGGCGTCCTGCCGGTAAGCCGTCACCAGCCCCGACCGCGTCGCCCCGCCCCGCGCAGGATCGCCCACCCGCCGCGCGAACTCGCGCAGCAGCCGGCCCTTGCGCGACACGGATTTCCGCGGCCGGTACGGCCCGGGATCGCAATGCACCTCGACAAAGCCGTCGCGCAGCCGGACCGACATCACGCCCAGCCCGAGGCGGCGGCACAGCTTGACGTTCTCCGTCATGGCCCGCATTCCAGCGCGTCCGGACGTTCGGGGCACGCAGACATAGACCGCATCCGTCACCGCCTGCCGCGCGACGCCCTGATGCAGCAGAGACAGTGAAAATCCGGTCTTGAGCTCGACGATCACCGGGGCCTCGTCGCCCCGGCACGCCACCACATCGGCAGGACCGACCTCGCCCTTGACCTCATAGCCCTGGCCTTCGAGGAACCTCTTCACGGGCGGATAAAGGTCCGTTTCGCGCAGCTTTCCCATGGGACCACTCGACCGCAAGCCGCCCGGCAGCGCAAGCGCCGTGCTCAGCCCGAGGGCACAAGCCCCGTGCGCGGCCGTGCCCGCACCCAGCGTCGCGTTGCCTGACGCGCCGGTTCCTCGACATAGCGGTAGGTCAGTGCCGCGACGCCGATCACGATGGCGACGGCAAAAACGTTGATCATCGGCGCCCAAGGGGTGAGCAAGAAGAACTGATCCTTGTGAACCGGATGCGTGAGAAGCGCCGCCTCGGCAGGCACCCTGACCAAGCGTGCAAGATCAACGGCAAGAAGCCAGATCAACGCGTGCACCATATAGATCGAATAAGAGATACGCCCCAGAAAGACCGGCAGGCGCGCCTGCAATACCCGTGACAGGGCACCTTCGGACCGGGCGAAGACCGCCACCACGCCGGCGAACGCCGCCACGGTGGCCAACTCTACCGCCAGATATCCCGCGGGCAATGCCAGCAGCACCAGTGCGGCACCCGTCGCGGTCACCTCTGCGCCCGTCCCCAGAGGTCTATCTCTCCGCGCCGAAAGCCCGCATTGCAGCGTCACACCCAGGAAAAATCCGCCCAGGCACCGCACCAGGCCCAAGTCATAGCTGCGCTGGATCGTGCCGGCTCCATCCGCCAACAGCGCCGCGTAGCAGACCAGCGTCAGCGCCAGTGCCGTCCAAGCCCCAAACCGCTGCCGAAGACCGGCCACGACGAAGAAAAATAAAAGGCTGCCCCAGAATTCGGCCCCCACGCTCCAGGTCGGGTAGTTCAGGCTCAGTCGCTCTTGCAGACCGACGCTGTTCAGCATCGTCAGATGCGGCAAGATCCCGGCCATGTGGTGCCCGAACGCGCGATCTGTCGGCGGAAGCGTCGCCGCGTAATAGACCACCCAAGCCACCAACATCAGCAGATGCATGGGGTAAAGCCGCCCCAGCCGCAGCGCCACAAAGCCGCTCAGATCGCCCCCTCGGGCAATCCGCGCCGTATAGGCATGCGCCATCACGAAGCCCGACAGCACAAAGAAGAAGTCGACAAACAGCGATGCGTTTTCCAGCACCGGTCCCTGGCCTTGCACCACGAAAGCCGAATGAAACAGCACCACCCCAAGCGCTGCGACACCGCGCAGCGCGTCGAGCGACCGATAGGTATGAACCGCAGGCGCCGTCATCCTGGCACGGGTCAAACCCCACCATTGCGGCGTCAGTTTGACCGGAATAAAGCATCGGCCGCCCCGCGCGCAAACGTCCCATGACATCCCGAATCCGCCCCCCTATAAGAGCACGAAATTTCCACTGACAGACACAACGGAAGACCGACATGACCATTCAAGTCTTCGGGCACAAATCCCCCGACACCGACAGCACCGGCTCGCCCATCATCTGGGCGTGGTACCTCAACGAGGTGCGCGGCCAGAAGGCCGAGGCCGTTCTGCTGGGCGAACCCAACACCGAAGCCGCCTTTGTCCTGCAGCGCTGGGACCTGCCCAAACCCGCCATCATCGACGGCATCGGCGCAGGCGACCGGGTGGTTATCGTCGACACCAACAATCCGGCCGAGTTGCCCGACGGCATCAACGAGGCCGACATCCTGCAGATCATCGATCACCACAAGCTGACCGGCGGGCTGCAGACCGCGGGACCCATCGACATCACGATCAAGCCGCTGGCCTGCACGGCCACGATCATGCACAACCTGATGGGCCCGAACGAAAACAAGATGCCCGACTGGGTCAAGGGCACGATGCTCAGCTGCATCCTCAGCGACACGCTCGAGTTCCGCTCGCCGACCACCACCCATCAGGACCGGGAGCTAGCCGAGCGGCTGGCGCAGGATCTCGGCCTCTCGATCCCGGACTATGCCGCCGAGATGTTCGCCGCCAAGTCCGATGTCTCGGCCTTCACGGACGCCGAACTCATCCGCATGGACAGCAAGGAATACGAGGTCGGCGGCAAGAAATTCCGCGTCAGCGTTCTGGAAACCACGGCGCCGAAGACGGTTCTCGACCGCAAGGACAGCCTGATGGCCTCGATGGCCGGTGTCGCAGCCGAAGATGGGGTCGATCAGGTCCTGCTGTTTGTCGTGGACATACTCGACGAAGAAGCAACGCTTCTGGTTCCCAATGACCTGGTCAAATCCGTTGCCGAAAAAAGCTTCGGCGCCACGGTTTCGGGCGATACCGTCACTTTGCCCGGCGTCATGAGCCGCAAGAAGCAGATCATCCCGGTGCTCAAGGTCTAGGCGGAACGTCTCGGGCCTCCTTCCGGTTCGGAAATCGCAGGCCTGCGCGGCCGGCACGGAACCGGCCGCCGGGTCTGTCCATGCAAAGCCGGCTTGGGGCGCGGTGCGTTGTGAGCGAATCGCAAGGTCGGTTTTTACCCGAAGCGGACGGTGCCGCTTGAATATCGAGCCGGGCCATCGCCGACCCGCGGGGAGGCGAACCAACACTTGAACGGCAGCGGTTTATCCCGGCAAACTTCGAACGAACTCAAGCCGAACCGCACCTTCCGCAAAAGCGCCGCCCCTTCGGCGCGGGTCGGCGATGGCCCGGCGGCCTTCGGCCTTGATTCCGCGCCAGAAGACCGGTTTCGAAAGGCAACTTCTGGCCGGAATCGCCAAATCGCGGTTCCGACAAAACTCATCCCGTGCCAGCTTTGCGGCGAAGGCTTCCACCCGCCGCGCACGAATGGACTTTGGCCATTGCGGACCGCTGGCGCTCGGCGAGACCGGCCCGCCGGGTCAGGTCCGTACCTTGATCACCCGGCGCCGGTCACCTTGCACCATTTACACTCAGGAAGACCGAGTAGAGCGAGGTCGTGCCGCAGATGAAGAGACGGTTTCGCTTGGGTCCGCCGAAACAGACATTCGCAACGATCTCGGGGATCAGGATCTTTCCGATCAGCTTGCCGGTCGGATCGATGCAATGCACGCCGTCTGCGGCAGAGGTCCAAATCCGCCCATCGCGGTCGAGACGGAATCCGTCGAACAGCCCGTTCGTACATTCGGCAAAGACCTCACCCCCGCCAAGCGTTCCGTCCGAACCCACAGTGTGCCGGCGAATATGCCTTGGCCCTTCGGGCGCATGGGTGGCGCCGGTATCGGCGATGTAAAGCAGGCTTTCGTCCGGCGAAAAGGCGAGCCCGTTGGGTTTGAGATAATCGTCTGCAACGATTGCGATATCGCCGGACGGGCAGACGCGATAGACATGGCAGGCGCCGATTTCGCTTTCCGCCCGCTCTCCTTCGTAGTCAATCAGGATCCCATAGGACGGGTCGGTGAACCAAATCGATCCGTCGGATTTCACCACCACATCGTTTGGGGAATTCAGCCGCTTGCCCTCGAAACGATCCGCGATCACGGTGATGCTGCCGTCATGCTCGGTGCGGGTCACCCGCCGGGTCAGATGCTCGCAGGACACAAGACGCCCCTGGGCATCGACCGTGTGCCCGTTCGAGTTGTTCGACGGCTGCCGGAAGACCGAAACCGACCCGTCGGTTTCATCCCAACGCAGCATCCTGTTGTTCGGGATGTCGGACCAGACCAGATACCTTCCGGCGGGAAACCAGGCCGGGCCTTCCGACCAGCGTGCTCCGGTCCACAGGCGCTCGACCCGGGCGTGGCCAATCAGGCAGGCCTCGAATGCCGGATCAAAAACCTCAAAGCCGGTTCCCTCGACAACTCCGTACATCGCCTATTCTCCCGCATTTTCCCGGAGCCACGCGCCATTTGGCCCCTGCCGATTCACTGTAGTCCACCGATCCTCATTCGATTCTGCGCGCCACACCAGCACCAAATGGCGGGCGAGGCCAGATACGTCCGGCGTCGCCTCTTCCTTGTTTGGATGCTGCGCCTCCCCGGAAAGCCAGGCGGCTGCCGAGACGATGATTGCTTGGCTTTCCGGGGAACACGTTCAGACCTGCAGAGATATTGGATTTCGCCGCATTCCCGGCTCTACGGTCAAGTCGCGCTTGCTTTGACGGAGCTTTTCAACGCCTGAGAGTGCATCGAGCTGACTCGCGGCAGCAAAGTCCTTGTGGTTCGGCGAAGGGTCGCCATGCCGACAAAATGTGCGTCGAGCGGCCGGCCGTCAGGGCCGCCGGTAGCGCAACGCGGTGCCGCGGGCCGGGTCTGTCAGTTGCAGCCGGCGACCGTCGGCGGTGTCGATCACGTAGCAATTGGTGCGCCCACCGCCGGCCTCGGTCTGCAGCAGAACCGGTCCCTTGCCTTGCGAGGCCTGACAGGTTCGCGCGATACGCAGGTAGTGCGCGCCCGCAAAGCCGCCGTCGCTGCGAACATAAATCTCCGATCCACGCACGGTGATTTCGGACCGGCTGTCTTCGGCATCGACCCAGTCGCCCTGCAGCGCGGCGCGCAGACGGGCGTCGCGGTCGGCACCCGGTTTGGGACGCACTTCGCGCACCACGACAGCCATGTGATTGCCTGAAGCCTCGACCACGTCACCCTCGATCTCGACCGGCGCGTTCACCGCTATCCCCTCGAGCGCGTAAAGCAGATCGCCCGGTGTGGGACCGCCGTAGTAGGCGCGCAGTTTCCACTCGCCCGCATGAAAGCCGCAGTATTCGCGCCCGTCCTCGATCTCGCAGCCCTGGAACAGGGCGTCGGTGGTGAAAGCTGTGCCGTGGCCGCCGGGGGCCATGCCGCTGGACAGGTCGGCGGCGCTGACCGATGGCGGCAGGGTTTCGGGCGGCGGCCGCGTGGTGCTTTGGGTGTCGTCGCTGGCGATGCGCGGCGACTCGGGGACGGGCGCCGCAACCTGGCTGCCCGACCCGCCGGTTTCGCCGGTCTTGGTGCCGCCTGCGGGCGGCCGGCCCGAGCCACCGGTATCGACGAGGGACAATGTGAACTTGGTCGCCGTAGCGCCGGTGTCGATTTCGCGAAACTCCTGCGCCTCGAATCCGCGGTCCTCGCAAGAGGTGTCCCCGACGATGGTGAAGACGTCCGATTGGGTACAGAAGACATAGCGCTGGCTCTGGAATTCCCGGCCCTCGCTTTCGGCGCGATAGTAATAATAGCGCTGTGTCAGGTCGCCATCGACGACGAGTGCGCAATCGCCGGGGTCGATGTTCCACCAGCCCTCCGACGTCCAGTCTCTCTCGCCCTTATAGCCGATTGCGACGCTTTGCTGCAGATCGGTTTCATTGCAGATCTCCAGCCCCGCCTGAGCCGTCCCGGCGAGGCAAAGGGCGACGAAAGCGGCGGGAACCAGGCGCACCGTTTCGTCCGCCGGCCCTAGCCGCGCGATCCGCCGCGGCGGGTTGGCGCGCGAGGTTCGTCTACCGGTTCCGATTCAGGCTCCGGTTCCGGTTCTGGTTCGGGCTCCGGATCGGGTTCCACTTCCTGCCCGGCCTCGTCCGCACCGTCGCTGGCGTCGCCAAAGTCAAAGTTCGGCACAGGGGTCGGCGTGGGGGCCGGTCCGGGCGACGGCGCCTGGGCCGGCGTTTCGGGCTTGCCCTGGCCGGGCTCGGTCATCGGCAGGTCAGCGTCGCGGACCAGGGTGAACGTAAACATGCCGGACGTGCCGCCGGTGTCGATTTCCCAGAAATCCTCTCGATCGTACCCCCGGGCCTCGCAGTCGGTATCGCCAACGATCGTGTATTCCTCGGGCGTCGTGCAAAAGAAATAATTCTGGCCGTTGAACTCGCCGCCGTCCACTTCGGCGCGGTAGTAGAAATAGCGCCGGTTTTCACCGTCGAGCGCGGGATCTACACAGTCGCCCGGATCGACATTCCACCACCCTTCAGAGGTCCAGCCATCTGCGCCGTTATAGCCGAAGGACAGGCTTTGCGTGTGATCGGTCTCATTGCAGATCCGCAGGCCCGCACCGGTGTCGGCGGCCACCGGCGGCTCGACGCTGCGATCGCTGCCCTGATCCGTCGTCATCGCCACGGTGTATTGCTTTGCCGTCGGTCCGGTGTCGATTTCTGCGAACCCCTCGCTGGCATAGCCGCGCGCCTCACAATCGCTTTCGCCGACGATGGTGTATTCTTCAGGCGTTGTGCAGAATGTGTAATTGCCCGAGATCGCGGGCTCGCCCGCCACCTCGGTCCGGTAGTAGTAGTAGCGCTTTTTCAGGGCGCCGGGCAGCGGCGTGGCGCAATCGCCGGGATCGACGTTCCACCAGCCTTCCGAGGTAAAGCCGTCATCCCCTTCGTAAGCGACCGAGAGGCTTTGTCGATCGGTGGTTTCGTTGCAGAACTCCAGGCCCAGCTTTTCGCCTTCACCCTCCGTGGCGCCGACGTCCGTGTCGCCGCCCATCCCAGCAAGGATCGTGAAGGTAAAGTCCTTGGCCGTGTCCCCGGTGTCGATCTCGGCAAAACTTTCCCGGTCATAGCCGCGTTCTTCGCACTCGGTGTCGCCGACGATCGTATACACCTCGGGCGTGGTGCAGAACATGTAGTTCTCGCCCTCGAAACCGCCGCCGCCCACCTCGGCACGATAGTAGTAGTATCTCTTTTTCAAGTCTCCGGTGACAGGGCTGACGCAGGCGCCCGGTTCGATGTTCCACCAGCCCTCGGACGTCCAGTCTTCGTCGCCCTTGTAGCCGATGGAAATGCTTTGCGTGGCATCGGTGTCGTTGCAGATTTCAAGCCCTGCCTGTGCGGCGGACGCCGCCCCGACCGCAGCCGCCGCAAGGATCAGCAGACCTAACTTCGACATGACACCCTCCGCTTTTTCCGCCAGCTTACGCGCGGACCGGGCAGTTGGTAAACCCGCGTGGCGGTCGCCGGCGCGTTGCGGGCCGCGCGTTCAGACCTTTGTCGCCATGGCGGGCGGCGTGACGGCCCGGCGTTTCAAGACGGCCTCGCGCCAGGCGATGAAGCTGACCGAACCGATGATCACCGCGCCGCCCAGGACGACCCAGGCGTCGACCGGCTCGGAAAAGACCAGCGCCCCCAAGGCGGTGGCCCAGACCAGTTGCAGGAACGTCACCGGCTGGGTGACGGCGATGGGCGCGGCCCGGAAAGCGAGCGTCATGGTATAGTGGCCGCCCGTCGCAAACGCCGCGACAAGAAACAGCCAGGCGAGGTCCTCGAGGCTGGGCGGAACCCACACGGCGACAGCGAACGGCGCAAGAACGGCGGTGACGACGATCGACAGCCAGCCGACCACCACCACGGCCGGCATGCGGTCGGCCATGATCTTGGCGAGCAGGTAGGACGCGGCGAAGACCACAGCACTGATCAGCATGGCCAGGTGACCCGACGATACCTCGCGCAACCCCGGACGCAGGATGATGAGGGCGCCCAAAAGCGCCACGCAAACGGCAGCGATCCGGCGGGCGGCAAGGCGTTCGCCCAGAAAGACCGCCGCGCCGATTGTGACGTAGACCGGCGAGAGGTAGTTCATCGCAGTCACCTCGGCGATCGGTATCTGCGTCATGGCGTAAAACCACAGCATCACCCCGATGGCATGCGCCGTGCCCCGCAGACCAAAAAGCTGCATCGACCGCCGGTCCAGCCCCGCGCGCCGGATCGTGCCGAGGAAGGGGATGAAGAAGACGAGGCCAAGCAGATAACGCAGGAAAGCCGCCTGCGGTGCAGGAATGCCGCTGCCCACGTGCTTCACGATCGCGGTGACGGCGACGAACTGCGCCCCGGTAATCAGCATCCAGACGATGCCGGCGACCGGGCGTTGGTGGGAAGACGCAGGCGGGGCCATGACCGGACGATCTTGACCCCATGCGCGCCGCGAGGGCAAGGGGCGGTTGGGGCCAATCCTGGATTGGGCCGGATACTCAGCCCAGGATCAGTTTCGCCGCGATCGCCCACATGGTGAGGCCGACGACGACCTCCAGCACGCGCCAGGCCGCCGGTTTGGCGAATAGCGGCCTCAGAAGCCGTGCACCGTAGCCCAGCGAGAAGAAGAAGGTGAACGAAGCGGCGACCGCGCCTGCGCCAAAGGCGAGCTGCCGGCCGTCATATTGTGTTGACACCGATCCCAAAAGAACAACCGTGTCGAGATAGACATGCGGATTGAGCCAGGTGAGCGCGAGGCATGTGGCAAGCGCCTTGGTCAGCGAGCCCGCGCCGGCCTCTGCCGGTTCCAGCGCGGCGGCAGGACCGAGAGCCGCCCTGAACGACAGGGCGCCGTAGACGATCAGGAACGCCGCACCACCCCACCGCATGACGGGCACGACGCCCGGAACGGCATCCGAGATCACCGCGAAGCCGGCGACGCCGACGGCGATCAAGATCGCGTCCGACAGGGCGCATGCCAGGCAAACGGCAAAGACGTGCGCACCGCGCAGACCCTGACGCAGCACAAAGGCGTTCTGGGCGCCGATGGCGAGGATCAGCGACAGCCCGAGGGCGAATCCTGCAGCGAGTGCGGAGGTCATGGCTGGCGCTTTCGGATCGTCCCGTACGGGAATGGAGGTTCCATGTGGCTTAGCTCTGCCGGTCGACCGGATGCAAGCCCAGAGCGCAAGCCTGCCGTCGGCAACCATCGGAACGGCCCGGATCGGGGCGGGCGAACCGTCGTTGTGCATCGTGCCCCCCGGCAAGGCCCCTTCAGGCCATTGATCCCTCGGTCCGCGCATGGCTCTGCGTGCAGATTCCGGTGAGCGGCTGCTGCGACACTGCTGGTCTGCCAAGCGTTTCGAAAGATCGCAGCCAGCTCGGCA
This sequence comes from Rhodobacter sp., assembly GCA_030065095.1. Classification (GTDB taxonomy): domain Bacteria; phylum Pseudomonadota; class Alphaproteobacteria; order Rhodobacterales; family Rhodobacteraceae; genus JASJCA01. Next base: position 224,053 of record JASJDP010000001.1, read on the forward strand.
GGTCGAAAACCTGGGCTGCCGGCCATCGACATCACCGCCCAAAGCTGCCATCTGCGCCGCAGCTCTGCCGCAGTCAGGAACCGCCTTGCCCGATCCCCGCTATATGGCCGTCTTCGGCGCGTCGCTGACCCAGTTCACGGTGATTGGGCTGTTGTTCTCCTACGGCGTGTTCTTTGCCGAGTTCGAGGCCGAGTTCGGCTGGTCGCGCACGCTTTTGTCGGCCTGTTCGGCGTCGGCGTTCCTGTTCATGGGCGTGCTCGCGATCCTTGCCGGGCGGATCAGCGACCGTTTGGGACCGCGGCCGGTGCTGATGGTGACCGGCGTGATTTACGGGCTGGGATACGCGCTGATCGCGCAGGTGCAAGAGCCCTGGCAGCTATTCGCGATCTTCTCCATGGCTCTGGCAGCCGGTCTTAGCACGCATGACGTTGTGACGCTGTCGACCATCGCACGGTGGTTCGCCAGGCGGCGGGGGATCATGTCCGGCGTCGTAAAGGTCGGCACGGCCGCGGGGCAGATCGCGGTGCCGCCGCTGGCCGCGTTCCTGATCCTGTGGGCCGGCTGGCGGCTGGCCATCGTGATCCTCGGATTGTCGGCGGCACTGCTTTTGCTGCTCGCGGCGGCGGCAATGCAGCGGCCGCCCCGGGTGGCTCGCGAGGGGGCAGCCGCGACCGAGGGCATGAGCTATGCCGAGGCGCGGGCCAGCCGGGTATTCTGGACGCTCTGCGCGGTGCAGTTCCTGTTCTTTCCGGTGCTGACGACGGTGCCCCTGCATATCGCGGTGCATGGGATGGATCTGGGCATGGCGCAGGCGGCGGCAGCGGGGCTGTTGTCGGTGATCGGAGCGGCAAGCGTCGCGGGGCGGCTGACGGTGGGGACGCTGGTGGACCGGATCGGAGGTCGGAACGCCTATCTGATCTGTCTGGGATGCCTCGCGGCGAGCATGGCGGCGTTGGCGGGAACCTCGGCCGCGGGAGCCTTGTTCTTGGTGATGGCCGCGTATGGATTCGCCCATGGGGGGCTCTTCACGGTGGTGTCGCCCACGGTGGCGGAGGCGTTCGGGATGCGGGCGCATGGGGCGGTGTTTGGGGGGGTGATATTCTTCGGGACGATCGGCGGCTCGATCGGGCCGATTTTGGCGGGGTGGGTGTTCGATCGGACGGGCAGCTATCAACCGGCCTTTCTGACCCTGATGGCAGGCGCGGCGCTGGCGCTGGGGCTGGTGCTGACGCTGCCGCGGCGGACCCTATCCGTGAGCCACGGGTGAGTCCGGACGGCGGGCGGCCGGGCCAAGATCGACAATCGGAAATTCATCGGAATACCGTCGGACGTCTGTCGGTTCGTGGAGGCTATTCAAAAAGGTAAGTGCGAGCGTCAGTATCAGTCCGAACGCCAACCGAGGCATCGAATTCATTGGTCTGTCCTTTCGCTGAGACGGCGTGAGACGGTGAAGGAGGCCTTTTTTATGCGCGGGCAGGAAACGTTCCCGTTCCTTTGAAAATGGCCTGCACGAGTTGGTCCATTCCAATCCAATTTCGGACGTCATCGCGCAATCCGCTCCCTCACGCGCATGGAGGGCGGATTACTTGAGCTGGATGGCGACCCAACCGATTGTCAATCGGTTTTTTCGGTCAAACGAGCGGCTGCAGACCGGAGGCGCGGGCAGGTCAGGCGGCGCCGAGCTGTTCCATGACCTCGTCGCTGACCTCGAAATTCGCGGTGACGCGCTGGATGTCGTCGTCGTCTTCCAGGACCTCGATCAGGCGCATCAGCTTCGTGGCCCCTTCGAGGTCGAGCTCGGTGGTGGTGGTGGGTTTCCAGATGAGCTTGGTCGATTCCGCCTCGCCCAGGGCGGCCTCGAGCGCGGTGGAGACGTCGTTCAGATCGGTGTCGGCGGTGTAGATGACATGGCCGTCCCCGGAGCTTTCGACATCCGCGGCGCCAGCCTCGATGGCGGCCATCATCACGGTGTCCTCGTCGCCCGCGTCGGCACCATAGACGATCTCTCCGGTGCGCTCGAACATGAAGCCGACCGAGCCGGTCTCGCCCAGATTGCCGCCGTGCTTGCCGAAGGTGGAGCGCACGGTCGAGGCGGTGCGGTTGCGGTTGTCGGTCATCGCCTCGACGATCACCGCGACCCCGCCGGGGCCGTAGCCCTCGTAGCGGATTTCCTCGTACTCCTCGCCTTCGCCCGCGACGGATTTCTTGATGGCGCGGTCGATAACGTCCTTGGGCACCGAGTTCGACTTGGCCTCCTTGACGGCGAGGCGCAGGCGGGGGTTCTTGTCGGGATCGGGATCGCCCATCTTGGCGGCGACGGTGATTTCCTTGGAGAGCTTGGAAAACAGCTTGGACCGCGCGGCGTCCTGACGGCCCTTGCGGTGCTGGATGTTGGCCCATTTGGAATGGCCGGCCATGGGAAGGCTCCTGCTGGTGTTGGCGGATTTGGCGTGGTTCTAGTGCAAGGCGCAGGGGCGCTTCAAGGGTGTCGGGGGATGCGGCGGGCGGCGCTGCGGCGGAATACCGGGCACGGCTTGACGCCGCCCGTCCCGCCCTTTAGCCCGCCGGCCATGGCAACCTTCACCGCCCTCACCACGTTGCACGGCAAGGATGCCGCAGAGGCGCTGGGGCTTGCCATGGAGCGGCTGGTGCCCGAGCCGACGGGTGTCGGGGTATTCGAGATCGAGGATGGCACGGGCCTGTGGGAGGTCGGCGGCTATTTCGACGGACCGCCGGACACGGCCGGGCTGGCGCTGCTGGCGGCGGCGCATGGGGCCAGGCCGTTTGCGGTATCGGAACTGCCCGACGTCGACTGGGTCGCGCATGTGCGGCGCGAACTGACGCCGGTCGAGGCGGGGCGGTTCTTTGTCTATGGCCAGCACGACGCGGACAAGGTGCCGGCAGAGGCCGTCGCCCTGCGGATCGAGGCGGCCATGGCCTTCGGGACCGGGCATCACGGCACGACGCTGGGCTGCCTGCGGGCTTTGGACCGGCTGGTGGATCAGGGGCTGCAGCCGCAATCCGTGTTGGATCTGGGCTGTGGTTCCGCGGTTCTGGCTATGGCGGCGGCCAAGGTATGGCCCGCGAGGGTGCTGGCAAGCGATATCGACCCGGTGGCGGTGGAGGTGGCGGCGGCCAATGTGGCGTCGAACGGGCTGGCCGGACGGGTCGTCTGTGTCGAGGCAGCCGGGTTCGACCACCCCGATCTGAAGGCAGCCGCGCCCTATGACCTGATCTTTGCCAACATCCTGAAGGGGCCGCTGATCGGGCTGGCCCCTGCCCTTGCCGGGATGTTGCGTCCCGGCGGGGTCGCGATTCTTTCAGGAATTCTCAACGACCAGGCCGACGAGGTGGCCGGCGTCTATTCCGCGCTTGGCGCCAATCCGATGCACCGGAAGGAGATTGCTGATTGGACAACCCTGACGGTTGCACAATCTCTTGGAAAATAATGCAAAATCAGAGCGTTGCGGGCAACTTGCCGCATTCCCGCTACATTTCGGACCGATCTTGCCAGAATCGAAATGATGCACCGATCGAGGACGACATGACCACGAAGGGTTCGCCCTGGCTGGCCCTGCAGGCCGCAGGCGATCATGCCCGGACGGCCGACGCAACGCCGCTTCCGCCGCTTGCGTTCTTCTGTCTCGCCCTGCTGGCCGCCGTGTCGTTCAAGTTCTTTCTGGCGGCGCAGATCGGACCCGAAACCTACCTGGCCGCCGTCGCGACGATGGCCGAAGGCGGCTGGGCGGAACGGGCGCCGCCAGGATCCTGATGCTGGACGGTCTGTCGCAGATCCTTCTTGCCCGCCTCTAGAATGCACCTCGACCCGGGTGGTACCGGGTAAACCCTCTCTGGGTAGTCGACTGGGGGCCGCGTTTCCAAAAGGAACACGGCCCACTTTTTAGTTGTGCGGGCCAGCGCGAATCGCCCGATTCCAGCCATCGGGCGCCATCCGAAACAATCCGATTTCGCGGGTCCGCATTGTCACCGGAAAAATCGCCCTTTTGGGCCGATTTTAGGCAAATGGGGCCGGAAAGTGCCCCCACGGCAATACGGCCACATTCTCGCCACATTTCAGGCAAAAAGTAACCTTAAATCAAAGCCCCGAGGACCCCCCGCCATGACACTCGCACTCGATAAATTCCACGCCTATCACACCAAAAGCACCGCTGCCGCACGCTCGGTCGAAAGCTACAATCACGATGGCCTGGAACTGGCCCGGCGGCGGGCCCATCGCCGCGAATTCCCGCTGAAACAACTGGCGCAGCTCGTGCTGGCGGTGATGTTGTTCAAGATCTTCCTGTTCTTCCAACTCGGCGCGGGCGGCTATGGCGCCAGGATGGCACAACTGGCCGAGGGCAATATTCTGGAGCAGCTGGCCGCGAAGGCGATGATCCTCGATCCTGTCTCGGTGTGGCTGATCGAAGGGCTCCGCTTCGGTCTCTGGTAAGCCTGAACCTTCGCACCAAGAAAAGGGCCGCGTTCCCGGGATGGAACGCGGCCCTTTCGGTTTTGGGTATCCGTTGGGATCAGAAGCGGCGCAGCTTCGAGGCCATGGCGTCAATGTCGCCGCGGTTCAGGCCCAGGTCGTCGAGTTCGTGATCCGACAGCTTGGACAGGGCGTTGCGGGTGACCCGCGCGTCATTCCAGGCGGCGATGGCGCCGAAGGCACGGGCGAAAAGATTGCTGGGACGCACACCAAAGAGGTGACCGTCAGCCATCGGGCGGGTGGTGTCGAAAGAAGCCATTGTAGGTGTCCTTGTATGTGGCGTTTCGGTTTCGGCGCGGTCTTGCGTCGTAACCCGCACCTAGGCCTGCCCGAACGGCGCGACAAGCCAGGTTTTTTGCATGGCACACATGCAATTTCTGCATAGCAGGAGATATCGGTAACACGTTGTAAACATTTATGGATTTCAAGGGCTGAAAGTGTCGTTTTCGAGATAGTTCTTGACGATTTCCGACATCGATTGCGGCCAAATCGTGGCAAGCGGGCTTGGCGGATGTTCGCCTTTCGTGCTAACGCTGTGAAAACGATAACACGAGCAGGATTGCCGATGCGCGTTTTGGGGATCGACCCCGGGCTGAAGACCCTCGGTTGGGGCGTCATCGAGGTTGCGGGCTCGCGAATCAGTCATATCGGAAACGGGCATTGTGTGTCGTCGGGCAACGATCTGGCGGCACGGCTTCTGAGCCTGTTCGAACAGCTGACCGATGTGGTAGCCCGGTTCGCGCCGGACACCGCAGCGGTCGAGCAGACCTTTGTCAATCGCGACGGGGCGGGCACGCTGAAGCTGGGTCAGGCGCGGGGTATCGCCATGCTGGTGCCGGCGCAGGCGGGGCTGCCGGTCGGGGAATACGCGCCGAACACGGTCAAGAAGACCGTTGTGGGCGTGGGGCATGCCGCCAAGGTTCAGGTGGACCACATGGTGCGGCTGCAGCTGCCGGGCGCGCGGATCGCCGGGCCGGACGCGGCGGATGCCCTGGCGGTGGCATTGTGTCACGCGCATCACGCCCGGGCCTCGGGGCGGCTGGCGGCGGCGGTGGCCCGCGTCGGCGGCGACACGGACCTTCACACGAAATCCGGGCGGGCCGGGACGTGATCGGTCGGCTGGCGGGGCGGCTGGACTATCGCGGGGCGGATCACGTGCTGATCGATGTGGGCGGCGTGGGCTATGTGGTCTATGTGTCCGAGCGGACCTTGGCGGCGCTTCCGGCGCCGGGCGAGGCGGTGGCGCTTTACACCGATCTGCTGGTGCGCGAGGACCTGCTGCAGCTATTCGGCTTCACCTCGCCGCTTGAAAAGGAATGGCACCGGCTGCTGATGAGCGTGCAGGGGATCGGCGCCAAGGCGTCGATGGCGATTTTGGGCACGCTCGGGGCCGAAGGCGTGGGCCGGGCGATCGCACTGGGCGATGCCGCGTCGGTGAAGGCCGCGCCCGGGGTGGGACCGAAGATCGCCCAGCGACTGGTCAATGAATTGAAGGACAAGGCCCCGGCGGTGATGGCCATGGGCGGCACGGTTCCGGCGCCTGCGGCGCCGCTGGTGGAACAGACACCCCTGAGGGATCCGGGTGCGGCCGCCCCGTCACCGTCTGGCAGCGGCGCCGGCGTTGCGGCGGCGCAGGCCGAGGCGCTCTCGGCGCTTTCCAATCTCGGCTATGGGCCGGGCGAAGCGGCCCAGGCCGTCGCCGAGGCCGCAGGCACGGACCCCGCGGCGGATACCGCCGCGCTGATCCGCGCAGCGCTGCAGCTTCTGGCGCCGAAGGGATAGGCGATGGAACCGGACCCGACACTCAGGGCAGACCGGCGGCCCGAGGATCTGGACCGCGCGCTACGTCCGCAGACCCTGGAGGCTTTTATCGGGCAGGCCGAGGCACGGGCGAACTTGCGGGTGTTCATCGAGTCGGCGCGCCGGCGCGGAGAGGCGATGGACCACGCGCTGTTCCACGGACCGCCCGGTCTGGGCAAGACCACGCTGGCGCAGATCATCGCGCGCGAGTTGGGGGTGAATTTCCGGATGACCTCGGGGCCGGTTCTGGCCAAGGCGGGGGATCTGGCTGCGATCCTGACCAATCTCGAAGCGCGCGACGTGCTGTTCATCGACGAAATCCACCGGCTGAACCCGGTGGTGGAGGAGGTGCTGTATCCGGCGCTGGAGGATTTCGAGCTGGATCTGGTGATCGGCGAGGGCCCGGCGGCACGGACGGTCCGGATCGAGTTGCAGCCATTCACGCTGGTGGGCGCCACGACGCGTCTGGGGCTGCTGACGACGCCGCTCAGGGACCGGTTCGGAATTCCGGTGCGGCTGCAGTTCTATACCGCGCCCGAACTGGAACAGATCGTGGCCCGCGGCGCGCGGATGCTGGACGTGCCGGCCGAGGACGGCGGCGTGCGGGAGATTGCGAAACGCGCGCGCGGCACACCGCGGATTGCCGGTCGGCTTTTGCGCCGGGTGGTGGATTTCGCGGTGGTCGAGGGCGACGGGCGGCTGACGCAGGCGATCGCCGACAGGGCGCTGACGCGGCTGGGGGTGGACGATTTGGGGCTCGACGGGGCGGACCGGCGGTATCTGGGTATGATCGCCGAGAATTTCGCCGGCGGGCCGGTGGGGGTGGAAACCATGTGCGCCGCTCTGTCGGAAAGCCGGGATTCGCTGGAAGACGTAATCGAGCCCTATCTGTTGCAGCAGGGGCTGATCCAGCGCACCCCGCGGGGGCGGCTCTTGGCCGCCAAGGCTTGGACGCATCTTGGGCTGGAGGCGCCGAAGCCGCCGGGTCAGGGAGAGCTGTTTGGGAAATGACCGGCACCCTGTGCCGCGCCCCGCCCCGTGGCGGCAAGGCCCCAGCCCCCGGGCATTGTACGGGAATTGCCTTTGCGCGGGGAAGGCGGGCGTGCGGCGATGACGGCTGATGAGGTTGCGGCCCTGTTCACCCGGTCCGACGGATCGTATCTGTTCGCGCGCTGGGGACGGCCGGTCGCGCCGGTGGTGTTCGGGGTCGAGGACCAAACCCTTTCGGTGGTCAAGGGCGCCTGCGAGGCGGTCGTGGCGCTGGCGGGTCATCAGATGGCCGAGACCGACCCGGAGCTGGGCGCGAACCTTATGGTGTTCTTCTTCCGCGACTGGGAAGAATTGCCCGAGGTGCCGGGTCTCGACCGGCTGGTGCCCGATCTGCGGCCGCTGGTGGCCCGGCTGATCGGCGCGGAGGCGAACCAGTACCGGGTGTTCCGGTTCGACGAGGCCGGGGCGATCCGGGCGGCGTTCGTGTTCCTACGGATGGACGAGGCATTGGCCGCGGTATCGGCCGAGACGCTGGCGCTCAGCCAGATGGTGCAGACGATCCTGCTGTGGTCCGACACGGCGTTCCGCGACCGCTCGGCGCTTGCGCGGGTGGATGGCGGCAAGACCATCCTGCGGCCCGAGATCGCCGATGTGATCCGGGCGGGCTATGATCCGGTGATGCCGGCAGTCGCCGATGACCCCAGCCACGCACTGAGGCTGGCGGCACGGGTGGGGCAAGACGGTCGAGCTTGACCGTCGATCTCGGCACTATGGAACCGGCATATCCGTGTAGGGCTTTTTTGAGATGGGTTCTTCGAGTAGTATTTCAGCGTGTGTCAGCCTGAGGGGGGGCGGCATGGGGGGTGAGTATTCCCGACGAGCGTTCTTTGCGATCTCTACGGCAGGTCTGGCAATTCCCTATCTGTCAAAACCACTGCGTGCGCAGACGCTTCCCTCGCTTGCCAAAATCGCCGCAAGACGTGGGCTGGAGTTCGGGTCCTGTTTCTCGCCGGACGGCAACGCGGCCTATAACCGACTGGTGGCGTTTCATTCGACGGTAACCGCCGCCGAGTGGGGGATGAAACCCCGCGAAATCGCACCCTCCGCTAGAGCCCGGCGTTGGGGCACTGCGGACCGGGCCTACCAGTTCGCCACCCAAAACGGACTACGCTTTCACGGCCACACGTTGTTCTGGCACCAGGAGCCGCTGTCCTGGGCGGCCGACGCGAATTGGGAAACGGTCAAGGCCAAATATGGTGGATTTATCCGCGAGGTCGCCGGACGCTACCATGGCGCAGTATCGTGGGACGTACTAAACGAGCCGCTAGAAGAGGCAACGCGACTGCGGAACGAAGTCTTCCTGAACCGTTTCGGCATCGACTTCATCGAATTCTGCCTGCGGGAGGCCCATGCCGTCGCTCCCAACGCCAAATTGGTAATCAACGACTATAATCTCGACTGCGCGGGCAATTGGTGCTCTTCCAAGCGTCGCAACGCACTATGGCTGCTCAAAGAGCTAAGAAAGCGCAAGGCACCTGTGCATGCATTGGGCATTCAGGGGCACCTGTCGTCGAAATACAGCCCTTCCGGAGCCAAGACGGCCTCGCTTATCAAGGCCGCGGCGCGGTCGGGCATCGCGAGTTACATCACAGAGATGGATGTAAACGACAGCCAATTCCCCGCCGATATTGCCAAGCGCGATGAGCGTGTCGCCGAGTATTACTACGAGTTTCTCAGACGCGTTTTGAAGGCCAAGGGGTTGAAACGGGTGATGTTCTGGGGATTTGGCGATCGCTACTCCTGGATAACAAAGGGGCACACCGGCGAGCGCAGAAGGCCCGGCACCGGGGCGGCGCGCCCGGTCTTGTTCGACGCCGAACTTCGGCCGAAACCGGCTTTCTGGGCCATAAAGGAGGTGCTGGAGGCGTGACCAAACGCACGCTGTGTCCGGGGCTGCGATGCTGAGGGGCTCGGCCAGAGCTTGAATGCCTGCAAAGCAGAGGCTACCGGCTGAGCCCGAGCATCAAGAAAGCCCGGTATGACCCACCGCTTCCCCATCCGCGTCTATTACGAGGACACCGACCTTGCCGGGATCGTCTATTACGCCAACTATCTGAAATTCATCGAACGGGCGCGGACAGAGTTCGTGCGCGAGGCAGGGATCGATCAGGTGGCCCTGAAGGCCGAACAGGGCATCGTCTTTGCCGTGCGTAGGGTCGAGGCGGAATACCTGTTGCCGGCCCGGTTTCAGGACGATCTGACGGTCGAGACGCGGATCCACGCGATCTCGGGCGCGCGGCTGGTCCTGGGGCAGGACGTGCTGCGGGACGGCGACCTGCTGGTCCGGTCGGTGGTGACGCTGGTGGCACTGACCGGCACCGGACGGCCGGCGCGGCTGCCGGCGGATATTCGCCGACGGCTCGGGGGATCCGTGGGCGATTTGGGCCCGTGACGCGGTTTTCTTGGCTTTCCCCCTGATTTTGCGTTAGCTTCGCGCGTAATCAGAGCCTGAAAAACGCGGGCCGAACCAAGAGCAGGACCTATGGACGCCGATTTCTCTTTCTTCGCGCTTTTCTGGCGCGCTTCCCTTGTCGTGCAGCTGGTGATGATCCTGCTGCTTGTGGCCTCGGTCTGGGCCTGGGGGATCATCCTTCAGAAACTGATCAACTACCGCCGCGCCCGGGCCGAGGCGGCGGTGTTCGACGAGTCGTTCTGGTCGGGCGAACCGCTGGACGAGCTATACGACAAGATCGGGCCCGCGCCGGAGGGATCGTCGGAAAAGATCTTTGCCGCCGGCATGCTGGAATGGCGGCGGTCGCACCGGCAGGATGGCGGCCTGATCGCGGGGGCCCAGGCGCGCATCGACCGGTCGATGGACGTGGCGATCAACAAGGAGGCCGAGGGGCTGAACGGCGGGCTGTCGTTTCTGGCCACGGTGGGCTCGACCGCGCCGTTCGTGGGGCTGTTCGGCACGGTCTGGGGGATCATGCGGTCGTTCATCGAGATCGCCGGGCAGCAGTCGACCAACCTCGCCGTGGTGGCCCCGGGCATCGCCGAGGCGCTGCTGGCCACGGGGCTGGGGCTCTTGGCGGCGATCCCGGCGGTGGTCTTCTACAACAAGCTATCCGCCGACAGCGACCGGATCGTCGCCGGGTATGAGGCCTTTGCCGACGAATTCGCGACGATCCTGTCGCGGCAGCTGGATTCCTGAGCGGTGGGCGCGGGGGTCATCCAGGGCTCGGGCGGGGCCGAACGGCGCGGGCGCGACCAGCGGCGCCGCGGGCGCTATCGGGCGATGAGCGAGATCAACGTCACTCCGTTCGTGGACGTGATGCTGGTACTCCTGATCATCTTCATGGTGTCCGCGCCGCTGTTGACGGTGGGCGTGCCGGTGGATCTGCCCGAGACGGCGGCCGAGGCACTGCCGATGGAACAGGAAGAACCGCTGACCGTGACGCTGACCGCCGAGGGGCGGCTGTTGATCCAGACCACCGAGACGCCGGCCGCCGAACTGATCGGCAAGCTGCGCGCGATCGCAGCGGAACGCACGAGCGACAAGGTGTTCCTGCGCGCCGACGGGGCGATCCCCTATGAACAGGTGGTGCAGGTGATGGGGGCGCTGAATGCGGGCGGTTTCCGCAATATCGGGCTGGTGACGGATACCGGTGGGCCGCGGCTGGACGAGAGCGGTGGATAGAACGGGACGTTTCTAGATTGGGATGCAAACCATCCGTTCCGCCGGGGCGTTCGTTCCGGACTGCGCCCGGTGACGGGGGGCCCTGGGCGCAGGTGGGCCGGGCTCACGCCGGGATTCGGGTGCGATCCGTGGCTATTTGCGCCATCGATATGCGTTTGGCCCCAGCGGACCGGACCGGACCGGCATGACCACCGGCACGAAACTCTCGGTGGCGGGCCACGGAATTCTGTTGCTCTGGCTCGCCGTTGGCGGGCTGTTTCGGGGCGAGCCGGAGCCACCTGTGCTGGAGGCGGCGGACGTGTCGCTGATCTCGGCCGAGGAATTTGCGGCGCTGAGCGTGCCGCAGGACAGCCCCGACGCGGCGCAGGAGGTGCCCGTACCGGAGGTGCCGGAGGTCGATGCCTCGCCCGTGCCTGCCCTTCGGCCCGAAACTCCGCCCACCCCGCCCGACGTGCCCGATCCGGCGGCGAGCGTGCCGCCGGACGACGCGCCCGACGCCTTGCCGACGCCCGAGCCGCCTGGGGCAGAGGTGGCCGATGCGCCCCCTGCCCCCATCGCACCTCCCAGTGTCGAGGCACCGCCGGACCTGTCCCAGCCCAGCGACACGCCGCAGCCGCGCGATGCGCCGCGCGTCGCACCGGTTCCCGTGCCGGAGACGCCGAGCGCGCCAGAGATCGCCGACACCCCTGCCCCGCGGATTTCCCCCGATGCGCCGACCGACCGGCGCGCCGAGGAGGAACCGGAGGCCGCACCGGAAGAGGCCACCACGGAGATCGTGACCGAGGCCGAAACGCCGTCACCCGCGGCGCCGGCATCCTCGCCGCGCCCGCCCGGCCGACCGGTCCTGACCGCCGTTGCGCCAGAGCCCGAACCGACGCCGGAACCGGCCCCCGATGTGCCCGCAGACGCGATTGCCGACGCTGTCGCCGCTGCCGTTGCGGCCCCCCCGGCAGAGCCCGCGCCCGCCCCGGCACCCGTCGCCGCCCCAGCCGGACCGCCGTTGTCGCGATCCGAGAAGGACGGGCTGCGGGTGGCGGTGCAGCAGTGCTGGAACGTGGGCTCTCTGAGTTCCGATGCGCTTCAGGTGACCGTCGTGGTCGCGGTGTCGATGTTGCGCGACGGCACGCCGGATACCGGGTCGATCCGCATGCTGAACGCCTCGGGCGGATCGGACGCGGCGGCACGGCAGGCGTTCGAGACGGCGCGGCGGGCGATCATCCGCTGCGGCGCACGCGGCTATGATCTGCCGGTGGAGAAGTACGATCACTGGCGGGACATTGAAATGACATTCAATCCAGAGAGAATGCGGATCAAATGAGACGGCTTTTCACCCTGACGCTTTCGCTGGCCCTGGCCGCCCTGTCCCTGCCTGTGGCGGCGCAGTCGCCCGGACCGCTGCGGATCGAGATCACCGAGGGCGTGATCGAGCCCCTGCCCTTCGCTCTGCCCCAGTTCGTGGCCGAGAATGCGGGGGCCGAGGCGATGGCGGCGCAGATCAGCCAGCTGATTGCCGCCGATCTGGTGGGTACGGGGCTGTTCCGGGAAATCCCGAGGGACGCCTTTATCTCGACCGTCACCAGCTTTTCCAGCCCGGTGCAGTATTCCGACTGGAAAGCGATCAACGCCCAGGCGCTGGTGACCGGCGCGGTCGGCACCACATCGGACGGGCGGGTGACGGTGAAGTTCCGCCTGTTCGACGTCTTCGCCGAAGCGCAGCTGGGCGACGGGCTGCAATTCGCGGCGAGCCAGGCAAGCTGGCGGCGGATGGCGCACAAGGTGGCCGACGCGGTTTACAGCCGGATCACCGGTGAGGAGGGTTATTTCGACAGCCGGGTGGTATTCGTCTCGGCCTCGGGCCCGAAGAACGCGCGCCGCACCCGGCTGGCGATCATGGACTACGACGGGGCGAACCTGCAGTTTCTGACCGACAGCGCCTCGCTGGTGCTGGCCCCGCGGATATCGCCCAAGGGTGACCGGGTGCTTTATACCAGCTACGAGACCGGCGCCCCGCGGATCCATGTGCTCGACGTCGGCACAACTCAGCGGCGGGTCCTGGAGCAGGAGTCCGGTGCGATGTCGGTTGGGCCGTCGTTTACCCCCGATGGCGGCCGGGTCGTGTATTCGCTGGCCAAGGGCGGAAATTCCGACATCTACGAACTGGCGATCGCGACCGGCACGGTGCGGCAGCTGACCAGCGGACCGGCGATCGAGACCGCGCCGAGCGTGTCGCCCGACGGGCAGTTCATCGTTTTCGAAAGCGATCGCTCGGGAACCCAGCAGCTATACGTGATGCCCGCGGGCGGCGGCGAGGCCACGCGGATCAGCTTTGGCCCCGGCCGGTACGGCGCGCCGGTCTGGTCGCCGCGCGGCGATCTGATCGCCTTCGTGAAGCAGAACAAGGGCCGGTTCCATATCGGCGTGATGCGGACCGACGGATCCGAAGAACGGTTGCTGACCGCCTCGTTTCTGGATGAGAGCCCGACCTGGTCGCCGAACGGCCGGGTGATCATGTTCACCCGCGAAACCCAGGGTCCGACCGGCGCGCCCGCGCTTTATTCCGTCGATATCTCGGGCCGGAACCTGCGGCGGGTGCCGACCGAAGGCCCGGCCTCGGACCCGGCCTGGTCGCCGCTATTGCCGTAAGGCGTGATCCGTTCCCAATTCCCGAAAAAACTGCTAATCTGTCGACAATCGAGCAACAATGACCCGGAAGAGGCCCCTTTCCATGATCCATATCCGCATTGCCCTGGGCGCCGCCGTACTGGCCGCAATGGGCGCCTGCACCAGCCCCGACCGGCTGGGTGGCGGCGACACCGTCGACCTAAACAACCAGGCCGGGCTTGGCGCCGAGATCGGACCGGTCGAGACGGGCACGGCAGAGTATTTCAGCAACAGCGTGGGCGACCGCGTGCTGTTCGCGGTGGACCAGTCGACGCTGTCGCCCGAGGCGCAGGGCGTTCTGGCCGCGCAGGCGGCTTGGTTGATCGACAACCGCGATTTCAACGCCAAGATCGAGGGCCATGCCGACGAACAGGGCACCCGGGTCTATAACTTCAACCTCGGCGAAAAACGCGCCAATGCGGTTCGGGAATACCTGATTTCGCAAGGGGTCGCGCCGGGGCGGCTTTCCACGATCAGCTATGGCAAGGAGCGGCCGATCGAGATCTGCTCGGAAGAGGCGTGCTATGCCAAGAACCGCCGCGCGGTGACGGTGATCGCCGCCGGGCTGACGAGCTGACATGCAGGGCCTGCGGTGGATGATCGCCGCAGCGGCGCTGGCGGTCTGGCCGCTGGCGCCGGTGGCGGCGCAGGATCAGACGCTGGCGGATATCCGGCAGGAACTGTCGGTGCTGTTCGTGGACATACAGCGGCTGAAGCGCGAGTTGTCGACGACTGCCGGGCCGTCCGTGGCGGCGGGCGGCGGCACCGTGCTGGACCGGGTGAACCGGATCGAGGCGGAATTGCAGCGGTTGACGGCACGGACCGAGGAACTGGAGTTCCGGGTAAGCCGGGTGGTCAGCGACGGCACCAACAGGATCGGCGATCTGGAATTCCGGCTGTGCGAACTTGAACCCGGTTGCGAGGTCGGCAGCCTTGGCGAGACCCCGACCCTCGGCGGCGAAGCCGCCACGCCGGTGGCGGTGGCGCCCGTGGCGGCGCCGCAAACGGGCGGCGAGACACAGATGGCGATGGGCGAGCAGGCGGATTTCGACCGGGCCGTGGCCGCGCTGGAGGGCGGCGACCTGACGGGTGCTGCCGAGATGTTCCAGACCTTTGCCGCCACCTATCCTGGCGGGCCGCTGAATGGAGAGGCGCATTACCTGCGCGGCGAGGCCTTGACGGGGCTGGGCGAGACGGCGGCGGCGGCCCGGGCCTATCTCGAAAGCTATTCCGGCTGGCGCGACGGACCGCGGGCACCCAGCGCCCTGTTGCGGCTGGGGGAATCGCTCGCCGATTTGGGACAGACCCGCGAGGCCTGCATCATGCTCGATGAGGTCGCCACGCGGTATCCCGGCGCGCCGGAGGTTGACGAGGCGGCGGCCGAGAGCCAGCGCCTGGGCTGTTCGTGAGCGACGCCGCCGCGCTGCTGTCCCATCTCGACCGCGCCTTTCCCGCCGATGCGCTGCCTGCGCGGCTGGGCGTCGCGGTTTCCGGCGGCAGCGACAGTCTGGGCCTTCTGCATCTGCTGCTTGACTGGGGCCGGGTGCCGCTGGTGGCGGTAACGGTCGATCATGGATTGCGAGAGGAAAGCGCGGGCGAGGCCGCGCAAGTGGCCGAAACCTGCCGCGGGCTGGGTGTTCGGCACGCCACGCTCGAATGGACGGGCTGGGATGGCACCGGCAACCTGCAGGACCAGGCGCGGCGCGCACGCTACCGGCTGCTGTCCGACTGGGCGGCGTCGGAAGAATTGGCGCACATCGCCCTCGGCCACACGCTGGACGATCAGGCCGAGACGTTTTTGCTGGGGCTGGCGCGCGGCGCCGGACTGGACGGGTTGACGGGGATGCGGCCGGTGTTCCGCCGGGGTGGCACTCGGTTCCACCGGCCTTTGCTGGAGGTCCGGCACGGCCTCCTGCGCAGCTATCTGACCGGACGCGGCGTCAACTGGATCGACGACCCGACGAACGTGAACACGCATTTCGACCGCGTCAAGGCGCGCCGGGCGCTGGAAGCCCTGGCGCCGCTTGGCATCGACGCCGGGGGGCTGGGTCAGACCATCGCGAATCTGAGCGATACGCGGTCCGGCATAGAGACGTTTCTGCAGGGCTGGGCCCGGCATCACGTGACCGAGGACCGGGGCGATCTGTTGATCGACACCGCTGGATTTGACGACCTGCCACCGGATTTCGCCCGGCGGGTTCTGAACGCCGGACTGCGCTGGATCTCGGGTGCCGATTACCCGCCGCGCGCAGGGGCAGTGATGACGGTGATACATGGCGCGCGCGAGGGAAGGAGCACCTTGCATGGCTGCCTGATCTCTTTCGGCAGCCCTGGAATTCGACTCGCCCGGGAACCGCAGGCTGCCGCCCGCGCCGGGGCCTGTGCCACCGATGCGGTCTGGGACGGGCGCTGGCGACTGTGCGGTCCGCACGCGCCGGATCTGGAAATCCGTGCCCTCGGGGCGCCGGGGCTGAACGCCTGCGCGGACTGGCGAACGACGCTGATGCCACGCGATTCGCTGCTGTCGTCGCCGGCGGTCTGGCGCGACGGCACGCTCATCGCCGCGCCAATCACGGGATTTTCGGCGGGTTGGACAGCGCTTTTGGCGCCGGGACGGGACGAATTCGCCGAAAGCCTTATATCTCGTTGAACACCGCCGCCCAATCCTTATCTTAGGAGGGCGCACCGCAGCATCCGCAGCGGGCCACACGAATGAAGGAGATTGCCTTGGGCAACGCCAGAAACATCGCGTTTTGGGTCGTTCTATTCCTGTTGATCCTTGCGCTGTTCAACCTCTTCAGCGGCGGGCAGTCGACGATATCGACACGCTCGATCAGCTACTCGGAATTCGTCGACCGGGTTGACGCAAACGAGGTGAGCTCGGTCACGCTCGATGGCGAGCGCATCCTCTTTCGCGGCAATGACGGTAACGATTACGTGACAATCCGCCCCGATGGCGCGGATATCACCGATCAGCTGATCCAGAACAACGTGACCGTGCGGGCCGAACCGCAGGAACAGTCCGGATTTACCACGGTGCTGATGACCTTCCTGCCGTTCCTGATCCTGATCGGCGTCTGGATCTATTTCATGAACCGGATGCAGGGCGGCGGTCGCGGCGGCGCGATGGGCTTTGGCAAGAGCCGGGCGAAGCTCTTGACCGAAAAGCACGGCCGCGTGACCTTTGACGACGTGGCCGGCATCGACGAAGCCAAGGAAGAACTGGAGGAGATCGTCGAATTCCTCCGCAACCCGCAGAAATTCTCGCGTCTCGGCGGCAAGATCCCGAAAGGCGCGCTGCTGGTCGGTCCGCCGGGCACCGGTAAGACACTGCTGGCCCGCGCGATTGCGGGCGAGGCCGGTGTGCCGTTCTTCACGATCTCGGGCTCGGATTTCGTCGAGATGTTCGTGGGTGTCGGCGCCTCCCGGGTGCGCGACATGTTCGAGCAGGCAAAGAAGAACGCGCCCTGTATCGTGTTCATCGACGAAATCGACGCTGTCGGACGGAGCCGTGGTGTCGGCTACGGCGGCGGCAACGACGAGCGCGAGCAGACGCTGAACCAGCTGCTGGTCGAGATGGACGGGTTCGAGGCGAACGAGGGCATCATCATCGTCGCGGCGACGAACCGTCCCGACGTGCTTGACCCGGCGCTCTTGCGTCCGGGCCGGTTCGACCGGCAGGTGCAGGTGCCGAACCCCGACATCAAGGGCCGCGAAAAGATCCTGGGCGTCCACGCCCGCAAGGTGCCCTTGGGGCCGGACGTGGACCTGCGCATCATCGCGCGCGGCACGCCGGGGTTCTCCGGCGCCGACCTGGCGAATCTGGTCAACGAATCCGCCTTGATGGCCGCACGTGTGGGCCGGCGGTTCGTGACGATGGAGGATTTCGAATCCGCCAAGGACAAGGTCATGATGGGGGCCGAGCGCCGGTCGATGGTCATGACCGAGGACGAAAAGAAGCTGACCGCCTATCACGAGGCCGGGCATGCGATCGTCGGCCTGAACGTCCCGCAGCACGATCCGATCCACAAGGCGACGATCATCCCGCGCGGCCGCGCGTTGGGGCTGGTGCTGTCGCTGCCCGAGCGCGATCAGCTGTCGGTCACCTTCACCAAGTACAAGTCCAAGATCGCCATGGCGATGGGCGGCAAGGTGGCCGAAGAGTTGATTTTCGGGAAGGAGAACGTGACCTCCGGCGCGGCCTCGGACATCCAGCAGGTGTCGAAGATCGCCCGCGCGATGGTGACGCAGTTCGGCTTTTCGGATCAGCTTGGCAATATCGACTATGCCAACGAGCAGCAGTCGTATCTAGGGACCTACAACACCCCCGCCAATGTCTCGCCCGAAACGCTGGAGCGGATCGACGAGGAGGTTCGCCAGATCGTCGACGAAGGGTACGAGACCGCCAAGCGGATCCTGACCGAGAAAAACGAGGATCTGCACCGCCTGGCGCAGGGCCTGTTGGAATACGAGACGCTGACCGGCAACGAGATCACCAAGGTGATCGCAGGCGAGCCGTTGAACCGGGGGGACGATGACGACGTCACGCCGGCAGGCGGCGGTTCGGCCAGCATCACGGCGATCCCGAAGACCAAGCCGAAGCCGAAGCCGCCCAGCGATCCTGGCATGGAGCCGGAGCCGACCTGAGGCCACCACCGCGACATCGACCCCCGCGCCCGCCGCGGGGGTTTTTCTTTGTGCGCCGGCACAAACGGTCTTGCCGCCCGGCGCGGCGCGGGACACTGTCTGCCGCGAAAGGAGCCCTCCCATGTCAACAGCGCTCGCCAAGTCCGACCTGACCGCAACCATCACCTGGCTTGGCCGCGTTGCCGACCGCGGCGCAAGCCTGCGCTCGGAGCCGTTGACCGAGGTGAACGCTCTGCTTACCGGATTCGAGGGCGAGGCCCATGGCGGCCTCACCCGCCGGGCCTGCGGCCGGTTCCTGATGCTCTATCCGAGGGGCACCGAGGTTCGGAACACCCGGCAGCTGTCGATCCTGTCGGCAGAGGAACTCGATGCGATCGCCGGAACGATCGGGCTCGAGACGCTGGATCCGGGGCTGGTCGGGGCGTCGATGGTCGTCTCGGGCATTCCCGATTTCAGCCATGTCCCGGTGGGGTCGCGCCTGAAATCGGCCGCCGGCACCGTGGTTACGATCGACCTTGAAAACCACCCCTGCCAGTTTCCGGCTCGCGAGATCGAGGCCGCCGAACCCGGGCACGGCCGGGGATTCGTGGCCGCCGCCAGGGGCAGGCGTGGCGTCACCGCCTGGATCGAGCGCGAAGGCCCCCTGGCGGTGGGCGAGGAACTGGCCTTTTACGTGCCCGCCCAACCGGCGTGGCAGCCCGCCTAGTGGCGGAGCCGCTGAAGAACCTGTTCAACCCGGGCGTCATCCTGGAGATGAGCGCGCAATTGGCCAGGATCCCGGGCTTTGACACGGCAGGCTTCGAAACCGCCGCTCTGAACGGGTTGGAATCCCTCGAAATGATGCAGCGGTCGGCGCAGATCGCCGCCGCGTTGCGCACAAGCCTGCCGCAGGCACCGTTTTCCCAGACGCTGGCGGCGCTGTCCGGCATTCTGCACCCCGAAACCGAGGCAGAGCTTGACAGTCTTCCGCTCGACGGCCGCGGCTTGCGTGGCTGGGCGCTGGTGCCGGTGGGCACGCTCGTCGCCGAAGACGGCCTTGGCCACCCCCAGGAAAGCCTGCGGTTCCTGCGCGAAATGACGATGCGGTTTTCGGCAGAATTCGCCGTACGCCCGTTTTTCCGGGACCATACCGCACTGACCCTCGCACACGCCCAGGCCTGGGCGCGGGACGCCAATTTCCACGTCCGCCGGCTGGCCAGCGAAGGCAGCCGTCCCCGCCTGCCCTGGGGGCTGCGGCTTGCTGCGTTCGTCGAGACCCCGGCGCCGCTCATCCCGATCCTGACGGCGCTGCGCGACGATCCCGCCGAGTATGTCCGCCGCTCGGTCGCAAACAGCCTCAACGACATCGCCAAGGATCACCCCGACCTCGTCGCGCGCCTCGCTGCCGATTGGCTGCAAGGCGCGCCGCCGCCCCGGCGGAAGCTCGTCAAACACGCCTTGCGCAGCCTGATCAAGGCGGGACATCCCGGCGCCCTGGCGGCGCTGGGCTACCGTCCGCCGGACGGTGTCACCGCCGCGCTCGGCGTCGCGCCGGACACGATCCGCCTGGGCGACAGCGTGACCCTGTCGCTTTCCCTGCAAAGCCCGTCATCCCTGCCCGTGCTGATCGACTACGCGGTTTTCTTCCGCAAGGCCGATGGCCGGCTGTCGCCCAAGGTCTTCAAATGGACGGAAACCCGGCTTGACCCGAACGTGCCGCTGACCCTGTCGAAACGCGTGCCGCTGCGCGATGTGACGACGCGCCGGCACTATCCGGGAGAACAGGCGGTCGCGGTGCAGGTGAACGGCGTAACCTTGGCGAAGGCAGGTTTCAATCTGGAGCTGGCCGCCGGTTAGGTTGCAGCAACGGGTTTCCGGAGCGCGATGCGAGTCAGGTGAATGAGAGGTCGGTTTTGGCCTGGAGTGGACGTTGCCTGCCGAGAGAAGAGCCGGGCCATCGCCGACCCGCGGGGAGGCGACCCGGACTTATGAACCGCTCGATTTATCCCGGCAAAGTCCGAACGAACTCAATCCGATACGCGCCGCCAGCAAATCGCCTCCCCTTCGGGGCGGGTCGGCGATGGCGCGGCGGGGCTACGCCCCTTGATTCCGCGCCAGAAGACTGGTCGCGAATGGCAACTTCTAGGCCAAAGCCGGCGGACCGCGGTTTCGAAACTGCGCCGCGAGCCGCTTGCACCCTCAGTAAAAGCTTTGCGGGTCGATATCGACCGAC
Source organism: Rhodobacter sp. (assembly GCA_030065095.1). Lineage (GTDB taxonomy): Bacteria > Pseudomonadota > Alphaproteobacteria > Rhodobacterales > Rhodobacteraceae > JASJCA01. The sequence continues at coordinate 244,549 of JASJDP010000001.1, forward strand.
AGCCGAAAATTCGCCGGCAGCTTCACCTGTGCTACCCAGGCCGCCAGCGCGCCCTGCAGGGGCGCAGATTTGTCCGCCTTGACCAAAAGCCGCACCCGGTGCCGTCCGCGAATACGGGCGATCGGCGCGGGCGCGGGGCCGTAGACCCGTGCCCCGATCCGGCGCAACGGCGCATCGTTGCGCGCCAGCACGCCGCCGATATCGAACACCGCCTGCACGTCCGGCGACGACAGCACGATCCCGGCCATCCGGCCGTAGGGCGGGACGCCCGCCTGACGCCGCTCCTGCGCCTCGGCCCGCCAAAACCCCTCTTCGTCGCCCGACCGGATCGCGCGGATCACCGGATGTTCGGGCTGATAGGTCTGCAACAACGCTTCGCCGGGCCGTTCCGCCCGGCCGGCACGGCCGGCCACCTGCCGCATCAGCTGAAAGGTCCGCTCGGCCGCGCGCAGATCGGACCCCTGCAGCCCAAGGTCGGCGTCAATGACCCCGACGAGCGTCAGCAGGGGGAAATTATGCCCCTTGGCCACCAGCTGCGTGCCGATGACGATGTCCGCCCCGCCTTCGGCAATCGACTCGATCTGCGCCCTGAGCGCCCGAGCAGATCCGTAAAGATCCGAGGACAAAACCGCCAGCCGGGCCTCCGGGAACAACGCTGCCGCCTCTTCCTGCATGCGTTCTACCCCAGGTCCCACCGGGGCCAGCCGATCCTCGGCCTGGCAATGCGGGCAGGCGGTCGGCATCGGTTTCGTTTCGCCGCATTGGTGGCAGACAAGGCGCTTGAGGAACCGGTGTTCGACCATCCGCGCGTCGCAGTGGTCACAGCCGATCTGGTGCCCGCAGGCCCGGCAGATCGTCACCGGCGCATAGCCGCGGCGGTTGAGAAACAGCAGCGCCTGCTCGCCCGCCTCCAGCCGCGTCTCGACCGCGCGCTGCAGGGTGGGCGAAATCCAGCGGTTCGACGGCAACTGTTCCAGACGCATGTCGATGGCCCGCATCTGTGGCAGTTCCGCGGCGCCGAACCGGGTGGGCAGTTCCAGCTTGGCGTATTTTCCCGCCTCGGCATTGGCCCAGCTTTCAAGCGACGGGGTGGCAGAGGCGAGCACAACCTGCGCGGAACAGATCGAGGCGCGCAGAACGGCCATGTCGCGGGCGTTGTACAGAACACCGTCTTCCTGCTTGTAGGACGTGTCGTGCTCCTCGTCGACGACGATCAGGCCCAGGTCGCGATAGGGCAGAAACAACGCCGAGCGCGCGCCGACCACCAGCTGCACCCCACCCTCGCCCGCCATGCGCCAGGCGCGGCGGCGTTCGGTCATCGTGACGCCCGAATGCCATTCCGCCGGCATCGCCCCGAACCGCGCTTCGACCCGTTTCAGAAACTCGGCCGTCAGCGCGATCTCGGGCAGCAGCACCAGCGCCTGCCGGTTTCGCGCGAGGCATTCGGCCACGGCCTCGAGATACACCTCGGTCTTGCCGGATCCGGTCACGCCCTTCAACAATGTCGTGCCGTACCCGCCCGACCGGACCGCGGCCTGCAGGGTCTGGGCGGCCGTGGCCTGGTCCGCCGACAGCTCCACCCCCGGCAGGTCCGGATCGAGCCGGGGATAGGGCAGATCGCGCGGGCTTTCCTCTTCCCGCACCACGCCCTGTTTGACCAATCCCTTGATCACCGACGACGTCACCCCCGCCGCCTCGGCCAGTTCGCCAAGGGTAAACGCCAGTCCGCCATAATCCGACAGGACGCCCAACACACGCCGGCGCGCGTCGGTCTGGCGGTCCGGCGCACCCTGCCCCAGCCGGTAGACCTTGCGCATCGACGGCGGATCGCCGAGCCCCGGCGACCGGGTCGCCAGACGCAGCATGGCGGGCATCGGTGTCAGGGTGTAGTCCGCCGCACGGCCCAGGAAGTCCATCATCTCGGCCCGCATGGGCGCCGCGTCGAGCACCCGGATCACCGCCCGGACCTTGGCGCGGTCATAATCCCCTTGGCCCTGCCCCCAGACGACCCCCAGCACCTTGCGCGGCCCCAGCGGCACCTCGACGAACGCGCCCAGGAGACAGCCGCCTTCCGGCGCCTTGTAGTCCAAGAGCCGGTCCAGCGGTTGCGTCGTCAGAACCGCGACCAGCGCGCCCTCGTCAAAAAAGGACGGCCCCGTCACCTTGCCGACACCTCTTGCAGGGGGCTTCCGGCCCCGCCCGGCCTGCTGTATGTGTTAGCGCAAACCCAACCCTTCACCGCAGGATCGATTCCATGAAATTCTTCGTCGATACCGCCGATGTGGACGCCATCGCCGAACTGAACGCGCTCGGCATGGTCGACGGCGTCACCACCAACCCCTCGCTGATCATGAAATCCGGCCGCGACATCAAGGAGGTCACGAAAGAGATCTGCAATATGATCGCGGGCCCCGTCAGCGCCGAAACCGTCGCGACGGATGCCGAGGGCATGATCGCCGAGGGCCGCGAACTGGCCAAGATCGCCGACAACATCGCGATCAAGGTGCCGCTGACCTGGGCCGGCCTGAAGGCCTGCAAGACGCTCACCGACGAAGGCCGCATGGTCAATGTCACGCTGTGCTTCTCGCCCAACCAGGCGCTCTTGGCCGCCAAGGCCGGGGCCACGTTCATTTCGCCGTTTATCGGGCGTCTCGATGATATCAACCTCGACGGGATGGAGCTGATCGCCGACATCCGGACGATCTATGACAACTACGATTTCGGGACCGAGATTTTGGCCGCCTCGATCCGCACCGTCAACCACATGACCGAAGCCGCCCGGATCGGCGCAGATGTGGCCACCGCGCCACCCGGCGTCATCAAAAAGATGGCAGAACACGTACTTACCGACAAAGGACTAGACGGCTTCCTGTCCGATTGGGCAAAAACGGGACAGAAAATTCTGTGAATTCCGGTTGAGATCCCGGGAACGAGCAAGGGGCATCGATGTCTGGCAAGAACGCCGTGATCACCGGGGATCTGCGCGAAAAGATCATCTCCGAGCCCGAGATCATTCTCGAAGACCGGGATCTGATGAAGGCGCTGGTCGCCGCCAACGAACGGGTGATGGGCGCCAACATCGTCGATCTGCGCGGCATCGCGATGGACCGGCTGGAGGCGCGGCTCGACCGGCTGGAAGACACCCACCGGCATGTGATTGCCGCGGCTTACGAAAATCTCGCCGGGACCAATCAGGTGCATCGTGCGGTGCTCAAGATGCTCGATCCGGCGGAATTCGACGGGTTTCTGGCCAACCTGGGCGGCGAGATTGCCGACATTCTGCGGGTCGACGCGCTGAAGCTGGTGCTGGAAAGCGCGGTGGACGACGACGACCCGGCGGTGCGCAAACTGGGTGACGTGCTGTCCGTGGCGGAGCCCGGGTTTGTCGAGGGCTACCTGACCCAGGGTCGCAACGTGCCGATCCGGCAGGTGACGCTGCGCCAGGTACAGCCCGACGGCGCGCTGATCTATGGCGAGGCCGCCGACTGGATCCGGTCCGAAGCCTGTCTGCGGCTGGATCTGGGCCACGGCCGGCTGCCCGGCATGCTGGCCCTCGGCGCCGAGGACCCGCATCAGTTCAAGCCGACGCAGGGCACCGACCTGCTGACCTTTTTCGCCGGTGTCTTCGAGCGCGCCATGCGCCGATGGCTGTCGTGACGGCGGCGGACCGGGGGGACATCACCGCCATCTCACCCGCGATGCGGGATGCCCTGGAAGGCTGGCTTGCAAGCCTCAAGGCGCTTGACGGCGCGGCGGCGCATACGCTGACCGCGTACCGCACGGACGTTCTGGGGTACATGGCCTTCCTCGGCCGGCATTTCGGCGGCAGCACCGGGATTGCACCGCTGACCGGTATCACGGTGTCGGACATGCGCGCCTGGATGGCGTTCGAGCGCGGCCGCGGTGTTTCCGCCCGATCGCTGGCGCGCATGCTGTCGGCGGTCAAGACCTTCACCGCATGGCTGGCCGAGCGCGAAGGGTTCGACCCGACGGCGGTTCTGTCCACGCGCAGCCCGCGATTTCAGAAAAAGCTGCCGCGTCCCCTGAGCGAGGAGGCGGCAATACGCATGATCGACACCGTCGAGCAGCAATCGACCACCGATTGGGTCGCCCTGCGTGACGCCGCAGTCGTCACGCTGCTGTACGGCTGCGGTCTGCGGATATCCGAGGCGCTGGGGCTGACCGGGGCCGACGTGCCGCTGCCGGAGGTGCTGCGCATCCTGGGCAAGGGCGGCAAGGAACGGCTGGTTCCCGTCGTCGAGGCCGCGCGCCAGGCAGTCGCGGCCTATGTGCGCGCCTGTCCACACCCGGTGGAACCCGACGCACCGCTGTTCCGCGGGGTCCGCGGCGGCGCGCTGAACCCGCGGCAGATTCAGCGGGCGATGCAATCCGCACGCCTGCAACTGGGCCTGCCGGCCACCGCCACCCCGCACGCCATGCGCCACAGCTTCGCCACGCATCTTCTGTCCGCCGGGGGCGACCTGCGCGCGATCCAGGAACTTCTCGGCCACGCATCGTTGTCGACGACGCAGGCCTACACCTCGGTCGACACCGCCCGGCTGATGGAAGTCTATGACCGGGCCCATCCCCGCGCGTAGACGCGCGCATTTCGGCTTGTCAACATTCGAAGGCGGTTTCCGGCCTGCTCTTTGCGGTTGTTTGTCGAACCCTGTTTAGGCGTCCGGCCTCGTTCCAAGCCAAAAAACCAGAAGGGACGACGGGTCAAAGGACGAAATTTCTGGCCGTGGAACAGCCGCCAGACGCCACGGATTTCAAACGCGGGAACAAAGCCCGTTACAGGTCGCGAATTCGGCAAGGCAAGGACACGCCCCCCATTTTCCCGGGCTAAGCATTTGCGCCGTCCGGCGAATTCCTTCATGACGGTTTCATGACGGCGCGTCTCAAGGCCTTGTTTGTGCATTTTCTTACCGCCACAGGCGCGGTCTTTGCCATGCTGGCAATGCTGGCGGCGGTGGACGAAAAATGGGGCCTGATGTTCGTCTGGCTCGTGGTGGCCTTCGCCGTCGACGGTATCGATGGACCGCTTGCGCGAAGATACGATGTCAAGGCCAACGCGCCGCAATATGACGGCGTCCTGATGGACCTGATCATCGACTACATGACCTATGTCTTCATCCCGGCCTATGCGCTGTTCAAGTCGGGCCTGCTGCCGGGCTGGACGGGATGGATCGCGATCATCCTGATCACCTTTGCCTCGGTGATCTATTTCGCCGACACACGGATGAAGACAAAGGACAACTCGTTCTCGGGCTTTCCGGGATGCTGGAACATGGTGGTGATCGTGCTGTTCGCGCTGGCGCCGAATTTCTGGGCGATCCTGTTCATCGTTGTGGTGCTGGCCGTGGCCATGTTCCTGCCGCTGAGATTCATCCACCCTGTGCGCACCGATCGTTGGCGGGTCCTGTCGCTGCCGATGGCGCTGGCCTGGACCTTCTTTGCCGGCTGGGCCGCCTGGGTCGATTTCGACCCGGCAAGCTGGGCGCATTGGGGTCTGATCGTGACATCGGTCTACCTTGTGTTTGCCGGCATCCTGCAGCAATTGGTGCCCGAGCGGAAAGCCCGCAATAGAGCGGCATGACTTAAAACCGGGTCCGGCCTGCGCCCTCTCAGATCAGAAGCGACGCCGCGCCCTCGTGCTTCAGCAGCCAGACCTTCGTCTCGACCCCGCCCTTGCCCGAGAAACCGCCAAGCCCGTCGGCCGCGAGCACCCGGTGGCAGGGGATGAGGATCGGTATCGGATTGGCCCCGCAGGCCTGCCCGATGGCCTGCGGCGAGACACCGAGGTCCGTCGCCAGCTCGCCATAGGTCCGGGTCCGGCCGAAGGGGATCGCGATCAGAGCCGCATAGAACCGTCTCTGAAAGTCATTGCCGCGCGGGGCAAGCGGCAGGTCGAACGCTTCGCGCTGCCCGTCGAAATATTCCCGCAGCTGATCGCGTGCCCTCGTCAGCGCCTGTGGAACCGGGACGTCGTCCGCCGACACGCCCCAGTCGAGCTGGGCCACCGCCCCGTCCTTTTCCAGCAGGGTGAGAGGCCCAAGCGGGCTGTCAAGCGACAGCCGGTTCATGGCCGCTCAAGCAGTGTCAGGCCGCCTGCAACCGTGAACGGCATTCCATTGGCATGACCTGCCCTCCAGGGCGGCGCAAGTCCCGACAACGGCGTTGACTTCGGCGCCTCTGCTGATCGAACGGATGCACGCTGGCCGCACGGCGATCCGCGTCCTGCGGCGTGCAGCCCTATCCCAGCGCGCTGTCGCATCGGCTGCAGACGCCGGGGTGCCGGTGGGTCCCCACATCCGGCAGGATCTTCCAACAGCGCTGGCATTTTTCCCCCTCGGCGGTTTCGAACACCACACCGACGCCCTCGACCTCGGGCAGGCGGAAGGCCTCCTGCGGCAGGGGATCGCCGGTCAGCACGATGGCCGAAGTGATACAGATGTCCTCGAAATCAACCGACTTCACTGCCTTGAGCATCTCCGGGTCACGGACATGGACAACCGGCGCGGCTTCGAGCGATGCGCCGATAACCTTGTCCTTTCGCTGGATCTCGAGTGCGGCGGTAACCACACGGCGGACACGGCGGATGGCGGACCATTTGGCGGCCAGCAGCGCGTCAAGCCAGTCCGCGGGCGTCTCGGGGATGTCACGGAGATGGACGGACGAGTCCTCGCCCGGGAAGCGGTCGAGCCAGACGTCCTCCATCGTGAAGACCAGGATCGGTGCGAGCCATGTGACGAGCCGGTGGAACAGGATGTCGAGCACCGTGCGCGCCGCATCGCGGCGCAGCGTGGGGCCGTCGCAATAAAACGCGTCCTTGCGGATGTCGAAGTAAAAGGCCGAAAGATCGACGGTCGCGAATTCGAACAACGCCCGGACCACGCCTTGAAAGTCGTAGGCCGCGTAGCCGGTGCGGACCACCTCGTCGAGCTCGGCCAGCCGGTGCAGCACCCAGCATTCAAGTTCGGGCATTTCGGCCGGGTCGACACGATTTTTCGGCGAAAAATCGTGCAGGTTGCCCAGCAGGAACCGCATTGTGTTGCGCAGGCGGCGATAGCTGTCGGCGACGCCCTTCAAAATCTCCGATCCGATGCGCTGGTCGACCGTATAGTCGGTCTGCGCGACCCAGAGCCGCAGGATATCGGCGCCGTATTGTTTGACGACCTCTTCGGGCAGGATCACGTTCCCGAGCGACTTGGACATCTTGTTGCCCTTTTCGTCGAGCGTGAAGCCGTGGGTCAGAACGCCCCGGTACGGCGCCCGGCCCTTGGTGCCGCAGCCCTGCAGCATCGACGAATGGAACCAGCCGCGGTGTTGGTCGGTCCCTTCGAGGCACAGATCGATGATGCCGTCGGGGGCGCCGTCGGGGCGGTCGCGAATGACGAAGGCGTGCATCGAGCCGCTGTCGAACCAGACGTCGAGGATATCGAAGATCTGGTCATAGTCGTCCGGATTGTGGTCATTGCCAAGAAACCGCTCTTTCGCGCCGTCCGTGTACCACGCATCGGCGCCTTCGGCCTCGAAGGCGTCGAGGATACGCTGGTTGACGGCCGGGTCGCGCAGAAGAAAATCGGCGTCGTCGGGCTTCGCCCCCTTGCGGACAAAGCAGGTCAGCGGCACGCCCCAGGCGCGCTGACGGCTCAGCACCCAGTCCGGGCGCGCCTCGATCATCGAGTAAAGCCGGTTGCGCCCGGTGCGCGGGGTCCACTGGACCAGTTCGTCGATGGACCGCAGCGCGCGTTCGCGGATCGTGATGCCATAGGTGTCCTTGCCGTCGTTCACCGGCTTGTCGATGGCGGCGAACCATTGCGGCGTGTTGCGGAAGATCAGCGGCGCCTTCGACCGCCAGCTATGCGGATACGAGTGCTTCAGCCGCCCGCGGGCGATCAAGGCGCCGACCTCTGCCAGCTTGTCGATTATCTTGACGTTGGCGTCCCGTTCCTTGCCCTTTTCGTCGAAGATCACCGCGCCCCCGAAGAACGGCAGGTCTTCGCGGAAGCTCGAGTCGTCCATCACGTTATAGCTCATCGGCAAGCCGTATTTCTGGCCGATCACGAAATCGTCCACCCCGTGGCTGGGCGAGGTATGCACGAACCCGGTGCCCGCGTCGTCGGTCACATGGCCGCCCGGCAGCATCGGAACGTCGTAGTCCCATTCGCCCTGTCCGCCCTCGGCCCCGCGCAAGGGGTGCGCACAGGTCATCTGGGCCAGTTCAGCCGCGGTCACGTCGCACAGCCGCCGGGTGCAGCCCGGATCGCCGAGCCGCGCCGCAGTAAAGATTTCTTCGGCCAACGCGTCCGCGACGATCATCCGGTCGCCGATTGTGGCCCAGCATTCCTCGGGCCGGCCGATGACCTCGTAAAGGCCGTAGGAAATCTCGGGGCCATAGCAGACCGCACGGTTCTGCGGCAGCGACCAGGGCGTGGTCGTCCAGATAAGGATATCGGTCTTCTTCCGGGTGAAGACATCGGTTTCCGGATCGCCGGCATAGCGGACAATGGGAAAGCGCACCCAGATCGTGTGGCTCTGGTGGTCGTGGTATTCGATCTCGGCCTCGGCCAGCGCGGTCTTTTCCACCGGCGACCACATCACCGGCTTAGAGCCCTGGTACAGGACCCCGTTCATCAGGAATTTCATGAATTCCTCGGCAATCACCCGCTCGGCGTGGAAATCCATCGTCAGGAAGGGATCGGCCCAGTTGCCGGTGATGCCCAGCCGCTTGAATTCCTCGCGCTGGATGCCGACCCATCTTTCCGCGAATTTGCGGCACTCCTGGCGGAACGCGACCACGTCGACCGCGTCCTTGTCCAGCCCCTGGGCCCGATACTGCTCCTCGATCTTCCATTCGATCGGCAATCCGTGGCAATCCCAACCCGGCACATACCGGCTGTCGCGTCCCATCATCTGCTGCGACCGCGCCACCATGTCCTTGAGGATCTTGTTCAGGGCATGCCCGATGTGCAGATGCCCGTTTGCATAGGGCGGGCCGTCCGCCAGAATGAAGCTGTCGCGCCCATCCGCAGTCTTGCGCAGCCGTTCGTAGACGCCGATCCTTTCCCACCGCTCCAGCCATGCGGGCTCGCGGTTCGGCAATCCCGCCCGCATCGGAAAATCCGTTTTCGGCAGGTTCAGCGTTTCTTTGTAGTCGGGTGTGTCGGCACACATGGGGCGTGTCCTTGAAATCGGTCATCTGCGGATAGAAGAGGTCGGCGCGGCTGTCCATAGGCCTTGTCCCGGCGGCTCGTCGGATCAGAGCGCCGGGCCGCTAATTCGAAGGATCTTCGCACGCGCCGAGGTCATGCCACGCTCTATAGGCAAGGCTGCAGAGAGGGACAAGCCATTCCCAAATCCAAGGCGTCCCGGAGCCGATACGCATGTCGCGTAGCCGGATGTCAGCCCGGCCGCGAAATTGTGCGTCACCGGACCGTCGGCGGAGACGGCCGTGCGCAGGCGCGCGCAGTCCGGTCACGCCGCGCCGACAAACTCCCAGACCTTCGAGATCACGACCGAGCCCTCGCCGACGGCGCTCGCGACGCGTTTGACCGAGCCCGCGCGCACATCGCCAACGGCAAAGATACCCGGATGCGAGGTCGCATAGGACGATGCCGCACCGGCCTCGGTCCCGGTCTTGACGAAGCCACGTGCGTCGAGGTCCACCAAACCCGACAGCCAGCCGGTGTTGGGCGCGGCCCCGACCATGATGAACACCGCGCGCGTGTTGATGCGCCAGTCCTGGCCACCGGCCTTGTCGCGGATGGTCACGCCCTCAAGCGTCTCTTCTCCGTGCAGTGCCGTCATCTCTGTCCGGTAATGCACGGTGATCGCGGGGTCGTTTTCCAGCCGCGACGACAGATAGTCCGACATCGAGTCCGCAAGCGAGGCACCGCGCACCAGCAGGTGCACATGGCGCGCCGTGCGGCTGAGGAACATGGCTGCCTGTCCGGCCGAGTTGCCGCCGCCGATCACCACGACCTCGGTATCGCGGCAATAGCGCGCCTCGACATCCGTGGCCGCATAGTAAAGGCCCCCGCCCTCGAACTCTGCCAGCCGCGGCACCGGCAACCGCCGGTACTGTACCCCCGTCGCCACCACCACGGACCGTGACCGCACCGTGGCGCCGTCATCCAGCGTTGCGGTGAACAGCCCGTCCGCCGCCTCCAGCGCGACCGCGCGGCGCGGCACGGCGAACCTTGTGCCGAACTTCATCGCCTGCACCTCGCCGCGCCAGCACAGATCGGCCCCCGAAATCCCGGTGGGAAAGCCCATGTAATTCTCGATCCGGCTCGAAGTTCCCGCCTGCCCGCCGATGGTCAGGTCCTCGATCACCAGGGCCTGCATCCCCTCGGCCCCGGCATAGACGCCCGCGGCGATCCCGGCCGGACCGCCGCCGACGATCAGCACCTCGAGAACCTCGCAAGGGCCCAGCGCCATGTCGAGCCCGAGCCTCCGCGCGATGCTCGCCGGGCTCGGGTCCGCCATCACCTGCGCCTCGCCCAGCAGCACCGCGGGCCGGTCTGCGGGAATGTCACACAGACCGCCCAGCCGGGCCGCCTCGTCGCTGCCAAGCTCGACGGTCCGCGCCGGAATCCGGTTGCGCCCGGCAAAGGCCGCGATGCGGCGCACGTTGCGGTCCGCCTCGGCGCCGATCAGCGTCAGCGCGGCCTGGTTCGATTCCAACAGCCGCCGCCGCCGCGCCGCCAGGACGGTGACCACGATATCGCTCATTTCGGGGATCTGTGACATCAGCCGCAGCATGGCGTCGCGCGGCACCCGCAGGATCCTTGACGGGCCCTCCGACTTGACCCGCAGCATCGACGCGCCGCCGTTGAGAAAGCTGATTTCGCCGACGAACTGCGTCGGCCCCAGCGTCGCGGTCCCATAACGTTTGCCGGTGACCGGGTCATAGGCGGCGGCCCGGCCCTCTTCGATATAGTGGAACGCGTCCGTCGGCGCACCGAACTCGGCGATCACCTCATCGTCGGCGTAGTCCACAACCTCGCCGACTTTGCGCATCGCGCGAACATGCGCGTCGGCGAGCGGGGTGCGCACCAGCGTTGCGAGGTCTTCGGCAAGGCTTTCCATCCGTCAGTCTCCCGTGTTCGCGCCAGTAAATAGTCCGGTCAGCGCGCGTTTCACGAGCCCGGTAACCGATGGCCGTGCCCGGGCCCGGAACGGCAGCGGGCGGCAGACCTCCATCGCCGCCACACCGACCCGCGCGGTCAGCGCGCCGTTCACCACGCCTTCGCCGAACCGGCGCGACAGCTTCGACACAATTCCTCCGCCGGCCACCGAGCCGATCAGGTCGTCGCCCACCGCCACCGCCCCGGTGGCCACCAGATGGGTCAGCACGGTCCGGGTCAGACGCCAACTGCCCAAGGTTCCCGACCGCCCGCCGTACAGCTCGGCGATGCGCCGGATCATCCGCAGGTTGGCGGTCAGCGCGGCTGCGACGTCGGCCAGCGCCAGCGGTACGATGGCCGTCACCGTCGCCACCTGCCGCGCGGCCGCTTCGATCTCGGCCTGCGCGGCGCGGTCGATCGGGGCAAGCAGCTCGTTTTCGGCCAGCGCGAACAGCCCGTCGGCATCGAACACGTCACCCTGCCGCTCGGCCAGCCGGTCCCGCGCCCAGGACAGGTCGTCCCGGCCCGCGTAAAGCCGCATCATTCGGCCGATGATCCGTTGCGCCGCGCCCAGGTCGGCCCCGGCCAGGGCGGTCTCGGCCGCGCGGTGCAGCCCGTCGATGCGCTGCAGCCGCGCAAAGGCGGCCCATTCACGGATCGCGATGCTCAGCAGCACCAGCACAAAGAGCGCGATCAGCGCGGTGGCGATGCCGCCCAGCACCGGATTGCGCGCGATCAGCCCGGTGACGAAATCCCAGGCCGCAACCGACAGCACGAAGGCCAGGATCGCCCCCAGAAGCGACCAGAACCACCGCGCCAGCCGCGAGGGGCGCCGCGCCGCCAGTTGCGCAACCGTCTGCATTGCAGCCGTGGTCGTGGGCGGCGCGACATCCGCCACCGGCGGCGCTTCGGACGGGGTCACCTCTGGCGCCTCGTCCAGTTCGATCAGTACCGGACCGCGCTTGTCGTTCATGTCGTCTCCTCCGCCGGCCAGACCAGCCGAACGTCCGGCACGCCCTCGTCATTTTCGGCGCCATCGGTCATCTCGACCTCGGCGAACCCTTCGCGCGCATAGAAGGCCCGCGCGCCCGCGTTTGCCTGAAACGTCCAAAGCGTGAGAAAGGGGCTTTGCGCCTTGGCCCGGTCGAGCAGCCGCTTGCCGTGCCCCCGCCCGCGCGCGGCGGGCCGCAGATAAAGCGCATGAACCATCGCGCCGTCACGGGCCAGAAAGCCCTGCGGCCCGCGCCAGTTTCGCAGGGTGACAACGTCTGTATTGGCGATCAGGCAGGCCAGAAAGCTGCGGTCCTCGTCCGGCGTATGGATCTTCGGCATCCAGGGCGTTTCGTCGATCCAGTCGGCGAGGATGCGCGCCAGGGCCTGCGCGTCGCGGGGTTTTGCGGGCGCAAGTCTCACAGCCGGTCCCCGATCAGGAACTGCACCGCCTTGTCGAGCCGGATATGCGGCGGGCCTTCTCCGGGCTTCAGGCGCAGCTCGGCGGGCGCGAAGGACATCACCTGATAGTCCGCGTCGAGCCACGCCTCGGCCCCCTCGCGTGCCGGCGCGAGCAAGCGCTGAGGGTCGTCGGGCAACTGGCCGGGGTAAAACGCCGCCTGCTTGCCGTTCAGCAGCGTCCCGCGCACGCAGTTCAGCGGACCGTCCGCATGGTCGAGGGTTTCCTCGACCGTGGCGCGCAGGGCGGCGATGGCCATGGCACCGGTCTGCGCCCCGGCGAAATCGGCGCGCGACCGGGCGTCTTTGACCAGCGCGTCCATGATCGCCGTCAGCTGCGGGTGTTGGAGGTGATGCAGGTGGTCGGCCTTGGTAGCGGCGAACAGGATCCTTTCGACCCGCCGGCCCAACAACAGGCGGGTCAGAAAGGCGTTCCGTCCGGGCCGGAAGGCCGACAGGATGTCTGCCATCGCGCGGCGCAGATCCTCCATCGCCTTCGGCCCGGCATGGATCGCCCCCAGCGCATCGACCAGCACGATCTGGCGGTCGATGCGCGAGAAATGATCGCGGAAAAAGGGCTGCACCACCTGGCGTTTATACGCGTCGAAGCGCCGCTGCATTTCTCGCCAGAGGCTGCCGCGCCGGGCGCTGCCGGGCTTCGGCATCGGCGCGAAGGTCAGGACGGGCGAGCCTTCCATCTCGCCGGGCAACAGGAACCGCCCTGGGGTGCAGTCGGAATACCCGGCGGCGCGGGCCGCCCGCAGGTAACCTGCGAATTCCTTTGCAAGGGCCTGTGCGTCGGCCTCGCGGAACTTTTCGGCGGCATCCTTGGCATGGGCGGCGGCCATGAATTCGGCCGCCTCCTCGCGCGCTTCGATCCGTGACAGCGTCTTTTCGGACCACTCCGGGTAGGTGAGGTCCAAAAGCTCCAAATCCAGCAGCCATTCGCCGGGGTAGTCGACGATATCGAGATGCACCGTCCTCGGCCCCTGCAGGCCGGACAGCAGCCCGCCGGGCCGCACCCGCAGCGACAGGCGCAGCTGGCTGACGGCGCGGGTACTGTCGGGCCAGCGCGGGCTGGGTGCGGTCAGGGCGGCGAGATGGGTTTCATAGTCGAACCGCGGCACCGTGTCGTCGGGCTGCGGCTGCAGGTAGGCCGTCAGCAGGCGCCCGTCGGCGGCGGCGACAAGACCCGGCATCCGGGCGCGGTCGATCAGGTTGGCGACCAGCGAGGTGATGAACACGGTCTTGCCCGCCCGGCTGAGCCCGGTGACGCCGATCCGGATCACGGGTTCGAAGAACGCCTCGTTCACCGCGTCGCCCACGCGTTCCACCCCGCGCGTCAGCCCGTCTGCAATGTCGCCGATGATCAAACCGCTCTCCGCCTTTCGCCCCGCGAAGATAGGCAGCGCGCCGGACAGGTGCTAGGGGGAAATCCGGATTTGCCAAGCCCGGCGGCGCGCGCTAAAGCGCGGGCCCATGCCCCGTTTCGCCCTGAAAATCGAATATCATGGCGGTTCCTTCGCCGGGTGGCAGCGGCAGTCCGAACTGCCCACGGTGCAGGGCGCGGTCGAGGGAGCACTGGCCAAGCTGGAGCGGCAAGTGCCCAGCATTGCCGCTGCCGGTCGCACCGATGCCGGGGTACATGCGCTGGGTCAGGTGGCGCATTGCGATCTGGCCAAGCCGTGGGAGCCGTTCCGGCTGTCAGAGGCGCTGAATTATCACCTCAAGCCCGCCCCGGTGGCCGTCGTCGCGGCAGCACGGGTGCCGGAGGATTTTCACGCCCGGTTCTCAGCTACCGAACGGGCTTATGTCTATCGCGTGATCTGCCGCCGCGCGCCGCTGACCTTCGATCAAGGCCTGGCTTGGAAAGTTCCGCAGACACTCGATGTGGATGCGATGCGGATGGCGGCGGCGCATCTGCTGGGGCGGCACGACTTCACGACGTTCCGTGCGGCCGAATGTCAGGCGCAAAGCCCGGTCAAGACGCTGGATGCGCTGGAGGTCGAGGCGGACGGCGCCGAGATCCGGTTCCACGTCCGGGCCCGCAGTTTTCTGCACAATCAGGTGCGCAGCTTCGTCGGCACGCTGGAACGGGTGGGCGCGGGAAGCTGGGCCCCGGACGACGTCCGGCGCGCACTGGAGGCGCGCAACCGTGCCGCCTGCGGGCCGGTCGCGCCGCCGGACGGGCTGTATCTGGCCGGTGTGCGATACCGGACGGATCCGTTCAGCGACCAAGCGGCGACAAATCTTCGACGAAGATTTGTGGTTCGAGACCACTAGATCAGTTGCGTCCTGACGGCTACTCGCGAGTGACGCGATAGCTTGCCCCGGCCGCGATCGGACCGGCAATTTCGGTCAAAGCGCCGTCGGGCCAGTGCACCGTCAACCGATCAAGTTCGCCGGCGTCGCCCAGACCGAAATGCGCCACCGGCGCATCGAACGACATGAATCCGCCGCCCAGGGTCAGTTCGCGCATCAGCCGTGTTCCGTCGGGCAGTTCCGCCACAAGCCGCGCGCCGATTCCGTGCGTGTTTCCGACCGCATCACGCAGTTCGACCGCCACCGCGTTGCCGTGCTGCGACCCGTTCCGGAACAGCGCCACCGGCCCGTTGACCGGCTGGGTGATGACGTCGAGATCGCCATCATTGTCCATGTCGAAGGTCACGGCGGCGGCGGTCATCAGGTAGTCCTCCAGCCCGAACGGTCCGGACGCCTCGGTGAAGGTTCCGTCGCCGTTGTTGCGGAAGAACAGGTTCGAGGGCGAAACCTCGTTCGGCACCCAGGTGCCGTTGACGATATAGACATCCTGCCAGCCGTCATTGTCGAAATCCGCGATCTTGGTGTCCCAGGACCAGCCGCCGACCTCCAGCCCCTCGGCCACGGCGGTGTCGCCCCAGCCCGCGCCCTGCCGCGTCAGCAGCACGTTCGAGCGCATGATCTGCGGGACCGTGGTATCGAACACCGATTTCAGCGGTGCCTGCCGCGGCTTGAAATGGATGTCGCAATAGGCCCGCGCCTGGGCCTGCGCCGCCGGGATCAGGCCGCAGATCGAAGGATCCTGCTTCTGGATCGCCAGGTCCTTGACCAGCATGCCCTTGCATTCGGCCTTCAGCGCGCCGGTCAGCGCCTCGCATTTTCCGGCATAGGTGGGGTCGAACCGATTGCCGGACTTGTACCAGGTCTTGATCTCCATGTTGCGTTCGCACAGCGTGCGCGCGTCGTCGTCCGCGATCCCGTCGCAGTATTTCGAAAGGTGCTGCATCTTCAGCGTGTCGGACACACCCGAGGAACGCCCGGCGATCTGGGCGAAATACATCTCTGGCGTGCCGTCGTTGTGCAGGTCCGCCGTCCGGATCGCCATCGTGGTATTGGTCGTGTGCTCGACCATGCCCTGATCGCGGGTGATGGGGACGAAGCCCCCCGTGCCGTCCCCAAGGTAGATATAATCGGGCAGTTCGAAGTCGTTGCCGACCAGCAGATCGAGCGCGCCGTCGGTGTCGATATCGGACAGCAGGATCGTCAGCGTCTCGCCCGGCAGTCCGGGCAGTTCGGCAAAGGTGCCACCGTCCAGCATGCCGTTTTCGTTGAACACAACCCGGTTGCGCGACTCCTCGCCAGGGATGCGCCGGTACCACCCTGCCGCCCAGTTGCCCAGCACCGCGTCCAGATCGCCGTCGCGGTCGACATCGCCGAAGGTCAGCGCCATCACCAGCATCGCATCGTCGCGGTTGGCCGACGGGCGTGCGCCGGCGAAATCGAAGGTCCCCTCGCGATTGGCCAAGGTCAGGTTGCCGTCCCGGTAGGTGGCGAGGAACAGATCGAGCCAGCCGTCGTTGTCGAGGTCGACCAGGGCCGCGTTGAAGATGTCGAGATCGGCCAGCGCGCCCAAATCGGCCTCGATACGGCTGAACTGGCCGTTGCCGTCGTTGGCGTAAAGATACAGCCCCTGCTCGGTCGAGGCGATCACAAGGTCCAGATCGCCGTCGCGGTCAATATCGCCGGTCGACAGGCTGCGGCCCTCCCAAAAGGGCGGCCACATATCCTTCATCGAGAACTCCAGCGGTTTGTCGATGCCCGCAGTCCAGGCCTCGACGCGCTCGAACACGGTGTCGGTGGCGGACGAGCGGGGGGCAAAGGGGCGCGATGTGATGCGTATCGCGTGGTCGGAGTTAATGGCGTATTCCTGTGCCGCGGCGGTCGGTAAAACCAGCCGTTCCACGCCAAGAAGCATGTCCAGCGCACGCTCGGTCTGCCAGCTGTGATAGTAATGCGCCGCCGCCCCGCCCAACGCGCCCAGCGAGATGATCACCGCGCCCAGCAGCGAGGCGGCGCGCAGGGAAATCGTGCTGGCGACGATCATGAAGGAATAGACCGAGAAGCTGCCGAGGGTGAAGACAAGGGCGAAGACATAGCCATGGCTCAGCCCGCTCGACAACAGCGCGCCCGCCACCACCACGTCAAAGGCGATCGGCACCGGCAGGAAGGTGCCCACCACGGCGACCAGCACCAGAACCGCAAGGCTGAACGTCGCACCCAGAATCAGGTCCTGCGGCAAAAGCACCCCGGCGGTCGCGCCAAGAAAGCCCGCCAGAAACATCAGCGGAACGGTCATCTTGATCACGAACCACAGGTTCTTGGCGTAGGCCCGGACATAGGCTGCCAGGGCCTGGGGGAACGACTCGCGCCCTGATGCAGTGTCCCATCCCTCCGGTGCAGGCACATTCATCGCCTCGGGCGACAGCTGCAGTTCGCTGCGCGGCAGCAGGCGGCAGATCAGCGGCACGGCGATCAATATAACAGCCAGGCTCAGCGCGATCTTGCTGACGGCCATATAAACAGGGAACAGACTGAACAGCATGGTCAGCACGATAATGTTCAATGTCGGCGAGGCGATCATCGCACTCAGCGTCGCCTCGGCGCGCATGCCGCCGGAATAGAGCCCGCGCGCGATCGGCGCAGCGCAATTGACGCAAACGCCCAAGGGCGCCCCCATCACCAGCCCCAGGGCGGAGTTCGAGAAAGCGCCCGTGAAACTGCGCCGCTGCAGATAGCCGAAGAGCGTCAGAAAGGCCGCCGCGATCAGCACGCCGAAGGTCATGCCCTTTTTGTTGGTGTCGATCCAGTTGACGGTGGATTTGGCAATGCGTTCCAAGACCGGCATGTCGGGATCGGTGGCATAGACCGCCTCGAAGCTGATCGGATCCTCGAGCTGGATCGCACCGGACATCATCGCCTTTTCGTCCAGCGCCGGATAGCGCGACCCGGTCCAGAACAGTCCGGCCAGCGCCACGATCATCAGCAACGCGAAGATCAGCCGCTTTTCGGATGCTTTCGCAATGATTCCAGCCATCCCAGACCCCTCGTAAGAACCTTCCGCTCGCAAGTTCTCAAATCAACCGGGTCTGCATGCCACCCGTCACCCGACATTAACATCCCCGCTGGGCCACGCGACATCAAACCACCACTCTGTCGCAGGCAAAAGGCCGCGCCAATCCGCGCGGCCTCGACCCGATCAATCACCTCCCGCGCGTTATTCGGAATCCGTGTCGGCGCCACCCGCGCCTTTTTCGGGCGGCAGGATCACTCCTTTCTCGACCCGAAAGGTCCCGTACATCGAAAACGGCTTGTACGCGAAGTTCTGCGCATTGGCGCCGCGGCCGTTGTCGAGATTGTTCTCCAGCGGGACCTTTTCGTCGCTCGCGGCGACCAAGCTATACTGATACAGACCGTCGACCATGCGCCCGGCGCCCTGCACGCGGAAGGTCGGCATCCCGCGCAACGCTTCCTCTTCCTTCTCGAACCCCTGCGGTCCGATGATCTGCAGCTTTGCGTTGGTATAGGTGTGGCCGCCCGTGAAGGACAGCGAGCCACTTTGGATGCGGGCCTCGATCTCCGCCGCCTGGGCGGCTCCGGCAAGGCAGAATGCGGCGGTACAAAGGACGCCAACAATGCGCGATTTCATGTTCAATTCCTCCGCGTTTTTGACGAATCGTGGCAGCAGAAGGCCGCTGTCGTAGTGCTCAGACCATGCTAGCGCCAAGGCACGCGCGCCGCAATTCCGGCCAACGCGAAATTTACCGATCGGCGGGAACGGGCCCGCTCATTCGGCAGCCAGACGGCGCGCAGTCCATTCCGCCTCGGCCAGTTCGTTTGCGGCATTGATCTGCCCCGGTGTCATTCGTTTGGCCAGATGGTCGCGCAATGCCGCGACCTCGGACAAGCCGCTGATCGACGCCAGTGTCAGCCATTTGTAGCCTTCGACATAGTCCTGCAATGTCCCCTTGCCTTCGAATTGCAGAAGCCCCAGGTTCGCCATGGCCGCAGGTGCGCCTTTCAGCGCCGCGCGCTCGAACCAAGCCGCCGCGACGCGATAGTCGGCTATCGATTGCGCGGTACTTGCTTGAAGATACCCCAGAAGAAACTGCGCCAGCGGATCCCCGGCCAGGGCCGCCGTCCGGTAACTGTCAATGCGCTCGGGGTTGGGAGGCGCCAGCCGCGGATCGAAGATCAGCGGCAGCCCCACATCTTCCCCGGCATTCGCCGAGACGGCCCCACCCGAAATCTGCGCCGCCAGCCGGTAAAGCCGTTTGGCCTCTTCCTCGTCCAGCTCGACGCCAAAGCCGTTCTCGTACATGACCCCGAGGTTTTTCAGCGCCGTCGACTGACCTTGCGCCGCCGCCCGTCGAAACCACTTTACCGCCTCGGCATAGTCCCTTGCGATCCCTTCGCCACGGGAAAAGATCAAGCCCAGATTGTTCTGTGCCCGGGCATGGCCCGCCTCGGCCGGACCGCGGTACAACTCCAGTGCCTTGGCAATATCCTGATCGACACCGACACCGCTTTGATACAGAACCCCCAGCGCCACGGCGGCCTCCTGATAGCCCAGTGCAGCCGCTCTTGCATAAAGCTCTGCCGCGCCGGCCGGATCGGCGTCCGTACCGATCCCGCTTTCGGTCAGACCCGCGAGATTGTGCAGAAACTCGGCCCGGCCCGATTCGGCGGCTTTCGCCGTCAGTTCATACGCGCGTTCGGGGTCCCTCTGGACACCCAGACCCTTGGCGTGAAGCCCGGCGAGGCCGTTCAAGGCCGCCGCATGTCCCTGATCCGCGGCCGCCTGATACCAGCGCGCCGCATTCGCATAGTTCTGCGGCACTCCGACGCCGTCGCGCAAGGCTTCGGCCAGGCGGAACTGTGCCTCGGCCGTGCCCTGTTCGGCGGCCTGCCGCAACTCGGCCAGCGGTGCGGCCTGTTGCGCCACAACCGGCGCGGCCGACAGGCAAAGGGCGGCTGCGGCCGCCATATACCACGGGGCCCGGCGCCACCGGAGCTGTGGGTAACGGTCCGGCATCGCGTCAGTTTTTCCGGATCAGGACGCGGGCACGGGCCTGCGCCTCGGCGATCTGTTCCGGCGTCATCAGATTGCCAAGCACATCGCGCCGTTCGGCGGCCTCGTCCAGCCCGTTCGCAGCGGCCACATTCACCCATTTATGCGCCTCGATCAGGTTCTGCTCGACCCCATCGCCCGAGGCCAGAAGCAGCCCCAGCTGAAGCTGCGCATAAGGCAATCCGGCCTCGGCGGCCGGTTTGTAGTATGCCGCCGCCTTCGCCGCATCCGCCTCAACGCCGCTGCCCTCGCGATAGAGGTCGCCCAAGAGCTGCGCGGCGAACGGCTCGCCTCCCTCGGCCTTGGCGTCCAGCCAATCGACGGCTTCGGGCAGACCGGCTGCTGCGGCATCGCCGACCCAGATTAGGCTCAGCTCCGGCACATCCGCGTCCGCAACGTGGCCTTCGACCACCAGACGCCCGAGGTTTTGTGACGCCAGCTGACTGCGCCCGGCATAGCCGATACGGTAGTATCTGACCGCCTCGTCGATATTCTTTTCCACACCGCGGCCCTCTTCCAGAAAGGCTGCCAGCGCGACGGCAGCGCGCGTCAGCCGCTGATCGGCGGCCCTGCGATACCATTCCACTGCCTTGGTGTCGTCCTGCGGCACCCCGGTTCCCGACGCGTAGGCATAGCCGAGATTCGACTGCGCCCCCGGCTCACCCTGCTCGGCAGCCTGCAACAAGAGAGAGACGCCGCGCACCGGGTCGGCCGTGGCGTCTTCGCCAAGCAACAGAGCGGTCCCCAGGATGCGCTGCGCCAGCGGCAACCCGCCATCGGCGGCCTGTCCCAGCCAAAAGGCGGCCTTTTCGGGGTCCTTCGGCAGACCGGAGCCCCGGTCATAGTTGAAATAAAGCGACATCTGCGCCTCGCCATGCCCCTCTTCGGCGGCCTGCAGCAACCAGCGAGAGGTCTGGACGGGATCGGCCTCGACGCCTTCGCCGCGTGCATACATCTGCGCCAGCGCGAATTGCGCGTCCAGCACCCCGCCGCGCGCCGACCGGGACATCAGCTCGAACCCGAGCTTCGCATCGGCCTCGACGCCGCGGCCCTGGCGGTAAAGCTGGCCCAGATAGAACCCGGCCTCGGCATTTCCCTGCTCCACGCTTGCCTGCAACAACTCTGCCGCGCGTTCGTAATCGGGCACCTCGGGATTTCCGGACAGATAGACGCGGGCCAGAAGCAGAACGGCCGGGGTGTGGTCCTGCGCCACGGCCCTTTCCAGCCAGGTCTTGGCGCCTTCAAGGTCTGCCGGACCGCCGATCGCGTTGGCCATCATGTAGCCCAGCCGGTATTGCGCGATCACCTGGCCTTCCTCGGCATAGATCACAAGTCCCTCGCGCGCGGTCTCGAAATCGCCCGCGCGATAGGCGTCCTCGACGGCTTCGATGCTTAGCGGACCGCTGTCGGTGTCGGTCTGCGCAACTGCGGCCGCGGATCCCAGGACCGCAAGGGTCAAGACGGCCGCGGCCAGGCGGCCTCGTTGAGCGTAACGGATCGGCATCGGGTAATCCCTTCGTCGTACAAGCCAATTGAACCGCGCGCCCACCCGCGCGCCTATTGCCAGGACCCCATCAAAAATCTCGCCGCAGGGCAAGGGGTCGTGCTGTTTAAAGAACCAGTGTCAGCACCGCGCCTCCAACCAGATGGGTGCCGAACGGCAGCCGCGTATCCCGCTGCGGCAGCCCGCGTCCGCGTAAAGCGTCCATGGCGGCGACCGCCAATGCCAGCCCGGCGGCAAACAGCGTGGCAAGGGGCAACTCGGCCCAGCCCAACCCTGCCCCGATCCCGGCCATCAGCTTGACGTCGCCCAGCCCGAGCCCCTCGTGCCCGCGCCACGCGCGGTAGCCCCAGCGAAGCGCCAGAAACGCCCCGCTGGCCAGAACCGCCGACAGCAGGCCCTCGGCGACGCCGCGCTCGGGATCGAGCGCTGCGAGGCCAAGACCGAGAATCAGCAACGGGGCCGTCAGGACATTGGGCAACCGGTAGTGAAGCAAATCGCTGTAGAACAGACCGGTCAGACACCAAAGGAAACCTGCCAGCACCGCCGTCTGGTCCATGCTCTGGCCCAAGGCCACCGCCAGCGCCGCGGCCAGCAGCCCGGCAAACTCGATGCGAATCAGATGCCCCGGGATCGGCGCGCCGCAGACCCGGCAGCGTCCGCGCAACGCCAGTGCCGAAACAATCGGAACCATGTCGCGCCATTTCAGCCGCGCCCCGCAACCGGTGCAACGGGACGGGCCGCGCACCGAATCCTCGCCCGCGGCCAGCCGGTCGACCAAGACGCCCAGAAACGATCCCACCGCGGGGCCGAGAAGCAGAAGAAACAGAACGAACGGCCAGTCTGCGGGCATTTCAGCGGCCCGAACCCGCGCTACTGGATCGCGCCCAGCTCAAGATCGATGGTCTTGCGCCGCACCGCCATGGCGCCCAGGGGGTCCAGTTCGGGGTGGTTTTTCAGCATCTCGTCCAATGCGGCGCGCGCCGCCTTCAACTGGTTGATCTGGTTCAGCCCCGACCGCCCGCGCGAGATCGCGGCCCGCGCCGACTCGTGATCTGCGGTGCCCTGGACCATCAGTGCCGCGGATCGTCCGGAGCCGGTCAGTTCGCCGACAACCCTGCGCGCCTCGCGTGCCGCCTTGTCGAACTTGCCATCGCGCAGCAGCGCGTGGGCGTATTCCAGCCGCAGCCGGGACTGCAGCGGTCCGGCGCGGTTCAACAGACCGGCATAGTGCCGCGCGGCCTTGGCGTATTGTCCGCCCTCCAGCGCCGTGCGCGCCACAAGGTAGTTCTTTTTGAACCCCGCCCGGCTGGCTGACACGCCGCCGGTTTGGCAGGAGGCAACCGCCAATATGGCCAAGGCCATGGCGCCTGTTCGGAAAAGGCCCGGTGTGGGCATGGATCGTCTCGCTCTGACAGCCGGCACGACTCGTGTGCGGCAGACGGTATCATGCACCATTCGCGCGGTCCACAATCCGCCCGCCGACGCCGTGCACCTGGTGCCCGCGTGCCATTTTGCGTTGGCCCGCAAGCAGAAATCTGCGCTATCACGCACACATGACCGATCCGATCCCGCCGTTCTCTGCCGCCGAATACGATCGCCGCCTGGACCTGACCCGCGCCGCCATGGCCGACCGTGGCCTCGACGTGCTGATCGCCACCGACCCGTCGAACCAGGCCTGGCTGACCGGCTATGACGGCTGGTCGTTCTATGTTCACCAGGCGGTGATCCTGCCGCTCGACGGCCGCCCGCTCTGGTGGGGGCGCAATCAGGATACCAACGGCGCGCTTCGCACCGTCGACACCGCGCGCACGGGCGTCATCGGCTATCCCGATCCATTTGTGCAGTCGACCGAACGCCACCCGATGCAGCACCTCGCCTCGGTGCTCTCGGACCTCGGCCACGACCGGGCCCGTATCGGGGTCGAGATGGAAAACTACTATTATTCCGCCAAGGCCCACGCCGTCCTCGCCGAGGCGTTGCCGCAATCGACGCTCATCGACGCCACTGCGCTGGTGAACCGGCAGCGAGGCGTGAAATCCGATGAAGAAATCACATTCATGCGGCGTGCCGCGCGGATCACCGAAAAGATCCAGTCCTACGCCATCGAGCGTGCGGAACCCGGCCTGCGCAAGAACGAACTCGCGGCCGGGGTGCTGGCAGAGGGCATCCTTGGCGTGGACGAGATTTGGGGCGACTATCCCGCCATCGTGCCGCTGATACCGTCGGGATCGGACGCGGCGGCGCCGCATTTGACCTGGAACGGGGAACCCATGCGCGCGGGCGAAGCCACGTTCTTTGAACTCGCCGGATGCTACCGGCGCTACCATGTCCCGCTGGCCCGAACCGTATTTCTGGGCAAACCGCCGGATCACATCCACCGCGCCGAGGCCGCCCTGATCGAGGGGCTCGAGGCCGGGCTCGACGCGGCCCGGCCCGGCAACCGGGCCTGCGACATTGCAAACGCCCTGGGGGCCGCGATGGACAAGGCCGGTATCGACCGTGGGGCGCGCTGCGGCTACCCCATCGGCCTCAGCTACCCGCCCGACTGGGGCGAGCGCACGATCAGCCTGCGCGAAGAGGACGAGACCATCCTGCAGCCAGGCATGACCTTTCACTTCATGCCCGGCCTCTGGATGGAGGATTGGGGGCTGGAGATCACCGAGGCGATCCTGATCCGCGATGACGGCCCGGCAGAGTGCTTCTGCACCCTCCCCCGCAAGCTGTTCGTGAAACCCTGAGGCATGGACCGGCTTGCCGACACCGTCGCGACGCTGGGGGACCTGATCGCCTTTCCCACGGTGTCGGCCGACCCAAACCGCGACATCATCGCCTATCTCGCCCGGCATCTCGAAGCCGCCGGGGCGCGGGTCGAGGTTTTAACGGATGACAGCGGAACCAAGGCCAACCTGTGGGCCACGCTCGGCCCCGACACCGGCGGCGGCATCGTGCTGTCGGGCCATACCGACGTGGTACCGGTCGCCGGTCAGGACTGGACCAGCGATCCCTTTACGATGAAGGAACGCGACGGCAGGCTTTACGGCCGCGGCGCCTGCGACATGAAGGGCTTTATCGCGGCCTGCCTCGTCATGGCCCCGGTCTTTGCCGACCGGACCGCCACCCGGCCCGTCCATTTCGCCTTTACCCATGACGAGGAAACCGGCTGCATCGGCGCCCGCCACCTGATCGCGAACCTGAAACGCCGCAGGACCCGGCCGAGCATCGCGATCATCGGCGAACCGACGGAAATGCGCGTCGTCGAGGGACATAAGGGATGCTACGAATACACCACCCACTTCACCGGACTCGAAGGCCACGGCTCGGCCCCCGACGCAGGCGTCAACGCTGTCGACTATGCAGTCCGCTACGTCGCACGCCTGCTGGACCTGACGGAACGCCTGAAGGACCGCGCACCGGATGCCAGCCGGTTCGACCCGCCCTGGACCACGATCAACGTCGGCAGCCTGGCCGGCGGCAACGCCCGCAACACCATTGCCGGCAGGGCCAGTGTCGTCTGGGAGATGCGCCCGGTCGCCAAACCCGACGCCGATCTGGTCAAGGCCGACCTCGCCGCCTATTGCAAAGAAACGCTGCTGCCGGCCATGCAGGCCGTGCATCCCGAGGCGTCGATCGAAACCGAGACCATCGGCGAGGTCGAGGGGCTGGAGCCGATGGATGACAACGCCGCACGCGAACTGGTCGCCGACCTCACCGGCGCCAACGTCGCGCATGTCGTGCCCTTCGGCACCGAGGCGGGCCTGTTCCAGGCCATGGGCGTCGACGCCGTGGTCTGCGGTCCGGGCTCGATCGAGCAGGCGCACAAACCGGACGAATTCATCGCCATCGACCAGCTACAGGCCTGTCTGAAGATGCTCGACGGGCTTTCAGGCCGCTTGTGACGCAACGTTACACGGTCAATAGTAGGGAAAACCTTACCCTTGGGCGGGTTCCAATTTCCGGCCAGGCCGTTATCTGCGCGCTTCCACCACGAACGGGACTGTCAGCCCAATGCCCCGCACACTGCCGATCATCTTTATCCTGATCACGGTGGTCATCGACGCGATGGGCATTGGGCTGATCCTGCCGGTGATGCCCGACCTGATCCGCGAAGTGACCGGCGGCGATCTGGCCAGCGCGGCGATCTGGGGCGGCATCCTGTCGACCGTGTTCGCGGTGATGCAATTCCTTTTCGGTCCCGTCGTCGGCAACCTGTCCGACCGCTTCGGCCGCCGTCCGGTTCTGCTGGTGGCCCTTGGCGTCATGGCGCTGGATTATCTTGTCATGGCGCTGGCGGGAACGATCTGGCTCTTGCTGATCGGCCGCATCGTCGGCGGCATCACGGCGGCGACGCAATCCACCGCCAATGCGTTCATGGCCGACATCTCGAAACCCGAAGAGAAGGCCGCAAATTTCGGCCTGATCGGCGCGGCCTTCGGCATCGGTTTCGTCATCGGTCCACTGCTTGGCGGTCTCCTTGGCGAATACGGCACGCGCGCGCCGTTCTATGCCGCCGCCGTGCTTGCCGCCGCCAATATGGTGTTTGGCTATTTCATCCTGCCCGAGACCGTCACCGACCGTATCCGCCGCCCGTTCGAGTGGCGGCGCGCCAACCCGTTCGGCGCGTTCGCCTATATCGGCGCGCTGCCCGGCGTCGGACGGCTGATCGCGATGTTCTTCCTCTATCAGGTCGCCTTTTTCGTCTACCCCGCCATCTGGGCCTATTTCACCCGCGCGCGGTTCGGATGGGAGCCCGGAATGGTCGGCCTCTCGCTTGCCTCGTTCGGCATCGCGATGGCCATTGTCCAGGGCGGGCTGATCCGGATCGTCCTGGCCCGGCTCGGCGAACGCTTCACGGTGCTTTACGGCCTCGCCTTCAACTTCTGCGCCTTTCTCGCCCTCGCGCTCGTCACCAACGGCACGCTTGCGCTGATCCTGACGCCGCTGACCGCCCTCGGCGCGGTCGTCACGCCCGCGCTGCAGGGCATGATGTCCCGCACCGTGCCCGACGACGCCCAGGGCGAGCTGCAGGGTGTGCTGACCAGTGCCGCCGCCGTCTCGATGATCGTCTCGCCGCTGATCATGACCCAGATCTTCGCCGCTTTTACCGGAGGCCTCGCGCCGGTCTATCTGCCCGGAGCCCCCTTCCTGGTATCGATGCTGCTGATGGTCGCCTGCGCCGCGGTGTTTTTCGCCCGTCCGCGCGCCGTTGCGTAATCCGACGCCAAGCGGTCGGTTTCGCGCTTGATCCTGTCCCGTCACGGTGCTCTGGCTGTGCCGAGAACGAGGGAGACAATTCATGGCCACAGTAAAGGCAGCGGTCTGCCGCGAATTCGGTGCCCCGCTGGTGATCGAGGACATCACGCTGGCCGATCCCGGCCCCGGCGAGATCGAGGTCGGCCTGGCGGCTTGTGCGGTCTGCTATTCGGACATCTCCTATGCCGACGGCGGCTGGGGCGGCGACCTGCCGGCGGTCTACGGCCACGAGGCGGCCGGCCACGTCACCGCGGTCGGTCCCGGCGTCACGGCATTTGCCGAGGGCGATACCGTTCTGGTCACTCTGGTGCGCGCCTGCGGCACCTGCCCATCCTGCGTCACCCACCACCCGGCGGCCTGCACCACCGGGTGGGAGACCACCAGCCATCCGATCACGGGCGCAGACGGCACGCCCTACGATCAGGGTCTGCGCACCGGCGCCTTTGCCGAAAGGGTCGTGGTCCACACCAGCCAGGTCGTCGGACTGCCCGCCGATATCCCGCTGGATGCCGCCGCGCTGCTGAGCTGCGGCGTGATCACAGGCGTCGGCGCGGTGGTGAACACTGCCGGTTTGCGCCCTGGCCAGTCCGCCGTGGTGATCGGCGCGGGCGGTGTCGGGCTGAACGCGATCCAGGGCGCCCGCATCGCCGGGGCCCGCCGCATCGTTGCGGTCGACATGACCGAGGACAAGCTCGACATCGCCCGGGAATTCGGCGCCACCGACGGCGTGCTGGCAACCGATCCCAAACCCTGGAGCGCCGCCAAGAAGATCCTCGGCGGCGGTGCTGACGCCGTTTTCATCACCGTCGGCGCGATCCAGGCCTTCGACACGGCCACCCGGTACCTTGGCGCCCACGGCAAGATGGTGATGGTCGGCATGCCGCATTCCGGCCAGGCCACCAGCTTCGAACCGGTGATCGTCTCGGCGCTGGCTCAAGAGATGATCGGCTCGAAGATGGGCGATGTTGTGCTGGCCCGCGACATCCCCTGGATGGTCGACCTCTACCAGCAGGGCAGGCTTAAGCTCGACGAACTGATTTCCGGCCGTTGGCGGCTCGACCAGATCAACGAGGCCATCGCCGACACGCGCACCGGCGCCGCGCGGCGCAATGTGATACTGTTCGACTAAGCCGCGCAATCCGCACGCCTATCGGGGGGAACAGCGTGAGAACGACGATCGAAGATGCCGGCAAGGTTCTCGCGATCGACACCGGCGAGGACACGATGCGCTTTCACGCGGTCTGGCTGCGCGACAACGCGCTCGACCCGGCCACCCGCGACCCCGGCAACGGACAGCGGTTGATCACGCTCGCCGACTGGCCGGCCGACACCCGCATCGCCATGGCCACAACAGAAAACGGCACTGTTCGTGTCAACTTCAGCCCGGAAGAGAAAGACGTTGCCTACGAGTTGGACTGGCTGCGCGCGCACCGATATGATCGTCCGAAACCGCCACGGCGTCTGCCCGATGGTCTGGAAGTCTGGAACGACACGCGCGACCCCATCCCCGCAGCCGACCTCACGGATTTGCAGACCAGCACCGCCGCGCTCGGGACCTGGCTTGCCGCAGCCGCACGGCTTGGGTTTGCCCGGGTCACCGGCGTTCCCGCAGAGCCCGGGGCGCTTTTCGCCATCGTCGACCTTTTCGGCCATGTCCGCGAAACCAACTACGGACGCCATTTCGAGGTCCGGTCCGAGGTCAATCCAACCAACCTGGCCTATACCGGCCTTGGCCTGCAGGCCCATACCGACAACCCCTACCGCGATCCCGTTCCCACCCTGCAGATCCTCGCCTGCCTCGAAAATTCGGCGCTCGGCGGCGACAGCACCGTCGTCGACGGGTTCGCGGCTGCGCTGCGCCTCGAACAGGAGAACCCCGACCACTTCGCGCTGCTGGCGCAGCACCCCGCCCGCTTTGAATATGCCGGCGACGCAGGTGTGACCCTACGCGCCCGCCGCCCGATGATCGAGTTGTCGCCGGACGGCCAACTGCAGCAGATTCGGTTCAACTCCCGCTCGACCGCACCGATCACCGACGTGCCGTTCGGTGCGATGGAGACCTACTATGCCGCCTACCGTCATTTCGCGGACATCATCGACGACCCCGCGATGGCGGTCAGGTTCAAGCTGCAACCGGGCGAGGCCTTTCTTGTCGACAACACCCGCGTCCTGCACGCGCGCACGGGGTTTTCAGGCGCTGGCACCCGCTGGCTGCAGGGCTGCTACGCCGACAAGGACGGGCTGTTGTCCACCCTCGCCACTCTCGCCGCTCAGGAGCATTCGTCGTGACAGTCCCCAACCTCGACGCGCTTACGCCGCACAATATCGTCGACTTCCTTGCCGGCATCTTCGAGCGCCGCGGGGCCGAGGCCTATCTGGGCGAGGATGTCACCATGTCGCAGCACATGCTGCAGGGCGCCGAACTTGCCGAACGGGCCGGCGCCGGCGACGAGATGATCGCCGCCGCGCTGCTGCACGATATCGGCCACTTCACATCCGAATTCCCCGAGGACGCTCTGCACGACAACGTCGACGCCCGCCACGAGGACGCCGGCGCCCGCGTGCTCGAACGCTTCTTCCCCGCCGTCGTCGTCGACTGCGTCCGGCACCACGTTGCCGCAAAACGCTATCTTTGCGCCACCGACCCGGGCTATCTGGGCAAGCTCAGCGCCGCCTCGATCCACACCCTGAACCTGCAGGGCGGACCGATGGATGAGGCGGAGGTGGCAGAGTTCGCTCGGAACCCAAATCTCGACGCGATCCTGCAGGTCCGCCTCTGGGATGATGCTGGCAAGGATCCCAAGCACCAGGCTCCGCCGTTTTCGAACTACGCGCCGGTTCTGGAAAGGCTGGTGCATCGCACGAACGCCTAAGGCGCGATGCATACCGCGTAAATCGCGAGGCCGGTTTCGGCTTGAAGTGGACGTTGCCTGCCGCAAGATGAGCCGGGCCTTCGCCGACCCGCGGGGAAGCGATCGAACCTGTGAACGGCTCGTTTATCCCGGCAAAGTCCGAACGACCTCAAGCTGATACGCGGGGTTAGCAAAATCGCCTCCGCTCCGGGACGGTCCGGCGCTCGCGCGGTGGGGCTTCGCCCCTTGATTCCGCGCGGGCTGCATCAACGTCCATTCAGGGCCAAAACCGGAAGAACTGGGTTCTTTCAAAATCCATCCAGCTCTGGCCTGCACGCCGCCGTATATATCGCAATAAGCCGGCCCGGCGTTGCGCACGCAATCCCAAAACGTCGCTGCGATTCCGGATACGAGGCGGCGCGGTGGCGTCAGCTGCCGGGCGCGCGGCCAGATGAACATCGTAAGCGATTGACGCGGGCTGGGCGATCTTGCAAGGGTGGAGACGCGGTCAATGGGGGACACTGGCTGTGATGGACGGAACCACGGACACCCTGGGCGAGGACTGGGGGCCTTTCGGCAGGCCGCTGTTCAACGACCCCGCAATGGAACGGCTGAAACGCGTGGGCGTGGTCGATGTCGGGTCGAACTCGGTCCGGTTGGTGATCTTCGACGGCGCGGCGCGCAGCCCCGCCTATTTCTACAATGAAAAGATCATGGCCGCCTTGGGCGCGGGCGTGCCCGAGACCGGGCGGTTGAATCCCGACGGCCGGGTGCGGGCGATTGCGGCGATCCGGCGGTTCCAGATGCTGGCCGAAGGGCTGGATATGGCGCCGCTGACCGCGGTGGCGACGGCGGCCGTGCGCGAGGCCGAGGATGGCCCCGACTTTTGCGACGAGGTGCTGCGCAAGACCGGGCTTAAGCTCTATGTGATCGATGGCGTCGAAGAGGCGCGGCTGAGCGCGCAAGGCGTGCTGCTGGGCTGGCCGGACGCCAGCGGCACGGTGTGCGATATCGGCGGGTCGTCGATGGAACTGGCAACCCTGAGCGGGGGCGAGATCGGGGCCTGTCTGACCTCGCCGCTGGGCCCGCTGCGGCTGGGAGCGGTCAAGGGCAAGAAGGCGCGCAAGGCTCATATCCGCACGGTCGTCGGGGATCTGGCGGAACAACTGGGCCCGCGCCAGGACCGGCTCTATCTGGTGGGTGGCTCGTGGCGGGCGATTGCGCGGCTGGATATGGAGCGGCGGGACTATCCGCTGCACGTGCTGCACGAGTACCGGATGACGCCGAAATCGGTGCGGGCGACGCTGAAATGGATGGCGGAACTCCCGCTCGAGGATCTCAGCGCCCGGACCGGCACGTCTATGGCCCGGCTGTCGCTGGTCCCGCTGGCCGGCGAGGTGTTGCGGCAACTGGTCCGGACGCTGGGGCCGCGCGAGATCGCGATATCAAGCTATGGGCTGCGCGAGGGGCTGCTTTACGAACAGATGCCCCAGCTTCTGCGCCGCCGCGACCCGCTGATCGAGGCCTGCCGGTTCGCCGAGGCCAAGGACGCCCGCAGCCCCGGCTTCGGCAAGGCGTTGAGCAAATTCATCGCGCCGTTGTTTCGAAATGCGCCCGAGGGCCGCAAGCGGATCATCAAGGCGGCTTGTCTGCTGCACGACGTCAGCTGGCGGGCGCATCCCGATTACCGGCACGAGGTCTGTTTCGACAATGTCACCCGCGCGAGCCTTGGCGGGCTGACGCATCAGGCCCGAATTTTTCTGGGGCTATCCCTGTTGCACCGCTACAAGAACAGGCGCGAGGGGACGCGGTTCGAGGAACTCTACGCGTTGCTGCCCGAAAAGGACATCCGGCAGGCCGAGGTCCTGGGCAAGGCGATGCGGCTGGGATCGATGCTGGCGGCGGACAAGCCGGGCCTGACGGGCGCGCTGAAATGGTTTCCGGTCAAGAGGCGGCTGGAACTGCATTTGCCCGAGCCCGCCATGGGGTTGTTCGGAGAGGTCGCCCAGGCGCGGTTCGCCTCGCTGGCGGCGTCGCTGGAGGCTGAGTCCGTGGTCCGGCAGATGCGGGCGGAGGCGGCCTAGCGAAGACGGATTTAGGAATAAGGCGCAAGACTGGTTCCGGCCTTGAGCAGACATTAACGGGAATCCGATAAGCCGCGCCAAGGGGCGCATCAAACG
>JASJDP010000061.1 GCA_030065095.1 Rhodobacter sp.
CCCCGAAGGGGAGGCGATTTGCTGGCGTCGCGTATCGCATTGAGGTCGTTCGGACTTTGCCGGGATAAAACGAGCCGTTCAGAGGTGCGGTTCGCCTCCCCGCGGGTCGGCGATGGCGCAGCTTAGCGCTCAATGGGCAATGTCCACTTCAGGCCAAAACCCGCCGCAACCGCGGCTGCGGGCCGCCCAAACAGCACCCATCTCACCGGCTGGCCACCCGCGGCGCCGGAACCGATCCCGAAATCTCCAGGATCAGCTTGCGCCGCACCGCATCCGCGAAATCCTTGGCCCCCGCTGCCGTGACTACGAACGCGCCGACCCCGCCGACGATGCGGTCTTCGTAGAGCTGTTCGAGGTCTGCGCCTGATGGCCGGCCATTGCAGAACCGACACAGAATGGCGAGCCCGTTGATGGTGATGCCGGCGGCCAGAACCTCGGCGCGGGCGGTGGCGACGGGTGGGCCGTTCCAGTTGTTCGCACTGTCGCCTGAAAAGTCGATGACCTTGCGCCAGCCGTCGATGCCGTTTTCCTCGATCAGCCGCTTGCCGGTCAGCAGGGCGGAGCCGATGGCGTTGCGTCCGAACGCCCGGCGCGGCGGGCCGGTCAAGGCCTCGGCAAAGGCCTCGGCGCTTTCGGCACCGTCGATCACGGTCCAGGGCACAACCGCATCCTCGGTCCCCGCCGCTGCCCATTCGACATAGGTGACCGCGATCTTCCGGTAGGCCGTGTTTCGGATCGCGGCCAGCACGCGCGGGTCGGTGATGGCCTCGGCATAGCCCCGGCGCTGAAACTCGATTTCGGCCTGATCGATGGATCCTGACGCATCTGCCAGAAGCACGAGTTCCAGTTCCACGTCCTGGGCGCGCGCAGGCAGGGACAGGCAGCAAAGAAGTAGGGTGAGTCGTAGCATGACGCGAGCCTTTGAAACCGTTGGTGAAACAGTCTAGGCGGGTGGCGGTGACTGTCCACAGGATCGCACCGAATGCCGGGCGCATTCGGCGCTGCGGGCGCGTATGACGCAAATCAAAGAAGAGGGTCGGCAAGTCGGCCAAGTTATGCTAGCGTAACGAAAAACGGGCGAGGATGCAGACAGATGCGGGCGCCGATCCGGAGTGTCGCGATAGCCGCAATCGCAGTGGCCGCTGGCTGTGCCAGCGAGGTCGAGACGGGGCGTGCGTCTTACACCGATCTCTGCGCCGGTTGTCACGGAGCCGGAGGCCAGGGCAATGGGCCAGGCGCCCGGGGCCTAACGGTTCCGCCGTCCGACCTGACGTTGATTGCGGCGCAGAATGCGGGTACCTTTCCGCGGGTCGAGGTGATGGCCAAGATCGACGGCTATGCCAAGGGCGAGCCGCATCACGGCGCAATGCCGGTGTTCTGGCCGCTGCTTGAAGGCCGGATGGTTCTGGTGCCGACCGGCGACGGCATCCTGACGCCCACGCCTGAACCGCTGGTCGCGCTGGCGGCCTATCTGGAGAGCATTCAGCGGCAGCCGCGCGCGGCGCCGGTTCTCAGCCTGAAACAAGTGGGGCCCCAATGAAGCTGGCTTTCGCGACGGCCTTGATTGGCCTGATCTCTGCAGGCGCGGCATCGGCCCAAGACCCCGAGGAGGGGGCGGCGCTGTTTCAGATCTATTGCGCTTCGTGCCACGGCGATGCGGCGACGGGTGACGGGGTGATGACCTCGGTCCTGAACATCGCGGTGCCGGACCTCACCGGGCTGAGCCGCGGCAATGACGGTGTGTTTCCGCGGGCGTGGGTCGTCTACAAGATCGACGGGCGCGACCCGGTTCTGGCCCATGGCGGCGAGATGCCGTTCTTCGGCGACCTGTTCGAGGGCGAGATGACGGCATTCAAGACCGCCAGCGGCCAGCCGATCCTGACCGGCGCCGGGATCGTTTCGCTTGTGATGTGGCTCGAGACGCAGCAGCGTTAACTTTTTTCTGGCCGAAACCGCCCCTCCACTGCATTCTGCGCAGGCATTGAATGACGAAATCAGTCTGGGGAGGGGTTTTGGATGCCTGGGACAAGCGAGTATCAACACGGGATCGACGTTTCCCATTATCAGGGCGATATCGACTGGTCCAAGGTCAAGGCCGACGGCCGGGTGTTCGCCTATGCCAAGGCCGCCGAGGGCGACGCCACCGTTGACGTCCGGTTTGCCGCGAATTGGGCGGGGATGAAGGCCGCCGGGATCTTGCGCGGGGCATATCTTTTTTATGTCGCGGGCAACGATCCCGAAACCCAGGCAAGAAACTTCATGAAACGCGTGACGCTGGAGCCTGGCGACCTGCCGCCGATGGTCGATATCGAGACCGAACGCGCGGGCGTGGAATCGGATGCGCAGCTGGTCAAAGACCTGCATACCTGTCTGGCGGCCCTGACCAAACACTACGGGGTCGCGCCGTTCATCTATACCGGCCCATCGTTCTGGAACGCGCATTTTGACGACAGCTTCTCCCACTACCCGCTCTGGGTGGCGGAATACGGTGTGTCAAAGCCCAAGCCGGTCAAGGGCTGGGGCTATTGGACCATATGGCAATACAGCCAGTCGGGGTCCGTCGGCGGCGTGCACGGCAATGTCGACCTCGATTACTTCAACGGGTCGCTCGAACAGTTGAAGAAATTCACGGTTCCCGGGAGATGACCCCGAAGAGGCCGCGGCGCGGGCAGTCAGGGACCCGATAAGACCTGGTAGATGTCGCGGCTGAGCAGCCACTGATCGTCCTCGCGGACCCAGACATGCAGATAGCGTCCGTAAATCTCCTGGCCGTTCAGTTTGACGCGCGTCTCGCCGATCTCGACGGCTGTGTCGGGCCCGTGGTCCACGATCTCGAGGACGTTGATGCCTAACTCGCCGACCCCGGCGGCAAAGGCCTTGGCATAGTGGCCGGCGATGGCGGCGCGCCCGATAAGGGCTGGCTGCCCCGGGGGCAGGAGCGTGCCGGTCTCGGTGTAAAACCGGCCGACCGCCTCGGCATCGCCGGCGTTGTAGAAAGCGACGAACTCCTGCAGGCGGGTCACGATCGGGTGGTCATGGGCCATGGCCGAAACGGTGGACGCGATCAGAACGGCCAGCGCGATGCAGAGGTGTTTGAGCATGTAGTCGGCTCCTATTGTCCCGGCGAACGTGGCGGATTTCACAGGATACGGCAAGCGCAGCGGCTGCCATCTTGCGATCGCACATGCTAGACCCGGCCGGGACACGAGAGGAGAGCCATATGCAAGCCGGTCATGACCACATGCGCCTGGCGGCCTGGATGATGTATCTGTCCGGTCTGCTCCACTTTCTGGTGCCCGCGGTGGCCGGCCCATCGCCCGAGGCGCTTGGTATGATCGTACCGGGTGCGATCTGGGCCGGGCTGGGGTTTTGTCTGATCCGGACCGGCTGGCGCTGGCTGGCCTATGCGGGGTTTGGATTGGCGCTTCTGGGCATGATCGCGGCGGTGGCACTTGCCACCGGTGCCGGTCCGGCACCTGACTGGCTTGGCTGGGCAATCTTTGCGGCCGATCTGTCGGTCGCCGCCGCGCTGTTCGTCGTTCTCTGGCGGGATGCGCCCGCCGACGGCCCGACGGCCTGAAGCGCCACGCACGCACAGGGCGCAGGGGCTGCCGTCTTCGGCTTGTCTCGCCACGGCGGCGGGTATAGGTCCCGCCCGGATGTCCGAACCGTTGCGATCCACCCGTTGATGAAGCTTTTGTCTGCCATCCTGGAGATCGGGGAAAAGCTGGTCCTGCGGCCGGTTGGCGCCGTCATGCGGCTGCCGGCCCGGGTCCTGGCGTTTTTCGGGTCGGGCGCCCCGATCCGCGAGCACGGGGTCGCCCCGCGCGAGGTGCTCGTCCTGGGCGGATATGGCTATGGCAATGTCGGCGACGAGGCCCAGCTTGGGGCGAATCTGGACCGCTGGCGGGCGATCTCGCCGCCGGTCGAAGCCGTGGTTCTGTCGCCCCATCCGGACTACACCGCGGACCATCACGCATGCCGGTCGCAGCCTGCGTCGCGTGCGGTCATCTTCTGGTCGAACGACACGTCGGACTACAACACGTCGAGCCACTGGTTCAGGTTCACGTTCTGGCTGGTCCTGATCCGAATGGAACTCAACGCCCGCCTGATGGCAGCAGGTCTTGCGCCGGTATTTGCGACCGCTGCCGAGGCCAGGCTTCTGACCGGCCTGCAGATGGCCTCTGCGGTGCATGTTTCGGGTGGCGGATTCATGACCGGCCCGACACGCAGCCGGTTATGGGATACCTGCCTGATCCTGCGGCTTTGCCGGCGCATGGGCACGCCCTATTTCCTGACCGGCCAGACCATCGGCATTTTCCAGAACCCCGCCGACCGCTGGCTGGCGCGCACCGCACTGCGCGGTGCGGTGGGGATATCGCTTCGGGACCCGGGTGGTTCGGCGGACGAGTTGGTCTCGGCCGGCATTCCCCGCCAACTGGTGACCAACGGCGTCGACGACGCCTTGTTTTGCCGTGCCGCGCCGCGGGAACGTATCGCACAGGCCCTGACGGCCAGCGGGATCGCGCCGGTCGAGAGCTATGTCGCCGTGAATTATCACTGGTGGGGCATGGATGCCGCGACGCGGAACCAATCCGCCGAGCGCCTGGCCGACATCCTGGACCGGATCGGAGCAACCCACGGATTGCACGTGCTGCTTGTCCCGATGGTGCCGAGCGACGAAGAGGCCCTGCGCGCGGTGGCGGCGCGCATGGACAACCCGGCGGCGATCCTGAGCTATGACTATTCCTACCAAACGGTGCGGGGCGTGATCGCGCAGGCCAGGGCGTTGATTTCGTTCAAGCATCACCCGCTGATCTTCGCCATGGGAGAGGCGGTGCCGTGCCTTTCGGTCAGCTTTGATCCCTACTACCATCGCAAGAACAAGGGGGCGATGGCCAACCTTGGGCAAGAGAGGTTCTGTATCGACCGCGAAGGCTTCTTCGGCCCGGGGCTGGAGGCGTGTTTTACCACGCTGGTTACCGAGGACGAGGCGATCCGGGATCGGTTGAGGCCGGCTTTGAACGAGGCTCGGGCGCGGCAGGACGCGGTCTTTGCCGATTGTGTCAGGGCGACAGGGTTGGGCGGGTAGAGCGCTGTTCTGTGGGAGAACTGCGGGGTCGGCGATGGCACGCCGGGGCAACGCTCCTTGACTTCGCGCAGGAGCCCGGGAGCAAGTGTTCCCTCAAGGCCGGTTTTGCTGAAAACTCCGTCCCAATCCGGGATTGCAGCAGAACCGGCCACAAACCGACCTTGCGAACCTCTCGCAGTGTGTCGCGCCTCAGGCCAAGGATTCCGCGGCGGGGACGATCCACTCCGCAAGAAGGCGGTTCAGGTCGCCCAGATGCCCGCCGAGCCGTGCCGGACGGGATGGGTCCGACGTCATGGCGACGACCATTTCCAGGCCGGGAAGAATATAGATCATCTGGCCCCCGTAACCGCGTGCGTAGATGACGTCGTATCCCCCGGTCTGCCAGAGAAACCAGCCATAGCCGTGGCCGGTTTCGACCGAAGCGGTGTAGGGCGTCCAGCTTCTGTCGATCCAGTCCCGCGGCACCACGCGCACGCTGCGCCAGTCGCCGCCGCGACGGTACATCTCGCCAAAGCGGATCATCGCCAGCGGCGAGATGCGCATGTCGTTGCCGCCGAGGAAGCGACCCTGCGGGTCGCGGGTCCATTCCGGAATGTCGATGCCGAGCGGCACGCCAAGGCGCTGGCCTGCAAGGTCGTGCAGGTCGGTACCCGCAACGCGCGACAGGACAGCGCCGAGGATGTGATAACTGGCGGTGGAATAAAGCATCGCCGTGCCGGGGTCGGCGACCATGGGTTTCGACAGCGCGTCGTAGATCCAATTCTTGGAATTGGCCCAGACGCCATAGGCAGCGCCCGACAGCTCCTGCAGCCCCGAGCGCATCGACAGCATGTCGCCGACGGTGATGTCGTGCACCCGCCTGTCGGCCCGGCGGGGTACGGTGCGCCGCAAAAGCGGGGCGATAAGCTGATCGGTGCCGCTCAGCTCGCCGCGGTCGATGGCGATGCCGGTCAGCGCCGAGATCAGCGACTTCGATACCGATTTGACGTTGACGGGCCGGTCGAGCGGCGGACCGCGGAACGCCTCGGCCTCGAGGATCTTGCCGCGATGGGTGATGATCAGGGACCGCAATTGCGGCAGGCGCCGTGCCACGTCGAAGGTTGCGGCGAGGGGCGACGCCGACGTGGCGAACGCAAGACCGGGCAGGGCCGTCGACAGGCCCACCATGACGGTGCGGCGGGTCCAGCGCTGATCGGTCATAGGGATCCTATATCGGTGTGAAGCGCGCGGCCAAAGCCCGCGGCGGGGCGGGAAACGCCGCAATGTGCGTTCTTCGCCGATCTGTTGCGGCGATGCCTACGGCCAGGCCGCCGGTATGCGGCACGGGAGCCCGTGGAAGCCAAGTCCGCGCCGCGCTTGTTTTTAGTGACAAAATCGCACAGCCTGACAGAGTCGCCACGTTCTTTTTATTGCCGGGCCGCGCGGCCCGGGCTTTTGATCCAATCCATCTAAGCCAGGAGGTTGTCTTGAATTCACTTGCATTGGCTCGTTTCCGCCCATGGCTCGCCGCCACACTTGCCGCCGCTGCAACATGCGCAAGTGCGCAGGCTCCCGATCAGACCTACGAGGGTTCGGTTGGAGAAACCATGGATCCGCCGCAGAACTACTCGGTGGTTCCGCCGGATGCGCCGGATCACGAGCCGGCGCACAACGCCCGGGTGTCCGAGCCCTATAAGGCGCTGGTCCCCAAGCTGGACCCGACCGTGCCCGCCAATGTCCGGCCGCATTCGCGCGACGTATTGACCGATATCGAGGACCGGCCGTTTTTCGACTATAACGGCTGGCAGACCTTTGTCGGGCTGATCTGGCCGGCCGATCCGAACATGCGCGGCGTACCGGATGCCACGGTCACGGCCGAAAATTTCGCCAAGTTCAATACCGGCGAGGGAGAGACGACGCCGGTGGTGTTCGAAACGCTTCTGTCGTCGGACACGCTTTTTCCATCGGCTGCCGATGCTGCCAGCATACCCGAACAACCGCCCGAGTGGTTTTCGACGACCTATTCGCGGCCTTTCGACCTGACGGCGACGTCGAAGGCGGGGGCGCTGGACGAGGCGTTTTCGAACCCGCTGATCGACCAGAACCAGCAGTATGTTCGGTACAGTGTTCAGGTGAACCGGGTGTTTTACGAGTTCATCCGCCAGAACGGCTATTACTGGAAGGGCAACCTGCCGAAATCGCCGTCTCCGGTAGGGATTCCGCCCCTGGACGTCTCGATGGCGGCGAGCGACCCCAAGACCGAGATGCCGGTCGTTCCGCTGACCCAGATCCTGCAGCCACAGACCAACACCACGGTGATCCAGCCGGTCAACGGCAATTCGATCACGCTGAAGACGGCCTGGCGGATCATGATCGAAGACGACGATCCCGACCGGCCCTGGCGGAAAAGGGATGATCTGTCGCGGTATTACACGGCCATGGCGCATGTGCAGAACGCCGTAACCGGCGAACGCGAGGAAAAGCTCGTCGGGCTTGTGGGCATGCATGTGGTTGTACGCACGACACAATTTCCGCAGGGGCTGTGGTCGACCTTTGGGCACGTGGACAACCTTGTGACCCCGCCGGGCGGCCGCGCCTCGTTCAAGAGCGACGACAGCTTTTATCCCAGCGGGTTTTCCTATGCGCCCGACGCATCGGTCTTTTATCCCGAAACCGCGCGCACGCCGGTCGAGGTGAGCCGGATCTGGAAGATACCGGAGACCCCGGTGGCAGCGCCCAGCAATCTGCCCCACGGTGCGTCGACGGTGGGACTGAACCAGTCCTACAAGGAGCTCTTTGCCGGTACCGTCTGGCAGTACTATCAGCTTGAGGTGACGCAGTGGCCGACCGACCCCGGTGTCTTCTATGCCAGCCCGTTCCTGTACCCGCGCGGGCTCGGCGAGAGACCCGACCCATCGCAACCGCCCGCGGTGCACCAGGCCTATGAACGCGCCCGTGCAAATGCTGCGGCCGCCTATCCGCGCTGGTCGGGGCTGCCGATCCCGCAGGTGGGCGCGCTGAACCCGGTGATGGAGACCTATTTCCAGAACCCGCCCTATGCCCAGCCACTGGAAAACACCAGCTGCATGGGGTGCCACTACGGCGCCTCGGATCTTGGCTATGTCTGGGTGTTCAAGCTGGGGGCGTGGCCGCCGCCGTACAATCAGGGCCGCGTGAACCCCGAAGACTCGGTGAAGGCCGCGATGCCGGCGAATACCGAGTAGCTTTCCGGAGGATGCGTGCAGAGACTTCGATGCGTTATCGGCCTGGAGCGGACGTTGCCCATTGAGCGCGAAGCCGCACCATCGCCGACCCGCGGGGAGGCGAACCAAACCTCTGAGCGGCTCGATTTATTCCAGCAAAGTCCGAACGACCTCAATCCGATACGCAC
>JASJDP010000004.1 GCA_030065095.1 Rhodobacter sp.
GCCGTCAGAAAATCGCCTCCCCTCCGGGGCGGGTCGGCGATGGCGCGGCGGCCTGCGGCCTTGATTCCGCGCCTGAAGACCGGTTGCGAACGGCGGCTCCAGGCCAAAACCGGCCGGAACACGGTTCCATGCAAAATCACCCCGCCCTAGCGAACCGACAGCAGGTCGCGCCAGGCCTGCCGCGCCTGTTGTGCGTCCGGAGCGGATGCATCCGGCAGTTCGGCAAAAGCGGTTTCGATCAGATCCAACGCATCTTCATGGCGCCCGATGTCTTCGTAGAACCCCGCAAGGCTGGCACGGGCCCGAAACGTCAGCAGCCCGGCCTGCGCCCGCTTTGCGGACCGAACGGCGGCGGCCAGTGCCGTTTCGGCCTCTGCAGACCGGCCGGCGCCGTGACGCGCCAGCAGGGCGCCGCGCACGCGCAGATGTTCGGGCTCGAAATAGGACACACCGCTTGCCGTCGCCTGGCGCGCCGCGGCGTCGAGCTCTGACAGACCCTCGTCGATACGACCCGCATGCAGACAGGCCTCGGCCAGCCAACCAAGTGCGTAAGGAGCGGCCAGCGCAGCGCCGGTCTGACGGTATTCTTCAAGCCCTCGGCGCAGCAGCACCTCGCCATCGGCCTCCCCCAGACACCAGCGCGCGCGGCCGACCTGAATCAGGGCCTGCCCGTGCCATTGCTGCAGCGCAGGCGCCCGCGCGGCTTCCATCGCGGCTTCGGCAAGCCTCAGGGCGTCGCGGGGCAGGCCGAGGAACGCATAGGTTCCTGCCGCAAAGACCCGGGCCATCGCGACGGTGATCGCGTGACCGGTCGCATCGGCCGATTGCACGATCCCTGCCGCCAGCGTACCGGCCCGCTCGACATACCCGCCAAACGCAGCGATCCATGCGGCGAAACATGACGCCCCGATGGCGGTGTCGAACCCGAACCGCCGGATCAGGCCGCCTTGCGCCGCCGTATCGCGACCCGGTCCGGCCCGGTCCAGATAGCCCTGGGCGGCAAAGAGATGCCCGCGATAGAACCGCCCGACCCCCAGCATGTACTGACCCGTGGCCTGGCAGACCGGATCCTGGCGCAGCTGCGCCTCGGTCAGGAATTCGGCCGCCAGCCCGATCGCCGTTGCGACATCGGCGCGTGTGATATGGTACCCCCACAACCCCCAGAGGATCGGTTCCAGCTGGTCATCCTGTCCCGGCTCGCCTCTGTCCACGGCCAGAGAACGGGCGCGGTCGTAGACCATGGCGATCTCGTCGTCGCCGAACCCGCGCGACGCCAGAACATGCGGGCCGAGGCGCAAAAGCAGGCGCTGTTCCAGCGCCGCCCGTTCGCTTTGGTCGGAAATTTCGGGAACGTGCCGCAATGCCGCACGATACTGTGCGGCGGCCTCGGACGGCGCCGACAGCGCGGCAGCGCGGCGCCCGGCACGCCGGCGGTATTCGATGGCCTTGCGTGGACGGCTCGCGCGGGCGAAATGCCGAGCGATCAGTTCGGGTGCTGTGTCGGCATCGATCCCCGCCTGCGCCTCCAGCACCTCGCCCACCCGCAGATGACAGGCCGTCCGACGGTCGGCCAGCAGGGTGGAATAGGTCAGTTCCTGGATCAGACCGTGTTTGAATTCATAGCAGCGGTGCGGCGGGCGGCCGACCGGATACATCAGTTCCGCCTCCTGCAACTGCCGCAGCCTCGTCTCCAACCCCTCGCCGGGCAGCGCCGTGACCGTCAGCAGATCGCCATGCGGCACCGCGCTGCCGAACACCGAGGCGATCTGCAGCACGTCGCGCGCCGCGGCCGAAAGCCGGTCGATGCGCGCGGCGACGGCGGATGGCAGGGACCCGGCGATGATCTCGGGCACAAGGTCTTCGGCCGGCAGACCCGGCTGAAGCAGCGCAAGGCCAAGTTCTTCCACGATCAGCGGCACGCCGTCCGCACGCAGCGCGATCGTATCGATCACATCCTGGGCGGCGGCGTCCGGCAGCACGCTGGCGGCCACGGCGCGCGCCTGCTCTGCCGGCAGCGGACCGAGGCCGAGGTTCAGAACCTCGCCGGACCCGATCCAGCCCGGCTCTGCGCCGGGGCGAAGCGTCGCCAGGATGAACACCGGTCTTTGCTCGGACGGCGCGGCGAGGCGTGTCAGCAGATTGGATGTCGACGGGTCCAGCCAATGCCCGTCCTCGACCAGCACGATCGGCGGCCGGTCGCCGAAGAGTTCGCGCAAGGCACAGATGATGGCGGCGCAAAGCGGCCCCGGTTCAAGCGATGCGGCGACGGATCCCTGCTGTCCGGACAGAAGCGTCCAGAGCGGGCCGACAACCTCCTCGGCAGGCAGACCAGCCGCTCTGGCCCAGCGGTCCAGTGCGGCCCGGCCGTCGGCGCCGGTCCGGCGGTCATGCGGCGCGATTTCCCGGCGCAACAGCTGCATGACCGGATATAACGGGCTTTGCCGGTGCTGCGGAGACCCGTTCAGACGGATGATGCCGGGATTGTCGGCAGCCGCCCTTTGCAGAAACTCGTAGGCCAGCCGCGACTTGCCCATCCCCGCATCGCCGGTGATCAGGGCGACCCCGCCCGTGCCGCTGCGGACCGCCTTCCAAAAGGCCAGCAACCGCTCCAGTTCGTCCGTGCGGCCCGCCAGCGGGGTCAGACGCCCCGTACGGCGCGACACGTCGAACCGGTTTGCAGACACGCGTTCGCGCCGGACGATCCACCCGCGACCCGCCGGATGCGTTGCGCCCGCGCGGTCAGACGAGAGAGGCGCCATATCGAAAACGGCCTTGATCCGGCCGGCGAGGTCGTCGGACACCAGAACCTCGCCGGCGCGTGCGGCGCGGCCAAACCGGGCGGCCGTCAAAACCGCCGCACCGCGCAGATCCATGCCACCGGACGGCGCGGGCGCCATCAGAACCTCGCCCCGCGCGATGCCGACGCAGGCGCGCAGGGCGGGGTCGATGCGGGCTTCGGCGCTCCAGGCGCAGATCGACAGCGCGGCCTGCACCGCCTGCTCTTCGACCGGTCCCCCCGTCGACGGTGCCGCAAAGACCGCCAAAAGGCGATCGGGACCTGCTGATGCGATCGCGCCGCCACCGTCACCGACCGTCTGCGCCGCCCGCCGCGCGGCCTCGTCAAGGGCGCCGGCGACCGCACCGGCGTCGACCGTTGCAGGGTCCGCGGCAAGATCCAGGTTGATGCAAAGCACGATCGCCACCTTGCGATCCGCCTCCACCGGGCGGGCCTGTTCCTCGTCGGCCTGAACGCGGCTTTCCGTGGCCGCCACGCCCTCGTCCCGCCGGATGCGGGCTTCGAGGTCTATGGTTTCCTGCGACGGTTCCGCATCCAGATCCCGCCGCAGCACTTCACGGCAGCGGTCGTACTGCTGCAATGCCTCGGCCCGCCGTCCGGTCCGTCGGTACAGCCGCATAAGGGCGCGGTGCGCCTGTTCCTGGGTCGGCTCGATGGCCAGAAACCGCGTTGCCGTGTCCTGAATCCGCGACATGTCGGCGTCGGTTTCATCCAGGCGCA
The DNA here is from genome assembly GCA_030065095.1 of Rhodobacter sp. Taxonomy (GTDB): domain Bacteria; phylum Pseudomonadota; class Alphaproteobacteria; order Rhodobacterales; family Rhodobacteraceae; genus JASJCA01. Next base: position 3,518 of record JASJDP010000004.1, read on the forward strand.
ACAGATCGGCCAACGCACCGAGCGCCCGGTTTCTGAGCCTCTGGCGTTCGAGCCAGAGCCATTCCTGGAACGGACCGGACCGGATGGTCAGGCCGCTCAGGAAGTCGCCGGCATAAAGATCGGCCGCAGCCCGAAGATCTTGCGGCGCGCCTGCGCCGACGCGTGCCTCGAACTCGGTGGTGTCGGCCTGGCCGGGCTCGACCGTCAGCCTGACCGTGTCCTTGCTCGCCTGGAATGGCGCCAGTCCGGCCAGTTTCAGGGCTTTCTTCAGAACCGCCAGTTCCTGCCGCAAGCTTGCGCGTGCCTGGCCTTCGGCGCTTCGTGGCCAGAGCAGCGCGGCAAGTTCCTCGCGCGGCACGTCGCGGCCGCCCGATTGCACCAGATATGCCAGCAGCGCCCACGACTTGCGGGTCGGCAGACGTTCCGTCTGTCCGCCCCTCTCGCCCAGCGTCGCGGTCCCGAACAGTCTGATTTGCGGTTCCATGACCCCAGTTCTGCGTCGCCGAAAGATGCTAACGAATGAAATGGAACTGTCCGCAACCCCGGCGTGCGACTGGCCGGGCAAATCCGGCGTGACTTTTACGTATATTTTATAGCAATTCAGCGCACCATGTCCGGTAAGCGTGTATTTGGTCAAGGCAGAAGTTTCGCCCGCTTTCCGGGCTCAAATTCCCAAACACCGGCTCAGGTCAGGTCTTCACTAAGCGATGCAATCGGTTTTTTTCGTGAATAATCAACAGCTAAAGCTGAAAGAACCGAAGTCACCTGCGGACAGCACGCAACAAATCAGAAACCAGTCCGGCTGGCAAAGGCCATGTCACCTAGCTGACATTCGGCAGAGTTTTTTCGCGTCGTTAATTTTTTTGCATTTTTTTTATGGAAACTCAGCGATCTTCTTGCGGTTGCCTTGCGCTCCGCTGCTTTGATCGGTCGTGCCGACGGGGAGTGAACCTGAAGCATGGCGCTGCCGGGATTTGGCGGTCAGCCTCAATAAAAACGACTGATGCGGGGGAATACGGTGTTCGTCATGTCCTAGTAATCAAGATTTTCGGCTGCTTGCCGGATGACGAGACCTTACCACATTCCTTCTAAACCGGGCGCCGGGCCTTCGTGCCGGTCCCCCGCATCGCCCAACCCTCCTCAATACCAACCGAAACGCGCAGCGGATGCCGCTATTCTGGGCATATTTTGCATTGCCCGCCCGAAAACCCGGCAATAGAACGGGCCATGGACCAGCAAAACGCTGCTGCGGATGGAAAACCCGGACGCAGCCGCCGAGATAGGCGGGACGCAATCAAAGCTGCCTTGCAGAGGAGGAAATCCATGCTTCACCGAGTCCTCACCGCCGCCGTGGCGATGCTGGGCCTTGCCGCCACGGCAGGCGCCCAGACCCAGGTACCCTTCGCGCTCGACTGGAAGTTCGAGGGCCCGTCGGCCCCCTATTTCGCCGCCATCGACAACGGCCATTTCGCCGCCGCCGGGCTGGAGGTCGAGATCGCCGCGGGACAGGGATCGCTCGACGCGATCCCGAAGGTCGCGACCGGCGCCTTTCCGGTGGGCTTTGCCGACATCAACAGCCTGATCAAGTTCCTCGACCAGAACCCCGGCGCGCCCGTGATCGCCGCGATGATGGTCTATGACAAGCCGCCCTTCGCCGTCGTGGGCCGCAAAAGCCTAGGCGTGATGACACCCGGCGATCTGGAAGGCCGCACGCTGGGCGCGCCGCCGCCCGATGGCGCCTGGGCGCAGTTCCCCGCCTTCGCAAGCGCCAACGGCATCGACGTCGGTAAGATCACGGTCGAACCGGTGGGGTTCCCCACGCGCGAGCCGATGCTGGCCGAGGGCGAGGTGGACGCGGTGACAGGGTTTTCCTTTTCCTCCTTCCTGAACCTCGTCCGGCTAGGCGTGCCCGAAGATGACATCTCCACCATTCTGATGGCGGACTACGGTCTGGCACTCTACGGCAACGCGGTGATCGTCAACACCGATTTCGCGGCCGCGAACCCCGACGTGATCAAGGGCTTTCTGGTCGCGGTGGCCGCGGGCTGGAAAGACGCCATCGCCGACCCGGCGACGGCGATCGCAAGCCTGGTCGAACGCAATCCGGCCGCCGACGCGGCACTTGAGGAACGCCGCCTGATCCTGGCAACCGAGGCCAACGTGGTCACCGACTACACCACCGCGAACGGCATGGGCGGGATCGACGCTGACCGCATGGCCAAGGCTCTGGAACAACTGGCCGAGACCTATGAGTTCCAGAATCCGCCCGACGCATCGCTTTACTTCACCGATGCCTATCTGCCCGATGCGGGCATGCGGATGCTGAAGTAAGACAGCCAGGCCGGCGGGATCCTGGTTCCGCCGGCAGGCCCGGTCCCTGCCCCGTGTCCGAACCGCTTATCGAAATCAAGGGCGTCAAGCACGCCTATCAGACCCAGGCCGGGCCCCTGCCCGTCCTCGACGGGCTGGACCTGAGCGTGCCCGAAGGCGGGTTTGCCGCCGTCGTCGGCCCGTCGGGCTGCGGCAAGTCCACCCTGACGCGCCTGGTCGCGGGTCTGATGAAGCCGGACCAGGGCGAGGTCTGGCTGCACGGGCAATTGGTCAAGGGCCCGAAGGCCACCGTGGGCATGGCGTTTCAGAATCCCGTGCTGCTGGAATGGCGCTCGATCCTGAAGAACGTGATGCTGCCCTTGGAGATCGTGCCGACCAAGCTGTCGAAACGGCAGCAGGAGGACCGCGCGCGCAAGCTCTTGGCGCTGGTCGGCCTGGAAGGGTTCGAGGACAAGCGGCCCTCGGAACTGTCGGGCGGCATGCGCCAGCGCGCCTCGCTCTGCCGGTCATTGGTGCACCAGCCCGAAGTTCTGATCCTCGACGAACCGTTCGGCGCGCTCGACGCCTTCACGCGCGAGGACCTTTGGCAAACCATGCACAGGCTCAAGGCCGAAGAGCCGTTTACCGGCGTGCTGATCACCCATGACCTGCGCGAATCGATCTTTCTGGCAGACGAGGTCGTGGTCCTATCCGGCCGTCCCGCGCATACGCAATATGTGATGGACGTGCATCTGAAGGGCCCGCGCGACCTCGAGCATCTCTACACGCCCGAAAGCGCGGAGGCGCTGAACATCCTGCGCCACCAGATCCAGATCGCCCAGGGCCGCGCGCCGGTCGAGGAGGCGGCCCAATGAGCTGGCAGAAGGTGGGCGTTCCGATCCTCGCCATGGCGATCTTTCTGGTGCTGTGGGAGCTTCTGGTCTGGGCCAATGGCTGGCCGAACTACAAGATGGCGTCGCCGTCGGACCTCTGGCCGGCCTTCTGGAAGTTCAAGCACCTGTTCGTGTCGATGGGCTGGGACACCCTTTGGCGTACCGTCGTCGGCCTGCTCCTGGCGGTCGTCGTCGGCGTCGGGCTTGGCATGGTCATGGGATTTTCCCGGGTGATGCGCGACGCGCTCTACCCGCTGCTCGTCGGCTTCAACGCCATCCCCAAGGCCACCGTGGTGCCCATCGTCGCGCTGATGTTCGTCGGCGCCCATGATTTCAACACGGTGCTGATCGCCTTCATGATCTCGTTCTTCCCGATCGCGGTATCGGTGTCGATCGGCCTGTCGACGCTGGAGCCGGAATACCGCGACATCCTGCGCAGCCTGGGCGCCTCGCGGGTCACGATCTTCTGGAAGATCGCGCTGCCAAAGACCCTGCCCGAGTTCTTCGGCGCCCTGAAGGTCGCCGTGACGCTCGCTTTCATCGGCACCAACCTGATGGAGATCGTGTCCCCCCATGGCCGCGGGCTCGGCGCGCTCTTCGACAGCGGCAAGACCAATTCCGACTATCCGTTGATGTTCGCGGTGCTCATCGCGCTCGCCTTCCTCGGGATCGTGCTCTACTACGTGGTCGTCGCGCTGGAGAAGGTTTTTGCCGGCTGGGCCGAACGCAGCCCGACCTGACCCCCGGCGGACACTTGCAGGCGCCGCCCGGGGACGGACCGTATGGCAGACATACCAAGAAAACGCGCCGCGCTGATCGGGCTCGGCATGGTATCGAAAACCTATGCCGACGCCATCGCCAACAGCCGTTCCGTGCAATTGGCGCAGGTCTTCGCGCGTCGTCCCGAAAGCCGGCAGGCCTTTCTCGACGCGCATCCCGGGCTGGGTGCCGCGGCCGCCGAGAGCGTCGAGGCCATCGCCGAAAATCCCGGCATCGACTTCGTCGTTGTCACCACCCCGCCGAACGCGCGGGCGCAAATTGTCGAAACGCTCGCCCGCGCAGGCAAACCCATTCTGATGGAAAAGCCGGTCGAACGGTCGCTTGAGGCCGCCACCGGTCTCGTGGAGATGTGCGAGGCCGCAAACGTCCCGCTGGGCATCGTGCTGCAGCACCGCGCGCGGCCCGTGGTGGGCGATCTGAGGCGGCTGATGCCGGATCTCGGCACGCTGGTGGCGGCCGAGGTCAACGTGCCCTGGTGGCGCCCGCAGGCCTACTACGACGAACCGGGCCGCGGCACCTATGCCCGCGACGGCGGCGGTGTGCTGATCAGCCAGGCAATCCACACGCTGGATCTGATGCTGTCGTTCACCGGCCCGGTGTCCGAGGTCACGGCCATGGCCGCGACGACCGGCTTTCACCGCATGGAGGCAGAGGATTTCGTCTGCGCCGGGCTGCGTTTTGCGGGCGGGGCCGCCGGGCAGCTCTTTGCCACCACCTCCAGCTTTCCAGGGCGCGGAGAAACGGTCTGCTTGCATTTCACCCATGCCTCAGCCCGGCTGGCGGCCGGAGTGCTGCAGATCGACTGGCAGGATGGGCAGAGCGAAACCTTCGGCAAGGCGGCGGCGTCCGGCGCAGGCGCCGATCCGATGGCCTTCACCTCGGATTGGCACCGTTTCATCCTCGAGGATTTCGCCGCTGCCCTGTCCGACGCCCGCCCGCCCCTGGTCCCGGGCCGCGCCGCGCTAGAGGTGCACCGGCTGATCGACGCCATAGAGCGTTCGGCCCGTCAAGGACGACAAGTCAGCGTATCAAACGCGACATAGCGCGCTTTGACCGACGCACGTCCCGCGACGCCGGTCCCTGCTTCGGCTCAGGTCCGTACCACACCCTCCGCGACCCAGCTGTCGAACACCGCCAGCGCCGCCTCGGCAAAGCCCGGGTCGTTGATATGGCAATCCAGTTCCCGCAGCTCCACGTTTTGCGGGCAGACCTTGCGCATCTCGTCGATAAAGGCCGCCAGCCCGTCGGCATCCTGCAGAGGCGCGCCCGGCCGGTCCCATTCGTTGCACCCGTGCAGAGGCAGCAGAAACACCAACGGCCCCGTCGCCAGGGCCATCCGCGCGCAAAGCGCACGCGCCACCTCGCGGCGTTCCCCGGCATCCAGCAGGGCACTTGAGAGCAACCGGTTATGAGCATGAATTTCCCGGCTTTTCAGCCGTTCGGGCGGGTCCTGCCAACCGACGAAATCCACAAGGTCATAGCAGCCCGGCGCGACGATCTGTGGCACGCCGGCCAGCCCCGCCGCCGTCATCCGGCTCTCGCCTGCGGTAATCGCACTGCCCATCAGATGATTGGCCACCTCCTGCGGCGCGAAATCCATCACGCAGGCGAACGCGCCCTCGCCGGCGAGGGATTCGAACGCCCGCCCGCCCATGCCGGTCGCGTGGAACACTGACACCTCGAACCCGCGCTGCTCGAGCGCCGGCTTCAGCGGCACCATATAGCGCAACACGGTTTTTCCAAACGATGTCATGCCAATACGCGACAATGTTGAGACCGGCATCTCCACCGCCCGGGCGGCACCCAGGACAGCGCCCGCCGCCTGGGACAGCGACGCCTTGCAGATCGAGTTCAACCCATAAAGCCCCCCGGCCCACAGGATCATCTGCACATCCGCCGGCAAGCGATCCGGCGGGATCATCGGCGAGAAGCTGACCGTCGAGACGATGTATTTCGGCACGCCCAGGGGCAGCGCCGCGCAGACATCGATGGCCAGATCGGTGCCCATCGACCCGCCCAGCACGATCACGCCGTCGATCGCCCCCTCGGCCTGCAGCCGCGCCGCCAGAGCCGCCGCGCCGCGAGCCATGATCTGCATCGCGTGGTTTTCGTCGCCTGAACCGATCGCGGCCTCGATCGAACTGCCCGCCGCGGCCGCCACGTCATGCTTGGAGACATCCGTGGCCCGCGACGGGTCGCCCAGAACGCTGACATCCATCGTCACCGCCGCCGCCCCCTGGCCCTCGATGCAGGCCGTCAGATAGCCAAGCTCGTCATCCTTCGTGTCATAGGTCCCCACGACCAGAATGCGCTTGCCCATCTCAGTCCCCCGCCTTCTCCGGCCGCGGCAGGATCGCCCGCCGCGCCCGCAGGTCCTTGGCCCGCTTCGCCTCGATCAATTCCCGTCGGCGGTGCAGATGCCCGCCGAACCGCGTTGCGCGGTGCGCAACCCGCCACCGCGCCTCTTTCCGCAGGCGCGCGTCCAGCCAGACCCGGCGGATATGCAGCGCCAGGATGATCACGATCATGCAGAACAGGATGAAAGCCACCGGCCGGTCGATGAAGTCCAGCGGCTCCTTCACCCGATTCATCGACGACCGCAGCTTGACCTCCATGATCCCGCCCAGCACCATGCCGAGGATGATCGGCACAATGGGCAGGAATAGGCGTTTCAGGATGAACCCGAAGATGCCGAAGGCCGCGGCGATGGCGCAGTCGGTGGCCGAATTGCGCAGCGAGTAGACACCCACGAAGCTGAGCGTCAGGATGCACACCCCCAGGAACCGGTTGGGAATTTTGACCACCTTGATCAGCTGGTTCGTCGCGCCCAGGAGGAACGCCAGAACCAGGACGTTGAGGATCAGCAGCGCAAGATAGAGCGCGACGACGAAATCCATCTGGTACAAAAACAGCCCCGGCCCCGGCACGACGTTGTGCACATAGAACACCGACAGCATCATCGCCGTCAGCGCCTCGCCCGGGATCCCCAGCGCCAGAAGCGGCACCATCGCGGCGGCGGGCACGGCGTTGTTCGCGGTCTCGGACGCGATCAGCCCCTCGGACGAACCATGGCCGAAATCCTCGGGCCTGCGCGAGGTCTTCTGCGCATAGGTATAGCCGAGGAACTGCGCCGTGAACTCGCCCACGCCGGGGATCATCCCCATCATCACGCCAAACCCGCTGGAGACCGAGGCCACCCGCGGATGCCGCGCCAGCTCGCGGAAGCCCTGGAACAGGCCGCCGCGCAGCCGGGTCATCCGGATCTTCTCGTCCTCGCCGGTCAACAGCAGAAATGCCTGGCTCAGGGCGAAGAGCCCCAGCACGACGACGATCAGGTCGATGCCGCCCGCCAGCCAGGACTGCTCGAACGTATAGCGGCGGGTGTATTTCACCGGCTCCAAACCCACCGTGTTCAGGAAGATCCCGAACGAGGCCAGCGCCGCCGCGATCAGCGTCTGGCCCCGATGGGCGATCACCACCAGGATGATGCCCAGAAGCGCCGCCAGAAAGATCTCGCGGCTGCCGAACATCGGCGCGATCCTGGCCAGAACCGGCGCAAACAGGATCAGCGCCACAACGCTGACGATCCCGCCGAAGAAGCTTGCCGAATATGCCAGCGACAGGGCCCGGCGCGCCTCGCCCCGCGTGGTCATCGGGAACCCGTCATAGGTGGTCAGCGCATTCACCGCCGTCCCGGGCGTGTTGATCAGGATCGCCGGAATCGCGCCGCCATACATCGACGACCCGTAGATGCCCAGCAGGACCGTCAGACCCACGATCGGATCCAGCGAGAACGTCGCCGGCAGCAGGATCGCGATCGCCACGGCCGGCCCCACGCCCGGGATCGCCCCGATCAGCACCCCGCCGACCGACCCCGCCAGCAGGGCCACCGCCACGTCCCAGCGCGCCAGAACCTCCAAGGCGGACAGGATCAGATCCATCTCAGTAGCCTGGACCGCCGGCCGGGCACAGAGCCAGCAAGACGTTTCGAAACGTCTTGCCAAATATCTTCGAAGAATTCTGTCCCGGCGTCATCGACCCCTCACAAATTCAAGATGAAGAACGACCGCAAAGCCGCTGGGAAATAATCATAAAACGCGCCGCCGGGTATCTTGACCTCCAAAAACGCCTTGAACACCACCACAACCGCCAGGGCAAAGCCCAGCGACACCCAGAGCATAAAGCCCGAGCGATACCCCATGCGCCAGGTCAGCGCCGGCACGAACAGCGCCGAGGCGAAGACATAGCCGATCACCGGCACCAGAAAGACGTAGGCAAGAAACCACACGCAGAACTCCAGCGCCCCGGTCCAGCGCCGCCCCTCGGCCCAATCCGGGCGCCGCAGCCGTCGAGAATTCAGGCGCAAGATATGCAAGCCGGTGAACAGCACCATGCCGCCCACCCCGATCAGCGGCCAGAATCCGGGTTGCGCGGCCGTCTTGGTCTTTTCGACCCAGGCCGTCTGACCGGGATAGCTCACCGCCAGAAACACTGCGAACGCGCCGAAGACGGACGCGAACAGCATCTGCCCGCGGCGCGGCACACCCTTTGGGGTTGTGGGATCGTCTTCGTAGCGCATGCGCAGCGGGCCGGACCGGACCGATCCGGCCCGTGACACCTATTGCATGATTTCTTCGATCGCCGCCATGGTCGCGATGTTGCCGGCGACCCGCGCGGCGCTTTCCTCGGCACCCTGCCAGTAGACCAGCGCGCCGGTCTCTGCCGCCACCGCCTGGGCGCGGTCCGACATCACCGTCTTGGAGGCCACCGCGGCGATCTTGTTGCGCACGTCCTGCGGCGTGTCCTTGGTGACAAACAGCCCGTTCCACAACGCGATGTTCAGCGTCGGATCGACCTCGCCCGCGGTCGGTGCATCCGGCACCTTGGAAATCCGCTCATCCGTGATCGACACCAGCACCTTGACCTGGTCCAGGCAGGGCAGGATCAGTTGCAGGGTCGTGTTGATCACATCCGCATCGCCGCTTGCCAGCGTGTTGCAGTCCAGCGCGTCAAAGGCCGCGTCCGATCCCCATTCGAAGCCAAGGTTCTTCGCCAGCGCCTTGGTCACCTGCGTCGGCGTCAGCGGATCGCCGAAATGGCCCAGTGCCACATCGTTGTCCTGCGCATGCGCCGCCAGTTCCTCCATCGTCGAATAGGGCGCGTTGCCGCCCGCGGCGATCACGAAGGGATAGGTCAGGAAGATGCCGACGGGATCGAATTTCTCCGGTGTCAGTTCCGGGATGCCGATCTGATGGCCGACCACCGGCACGCCGATCACGAAGGATCCGATCATTGAGCCGTCGGCGGGCGCGGTGGCCACCTCGATCGCGCCGGGGAACGGGCCGCCGCCGCCGCCGGGCTTGTTCACCACCGCCGCCGAGACGCCGTATTCGGCCTGGAAATCCTCGGCGATCATCCGCGTCAGCACGTCCTCCAGATCCCCCGGCGGCCACGGCACGACAAAGCTGACGGGCTTGTCGGGATAGTCGGCAAGGGCCGCGCCGGCCGACATCACAAGGGCCAGCGCCCCGCCAAGCAGATGGGTGGGTTTCATGGTTTCACTCCCTGGGTTGGTTCATTATTCAAACCGTTGGTTCCGATTTAGATTGACAGGGCCGCTGTCAATCTGTCAACGAAATTACAGCACCCAGGCGGACCCTGGGCCCGACACCATTAGCGACAGGAGGGTGCGCCAGACGGCGCTTGCCATGGGAACGGTCTCTAAAGCACTGAGTTTGCTGGACTTCTTTTCCCGCTCCCAGCCAGAGATCGGGCTGAGCGAACTGACCCGGGCCTCGGGGTTGAACAAGGCGACCGTCTATCGCCTGCTGTCGGACCTGCAGATCCACGGTTTCGTCGAACAGACCGGCGCGCGCGCCTATCGCCTCGGCCCCGCCGTCCTCCGGCTGGCCGCCATCCGCGAGGCCACGGTGCCGATGCGCCAAATCGTCCAGGCGACGCTGGACCGGCTCAGCGACACCACCGGCGAAACGTCACATCTCGCCCAGATCCAGGGCGACCGGCTGGTCACGCTTGCTTATGCCTATTCGCCTGCGCACGGGACAGCCGTGCGCATGGAGGATGCCGCGGTCACGCCGTTCCACGCCACCGCCACCGGTCTGGCCGTCCTGGCCTTTGCCGGTCCGGCCTTCTGCGACCGACGTCTGGCGCAGCCCCTGCCCGCCTTTACCCCGGACACGCCGACCGATCCGGCCGACATCCGGGCCCGCCTGGGCAGGATTCGTGCCAGCGGCTATTCGGAATCCGTCGGCGGGTTCGAGGCCGACGTGCATTCGCTCGCCGTGCCGCTCTTCGACGCCACCGCCTGCATCGGCGCGGTCGCGGTCGCCACGCCGAAATCGCGCATGACCCCGGCCCTGCGCGCCCGCATCATCGCCGCGCTCTTCGACGCCGCGCACGATATCGTTGCACTTTGGGGCGGTTTTCTGCCCGACGAGTTGCAAAGGCTTTGGGTCGATGCCGTCTGACCGGGGCCGCAGCGGGGGGCAAGCGTTTTCGAAAACGCTTGCGCAAGGATCCTCGAAAATCCTTGCGACGGCCCCGCAGCGCGCTCTGATCCTCGATTTCGGCGGCGTCATCACCCGCACGATGTTCGAGACCCACGATCTCACCGAACGCGCCCTGGGCCTGCCGCCCGGCACGTTGACATGGCAGGGTCCGCTCCACCCCGAGAGCGACGGTCTCTGGCAGGCAATGCAGCGCGGCGAGATCACCGAACGCGCCTACTGGCGGGAACGCACCCGCGAGGTCGGCGCCCTGCTGGGCGAGACCTGGACCGAAATATCCCAGTTCGTCCGCGCCGCCCGCGGTGCCGACCCCGCCGCGATCATCCGCCCCGAATTCCACGCCTGCCTCGCCGACGCCCGGCACGGGAGGGTCAAGCTCGCAATCCTGTCCAACGAACTCGACCTGTTCTACGGGCGGGGCTTTCGTGAAAAGTTGCCGTTTCTCAAAAGCTTCGACGTCATTGTCGATGGAACCCACACCGGCATCCTGAAACCCGACCCCCGCGCCTACGCGCAGGTCCTCGATGCCCTCAACCTTCCCCCGCACGCCTGTGTCTTCGTCGACGATCAGCCCCGCAACATCACCGGCGCCGCCGATGCCGGCCTGCAGACCATCCTCTTCGACGTCGCTCGCCCCGGCGCGTCTTTCGCTCACGCGCTCGACCTCCTGATCCCCGAAAGGACCACCCCATGAAGGATTCGAACTTCCTGAAAGAAAAGAATGCCCGCAGCCTCTGGCACCCCATGGCGCATCCCGGCGACATGCAGGCCAATCCGCCGACCATCATCACCGAAGCCCACGGCACCCGCATCAGGGATATCGACGGGCACGAGGTGGTCGACGCCGTGGGCGGTCTCTGGAACGTCAACCTCGGCTTCTCCTGCGAGCCGGTCAAGCAGGCCATCACCCGGCAGCTTGACCGCCTGCCCTATTACTCCGCCTTCCGCGGCACCACCAACGACGCGATCATCGAACTGGCCGAGGTGCTGCGCGACTTCTGGGAGCCTGACGGGCTGACCCGCGCCTTCTACACGTCCGGCGGCAGCGACAGCGTCGATACCGCCCTGCGGCTCGCCCGCCAGTACCACAAGATCCGCGGCGAACACGGCCGCATCAAGTACTTCAGCCTCAAGAAGGGCTACCATGGCACCCATTTCGGCGGCGCATCCGTCAACGGCAACGCCAATTTCCGCACCGCCTACGAACCGCTCCTGCCCGGCTGCTACCACATCCCCGCCCCTTACGCCTACCGCAACCCGTTCGATGAATCCGACCCGGAACGGCTGGCCCAGCTCTGCCTCAACGCGCTGGAGGACGAGATTGCGTTCCAGGGCGCGGGCACCATCGCCGCGATGATCATGGAACCTGTTCTCGGCGCAGGCGGCGTCATCGTCCCGCATGAAAGCTTCATGCCCGGCGTGCGGGAAATCACCGCCAGGCATGGGATCCTTCTGATCTCGGATGAGGTCATCACCGGGTTCGGCCGCACCGGCGACTGGTCCGGCGCCCGGCACTGGGGCGTCCAGCCCGACATGGCCACCACCGCCAAGGCCATCACCAACGGCTATTTCCCCTTCGGCGCGCTGATGATCGCCGAACATGTGGCCCAGGCCTTCGAAACGGATGAAACCGGCCAGGCGATGGTCGGCCACGGTTACACCAGTTCCGGCCACCCCGTCGGCGCCGCCGCCGCACTTGCCTGTCTCGACGAGACCTTGAAGCTCCAGGTTCAACACAACGCCGCGACCCGCGGCGCCGAGCTCTGGGCCGGCCTTCAGGCGCTGAAAGAGCGCCACGACATCATCGGCGACGTCCGCGGCGGTCATGGGCTGATGCTGGGCATCGAACTGGTCAGCGACCCCGCCGCCAAAACCCCCATCGCCAAGGAGGTCATCGCCAAGGTTCACGAGGTGACGTACCAGAACGGCGCCATGGTGCGGATGTCCGGCCAAAACATTCTGATGTCGCCGCCGCTGGTGTTGACGGCCGAGGACGTCAAGGTGGTGCTGGGCGCGCTGGAGGCCGGATTCTCGGCAGTCTGACCATACCGTTGGGTGGGTGATCCCACCCAACGCCCCCAGGCAAGGATGAAGGCTGGCCGCCGCCTGTCCGGTGGCGGGCAGGCATAAACTTACGTTCGAAATGCGTCCATAAACCTCAGTGTAATTCCCCTACGCATACGATTTTGTGCATGTAATGCGCGACTCAACCCAGGCGGAGCGCACGCATCCCGCCAAGACAAGGGGGACATCCGGTGATGTCACACGGATCGCGCAACCAAGTGCCCAATCGCAACATTCCCGTCACGGCGCACCCGCCCGGGCCCCTAAGAATGGCGGCCATTCCGGCCGCCGCCGCATTGCTCTGGGCACATCCGGCAGAGGCCGACCGGGCCGCCGACTCGCGTCTCCTGGCCTCGCAATGCGCCCAGTGCCACGGGACCAACGGCGTCTCTGCCGGTGGCATCGACTCGCTTGCGGGCATGGAATATCAGGACCTGCTCGACAAGATGCACGACATGGCCCGCCCGGGTGAAACCGGTGATCTCATGAAGCACCAGGCCAAGGGCTATACGACCCGCCAAATGCGCCTGATCGCCGAGTATTTCTCGCAGTTGCCCAAGCCGGAAGACGACTGACCCGGCCTCCTCCCCGTTCGCGCATCCGGAATCCCTTGCAAAGACCGATCCCATGACACATCCCAACGACCCGACCCGCCGCGACCTCCTGATAGGCGCCACAGCCGGTGCCGCCGCCCTGTCCGCTCCCGCCCGCATCTCCGCCGCCACCCCAAGGCACGTCATCGTCGTCGGCGGTGGCTTCGGCGGCTCGACGGCAGCAAAATACCTGCGCCTCTGGGGCGAGCCTTCGCTGCGGGTCACAATCATCGATCCCAAACCGGTTCACATCTCGTGCGTGATGAGCAATCTCGTCCTGAGCCGCACTCTCAGTCTTGGCGCCCTTCGCTTTCCGCATGCCGGTCTGGCAAGCTACGGGGTCACCTTCGTCAAGGACACCGTCATCGGCGTGGATCCGGCGGCCATGACGGTCGAGCTGAAATCCGGTGCGATGCTGAGCTGCGACAAACTCGTGCTGGCGGGCGGCATCAGCTTTGTCAAACCTCAGGGCTGGAACCAAAGGACGGCTCCGCACGCCTGGATCGCCGGCGGACAGACCATGCAACTGCGCAACATGATCGAGGCCATGCCCGATCACGGCACCTACATTCAGACGATCCCGCCGTCGCCTTATCGCTGCCCGCCCGGCCCGTACGAACGTGCGTGCACCGTCGCCGACATTCTTGGCGCGAAGCCCGGTGCCAGGGTCATCCTGCTCGACGCAAACGACGGCATCCAGGCGTCGAAAGCCACCTTTACCCGCGCCTTCAACGGCCTCTATCGCGGCAAGATCGAGTATCGGTCGGGCGCCGAACTGGTGGCGGTCGATGCAGCCGCAGGCGAAGTTCACACCTCGCTGGGCGTGTTCCGCGGTGACGTCCTGAACATCATTCCGCCGCACCGCGCCTCTGTTGTCGTGCGCCGGTCCGGCGCTGTTCCGAAGGGCAGCCACTGGGCTCCGGTCGATCCGCTGTCCTACGCCTCCACCGTGCAAGGCATGAAAAACGTCCATATCATCGGCGATTCTCAGGGCACCGGTCAGCCGAAATCCGGCCACATGGCGAACGCGCAAGCCAAAGTCTGCGCCGATGCCATTGTCAGGTTGCTCGCGGGCCAGCGCGTCGACGGGATCAGCCGCGTGCGCTCGGTGACGACGAACTCAGCCTGCTACAGCCCGATCACCCACGACAAAGCCGCCTGGCTGACGGCGGCCTTCGCCTACGACGAAACAACGCGCCAGATGCGCCTCGTGCCCGCGTCGCTCGCCGAATCCGGTTCGTGGTCGCGCGAGAGCTACGCCGAGATGTTCGACTGGGCAAACAACCTTTGGACGGATACGTTCAGATAAGGGCAGTCGTACGCCTTGGCAGGTTTACGACGAAGACCGCCCGACCATCCCAACGCATTGTTGGCGCAGTCACTGAAAGCCCGAGTTACCTATCCACGCAACTGCATGTGGCACCACGAACTCACATAAAATACACATAGAAATCGCGCAGGCCGTCGCCTTCCAGATCCCGCGTCTTCCGAACCTCTTTCCGCTTCATGAAAACGTGGTTTTCCACCAATCCCGCGCCCAAGGCCCCAACCAGGTCCCGGTCCGCCTCCAGATCGTCCATCGCCCGCCTCAGATCGCTCGCCACCGAGACCGTCGCGTCCACCCGGTCGAAACAATCCCCGGTCTCGGCAGGCGGCAGCTCGTACCCCTTTTCAACGCCCAGAAGGGCGGCCTGCAGAACTGCCGCCACCGCCGTGTAGGGGTTGGCCGATCCGTCCGCCATCCGGTGCTCCAGCCGCGCCTTTGCCCCGCCCTCGCCGGAGATCCGCGCGGTCACGCCGCGGTGATCGCCGGCCCAGTTCGCCCAGTACCCCGCCAGCGCCGCCGGCTGCAGCCGCTGGTAGGAATTCGCCGTCGGCGCGACCAGACCGGCAAGTCCCTTGTGATGCCGCATCCACCCGGCAAGACACCCCCGCGCCAGATCGTTCAGATGCGCCGGACCACCCTCCGGCCCGCTCGACAGCGCGTTGCGCCCGTCCCCGTCCCAGAAGCTGAGATTGATATGCATCCCCGAACCGCCGGCCTCGGCCACCGGTTTCGGCATGAAGGTCAGCAAGAGCCCGTGCTCCAGCGCGATCTCGCGCGCCATCAGCCGGAACAGCACGATATCGTCGACGGCCTTCAACGCCTCGTCGAAGCTCAGCGTGAACTCGAACTGCGGCGCATCGTATTCGGCTGTGAACATGTCGATCCGGAATCCAAGCTCTTCGGCCTTCTCCCAGACGGCATCGGTGAACCGCATCGGGTCGGTGAAGTTCCCCGTCCCATAGACCACGCCGCCCGGCGTGTCGTAGGGCCGCAGCTGCCCGGTCTCGTCCGCCTGCAGCACAAAGGCTTCCAGCTCGATGCCGATCTTCGGCGCCAGCCCCCGCGCGCCCCAGGCCGCAACGGCCCGCTTCAGCGCCCCGCGCGGGCAGAGCGGCAGCGGCGCCCCGTCGGCGGCGAAAAGGTCGCCCAGCACCACCTTCGTCGCCCGCTCCCACCCGTCGCGCACCTCCTCGCCGCGCCATCGGAACTCCATGTCCGGAAGCCCCTCTCGGCAGCCCGAGCCCGGCGCGTCGAGCACCAGATCCTTGTCGTAATGCGTGGCGAAAACAGGCTGGGCAAACCGCGTTGCGCCGTCTCCGGTCTTCGATCCCGGCAGGTACTTGCCCCGCATGATGCTCAGGTGATCGCACCACAAAACCCGCAGCCTGTCGGCCATGCCCTGTCTCCCTAATGCAGCCTCACGCGAACCGGCACGGATTTCAGCCCGCCCACGAAATTCGACCGCAGGAACCGGTGCGGCCCGGCGGCCTCGATCCCCGCGATCCGCCTCGCCAGTTCCTCGAACAGGACCCGTACCTCCAGCCGCGCCAGATGCATGCCCAGGCACACATGCGGCCCGCCCTGGCCAAAGCTCATGTGCCGGTTCGGGCTGCGCGCCAGATCGACCCGCAACGGATCGGCGAACGCCTCGGGGTCGCGGTTGGCCGAGGCGAACCACAAGAGCACCTTGTCGCCTGCGCGCACCGTCCGGCCGTGCAGCTCGACATCCCGCGTCGCCGTGCGGCGGAAATAGAGCGCCGGCGTCGCCCAGCGGATGACCTCGTCAGCCATCGTGTCCCAGACGCCGCCGCCCTGCATCTGCCTCAGCAATTCCGGCTGATGGCACAGCGCCTGAATGCCGGCGGCAATGGCATAGCGCGTGGTATCGTTGCCGGCGGCGACCAGAAGGCAAAAGAAGTTGCGGAACTCGGTTTCGGTGATCGTCTGGCCGTCGTCGTCGGGCTGCAGGATCAGATGCAGAATGCCATCTGTGTCGCCGCGTGCGGCCTTGTCGGCCATCAGTTGCCGGGCATAGTCGTAAAGCTCGGCCCCGGCGGGCGAATTGAACGGCATCAGGCGGAATTCATCCGTTTGCATCTTGTCGAGCACGTGGTCGGTGAAATCCGGATCGGTGTTGGCGATCAGCGCGTCGCCCTTCTCGACCAGCCATGGCAGATCGGCATCGGGGACGCCGATGATCTGGCCCAGCATCCGCATCGGCAGTTGCCGGGCGATTTCCCGGGTGGCGTCGAATTCGCCTTTCGCCAGGGCGGCGTCCAGGATCTGGTCGCACAGGGTTCGGATCCGGTCTTCAAATCCCGCCATCACCGGCCGCGAGAACGCCTTGATCAGCTTCTTGCGCACCCGCGTATGTTCAGGCGGGTCGGTTTCCTGAAAGGTGCGCCGGGCCAAATATTCCTCTTCGGTCTGATCCTCCATCCGGATGCCGCGGGCCGAGGACATCAGCCGGTAGTCGCGCAGGAGCGCGGCAATGTCCGCGTGCCGGGTGACCGACCAGAAACCCGCGCCACCGGCCCAGTCGGTCCAGTGACAGGGCGACTCGGCCCGGAGGCGGGCGAAGGTGTTGTGGGGCGGGCCGTTCACAAAGGCGTCATGGCTTGAGAGATCGGCAAAGCCGTCGTCCTGCGGATCCCAAACCGTCATCGCGCCCCCTTTCGCCCCGCCCGTCCGAGGCTTACACAGCAGCTATGCACATCGCCATTCTGATGACAAATACCGATGAGTCGGCCTTCGCCCGCCGGCACCCGAAGGATGGCGAGAAATTCACCCGGCTGATCCAGGAGGTCCGACCGGACTGGACCACCGAGGTGCATGCCGTGAAGGACGGGGTATTTCCCGAGAGCCTGGAAGGGATCGACGGCGCGATGATCACCGGATCACCGGCCTCGGCACAGTCGAACGATCCCTGGGTTCTGGCGTTGCTGCAGGTGATCCGCGACGCGGTTGCGGTGGGCCTGCCGCTGTTCGGCGCCTGTTTCGGGCATCAGGCGATTGCGCGGGCGCTAGGCGGCAAAGTCGGGTTCAACGACGGGCCGTTCGTGCTGGGGATCGTAGAGGTGGAGGCGGTGGGTCGGGCACCGTGGATGGGGGCGGCCCCGGACCGGTTCCGGCTGGCGGCCGCGCATGGCGAACAGGTGACCGCGATGCCCGCGGGGGCGGTGCTCAACTCGGCGGGTCCGGGATGCCCGATCGGAGGGTTCCATATCGGGGACCGGGTGTTCACCACGGAATATCACCCCGAGATGACCCACGATTTCATTTCGGCCCTGATCGACATTCTCGCCGGTAAGATGGATGCAGACGTGATCGAGCCTGCGCGGGCCTCACTGGACCAGCCGGCGGATCGGGCGGTCTTTGCCGAGTGGATCGCACGGTTCTTCGAAGTTCGGCGCTGAGGCTCTCTGGCGCCCCGACCCGGAAACCCCCTGGAATTCAGGGACGCCGTCGGAGTGGCGCCAACCTTCGATCGCGGCGAGTGCGGAATGATCGCCTCGAGGGATCCGCGTTCAACCGCTTCTGACCTAGAGCGGACTTTGCCTGTTGGGCGCTAAGCTGCGCCATCGCCGACCCGCGGGGAGGCGACCCGGACCTATGGACGGCTCGACTTATCCCAGCAAAGTCCGAACGACCTCAATGCGATACGCACCGTCAGAAAATCGCCTCCCCTCCGGGGCGGGTCGGCGATGGCGCGGCGGGGCTGCGTCCCTTGATTCCGCGCCTGAAGATAGATTGGCAATGTCCGCTCCAAGCCAAAACGACCTCGCGATCGCATCCCGGCGCATCGCTCTCTAGGTGATGACATCGGGCTCGGACCGGTCCAGATGCGCCTCGATCCCGGCAAGTTCGTGCGCTGCGGCGATGACCGGGGCCAGCGCCTCTTGCGGATCCGTGTCGAGCCCGTCCGGCCCCGGCACGGAGCGTTCCAGATAGAGCCGCAAGGTCGCGCCTGTGGTTCCCGTGCCCGAGAGCCGCATGACCGCGCGCGCGCCGCCGTCGAACACAATGCGGAGACCCTGCCCCGCCGAGACCGACCCGTCGACCGGATCGGTGTAGGCGAAATCATCCGCCGCCGCGACCGTCAGGCCGGCCGCGACGGTCCCCGGCAAATCGGCCATCCGTCCGCGCAGCCTGTCCAGCACCGCCGTTGCGGCGGCCAGGTCAAGCCCCTCGAAATCGTGCCGGGAATAGTAGTTGCGGCCATAGGTGCGGAAATGCCCCGCCATCACATCGGCCACGCTGTCGCGCCGCGCGGCCAGGATGTTGAGCCACATCAGCACCGCCCAGAGCCCGTCCTTTTCCCGCACGTGGTCGGAGCCGGTGCCAAAGCTTTCTTCGCCGCAGAGCGTCACCTTGCCCGCATCCATCAGATTGCCGAAGAATTTCCATCCCGTCGGCGTCTCGTAGCAGTCCAGGCCCTTCGCCGCCGCCACCGCGTCCACCGCCGCCGAGGTCGGCATCGAGCGCGCGACACCCGCCAGGCCAGCGGCATACCCCGGCGCCAGATGCGCATTCGCGGCGATCACGGCGAGGCTGTCGGACGGGCTGACGTAAACGCCCTTGCCCACGACCATGTTGCGGTCGCCGTCGCCGTCCGAGGCCGCACCGAAATCGGGTGCGTCGGCGCCGAACATCTCGTCCATCAGGACCTTGGCCCAGACCGGGTTCGGGTCGGGATGCAGACCACCGAAATCGTTGAGCGGCAGGCGGTTGACAACCGTGCCGCTCGGGGCGCCAAGCCGGTTTTCGAGGATTTCCACCGCGTAGGGTCCGGTCACGGCGCACATCGCGTCAAAGCGGACGCGGAAGCCACCCGCAATCATCGCCCGGATCGCATTGAAATCGAACAGCGTTTCCATCAGGTCGGCATAATCGGCCACCGGATCGACGACCTCGACGACCATCTCGCCCAGCCGGGTCTCGCCAAGATTGGACAGGTCCACGTCATGGGCCTCGTAGATCCGGTATTCGGTGATCGCCTCGGTGGCCCGATGGATCGCTTCGGTCACAGCCTCGGGTGCGGGTCCGCCGTTCGGCGTGTTGAACTTCACCCCGAAATCCTCGTCCGGCCCGCCGGGATTGTGGCTGGCCGACAGGATGATGCCGCCATCGGTCCGGCGCAGGCGGATCAGATGCGACGCCGCCGGGGTTGACAGCAGCGCGCCGCGCCCGACGATCACCCGCCGCGCCCTATTGGCGGCGGCCATGCGCAGGATCACCTGCGCGGCGCGGTCGTTGAAATAGCGCCCGTCACCGCCAAGGACGAAGGATTTGCCCGCAGCGCCGCCGATGGCGTCGAAGATCGATTGCACGAAGTTTTCCAGGAAATGCCGCTGCATGAAGACCGGGGTTTTCTTGCGCAGGCCGCTGGTGCCGGGTTTCTGGCCCTGGATCGGCTCGGTGGCGACGGTCGCGATCTGGCTCATGCCGGGTCCTTTCGGGAGGAAGTGCGCGCGAAGGCGAGCACCGACTGCGCGGGCGCGGTGATCCGGCGACCGGTCCAGACATAGGGGCCCGCCTCGGGCTCGGTGGTGTCGAGGATCGCCTCCCAGACTTGGCCCTCGGGGCAGTCGGGCAAGGTGACGGCGGTTTCGGAACCGGCGTTGAACACCGCGAACACCACATCGTCCGAGGCCGCATAGTCCGGCGTTTCAGACGAGGTTCGGATCTCGACGCAGAGCGTGCGCCAGGCTTCGTCCTGCCAGTCTGCGCTGGTCGGCACGGTGCCGTCGGGAAGCCGCCAGAACAGATCCGGCAACCCGTCGCGCGTACGCGGGCGGGAATGCAGGAACATCCGCTGGCGCAGAACGGGATGCGCCCGCCGCATCGCCGCCAGCCGCGCGACGAATCTCCGCAAGACGTCATCGGGGTCGGACCAGCCGACCCAGCCGGTTTCGTTGTCCTGGGCATAGGCATTATTGTTGCCGCCCTGGGAATTGCCGATCTCGTCGCCGGCCAGCAGCATCGGCGTGCCCTGGGACAGAAACAGCGTCGCCAGCAGGTTGCGTTTGCGCAGGTCCCGCGCGGCGCGGATTCCGGGATCCAGCGTCGGGCCTTCGAATCCCATGTTATCGCCGTAGTTTTCGTTGTTCCCGTCGCGATCGCCCTCGCCGTTGGCGAGGTTGCGCTTGACCGTGTAGCTGACCAGATCCTCGGCGGTAAAGCCGTCATGCGCGGTGATGAAATTCACCGACGCCGTGGCCGAGCGGCCGGAATGGTCGAACTCGTCGGCGCTGCCCAGAAGGCGCTTGGCCAGCTCTGCGGTCATCAGGTCGTCGCCGCGCCAGAACCGCCGGACACCGTCGCGATAGCGGTCGTTCCATTCCTGAAACGGGTGCGGCCACGCCCCCAGCTGATAACCGCCGGGGCCGATATCCCAGGGCTCGGCGATCAGCTTGGCGCCCGCCAGAACCGGATCCTGCCGGACGGCATCGAGAAAGCCGCCGTGGCGGTCGAAACCGTGCGCTTCGCGCGCCAGCACGGTGGCCAGATCAAAGCGGAAGCCGTCGACATGCATGACCTCGACCCAATAGCGCAGCGAATCCATCACCATTTTCAGAACCATGGGATGGGCCACGTTCAGCGTGTTGCCGGTGCCGGTGTCGTTGACATAATAGCGGCGGTTGTCCTGCAGGCGGTAGTAGGACGCGTTGTCCAGACCGCGAAAGGCCAGCGTCGGCCCCAATTCGTCGGCCTCGCCGGTGTGGTTGTAGACCACGTCCAGCACCACCTCGAACCCGGCGGCGTGCAGCCGGCGAACCATGGTCTGGAACTCCCAGAGCGCGCCGTGGCTCATGTAGCGGGGTTCGGGGGCGAAAAAGCCGATCGACTGGTAGCCCCAATAGTTCTTCAGGCCCCGTTCGATCAGAAAACGGTCGTCGACGAAGGCGTGGACCGGCAAAAGCTCGATGGTGGTAACGCCGAGCCTGGCGAGGTGGTCCAGGACCGGCTCGCTGGCGAGCGCGCGGTAGGTGCCGGCGATATCGGGCGGAATATCGGGATGGGTGCGCGTCAGCCCCTTGGCATGCGCCTCGTAAAGCACGACGTCGGAGCGGCGAATGCGCGGCGGCGCATCGTCCCCCCAATCAAAGCTGGGGTCGGCGACCACCGATTTCGGCACGAAAGGAGCGCTGTCGGCAGGGTCAAAGCTGAGATCCGCGCGCGGATCGCCGACGCGGTAGCCCATGACGGCATCGTTCCAGTTGAGCCGCCCTGCCAGTTGCTTGGCATACGGATCGATCAACAGCTTGTTCGGGTTGAAGCGGTGCCCGTCCTGCGGCTTGTAAGGGCCGTGGACACGGTAGCCGTACTGCGTGCCGGGACCCAGGCCGGCCACATAGACGTGCCAGATGTCGCCGTCGCGCTCTTTCAGGGGAATCCGTGCGCGTTCCTGGCGGCCGTCCTCGGAAAAGAGGCAGAGCTCGACCCGATCGGCATGGGCGGAGAAAACGGCGAAATTCACACCCTCGCCGTTGAAGGTCGCACCCAGCGGGTATGGGCGCCCTGCGCCCAGCGAGTGGCCCTTTAATTTGGCTGGGATTTCGGCACGCATGTCTCTCATGGCATCAGGGTCTCATAAAGCGCGGCGTATTTGCCAGAGCTTTGCGCCCAATCAAGCGGCGCTTTCATGCCGTTGCGCTGCATCCGGGTCCAGATCTTCTTGTCTGCGTACAAATCCACCAACCGGCGAAGCGCCTGTGCCAGCCCAAGACCATCGGTCGGATGGAACGCGATCCCGGTGGCGGCGCCGGCCGCCAGCGCTGCCGGGGTCGCGTCGATCACCGTGTCGTTGAGCCCGCCGGTGGCGGCCACCACCGGCACCGTGCCATACCGCAAGCCGTACATCTGGGTCAGTCCGCAGGGTTCGAACCGGGACGGCACCAGCACGGCATCGCCGCCGGCGAACATCCGGTGCGACAGGGCCTCGTCATAGCCGATCCGCACGGCAATCCGGCTGGGGTTCAGGTCGGCCTCGCGCAGCATCGCCCGTTCCAGCGCCGGATCGCCAGACCCCAGCACGAGCAACGCGCCGCCGCGCCAGGTGAACTCGCTGAGCGTCTCGGGGATCAGGTCGATGCCCTTCTGCGTGGTCAGACGGCTGATCAGCACCGCCAGCGGGCCCTCGAAATAGCCCAGCCCAAACTCGTCGATCAGCGCGGCGCGGTTCTTCTTCTTGTCGCCGAGTTTTCTTGCCGAATAGGCGTGGATCGCCGGGTCGGCCTCGGGCGACCAAAGATCGGTGTCGATCCCGTTCAGAATGCCGTGCACCGTCCCGGCCCGCTGGGCCAGGACCCCCTGCATGCCCATGCCGAAGTCTTCGCGCATCAGTTCACGGGCATAGGTCGGGCTGACCGTCGTGATCGCATCGGCGGTCACCAGCGCGGCCTTGAGGCTGCTGAGATGCCCGTAATATTCCAGCCCGTCCGGCGTGAACTGTTCTGCCGGAAGGCGCAGCGCCTTCATCCGCTCGGCGCCGGTATTGCCCTGAAACGCGATGTTGTGGATCGTGATCAGCGATTTGACGTCCGTCTCGGGACCATAGCGCAGATAGGCGGGCGCGAACCCGGCCTGCCAGTCATGGGCGTGCAGCACATGCGGTTTCCAGCCGTCCCCAAGCCCCATCCGTGCCATGTCCGCCGCGGCCCAGCTGAGCGCGGCAAAGCGGATGTCGTTGTCGGCATGGTCGCCCGTGGCATCGCCATAGGGTCCGCCCGGACGGTCATAGAGATGCGGTGCGTCGAGCAGCAGCACGTCGAGCCCCTCGATCGTGCCACCCAGCACCTTCGCCGGGCCGCCGAACAGCTCCTTTCCGGTCCACAGCGCCTTGGCCGTCTTGCCCAGCCGCGTCGCCAGCCCCGGATAGGCGGGCAACAGAACGCGCATGTCCCAGCCGTGATCCGCCAGGGCCTTCGGCAGCGCGCCCACCACATCCGCCAGCCCGCCCGTCTTCAGAAGCGGCACGCATTCGGAGGCGACGGACAGAACGCGATGCATGGCGCTATCCCAGCTTCGCCGCCCGCGCGTCGAGCATGTCCTGGGTGATCAGCACGATGCCGTTGTCGGAGCGCCGGAACCATTTGGCGTCTTCTTCGGGGTCCTGGCCCACGACCAGCCCTGCCGGGATGTCGACACCGCGGTCGAGCACGCAGTTTTTCAGATCCGCCTTCCGGTTCACCTGGCTGTAGGGCAGCGCCACGACGTATTCCAGCGACGAATAGGAATGCGTCCGCACGCCGGTGAAAAGCAGCGAATTGCGAACCTCGGAGCCCGAGACGATGCATCCCCCGGAAATCAGCGAACTGACCGCGTTGCCGCGCCGGTCCTTTTCGTCATGGATGAACTTCGCCGGCGGCGTGATCTCGGAATAGGTCCAGATCGGCCAGGAGTTGTCGTAGATATCGAGCTCCGGCGTGAAATCGGTCAGATCGACATTGGCGCGCCAGAACGCATCGATGGTGCCCACGTCGCGCCAGTAGGGCTCGGTTTCCAGCCCGCTGGTGACGCAGCTTTGCGAGAACAGATGCGCCACCGCCTTGCCGTTCTTGACGACATGCGGGATCAGGTCGTGGCCGAAATCGTGGCTGGAGTTGATGTCGTTGGCATCGTCGGTCAAAAGCGCGCGCAGGAAATTCCAGTCGAAGACATAGATCCCCATCGACGCCAGAGCATGATCGGGATCGCCCGGGATCGCCGGCGGATCCTTGGGCTTTTCCAGAAACTGGGTGATCCGGTGGCTTTCGTCCACATGCATCACGCCAAACGCCGTCGCCTCCATCCGCGGCACGGTCAGACAGCCAACGGTCACGTCGGCCCCGGCCTCGACATGCTGGCGCAGCATGATTTCGTAATCCATCTTGTAGATGTGGTCGCCGGCCAGGACGATAATGTAGTCGATGTCGTAACTGTCAATGATATCAATGTTCTGCATTACGGCATCGGCTGTGCCGCGATACCACATGTCTTCGGTCACCCGCTGTGACGCCGGCAGGATGTCGAGATATTCGTTGCGCTCGGCCCGAAAGAAGTTCCAGCCGCGCTGGCAGTGGCGGATCAGCGAGTGCGCCTTGTACTGCGTGGCGATCGCCATCTTGCGGATGCCGGAATTGAGCGCGTTCGACAGGGCAAAGTCGATGATCCGCGCCTTGCCGCCGAAATAGACCGCCGGTTTGGCGCGCTTGTCGGTCAATTCCTTCAGGCGGCTGCCGCGCCCGCCCGCCAGAACGAAGGCCATCGCCCGGTTGGAAAGCCGTCTGTTCACCGATGGTTTCATGGTCTCTCCTCCCCTTGGTGCGTTATGCCTCTTCGAATATGATTGCCGACAGTGGCGGCAGCGTGACATTCGCCGACTGTGCCTGCCCGTGCCAACCCACTCCCTCGGTCTCGATGCCGCCATAGTTGCCGCGGTTGGCGCCGCCATAGGCGCTGGCGTCCGTGTTCAGGATCTCGTTCCAGCGGCCCGGAGTGGGAAAACCCAGGCGATAGCCGCGGCGTTCCACGGGGGTGAAATTCAGCGCCACCACGATCTGCTTGTCCCCCTCCCGGCCCCGGCGCACGTACACATAAACCGAATTCGCGGCGTCGCTCGCGTCGATCCAATCGAAGCCCTCCGGCCGAGTGTCGTTGACATACAGCGCCGGGGTTGCCCGCATCAGGTGGTTGAGGTCGCGCACCAGCATCTGCACGCCCCGGTGACCCCCGCCCCAGTCCAGAAGGTGCCAGTCGAGCGAGGCATCGTGGTCCCATTCCGCCCATTGCGCGAATTCGCAGCCCATGAACAGCAGCTTCTTGCCCGGATGGGTCCACATGAACGCATAGTAGGCGCGCAGGTTGGCGAATTTCTCCCACTCGTCGCCGGGCATCTTGCCGATCATGCTGCCCTTGCCGTGCACCACCTCGTCATGGCTGATCGGCAGGATGTAGTTTTCCGAATAGGCGTAATGCAGGCCAAACGTCATCTGGTGATGATGGTGCTTGCGGTGCACGGGCTCGCGGCCGATATAGTCGAGCGTGTCGTTCATCCAGCCCATGTTCCACTTGAAGCCGAAGCCGAGCCCACCCGTGTCGACCGGGCGGCTGACGCCGTCGAAGGCGGTGGATTCCTCGGCCACGGTCACGATGCCGGGCACCTCGCCGTAGGCGGTGGTGTTCATGGTCTGCAACAGCGCGATGGCTTCGAGATTCTCGCGCCCGCCGTGGATGTTGGGGATCCACTCGCCCTCGGCGCGGCTGTAGTCACGGTAGAGCATCGAGGCCACGGCATCCACGCGCAGGCCATCGATGTGGTATTCTTCCAGCCAGTATAATGCGTTCGATATCAGATAGTTGGCGACTTCCCGCCGGCCATAGTTGTAGATCAAGGTGTTCCAGTCCTGGTGGAACCCCTCTTTCGGATCGGCATGTTCGTAAAGTGCGGTGCCGTCGAACCGGCCCAGCCCGTGCGGATCGGTCGGAAAATGCCCCGGCACCCAGTCGAGGATGACGCCGAGGCCCTTGTTGTGGGCCGCGTTCACCAGTGCGCGGAATTCGTCGGGGGTGCCGTGCCGGATGGTGGGCGCGTACATGCCGATGGGCTGATAGCCCCAGGACCCGTCAAAGGGGTGCTCGCTGACCGGCAGCAACTCGATATGGGTGAACCCCATCCACGCGGCGTAGTCGACGAGGTCGGTCGCCAGTTCATGGTAGCTCAGCGGCCGCTGGCCGTGGTCGGCGCGTTTCCAGCTTCCCAGATGCACCTCGTAGACCGAGATCGCCGCGTCGATATCCTGCCGCGCCTTGCGGCTGTCCATCCATCCCCGGTCGTCCCAATGCGGCCTGTCGATGCGCCGCACCACACTGGCGTTGGCGGGCGGGTGTTCCGAGCCGAACCCCACCGGATCGGCCTTCAGCGGCAGATGCTGCCCGCCCGAACCCAGGATGTCGTATTTGTAGACCGCGCCCTCGCCGAGGCCGGGAATGAAAATCTCCCACACGCCCGTGGCCCCGCGCCGCCGCATCGGGTGCCGCCGCCCGTCCCAGAAATTGAAATCGCCAACCACCGACACCCGCTCGGCGCTCGGCGCCCAGACCGCGAAATGCACGCCCTGCACGCCTTCGTGGGTCGTCACATGTGCCCCCAGCGCCTGCCAGATGCGCCGGTGCGTGCCCTCGCCCAACAGATACTCGTCGATCTCGCCCAGAACCGGCCCGAATAGGTAGGGATCGTCCACCTCCCACGTGGCCTCGGGGTTGGAACAGCGCAGCCGGTATTTCCTGCCGCGCTTCAACCGCCCGGCGAAGAGTCCCGGCGCCCCCGGAACCGCCCACAGGTCGGTCTCGGTCGCCTTGCCGGTCAGCGCCACGACGCGCGTGGCGCCCGGCATGAAGACCCGCAACACACCGCCATGCAATCCCAGAAATCCGAACGGATCGCCATGGGTTCCGGCGAGAAGCGCCTGCGCCTCGGCCATATCCACCAGCTCTCGGGTCGCGTCCATGCGGATCTCCTGGCTTAGAGCGCGGATGTCACGCCCCAGATATCGGCCATGTAACCACGGATCGTCCGGTCAGAGGAGAAAAACCCGCAGCGCGCGGTGTTGAGCGCCGCCATCCGGCGCCAACGGTCGGCGTCCTGCCAGACCGCGTCGACCTCGCGCTGCCTGGCGGAATAGGCGTCGAAATCGCTGGCCACCAGGAAATAGTCGTGGTGCCACATCCGATCGACGATGCCATGATACCGCGCCGGGTCGGACAGGCAGAACCGCCCCTCGACGATCATCTGCAGGATATCGCGCAGGCACGGGCTGGCCTCGATGGCATGCTTGGCATGGGCCACGTCGCGCCGGCGCGCGACCACCTCCTCTGCGGTCATGCCGAACAGAAAGAAGTTTTCCGGCCCCACATGCTCGCGGATTTCCACATTCGCGCCGTCGAGCGTGCCGATGGTCAGCGCGCCGTTCAGGGCGAATTTCATGTTGCCGGTGCCGCTGGCCTCCTTGCCCGCGGTCGAGATCTGTTCGCTGAGATCGGCCGCCGGGATCAACCGTTCGGCCATCGAGACGTTGTAGTTGGGCGGGTAGACCACCTTCAGCAGGCCATTGACCGCCGGGTCGGTGTTGATGACCTGCGCGACATCGTTGATGAAATGCACGATCTCCTTGGCGACCGCGTAACCCGGTGCCGATTTGCCGCCGAAGATCTTGACCCGCGGCACCCAGTCGCCGCCCGGGTTTTCGCGGATCTTGTGCCACAGGCTGACGGTTTCGAGGATGTTCAGAAGCTGGCGCTTGTATTCGTGGATGCGCTTGATCTGCACGTCAAAGATCGCGTCGGGGTCGACTGCAACACCGCAGGTCCCACCGATCCAGTCGGCGAGATCCGCCTTGTTGGCCCGCTTCGCCGCGCCGAAGGCGTCGCGAAATCCCCGGTCCTCGATATGCGGCTCCAGCTCTTCCAACCGGTCCAGATCGGCCTCCCAGCCGTCGCCGATCGCCTCGGTGATCAGGGCCGACAGCCGCGGATTGGCCATCCGCAGCCAGCGCCGCGGCGTCACCCCGTTGGTCTGGTTGACGATCTTTTCGGGATGCAGCCCGTGCAGATCGGAAAACACCGTCTTCTTCACCAGATCGGTGTGCAGCGCCGACACGCCGTTGACCCGCCGGGCCATGACAAAGGCCAGGGGTCCCATGTGGACCTCGTTGTTTTGCACGATGGCGACATTGGCGGGCCGGTTCGGATGCGCCCGCCGGTGCCGTGCATCGATCCGTTCGATCAGCTGCATGTGCAGGGGCAGGACATTGCCCATCAGCCAGGTCGACCAGCGTTCCAGCGCCTCGGGCAAAAGCGTGTGGTTGGTGTAGTTCAGCACCGCGCCCGCGGTGTCGGCGGCTTCGTCGAAGGCCAACCCCCGGTTCATCAGCAACCGGATCAGCTCGGGCCCCGCGATTGCCGGATGGGTATCGTTCAGCTGAATCGCCACATGTTTCGGCAAGGCGCGCGGGTCGGTGTGGGTGTTGAAAAAGCGCCGCAGGATGTCCTGCAAGGCCGCCGAGGTCAGGAAGAATTCCTGCTTCAGCCGCAATTCCTTGCCGGCATAGGTCGTATCGTCGGGATAGAGCACCCGGCTGAGCGTGCGCGCCAGCGCCTCGGGTTCCGCCGCAGCGGCGTAATCCCCGGCATTGAACCGGTCGAGATCGAACAGGGTCGTGGGCTGTGCGCCCCACAGTCGCAGTGTCGTGGCCCAGCGGCCGCCCCAGCCGATGATCGGCATGTCATGGGCCGAGGCGACGACGGATTCGCCATGCTCCCACCGCCCGTCCGCGACCTGCCCCTTGAAGCCGATCTCATAGGCAACCTCGGGGCGGGCGAACTCCCACGGGTGCACCTGCTTCAACCAGTCCTCGGGCGTCTCCACCTGGTGTCCGCCTTCAAAGCGTTGCCGGAACAGCCCGTGCTCGTAGCGGATGCCATAGCCATGCGCCGGCACGCCAAGCGTCGCCAGCGAATCCATGAAACAGGCCGCCAGCCGCCCAAGGCCGCCATTGCCAAGCGCGGCGTCCGGTTCATCCTCGACCAGATCGCGGAATGGCAGGCCCAACTCGCCCATGGCCGCCTCGGCCGCGTCGCGCAGGCCAAGGTTGATCGACGCGTCCTCCAGAAGTCGGCCGATCAGAAATTCCAGCGACAGGTAGTAGACCCGCTTGGTATCGGCCGCATAAGTCTTTTTCGTCGAGGCGAACCAGGGGCCCACGATCCGGTCGCGCAGGGCGAATGACAGCGCCATGCGCCAGTCGTAAAGGCTTGCATGCCCTTCGTCCTTGCCCAGCGAAAACGTCAGGTGCCGCAGCACCGCTTCCTTCAGCTCATCCTTCGAGACAGCCGTATCGAACACGTCGCAATCCGTTCCTTGCCGTTACCCGTGGACCTAGCGCGCTCCCCAGGCAATTGAAAGCCTGCCCCCGGGGAATGTTAGCGATAACGGCAACGGCGCCACACAGGCGGATACCCCACGCCCACGGCCAGAGGCGGGGATGCCCGCAAAGCGGCCGGCGCTATCCGCGCGCCACCTCGGGGTCAGGGCAGGGTCACTTGAACCCGGCGGCGGGCTCTAAAGGCGCCCACGCAAGTTCCAGCGCGTCAGGCAGCGAGATCGTCTTGCGAAACAGGGCCCGGCCGATCATCGCACCGGCCACGTTGCGCACATATTTCAGGCGCGAGAGGTCGTCCAACGACTGGATCAGTCCGTTTGCGACAACCGGCGTCCGCGACATATCGGCGAGCCCGGTGATCAACCCCAGCGACGCGTCCGCGTCTTCGATGTCGCTGTCGATATCGGTCACGATCATTGCAGCCAGCGGCGCGTCTTCGAAGGCAGTGACGTAATCCACCGGATCGAACGCGGTCAACGACCGCCAGCCGTCATCGACCACCTTGCCCTGGTACACATCGACCGACAGCACGATCTGGTCCGGATACTGCTTGGCCAGGGCCTTCACGGTATCGGGGTGCCGGGTCGCCAGGGTTCCGACGACGACGCGCCCCACGCCGCGGTCGATCCACTCGACCGCGCGTTCGCCCAGCCGCATGCCGCCGGCAAGCTGTACCGGAATGCCGGCCTTGCGGATGATTTCGGCCACCAGATCCTCGTTGCCACCCTCGCCGGTCACCGCGTCGAAATCGGTGATATGCAGCCACTCCGCGCCGGCCGCGGCGAATTCCATTGCCTTTTCCACCGGATCCACATGCCAGATCTGCGGCTCGTCAAGCCGCCCGCGGTAAAGGCTCACGCAGCGCCCGTTCTGTAATTCAATCGCCGGATAGAGGATCATCGAGACGTCCCTTTCTGCCAAGGCAACCCCAGTGGCCGCCGCGGTCCGAGAACCCCGGGCTGCAACGCCGTCGCACGGCCCGGTTGCGCCGACATAAGGACACTCCCCGCGGTCAGACTATCAGGACTCCGACCAAAACGCACTCTCGGGCGACCGCAGCCGAAAAAGCAAAGCGGCGCCCGATCCGGACGCCGCAAGCTTGTTCAAAGCCCAATAGGCGGATCAGGACGCGGCGGTCGCCCCGGCAATGAATTCCACGGCGTCGCCGAAGGTCTGGATGTTTTCGGCGGAATCGTCGGGGATCTCGATGCCGAACTCTTCCTCGAACGCCATCACCAGCTCGACCGTGTCCAGGCTGTCCGCGCCCAGATCGTCGATGAACGACGCCGACTCGACGACATTCGCTTCTTCGACACCCAGGTGCTCGACCACAATCTTTCTCACGCGCGCTGTGACATCGCTCATATTTACGTCCTCATGTCCTCTCAGGGTCCGTGCCCGTTGTTGCTCTTGCCCCTTCGGGCCGCTCGTTTCCCGCTCGAAGGCGGCGTTTGCCTTGGGCACGCCCAAGTGTCCCCGGCTAAAACTGCGCCGCCTATAACATATCGTTTCGGGGACGCAAACGCTTTGTCATGCTGCGCTTGCAGCCTTCAGAACATGGCCATCCCACCGTTCACGTGCAAGGTTGCGCCGGTCACATAGGCCGCCTCCGGGCTTGCCAGATAAAGCACCGCCGCGCCGATTTCGCCGGCCTCGCCCATGCGTCCGGCGGGTATCTGGCCAAGGATCGACGTCTTCTGATCGTCGGTCAGCTTTTCGGTCATCGCCGTGGCGATGAATCCCGGCGCCACGACGTTCACCGTCACCCCGCGCGAGGCGACCTCGTAGGCCAGCGACTTCGACATCCCGACAAGCCCGGCCTTTGCCGCGGCATAGTTCCCCTGCCCCGGATTTCCCGTCGATCCCACGACCGAGCCGATATTGACGATCCTGCCCCAGCGCGCCTTCATCATGCCGCGCAGGACCGCCTTCGACAGCCGCATCGCCGACGTCAGGTTGACCTGAAGAACCTGATCCCACTCTTCATCCGACATCCGCAGGAACAGCTGATCACGTGTGATCCCGGCGTTGTTCACCAGGATGTCGACCGATCCCATCTCGGCGGCCGCCTGCTTCGGCAGCGCCGCGACCGCCTCGGCGTCGCCAAGATTGCAGGGGAGCACGAACGCCCGCTCTCCCAGTTCCGACGCCAGAGCCTCCAACGGCTCCACCCGGGTCCCCGACAATCCCACGGACGCCCCCGCCGCATGCAGGGCCCGCGCAATCGCCCCGCCGATCCCGCCCGAGGCGCCGGTGATCAGCGCTGCCTTTCCCGTCAAATCGAACATCTCAGCTCCTCATGCTTTCTGCCGCCGCCGCCACCTCGTCCGGCGCCTCGACCGTCCGGGTCGTCAGCGACCGGTCGATCCGCCTCACCATGCCCGACAAGGCCTTGCCGGCCCCGATCTCCCAGGTCTCGGTCACGCCCTGTGCCGCCATCCAGGCAACCGACTCGCGCCAGCGTACCGAATGGGTGACCTGTTCGACCAGCAGGGACCGGATGGTCGCCGGGTCGCTGACGTCATGCGCCAGGACATTCGCCACCAGCGGCACCTTCGGGCGGTGAATCGGCACATGGCTCAGGGCATCCGCCATCGCCGCCGCAGCCGGCTCCATCAGCAGGCAGTGGAACGGGGCGCTGACCGGCAGCATCACCGCGCGCTTGGCGCCGCGTTCCTTGGCCAGCGCGACCGCGCGCCGGACCGCCGCCTTGGTCCCCGAAACCACCACTTGCCCCGGATCGTTGTCGTTCGCCGCCGCCAGCACCTCGTTCTGGGCGGCGGCGTGCGCGATCGTCTTCACCATCTCGAAATCGAGCCCCAAGAGCGCCGCCATCGCGCCCTCGCCCACCGGAACCGCCGCCTGCATCGCCTGCCCGCGCAACCGCAACAGCTTGGCCGCGTCGCCCACGGAAATCGCCTCGGCCGCCGCCAGCGCCGAATATTCGCCCAGCGAATGCCCGGCCACATAGGCCGCCGCCTCGACGCCCACGCCTTCGGATTTCAACGCCGCCATCACCGCCATCGACACCGCCATCAGCGCCGGTTGCGCGTTCTGCGTCAACGTCAGTTCGCCCTGATCTCCGTCGAAGACCAGCGCCGACAACGCCTCGCCCAGGGCCTCGTCAACCTCGTCGAACACCGCCTTCGCGGCCGGATAGGCAGCGGCCAATGCCTTGCCCATGCCAACCATCTGGGCCCCTTGTCCCGGAAACAGAAACGCGCGCGCCATCGGTGCCCTCCCCAGAATGTCCGCTTCGCGCGGGGATACCTTGGCCCGCGTCCGTGCGCAATGACGCACAGAGACCGTGCCAAGGCCCGCCTTGTCACCGGACGCGGCCGCCGTAGGTTCCCGGCTGATCCCAATCCGAAGGCAAACCGCATGACCGCCCAGAATTCCCCTGCCGCCTATGGCAGCGTCGCCAAGACCTTCCACTGGCTGACCGCCCTTCTGATCCTGACCGCGATTCCGCTGGGTGTGGTCGCCAACCAGCTTCCCTATGACACCGGTGACGCGCTGGCCCGGAAGGCCTGGCTTTTCTCGCTGCACAAGACCGCCGGCATCGCCGCCTTCCTTGTGGCGCTGCTTCGTATCGCCTGGGCAGCGGTTCAGCCGAAACCCGCCCCGCTGCACCCCGACCGCCGCGCGGAAACGCTGCTGGCCGATATCGTCCACTGGATGCTCTATGTCTCGCTGGTCCTTGTGCCGCTTTCGGGTTGGATCCATCACGCCGCAACGGAAGGCTTTGCGCCGATCCTCTGGCCGCTCGGCCAGTCCCTGCCGCTGGTGCCGAAATCCGAACCTGTCGCTGCGCTCTTTGGCTCGATCCATTGGGTCTTTACCAAGGTGCTGGCCGCCGCGATCCTGCTTCATATCGCCGGAGCGTTGAAACACGCGCTGATCGACCGCGACGGCACGCTGGCCCGCATGCTGCCGGGCCGCACCGAGCCCCCGCCGGCCTCGGCCATCGACACCGACCACCGCCCAGCGATCCTGTCGGCGGCGGCGATCTATGCCGCGGGCTTCGGTCTCGCCTTCGTGCTTGCGGCGGGAACGGACCATTCCGCGAACCAGCCAGGCGACCGCGCCGCGGACCAATTGGCGGCAATGACCGAAACGCCAGAGCCCCCCGCCCCGGAAGCGTCGCAAGGCAACTGGACGGTCACCGAAGGCACGCTTGGGATCACCGTCCAGCAGCTTGGCAGCGCGGTGGCGGGCAGCTTCGCCGAC
This sequence comes from Rhodobacter sp., assembly GCA_030065095.1. Lineage (GTDB taxonomy): Bacteria > Pseudomonadota > Alphaproteobacteria > Rhodobacterales > Rhodobacteraceae > JASJCA01. The sequence goes on from JASJDP010000004.1 coordinate 37,163, forward strand.
TGGTCCGCCGACATCGCCTTTGACGAGACCGCCGCCAATGGACGCCACGGAACCGTGGATGTGCAAATCGCGATTGCCAGCCTTGCCCTCGGCTCGGTCACCTCGCAGGCGCTCGGTCCGGATTTCTTCGCCGCCGACGCGCATCCGGACGCCGGGTTCACTGCCGACATCCTGGCAGCCGAAACCGGCTATCTCGCCGACGGCAGCCTGACCTTGCGCGGAACCAAGGTCCCGGTCTCGCTGCCCTTCACACTGGATATCGACGGCAGCACAGCCAGGATGACCGGCACCACGACGCTCGACCGACGGGATTTCGGGATCGGAGAGAGCTACCCGGATGAAAGCTCGGTCGGGTTCAGCGTGGCCGTCGAAATCACGCTGGCGGCCACCCGCGCCGAATAGGGGACCCGCGCCATCGCCGGTTCCGCCCTTCCACCCCGGCTTGGCTGCCGCAGAAGAGGGCCGGTCCCGGTCGGCCAGCGCCCGGCGCCGGGACGGCAAGGAAAGGGCCACCCCAGCCGGAGCGGCCCCAGGTCCCGTGAGTGTTGGGGGGGGGTCAGCTTTCCTGGTCGTCGGCCTTCATCGCCTCGATCGAGATCATCACCTCGACCTCGTCGCTGACGAAGGGCGCAAAGTTGCCGACGCCGAAATCGCTGCGCAGCAGCGTGGTCGACGCCGTGAACCCGGCCCAGGGCTTCTTGGCCATCGGATGATCGCCGGTCTGGTTCAGCGTCGCGTCCAGCACGACGGGCTTGGTCACGCCGTTCAGCGTCAGATCGCCGGTGATCCTGGCGGTGCTGTCGCCGGTCACCTCGATCCCGGTCGAGGCAAAGGTCACCATCTCGTCCTCGGTCGCGCCGAAGAAATCGGCCGACATGAAATGGTCGAACCGCGCCTCCCAGCCGGTGAACATCGACATCACCGGGAAGGAGACAGTCACGCTCGAGCCCGCCGGATCGTCCTGATCGAACTGGATTTCGCCCTCAAAGCCTGAGAACATGCCCCAGTTCGTGGAATAGCCCAGGTGGTTGTAGGAAAACACGATCTGGCTGTGGCTGGCATCCAGCACATAGGCTTCGGGATCGGCGACGGCGGCGCCGGCAGCGGCGGTCGCAAGAGCCGCTGCAAGAAGGGTGGATTTCATGGTCGGGTGCTCCGTGGGTTGCAGGTGCCGCAAAGATGGCGCCGCACCCGTGGACGGCAACCGCATCAATCTCACAGCATCTGTTCGCTGACGAACAATCCGCCTCAGGCCGGCAATTCCTGCGGCCCCAGCGCCGGAAAAACCCGCCGCGCCGGGCCGCGTCCGGTGCCCAGTTGATAGGACGACACCCGCTCTTCCATCGGCCGCAGGTCGCGCATCAGCCGGGCGTGCACTGCAAAAAGCGCGCCCTCGTCGCCCACCGCCACAGGCAGCGGATCGCCGCCGTCCTTCAGCCGAAGACACAGATCGCGCACCGCATTTGCGCCTCCCGACCGGCGCCACACGCAGTCTCTGACCTGGTCGAACCGCGCGCGGGACCGGATTTGCACGCGACCCTCGGCCGACACCTCGCCCATCCGCAACTCACGCCGCATGGTATCGACTTCCACCTCGTAACCGCTCGTTCGGCTCCGCAAGGCAAGCGCTGTGTAGAACGCCACCGGCAATGCCACACTTGCCAGCGCCCGCGCAGCGAATGCCGGCTCCGGCAGCCAGCCCGCCGGAATCAGCCAAAATCCGGCGGCCGCCAGCCACACGGCACAAGCGGCAAGCCGCTCCACCGGGCGCTGCAAGCCATCGTCCGGACGCACGGATCTGATGACATAACCCCACGCCGTTTCGCGCACCGTCAGAGCATCGGGCACAGCGCGGGCCGGTCGAAAGTTCAGTTTGAGGCGGGGCAGCGTCATCAATGCGTGTCCTGTTGCCCCACGCGCAAGACAGAATCCCGGAATCTGGGCCAGAGTTCGGCGGCCTCCGTGCATTTTCGGGGAACTCTTGCATTGCCGTGCCGCCCGTGTATAACCCCGCTTCCTTCCGCGATTGACCCTGAACGGCGCAGTCTCTCGTGGCCCGGCCCGCGGAAGGCGATGAACCGGCCGGTCCTTTGAAATGCGCTTGAACAGAACTGGAGAGCACATGCCGCTTTACGAGCATGTCTTCATCGCGCGCCAGGACCTGGCGAACGCACAGGCCGAGGGCCTCATCGAACATTTCGGAACCGTTCTCGCGGATAATGGCGGCAAGCTCGTCGACAGCGAGTACTGGGGCGTCAAGACGATGGCCTACAAGATCAACAAGAACCGCAAGGGCCACTACGCCTTTCTCAGAACCGACGCCCCCGCGCCGGCAGTGCAGGAAATGGAACGCCTGATGCGGCTGCACGACGACGTCATGCGGGTTCTGACCATCAAGGTCGACGAACATGCCGAGGGCCCGTCGATCCAGATGCAGAAACGCGACGAACGTGACCGCGGCGACCGCCGCGACCGGCGCTGACAAGGGAGATCCGACACATGGCAACCAAACCGTTTTTCCGCCGCCGCAAGGTCTGCCCCTTCTCCAGCGACAATTCGCCGAAGATCGACTACAAGGACACCCGCCTTTTGCAGCGCTATATCTCGGAACGCGGCAAGATCGTGCCCAGCCGCATCACCGCCGTTTCGTCGAAAAAGCAGCGTGAGCTTGCGCGCGCCATCAAGCGCGCCCGCTTTCTTGCTCTTCTGCCCTACGCCGTGAGATAAGGAGAGGCCCCATGGACGTCATTCTTCTCGAACGCGTGGCCAAGCTCGGCCAGATGGGCGATGTGGTCTCGGTCAAGGAAGGCTATGCCCGCAACTTCCTTCTGCCACAGAAAAAGGCCCTGCGCGCCAGCCAGGCCAACATCGCGGCCTTCGAGGACCAGAAGGCCCAGCTCGAAGCCCGCAACCTCGAGACCCGCAAAGAGGCCGAAACGCTGGGCGAGCGTCTCGGCGGCCAGCAATTCGTGGTGATTCGCTCGGCCTCCGACACCGGCTCGCTCTATGGCTCGGTCAGCCCGCGCGACATCTCCGAGGCAGCCACGGCCGAGGGCTTTACCGTGGACCGCAAGCAGATCGTGCTTGGCGGGCCGATCAAGGAGTTGGGCCTGCACGACGTTACGATCGTTCTGCACCCGGAGGTCGAGGTGACCGTTCAGATCAACGTCGCCCGGTCCCAGGAAGAGGCCGACCTGCAGGCCTCGGGCAAATCGATCCAGGAACTGGCCGCCGAGGAAGAGGCCGAAGCCGAGTTCGAGATCGCCGAGCTCTTCGACGACATCGGCGCGGCCCAGTCCGAAGACGAAGAGCTTGCGGTCGCGACGCCCGAAGGCAATGGCGAAGACCAGCCGGACACCGAAGACGACAGCTGACAGCCGCCGCATCCGACGCAAAGGGCCGCCCCACCGGGTGGCCCTTTTTTCGTTGCGCCCGTCGGTTTGAGAGCCGGGATCGTCCGGGACGCGGCGGCGCCGGAGTGCGGCGAAGCAAAGCCGATGCCGGCCGGATACGCCATCCCATGACGGTCGCGGTGCGGGATCGGGCTACCCAATCCTACCCGTTCTCGGGCATCGGTCGCTTCGTTATGGCAGTTGGTGGGGCGGTCGCTCTCGCAGCGGCGGCTTCGGTTCGGTCACTGCGAAATGTTCGCTCGAAAAATCCATGTTTCCCGTAATGCGTAGGGCCATGATCTCACTACGAAGCCGTTCGTTCTCCTCCACTAGCCCGATGAGCCGTCTTTTGCAGTATCCGAATGCGCGACCGATTTCCAAAGTATCCCAAGTGAATACCGAAAGGTTGACCAGCTCGTAGTACCGCGAAGAGTACTCTAAATAATTGATGCAGTCGTCTCTTTGATATGCTTCGTAGGCGCGCCGCCAGACATCGTTCAGGCGCGGTTCGGGTACCGGGCACTCTCGTGCGCCCGTCAAAGTCGGTGCAAAGAGCATCAAGACACCCGCCATCACCGAGACCCACGCTCTTGGCGATCGTGGACATGCTGGGCTTGAAACGTGATTTGTCATTCGGGCCTCCCGTCAGCTGCGTTTGGAGTTGGTGCCGGATTTCGCAGGCATCCGGCAAACGACGTCTCCTCTGTACTCTTCGAAGCTTGGCGGTCCGCCGGCCATTTGGCTCTTTACCGAAAGGCAACAAATCCTTGCCCAGTCAAAACAAGCCAACCCGGCGCCTTTCCCGCCACAAACCACATTCCCAAATAGTCTCAGAACCTTATCCCCGCGCCTTAACGTTAGTACATGGCCGATCTCACCCCTCAGGGATCCCGCCCCGCTCGATCAGCGCCGCCGCCATGTCCTGGTAGGCCACCCGCCACGCGGCCTCGATCTCGATCGTGTAGCGCTCGCCCAGCGACTCCTTGATGGTCGCCAGCAACGCCTCGCCCATCGGCGCGAACATCTTGCCGGTCACGCCCAGGGTCCGGTGCAGCCCGCCCAGATCGGCATATCGCTCGGCCAGATCTTCGGGCTTGTGCAGGTTGTCCACGATCACGGCAAGCGTCGAGAGAAACTTCATCCCCTGCCCCGCCAGATCGTCGCGGAACAGCTCGCGCAACTCCGGCGCGCGTGTGAACAGGTCGTCGTAGAAATAGGTCGATGCGGGCGCCATGTCGTGCCGCAGAACGTCAAAGCTCTGCCGGATCAGGGTCAACTGGTCATCGGATAGGGGCATCGCAGATCTCCTGTTCGCTCGTTCATAGGCTAGACCGCGCCCGCCCGGCCCGGCCTTGATCCATCTCAAGGCACGCATCGGCGGCCCGCCGCCGCAGGCCCGCCGCCAGCCTTGCCCGGCATCGCGGCATCGTTCAGCATGAACCCAGAACCGGAGGCATTGATGCAGACCCTGACCCGCCGCGCCGCCGTGACCGGCCTGATTGCCCTGACCGTCTCGGCCTGTGGCCGCCGCAGGCGCACGCGCGGCCCGGATCCCGCAGTCTCGCAGAAGGCACTGGCCGCAAATGAGCCGCCGCTCTATCCCAACGAAACGCCTGAGCTGCGCCGGCTGATCAACCGGTACGCGGACCTTTACGACGTGCCCCGCCCATTGGTGCACCGGGTCGTCATCCGCGAAAGCACCCACAATCCTGCCGCCCGCAACGGTCCTTATTACGGGCTGATGCAGATCCTGCCGGAAACCGCCCGCACCATGGGCCACCGCGGCCCGCCCTCAGAGTTGCTCGACGCCGAGACCAACCTGAAATACGCCGTCAAATACCTGCGCGGCGCCTGGCTTCTGTCCGACGGTGACTACGCTACCGCCGTGTCCTGGTACGCCCGCGGCTACTATTACGAAGCCAAACGCCGCGGTATGCTGCGCGAAACCGGTCTACGCAGCTGACCGGCCCTTAACGCGAAAAGGCCGCCCCGAGGGGCGGCCCTTCCTCCTCCTCCCCAGAAGGTCCTAGTCCTCTTCCAGCGCCTCGACCGCCTTTTGCAGGTCGTCCTTGCCGACCTCTTTCTCGGCCACGTCGGCCAGTTCGAAGATGTAATCGACGACCTTGTCCTCGAAGATCGGCGCCTGAATCTGCTGCCGCATCTGCGGGTTCTGCTGGACGAACTCGAAAAACTGGCGTTCCTGTCCGGGATACTGCCGCGCCTGGCTCATGACCGCCTGCGTCATCTCGGCATCCGACACCTCGACCTCGGCCTTGCGTCCCAGTTCGGCCAGCAAAAGTCCCAACCTGACCCGCCGTTCCGCCAGCGTCTGGTGTTCCTCGGTCGGCTCGATCTCGGGGTGGTCGTGGCCCTCGACTTCGGGGTTTTCCTCGTGCCAGAGCTGGTGCGCGATCTGTCCGGCCTCGGCCTCGACGAGGCTCGGCGGCAGGTCGAACTTGACCTGCTCATCCAGTTGGTCGAGCAGCTTGCGCTTCATCACCGCCCGGCTCGCCCCGGAATATTCGGCCTCCAGCCGTTCCGAGATCTGCCCCTTCAGCGCCTCCAGGCTTTCGGCGCCGTACTTCTTGGCCAACTCGTCATCGATCTCGGCGGCCGCTGGCGCCTGAACCGCCTTGACCGTACAGGCGAACACCGCCTCCTTCCCGGCCAGGTTTTCGGCGCCGTAATCCTCGGGGAAGGTCACGTTGACATCCACCGCGTCCCCGGCCTTGGCCCCGACAAGCTGTTCCTCGAAGCCCGGAATGAAAGAACTCGATCCCAGGACCAGCGCGTAATCCTCGGCCGAGCCGCCCTCGAATTCCTCGCCGCCGACAGAGCCCACGAAGTCGATCATCACTTGGTCGCCGTCCTTGGCCTTGGCGCCCTTCTTGCGGTCCTCGAAATTCTGCGCGCTCTCCGCCAGCGAGGCCAGTGCCTCGTCCACCGCCGCGTCATCGGCCTTCACCACCAGCTTTTCCAGCGACAGGCCTTTCATGTCGACCTCAGGGATCTCCGGCAGCGCTTCATAGGACATGGCGACCTCGACATCGTCGCCTTCCTTCCAGTCCTCCTTGGTCATCTTGACCTCGGGCTGAACCGCAGGGCGGTCGCCGGTGTCTTCGAAATGCTGGCTCATCGCGCCGTCGATGGCTTCCTGCATCGCCTCGCCCAGGACCCGCTGGCCGAACTGCTTTTTCAACAGCGCCATCGGAACCTTGCCCTTGCGGAAGCCTTTCATCTGGACTTCGGGCCGCGCCTCTTCCAGCTTGGCGTTGACCTTGGCATCAAGTTCATCGGCGGTCAGCATGATGTTGTAGCTGCGCTTCAGCCCCTCGTTCAGGGTCTCGGTGACCTGCATCGGCGTTTGTCCTCTCCTGGCCCGCACGCGCCCGGGTGGCCGGGGCCCTTGAAAATCAGGGGCCCTTCTAGGGTGGGGTTTGGGGCTGTGCAAGCCGAAATGGCATTGATAGACGACCGGCCCGATCGCAGGACCGGCACCGCCTGGCATCCGGTTCGAGCACAGGCTTTGCCAGCCCGGTATGGTCCGGCCGCCTTTGCCTGTTCCGCCAACCGCCTGATCGATACCGTCCTTGACGTCTGTGCAACGGGCGCCATCGCGAATTCGCGCCTGAACCCCAGGATTGGAACCGCTTCAGCAAGCCCCGGATAGACCGAATCGATTCCGGCCCTTCGTAGGCCGTTGCGGAAGGCCAGCCGCTTTCGAGCAAACGGCGATGCGGGCTCCCGAAAGGAAATGTACCCCGGCCTTGCGGCCGAATTATTCCGAGCACCTGCAAACGCGGTCCTCTCGAACCCCGGTAAAAGTGACGTAGGACACGCCGGAATGTCAGATAATATTTACACCTAATTTGCCCAGTTAAACCGACACAATTGGCATTACGGTCCGGAGATATCGTGCCGCGACCGGAAAGTGCCGGTTCGCGCCGCTGCGCGGGCCATCCTGCAGCCAAATGACGTCCTGGCATCCGCGGCACCGCCGCCGATCGGGACGAACTGACCGCAAGGCCCGGATCGCCAAAGACTGGGCCTCGCTTGAACGGCTTTGCGGCGCCTCTGGCGAGGCGTTGTCAGCATGGGCATGACGATGTTCGACTATCGCGCCTACGTCTTGAGAAAGCTGTCGGGTATCGCGCCGCGATATCTGCCGTTCGCCGATGTCGCGACCGACGCGGTGCCGCTGTCGCGCCTGCTGCGGCTGTCGCTCTTTCAGATCACCGTCGGCATGGCGCTGGTGCGGCTCGTGGGCACGCTGAACCGGGTGATGATCGTCGAGCCGAACGTCCCGGCCAAGCTGGTTGGGGGCATGTTGGCGCTGCCGCTCATCTTCGCCCCCCTCCGGACGCTGATCGGCTTCAGGTCAGATGTCCACGTGTCGGCGCTTGGGTGGAGACGGGTGCCCTATATCTGGAAGGGCACGCTCTATCAGTTCGGCGGACTCGCCATCATGCCCTTCGCGCGTTTGGTCCTGTCCGGCTATGGCGAAGCCGTCGATGCACCGCGCTGGGTCCGTCTGTCGTCGGCGGCGCTGGCCTTTCTGTTGCTCGGGGCGGGCGTGCACATGGTCCAGACGGTCGGATTGGCGCTCGCGACCGATCTGGTGAAGGAAGAAGATCAGCCCAGGGTCGTCGGACTGATGTACGTCATGCTGCTGTTCGGCATGGTGGCGAGCGCGCTGGTCTTCGGCCTCCTGCTGGAAAACTACACCCCCGGCAGGCTGATCCAGGTGATCCAGGGATCGGCCGTCGTCACGGTGGCGCTCAATCTGTTCGCCCTGTGGAAGCAGGAGGCCCGCGACTGAGACCGCGCGCGGGCGATGGATGCCGCGCCGAAGCTCGCGTTCCAAGAAGCCTGGATCCGTCTGGTCGCGGCGCCCGGCACCCTGCGCCGGCATCGGCGTGGCGCTGGCCGGTGTCGTACCCGATATTCTGGTCGCTCTGCCCGCCGCAGAGGGATTTTCACGGTATGCGCCCCATAATGTCGTCTTCGGGATCGACATCCTGTTTCTGGTGCTCGCCGTGCTGGCGGCAGTCCCGCTTTGCGGTCGCCTTGCCCGGCGACGCGGCCCAGATCATCCCGTGCGGACCGCTGCGGATTCGCGCAGCAACCCGGTGGAGGTACCATGACAACGGTAATCACACGGTATTTCGACAGTGCGACCCAGGCCAACGCAGCCAAACACGAACTGGTGTTGCGCAAGAGTTTATCCCCGCGGATCCTGCGACTGTATGACAGGGCCGAGGGCCTCGCCGATGCGCTCACCGCCGCCGGGGTCGATGCGACAGCGGCCCAGGCGTACCAGGATCGCCTGGCGGCGGGCTGTGCCGTCCTGATGGTCAGGGCCGGGTACAAGCCGCTCGGTGTCGCCCGGGATCGCGCGCGAGGTGGCGGCGGACATGGGCGCCGCCGACCTGGGCAGGCTCGTCGAAGAGGTCTTCATCAAGGACGAGCTGCGGCCAACGCTTCACATCCTTGGCGACCATCCGCACATGCTGACGCGGCCAAGGGATCCGTCGAGCACGACCTACCACATGGCGGACTGGCCGATCCCCCTGATCAGCCGTCGCAAGCCGCTCACAGGCTCGGTGATCTCGCGCCATGGACATATGGCGGGCTTCCCGGTGCCGCTGATCGACAACAGAAAGCCATATACCGGCTCGATCTTCCCACGCCACGCACGCATGGCTGATTTCCTGTTGCCGTTGGTGATCAAACATGCGGGAACGGCATCGCAGGACGGCGGCAACGGTTTCTCGTTCTCCAAGCTTTTGGGCCTCCGGACTGTGAGCCGGCGCTAGTCTAAGTCTGGAGGTAGATTGCGCTCATCGGGTGCTGCGAAGCGCCGACGCATCAGATCCCGCCGAAGAACCGCTCCACGCGGCTTGGCATCCTGCCAACCCGCAGAGCCAATACACGAAAGGGAAACCGTGCGTCCCGGTCGACCTTGCGGGGAGGTTGGCCCAGCCGTCTCTGCCGTCGACTGCAGAGCGGATTGCGTAGGCGCAACAGGTGCTTCCGGCCGGCAGGGGCGCCGGCACCGATGCCGCATAACAGATCGGCGGCGACCGGCGTGTCGATGTATCTGCAACACGCCATCACGTCAGATATCTTGGACACCTCGCATCTGGCACGGGAACTGCGAACCGGTCATCGGAGGGTTATGCATTCATTATTGTCGACATTTTTGTGTTTGACTGCGTCGACGGGACTTTCCTAGACTGGCGGCGACAGGGGGGAGTGATGCCGAATAGTGCGATCACCGTGGCGGCGCCAAAGGGTTCAGGCGGAACTGGTGCTGACGTGTATGCACGCATCAAGGAAGATATTCTATCGAATGCCTACCCTGCCGGCTTTCAGATCCGCGAAAGCGACCTTGCCGGTAAACTCGGGACCAGCCGAACGCCGGTGCGCGAGGCCATCATCCGTCTGGAAGCCGAAGGCCTTGTCGAGGTGCTTCCCCGCCGTGGTGTGCGCATCCGGCCGCTTAAAGCGGCGGACATGCGGGAAATTTACGATATTCTGACGGCACTCGAGTCGCTGGCGGCAGCACAAATTGCGGCCCGGGCAACGGAAGGGCTTGATTTGACCGGCCTGTTCGACGCAATGGAAATGATGGAAGCGGCGTGTGACGATAACGAGCCGGGTACCTGGGCCCAGGGCGATGACCGATTCCACCGTGAGTTGCTATGCCTGAACGACAATGCGCGGCTGATCGCCATCACCGATTCGCTTTACAGTCAGGCACACCGCACCCAGATGATCACCCTGCGGATGCGCAAATCGCTGGGGGCGTCCAACCGCGAACACAGAACCATCGTAACCTGTATCGCCGGCGGCGATGTCGACGGCGCCCGCCGCGCCATGCGCGACCACCGCCAACGCGGCGGCAGCGAGATGGTGGAAATCCTGAAACACTACGGGCTGCCGCCGCTATGAGGAATGCAGCGGCAGGTCCGTCATCAATTGCGGTGCTGCCGCAAGTTCGACCGTGGATCACATCTGCTCGGGGGCAGTCAACACGCATTCGATCACGGTTAAGCCCCCACGCGCAATGCGATTGCGCAGAGCGACAAGCGCAGAGATGTCTGCCTGATATTCCAGAACAGAGGAGGAGATCATGAAAAACGTTGTAACGGCTCTGGCGCTGGTTGCGGCCACCGCAACCGGTGCGAGTGCAGAGGTAAAGCTCAATATGCCCTCGACCTTCCCGGGTTCGCTGGTTCAGCTTGGCCAGGCGGGTGTCAAGCTCCAGGACACGCTCAACCTGATTTCGGGCGGTGAGATCGAGGTCAAGTTCTTCGAGCCGAACGCCCTGGTGCCGCCGCTGGAGATCTACGACAACGTCGCCAACGGCTCGATCGATGCCGGCTGGTCGGTGCCCGGCTATTGGGGCGCCAAGAACTCGGCCTACAACCTCTTTGCCGCCGTCCCCTTCGGTCCGTCGGCCGGGGAATACCTCGCTTGGCACTGGTTCGCCGGTGGCGAAGATTTGATGAACGAGATCTACAACCGAGACGGTATTCACAGCTTGGTCTGCGGCGTCATCGCGCCCGAGGCGTCCGGCTGGTTCCGCAAGGAAATCAACTCGCCCGAGGATCTGCAGGGCCTCAAGATGCGCTTTTTCGGTCTGGGCGCCAAGGTCATGCAGAAACTGGGCGTCGACACCCAGCTTCTGGCGGGCGGCGACATCTACCCCGCGCTCGAGCGCGGAACGATCGACGCGACCGAGTTCTCGATGCCGGCCATCGACCAGAACCTCGGCTTCTACAACATCGCCAAGCACTACTATTTCCCCGGCTGGCACCAGCAGTCGACCATCCAGGAGCTGCTGATCTCGAAGGCCAAGTGGGACGGCATGACGGATGCGCAACGCGCGATGATCCAGACCGCGTGCAAGGCCAATGTCGCCAATCAGTTGGCCGAGGGCGAAGCGATCCAGGGCAAGGCGCTGGCCGAGATGGAGGCCGCCGGCGTCACCATCCACAAGTGGTCGGACGAGATGCTCGCCACCTTCAAGGGCGCCTGGGACGAGGTCGTGGCCGAGGAAATCGCCGCCAATCCCGATTTCGAGAACGTCTGGAACAGCATGCAGGCCTTCCGCGCCGAATACGCCGCCTGGAAGGATTTGGGCTACCTCAAGTAAGCCTGTAGCATTCGAGGGACAGGCCCGGCTATGCTGGCCGGGCCTGCCTTTTGACGGGCGGCGGCGCGGGCATCGCGCGGGGAAGGAACGGAGGGGAAACCTGTGCAGAGTTTGCTAGGCGTCAGCCGTCTGCTCGACCGGGTGCTGAGGTTTTTCGCCAGCATCGGCGGATGGCTTGGTTTCGCATTGGTTGTGGTCGTCTGCTACGACGTCATCACACGGTATTTCGGGGTGCCCAAGCCCGAAGGCCTGAACTCGACGATGATCCAGGAGTTCGAGTACTGGCTGCACTCGGCGCTAATCGTCTTCGCGATCGGATACGGGTATTCGCGGCAGGCCCACGTCCGGATCGACCTCGTCCGCGAACGCCTGCCAGAGCGCACCAAGCTTTGGATCGAAACCATCGGAATTTCCGTCGCCCTGATCCCCTACACGATCCTCGGCACCTGGCTGTCCTGGCCCTATGTCAAGCAAAGCTTTCTGTCGGGCGAGATTTCGAAATCGCAGACCGGCCTTTCGAACCTGTGGATTGTCAAATCCGGTCTCATCATTCTTTTCGTCCTGCTGTTCGTCGCCGCCGTCAGCCAGCTTCTGAAATGTATCGCCGGGCTCAGGGGCGCCTTGCCCGATGACATGAAGAAGGAAATGCTGGGGGGCGACCACTGATGGAACTGGTCGAGCTTCTCCCCGTCTTCATGTTCGCCGTCCTAGGCGCGCTGCTTTTCACCGGTTACCCGGTCGCCTTCATCCTCGGTGGCGTGGGCCTTGCCTTCGGGATCATCGGCATCCTGACCGGCGAGTTCCTGTTCATCCAGTTCAAGCTGTTGCCCAGCCGGATCTTCGGCGGGATCATGGAAAACCTGATCCTGACCGCGATTCCGATGTTCATCTTCATGGGCACGATGCTGGAACGATCCGGGATCGCCCGCGACCTGCTGAACTGCCTTCAGGTGCTGATGCGCCGCATTCCCGGCGGTCTGGCGCTGGCGGTCACGATCATGGGCACCATTCTGGCCGCGACCACCGGCATCATCGGCGCCTCGGTCATCATGATGTCGCTCTTGGCGCTGCCGGTGATGATCGAACGGAACTACAACCACTCTCTGGCCACCGGCACCATTGCCGCCTCGGGCACGCTGGGCATCCTGATCCCGCCGTCGATCATGCTGGTGATCATGGCCGACCTGCTCAGCCGCTCGGTCGGCAATCTCTTCGTCGCCGCGGTCTTTCCCGGACTGATCCTCGCCGGTCTCTACGTGACGTATATCGTGATCCGCTGCACGCTCAATCCGCGGCTTGCCCCGCCGCTGCAGGACGACATCGGTCCGCAGTCGACCCTCGGCGTGATCGTCATGATCCTGCGCAGCTTCGTGCCGCCCGTCGTGCTGATCGCGCTGGTGCTCGGCTCGATTCTCGGCGGCTTTGCGACCCCAACCGAGGCGGCGGGGGTCGGCGCCATGGGTGCGGTGCTGCTGGGGGTCATCAATCTGGTGATCCTGCCGTCGCTCGGTGTCGAGGAGTTCCACCTGCGCGCGGCCGGCGAGGTCGATCTGGACGATCACGCCGTCGGCGGCGGCTTCTGGGCCGAACTGACCCATTTCGGCAGCGTGCTGAAAGACGTGGTCGACCGGACGATGCTGACCAATGCCATGATCTTTGGCATCTTCATCGGCGCCACGCTGTTTTCCTACATCTTCCGGGCGCTCGGCGGCGACGATCTGGTGATCGATATGGTCAACGCCATGGGTTTCGGGCCTTGGGGGCTTTTGTTCTTCATCCTCGGGCTCGTCTTCATCCTGGGCTTCTTCTTCGACTGGATCGAAATCACGCTGATCGTCCTGCCGGTCTTCGCCCCAATCATCGCCCAGCTCGATTTCGGCGATCACGTCGACAAGTTCGAGGTCACCTACTGGTTCGCGATCCTGCTGGCGGTGAACCTGCAGACGAGCTTTCTGACCCCGCCTTTCGGGTTTGCGCTGTTCTACATGAAGGCTGTGGCGCCGAAGTCGGTGAAAATTCAAGAGATCTATGCCGGGATCATCCCCTTCGTGCTGCTGCAGCTGATCGGGCTGGCGCTGGTGATCAGCTTCCCCGACATCGCACTTTGGCTGCCGAGGGTTTTGCTCAACTAGCGCAAAGCGATGCAGGGCAAAGCCCCTGCTTGCCGGGGTGATTCCCGGCAGGCAATGCAAAATCCGCACTTTTCGCGGCAGCCAAGACCGCACCGGAATTCAGAAAAGAATACATGTTTTTCAGAGTGTTAAAAAGTAAATGTAAAAAACATTCACATGTTGCCTTGAACCCCGCGCCCAGTCTCCCAATCTATGTGATGTGAAACACATTCACATTGAAACCGAAACCCGCAACCTGGAGACCCAAATGAGTTCTGTCGCCACCTGGCCCTCCCAAGCCGAAACCTGGCTCGACGCCCGTGGCAAAGGCGCCTGGATCGCCGCCATGGTCCTTGGCTTCATCCTTTTCTGGCCCGTCGGCCTCGCCCTTCTTGCCTACATGATCTGGAGCAAACGCATGTTCAACGGTTCCTGCGCCGTCCACAAATCCAACCACCACGCAATGGCCCGCCATCGGTTCAAGTCCTCCGGCAATGCCGCCTTCGACGCCTACAAGGCCGAAACGCTGCGCCGGCTGGAAGACGAACAGGACGCCTTCGAAAGCTTCCTGCAGCGGCTGCGCGAGGCCAAGGACAAGGCCGAGTTCGACCAGTTCATGGACGAGCGGGCCAAAAACGCCCGCGCGACCAATGACGACAACGACGAAGAAGAACCGGCAAAAGCCTAACCACACCGGACCGGACCGGCCCTGCCACGGGGCCGGTTTTCTTTGTTCGAAAGATCGTGACAATGACCACTATGACGGATCCTCTCTGGGGTCTTCCCGACCCTGACACCAAGCCTGAGTTCTACGCCGACGTGCCGGTGAAACGGCTGATCGCCTGGGTCGCCGACTCGATCCTGATCGCGCTAATCTGTGCGGTGATCATCCCCTTCACCGCCTTCACGGCCCTGTTCTTTCTGCCATTTCTGTTTCTCGTCGTCGGACTGGTCTATTGGATCGTCACATTGGCCGGGGGCTCTGCCACCCCGGGAATGCGGTTGATGGCGGTAGAATTCCGCACCCGCGACGGCAACCGGTTCGACCTTGGGATGGCCACGGTGCACACAATTCTCTACACGGTATCCGTGTCCATGGTTTTCCCGCAAGTAATCTCGATCATCCTGATGCTGACCAGCGCCCGCGCGCAGGGATTGAGCGACCATTTTCTCGGGACCGCCGCAGTCAATCGCGCCGCCGCAAGCTAGGGTTTACGTTCCCGGATCTGGGGGGCTTGGCGGGGCGGGCAACGATTGCTAACGTCTGTGCCGAGGACACCTGTGAAAGACCCATGCGCCACACGCTGCCCATTGCCCCACAGTTCTACGTGACGGCCCCCCAACCCTGCCCCTACCTGGCCGGGCGGATGGAGCGCAAGCTGTTCACCGCACTGCAGGGCGAGTACGCGGAAAGGTTGAACGACTCGCTGTCCAAGCAGGGGTTCCGGCGCTCGCAGAACGTACTTTACCGCCCCTCCTGCGCGGAATGCTCGGCCTGCTTGTCGGCGCGGGTGCGGGTGGCGGATTTCGTGCCGTCCAAAAGCCAGAAGCGGGCCGAACGGCGCAATGCCGACCTTCGGCGCGAGGCGACCTCGCCCTGGGCCACGGAAGAGCAATATGCGCTCTTTCGCGACTATCTCGACAGCCGGCACGCCGACGGCGGCATGGCGGACATGGATATTTTCGAGTTCGCCGCGATGATCGAGGAAACGCCGATCCGCAGCCGGGTGATCGAATACAACGCCCATCACCCGGACGGCACGGTCGATCTGGCCGCGGTGTGCCTGACGGATGTGCTCGATGACGGGCTGAGCATGGTCTATTCGTTCTATGATCCCGAGCGCGCGCGCACGTCGCTTGGAACCTACGTCATCCTCGATCATATCAAGATCGCCCGCGAGGCGGGGCTTCCTTATGTCTATCTGGGCTATTGGGTGCCCGGATCGCCCAAGATGGGCTACAAGGCGAATTTTGCAGCGCTGGAAGTCTACAAGAACGGCGAGTGGCAGAATATCGGCGACCCGGCGGCGCACAGCGCGGCCATGCATCCCCTGTCGACCGATCCGATCGCCGAACAGGTCGCCCGCATCAGCCTGCCGGATTCGCGCCCGATCCGGCGGTGAACATGGAAGCATACGTACCATGAGACGCTCAAAGCGGCGGCGCAAACGCCGACGATCATCCTCTGGAAAATCAAAACGCCGAAGGCGCGGCCGAGGTCGACGCCGAAGCTGGCGCGAAGGAATCCACCCGGGCGGCGGATTTGAACCGCGGCAGCGCGGTCCGCCTTGCATTGCACAGGAACGCCGAGAAATTCGCAACCGGGGGCCGCCGCTCGCGCGGTTGGTCCGATGACGTGGAATGGCACGCCGCGTTGGCTGCGTTTCTTGCTTCGGGTTATGTCTTACGTCGTATTCTTCGATCAAGGCCTCGTGCATCTATGGAGCGAGCTTAGAAAACGCATGAAGGCGATGCACTCGAACATGGACAAGGATATGAGAATTTCAGCGATCGCAGTGGTGGTGCCTGACTACGACGCCGCGATCGCCTTCTATGTCGGAAAGCTGGGTTTCACGTTGTTAAGCGACACCGACCAGGGCGGGGGCAAGCGCTGGGTCACCGTGGCGCCTCCGGGTGGGGGAGCGGCGCTGCTGCTGGCCAAGGCGGTGGGCGACCGCCAGGCGGCCGCCATCGGCAACCAAACCGGCGGGCGCGTGAGCTTCTTTCTGGAAACCGACGACTTCGCCCGCGACCATGCGGCGATGCTGGCCGCGGGCGTGAAGTTCGAGGAAACCCCGCGGACCGAGCCCTACGGCACCGTCGCGGTCTGGCGCGATCCGTTCGGAAACCGCTGGGATCTGATCGAATACAGCCGCTGAGCGTCCTACCGGCCCGTCCCGATCAGATCGGGAATGATCGTCACGACGCCCGGGAACAGCCACAAAAGCGCCAGGCCCACCACCTGGATCAGCACGAACGGCAGGATGCCGCGATAGATATGGCCGGTGGTCACCTCCTTGGGCGCCACGCCGCGTAAGTAGAACAGCGCGAATCCGAAGGGCGGGGTCAGGAACGAGGTCTGCAGGTTTACCGCGATCATGATCGTCACCCATTTCGGATCCATCGTGCCGCCATAGATCACCGGCCCGACGATCGGCACGACGATGTAGATGATCTCGAGGAAATCCAGCACGAAACCCAGGATGAACAGCACCAGCATGACGATCAGGAACACCCGGAACTCGTTGTCGAAGCTTCTCAGGAAGTCCTGGATATAGTGCTCGCCGCCAAAGCTGATCACGACAAGGTTCAGGATCTGCGAGCCGATCAGGATGGTGAACACCATCGACGTGACCTTGGCGGTCTCGCGCACCACGGGGGTCAGCACACCGGACCGGAACAGCGTCCAGCAGCCGAACACGATGCCGAACATGGCGTAGAGAAAGGCGATCTGGGCCACGATATAGGCAACCCACTGCTCGAACCTCACGTCCGGCTGGTTCACCCGCAGGTCGAAATTCATGCCGGCCAGAATCATGATCAGGATCGCAAAGGTCGACCAGACGATGATCTTGCCCGACCGGTTTTCATCGCTAAGCTTGCGGTAGGCGGCCAGCATGATCGCGCCGCCTGCCCCCAGCGCCGCGGCCGGCGTCGGATTGGTGATGCCGCCCAGAATCGAGCCAAGGACGGCGATGATCAGCACCAGCGGCGGAAACACCACGCGCAGCAATTCGTTCCGGCCAAGGCGTTCTGTCGCAAAGCGGCAGCCGTAGAGCGTCATCGCCAGCGGAATCGCGATGATCAGCACGGTGACGCCGGACGAGGTGAGCGGCGACAGCAGCAGCACATCCGTCAACAGCCCCAGCACCACCCCTGCCCCGCCGATGACCAGCGGCATGGGATCGGAGGTCGGGGAAACGCCGCGCGCCGTGGTCAGGACCAGTGCCAGCAGCAGGAACATCACCGCGATGCCGCTGCCGATCGGCGGCGAGGCGGCAAGATTGGCCTGCAGGGCCTGGGCCTGCTCCTCCTCGTTCAGTTCCCGGCTTTGCGCGACCCCGCCCGCGGCTTCGATGGCCGCCTGCTCGGCCACGGCCGTATCCCACGCGTCCTGCCCGTGCAGCTCGATCATCGCGGCGGCGCAATCGTCACCGACATTCGTGCGCAACGACGCGGTTTGACCGGCCTCCGAAAACGCATCGACCCGGACATCCTGGCTGCCGATCAGGCCGATCTGCCCGGCCAGCAGCATGCCGCCGATCAGCACCACGGGCGCACCGACGAACCAGGTCATGGCGTCAGCGCGGGTGATCACCTCGGAATTGGCCGAGCCGAGCTCGACCGGCGGCGCCTTGGACGGGTTGAACAGCGCGTAGCTGAACGCATAGGCGGCATAGAGCCCCGCCAGCAGGATACCGGGCAGCAGGGCCGCCTGAAACAGCGTCCCGACGGACACCACCGCAGGCTCGCCCAGATAGGTCAGCGCGTCGGAACAGCCGACAAGCTGGGCGCGTTCCTCCTGCGCCGTCGAGTAAAGATCCCCGGCCAGCGTGCCGAGCAGGACGATGACGATGGACGGCGGGATGATCTGGCCCAGCGTGCCGGACGCGGCGATGACGCCGGTCGCAAGCTCGGGCGAGTAGTTGTTGCGCAACATCGTCGGCAGGGCCAGCAGCCCCATGGTGACCACGGTGGCACCGACGATGCCGGTCGAGGCGGCCAGGAACGCGCCCACCACCACGATCGACACGGCCAGACCGCCCGGCAGCGGGCCGAAAACGCGCGCCATCGTGGTCAGCAGGTCCTCGGCGATCTTCGAGCGTTCCAGCGTGATGCCCATCAGAACGAACATCAAAACGGCCAGCAGCGTGTCGATCGACTGCCCTGCCAGTACCCGCTCGTTCAGCCGGTTGACGATGAACGAGATATTGCGGTCCAGCGCGACCTCCCAGCCGCGTTCGAACACCGGCAGCCCGACGCGCGGCAGGTCCGGATATCGGAAGACCGATATCGTATCCGCCTTGATCCCGCTGGCGATCAGATCGCGGAACTCCTGGCTCGATTTGTCGATCGCCTGATGGATCAGCAGCCCCGCGGAATCGAGCCCGGCGATGATCCCGAACGAGATGACCCCGGCGCCGCCGATTGCGAAGGCCACCGGAAATCCCGACAGGATGCCGGCAAAGAGGCACAGAAAGACGATGATCAGGCCGATCTCGATACCGTCCAAGCCGAAGAGCATGCCTCAGCCTCCTTAAACTTCAGAGTGTTCGTAGGGCTCTTCGCCCGCTTCGATCCGGTCGCGGTCGAGGTACCTGCCCTCGGCCTCTTCGCCTTCGACGAATTCCAGATACGAGCGGAAGAAGAAGGCGACGGCCTGCAGAAAGATCAGCCCCGCAAAGCCGACGAGCAGGATCTTGAACAGGAAATAGCCGTCGAAACCGTTGGGCGAAAACCCGATGGTCTCGACATTCCAGCGCAGCGCCCGCGACTTCGCCAAAAGCCGCTCCAGCGTGTCAGAGGCCGAGGGTTTCGGCACCACCAGGTGCCGCCAGAGAAAATACCAGCCATACATCCAGATCAGCACCGCCATGGGCATCATGAAGATCAGCGAGCCCGCCATATCGATGACGCGCTTGGCCCGATGGCTGACACCGGCATAGATCAGGTCGACCCGCACATGCCCGCCCTGCACGAATGTATAGGAGGCGCAAAGGGCCACGACCATTGCATTGTAAAGCTTCAGCTCTTCCGACCACCAGGTCAGATCCCGGCTGACCGCCACACCCAGCCCGATGGTGATATCCGCCTGCGCAAATATCCGTTGGACGAAGATGATCAGGATCTGTTGCAGCACCATCAAAAGCCCGGCCCAGGCAAAGAACCGGCCGACGGTGTTGGCGACCCCCTCCAGCACGCGAACCGCGCCCCACATGATCGCGCGCTTCCAGATCCCCAGCCCGGTCAGGACGAGGAAGGCGGTGAATACGACAAAGAAGAATTCGGTGGACCCGCCGTAGTAGATAAAGCGCATGAGCGCCTGGCTGTCGGACCAGTTGAGCCACAGCGACGGGTGCGTCACCGCATAGCCGAAGTTATAGAATGCTTCGGCGATACTGACCGCGATCCAGCCAACCAACTCGACCATTGGCGCCTCCGACGCTATCGAAATTCAGCGTTGGCCCCATGGCCGCGCTTTGGGACGGCGCCGCGGCCGGAACCGCGGCACCTTGGTTATGTCAGTGGCCGCCGGTCAGGCAGCGCCCAGGACGCGGTCGCGCTGGCGCACGTATTCGCCTTCCGAGCGGCTGAGCCAGCCCGAGCTGGACCGCATCGAGGTCTCAAAGCTCTCGCGGATCTGCACGTAGAGCGGATCATCCATATACGCGTCCATCGCCTGCTTTGCAGCGGTGCCGAAGGCATCCCAGATCTCGTCGGAGAACTGGACGATGTTGACACCGGCCGACTGGATCCGCTGCAGCGCGGCACCGTTGTTATGGTTCGACTGGGCGATGCTCCAGGAACTGGTAGCCACGGCGGCCGTTTCGCAGATCGCCTGATGCGCCGGAGACAGGTCGTCCCAGATGTCGCGGTTGAACGCCACGCTCAGGGCCGAGCCGGGCTCGTGGAAACCGGCAGTGTAGTAGTATTTGCAGATTTCCTGGAAGCCGAGGCGTTCGTCGGCGAACGGGCCGATCCATTCGGCGGCGTCGATCGCGCCAGAGGCCAGCGCCTGGTAGATCTCGCCGCCCGGAATCGACTGCACCGACGCGCCGGTGTTGCCCAGGGCCTGGCCGCCCAGGCCCGGCATGCGGAACTTCAGCCCCTGCAGGTCCGCGGCGCTGTTGATCGGCTCGCGGAACCAGCCGCCCGGCTGCACGGTGGTGTTGCCGCACAGGAACGACTTGAGGCCGAAGATCTGGCCCAACTCGTCGTGCAGCTCCATGCCGCCGCCGTGCAGGTACCAGGTGGTCAACTCCTGCGCGGTGCCGCCGAACGGAACGGCGGTGAAGTAGTAGTAGCCCGGATGCTGGCCGCCGAAGTAGTAATCGGCCGAGTGGTAGACGTCGGCCTGGCCGGCGGTGACGGCATCGAACACCTCGAAGGCGCCGACAAGTTCACCGGCGGCCTTCTTGTCGATGGTCAGCGACCCATCGGACATCGCGGCAACGGCGTTGTTGAAGTACACGGCCGCGTCGTCGAATATGGCAAAGCCGTGCGGCACGGATTGCACCATCGTCAGCGTGCGATTGCCTTGCGCGTAGGCCGGCGCGGCAAGCGTCGCAGCAGCAGCAGCGGTCCCACCCACAGTGGATTTCTTCAGGAAAGAGCGACGATCCATTTAAGGTAACCTCCCATTTTAAAGTTGCCCAGCACAACCCCACGGTGCCGGGCGGATCGTTTCGAGTGCGGGCACCCTAACGAGTGAAGGGCGACGAATAAATACACAGATCCGGCAAATCTCGAGAGTTTACCCTCAGGAATCTGCATCCCACGCGCAGGTAAATAGTCTTCGGTCCAATGTACATCCGAAATCTGAACAGTTCTGAATAAGCCTCGAAATTGGCACTACAATTTAAGCGATAACTTAGATCATATAATTCTCCATAAACGAGATCCATGGCGAAAATCGACACCGTCTTCCGGCAAGTGCGTGGTTCCCTTTCGGACAGCGCCGCGCCGCATGGACACCATTGCGAAATGCCGCTCCACCCCAAATCCGGAAAGAAAATTCCAATCCGATGCGATCTCGCGACATTTTCTGCGACAAAGCCGGTTGACGCCTACCGCCACCGGGCCTAACTTGCGGCGAACTTGAAACGGAGTCTCGGGGATTATGGGTCTCATTATCGTAGTGGTAGGAGAAAGGCGCATGGGCCGGTAGACCGGACACCCTTACAGGACCCAATGCGCCCCCGGATCACCCTCGGGGGTTTTTTTGTGCGCAGGAACGGCATGTCGTCAAAGATGGAGCAAATCAAATGTCACGCCAAATGAGCGGAGCGAAAATGGTCGTTCAGGCCCTGAAGGATCAGGGTGTGGACACGGTATTCGGCTATCCCGGCGGCGCCGTGCTTCCGATCTATGACGAGATCTTCCTGCAGAACGACATCCGCCACTATCTGGTCCGCCACGAACAGGGCGCCGTGCATGCCGCCGAGGGCTATGCGCGGTCCACCGGCAAGCCCGGTGTCGTCCTGGTCACCTCGGGCCCCGGCGCCACCAACGCGGTGACCGGGCTGACCGACGCGCTGATGGATTCGATCCCGCTCGTCGTCCTGACCGGTCAGGTTCCGACCTTCATGATCGGCAACGACGCCTTCCAGGAGGCCGACACGATCGGCATCACCCGCCCCTGCACGAAACACAGCTGGCTGGTCAAGGACACGGCCGAGCTCGGCGAGATCATCCACCAGGCGTTCCATATCGCCACGAGCGGCCGCCCCGGTCCGGTCCTGGTCGACATCCCGAAGGACGTGCAGTTCGCATCTGCCGACTATGCCGGGCCGCAAAAGGCGCGCACCAAGCATTACACTCCCAAGCTCAAGGGCGACCGCGACAAGATCGAGGCCCTCGTCAAGCTGATCGAAACCGCGGAACGGCCGATCTTCTATACCGGCGGCGGGGTGATCAATTCGGGTCCCGCGGCGTCGCAACTTTTGCGAGAGCTGGTCGATGCGACGGGTTTTCCGATCACGTCGACGCTGATGGGCCTCGGGTGCTATCCCGCGTCGGGCAAGAACTGGCTCGGCATGCTGGGCATGCACGGGCTCTACGAGGCCAATCTGGCGATGTACGGCTGCGATCTGATGATCAATGTCGGCGCACGGTTCGACGATCGCATCACCGGGCGGGTGCAGGATTTTTCACCCGGGTCCAAGAAAGCGCATATCGACATCGACCCGTCCTCGATCAACAAGATCATCCACACCGATGTGCCGATCATCGGCGACGTGGCCCATGTGCTGGAGGATGTGCTGCGGTTGTGGAAGGCCGGCGGGCGCAAGACCAACAAGGACGCCGTGCAGCGCTGGTGGCACCAGATCAACGACTGGCGCAAGGTCGACTGCCTGGCCTTTTCCAACTCGAAAACGACCATCAAGCCCCAACACGCGCTCGCCCGGCTCGAGGCGCTGACCAAGGACCACCCCGACCGCTACATCTGCACCGAGGTCGGCCAGCATCAGATGTGGGCGGCGCAATTCCTCGGCTTCGAAGACCCCAACCGCTGGATGACGTCCGGCGGTCTCGGCACCATGGGGTATGGCACGCCTGCGTCGATCGGCGTTCAGGTCGCGCACCCGGACGCCCTGGTGATCAACGTCGCCGGCGAGGCATCGTGGCTGATGAACATGCAGGAGATGGGTACCGCGGTACAGTATCGCCTGCCGGTCAAGCAGTTCATCCTGAACAACGAACGCCTGGGCATGGTGCGCCAGTGGCAGGAACTGTTGCACGAAGAGCGGTATTCGCAGACCTGGTCCGAAGCTTTGCCCGATTTCGTCAAGCTCGCCGAAGCATTTGGCTGCAAGGGCATCATCTGCTCCGACCCGGCCGATCTGGACGACGCGATCATGGAAATGCTGGCCCACGACGGACCGGTGATCTTCGACTGTGTCGTCGAGAAGCACGAAAACTGCTTTCCGATGATCCCATCCGGCGAGCCGCACAACAAGATGCTTCTATCGAACCAGGACTCGACCCAGAATGCGATCGGCGCCAAGGGAGCGGTGCTGGTCTAGCCGGAGAACCACCCATGCCTGCCACGCCCCGCGACGTCCCTGGCATCGCCCGTCCGGTGATCCCAGCCCCGATCAGCACCCCGGCGACCGGGGACCGGCCCGCCGCCGGCCGTCTCGCCGATGCCGTTGCCACGGCCGACGCGCGCCCGGCCGCCGCGGCCCCCCGCCGATAAAGGAAGACCGATGAATGCGTTGAAGATCAAGAAAGGCACCTCGAAACACTCCGCCTACGACCTGCGCGACTATCACGAGGAAGGGCTCGAGCGGCATACGCTGGCCGTGGTCGTCGACAACGAGGCCGGGGTACTGGCCCGGGTCATCGGCCTGTTCTCGGGCCGGGGGTACAACATCGAAAGCCTGACCGTCGCCGAAACCGACCACGAAGGCCATCTCAGCCGGATCACCGTCGTCACCACCGGCACGCCCAGCATCATCGAACAGATCAAGGCACAGCTCGGCCGCATCGTTCCGGTCCACGACGTGCACGACCTGACCGTCGAAGGTCCGGCCGTCGAGCGTGAATTGGCGCTCTTCAAGGTCGCGGGCGGCGGCAACGAACGGATCGAGGCGTTGCGATTGGCCGAGATCTTCCGCGCCAACGTGGTCGACTCGACGCTGGAAAGCTTCGTGTTCGAGATCACCGGAACACCGCAGAAGATCGATGCCTTCGCGGACCTGATGCGCCCCCTGGGTCTGGTGGAAATGGCCCGTACGGGCGTCGCCGCGCTCAGCCGCGGCCCGACCTAGCGGCCTCCGCCACCGCAATCCCCGGCGACATATCCGACAGGTGCAGCGTCACCGCGGCAAAGATCAGCACGGTCGCCGCAAGGACGAAGACATGCCAGATCGTGTTGTGAAACACCATCCGGTCGGTCAGGTAGAACACGACACCGAAGGTATAGAGCCCGCCAGCGACCAGCAGCAGGTCCAGCACCGGATCGGACATCTGCGAAAACAGCGCCCAGCCCGCGAACAACCCCGCCCATCCCATGCCGAGATAAAGCGAAATCGCCACCCAGCGAAAGCGGTTGGGATCGAACAGCTTCAGCCCGGTTCCGGCCAGCGCCGCCGCCCAAAGCCCGGCCAGGAAGGTGCCGAACGAGCTGCCCGACAACATCACGAACGGCGTGTAGGTGCCTGCGATCTTGAGATAAATCGCCGAATGATCCATCCGCTGCAGCAGCCATTTCCAATCCGGATGCCGCACCATGTTGTAGATCGCCGAAAACGCCAGCATGGCGATCAGGGTCACCCCGTAGACGGTGATGCCAAGCACCGCGGAAGCGTCGCCGCGCCAGATCACCGCCAGCGTGACCAGCACCGGCACCGCCGACACCGCCGCCACGACCCCCACGACATGGATCACCGCGTCGGAGAGATATTCCGCCCGGCTGTAATGCGGTCTGTCGGCACGAAACAGGGACATAAGGGGCAGCATACGCGCATATCGTTAACAAGCCAAAGACTGACGTCGGGTCAGCGGAATTGCCGCCGGCAGAATACAGCAACGGCCCCGGCGCGGCGTTGGCGACATAGCTGGCAAAGGCGCATCAACCCCTTGTTTTATTGGCTCCAGTCAAGCACGACCTTGCCGCTGTCGCCGCTCAGCATCGCCGCAAAGCCGTCACGAAACGCGTCGACGTTGAAACGATGCGTGATCACGTCCCGCACATTCAGCCCGCCTTCCAGCATCGCGATCATCTTGTACCAGGTCTCGAATATCTCGCGGCCGTAGACACCCTTGATCGTCAGCGCCTTGAACACGATTCGCGACCAGTCGACCTGCGACTTGCCGGGCGGGATGCCCAGCATTGCGATCTTGCCGCCCATCACCATATTCTCGACCATCTGGTCGAACGCGGCGGAACTGCCCGACATCTCGAATCCGATGTCAAAGCCCTGCTGCATCTTCAGCCCCGATTCGACATCGCGCAGCCGACGCTCGGCCACATTGACGGGCACGACATCGGCGACCCGGACCGCCAGATCCAGCCGCGCCTGGTTGATGTCGGTGATCACCACGTGCCGCGCGCCCACATGGCGCGCGACGGCGGCCGACATGATCCCGATCGGCCCCGCACCGGTGATCAGCACGTCCTCGCCCACCAAATCGAAGCTGAGCGCGGTATGCACCGCATTGCCCAGCGGATCGAGGATCGCGCCGATCTCGTCGTCGATCCTGTCCGGCAGCGGCACGACGTTGAAGGCCGGCAGCCGCAGATATTCGGCGAATGCCCCCGGCTCGTTCACGCCGATCCCCCGCGTCTCGGGATCCAGATGGAACTTTCCCGCCCGCACCTGCCGGGAATGATGCCCGATCAGATGCCCCTCGCCCGAACAGCGCTGGCCGATGGACAGATCCTCCACGTCGCGGCCGATCTCGACGATTTCGCCGGCGAATTCATGGCCCACCACCAACGGCACAGGGACCGTCCGCGCCGACCAGTCGTCCCAGTTCCAGATGTGGATATCGGTGCCGCAGATGCCGGTCTTGTGCACCTTGATCAGCACGTCGTCCGGTCCGATCTCGGGCACGGGAACCCGCTGCATCTCCAGCCCCGGCCCGGCTTCGGCCTTGACCAGCGCCTTCATCTGATTGCTCATCCCAGCACCCCCACATCGCGCCCCGCCTGCCCGAACGCGTCCAGAGCCTGATCGAGATCGTCGCGCGTCAGCGCGGCATTCATCTGCGTCCGGATCCGCGCGGTCCCCTTCGGCACCACCGGAAAGAAGAACCCGGCGACATAGACGCCGAGGTCAAAGAGCCGCGCCGCCATCTTCTGGCTCAGCCGCGCATCGCCCAGCATCACCGGCACGATGGGATGCTCTCCGGGCAGCAGATCGAAGCCCAGCCGCGCCAGCCCGGCCCGCCAATAGGCGGCGTTGTCGAAAAGCCGTCTGCGCAGATCGTCGCCCCGCTCGACCAGATCGATGGCCGCAACCGACGCCACCGCGACCGCCGGCGGCAGCGAGTTGGAAAACAGATAGGGCCGCGAGCGCTGGCGCAGCAGATCGATCACCGCCTGCGGCCCGGCGGTATAGCCGCCGATCGCCCCGCCCAGGGCCTTGCCCAGAGTACCGGTCAGGATGTCGACCTTGTCCGAGACACCGAAGTGATGCGGCATCCCCCGCCCCTCTGGCCCCATGAAGCCCGTCGCGTGGCAGTCGTCGACCATCACCAGCGCGCCGTGGCGCTCGGCCAGCGCGGTGATCTCGGGCAGCCGGGCCAGGTATCCGTCCATCGAGAACACGCCGTCGGTGGCGATCATGACATGCCGCGCGCCGTCGGCGCGCGCGGCCGTCAGCTGATCCTCCAGATCGTTCATGTCCGAATTGGCGTAGCGATAGCGCCGCGCCTTGCACAGCCGGATGCCGTCGATGATCGAGGCGTGGTTCAGCGCGTCCGAGACGATGGCGTCCTCGGGCCCCAGAAGCGGCTCGAAGAGGCCCCCGTTGGCGTCGAAACAGGCCGCATACAGGATCGCATCGTCCTTTTCGAGAAATCGGGCCAGCCGCATTTCCAATGCGCGGTGCACGGTGTTCGTCCCGCAAATGAACCGCACCGAGGCCATACCATAGCCGTCGTCTTCCAGTGCCTCCTGTGCGGCGCGAATCAGGTCGGGGTGATCGGCCAGCCCAAGGTAGTTGTTGGCGCAGAGATTGAGCATATCGCGGCCCTCCACCTCGATATGCCCGCCCTGCGGCGAGGCGATGGGACGCTCGCGCTTCATCAGCCCGGCAGCGTCGATCTCGGACAGGGTTTGCGTCAGATGTCGGGCGAAGTCTGGGGTCATAGCGGATCTCCTGCGGGCCACAGCGGCCTCGCTGCCGCATTCCGCGCAGCGATGATGGTCCATCCGCGACAGGTTTTGAACCTTGCGGGCGGATTTTGCCGGTTCACCCACCCGCCCGCGCCAGCCTGCGTTCCCGCCAGACGATCAACAGCCCCCCGGCCGCGATCAGAAAGGCCCCCGGGAACAGGTCCCGCCACGGCGCCTCGCCGAAGAACAGCCAGCCCAGGGCAAAGCTCAGCGGAATCCCGAAATAGGTGAACGGCGCCAGGTCGCTCTGCTCGGCCATGCGGAAGGACACGACTAGCGACAGGACCGCCAGCCCGCCGCAGCAGCCCATCGCGACGATCCAGCCCAGATCGGCGCCGGTGCGCACGGGCGAAAACCCGCCGAGCGCCAGCGCCAACAGCCCCGCACCCGCGGCGCTGATGACCGCCGAATAGACGTTGACCAGGGGGCTCGGCACATCCGTATCCATCATCCGCGCCGTTACCCCGGTCAGCGCATAAAGCGCCGCCGCCCCAACGGGCAGCAACGCGTCGAGGCTGAAGCTGTCGCGCCCGGGCCCCATCACCAGCACCACGCCGGCAAACCCCACCAGCACCGCGATCCAGCGTATCCAGCCCACCCGTTCTCCAAGCAGGGGCACCGCGAAGGCGGTCATGAAGAGCGCGTTGGAATAGGAGATCGTGTTGGCGGTGGCGAATGCCAGCCGCCCGAGCGCGAGGTAGAACATCAGCTGTGCAAAGACCACGATCGCGCCGCGCAGCAGCGCCAGGCGCCACTGCCGGATGCGCAGCGGCCGCCCCGCCCGGTGCCAGGCCGCGGTTCCCCAAAGCGCCAGACAGGCCGGGATCAGGCCGAAGAGGTTGCGATAAGCGGACAGTTCCGCCGCGCCGTAGACCGGCGAGAGGTGCTTGATGACCAGCCCCATCACGGCGAAGAGCAGCAGCGCCAGCAGGAACAAGAGCACCGCCAGAAAGGTCCGTTGCCGGTCTCCGCTTGCCTTGTCGCTGTTCATTTGCACCCTCCGGCCCCGCCGCCCCATCGGCCCATGGACCGGCGGCGAGGTCAAAAGAAAATTGGGGCCCCTTTCGGGGCCCCAGTTTCGCTGATCAGGCTCAATTGTCGTACCGCCCGGTTTCTGCCTGCGGCCTGACCCGCGTCAGGGACGAGCGCACCCGCCCCGTGTGAGGATGGGCAAGGACTGGTCGTCCGCCCCCACCCTTTTCAAAGCCTAGCTCCCGTGAAGGAACTCGCGGCCCTTGTCGGTAATCCGAAACCCGCGCGGCACATCCTTAATGTAGCCATCATAGAAGGGGTTGCCCGGCACCTTTCGGTGGGACTTTAGATTCCGGATCTTTTGGTCGATGCACTGATCATTGCGGTTCTTAAGAGGCCGCAAATCCTCTGCATCCAGCATGATCCGCCGTCGAACCTCTTCGCGGATTTCAGTAGTAGTTAGCTCACCCAACAGGCTCTCATCGAGAACCTGAAGAACGGGACGAGCAAGTTCGTCTTCGTGTGTCACAAAGACCTCCTTAGATTTCCACAGCCTGTGAACATTTCCAGGTGACAAGTCTGTGGGTTAAACAGCACGCTATTGATCGCGTCGTCGGTTCCTGTTCCTTCTGATCCATCGACCCGGGAGGGCCGACATTGCTTGTCCCACAGCGTGCTAGGCGTTGGCGGGACGAGTCGGGGGGGATGCGCCAACATCTCCCCCAACCCTCAATCATCTCATTAACTGCACCCGCTCGTCGCGCCGCAGGTGTTGCACTTCATACAAGTCCCGTTCCGGACCAGCGTGTAGTTGCCGCAATCGCCGCAGGGGTCGCCCTCGTAGCCCTGCATCTTGGCCTTAGTGCGGGCGTCCATCTCGACGGTCCCCGACACGATGGCCGTGGTCGCGGTGGCGGTCATGGTCTCGCCCACCTCCGGCACCAGCGTCTGCAGCGTGGCCACCGGATCGGTGGCACCGTTCAGCGCCACGGCCCCGTTCGCACCGCCGTTCAGCACCACCAGCTCCTGCGGCGCCCGGTTGCGCAGATAGCCGGTCGACACGACCCGGCGCAGTACCTCGACCTGGTCCATGCCATGGCTGTCGGGCACCTCGGTGAAGTTGCGCTTGCCCTCTTCGTCGCCGCGGCCCATCTCGTCGAAGGTCGGTCCCTCGGGCGCGACATGCGCCAGGTCGGTGCGGTCCAGATAGCTGACGGCCAGTTCGCGGAAGATGTAGTCGAGGATCGAGGTCGCGTTCTTGATCGTCTCGTTGCCCTGGACCATGCCCGCCGGTTCGAACCGGGTGAAGGTGAAGGCCTCGACGAATTCCTCCAGCGGCACGCCGTATTGCAGGCCGACACTGACGGCGATGGCGAAATTGTTCATCATCGCCCGAAAGCCCGCGCCCTCCTTGTGCATGTCGATGAAGATCTCGCCGAGCGTGCCGTCCTTGTATTCGCCGGTGCGCAGGTAGACCTTGTGACCGCCGACGATGGCCTTTTGCGTATAGCCGCGGCGGCGTTCGGGCAGCTTGTCGCGCTGGCGGCTGACGATTTCCTTGACCACCACCTTTTCGACGATCTTCTCGGCCAGCACCTGTGCTTTTTCCGCAGGCGTGCCGGTTTCGAGGACCTCTTCGGCCTCCTCGTCCTCCTCGACAAGCGCCGCGGCCAGGGGCTGCGACAGTTTCGAGCCGTCGCGGTAAAGCGCGTTGGCCTTGACGCCCAGCCGGTGCGACAGCTCATAGGCCGCCTGGCAGTCGGCGATGGTGGCGTCGTTGGGCATGTTGATCGTCTTGCTGATCGCGCCCGAGACGAAACTCTGCGCCGCCGCCATCATGTGGATGTGGCTTTCGACGCTCAGGAACCGCTTGCCTTTTCGCCCGCAAGGATTGGCGCAGTCGAAGACCGGATAGTGGTCGGGCGACAGATGCGGCGCGCCTTCCAGCGTCATGGTCCCGCAGACATGGTCGTTCGCGGCCTCGATCTCGGCGCGCGAAAATCCCAGATGCCGCAGCAGGTCGAACCCCAGATCGCTGAGTTTTTCAACGGGGATGCCAAGGGTTTCGCGGCAGAACTCCTCTCCCAGCGTCCACTGGTTGAAGACGAACTTGATGTCGAACGCCTGCGGCAGGGCCGCCTCGATCCGGTCGATCTCGGCCGGGCCGAACCCGTGGCCGATCAGCGCGGTGTGATTGATGCCCGGCGCGTTGCCCAGCGTGCCGTGGCCAACGGCGTAGGATACGATCTCTTCGATCTGCGCGGTGGTGTATCCCAGCGTTTCCAGCGCCGCGGGGACCGAGCGGTTGATGATCTTGAAATAGCCGCCGCCCGCGAGCTTCTTGAACTTCACCAGGGCAAAGTCCGGCTCGATCCCGGTCGTGTCGCAGTCCATCACCAGACCGATCGTGCCGGTGGGCGCGATCACCGTGGCCTGGGCATTGCGGTAGCCGTGCCGCTCGCCCAGGCGCAGCGCTTCGTCCCAGGCGGCGGTGGCCAGCGGGATCAGGTCCTGATCGGGGCAGCTTGCATGATCCAGCGGCACCGGTTTCACGGCGAGATCTTCGTAGCCTTCGGTCTTGCCATAGGCCGCGTTGCGATGGTTGCGCATGACCCGCAGCATGTGACCGGCGTTGCGGTCGTGGCCCGGGAAGGCGCCCAGTTCGCCCGCGATCTCGGCGCTGGTGGCATAGGCCACGCCGGTCATGATCGCGGTCAGCGCGCCGCACAGCGCACGGCCCTCGGCGCTGTCATAGCTGTAGCCCATGTTCATCAGCAGGCCGCCGATATTGGCATAACCCAGACCGAGCGTGCGGAAATCATAGGACAGTTGCGCGATTTCCCTCGACGGGAACTGCGCCATCATCACGCTGATTTCCAGCGTCAGCGTCCAGAGCCGGGTGGCATGCATGTAGTCCTCGGCCTGGAACTTGCCATCCCGGTAGAAGGTCAGCAGGTTCATCGAGGCCAGATTGCAGGCCGTGTCGTCGAGGAACATGTACTCCGAACACGGGTTCGAGCCCCGGATCGGCCCGTCTTCCGGGCAGGTGTGCCAGGCGTTCACCGTGTCGTGGTACTGAATGCCCGGATCGGCGCAGGCCCAGGCGGCATGGCCGATCTGCTCCCACAGGTCGCGGGCCTTGATCGTCTTCGACACTTTGCCGTCGGTGCGGCGAACCAGGTCCCAGTCGGCATCCTCTTCGACGGCCGTCAGAAAGGCGTCGGTGACACGGACGGAATTGTTCGAGTTCTGGCCCGAAACGCTGGAATAGGCCTCGCTGTCCCAGTCGGTGTCGTAGGTCGGAAACTCGATGCTGGTATATCCCTGCCGGGCATAGTCCAGCACCCGTTTGACATATGTCTCGGGAATTGCCGCCTTTTTCGCCGCGCGCACGGCGGATTTCAGTGCAGGATTCCTGGCCGGATCCGCAGCGGCGGCCAGCTCGCCGTCCCACTGGCCGATAGCGGCGAAGATGTCGTTCAGCCTGGCCTCATGCGCCTTGGATCCGGCGACCAGGGACGCCACCTTCTGCTCTTCCTTGACCTTCCAGTTGATGAAATCCTCGATATCCGGGTGGTCGGCGTCGCAGATCACCATCTTCGCCGCGCGCCGTGTCGTTCCGCCCGACTTGATCGCGCCCGCCGCGCGGTCGCCGATCTTCAGAAACCCCATCAGGCCGGAGGACTTGCCTCCGCCTGACAGGGCCTCACCCTCACCCCTGAGGGAGCTGAAATTCGTGCCGGTCCCGCTGCCATACTTGAAAAGCCGCGCCTCGCGGACCCAAAGATCCATGATCCCGCCGTCGTTCACCAGATCGTCGGCCACCGACTGGATGAAACAGGCATGCGGCTGCGGATGTTCATAGGCGGTTTTCGATTTCGTCAGCTTGCCGGTCTTCCAGTCGACATAGAAATGTCCCTGGGACGGCCCGTCGATCCCGTAGGCCCAATGCAGCCCGGTGTTGAACCACTGGGGCGAGTTCGGCGCCGCCCGCTGGGTCGCCAGCATGTACCGCATCTCGTCGAAATAGGCGCGCGCGTCCTCTTCGGTCGAGAAATAGCCGCCCTTCCAGCCCCAGTAGGCCCAGGTGCCCGCCAACCGGTCGAACACCTGTTTCGACGAGGTCTCGCCCCCCTTGCGGTCCTCTTCGGGCAGCCCGGCCAGCGCCTCTCCGTCCGGGACGGACCGCCACAAGAACTCCGGCACGCCCTTCTCGCGCACGCGCCGCAGACGCGCCGGAACGCCCGCCTTGCGGAAATATTTCTGCGCGATCACGTCGCTGGCCACCTGGCTCCACGCAACCGGCACTTCGACCGCGTCGAGCTTGAACACGGTGGTGCCGTCGGGATTGCGGATTTCAGAGGTGGTGAGCGTGAACTCGATGTCGGCGTACGCGTCTTTACCTGCCTTGGTAAACTTACGGTCGATCTTCATGCGTCCGGATGCCCCGTTTTTGCTTTTTTCGTTTCCCCGGCCCCCGCATCTTTCGCTGTCGGTTCGACCGGTCCGTTCCCCTGCCGCCGGGCGCCGGACACGCCAGACAACACCCCCCGGCGGCGAAGAACTGCACTTCGCGCCCCGCTTTTGGGCTGCCCCAAACGCGCTGAATTTGGATGTCCGTCCCTGCGTACCCCGGCCACTATATCTAGTGGTTTGCCCGTCGGCCCACACAAGGTGGCGTAGCTGCGGGGGGCAGGTCAACGAAAAAATTTGATCCAATACGTGATCTTTTTCATTGACGGCGATCGTGCATTTTGCAAGCGGCCGCCAATAAATCGATTCAGATTTGCACCGCCCGCCGGCAGGCGCCGGAACACTCTGCGCCGCAGCGAAGCGTTTTATTCCCGTTCCGCAAACGTTTACCCAGTCGCGGTCATTTTGCACGTGAACTTGCGGCAAAACCGGCCCGCATCGCGCCCGCAATCTTGCCCGCCTGCGTCTCTGGTACCTTTTTGCCACGCCCCGGCGCCCGATCGCCGGCGTCGCGGCGATTCAGACCCGGGGTGATTCTTTCGCGCAACAACCAACGACGGCCGTTCGGCGCACAGCTGGCCTGTCAGCACCCCGCTGCCACAACATATAGCACCGCCCTCGGGCTGCCCCCCGACTTTGGTCGCGGTGAAATCCACCGCTGCATTCCCTAGCCTGACTCTAAAAAAATCACATGGGAGGACGTCACATGGATGCCGCATCGCCGGTTGGAAAGATCGATACGTTCCTGGCCAAATTCAGCGACGCCTTGGCACAGGCCGATACCGAAGCCCTGAAATCGCTCTTCGCGCCCGATTGCTACTGGCGCGACCTCGTCGCCTTCACCTGGAACATCAAGACAATGGAAGGCCGCGACGCCATCGGCGAGATGGCCGAGGCCTGCCTGCCAAACACCCATCCCGCCAACTGGCAGATCGAGGGCGAGCCGTCAGAGGCCGGCGGCATCACCGAGGCCTGGATCACCTTCGAGACCGACACGGTGCGCGGCAAGGGACACGTGCGGCTGAACGATCAGGGCTGCTGGACCCTGCTCACCACCGCGCAGGAACTGAAGGGCTTCGAGGAACACAAAGGTCCGACCCGCGACAGCGGCGTCGAACACGGCGCGGAGCCAAACCGAGAGACCTGGAAGGAAAAGCGCGAGCGCGAGGAACGCGAGCTTGGCTATTCCGAACAGCCCTACTGCGTGATCATCGGCGGCGGCCAGGGCGGCATCGGCCTGGGCGCGCGGCTGCGGCGTATCGGCGTGCCGACCATCATCGTCGAAAAGAACGACCGTCCCGGCGACTCGTGGCGCAATCGCTACAAATCGCTCTGCCTGCACGATCCGGTCTGGTACGACCACCTGCCCTATCTGCCGTTCCCCGACCACTGGCCGGTCTTCAGCCCCAAGGACAAGATCGGCGACTGGCTGGAAATGTACACCAAGATCATGGAGCTGAATTACTGGGTGAAAACCACCTGCAAATCGGCGCGCTATGACGCGCAAAAGAAGGAATGGGAGGTCGTCGTCGACCGGGACGGCGACGAGGTGATCCTGCGGCCGAAACAGCTGGTGCTGGCCACCGGCATGTCGGCGGTCCCGAACATGCCCGACCTGCCCGGCATGGACAGCTTCAAGGGCGATCTGCACCATTCCTCGAAACATCCCGGTCCCGACGCCTACAAGGGCAAGGCCTGCGTCGTCGTCGGCTCCAACAATTCGGCCCACGACATCTCGGCCGCATTGTGGGAGGCGGGCGCGGCCAGCGTCACCATGGTGCAGCGGTCCACGACGCATATCGTCAAGTCCGACACGCTGATGGATATCGGCCTGGGCGATCTTTATTCCGAGCGCGCGGTTGCCAACGGGATCGACCACAACACCGCCGACCTGATCTTCGCCTCGCTGCCTTACAGGGTGCTGCCCGCGCTGCAGGTGCCGGTCTATCAGGCGATGAAGGAAAAGGACGCGGAGTTTTACGACCGGCTCGAAAAGGCCGGATTCAAGCTCGACTGGGGCGCGGACGGGTCCGGACTGTTCATGAAATACCTGCGCCGCGGCTCAGGCTATTACATCGACGTCGGCGCCTCGGAACTCGTTGCGGACGGCAAGATCAAGCTGGCGCATGGTCAGGTGACCGAAGTGACGCCGTCGGGCGTCAAACTCGACGACGGTACCGAGCTCCCGGCCGATCTTGTCGTCTTCGCCACCGGCTATTCTTCGATGAACGGCTGGGCGGCACAGTTGATCAGCCAGGAAGTGGCCGACAAGGTCGGCAAATGCTGGGGCCTCGGCAGCGACACCCCCAAGGACCCGGGGCCCTGGGAGGGCGAGCTGCGCAACATGTGGAAGCCCACCCAGCAGGAGGCGCTCTGGTTCCACGGCGGCAACCTGCACCAGTCGCGGCATTATTCGCAGTTCCTCGCGATCCAGCTCAAGGCCCGGATGGAAGGCCTCCCGACCCCGGTCTACGGGCTGCAGGAGGTGCACCACAAAGCCTGACACCGACGGTGCCGGTCCCGGGCCGGCCCCGCGCCGCCATCCTTTGTTGCTGTCAAGCATGACCGACGGCCACCGCGCGTAGCGTGGCGTGTGCCTGACTGCGAAAAAGAGTGGCCAATGCTCGGATCGAACCGCCCCAGGCGGTTCTCTCGGCAACAAGAAAACCCGGCCCACAATCCGTGCCACGCGAATTACCGGGCAATTATTCGCGACCGTTGGCGCCGCCGGTTCGCGGCTGAACCGGCGCACCGGACCGTCGATAAGACGCCGCTCACCCCGCCCGCAGCCGGAGGCGAGGACCGGAGGGCGCGGCGCCGCGCGAGGCGCGGCACAGTCCGGTCACCGGTTTCGGTCCGGGAAGCGCGGCGCCGAGACGGTGAAAAATGCGGCGCCAGGTTCGACCCCGTCAGAGGAGAGCATGCAAGTCCGCCCGGGGCGATCCGCCCATCAGATGCACGGCCTACAACCTCGAAGTGGTCGGGGCGGAGAGATTCGAACTCCCGACCCTCTGTTCCCAAAACAGATGCGCTACCAGACTGCGCCACGCCCCGACGCGCGCTGCATAAAGGTCCGCAAAAAGATTGAAAAGACCTATTGGCCCTCGCAGGCCCATGCCGCCTGCGCCTGATCGATTCGCGGATGCCTGAGTTCGGTGCCCGGTCCGATCCCCAGCATGGACGCCATCCCGCCGTTGATTTCCAACACGAACTGAATGTCCCGTCCGCCGATGATCGTGGTCTCGTCCCCGGGAATCGCATTGGCATGCACTTTGCGCACCACCCCGTCGGATCCGACAAAGACCATATCCAGCGGGATCAGCGTGTTCTTCATCCAGAAGCCGACAAGCTGCGGCCGGTCGTAGATGAACAGCATGCCCGCATTCGCCGGCATGGACTCACGGAACATCAGCCCGCGCTGCACCTCTTCGGGCTCGTCGGCCACCTCGATCGTGAACCTCGCGGTGCCCCAGTCCCCGCGCAGATCGGCGCGCGTTTCGGCACAATCCGCCAGTGCCGCACCCGCCGCCGCGACAAGGGACATCGCGGCCAGCAAACTCTTGATCACGTCTTGACCCTCAACACCGTATCCCAGGCCGCCACCTGCGCCGCCATCCGGCCGCGGTTGCCATCGATCACCCGGATCGCCACCGCCTCGCCCGGCTGCAGATCGGCCAGCCCCGACCGGCGCAGCACCTCGATATGGACGAACACATCCTCGGACCGCCCGAACACATTCGCAAAGCCGAAGCCCTTGACCTTGTCGAACCACTTCACGCGCGCGGGCTCGAACGGAACCTCGGCCAGCGTGAAATCGTCGGCGTCGCCGGGAATGTCGGCCAGGACCGGGGTGCCGTCGTCCTCGGGCGGCTCGATCGACAGCACTTCGACCGCCTGAATGCCGCGCGGAGTGCGCTGAACCGTCAATTCGATGAACGACCCGTCAGCCACCGAGCTTTGGCCGAAATTCCGCAGCACGTTCGCATGCAACAAGATATCGGGCCCGCCGCCATCCGGCACCACAAATCCGAAACCCTTTGCCGGATCGAACCATTTCACCTGACCTTGAACGGGACCTTCCGTTTCGATGTCCTGTGTCATCCCATTTCGTTCCTGTCGCGCGATGCGCCTTTTTGTTAACATGTTTCACAGACGTTGTCTGCGTTGCCAAGCGAAAAAGCGACCTATTACATGAACTTAAGCACAGGAACCGTAAACTAGGGATTTAACCTCTGGATATCCCACTCTGACGATACCGACTTTCGCCGCCAGCGGAACCTGTCGTGCAAACGGAAATCCCCGTTCGCCCAGAACTCGATCTCCAGCGGCCTGATCCGGAATCCCCCCCAATGCGGCGGCCGTTTCGGGCGCACGCCATGGGTCACCCCGGCCTTGGCAACCTCGGCCATCAGCGCCGCGCGCGACGACAGCGGCCGGGACTGGCGCGAGGCCCATGCGCCGATCCGGCTTTGCAGTGCGCGGCCTTCGTAATAGGCGTCGGCCTGCGGCCCGTCTTCCTTTTCGACCAGACCGCGCACGCGGATCTGGCGCATCAAGCTTTTCCAGTGCAGCACGAAGGCCGCCTTTCCCGAGGCGGCGAGTTCCCGGCCCTTCGCACTTTCGTAGTTGGTGTAGAACACGAACGCCCCATCCTCGATCTCGCGCAACAGTACCATGCGCACGTTCGGCAGACCATCCGAGTCGACACTCGCCAGGGCAATCGCATCGGCGTCGGACGGCTCCTTTTGCGCCGCCTCCTCCATCCAGGAGCGGGTCAGCGCAAATGGATCATCACCCGAAAAGATGCCGCTCCGCTCACTCACGGCGCACTCCGTCTTCATCCCCTCTTTCAGGCCTATTCCCGAACGCCCGTGCTGACAAGCCCCTGCCCTTGATGCCTTCGATTGAATGCCCTAAACGACGCGAAGCAATAGGCCGGGGGACAGCGCATGGCAACGGGTTTGATGTCGGGCAAGCGCGGCCTGATTATGGGGCTTGCTAACGACAAGTCGATCGCCTGGGGCATTGCTTGCGCGCTTGCCGAAGCCGGGGCCGAACTTGCTTTTTCCTATCAGGGCGAGGCGTTGAAAAAGCGGGTCGACCCGCTGGCGGCGCAGCTTGGCTCGGATTTCGTCACCGAATGCGACGTCTCGGACGAGGCCAGCCTTGACGGGCTGTTCGCAACCCTGCAAGAGCGATGGGGCAAGATCGACTTCGCTGTGCATGCGATTGGTTTTTCCGATAAAAATGAGCTGCGCGGTCGCTATGTGGACACCTCGGCCGAGAACTTCCGCACGACAATGGACATCTCGGTCTATTCCTTCACTGCCGTGGCGCAGCGCGCGGCGGCAATGATGCCGGATGGCGGCGCGCTGCTGACGCTGACCTATTACGGGGCCGAGCGCGTGATGCCGCATTACAACGTGATGGGCGTCGCCAAGGCGGCGCTCGAGGCCTCGGTGCGGTACCTCGCGGAAGATCTCGGCAAGGACGGCATCCGGGTCAACGCAATCAGCGCCGGGCCGATCAAGACGCTGGCGGCCAGCGGCATCGGCGACTTCCGCTACATTATGCGGTGGAATGAATACAATTCGCCCCTACGCCGCAATGTGTCCATCGACGATGTGGGCGGCTCGGCCCTGTATCTGCTCAGCGATCTGGGCGCGGGCGTCACCGGCGAGGTGCATCACGTGGATGCCGGCTATCACATCGTGGGCATGAAGGCCGTGGACGCGCCGGACATCGCGAGGGGCTAGGCCGGATGGAGCTTGCGCACCTTATCGCGTTCAACCTCGCGCTTCTTGTCGCGATCGCGTCTCCCGGGCCCTCGCTGCTGCTTCTGACCCGGACCTCCGTCATTCAGGGGCGCCGGACGGGCATTGCCACGGCACTTGGCCTGGGCCTCATGGCAGCGCTTTGGACGCTGGCTGCGCTGTTGGGGCTGGACGGCCTGTTCCGCCTCTTCCCCTGGGCCTATGCGGGGCTCAAGGTGGTCGGAGCATGTGTCCTGTTGTGGTTTGCCTGGACCGCATGGCGCAGCGCACGGACGCCAGTCGGCACAAGCCCGTCGCACCTGCCGTCGCGCCACCGCGCCTTTCTCACCGGGGTCCTGCTCAACCTCGGCAACCCCAAGTCGGTGTTCTTTTCGGCGGCGGTGCTGGTCGTCATCTTCCCGCCGGGCCTGGGCACCGAAGAGAAGGCGTTGATTTTCCTCAATCACCTCGCCGTCGAGTGCCTGGTGCAGCCCGCCCTTGCCGTAGTTTTGTCGACCAATGCCGTCAGCCGCGGGTATCTCGCCGCGAAACCGATCTTCGACCGCGTCTCGGCTGCCGTTCTCGGCGCGCTGGGATTGCGGCTGCTACTGGAACGCTAACCACGGGACACGGGATCATGACCGATCGTCTGCCGCACGAGAAGGGTTTTCATGTCAGCTGGGACCAGATCCACCGCGACGCCCGGGCGCTGGCCTGGCGCCTGGACGGGCACGGCCCGATAGACGGCGGCTGGAAGGCGGTGGTCGCGATCACCCGCGGCGGCATGGCCCCGGCAATGATCGTCAGCCGCGAACTGGACATCCGCACCGTCGATACGATCAGCGTGAAAAGCTACGACCATCAGACGCAATCGGCGCCCGCCATCATCAAGATGCCGGATCGCGAGCTTGTCGGCGACGGGTCTGGGGTGCTGATCGTCGACGACCTTGTGGACACCGGCAAGACGATCGAGGCCGTGCGCTCGGTCATGCCCAACGCGCATGTGGCGACGGTTTACGCAAAGCCCCAGGGCGAACCGATGGTCGACACCTTCATCACCGGGGTCAGCCAGGACACCTGGATCTTCTTCCCCTGGGACATGGCGCTGCAATATGTCGAGCCCTACCGCGGCAAGGACTGATCCACCGGGCGCCCGCAGGCCGCGACGGGGCGGGGGATGATCCTGCCGCTGAACCCGGATATGGCCGCCACCGCCGCGCCGCCGGTGATGGAGGCGCAGCGCTGGCTTGCCTCCCGCCGCCCGGGCGGGCCCGACCTGATCAACGTCAGCCAGGCCGCGCCGGTCGCGCCGCCGCCCGAACCGCTGCGCCAATTCATGGCCGAGGCCGTTCTGACCGACCCGTCGGTCCATCTTTACGGCTCGGATCTGGGATATTCGCCCTTGCGCGACGAAATCGCTGCGCAATGGTCCGGGCATTATGGCGGCGAGATCTCGGCCGCACAGGTCGCCATCACATCGGGCTGCAACCAGGCCTTCACCGCGGCAATCGCGACGCTCGCCCGCGCCGGCGACGAGGTGATCCTGCCGACGCCGTGGTATTTCAACCATCATATGTTTCTGGAGATGTGCGGCATCACGTCCGTCCCGCTTCCGACGGGCGACGACCTGCTGCCCGACCCGGACCAGGCCGCTGCGCGGATCACCGACAAGACCCGGGCGCTGGTGCTGGTCACCCCGAACAATCCCGGCGGCGTCGAGTATCCCGCCGACCTGGTCCGTGCACATTACGAGCTTGCCAAATCCCGTGGGATTGCGCTGATCGTTGATGAGACCTATCGCGATTTCGATGCCCGCGCGGGGGCTCCGCACGACCTTTTCGCCGATCCCGACTGGCCGGACACCCTGATCCACCTCTATTCCTTTTCCAAGGCCTTCCGCCTGACCGGCCACCGGGTCGGCGCGATTATCGCCCATCAGAACAGACTGGCCGAGGTCGAAAAGTATATCGACAGCGTCACGATCTGCCCCAACCAGCTTGGCCAGCGCGCCGCGCTCTGGGGCCTGCGGAACCTCGGGGACTGGCTTGCCGGCGAACGGGCCGAAATCCTCGACCGCCGCGCAGCGATCACCCAGGCCGTCGATGCGCTGGACGGCTGGCGGCTCAGGGGGTGCGGCGCCTATTTCGCCTTTGTCGAGCACCCCTTCGATCTGCCGTCCGACCAGCTGGCGCGGCGCCTGATCCGCGACCAGGGTATCCTGCTGCTGCCCGGCACGATGTTCGTGCCCGAAACCGACCCGTCGGGGCAGCGCGCCCTGCGCCTGGCCTTTGCCAATATCGACCGGGCCGGCATCGCCGCCCTGCAGGACCGGCTGCAAAACCTGACGCTGTGATCTTGCCCCCCTGCCCGCTTCCGCCTAGACATCGCGGACGGCAGCGAAACAGGGCGGCATCATGGCGGCAACAGGAACTGGGACGGCGTCGAAAGCGGCAGTCTGGATCATCATCCTGCTGCTCATCGTCGGGCTTGGCGGCTTTGGCGTCACCAACTTTTCGGGCAATGTGCGCAGCATCGGCACCGTGGGCGACACGGATATCGACGTGGGCCGCTACGCACGCGACCTGCAGCAGCAGATCAGCGCCCTGTCCGCCCAGACCGGACAGCAACTGACCCTTTCGGACGCGCAGCAATTCGGCGTCGATCAGGCGGTTCTGCAGCAACTGGTCGGCACCGTCGCGTTGGAGAACGAGGCGGCCATTCTGGGGATTTCGGTCGGCGACGAGGAAATCCGCCGTCAGGTTCTGGCGATCCCGGCCTTTCAGGGCCTCGACGGCGGCTTCGACAGGCTCGCCTATGCAGACGCGCTCGACCGCTCCGGCCTGAACGAAGAGCAGTTCGAGAACAGCCTCCGGGCCGAGGTCGCCCGCACCCTGGTCCAGGGGGCCGTCGTGTCGGGCATCACCGCACCGGACGCTTTCGTCGACCGCATTTTCAACTTCGCCCTCGAACGGCGCAGCTTTTCCTGGGCCAGCCTGGGTGTCGACGATCTTTTCGACCCGATCACCGATCCGGGAGACGCGGATATCCGGGCCTATTACGACGAGAATTCGGACGATTTCATGCTGCCGGAGACAAAGGTCATCACCTACGCCTGGCTGACGCCCGACATGATCGTCGACGGCATCGAATCCGACGAGGACATCCTGCGCGCGCTCTACGAAGAGCGGATCGGTCAATATGTCACCGCCGAGCGGCGGCTGGTCGAACGTCTGATCTTCCCCGGCCAGGCCGAGGCCGAGGCCGCCAAGGCCGAACTGGATGCCGGTACCGCCACGTTCGAGGACCTCGCCGCGGCGCGCGAGCTCGATCTCGCCGATCTCGACCTCGGCGATGTCACCGCCGACGATCTGGGACCGGCGGGCGAAGCGGTCTTTGCGCTGACCGAACCCGGGATCGCCGGACCCGCCGACACCGACCTCGGCCCGGCCCTGTTCCGGGTGAACGCGATCCTCGCCGCGCAGGAGACGCGTTTCGAAGACGCCCGCGGCGAGCTTCTGGACGAATACCGTCTCGACTCCGCACGCCGCGCCATCGGCGATCAGATCGACCCGATCGACGATCTGCTGGCGGGCGGCGCGACGTTGGAAGAGCTTGCCGATGAAACCGACATGCAGGTGGGCCGGATCGACTGGACGGTCAACGAATCGGGCGGCATCGCCGCTTATTCTGCCTTCCGGACCGCCGCCGCTGCCGCCGTCGAGGGCGATTTTCCAGAGGTGGTGGCCCTGGATGACGGTGGCATCTTTGCCCTGCGGCTTGACGAGGTGATCGCAGA
Organism: Rhodobacter sp.; assembly: GCA_030065095.1. Taxonomy (GTDB): domain Bacteria; phylum Pseudomonadota; class Alphaproteobacteria; order Rhodobacterales; family Rhodobacteraceae; genus JASJCA01. The sequence continues at coordinate 79,388 of JASJDP010000004.1, forward strand.
GCGCCTGCAACCCTACGAGGATGCCAGGGGCCGCGCCGAGAGCGGCTGGCGTGCCGTGCGGACGGTCGCCGCGCTGGCCGATCAGGCGCGCGCGCAGTTGCCCCAACTCGAAGGCGGCGCCGAAACGTCCGACCTGACGCTGCAAGAGGAAACCGGCGTCACCCGCACCGGGTTCGTGCCGGGCACGCCCCCTGACTTTCTGACCGCTGTCTTCGACATGGAGTTGGGTGAAGCGCGCGTTGTCGAGGGCGGCAACGCCGCCTATCTGGTCCGCCTCGACGCAATCGCGCCGCCCGACACCGCGGATACGGACGTCACGGCACAACGGGACGGCTATGCCACCTCGATCGCGCAATCCATCGGGGCCGATATTCTGCGCGCCTATTCCGATGCGATCCAGGCGCAGGCCGGGATTTCCCTGAACCAGGCAGCGATCAACGCCGTGCATTCGCAATTCCCCTAAGCCCTTGAACCTGACCCCGACATACGAGGCCTTCGCCGAGGGCTACGCGGCGGGCCGCAATCAGGTGGTCTATGCCCGTCTGGCGGCCGATCTCGACACGCCGGTCTCGCTGATGCTGAAACTCGCCGCGGCGCGCAAGGACAGCTTCATGCTCGAATCGGTGACCGGCGGCGAGGTGCGCGGGCGCTATTCGATCATCGGCATGAAGCCGGATCTGATCTGGGATTGCCGCGGCACCGGGTCCCGCCTCAATCGGTCCGCCCGCTTCGACGCAGACGCTTTCGACGCGTTGGAGGGCGATCCGCTCGACACCCTGCGTGCGGTGATCGCCGAATCGAAGATCGACCTTCCCGCCGATCTGCCCGCGGCCTCTGCCGGGCTTTTCGGCTATCTCGGCTATGACATGATCCGCCTGGTCGAGCATCTGCCGGACATCAACCCCGATCCCCTGGGCCTGCCCGACGCGGTGCTGATGCGCCCGTCCGTGGTCGCCGTACTTGACGGGGTCAAGGGCGAGGTGACGGTGGTCTCGCCGGCCTGGGTGTCCAGCGGTCTGTCGCCGCGCGCGGCCTTCGCCCAGGCCGCCGAGCGTGTGATGGACGCCGTCCGCGACCTCGAACGCGGTGCGGTGGACAGCAGCCGCGATCTGGGCGATCTGGCCGAGATCGCCGAGCCGGTATCGAACTTCGCCCATGGGGACTATCTGGCCGCCGTCGAAAGGGCCAAGGATTACATCCGCGCCGGCGACATTTTTCAGGTCGTGCCGTCGCAGCGCTGGCAGCAGCCTTTCAGCCTGCCGCCGTTCGCGCTTTACCGTTCGCTTCGGCGCACCAACCCGTCGCCCTTCATGTTCTTCTTCAACTTCGGCGGCTTCCAGGTCATCGGCGCCAGCCCCGAGATACTGGTGCGCGTCTTCGGTGGCGAGGTCACGATCCGCCCGATCGCGGGCACGCGCCCCCGTGGCGCCACGCCGGAGGAAGACCGCGCGAACGAGGCCGATCTGCTGGCCGACGAAAAGGAATGCGCCGAGCATCTGATGCTGCTCGACCTCGGCCGCAACGATGTCGGCCGCGTGGCGAAGATCGGAACCGTGCACCCCACCGAACAGTTCGTGATCGAGCGCTACAGCCACGTGATGCACATCGTCTCGAATGTCGTGGGCGAGTTGTCGGACGAACACGATGCGCTGTCCGCTCTGCTCGCCGGCCTGCCGGCGGGCACGGTGTCCGGCGCGCCGAAGGTGCGCGCGATGGAAATCATCGACGAGCTGGAACCGGAAAAGCGGGGCGTTTACGGCGGCGGCGTCGGCTATTTCAGCGCCGGCGGCGATATGGACATGTGCATCGCCCTGCGCACGGCCGTGCTGAAGGACGAGACCCTCTATGTCCAGGCGGGCGGCGGCGTGGTCTATGACAGCGACCCGCAGGCCGAGTTCGATGAAACCGTCGCCAAGTCCCGGGCGATTCGCATGGCCGCCCGCGACGCCGGCCGCTTCAGCGGCAGCGGCAATCGCTGATCGTCCGCGCGAATCACACGATCCGAACAATCACCGCATGTTCCGAAGTTCGATTTGTGCAATCGCCCCTTGCGTCGATTCCGCCGCGCCTTGTCCAGGTTGGATTTATGCAATCCAGTGAAATACAGAAATCGAACCTGTCCACAGGGTTTTCGCACCGAGAGCACCCCAAGAACCTACTTTCTCCTACCATCCCGTTGAGTCTACTGCCGGGATAACAAAGCAGATATCGGAGCCAGTGAAATCGTCTCGGCTCGGGTGCCCAGGGCCCACTCGGCCAAAGCCGACAATGTCTCGGGCCGCAGAGTCCCGACCATCACCACTCCGGCGTCCTGGCCGGCACGGAAGGCCCCCTGATCGAGGAACCGCTTGATCGTCGTCGCGTCCTGTGCGCCATCGTCGAATTCGCGGAAAACCGTGACCGCCTTGACGCCCGCGGCTTCGGCGATCTGCAGCCCGGCATTCAGGCTCTTGTCATAGGTGACCATTCCGTGCCCGCTGGCTGCCAGAATATCCGCAACCTGCACGGCCCGGGGGCGGTTTGCCTGCAACAGAGCCTCAGGAACATCCAGCACCGCGACCGATTCCGGCACGGAGGAAAGATATTCCTGAAAAGCAACCTCCACATCGGCCGGGGCCGCGCCGGGCGGCAAGGGGGTCAGTGCCACCACCTCCAGCCCGGCGGCGCGATAGGCTGCCGCCGCCTCGGCGGCATCCGCGCCGGTCGCATCGACGGCAACCGAAATCGGCACGGGAAACTCCGCCAGAACCGCCGGATCCTCGCGTTCGGGCCCCGGGTCCAGCAGTACCACCGCCATCAGGGATGCGTCCGCCTCGGCCTCGAACGGCACGGCAAAGGCCTGCAGGGCAGGTTCGGCCGCCGCTTCGGCCTCGGGTTGCGCGCCGATCGACGGCAGCCGGTCCGTCGTCACTCCTGGCGCCATATCCTCGATCTCCGGAACCGGCAGCCGCAAACCGACGAAATCGCCCGGCAAAGTGGAGGGCGGCACGTCGGGTGCAGGCGCCGCACCGATCCCGGCCGCGTCCCCGGCCGGTAGATCCGGCGCCGCGGCCTCCGGCCCTTCGGGTGTGTCGGCGATCGGCGCGATATCCGGCGCCGGTTCCGGCGGTCGCGTCGCGCTCGGCGCCGGCAAGACCGCCTCTTCCGGGCCTGCGCTGACCTGAGGCGGTGCGCCGGTCTCGGGAACCGGCAAGGCCATTGCCTCCGGCTGGCCGGTTTCAGGTTCCGCCGCCGGCTCGGTATCGGCGACCGGAGGAGACAGGGCGCCGGGCTCCACGGCCGGGACCTGCGGCGGCTCGGTGGCCGCCGGGCGCCCTTCGTTTTGCGGCAGCGCGGGCTGCGTCTCGGGCCGCTCGCGGTTGAATTCCGACCCGGGCGGCACGGCGACGGCGGCCACCTCGGGCTCCGGCGATGTCAGATCGACACGGCCGGCAAATTGCGAGGCAACTCCAAGACCCAACGCCGCGACGATGACCCCCCAGACGATCCCAGACAGAAATCCGCGCCCCATCCCGGCCCTCCTTGATATTCGGGGGTGTGATACCGGCACATGCCTTGACCCCCGGCTCGACGTCTGAACATGTATATCGCGACGAAAAAACGGTGGCACCCCCAAACGGTTCGAGGCCCGCGTGATCCTGCTGATCGACAACTACGACAGCTTTACCTACAACCTCGCCCATTATCTGGGCGAGTTGGGGGCAGAGGTCGAGGTTCGGCGCAACGATGCGCTGGACGTGCAGCAGGCGATGGCGCTGCGCCCCGACGCGGTGGTGCTGTCGCCGGGGCCGTGCACGCCGGATCAGGCAGGCATTTGCCTGGCCATGACCGCGGCGGCGGCCGAAACCCGGCTTCCGCTTCTGGGTGTCTGCCTTGGCCATCAGGCCATCGGACAGGCATTCGGCGGCAGGGTCGTTCAGGCCGGCGACATCGTCCACGGCAAGATGGGCGAGATGCACCATGCAGGCAAGGGTGTGTTCGCCGGGCTTCCCTCGCCGTTCAAGGCCACCCGCTACCACTCGCTGATCGTCGAGCGGGCCGGCCTGCCGGATTGCCTGGAGGTCACCGCCTGGCTGGAGGACGGCACGATCATGGGCCTGCGACACCGCGACCTGCCCATCGAAGGCGTCCAGTTCCACCCAGAATCGATCGCGACGGAACACGGCCACAAGCTTTTGAAGACCTTCCTCGAACGTGTCCCGGTTGCGGCGTGAGCGACGCGCTGAAACCGCTGATCGGCACCGCCGCCGAACGCCCGCTGACCCGGGAAGAGGCCGAGGCGGCGTTCCAGATCCTGTTCGACGGCGAGGCGACGCCAAGCCAGATCGGCGGGCTGCTGATGGCGCTGCGAACCCGCGGCGAGACGGTCGAGGAATATGCCGCGGCCGCCGCGGTGATGCGGGCGAAATGCCACGCGGTGCACGCGCCCGAGGGCGCGATCGACATCGTCGGCACCGGCGGCGACGGCAAGGGGACGCTCAACATTTCCACTGCCACGGCCTTTGTCGTGGCGGGCGCCGGCGTGCCGGTGGCCAAGCACGGAAACCGCAATCTCAGCTCGAAATCCGGGGCGGCGGATGCCCTGGGACAGCTTGGCATCAACGTGATGATCACCGCGGATGTGGTTGAAAAGGCGATTGAAACCGTCGGCATCGGCTTTATGATGGCGCCGATGCATCACCCGGCGATCGCCCATGTGATGCCGACCCGCGCCGAGCTTGGGACCCGCACGATTTTCAACATTCTCGGCCCGCTGACCAACCCCGCGGGCGTCAAGCGCCAGCTCACCGGCGCGTTCTCGCGCGGGCTGATCCGGCCGATGGCCGAGACACTGCTGGCGCTCGGGACCGAAGCCGCTTGGCTGGTTCACGGATCCGATGGCACGGACGAGCTGTCCATCGCCGGTCCGACAGATGTGGCGGCACTCGCCGACGGCACCGTGACCGAATTCCAGATCGCCCCCGAGGATGCCGGCCTGCCGGTGCATCCGTTCGAGGCAATCCTCGGCGGCACGCCCGAGGAGAACGGCCTGGCCTTCCGGGCGCTGCTGACCGGAGAAAAAGGCGCCTATCGGGATGCCGTTCTCTTGAATGCCGCCGCCGCTCTGATGGTCGCCGGAGAGGTGAAGACCCTGCCGGAAGGCGTTGAATTCGCAACCGAAAGCATCGACAGCGGTGCAGCGAAACGCAAGATCGAAGACTTGGCGCGGATCACATCGGCCGCGGCATGACCCCGGATTTTGGCGGCCTGGGTGACTGGGGGCAATTGCCGTTCTTCACCGAAGACCTGCCCCGCATCGCCAGGGCCCTGGAACGCGATCCCCGCGACGTCCTGCCGCCAGCTTCACAAATCTTCGCGGCCCTGGAGATCACGCAGCCTGCCGATACCCGCGTCGTCATCCTGGGACAAGACCCTTACCCGACCCCGGGCCACGCGCACGGATTGGCTTTCTCGGTCGAATCGGATGTCGGGCTTCCCGCCTCGTTACGTAATATTTTCAAAGAGATGCAAGAGGACGTCGGAGACCGGCCCGACTCCGGGGACCTGCGTCACTGGGCCCGGCAAGGAGTGCTTCTGCTGAACACCGTTTTGACGGTCCCCTCCGGGCAGGCCAACGGGCACCGCGATATCGGCTGGCAAGACCTGACGCGGCAGGTGCTGCGGCTGCTTGACAGAACCCCACGTGCCTTTTTGCTGTGGGGCCGGCAGGCGCAAAAGACCGCAGAGGTCGTTACCGGCGACGGGCATCTGCGGATCGAAACCGCGCATCCGTCGCCACTCTCGGCGCGTCATGGCTTTTTCGGATCCCGGCCCTTCTCTCGCACGAATGCCTGGCTTGCGGCGCGGGGCCTGGCGCCCGTCGACTGGGCCGGGCGGTGACACGCAAACCGGCTTCCCTTCCGGCAATCGCCACGCTATTGGCACCGCATGCAGACGATTTTGGACAAGATCAAGGCCTACAAGCTGGAGGAGGTTTCCGCCCGCAAGGCGGCAAGACCGGTGGCCGATGTCGAAGCCGCGGCCAGGGCCGCGCCTGCGGTCCGCGGGTTCGCCGCCCGGCTGGCCGAGGCCGCAAAGACCGGCTACGGCCTGATCGCCGAGATCAAGAAGGCCAGCCCGTCCAAGGGATTGATCCGCGCGGATTTCGATCCACCCGCTCTTGCCCGCAGCTATCAGGCGGGCGGCGCGACCTGCCTGTCCGTGCTGACCGACACGCCCAGCTTCCAGGGGGCCGATGCCTTTCTGACGGACGCCCGGGCCGCCGTTGATCTGCCGTGCCTGCGCAAGGATTTCCTTTACGACACCTATCAGGTCGCCGAGGCGCGGGCGCTGCATGCCGACTGTATTCTGATCATCATGGCCAGCGTTTCCGACGCGCAGGCCACCGAACTGGAAGACGCGGCCTTGGCCTGGGGTATGGACGCCCTGATCGAGGTGCACGATGCCGACGAGCTCGACCGCGCGCTGCGACTTCGGTCCCCTCTCATTGGCATAAACAATCGCAATCTCAAGACGTTCGAGACCACACTTGACACCACGCGGCGGTTGGCCGCGCGGGTTCCGGACGATCGCCTGCTGGTGTCCGAATCCGGGCTGAACGCACCGTCCGACCTGGCCGACCTTGCCCGCCACGGCGCCCGCGTCTTCCTGATCGGCGAAAGCCTGATGCGGCAATCGGACGTAACGGCGGCAACCCGCGCTCTTCTGGCCGATCCGCAGGCACGGGGGGCCGCCTGATGGCGGATCTCACCCATTTCGACGCCAAGGGCGACGCGCATATGGTCGACGTGTCCGACAAGGCCGTCACTGCGCGGACCGCGGTCGCAGAGGGTCATGTGAAAATGTCCCTGCAAACGCTTGATATAATTATACAAGGTCGCACAAAGAAAGGCGACGTCGCAGGCGTTGCGCGGCTTGCGGGGATCATGGCCGCGAAAAGGACCTCGGATCTCATTCCGCTCTGCCATCCGCTGCCGCTCAGCAAGGTCGCGCTCGAAATCACCCCCGACCCCGGACTGCCCGGTCTGCGCGTCGAGGCCACTGTCAGGACCACGGGCCAAACCGGGGTCGAGATGGAGGCGTTGACCGCCGTGGCCACCGCCTGTCTGACAATCTATGACATGGTGAAGTCGGCCGAAAAATCCATGACCATCGGGGGCGTCCGCCTTACCTTCAAAGATGGCGGAAAATCAGGGCGTTACGAAGCGTTGTGATTACAGTTGACGAGGCGCTGAGGCATGTCTTCGCCCTGGCCGGGCCGATGCCGTCGGAAACCGTGCCGCTGGCGGACGCCGCCGGCCGGGTCCTGTTGACCACCGCCACCGCAAGGCGCGACCAGCCGCCGTTTCCCGCCTCGGCGATGGACGGCTACGCGGTGCGCAACGGCGACGTTCATCCCGGGGCCTCATTGACCGTGATCGGCGAAGCCTCCGCGGGGCACCGGTTCGACGGCACCGTGCGGGAAGGTCAGGCCGTGCGCATCTTTACCGGTGCGCCGGTGCCGAACGGCACAGACCGCATCGTGATCCAGGAGGATGTCACCCGAAACGGCACGCAGATCACCATCGGCGAAACGCTCGATCCGTCGCTCTACGTCCGCCCGCTTGGCGGAGATTTCAAGGAAGGTACCGAACTTCCGGCGCCTCGCAGATTGCGCGCGGTGGACTTGGCCCTGCTCGCCGCGATGAACGTGCCCGAAGTGTCCGTCGCCCGACGTCCGGTCGTCGCGCTGATTGCCACCGGCGACGAACTGGTGATGCCCGGCGAGGTCCCCTCGCCCGACCAGATCATCGCCTCGAACAGTTTCGGGCTCAAGGCGATGTGCGAGGCTGAGGGCGCCGAGGTACGCCTGTTGCCGATCGCGCGGGACAATGCGGCCTCGCTGCGCACCGGCTTCGGTCTGGCCGCGGACGCCGACCTGATCGTCACCATCGGCGGCGCGTCGGTCGGCGACCACGACCTTGTCGCACCGGTCGCCGGGTCGCTGGGCATGGAAAGATCGTTCTACAGGATCGCAATGCGTCCGGGCAAACCGTTGATGGCCGGACGGCTTGCTGGGGCCGCCATGCTTGGCCTTCCCGGAAATCCCGTTTCGTCAATGGTTTGCGGAAAAATCTTCGTGTTGCCGTTGATCCAGGCCATGCTCGGTCTGGGCGCGCATCCGGCGCCCCGGCTGAGCGCTCCGCTTGCCGTGGATGTCGCCGCCAACGGATCGCGCGAACATTATATGCGGGCCACTCTGGGGTCCAAGGGGCTGATCCCGTTCGACCGTCAGGACAGCTCGTTGTTGTCTGTCCTCGGCGCAGCCGACGCTCTGCTTGTCCGTCCGCCGGGCGACGGGCCGCGCAAGGCTGGCGACATGGCCGCCTATATCCCGCTTTGACGCAAACAGTTGACACATAACGGGAACGGGAATAGAACATTCCTCGAACGCCGGCCAAGAACGATTTGGCTGCTGGACGACGGGATGAGGACCATGCTGACCAAGAAGCAACTGGAATTGCTCGACTTCATCAACAAACGCATGAAGCGCGACGGCGTGCCGCCGTCGTTCGACGAGATGAAAGAGGCGCTGGACCTGCGTTCGAAATCCGGCATCCACCGGCTGATCACCGCACTTGAGGAGCGCGGCTTCATCCGCCGCCTCGCCCATCGCGCCCGCGCGCTGGAGATCGTCAAATTGCCCGAAGCATTGGAAAAGCCCACCGGATTCAAGCCGCAGGTCATCCAGGGCGACCGTCGCGATCCGCCGCGCAACGCCATACCGGTCGCATCCGGCGCGATCGAATTGCCGATGATGGGCCGGATCGCCGCCGGCGTGCCAATCGAGGCGATCAGCCATGCCGAACGGAACGTGGCCGTTCCGGGCGACATGATTACTGCCAACGCCAAGCACTATGCGCTCGAGGTCAAGGGCGACTCGATGATCGACGCCGGGATCAATGACGGCGACGTCGTGGTGATCCGCGAAGGGAACGCCGCCGACAATGGCGACATCGTCGTGGCGCTGGTCGAGGGGCATGAAGCGACGCTGAAGCGGTTCCGGCGCAAGGGCAGCGCGATCGCGCTCGAAGCGGCGAACCCGGCCTATGAGACCCGCGTGTTCCGCGACGATCAGGTGCAGATCCAGGGGCGTCTGGTCGGGTTGATCCGGACCTATTGAGGGCTCCATAGCCGCTCGCCGCTCACATCCGCCACGGTTACCAGGCGCAATCCGCCGGCCTCGGGATAGATCGCCAGAGACCCGGTTTTCCTGAGCTTCTCGGGATCGTAGAGCAGACAGGGCCCGGTCGTGTCCACGCGTGTTCCGACGACCACCAGCCGGGCCGAGCCGCAGGCTGCGCCGGCGCGCGCGGCCGCGCCGCGGCCCCGCAGATGTACGATGGCAGCCCCTTCCAGCACGACGCGCCGATCCCTGCCCTCGGGCACGAACCCTGTCCGCGCCGCCGCATCGGCCTGCTCGGCGCCGTCGCCATCGTTCTCCAGCCAGTTCAGCGCCGCGAAACCGTCTCCGCGCGGCTTCGACAAGACGCGGCCCTCTGCCGTCATCACCCCGATCAGCCCGCCGGTATCGGCGACAAGGACAGGCGGCCGGCTTGCCTGCATCCAGATCGCAAGGGCCACGGCCGCCGGGGCAAGCCCGGCAAACCGTAACCGGCCGCGCCACAAAATCACCCAAAGCAGCCCCAGGGCAAGAAGCGGCAGAACGATGGACGGCGGCGCAGGGACCGGCGTCACGGCGCCCTCAAGCGCGGCAACCCGGTGGGCCACCCCGAGGATCCACCGGATCGGCGGATCCATGACCTGCAACCCCCACCCGGCCAGGCCCAACGGCACCAGCATCGCCGCCAGCACCGCGGCGGGCATCACCAGCATGCCCATCAGCGGCACCGAAAGCAGGTTTGCGATCAGTCCGTAATCCGCGATCCGGTTGAAATGCGCCGCCGCCACCGGGGCCGTCGCCGCCCCCGCCACCGCCGACGAGATCACCACCGCCAGCACCGGGCGCAGGAGGTTCGGCACCGCCGGCCCGTCCCAGTCCCGAAGCCAACCGAACACCGCAACCAGAGCGGTGGTGGCGGCAAAGGACATCTGAAATCCCGGTTCCGTCACCGTCTCGGGCCGCAGCGCCAGCACGATCACCGCCGCAATCGCCACGGCGCGCAGGGTCAGCGCGCGCCGGTCGAACAGCACCGCGACGAACATCACCGCGACCATGATGTAGGCGCGCTCGGTGGCGACATTGCCGCCCGAGAGAGCATAGTAGAACGCCCCTGCCGCCAGAGCCATGACGGCCGCGAGCTTTTTCGCCGGCACCCGCAGGCCGATCCAGGGCGTGGCCACCAGGATGAGCCGGAACGCAGCAAAGACGAATCCGGTCAGCAGCCCCATATGCAGCCCCGAAATGGCGAGAAGATGCGCCAGGTTGGAGGCCCGTAGCGCGGTCAGCGTCTCACGCCCCATACCCGACCGGTCACCGGTCAGGATCGCGGCGGCGAAGGCCCCGGATTCGCCGGGCAACTCCGCCTGCACCGCCGTCGAAATCCGCAGCCGCAAACGGTGGATGCGCAGACCGGCCGCGCCCTCGTTCGCCGGCGCCAGCGCCAGGACCGGCGACCTTGTGTACCCCACCGCCCCCAGCCGGTCGAACCACGCCATCCGGCGGAAATCGAACCCGCCCGGTTCGACCGGCCCCTGTGGCGGAGACAGGTGGCCGGTCAGAATGACCGTCAACCCCGGCTCGGGCACGATGACCCCTTGCTCGCCATGCAGCGAGACCCGCACCCGCTCTGGCGTCCGGGAGGGCGGCATATCCTCCAGCACCACCCGGTCGAGCGTCAGGCGCACCTTGTCGCTGACCGACCGGTCGATGGCGACGACCCGGCCTTCGATGGGGCCATAGTATCGAAAGTCCAAAAGCGGTGCGGCCACCAGATGCGCCCGCAGCCCGGCAAGGCAGAAACCGGTCAACAGAATTGAGACCGCGGTCAGAACCGGTGCCGCCCGGCCCCCTGCCGCACACGCCCCCGCGCCGGACATCAGAACGCCGGCCACCAGAACCAGATAGGCCGTCGGCCCCGGCTCGACCCGCAACGCGAAATAGGCGCCGATGCCGGCCCCCAACATCACCGGCACCCAGGGAAACAGGTGCCCACGCTGCGCCTCGATGGCGTCCAGAACCCTGCGGATCGGCGCCACCCTTGTCCTCTCCAATCCGATTGAATAGACCGCCCCAGACGCTACCCGCCCGATGGTTTCCAAAAGGTTAAAATCCGCATGGCCGACGCCCCCGTCGTCACCCGTTTCGCCCCGTCGCCGACCGGCTATCTGCATATCGGCGGCGCGCGGACGGCGCTGTTCAACTGGCTCTACGCCCGCGGCCGCGGTGGGAGATTTCTGCTGCGGATCGAGGACACCGACCGCGCCCGCTCGACGCCCGAGGCGACCGAGGCGATCTTTCGCGGGCTCGACTGGCTTGGGCTGGACTGGGACGGCGAGGCCGTCAGCCAGTTCGCGCGCAAGGACCGGCACGCCGAGGTGGCGCAAGCGCTGCTTTCGTCAGGTAACGCCTACAAGTGCTTTTCCACGCAGGAAGAAATCGCGGCCTATCGCGAGGCCGCTCGGGCCGAGGGCCGTTCGACCCTGTTCCGTTCGCCCTGGCGGGATGCCGATCCCGCGACCCATCCCGACGGGGCCTTCGTCATCCGCATCAAGGCCCCGACAGAGGGCCGGACCGTCATTGCCGACCGGGTTCAGGGCGACGTGACGATCCGCAACGATCAGCTCGACGACATGATCCTGCTGCGTTCCGACGGCACGCCGACCTATATGCTGGCCGTCGTCGTCGACGACCACGATATGGGCGTCACCCATGTGATCCGCGGGGACGACCACCTCAACAACGCCGCCCGGCAGATGCTGATCTACGTTGCCATGGGCTGGGAGGTGCCGGTCTGGGCACATATCCCACTGATCCATGGGCCTGACGGCAAAAAGCTGTCGAAACGCCACGGGGCCCTGGGGGTCGGGGACTACCAGGCAATGGGCTATCCCGCGGCGGGGATGCGCAATTACCTGACCCGTCTGGGCTGGTCCCATGGCGACGAGGAATTGTTTACCGACGCACAGGCGCTGGACTGGTTCGATCTGGATGGCATCGGCAAGTCTCCGGCCCGGTTCGACCTGAAGAAACTCGAAAGCCTGTCGGGCCGGCACATCGCCGCGACGGACGATGCTGCACTCGTAGCAGAAATCGAGGCCTATCTGGCCGCGTCCGGTCGGGAAACCCTGTCCGGGGCGCAAAAGGAGGGACTTCAGCGTGCGATGTATTGCCTCAAAGACCGCGCGCGAACCTTCCCCGACCTGCTTGAAAAGGCTCACTTTATTCTCTCAAGCCGCCCATTTGAGCCCGATGAGCGCGCGCTGAAGGCGCTCGATACGGTATCCCGTGGTATACTGTCAGAATTGACGCCGCACCTGCAAAATGCTAGCTGGACCCGCGACATGCTGGAACAGGTCGTGACCCAGGTGGCCGAGGCGAATGGCACCAAGCTTGGCAAGCTGGCGCAGCCTTTGAGGGCGGCATTGGCCGGGCGCACGGTTTCCCCCAGTGTCTTTGATATGATGCTCGTCATCGGCCGCGAGGAAACGCTTGCGCGGCTGGCTGACGCAACGGGCTGACCGAACCCGGCCCGTCCGAGTGTGACCCGCCCGCCCCCGGCGTGGCCCAGCGACAAGAGGGATGAGGATGACGATAACCAACAAGACGGCAACGCTCAGCTTCGACGACAAGCAACTCACACTGCCGATGCATTCGCCGACGGCGGGGCCGGATGTCATCGATATCCGCAAGCTCTATGCCGAGGGCGGGGTGTTCACCTATGACCCGGGCTTCACCTCGACCGCGTCGTGCGATTCCACCATCACCTTCATCGACGGCGACAAGGGCGAGCTGCTGCACAGGGGCTATCCGATCGACCAGCTGGCCGGAAAGTCGCATTACCTCGAGGTCTGCTATCTGCTGCTTTATGGCGAACTGCCGTCGGCCGAACAGCTCGAGGATTTCGAGAACCGCGTCACGATGCACACCATGCTGCACGAGCAGATGACCTATTTCTTCCGCGGCTTCCGCCGCGACGCGCATCCGATGGCGATCATGGTCGGCGTGGTCGGCGCGATGAGCGCGTTCTACCACGACTCGACCGACATCACCGACCCCTGGCAGCGCGAGGTCGCCTCGATCCGTCTGATCGCCAAGATGCCGACCATCGCCGCCTGGGCCTTCAAGTATCATATCGGCCAGCCGCTGGTGCATCCCCGCAACGACCTCGACTATGCCTCGAACTTCCTGCGCATGTGTTTCGCGGTCCCGACCGAGGATTACGAGGTCAACCCGATCCTCAGCCGCGCCATGGACCGGATCTTCACCCTGCATGCCGACCACGAACAGAACGCATCGACGTCGACCGTGCGCCTTGCCTCGTCCTCGGGCGCGAACCCGTTCGCCTGCATCGCCGCGGGCATCGCCTGCCTTTGGGGGCCTGCCCATGGCGGCGCCAACCAGGCCTGTCTCGAGATGTTGCGCGAGATCGGGACGGTCGACCGGATCCCGATGTTCATCGACCGCGCCAAGGACAAAGGCGACCCGTTCCGACTGATGGGCTTCGGCCATCGCGTCTACAAGAATTTCGACCCGCGCGCGAAGGTGATGAAGCAATCCGCCGACGAGGTGCTGGAGCTTTTGGGCGTCGACGACAACCCGGTCCTGCAGGTCGCCAAGGAGCTGGAAAGCGCCGCGCTGGCCGATCCCTATTTCGCCGAGAAAAAGCTGTTCCCGAACGTGGATTTCTATTCGGGCATCATCCTCGAGGCGATGGGCTTTCCGACCTCGATGTTCACGCCGATCTTCGCGGTGTCGCGGACGGTGGGCTGGATTTCGCAGTGGAAGGAACAGCTCGAAGATCCGGCGCACAAGATCGGCCGCCCACGGCAGCTTTATATGGGTGCCACGACACGTGACTACGTGAACGTGGAAGACCGCTGACCCGTCTTGCCACCGACCGGCTGACGCTCAGGGCGGCGCGGGACGACGATCTTGCGCCGCTCTTCCGGATTTTCAGCAATGCCCGGGCGATGCGCTATTGGTCCAACCCGCCGCATGAGGCGGTCGAGGATACGCGCTCGTCGCTCGAAAAGCTCAAGTCGCCGGATTTGAACCTGTATTTCGTCTTCGATCACGAGGGAACGGTGATCGGGCTTGGCGGCATCCACACCGGCACTGAAATCGGCTTTATCCTGCATCCGGACCACTGGGGCCTGGGTTTTGCGGGCGAGGCCATTTCGGCGGTGATCGATCACGTTTGGGCCACCACGGACCTTCCGCAGATCACCGCCGATGCGGATCCGCGCAACCTTCGCTCAGTCGGCCTGCTCACCCGTCTCGGGTTCCGGGTCACCGGCTTTGCCCGCGACACGTTCTGCGTCGGCGGGGAATGGTCCGACAGCGTCTACTTCGCCCTGCCCCGACCCGGCGCGAGCTAGCCTTGCGCCCAGGCGGCTCAGGCCGGGACGCGCGCCTCATAATGCCGCAGGATCCGGCGCGCGGGGGTAAAGGCCGCGCCGGCCTTCGCATCGATTTCGGGGAACAGGTGCAGGATTTCGCGGCGCTGCGCCGCTTCCAGCCCGTTCATCGCCACGACACCGGGCAGGAAGCTTTCGCTCCACATGCCCTCGGACAGCACTGCCTCGTGGCGGTCGAACAGGATGTGGACATAGGTGACGCGGCTCACCGGGGCCGCCGCGACCCCGGATCGGCCCACCAGGTCCTTTGCCGCCGCCAGCACCTCGCTTTCGCCGTACCAGAGCAAGGTGCCCGGCTCGGTCAGCAGAATGCGGTGGTTGGGCGAGAAATAGAGATCGCGCACCGGCCGGCCCGGCCCGAAGGCGTTGGCCTGAATACGGACCGGACGCTTTGACGGGTCGCGGTCCAGCGCGGCCACGTCCAGGGTGTTGTGGCCCACCCAGCGGATTTCGCGAATGCCATTGTCGCGGGTGATCACCCGGTCGCCTTCCCGCAGCGATTCGACCGGCAATTCCCCCCGTGCCGTCGCGATGCGGGTTCCGGCGGTGAAACAGGGCACGAAATCGTTGTAAAGCGAGGTGCCGTTGTTGCTGCCGCCCACCTTCACATAGCTTGCCCCCGGCACCAGTTCGGTGTCCGAGGCCATACCCCAGATCCGCTGGGTCACACCGTCGCGCGAGAACACGGTGATGGTGATCCGGGGCCCGAACGGATCGCCATTGTCATCGAGCTGCCGGACATAGTGGTAGCTTTCGGATTCCACCCGCGTGCCGCTTGCCACAAGGCCGCTGCCGTTCACGATGACATGGTTGTTCGGATCATCGTCGTTGAACCGGTCGGGTGTCGACGAGGTGTCTTCCAGCGTGATCGTCTGATACGGGAACCCGGCCAAAAAGGTGAATATCTGCCCCACCGGCGTATTGGAGTTGTTGATAATCGGATCGCCGGGGGTGCCCGACGGTGAACTCGGATCGACCGTGAATGCCTCGTTATCGAAGGCTGCAAAGCTACGCTGCACCATGAATTTGCCCCCCAAGGCACCGGCTGACTCAACTGTTCATCCTCTACAGCACCCACCGGTCAGCTTCGAGGGGAAAACAGCCATGAGGTCCCCCCATTTTCGGAACGGCCCTCTTGCGCCCGGTGATTGACCAAAGATGCAGCACAGACTGCGCTTATGCCGCAGGTTCAGGCACCTGAAAGCCGGCGGGGAAGGCCTATTTATTGCGTAGGAAAAACATCAGGAGCAGATCGATGCAGCCGGTCGATACCCGCGCGTTTCGGCAAAGCCACCATGTGCCGCGCGACATCCATGACCGAATCGCCTTCCGCACGGTCAGGTTCATGCGGTTCTTTGCCGACAGGTTCTTTGCCAACCGCTACGGGCATCGCGCCGTGGTGCTGGAAACCGTGGCCGCGGTTCCCGGCATGGTCGGCGGCCTCTTGCAGCACCTCAAGGCGATCCGCCACATCCGCGACGACCAGGGATGGATCAAGGAACTGATCGACGAGGCCGACAACGAGCGCATGCATCTGATGACCTTCATCCACATCGCCGAACCGACGCGGATCGAACGCTTCATCATCATGATCGCGCAAGCCATCTTCTACAATTTCTACTTCTTCCTCTACCTCTTCGCCCCGCGCTCGGCGCACCGCATGGTGGGCTATCTCGAGGAAGAAGCGGTGGTCAGCTATACACACTACCTCGAAGAGATCGACGCAGGCCGGGCCGAGAACGTCGCCGCCCCGCAGATCGCCATCGACTACTGGAACCTGCCGCCGGACGCCCGCCTGTGCGACGTGGTTCTGGTGATCCGCGCCGACGAGGCCGGGCACCGGGACAAGAACCACGGGTTCGCCGATCAGATCGCCGGGCGGACATGACGGTCAGGCAGCGATGTCCGGCCCCTGCCCGTCCGCCCGTGCCGCGCGGATGATCTCCCGGTCACGCTGGCCTTTGACCAGCCACGCGATCGAGAACGCCCAGACGCCGATCGCCTCGAACCAGAAGACCAGCTGATTGTCGACGACGAATGCGGTCTGTGCCGGCGTCCCGAGCTTGCGCAGACCCGCCGAGACGCAGGTCAGCAGGAACCCGGCGAAGATGATCCACGCACAGCCGACATAGATCCGACGGCGCATCGGCTTGGCCGTCCGGGCGAACCTGAAGCCGGCAAGATAGGCCATACACAAAAGGAACGTGCCCGCCGCGGCGTGATGCATGTAGTCGCAGGCCGTCACGCCAAAGATATGCTGCGCCAGCGCCTGGGGGTCGTTCGATGTGTTCAGCGTGCCGCGATTTGGCACGAAGGCCACCAGCAGGGCGGCGATGCCGGCCAGCGTGGTCACCAGATCGTCGGAAAACCGCTCCTCCGACTTCGGCCGGAACCCGGTATAGCACAGCAGGAACACCCCGATGGCAAAGATGATGCCCACGAAGATGTCCCGCATCAGGGTGTGGAAATAGTCGCTGAGCGAGGGTTCCGAGATGTCAAAGGGCAGCCCGCCCAGGATCAGCGTCAGCGGCAGCGCCAGGCCCAGATAGCCCAGCATCCGCCGAACACGATAAAAATTCTCGACGATCTCGTCGCGGGCCTCGACAACCGGCATCGGCAATGTCCCTGTCAGCAAGCCCGCCGCCGCGGGCCCCGAAAATCGCCGCAGGCTACCGCGCGGAACCGCGGGCGTTCAACCCTTCGCAGGCTCGGTCACCGCCCCTCGTAGTGGGGCGGGCGTTTTTCCAGAAACGCCAGAACGCCCTCCTGAAAATCCCGGGTCTTGCCGCATTCGCCCTGCAGATGCGCCTCGAGCGCCAGCTGATCGTCCAGATCGTTGGCATAGCTGTCCCGCAGGGCCCGTTTCGCCCGCGCATAGGCGGCGGTCGGTCCGGCGGCGAGCTTTTCCGCACGCGCGCGCCAGTGCGCCTCGAACCCCTCGTCGGGCACCGCCTCCCAGATCATGCCCCAGTCCGCGGCCTGCCGCGCCCCAATGGGTTCGGCGAACAGCGCCGCGCCCATGGCCTTGGCAAAGCCCATCTGCCGCGGCAGCCAATAGGTGCCGCCCGCATCCGGGATCAGCCCGATGCGGGTGAAGGCCTGCAGAAACACCGCCGAGTCGGCTGCGATCACCACGTCGGCGGCCAGCGCGATATTGGCCCCGGCCCCCGCCGCCGCGCCGTTCACCGCGGAAATCGTCGGGACCGGGCTGTCGTAGATCGCCCGCAACAGGGGTTCATATTCGTCGCGCAGCGTCCGTTCCAGATCCACCTGCGCGGCGTTCGCCCGGTCGCCCAGATCCTGGCCGGAACAGAACGCCCGGCCCGCCCCGGTCAGCACCATCGCCCGCGCATTGCCCGCCGCCTCCTTGACGGCATGGAGCAGTTCCGCCCGCATCTGCGTGTTGAGCGCATTCATCACGTCCGGGCGGTTCAGCGTAATGACGGCCAGCCCGCCGGTCAGGTCGTAGGTGATCGTTTCGTAATTCATCGCGCGCTCCGTCCAGTTCTGCGGCGGAGCATAGCGGCGCGGTCAGGATCGAAAAGGGCGACGCGCCGTCATTCTTCGAGAATCCGCTTCAGCCGGGCCTCTTCCTCGGCGCTGAGCCTGTCGTCGGGCGCGGGCGAGCCGCTGCGGCGGCGCAGATAGAGCCCGCCGATCCCCAACGCCACGACCAGCATCGCGGGTCCCGCGACCCAAAGCAGCAGGTTCGACCCCGTCGCCGTCGGCTTCAGCAGCACATATTCACCATAACGGTCGACCACGAAGTCGATGACCGCCGCGTCGCTGTCCCCCGCGACAAGCCGCTCGCGCACCAACAGCCGCAGGTCGCGCGCCAGTTCCGCATTCGATTCGTCGATGTTTTCGTTCCGGCAGACCAGGCAGCGCAGACCCTTCGACAATTCCCGCGCCCGGTCCTCCAGCACCGGATCGTCCAAGATCTCGTCGGGTTGCACCGCCCAGACCGGTGCCGCCAGAAGGCAAAGGATCAGGACGATCCGCCTCATTCCGCCGGCACCGCCGTGGCGGGCGCCTTCCGCGCCCCGGCGGCAACTCGGTAGCGCCGGTCGCTGAGGCTCAGGCACCCGCCCAGGGCCATGATGATGCAGCCCGCCCAGATCCAGTTCGCAAACGGTTTGATATAGGTGCGCACCGCCCAGCCGCCGCCCGCCTGCGCGTCGCCGATCACCAGATAGACGTCGCGGAACACGCCGTTGTCGATCGCCGCCTCGGTCGTCGGCATCTGCGCCACCGGATAGTCGCGCTTTTCCGGAAACAGCCGTGCCACCTCGCGCCCGCCGCGGAAGACCGACATATCCGCCTTGACGGTGAAATAGTTCGGCCCGCGTTCGCGCACGACATCGTTCAGGGCGATCCGATAGGCCCCGACCTCGAAGCTGTCGCCAACCTGCGCCACCCGGATGTCCTCCAGCTGCCAGGCGGTCAGCGCCGCGACCCCGAAGATCGTCACGCCAAGGCCCGAATGCGCCACCGCCTTGCCCCAGTCCGCCCTTGGCAAACGCGCCAGGCGACGAATTTTCGCCGAAAATTCGTTCCGGCCGGACCGCTGCCAAAGCTCGGCCGCGGCGCCACCGATCAGCCAGACGAACAGGATCATCCCCACCGGCGCGAGCGCCGACCGCCCGGTCTGCATCGACCAGGTCAGGGCGCCCGCCGCGATCGCCAGCGCCAGCACGCCCCACAGGGGCCGCATCGTCCGCCCCAGCCGAGCCCGTTTCCACGGCAGCAGCGCGCCGATGGGCAGGATCGCCGCCAGCGCCACCATGAACGGGGTAAAGGCCGCGTCGAAAAACGGCGGTCCGACCGACAGCTTACGGTCGAACGCCATCTCGGCGATCAGCGGCCAGACCGTGCCGATGAACACCACAAAGCACGAGACCGCCAGCAGGATGTTGTTCGCCACCAGCGCGGATTCGCGGCTGACCAGGCTGAATACGCCCTTGGCCTCCATCGCGCCGGCCCGGGCGGCATAAAGCGTCAGCGCCCCGCCCATGAAAATCGCCGTGATCGCCAGCAGATAGACGCCGCGCTCCGGATCGTTGGCAAAGGCGTGAACCGAGGTCAGCACGCCCGACCGCACGATGAACGCCCCGATCAGCGAAAATCCAAAGGCGAGGATCGCCAACAGGATGGTCCAGGCTTTCAGCGCCTCGCGCTTTTCGACCACGATGGCCGAATGCAGCAGGGCCGCCGCGATCAGCCAGGGCATGAACGAGGCGTTCTCGACCGGGTCCCAGAACCAGAACCCGCCCCAGCCCAGTTCGTAATAGGCCCACCACGACCCCAGCGCGATGCCGATGGTCAGAAACAGCCAGGCGGCCAGCGTCCAGGGCCGCACCCAGCGCCCCCAGGCCGCGTCGACCCGCCCCTCGATCAGTGCGGCCACGGCAAAGCTGAACGACATCGACAGCCCGACATAGCCCAGATAGAGAAACGGCGGGTGAAACGCCAATCCCGGATCCTGCAGCAGCGGGTTCAGGTCCTGACCGTTCATCGGCGGCACTTCCAACCTGAGGAACGGGTTGGAAGTGAATAGAATAAAAGCGAAAAAGGCAACTGCTATCGCCGACTGCACCGCCAAGACCCTGGCGCGCAGGGTCGGCGGCAGCCCGCCGCCGAACCAAGCCGCGCAGGCCCCGAACAGCGTCAGGATCCAGATCCACAACAGCATGGATCCCTCGTGGTTCCCCCAGACCCCGCTGATCTTGTAGATCATCGGCTTGTCGGTATGCGAGTTCAGCACCACCAGCCGCAGCGAGAAATCGGAGGTCACGAAGGCATAGGTCAGCGCGGCAAAGGCCGCGCCCGTCAGCAGGAACTGCGCCGATGCCGCAGGCTCGGCCACCGCCATCCAGCCCCGCCAGCCCTTTTGCGCCCCGACCAGCGGCACGATCATCTGAACCACCGCCACGACAAAGGCCAGGATCAGCGCGAAATGTCCCATCTCAACGATCATGGAGCAGATCATAGGCGGGACCCGCCCCAAGGCCAATTCCCTGCGCGCGGATGTCGCGTAAGTATTATCTGGAACGCTCGCCAGACAGCCGCAATCGCGCGTCCGGACGCCTCATCCTGCCGGGAATATCCCCGGAGAGCGCACGAGAGGGGCGGACAGCCTCTCTCGCGCAGGCCGGATCGGCGTCAGCCGATCCGAGTTCTCATGTCCCCGGCGTCAGCCCGCCGGCCAGCGCATACCCCATCGCCCCCATCAGCAACGCCCCCAGGATCACGCGTACCAGCCATTTCAGCGCCTCCTCGATCCCGCTCAGCCGCCCCTCGACATTGCTGCGGTGCACCTCGTCGACCGCGCTGCGCAGCTCGAGGCTTTGCAGGCGCTTCTCGATCGCCCGGCGCCACTCATCGGTCATCCGCCCGCCTCCAGTCCTCCAGCGCCGGATTGGCGCCGGCGCCCAGATCGTCCCGGATCGCTCCGACCTGCCCGGCGCCGGCGTTCAGCGCCCGCAGGCTGTCGATATTCCGCGTTACTTCCGGCGCCCGCGCCATCGTCGCGGCGATCGAGCGCTGGAATTCCTGCCCCTTCGCCTGATGCCGCGCTCCGAAATAGAAGGATACGATCGCACCCAGCAGCCACCAGAGCGGTTCGGGCACCAGCGATATCCCCTGCATCCGGCTGGCAAACCAGATCGGATCGACCATCGCCGACACGAACAAGCCCAGCGTTCCCAACGCCAGCGCGGGCCGCGGGACCCGGTTCAGCGCATCCATGAAGCGGTCGAACCAGCCCTTCCGGGGCACCGCGAACTCGGACGCGAACTGCTCCAGCGTGGCCACCCGCATGTCGTGCAGGCGCGCCGCCCCCGCCTCGGCATTCTCGCGGAACACCTCGGCGGTGTCCCTGATCACGTTGCGGCCGTTGCCGAACAGCAGCCCGAACACTCCGTCGATCAGCCCCATGCCGCCACCCTCCGGCGGTGTTCGGCCTCGGTCAGATGATAGCGCGGCGTGATGAATTCCTCGGCCCGCCGGATCCAGCCGCCCTTGCCGCCGTCGCGGCGGCGGGCGTATTTCCGCGACGCCGGCCGCCGGTCCGCCAGGGCGTAGTAGTAGTTCCGCCGCGCGATCCCGTAGGCGTCGGCCAGATGATCCGGTGCGCTGACCTCGGCAATCCGCGCGGCCTCGATCGTCTGCGGCCCGATGGCGCCGTCGACCGCGACGCTTTGCCCCATGTCGTTCAACAGCCGCTGAAGGATCTTCACCGCGTTCGCGCCCCCATTGACGAACATGTCGAACACGCTCGCCTGCAGCGTCCGCGGCAGCGCCGAGATTCGCGGCCGGTGGAAATAGTGATCGACAAAGATCTGCCGCGCCTGCGCCTTGGTCAGCCGCTTGACATCCTCTGGCGTGATGCGGCCGTCCTTGTCCAGATCGAGCCCCAGCCGCGCCATTGTGCCGATGGTCACGCCGAATTTCGTCGCCCCGCCCGGATCGTCGGGATCGTTCACGTAACCGCCCTCGCGGGCGATGATTTCGTCTGCAATCGCTTCAACCGATTTCATGTCGCTTGTGCCCCAATGCTCAGGAAAACGGGGCAGAGCGTTGTCGATTTCGGTTAAATTTTCGGAACCTAACCGCTCGGTTCCTGATAGACGCCCTGGTCCTTCAGCGCGTCGACGACCTCTTTCGGCATATAGGTTTCGTCATGTTTTGCCAATATTTCAGTCGCTTGAAAGACGCCGTTGATGTACTTTCCGGTACCGACCATGCCCTGACCCTCTTCAAACAGGTCCGGCAGCACGCCGGTATAGGCCACCGGGATCGACGCCCCCCCATCGGTCACGCTGAAGGTCACGGTCTCGCCCTGACCCCGCACCAGCGTGCCCTCTTCGACCAACCCGCCAAGGCGGAAGGTTTCGGTCGGCGCGGGCGGTTCCTCGGCCACCTGGCTCGGCGCGCGGAAGAAATTGATCCCGTCGCGCATCGCGTAGCCGATCAACGCCGTCGACAGCGCCAGCGCCACCGCGGCCACAAGGATCACCTGGATCCGGCGTTGTTTTTTGAGACCTTTCATCGCTCCTCCTGCCGGCCCGGATGCCATGCCGGGCCATCGACGTCGTTGACCTACCTCAAATAGGGGGCGCAGTCATGGATACAAAGGCGGCGCCAAAAGACCGGTCGTCTCATCGAGGCCCAGCATCAGGTTGGCATTCTGAACCGCCTGCCCGCTGGAGCCCTTGGTCAGATTGTCGAGCGTCGCGATCACCGTCGCCCGCCCCGGCCTGCGGTCGCCCACCACGCCGATATGTACGAAGTTCGACCCCCGCACATCCTTCATCGCGGGCGCCTGGCCAAGCGGCAGCACCTCGACGAACGCCTCCTGCGCATAGGCCGCCGCCAGCACCTTGTGCACCGTTTCGGCGTCGCCCCGCACATAGGCCGTCACCAGAATGCCGCGCGTCGCCGGGATCAGATGCGGGGTGAACTGCACCTGCACGGGGCGTCCGGCAATGGCGGAAAACTCCTGATCGAACTCCCCCAGATGCCGGTGCGTTCCACCCAAGGAATAGCCCTTAACGTTCTCGAACAGCTCGGAAAACAGCAAATGCTCCTTCAGCGACCGTCCGGCACCTGAGGTGCCGGCCTTCAGATCGATGATGATCTCGTCGAGATCGATCACCTTTTGTTCGATCAAGGGCCGCAGCGCAAACTGCCCGGTGGCGGCGTTGCATCCCGTCCCGGCGACCAGCCGCGCACCCCGGATCCGGTCGCGGTAGAACTCGGTCAATCCATAGACCGCGTCGCCCTGCAGATCCGGGGCCGAATGCGGCTTGCCGTACCACTTGGCATAGGCGTCCGGATCGCGCAGCCGGAAATCCGCGCTGAGGTCGACGACCTTAACATTGGCGGGTAAGGCTTTGATAACGCTCTGCGATGTGGCATGCGGTAAGGCGCAGAACACCAGATCGAGTCCGGAAAAATCGATCTCTTCGATCTTCACCAGCCGCGGCAGATCGAGATGCCGCAAATGCGGGAACACGTCCGCCATCTCCAGGCCCGCCTTGCGGTCGGCGGACAGGGCGGCAATCCGCATGGATGGATGGGTGGCGATCAGCCGGATCAGTTCGGCGCCCGTGTAGCCGGATGCGCCCAGAATGGCGATGGAATGGGTCATGTCAGACTCCGGAATGTCGGAAACGAAAAAGGCAAAGGCCGTCAGGCCGCGACGAACTCGATTTTTCGTCGCAGGAAGCGCGTCGCCTGATCCGACACGCGTCTGGCATCGCCCGTGGTCAAGAACATCGCCGTGTCACCGGTTCCGTACATGCTCGGATGGCGCTGCAGATAGTCCGAAAGGCTGGCGGCCACAAGCCTGGGCTGGCTGTAAACCTCCACCCCGGCCCCCAGCGCATCCTGAAACGTGTCCTCGACAATCGGGTAATGCGTGCATCCCAGCACCGCCGCCTGCGGCTCCGGCATCTTGCGCTTCAGCGCGTCGACATGGGACCGTACCAGCGCCTCGGCCAGGATCATGTCGCCATCCTCGATGGCATCCACGACGCCCCCGCAGGCCTGAGCTTCGACGTCCACCCCTATGGCGCGAAACGCCAATTCCCGCTGAAACGCGCGGCTGCGCACGGTGGCGGGGGTGGCAAACAGGGCCACATGCTTGACCGCGACCTCGCGCGGTGGCGAGTTGTCGCCCCATTGCCGTTCGGTCAGCGCCTCGATCATCGGCACGAACACGCCCAGCACCCGCTTGTCGCGCGGCACCCAGTTTTCCTGCATCCGGCGCAAGGCGACGGCGCTGGCCGTGTTGCAGGCCAGAATCACCAGATCGCACCCCGCCTCGAACAGCCGCGAAGCGCCTGCCGTGGTCAGCGCATAGACATCGTCAGGATCCCGCACCCCGTAGGGCGTGTGCGCATTGTCACCGAAATAGACGAAGGGCACCTCGGGCAACGCCCGCGCCGCTGCCTCCAGAACGGTCAGCCCGCCCAGACCCGAATCGAAAATGCCAACGGCCAATTAGCTCAAGCCTTCCACCGATCCTCGAACTCAAACCCATAGTCCATGGATTCGAGCGGTTTCGGCGACAGGGCATACGTCTGCAGCCGCAGAAAATCCATCATCGATTTCGGATCGCGATGCGCGTCCAGGTCGGATTTCGCGATCGGCTCGCCCACCACGATCTTGACCGGCTCGTCGACCCGCGCGCGGAATTCGTTGATCAGCAACGCCATGCGCAGCGTATAGTGCAGGTGGCTCGCCACCTGGAACAGCCGCGAATTGTGACCGTCGAAATAGATCGGCACCACCGTCGCATCGGATTTCGCGATCATCTTGGCGGTAAAGGTCCGCCAGGCCGGATCCAGCGGCTGGGAAAACGGCTTTTTCGACGTCGCGACCGTGCCGCCCGGAAAGATCCCGATCGCGCCGCCATCCGCCAGGTACCGCAACGCCGTTTTCCGAGTCGTGACGTTCAGCTTCATCGCCTCCTTGGTCTCGTCGAACGAAATCGGCAGGATGATCTTGTCCAGCTCTTCGGCCTTGCGGAACACCCGGTGCGCCAGAATCCGGAAATCGCCCCGCACCAGGCTCAGGATATGGCCCATCATCAGGCCGTCGAGGATGCCGTAGGGGTGGTTCGAGATCAAAATCAGCGGCCCGTCGGCCGGGATGTTGTCCAACCGGCCGCCCACCACGTTCAGGCTCAGCCCGTAGCGTTCGACCATCACCTGCCAGAAATCGCGCCCGCGCGCGACCTCGTGCTCGTACCCCTTCGCCCGCTTGATCAGCCGCAGCCGCCCGGTGGCGTTCTCGACGATCCGGATGACCGCGCGTCCGCCCTTCGACTGCGCCGACCCGGCATAGCTGATCTCTCGTGTCGCTTGACCTTTGGCCCCCATCCGGCCTTGACCCCGTTTCTTGCCCGACCGTGTCGTAACAGTTTAACGACACCATGTAACGTGTATACGAAGTTCGTGCCCCGCGCGATTACTCCGCCGCCTGTTTCACCGTTGCCCCCGGAGCCCGCAGAACCGCCAACAACTCTTCGCGCCGCTTGGCCGCCTTGGCCTCGTTTTCGGCCTTCACCGGACCGAAACCACGGATCTGCAACGGCAGTGCCGCCAGCGCAACCGCCGCCTCCAGCTTGTCGCCCGACATCTCGGGCAACGCGGACATATCCGCCTCGAACTGCCGGATCAATGCACGTTCCATCCGCCGTTCCGCCGTCCGGCCGAACGGATCGAACGGTGTGCCCCGCAACCACTTCAACCGCGCCAGCAGTCCGAACAGCCGCACCGCGCCCGGGCCGAATTCCCGTTTGGCCGGGCGACCGTCGGGCCCCGTCTTGGACAGAATCGGCGGTGCAAGGTGATAGGTCAGCTTCAAATCGCCGTCGAACTCGGTCCTTGCCTTTTCTCCGGTCTGCAGCAACAGCCGGGCGACTTCGTACTCGTCCTTATAGGCCAACAGCTTGTGGTAGCCTTCCGCTACCGCTGCCTTCATCCGGTCGTCCTGGAACCGGTCCACGAGTTTGCGGTATCGCCTGGCCAGCCGCGCACCCTGATACGCCACCAGATGCGACTCGCGGAACGCGATCTTGTCATCGAGCGTCTGCGGCATCTCCACCACATTCGACTTGGTCATCCTGCCGGCGGCATCCGGGTTCAGCACCGCCCACCGGCCATATTCGAAGGCCTGCTTGTTTCGCTCCGCGGCGGCGCCGTTCAATTCGATCGACCGCAGAATCGCGTCGTGGCTCAGCGGTATCAGCCCGCGCTGCCAGGCCGCGCCAAAGATCATCATGTTGGAGAATATCGTGTCGCCCAACAGCGCCTTGGCCAGATCCGTGGTGTCGAACATCACCAGCCCGTCCTGCATCCGACGTTCAAGGACCAGCCCCAACTGGTCCGAGGGCAAGCGAAAATCAGGGTTGCGGGTGAAGTCTCCCGTAATGATCTCATGGCTGTTCACCACGGCCCGTGTGCGCCCGGTGCGGATCAGATCAAGGGTCTTGGCCCCCGCGCTCACGACCAGATCGCCGCCGATCAGCGTGTCGCATTCTCCTGGCGCGACCCGGACGGTGCTGATGTCGTCCTGCCGGTTGGCCAGGCGGCAATGGATATGCACGGCGCCGCCCTTTTGGGCGATCCCCGCCATCTCCATCAACGCGACGCCCTGGCCGTCGAGATGCGCCGCCATCGCCATCACCGCACCGATGGTCACCGCCCCTGTGCCACCGACGCCGGCAACGACGACATTGTGGGTACCGTAGATCTGCGGCAACGCCGGCATCGGCAGGTCGCTCACGTCGACCGAGGCCGTGGCCGACTTGCGGATTTTGGCGCCGGCCACGGTCACGAAGCTTGGGCAGAACCCGTTGACGCAGGAAAAATCCTTGTTGCACGACGATTGGTCGACCGCCCGTTTGCGGCCCAACTCGGTCTCGACCGGCACGATCGACACGCAATTCGACTGCACCCCGCAATCGCCGCAGCCTTCGCAGATATCGGTGTTGATGAAGACCCGCTTGTCGGGGTCGGGAAACTGGCCACGCTTGCGCCGCCGACGTTTCTCGGCGGCGCAGGTTTGGACGTAAATAATGGCAGATACGCTTTTGTATTTTTTGAATTTTTCTTGAACGCTCAGCAGGTCGGCACGTTCGTGATGCGTAACCCCGCTGGGAAAAACCGACAGGTCCAAATCCTCTTTGGCGTCATAGACAAGCGCCACGTTGCGCACGCCCATCGCCAAGAGCTCGCGCGCGATCTGCTGCGGCGTCAGCCCGCCGTCGTTGCCCTGGCCGCCCGTCATGGCCACGGCATCGTTGAACAGGATCTTGTAGGTGATGTTGACGCCCGCCATCAGGGCAAACCGGATCGCCTGCACGCCGGAATGATTGTAGGTCCCGTCGCCGAGATTCTGGAACATGTGATCGCGCTTGGAAAACGGCGCCTCTCCGACCCAGTTCGCGCCTTCGCCGCCCATTTGGGTAAAGCCCAGCGTCTCGCGCTCCATGTCCTGGACAAGATAGTGGCAACCGATCCCGGCA
Source organism: Rhodobacter sp. (assembly GCA_030065095.1). Lineage (GTDB taxonomy): Bacteria > Pseudomonadota > Alphaproteobacteria > Rhodobacterales > Rhodobacteraceae > JASJCA01. The sequence continues at coordinate 107,004 of JASJDP010000004.1, forward strand.
TAAGCCCGGCTGCCCGCGGGCAGTTTGGTCGACGTGCTGTGCGGACAGCCCGAACAGAAATATGCCGTGCGCTCGGGAACGTCCACGACGTTGTCGGTTCTGTTATCTTCCGCAATGGCTTGCCTGGCGGCCTTCAAGCGATCGCTGCCGCGGCCCTCGCGGATCAGGATGTCGCCGAGCTTGCGCGCGATCATGATCGGATCCAGCACAAAGCGCGTCGGAAACAGCTCGCTGCCGTCCTCGTCGCGCCAGCCGAGCACACGGCGCCCGCGCCGGTCGTGATAGGTCGCCTCCTTCAGTTGCAACTCGATCAGCTTGCGCTTTTCCTCGACGACGACGATCAGGTCCAGCCCCTCGGCCCAATCGATGATCCCCTTGCGGTTCAGCGGATAGGTCTGCCCGATCTTGTAGGTCGTCAGCCCCAGCCGCGCCGCCTCGTCCGCATCGATGCCCAAGAGCGACAGCGCGTGGGTCAGGTCCAGCCAGTTCTTGCCGGCCGCGACGAATCCGATCTTCGCCCCCGGTCTGCCCCAAACGCGATTGTCGATTTTGTTCGCCTGGGCAAAGGCTTCGGCGGCGAACCTCTTGTGATCGACCAGCCTCTCCTCCTGCTCGATCCGTTCATCGTCCAGCCGGATGTTCAACCCGCCCTCGGGCATGTCGATGGCAGGCTCGACGAATGCCATCCGGTCGACACGGCCATCGACCACCGACGTCGCCTCGACGGTGTCCTTCATCAGCTTCAGTCCGACCCAAAGCCCGGAAAACCGCGACAAGGCATAGCCGTAAAGCCCGTAGTCCAGGATTTCCTGCACGCCCGCCGGCGACAGAACCGGCAGGTTCGCATCGACCAGCGCCCAGTCGGACTGGTGCAACGTCGAGGAGGATTCGCCGGTATGGTCGTCCCCCAGCGCCATGATCACGCCGCCGTTTTTCGACGAGCCGGCGAAATTCGCGTGCCGTATCACGTCGCCGGACCGGTCGACGCCGGGCCCCTTGCCGTACCACAGGCCAAAGACTCCGTCGAACCGGCCTTCGCCCCACAACTCCGCGTGCTGCGTCCCCCACAGCGCCGTCGCCGCCAGGTCCTCGTTCAGACCGGGCTGAATGACGATATCGGCCGCCTTGAGATCCTCCTGCGCCCGCGCCATCTGCATGTCGACCATGCCCAGGGGCGATCCACGATAGCCCGAGATATAGCCCGCGGTGTTCAATCCCGCCGCCCGGTCACGTGCCTTTTGCATCAGCATCAGCCGTACCAGCGCCTGCGTGCCGTTCAGCAAGACGGGCGACTTTTCCAGGTCAAACCGATCGTGAAGCGTCACATCCTGTCGCATGGTACAAGCCTCGACTTCCAAGAACTGATCAGTCCCATTATAGGTCAAAATTCCTGACCTACAAAATCAATTCAATGATATCCCTCAAAGGCCCGTCGGATGAAGCGTCCCGCTAATTTCTGTACCAGCGCGCCCGAATCCGGGTAAGGCTTGCGCCATCATGGATTGGGACAAGCTAAGAATCTTTCACGCCGTCGCCGACGCCGGCAGCCTCACCCACGCGGGCGAGACCCTGCATCTGTCGCAATCGGCCGTGTCGCGCCAGATTCGCGCGTTGGAGGAATCACTCAACGCCACGCTCTTCCACCGCCACGCCCGCGGCCTGATTCTCACCGAACAGGGCGAGCTTCTGTTCGACGCCACCAACGCGATCAACCGCCGCCTCGACACCGCCGAGGCGCGCATCCGCGACAGCCGGGAAGAGGCGTTCGGAGAACTGCGGGTGACCACCACCACCGGATTCGGCACGCTTTGGCTCGCCCCGCGCCTGCCGGCGTTGTATGAAAAATACCCCGACCTGAAGATCGACCTGATGCTGGAAGAACGTGTGCTCGACCTGCCGATGCGCGAGGCGGACGTGGCGATCCGGATGAAGGAACCCAGCCAGGCCGACCTGATCCGCCGCCGCCTGATGGGCGTGCACATGCGGCTTTACGCAACGCCCAGATATCTTGAAAGGACCGGCACGCCCGAGACCCTGCCTGATCTGACCGACCACCGCCTGATCTGCCAGAACACCACCAGCTTTCAGGTCAGTGCCGGTGCCAGCCTCGTGCAGGAACTGCTGACCTACGACGTCCGCTCGCTTTTGACCGTCAACAACTATTTCGGCGTGTTGCAGGGCGTCCTGAACGACCTTGGAATCGGCGTGCTGCCCGACTACCTGACCGAGGACTTCCCCGATCTCATCCGTGTCCTGCCGGATGTCGAATCCAACGAGGTGCCTGTGTTTCTCGCCTATCCCGAGGAACTGCGGAACTCCAAGCGCATCTCTGCCTTCCGCGATTTCGTGATGGAGGAGATCATCGCCTATCGCCGGAAGCAAAAGGATGAGGCGGCGCGCCTGTAACTGTGGCAGATATGCATATGCTGCATGGCAGCAATGCATCGTATTTACGCATTCTGCCTTGATCGGCGGCAAGCGCGCGCCTACGTTCGAGCTTGACGCTGTGGGATGAGGCAACTCTCCTTTTCGGCGTATACCTCCCTGTTGGACTGGCCGGGCCAAAAGCCCGGCCTTTTTTTGTGCACACCAAGACCGCTCCGTCGGCCGGCTCGGCCGGCCTCCACAGCGATCGCCACCGGCCCCGGCGCATTGCGCGGCGGCGTGTCGGTGCAACGGGGCAACCGCAACGGATCCCTCGGCGCGACCGGTCCCTTTTCCTGCCGGTCTGCATCCCGTATGACGCCGTTCAAAGGCGGGGGGACGTGCATGCAAGAGCCGGACATTACCGAAGACCTGATCGCAGCCCACGGGCTCAGCCCGGACGAATACGCCCGCATCCTCGACATCATCGGCCGCGCGCCCAGCTTTACCGAACTGGGCATCTTCTCGGCCATGTGGAACGAACACTGTTCCTACAAATCCTCGAAGAAATGGCTGCGTACCCTGCCCACCACCGGCCCGCAGGTGATTTGCGGGCCCGGCGAAAACGCGGGCGTCGTCGATATCGGCGACGGTCAGGCGGTGGTCTTCAAGATGGAGAGCCACAACCACCCCAGCTATATCGAGCCCTATCAGGGCGCGGCAACCGGCGTGGGCGGCATCCTGCGCGACGTCTTCACCATGGGCGCCCGGCCCGTCGCCGCGATGAATTCGCTCAGCTTCGGGGCGCCCGACCATCCGAAGACCCGTCAGTTGGTCCATGGTGTGGTCGAGGGCATCGGCGGCTACGGCAACTGCTTTGGCGTGCCCACCATCGGCGGCGAGGTCCGGTTCCATCCCGCCTATAACGGCAACTGCCTGGTCAACGCCTTCGCCGCCGGCCTCGCCGACGCCGACAAGATCTTCTACTCCGCCGCCTCCGGTATCGGGATGCCGGTGGTCTATCTCGGCGCCAAGACCGGCCGCGACGGCGTCGGCGGCGCGACCATGGCCAGCGCCGAATTCGACGACACCATCGAGGAAAAGCGCCCCACCGTTCAGGTTGGCGACCCCTTCACCGAAAAGCGCCTGCTCGAGGCCTGTCTCGAACTGATGCAGACCGGCGTGGTGATCTCGATCCAGGACATGGGCGCGGCGGGCCTGACCTGTTCGGCGGTCGAAATGGGCGACAAGGGCGGCCTTGGCGTCAAGCTGCAGCTCGACGACGTGCCGCAACGCGAAGCCGGGATGACCGCCTATGAAATGATGCTGTCGGAATCCCAGGAACGCATGCTGATGGTCCTGAAGCCCGAGAAAGAGGCCGAGGCACGCGGGATTTTCGCAAAGTGGGACCTCGACTTCGCCATCGTCGGCGAAACCATCGCCGAGGACCGGTTCCTGATCCTGCACGGCAACGCGGTCAAGGCCGACCTGCCGCTGTCGAAGCTCTCCAGCACGGCCCCCGAATACGACCGCCCATGGGGAGCCACCCTGCCGGCCGAACCGCTCGCCAACGTGCCGCAAATCGACCCCATCGACGGCCTCAGGGCGCTGATCTGCAGCCCGAACTACGCCGCCAAACAGTGGGTCTACGAGCAATACGACAGCCAGGTGATGGCCGACACCGTGCGCGCGCCGGGTCTCGGCGCTGGCATCGTCCGCGTACATGACACCGGCAAGATGCTTGCCTTCACCTCCGACGTGACCCCGCGCTACGTGCACGCCAATCCGGTCGAGGGCGGCAAACAGGCGGTGGCAGAGGCGTTTCGCAACCTCACCGCCGTTGGCGCCAGGCCGCTGGCAGCCACCGACAACCTCAATTTCGGCAACCCCGAAAAGCCGGCCGTCATGGGCCAGTTCGTCGGTGCGATCAAGGGCATCGGCGAGGCCTGCCAGGCGCTCGATATGCCGATCGTCTCGGGGAATGTCTCGCTTTACAACGAGACCGACGGCGCCGCGATCCTGCCGACACCGACGATTGCCGCCGTGGGTCTGATCCCCGACGACAGCCACCTGATCGCCGGCGAGGTCCGCGACGGCCATGTCGCCGTGATGATCGGCGCGGCCGTCGGCCATCTGGGCCGGTCCGCCCTTTTGGCCGAGGTTTTCAACCGCGAAGACGGTGACGCCCCGCCGGTCGACCTCGACGCCGAAAGGCGCAATGGCGAATTCGTTCGCGTAAACAGGGATCTGATCCGCGCCTGCACCGACATCGCCGACGGAGGCCTTGCCCTTGCCGCTTTTGAGCTTGCCGAAGCCGCCGGCGTCGGCATCACCCTGGATCTGCAGGACACCGGCGCGCTCTTTGGGGAAGACCAGGCGCGCTATCTGATCGCCTGCAACTTCGACCAGGCAGAAGCCCTGATGACTGCCGCCGGCCAGGCCGGCGTCGCCATCGCCAGCGTCGGAAAGTTCGGCGGCACGTCGGTGCGTTTCGGCACGTCCGAGGCACCGCTGGCCGACCTGTCCGCCCTCTTCCGCACCAGTTTCGAGGCCGCGCTCGGCTAACGGAGGCCACCAGATGACCGCACCCGTCTATATGTTCGACGCAGCCGACAAGCCCAGCCTTCCAGCGCACCCGGTGCCCCTGATCCGTGCCACCGGCGAGACGCTCAAGGGCTACGGCTGCCTGGTCGATGACCCCGAGAGCTTCGAGATCGAAATCACGCGCTGGCCCGCGAAAGGATGGCGCCCCGTCGACGAAGACAGCGGGGATGAAGGCGGCGTGGCCGAAGGCATCTTCCACAGCGACTGGCGCGGCGACGTGCTCTTTGGCGCCAATGCGGCGGTCGCGGGCAACTATGTGCTCGGCTGGTCCGCCGCCGATCCCAGGACCGCAAGCGCCGAAACCCGATCCGCCCCCCGCCGCGCGGTCTATCTGTGGCACATGAACTACCACCCCGATGGCGGGCAGCTCTTTTTTCCGCTGGACAACAAACCCTTCGTCGTCCCCGCCGCCCTGCCCGGTGACGACATCACGCCGGACAAGGTCGTGGCCTTCTGGTGCGACGGCGGCCAGGGGCTCTATATCCACGCCGATATCTGGCACGAAGGCGTCTTTCCTGTCACCGACAGCCAGCGCTTTCTCGACCGGCAAGGCAAGGTTCACGCCCGCGTCAGCTGTGATTTCGGCGCCGAGTTCGGCGTCTATCTCGAGGTGCCGCTGCCCGAAACCCTGTGACGGCGCCACACTATCCGATCGAAATGGATGTGACCGGCCCGGGCGGCGATGGATGCACATGGCGTGCGCCAAGGCGCACTTATTTTGACGACCGCCCACGCCTTGCAGACCGCGCCCGGCCAATCTATTTCTAAATGAACAGCCAAGGACGCATCTTTCATGCCCATGCAGGCCCACGAAATCGAAACGCTGCTGCGCGAAAGCTTTCCCAACGCCACGATCCAGGTCGGCGGCGACGACGGCGTGCACATGTCGGCGCTCGTCATCGACGAAAGCTTCCGTGGCAAGAACCGCGTTCAGCAGCAACGCGCCGTTTATGCCGCGCTGAAGGGCGCGATGGACGGCCCTGCCGGTGACCTGCACGCGCTCGCCCTGACAACAAAGGCGCCGGAATGATCCAAGAGCTGTGTGAAGGCGCCGCAAAAGGCATCGGGGCTTGGATTTCCGATTTCATCGGCACGCTTTTTGTCACGCAGAACGATTTCAAACGCAACACGGCCAAAGCAAAGACCGCCGCGGAGGAGAGCGCCGGCCTCACCGACACGGCGAACATTCCCGAACACAAGGAAAGGCTGACATGACCGACGCCCAGACCCAGATCAAAGACACCGTCACCGCCAATGACGTGGTGCTGTTCATGAAAGGCACCAAGTCGATGCCGCAATGCGGCTTTTCCTCCCGCGTGGCGGGCGTGCTGAATTTCATGGGCGTCGATTTCGCCGATGTGAACGTGCTGGCCGATGACGGCCTTCGCCAGGGGATCAAGGACTATTCCGACTGGCCGACGATCCCGCAGCTTTACGTCAAGGGCGAATTCGTCGGCGGCTGCGACATCGTCACCGAGATGACCCTGTCGGGCGAACTGGACACCATGTTCGACGAAAACGGCATCGCCTATGACAAGGACGCCGCCGACAAGATCCGCGAGGCGAACGCCTGACGGCTGACACGGACGGTCCGAAAGGGTAACCTGACCGGGCGGGGCAACGGCCTCGCCCGTTTTTCGTTGCAGATCAGGTCATTGCCCATGGACCCATTGCTTATCGCGCTTTTCGCCGCCGCCGCGCTTGGCGGCACGGCCCTGATCGCCTTTGCCGTCCGCGCCGGTGCCAGGGCGAAAGAGGCCCAGCGGCAGATGGCCGACCGGAATGGCTGGCATTTCGATTTCACCCCCGCCAGCGGCGGCAGGGGCAGCGAAACGGTGATTTCCGATCCACGCGAAGGCTGGACGCTCACGCTCTATGCGCGGTCCGGTTCCGCCGGCAGTTCTTCGGGCAGCGGCAGCAGCGTGCGCTGGTCGATGTACGAGGACCCCGGTGCGCGCATCCCCCAAGGCATGGCCGTGCTGGGCCCGGACATCCCCGAAAAGACCGCGGCGATGGCCGACAAGATGATCGGATTGATGGGCGGCGACATCGGCCGCTGGCTGCTCGACAAAATGACCGGCGGCCTCGGCGAAGAGGCGCAAGGTTTGCGCAGCCTCGACAGCGACGGCCCCGGCCACCTGATGGCCTCGGGCGGGGCCGAGACCAGCCTCGACGCCGTCCGCTTTGCGCCGGAACTCAACAATGCCCGGGCTGGAAAGAACGAAGCCCAGCAGCCGCTGGTCATGCGCGGCCCTTTCGGCCTGCGGGTGCGCGTCGGCCATCTGCTGCGCAAACCGCAGGACATCGAGGAGTTCGTCGCCCTCGGCCGCGCGCTGAGCGACAACCTGAAAGGCTGACGCGCGACGCGTTGCGCGTGTATCGCAAGGCCGGTGCGGGCCGGGCGCGCGTGTTTGCCTTTGGCTGCAGGCGTGGAATCGGGCGGCGCAGCCCCGCCCTACCCGGCCCTTTCCTCCACCGTCTCCGCCAGTGCCTCGGCGCGGGCGGCGAGTTCGGCAAGCGAGTCGGTCACGGCCTCGGGGATGACCGGCACCTCGACCCGTTCCGCAACCGGCGACGGCGCGTTACGCAAGCGTGCCGCCTCGGCCTCGGCCGCGGCCGCTCGGTCCTCGGCGGCGCGCAGCTGATCCTCCAGCCCCGCCGCCTTGTCGGCCAGCATCAGCCCCGACATCAGCAGCATCCGGTTCTCCGGCAACCGTCCCGCCTGCCCGGTCAGCGCCGTCGCCTCGGTGTCCAGCAACGCGGCCGCGGCATGCAGATACTGTTCCTCGCCGTCCTGGCAGGCGACGGTGAAATCCCGCCCGCCGATTGCAATCGTCACCTCAGGCATCGCTGGCCTCCTTCAAGAGCGGCTTCAGCTCGGACAGGATCGCATCGAGTTCGGCCCGGTCGCCGTCGCGCAGCGCCCGCAGCCCTTCCAGTTCGGACGTCATCGCCTGATTGATCAGATGCGGTTCCGTCGCGCCGCTGGCCGCGGCGTCCCGCAGGCCCTGAACCGACGACTGCAGATGCTGGTTCGCCTTGCGCAGGGCCGCCGCCTGCGACATCGCCTCGCGTCCGCTCGAGACCGCCTCCTTCAGCTTGTCCTCCAGCGCCCGCACCTCGGCATCGTGCTGCGTGTGCAGCGACTTGACCCGCTCTTCCAGCTGCGCATTCGCCGTTTTCTCCGCCTCGAGCGCCTCGCGCAGCGCGTCGACTTCCGCGGCATCCGCCGCCGGTTCCGCCGGCGCCGCCGCAAGCTGCCCGACACCGTTACCTATCCGGTCCAGCGCAGCCGTGATCCGGCGCTCCAGCTCTGCAATATCCGTCATCCGCCTTGTCCCTCGTCCTCACCCGGCCGGTCTGATGCCGGCACAGCGCCGCAGCGAATCAATCCACCCGCCGCACAAGCACAATCTTACCCATTCGCTTCGGGAAATGCGCCCCCTTTCCCGCCAATAGCTTACGGGCCGCGCTTGATCTTCGCTCCGACCTTGCTATCACGCCCGCAACGCATAGCCCCAACCAGCCAAGGACCCGCGCCCGTGGACATCGCCGACCTGAAAGAAAACCACCCCGATCACTGGATGCGCGCCGCGGCACTCCGCACGCTGGCGATGGACGCCGTGGCCGCCGCCAACTCCGGCCATACCGGCATGCCGATGGGCATGGCCGACGTCGCCACGGTGCTGTTCGAAAAGCACCTGAAATTCGACGCCGACGCGCCCGACTGGCCGGACCGCGACCGTTTCATCCTGTCGGCGGGCCACGGCTCGATGCTGCTCTATTCGCTGCTGCACCTGACCGGCTACAAGGATATGACGCTGGAGCAGATCAAGAATTTCCGGCAATGGGGGGCGATCACCGCAGGCCATCCGGAATACGGCCACGCCAAGGGCATCGAGACCACGACCGGCCCGCTCGGCCAGGGGCTGGCGAATTCCGTTGGCTTCGCGCTGGCCGAGGAAGTGCTGCGTGCCCGCTACGGCAAGAAGATCGTCGACCACTACACCTATGTCATCGCCGGCGACGGCTGTCTGATGGAAGGCGTCAGCCAGGAAGCCATCGGGCTGGCGGGCATGCAGAAGCTGTCAAAGCTCATCGTCTTCTGGGACAACAACAACATCACCATCGACGGCACCGTCGACATGGCCGACGCCACCGATCAGGTGCGGCGGTTCAAGGCCTCGGGCTGGGACGTCCAGGAAATCGACGGCCACGATCCGCAGGCGATCGACGCCGCGATCACCGCCGCCAGAAAGTCGCGCCGCCCGTCGATGATCGCCTGCAAGACCCATATCGGCCTCGGCCACCCGATGCAGGACACCGCCAAGGCCCATGGCGCCCTGACCGATCCCGACCAGATCGCCGAGACCAAGAAACTCTATGGCTGGGACCACGAGCCCTTCGTCGTTCCCGAGGAGGTCCGGGCGCAATGGCAGGCCATCGGCCAGCGCGGCAGCGGCGAATACGCGATGTGGAAGGCCCGCCTTGCCGCCTTGTCGAAAGGCCGCCAGACGCAGTTCGAGCGGGAACTCGCAGCCGAGATGCCGCCGCGCCTTTCCGCCGCGATCAAGCGTTTCAAGAGAGAGATCTCCGAAACCGCGCCCAAGATGGCGACCCGCGCCGCCTCGGAAAAGGTGCTGACCGTCATCAACCCGATCGTGCCGCAGACCATCGGCGGCTCGGCCGACCTTACGGGGTCGAACAACACCAAGACGCCGGACATGGGCGTGCACGACCCGTCGAACCGCAAGGGCCGCTATATCCATTATGGTATCCGCGAGCACGGCATGGCGGCGGCGATGAACGGCATGGCGCTGCATGGCGGGGTGAAAGCCTATGGCGGTACCTTCATGGTGTTCACCGACTATGCCCGCGCCGCCATGCGGCTCAGCGCGCTCATGGGCATCGCGCCGGTCTATGTCTACACGCATGATTCGATCGGGCTTGGCGAAGACGGCCCCACCCACCAGCCGGTCGAGCATCTGGCGATGCTGCGCGCGACGCCCAACATGCTGGTGATCCGGCCCGCCGACGCGGTGGAAACGGCGGAAGCCTGGGACATCGCCCTTGGCCAGACCAAGACCCCCACGGTCCTGTCGCTGACCCGTCAGGGTCTGCCGACGGTCCGGACGGATCACGCCAATTCCAACCTGTCCGCCCGTGGCGGTTACGTGCTCGCCGATGCCGAGGGCAAGCGCCAGGCCGTCCTGCTCGCCACCGGGTCAGAGGTCTCGGTGGCGCTCGCGGCCCGCGATCTGCTGCAGGCCGAGGGGATCGGCACCCGCGTCGTCTCGATGCCCTGCTGGGAGCTCTTCGAGATGCAGGACGACGCCTACCGCCGCCGCGTTCTGCCCGGCGGGCCGGTCCGTGTGGCGATTGAGGCCGGTGTGCGCTTTGGCTGGGACCGCTGGCTGTTCGGCGAACGCGGCCGACGCGAGAAATCGGGGTTCGTCGGCATGCACGGCTTCGGCGCCTCGGCGCCCGCGGGCGAGTTGTTCCAACAGTTCGGCATCACCGCCGAGGCGACGGTTGCAAAGGTCAAGGACCTGATCGAAGGCCGCTGGCAGCCCGACACACGGGTCTGAGCGCCCACCGGGGACGGCGGGCGGCAAGGCGTTTCGACACGCCTTGCGCGAAGGCCGTTCGGACGGCCTTCAAAGAAGCGGTCTCGAAACCGCTTCAGGAAAGCCGTGCCGACGCGGCTTTCCCCGCGACGTTCACAGCAACGTCCTGATCTCGGCAGTGAACGTCCCCCGAACGTTCTCCATCTCGCCGCCCGAGACATGCGCGTCCAAGACCGCCATGACCGCCGCGATCGCCTCCGGCGCGTCGCCCAGGGGATCGGTCGCGAACGCCGCCTGCACCCGCGCGACGAACCCCTCGCGGCTGCGCTCGGTCACCGGGCATTTCGACGGGTTCCACCCCTCGTAATAGATGCCCCTGACCATGATCGGCAGCTGCGCCCCCAATTGTGCCGCCTCCTCGACGCTCATATGGTCGCGCAGCACGTGCAGGACCTGCCGCAAGAGCCGGTAGGCCCGCTGCTTGTGGTCCCAGCCGGTGCGCTCGTTCACCTCGTTGATCCAGATATTCGCCGCCTGCACCGACTCGTCGATGATCCTAAGGCCCAGTGCGCTCATCATCTCCTCCCAGATTGCACCAGCCATCCAGTCACAGATCGCGCGCCCGCACCTTGACGTGGGTCAGATCACGTGCCGGTTTTGACGCAGATCATGTCCGCCACGCCGCCGGCCCGCCAAACTCAGGCCACGCAACAGGAGGAAACCGGCCATGCAAACCGACCCGCAAATCGTCTTTCGCGGCCTCGACACCTCGCAAGCCCTGACAGACGTCATCCACGGCAAGATCGCCGTGCTCGAACGCTCTTTCGACCACATCACCTCCTGCCGCGTCACGGTCGAAAAAAGCGACCGGCACGGCCGCAAGGGCCACCATTTCCACGTCGCCGTCGAGATGGAGGTTCCCGGCACGGTCATCGTGGTCAACCGCAAACCCGGCGACATCGGCGCCCACGAGGATGTCAACATCGCGATCCGCGACAGCTTCAAGGCCGCGCGCCGCCAGCTCGACGACTATGCCCGCAAGATCCAAGGCGTCCATGTCAAGGCGCATCCCGAAAAACACCATGGCCGCATCGTCCGCCTGTTCCCGGAAGAGGGCTATGGGTTTCTCAAGACGCCCGGCGGGCTCGAGGTCTATTTCCAGCGCGACAGTCTCATCGGCGACGGCTGGGACCGGCTCGATCTGGAAACCGAATTGGAATTCAGCCTGATGGACGGCGAAAAGGGGCCCTACGCCGTCAATCTCTCGCCACGCGGCTGACCCCCTTCAACCGCCCGGCCCGCTGCGCTAGGGTCCCGCCGAATCCGGACCCCCGGCCCGCAAATGAGCCCCGGCCATGACCAATACCCTCGCCCTGTGGCTCGCCGCCCTGATCCTGGGCTTCCTTGCGCTCGATTATTTCCTGCTCGGCCTCGATGTGCCGCTGTTTGTCGCCCGCCGGCTGATGGAACTGATCGAATGGCTGGCCTTCTGGCGATAAGCCGCACCCGGTTTCGGTTGACGCGCGCGCGAAAAAGCCATTCAACGCCTCCAATCATTATCCCGGCCCGAAACGCCGCACAGACCCCATCGGAGGACCAGCCATGGCTGTGAAAGTCGCTATCAACGGATTTGGCCGCATCGGCCGCAATGTACTTCGCGCGATCATCGAATCGGGCCGCACGGACGTCGAGGTGGTCGCGATCAACGACCTCGGCCCGGTCGAGACCAACGCCCACCTTCTGCGCTATGACAGCGTGCACGGGAAATTCCCGGCCACCGTCACCATTACCGAGGACACCATCGATGTCGGCCGCGGCCCGATCCGCGTCACCGCGATCCGCAACCCCGCCGACCTGCCGTGGTCGGATGTGGACGTGGTGATGGAATGCACCGGTATCTTCACCTCGAAGGAGGCCTGCCAGGCGCATCTCGAAAACGGCTCGAAGCGCGTGCTGATCTCGGCGCCGGGCAAGAATGCCGACAAGACCGTCGTCTTCGGCGTCAACGACGGCGTGCTGACGTCGGACGACCTCGTCGTCTCGAACGCGTCCTGCACGACCAACTGCCTCGCCCCCGCCGCCAAGGTGCTGAACGACGCAATCGGCATCGTCAACGGTTTCATGACCACGATCCACAGCTACACCGGCGATCAGCCGACCCTGGACACCATGCACAAGGATCTCTACCGCGCCCGCGCGGCGGCGATGTCGATGATCCCCACCTCGACCGGCGCCGCCAAGGCCGTGGGCCTTGTGCTGCCGGAACTCAACGGCAAGCTCGACGGCGTCGCGATCCGCGTGCCGACCCCCAATGTCTCGGTGGTCGACCTGACCTTCGAGGCCGCGCGCGACACCAGCGCGGACGAGATCAACGCCGCAATCCGCGAGGCGGCCGACGGCAACGGCCCGCTGAACGGCGTGCTCGGCTACACGGACGAAAAACTCGTCTCGATGGATTTCAACCACGACCCGCATTCGTCGATCTTCCACACCGACCAGACCAAGGTCATGGCAGGCAAGATGTGCCGGATCCTGACCTGGTACGACAACGAATGGGGTTTTTCGAACCGGATGAGCGACACGGCGGCGGCGATGGGCAAACTGATCTGACGCTTCGCCGTCGGAGGTATGGAAAGGCGTCGGGATCCGGCGCCTTTTTTCTTTTCTGCCAACGAATTAGGCAACCCGCCCAGCCATGCAAAACATGCAATGCCGCACTGCGGAAACGTAGCTTGTTTAGCGCTAACATACACACCAGTTTTAGGGCGGGGAAACGAACAACCCGCATCAGCAAAGGACCTTCGACATGACCCTGATCGACACCATCCGCGAAATCGCACGCAAGCGCATCGCCTACGAACGCACCGTTGCCGAAATCGAATCGATGCCGCTCGACACCGCCCTCGACCTCGACATCTACCGTCCCGACGCCCGCAAGATCGCCCGCAAAGCCGTCTACGGCCATTGATCGATGGCGCGGGAGGAGGACGCGCCGGAGGGCGCAGACGACGCAACCCAGACCTGACGGGCCGGCGGATTCGCCGGCCCGTTGACGTTTCAGGCCCGGCTCAAAACGCGGAACCCGGCCTGCGCGGACCAGCCGAGCGCACCTGGACCGTCGGATCAGCGTCGCTGCTTCCAGCTCAAGAACGCGCTGAACCGTTTCGATTTTCCCTTCCGATCAGGGCGCTCCATCGCGCAAAAGGCGCTTTCGCTCCAAAAGGCCGTAGCGCCGCCGCTGCCCCAATAAACTCTCCGTTTCTCTAAAAAATACCTCCATCAAATCCTGTCCTGTCCAATCGGACTGGCCGACGAACTTCGTCAATAAAAGTGAGGAATTCCGCGCCAAGGCGCAGAGAGGGCCGTCAACACGACACAAACGGTGCGTCCGGACGGCGAAACAACGATCCTTCAACGCGGAACGCGGCCGGTCAGCGCCCGAGCTTGCGGTGCAATGCCGCGCTCACCTCGGGCGTGACGAATTTCGAAACATCCCCGCCCAGCCGCGCGATTTCCTTCACCAGCTTCGACGCGATCGACTGATACTTGGCCTCGGCCATCAGAAATACCGTCTCGATCTGCGGATCGAGCACCCGGTTCATGCCGACCATCTGGTATTCGTATTCGAAATCGGCCACCGCCCGCAGGCCGCGGATGATCACCGTGGCGCCTACGTCGTTGGCGCAGTCGATCAGCAGGTTCTCGAACGGATACACGATGATCTCGGTCGCTGAATTGCCCAGGCCGTCGCTGGCCGCGGCGACCATCGCCACGCGCTCATCCAGATCGAAAAGCGGCCCCTTGTCGCGATTGACCGCGACCCCGATCACCAGCCGGTCCACCAGATGCGTCGCCCGGCGGATGATATCGAGATGACCCAAGGTCATCGGATCGAATGTTCCGGCATAAAGGCCTATCCGCATGGCGCATCCTCTGCTTGCGGGTCAACGCAACAATATTGCGGCTTTCAATACACCCGCGGCTGCGCCGCCGCCACCGTCCTTTTGCACGGCCAGTCGCAAGCCTGGGGGAGCTCGCGACAAGGGCCGTCCGGGGGATCGCCCGCCGCCGAAGGCACACTTTGGCTTAGGAGAGCGGGACCGTAGAAGATGGCGCCAAATCGGGATATATCCTGACGAAACCGCATCCTGACGGTTTCGGCCTGATGGAGCCATTGGCAATCAGTCTTCTGGCGCGGAATCAAGGCCGAAGGCCGCCGCGCCATCGCCGACCCGCCCCGGAGGGGAGGCGATTTTCTGACGGCGCGCATCGCGTTGAAGTCGATCGGACTTTGCTGGGATAAATCGAGCCGTCCATAGGTCCCGGTCGCTTCCCCTCGGGTCGGCGATGGCGCGGCTTCTCAGATTCCGGTTAATGTCCGCTCCAGGCCAAAACCAAACCAGCCACGTCATTCAAGACGCATCGTTCGCCAAACCGCGAGCCTTGTCGTCACCGAAATCTCCGGGGCCGGGACACGCGCAAGGCGTACCCGATTTCAAAGCGCGCGTCCCAGCGATTTGTCAGCGCTGTCCCGAATGAGCTCAAAGACCTGCCGCCGGTCCCACGGGACCACCCGAGCCGGGGCCGTCTCAATGCCCCATGATCATGCCTTGCAGCGCCTCTTTTTCCATCGACAGTTCGGAAAGCCGCGCCTTCACCACGTCACCGATCGAGATCAGCCCAACCATCTCGCCGCCCTCCACCACCGGCATGTGCCGGAACCGGCCTTCGGTCATCTTGGTCAGCACGTCCGTCGCCGCCTCGTCGCGCACGCAGATCACCAGATCCTTGGTCATCATCGCATCGATCCGGTCCGTCAGGCATCCCGGCCCGCGCCGCCCCAATTCCCGCACGATGTCCCGCTCCGACAGGATCCCCAACGGCACCTTGCCGTCCTCCGACACGATCACCGCCCCGATGCGGCGGCTCGACATAAGCTCTGCCGCGGCGGACACCGGGATATCGGGGCCGATCGTCACCACCCCGTCGTCGGACTTCGACTTCAGTATCTGATGTACGAGCATCTCGGAGCCTCCAGATTGTATCTCCCTCGGCCCAGCGTCGCCCCACCGCGCCCGTTCTGTCAAGCGCGGGCTTGAAATCCCGCAGCGTTGCGCGAATTTCCCAACCCACCTCTTTTCCCCGACCAACGCCGGATATAGGGTCCGCCACAACGGCCGGACCGGCCACCGAGGAGGGACCTATGCAAGAACTCAGCCACTGGATCGACGGAACCAACGTCAAGGGAAGCTCGGGCCGCTTTGCGGATGTCTTCAACCCTGCCACCGGCGAGGTTCAGGCCAGGGTGCCGCTCGCCTCGAAAGACGAGCTCGACATGGCGGTGGCCAAGGCCGCCGAGGCGCAACCGCAATGGGCTGCCACCAATCCACAGCGCCGCGCCCGGGTGATGATGGAGTTCGTCCGGCTGCTGAACCGGGACATGGACAAGCTGGCCGAAGCGCTCAGCCGCGAACACGGCAAGACCCTGCCGGACGCGAAGGGCGACGTCCAGCGCGGGCTGGAGGTCGTGGAATTCTGCATCGGGGCGCCGCATCTGTTGAAGGGCGAATACACCGACAGCGCCGGCCCCGGCATCGACATGTACTCGATGCGCCAGCCGCTGGGTGTGGTGGCGGGCATCACGCCGTTCAACTTCCCCGCAATGATCCCGATGTGGAAATTCGCCCCGGCGATTTCCTGCGGCAACGCCTTTATCCTGAAGCCGTCGGAGCGCGATCCGTCGGTCCCCCTGATGCTGGCCGAACTGATGCAGGAAGCCGGGCTGCCCGACGGCATCCTGCAGGTCGTCAACGGCGACAAGGAAGCGGTCGACGCGATCCTTGACAACCGGACCGTGATGGGCGTCGGTTTCGTCGGCTCGACACCGATCGCCGAATATATCTATTCCCGCGGATGCGCCAACGGCAAGCGCGTGCAATGCTTCGGCGGCGCGAAGAACCACATGATCGTCATGCCCGACGCCGACATGGACCAGGCCGCCGATGCGCTGGTTGGCGCAGGCTACGGCGCGGCGGGCGAGCGATGCATGGCGATCTCGGTCGCGGTGCCGGTGGGTGACACCACGGCAGACAAGCTGGTCGAAAAGCTTGTTCCGCGGATCGAAAACCTCAAGGTCGGCCCCTACACGGCCGGCAACGATGTCGACTACGGCCCGCTTGTCACCGCCGCCGCCAAGGAGCGTGTGCTTGGCCTGGTCAATTCCGGCGTCGAGCAGGGCGCAGAGCTTGTGGTCGATGGCCGCGATTTCTCGATGCAGGGCTACGAGAACGGGTTCTTCGTCGGCCCGCATCTGTTCGACAGGGCCACCCGCGACATGGATATCTACAAGCAAGAGATCTTTGGCCCCGTCCTGACCCAGGTGCGCGCCCAGAGCTACGAAGAGGCGCTCGGGTACGCCATGGACCACGAATACGGCAACGGGACCGCGATCTTCACCCGCGACGGCGACACCGCGCGCGACTTTGCCAACCGCATCAATATCGGCATGGTCGGCGTCAACGTCCCGATTCCGGTGCCGCTGGCCTATCACACCTTCGGCGGCTGGAAGAAGTCTGGTTTCGGCGACCTAAACCAGCATGGCCCCGACGCCTTCCGCTTTTACACCCGCACGAAAACGGTCACCTCGCGCTGGCCGTCCGGCCTGAAGGAGGGCGGAGAGTTCCATTTCAAGGCGATGGACTGACCCCTCCGCGGTCGCTTGGGATCTTACACGGCCTGCCGCTCGGCGGACCGGCTGCTTCGAAACAGCCGCTCTACCTCGCCCGACGTCGGTTTGACCCGTGACGGCTGAATCGTGGCCGTGGCCAGTGTCAGGCGGATGTCGAGGCACAGCCTCCGGTGCAGCGTTTCGATATCCGCCGCCGACCCGCGCATCAGGCTGAGGCTGCCCGACTCGTCACTGACCCGGGCGCGCAATTCCGCCAGGGGCTGATCCTTGGTGGGCCGGTTTATGAAAAGGCTTTCGATCCGCCGCATCGGGACCGCGCGCGCGGTCAGGCTGCGGCCCTTGGTGTTGAGCCGTGCCGTTCCGATCTGCTGCCCGTCGATGTCGACGCGCAGCGCCCTGCGGAATCCGCGCGAGGCAAAGAAATAGAGGGTAACGCCGGTTCCAACACACATCGCGGTCAGGACCGACTGTACGACAACCGGATTCCCAAACAGCATTGCATGCGGCAGAAACCATTGCAGATAGCCCGCAAGGATCAAGACGACCGCGGTCAGGCGCAGCACCGTTTCGACGGCGCGTTCCCGCCAGAAACGCTCTTCCGCCTCGGCGATCGTATAGCCGCCGCTGTTTTCAAGCGCGGCGATCGAACGGCAACGGGCCAGTTCGCCGAGATTCGCAATTGGAACTGATGTCATCGGAACGCCCTTTGGATGTCTTGCAACTCAAGGTCCCGAAGAATCACGGCAGAATTAGGTCAGCACTGGAACGAGATGGTGTTGGTGAGACCAAATTGAGGCCAAAGCAAGTGTCAATGACGCCACCCGGTCTTGAAATTTTACTTTAAAATCAAATGACAACTCGCCCATCGCCGAAGTATTTGCGAATTTCAAGGCAAGCGCGGCCTTAAAAATCGGGCCTGAACCGGCAGACCTCCGGGTCGTAGGCCAAGTGCGGCAATTCGCCTTGAGGTTGTGCCATCGAATTGAGGTCCCGAAGCTTCGGAAACAATCATTGTCCGCGCAACCGATTGCCGCCGATCCGCCAATCGGCCGGGGTTGCGGCGGTCGACCGTTCCGGGCCTCGCGCGGCTGTTTTTCGTTGCCGGTCCAGCATCTTCCTGCTTTCATGGCAAAAACCTTGGGGGAGGGAGCGATGCCCACTGCACCGAGTTTCACGATGGGCATCGAAGAGGAATATCTCCTCGTCGACCACAAGACGCACGATCTGGCCGAAGCTCCGCAAGAAATGATGGATGCCTGCGTGGCCGAAATGGGCGGCCAGGTTTCACCGGAATTCCTGCGCTGCCAGGTCGAGATCGGCACCAATGTCTGTCAAAACATCTCCGAGGCGCGCGACGATCTCAAACGCCTGCGCACCGCAGTGGCCGAGATCGCCGGGCGCTACGGTCTGGCCCCCCTTGCGGTAAGCTGCCACCCGACGGCCGACTGGAAGGATCAGCACCACACCGACAAGGAACGCTACAACACGCTCGATCGCGACCTTGCGGGCGTGGCCCGGCGGCTGCTGATCTCGGGCATGCACGTGCATATCGGGGTCGAGGATGACGATCTCAGGATCGATTTGCTCAACCAGTTCACCTATTTCCTGCCGCACCTGCTGGCGCTCAGTTGCTCGTCGCCGTTCTGGCAGGGGCAGGACACCGGGCTCAGCTGTTACCGCCTGACGATCTTCGACAACGTTCCCCGGACGGGCCTGCCGCCGAAGTTTCACAGCTGGGCGGAATACGACCGCTCGCTGCAGGCGATCATTTCCACCGGGGCGATCGAGGACGCCACCAAGATCTGGTGGGACCTGCGTCCTTCGGGCCGGTTTCCGACGCTCGAATCGCGCATCTGCGACAACTCGCCGAGAATGGAACACGCCCTGACCATCGCGGCGTTGTCGCAATGTCTGATGCGCATGCTCTGGCGCCTGCGCATCAAGAACCAGCGCTGGCGCATCTACGACGAGTTCCTCATCGGCGAAAACCGCTGGCGGGCACAGCGTTATGGCATGTCCGAGGGGCTGATCGATTTTGGCCGCGGCGAGGTCGTGGCCTATCCCGAGCTGCTGCACGAGCTGATCGGGCTGGTGGAAGAGGATGCCGAGGCCCTGGGCTGCGTCAAAGAGATCGAGGGCGCGCAGGATATCCTAACCAAGGGCAACGGAACGGACCGGCAACGGGCCGTGCGGGCGGCGGAACTGGAGATGCATGGGCAGGACGACCGGGCGATGAAGGCGGTTGTCGCCATGCTGATCGACGAATTCCAGGCCGACCTTTAGGGCAGGTTGCAGTTTTGAAACGGGACGATACACAATAAAGGTGCTCGACCGGTTCTTGGCCTAGAGCCGCCGTTCGCAACCAGTCTTCAGGCGCGGAATCAAGGCCGAAGGCCGCCGCGCCATCGCCGACCCGCCCCGAAGGGGAGGCGATTTGCTGGCGGCGCGTATCGGATTGAGGTCGTTCGGACTTTGCTGGGATAAATCGAGCTGTTCAGAGGTTTGGTTCGCCTCCCCGCGGGTCGGCGATGACGCGGCTATACGCTTAATCAGCGACGCCCGCTCCAAGCCAAAAACCGACCTTGCAATTCAATTACGCCGCATCGCGCTCTGAGCCACGGAGCTCTGCCGGTGCCGGACTTGCCAGGCTGAGCCAGCGGATCAGGGCGGCCGCAGCATTCTGTTTCATAAATGGAGTTTCCTCCTGACACCGTTGTACCCCGTCGCTCCGGCCACCGGGTTCCTCATGCGGGACGCGCCGCCGGACCAGCCGAAATAGCCCTGCTTCTGTAAGGGCAAAGCCGCGAGCAAGGGTGACCCTCTGGAAACGAATGACGGCGACGTGGCCTGCATACGCAGCCCCCGACGGCAACCTTTTCTGGATGTTCCGCTGGCCCTGCCCGCTTGCGGACCGCACGGCCAGTCAGCCACCCGAGCCCCGCGATGGGGACGTGTCGGACCCGGCGACGGCGGCGATGACCTCAACCTCGACCAGGAACTCCGGCCGTGTGAACCCGCCGACGATCAGAAGGGTCGAGGCCGGACGCACGCCCGAGGCTGCCAGCCAGCGATCCCGCGCCGCCATGTAGCCCGCAAAAAACTCGCGGTCGGTGACGAAGGCATTGATCTTGACGGTATCCGCTGCCGAGGCGCCTCCGGCGGCGAGGATGGCGTCGATGTTCGAAAAGCAGATGGCGCTTTGCTCTTCGACGGACGGCGGAATGACGCCGTCCGCGCGCTGGCCAAGCTGACCCGATGTCAGGATCAGGCGGCTTCCCGGCGGTACGGCGAAGCCGTGGGAATAGCGGGCAAAGGGGGGGGCGATGTCCGATGGGGTCAGCGGCGGCATGATGGCCTTCGACTTAGCGGCACGCGGTGCCTGTGTTGCGGGTTTCGGTGCCGGTAACCTGCCACACGGCGCCTTGTGATGAAAACCTAGCCTCTTGACGGCATTTCTGCCTAAAAAAGGGTCGGAATCAATCTTTGCCCGGCTGCGAGAATCGGCCCGGCTTCACAACGCGCGGCCCAGACCTACCTTTGCGACCGCAAGCTTGATGGAGGGATCAATGAGAGCGAGGAATTTTGCGGTCGCGCTGGGGATGGCCGTCGCGTCGGTGCCGGCGGGCTTTGCTGCGGCCGAGGGCACAAAGGCGGTCTTTGGCACGAACTGGCTGGCTCAGGCCGAGCATGGCGGCTTTTACCAGTCCGTCGCCGACGGCACCTATGCCGCCTGCGGGCTTGACGTCGAGATCCTGCCCGGCGGACCGCAGGTCAACAACCGGGCCCTGATGCTCGCCGGCCGCATCGACTTTCACATGGGCGGCGATCTGCTGCAGGCGTTCAACGCCGTGAAGGAAGGCATCCCGGTGGTGTCTGTCGCGGCCACGTTTCAGAAACATCCCCAGGTCATTCTGGCCCATCCCGGCGAGGCCGACAGCTGGGACGAGCTGAAGGATCTGACGCTTCTGATCGGCGACAATGGGTTCGCCAGCTATTATCAGTGGATGATCGCGGAACACGGGTTCACCATCGAACAGCGCGAGCCCTACACCTTCAACCCCGCGCCGTTCATCGCCGACAAGCGCAAGGGGATGCAGGGATATCTGTCGTCAGAACCCTTTGCGGTCGAAAAGGAGGCGGGGTTCAAACCAAACGTCTTCCTGATCGCCGATGCCGGCTATTCGACCTACGCCACCACGATCGAGACGATGGCCGATACGATCGCCAACAAACCGGAAATGGTGGAATGCTTCGTCGACGGGTCGATCAAGGGCTGGTACAATTACCTTTATGGCGACAGCACGGCGGCGGACGAGCTGATCAAGGCGGCCAACCCCGACATGACCCAGGACAAGATCGAGTTCGCCAAGGCCAGCATGCTGGCCAACGGGATCGTCGATTCGGGCGATGCGCTCGAGCTCGGCATCGGCGCGATGACCGAGGAAAAGGTCGGCGATTTCTATCAGAAGATGGTCGCGGCGGGCGTGCTGGAGGACGGGCTTGACTGGAAGGCCGCCTTCACCACCGAATTCACCAACAAGAAGGTCGGGATGGACCTCAAGTAGTCCGCCCGACCCTGCCGAACCGGGGGCGGCCGCTGCCGCCCCCTCCCCTTTGGGAGCCACGAGCCATGCCGACCGCCCCGGAGACCCTGTCAGGCAACCGCCCGGAAGTGCTGCGCATGGAGGGCGTCGACAAGACCTTTGCCGGCAATGTCCAGGCGCTGAAGGGCATGTCGCTGCAGGTGTGCGAGGGCGATTTCATTTCGCTGCTCGGGCCGTCGGGCTGCGGCAAGTCCACCGCGCTGCGGCTGATCGCCGATCTGATCCACCCCACGCGCGGGCGCATCACCTGGACCGGCGGGCAGAAGGCGGGCGACCTGGGTGTCGTGTTCCAGGAACCCACCCTGATGCCCTGGGCGACGGTTGCCCAGAACGCCTGGCTGCCGTTCCGCCTGCGCGGCAAATCGTACAATTCGGTGAAGGACGATGTGCTGGAGGCGTTAAAGCTCGTCGGGCTGGAGAAGTTTCAGAACGCCTATCCGCGCGAGCTGTCTGGCGGCATGAAGATGCGCGTGTCCATCGCCCGCGCCATGGTCACCCATCCCCGCCTGATCCTGATGGATGAACCCTTTGCCGCACTCGATGAAATCACACGCTTCCGGCTGAACGACGACCTGCTGGAACTGAAGGACAAGATCGGCTGCACGGTGATCTTCGTCACCCATTCGGTCTTTGAATCGGTGTTTCTGTCCGACCGCATCGTCGTCATGGCCGCCCGTCCGGGCCGGGTGATCCGCGAACTCACCGTCGACGCACCCTATCCGCGCGACGACAGCTTCCGCACCTCGTCCGAATACGCCGCCCATTGCCGCGCGGCCTCGGACGCGCTGCACCAAGCGATGGACCTTGCCGCATGAGCATCGCCGAAGAAAGACCGATCGAGGCCACCGAAATCGTCGACGAGGACGAGGCCCGCCGTGCCCGTGCCCGGCGCCTCGACCGGATCGGCAAGTGGACCCTGCCCGTTCTGGTGATGATCGTCACTCTGTTCCTGTGGGATCGCCTCGTCGTCTGGAACGAGATCCCGCACTACATCCTGCCGGGGCCCGGGCTGGTCTTCGAGACGCTGATCAAGGACTGGGCGATCCTGTTCGACGCGCTGCTGGTCACGCTGCAGATCACACTGATGGCCCTTGCGGTCGCGGTGATCGGCGGCGTCGGGCTGGCGATCCTCTTCACCCAGTCGCGCTGGGTCGAGATGTCGTTCTACCCGTATGCGGTGATCCTGCAGGTTACGCCGATTGTCGCCATCGCGCCGTTGATCTTCATCTATGTCGACAGCCGCCTTGCCGGGCTTTTGCTCTGTGCCTGGCTCGTCGCCTTCTTCCCGGTGCTGTCCAACACCACCCTCGGCCTCAACTCGGCCGACCACAACCTGCGCGACCTCTTCCGCATCTACGGCGCCACCCGCTGGCAGCGCCTGCGGTATCTGCAGCTGCCCTCGGCCCTGCCCTATTTCCTCGGCGGCTTGCGCATCGCCGGAGGTCTGTCGCTCATCGGTGCCGTCGTCGCCGAGTATGTCGCCGGGACCGGCGGCATCGGCTCGGGCCTGGCCTTCCGCATCCTCGAGGCCGGCTATCGCCTCAACATCCCGCGCATGTTCGCCGCCCTGATCCTGATCGCCGTCACCGGCGTGGTCATCTTTGCCGGGCTGTCGTTCCTCAGCCACATGCTGCTGCGCAAGTGGCACGAAAGCGCGCTGAAGCGCGAAGGATGATGGATTTCGCCACACTCCCGCCGGGGCCGGTGCGGCTGGAAAACGTCACCGTTCCGGCCTGCCTGCTGGGCCGGCCCGGCGATTTGATCCGCACAGGCCTCAGCCTTGCCGACGGCAGGATCGCAACCGCGGGCGGCACGCGCATGGATATGAAGGGCGCGATGCTGTTCCCGGCGTTCGTCGACATGCACACGCATCTCGACAAGGGCCATATCTGGGACCGGGCGCCCAACCCCGACGGCACCTTCATGGGCGCGTTGACCACGGTCGGCGACGACCGCACCGCAAACTGGACGGCGCAAGATGTCCGCGCCCGGATGGAATTCGGGCTGAAAAGCGCCTATGCCCACGGCACCCGCGCGATCCGCACCCATCTCGACAGCATTCCGCCGCAGGACGGCATCAGCTGGCCGCTTTTCCGCGACATCCGCGCCGAATGGGCCGGCAGGATCGACCTGCAGGCCGTCTGCCTGATCGGTGTCGACCGGATGGAGCTCG
Source organism: Rhodobacter sp. (assembly GCA_030065095.1). Lineage (GTDB taxonomy): Bacteria > Pseudomonadota > Alphaproteobacteria > Rhodobacterales > Rhodobacteraceae > JASJCA01. The sequence continues at coordinate 131,004 of JASJDP010000004.1, forward strand.
ACGGCCCGTTTGTCCGCACCGCCGATCTGGTGGCCGAGACGGGTGGCGTGCTGGGTATGGTCACCTACCCGATCCCCGACTTCAGGGAGCGCCTTCTGGGCTTTCTGGGGCTCGCCGCCCGCCGTAGCCTGGCCGTCGACTTCCATGTCGACGAAAACGGCGACCCTGGCCCCGGCACATTGCGCACCATCGCCGAAACCGTTCTGGAAACCGGCTTCGACGCGCCCGTCACCGTGGGCCATTGCTGTTCGCTCGCCGTGCAGGACGAGGCCGAGGCCCTGAAGACCCTCGACCTGGTTGCAAGGGCCGGCATCCACGTGGTCAGCCTGCCGATGTGCAACCTTTACCTGCAGGACCGGCGGGCGGACCGCACCCCCCGGTGGCGCGGCATCACGCTGGTGCACGAGATGAAGGCGCGCGGCATCAATGTCAGCTTCGCCTCCGACAACACCCGCGACCCGTTCTACGCTTACGGCGATCTCGACATGCTCGAGGTCATGCGCCAGGCCACCCGGATCGGCCATCTCGACCATTCAGACACCGACTGGGTGCAGGCCTTCCTGGGAAATCCGGCCAAGGCCACCGGCCTCGCTGCCCCGTCTCTCGCCTCCGGCGCGCCCGCCGATCTCGTGATCTGCAAGGCCCGGTCCTGGACCGAGCTGTTCGCCCGCCCGCAGATGGACCGCATCGTGCTGCGCGGCGGGCGGCAGATCGACCGGACGCTTCCGGATTACGCCGATCTCGACCCACTGATGGAGACCGCATGAAAGACAATGTCGCCGCCGCCAAAGCCGCGCTCGCCCATCTCGACATTGAAGAGAAGGAGACAAGTATCCGCGCGTCGAGCCGCGATTTCTTCTGGTATTCGCCGGTCCTGAAGGCGCGGCTCGACCATGTCACGGCCGATTTCGTGGTGCGTCCCCGGAACGAGGCAGAGGTGATCGAGGTGCTGAAGGCCTGCTATGCCCATGACTGCCCCGTCACCACGCGGGGCGCGGGCACCGGGAACTACGGCCAGGCGATGCCGCTGGAAGGCGGCTGCGTCATGCATCTGCGGCACATGGACAAGGTCAAGGAGGTACATCCCGGGCGGGTGATCTGCGAACCGGGCGTGCTGCTGAAAGATCTCGATGCGGCCTGCAAGGACCACTCGGGGCAGGAAATCCGCATGTTCAGCTCGACCTGGGCCACCGCCACGATCGGCGGCTTCATCGCGGGCGGCTCCGGCGGCGTGGGCTCGTGCACCTGGGGGTCCCTGCGCGATCTCGGCAACATCATCCGCCTGCGGGTTGTGACGATGGAGGAAGAGCCGCGTGTGCTGGAGTTCCGTGGCGAGGAACTGGCGCGGGTCAGCCATGCCTACGGCACCAACGGCATCATCACCGAGATCGAGATGCCGCTGGCCCCCGCCTATGACTGGACCGAGATGTTCGTGGCCTTCGACGACTTCACCCCGGCAATGGAATTCGCCGAGGACCTCGCCAACCAGGACGGCATCCTGATCAAGCTCGCCACCGTCTTCGAGGCACCCGTCGCGCATGATTACTTCCAGCGGGTCAAGCCATATGTCGAAGAGGGCACCCATCTCGTCGGCCTGATGGTCGCACCGCAGTCGATGGACGGGTTCCAGACCTTCACCGCGCGGCGGCCCGAAGCGAGGGTTATCTACCGCTCGGATGACAACAACTGGGCCCGGAATCCGGGGCCCGTGTTCGAATACGGCTGGAACCACACCACGTTGCGCGCGCTGAAGGTGGACCCGTCGATCACCTATCTGCAGGTCCGCTACGGCTATCCCCAGCACCGTGCGCTGGTCGAAAGGATGCGGGCCGAGTTCTCTCCCGAGGTTCTGCAGCATCTCGAAGTGCTGAAGGAGAGCGGCAAGGTGATCTTCGCCGGGCTCAGCCTTGTGAAGTTCACCACCGAAGAGCGGCTCGACGAGATCATCCGGATCCACGAAGAGGCCGGTGCGATGATCTTCAACCCGCACCGCTATACGCTGGAAGAAGGCGGGCGGCAGACGGTCGACGACCGGCAGTTGCGGTTCAAGCGCGAGGCCGACCCCAAGGGGCTCTTGAATCCCGGCAAGATGATCGCCTGGGACGATCCGCACTGGGCCTATGACCGGATGTATGCCTATCCCAAACTGCAGGCGGCGGAATGAGCCGGTGTCGGATTAAGTGCCTGCGGCACACCGGCCCGGTTGCGCCGCCTTCGGCGTCGCCGTGGGCGAGGGGCTGGCTGCCCCTCGCGCTCCCGGCACGAATGCGCACCCGAGCAAGGGAGCGGTGAGTGGCGCGCGCCCTGGTACTCTTCGCGCATCCCTGCCCCGAGAGCTACTCGGCGGCACTGCACGCGCGCGTGGTCGAAACGCTGGACCGGCGTGGCTGGGAGGTCGATGACTGCGATCTGAACGCCGAAGGGTTTTCACCCGTGCTGACCGAGGCAGAGCGGCGTGCCTATCACGACGCACCGGAAAACTGCGGACCGGTACAGGCGTATGTCGACCGGTTGCGCGCGGCGGATGCGCTGGTGATGGTGTTTCCGGTCTGGAATTTCGGCTACCCGGCGATCCTGAAAGGGTTTCTCGACCGGGTGTTCCTGCCCGGCGTGTCGTTCCGGCTGGTGGACGGCAAGGTGAAGCCGAACCTGACCCATATCCGCAAGCTCGCCGCGGTGACCACATATGGCGGCACCCGCCTGCGTGCCCTGCTGGCGGGCGATCCGCCGCGGAAATGTGTCACCCGCGCGGTCTGGCATGTCTGCCGGCCATCCAGGATGCGCTATCTTGCGCTTTATGACATGAACCGGGCCACCGACGCGGCCCGCGCCGGGTTCCTCGACAGGGTCGAACTTGAAATGCAGGGGTTCTGAGATGCGCGCGCTGGTGGTCTACTGCCATCCGAGACCCGAAAGCTTTACGGCGGCGGTGCGCGACGTCGTGCTGGACAGGCTGGCCGGTGCCGGAGCCGAGACGCGGCTGATCGACCTCTATGGCTGTGACTTCGATCCCAGGCTCAGCGCCGCCGAGCACCGCGACTACGAGGATCTGTCGAAAAACCAGGCCCCGGTCGCCGATCATGTCGCCGATCTTGCCTGGTGCGACACGCTGATCTTCGTCTACCCCACCTGGTGGTACGGCCTGCCCGCGATGCTGAAGGGCTGGCTCGACCGGGTTCTGGTGCCGGGCTGCGCCTTTCTGATGCCCGACGAGCAGCACACCGATATCCGGCCCGCGCTGACCCATATCACCCGGCTCGGCGTCTTCACCACCTGTGGCGCCAGCTGGTGGCTGACCCGCTATGTCAGCGCGCCGGGCAAGCGCATGATCCTGCGCGGCATCCGGCTCTTGTGCGCCAGGGGCTGCAGGACCTGCTATACCGCGCATTATCTGATGGACGGCTCGACCCCGCAAAGCCGGGCCCGGCATCTCGACCGGGTGGCGGCCAAGATGGACCGGTTCATCGGCCCGGCGCACCGCCGCGAGGAAGCCCCGGCATGATTCCGGTCCTCGACTGGCGCCGCTTTGCCGAGGACCCTGCGGGATTTGCCGGCGAACTCGGCGCCGCCTGCCGCGGTCCGGGGTTCTTCCTGCTTATCAACCACGGGATCCCCGAGGATCTGCGCGCCCGGATCTTCACCCAGGCGGATGCCTTTTTCGCCCTGCCGGAGGCCGAAAAGGCCAGGATCTCGATCCTCAACACCCCGCATTACCGCGGCTGGGGCAAGGAGGGCGACGAATCGCTCGACGAAACCAGTCCACTGGTGGACCGCAAGGAAACCTTCAACATCGGGTACGACCTGCCCGCCGACGACCCGCGCGTGATCGCGGGCGAGCCGTTTCGCGGGGTCAACCAGTGGCCGGATCTGCCGGGGTTCCGCGACACGCTCTTGGCCTATTACGACGCCGCTCTGGCGCTCGGCCGGGAGATCCACCGCGCCATCGCGGTCGACCTTGGCCTGCCGCAAGATCACTTCGACCGCGCCTTCGACGAACCGCTGGCCGCCCTGCGCCTGCTGCACTACCCCCCTGCCACCGGCGACCGGAACGAAATCGGTGCCGGGGCGCATACCGATTACGGGGCGATCACGCTTTTGATGACCGATGGAGAGCCCGGGCTGCAGGTCAGGCCCCGCGGCGGCGACTGGACGGATATACGCCATGTCCCGGGCGCCTATGTCGTCAATATCGGCGACTGCCTGATGCGGTGGACCAACGACATCTACGTGTCGACACCGCACCGCGTTCTGCCGCCGAAACGCACCCGGCGCTCGATCGCGATGTTCGTCGAGACCCGTCCAGACCAGATCATCCGCGCGCTTCCCGGCACCGGAGATCCGAAATATCCGCCTATACGGGCCGCCGACTATCTGATGTCGCGGCTCGATGCGACCTATGCACCGAAGGAGCTGACATGACCCGCCGCTTCGACTGGGCCGACTATCGCATGTCCGAATATGCCGGGATCGACCCGGCGACCGCCATTGCGATCCTGCCGACCGCGGCGATCGAACAGCATGGGCCGCACCTGCCCGTGGGCACCGACACGATGATCGCCGCAGGCATGCTGGATCGGCTGCGCGCGGATTGCCCCGACGACATCGACATCCGCATCCTGCCGATCCAGGCGGTGGGCAAGTCGAACGAACATCTGCACGCCCCCGGCACCCTGACCCTGACGGCCGCGGCCGCGTTGCAGGCCTGGACCGAGATCGGCCTGTCGGTCGCCCGCGCCGGGGTTCGGAAAATCGTGATCGCCAATTCCCATGGCGGCAATCTGGACCTGATCTCGATCCTCGCGCGCGAGCTTCGGGTTCAGGCGCAAATGCTCGCGGTGAAATGCCAATGGGGCGCCTTCGGCCATCCAGAGGACATGTTCAGCCCGCATGAGCGGACCTACGGCATCCATGGCGGCGACGTCGAAACCTCGCTGATGCTGGCCTTCCGGCCAGAAACGGTGGATATGGCGCAGGCGCAGGACTTTCGCTCCAGCGCCGAGGACACCGCAATATCGCCGATCGGCCCGGTCAGCTATGGCTGGATCGCAACCGATCTGAACCGACACGGGGTCGTCGGCGATGCAAGCGTGGCGACCGCCGAAAAGGGGCGCGCGACCGCGGCACATCAGGTCGCGGGATTCATCGAGCTGCTGAGACAGGTCCGCGACACGCCCGCGCCTTGACGGGCCGGGCCCTCGAACCAGTTTCGCCAAACGGGTGCATTGTCCGCGCGGACCGCAGTGCGGGCGTTGGCATGGAGCGGTCGTTGCACGCCGTACCAGTTTTATAAGGTGCCTTCGATCACCCGCTCCCCCGGGCTGAAAGCCCGGATCGCGACCGCACCCGGCTCCGGTCGCCGGGTATGCCCCCGCCCAGCCGTCCGGCAAACCGCATTCACATCAGCTGGCCGATCCGGCTTGACCCGATTCGGTCTATCGACTACCCAAACCGGACCAAGCGGGTATGGTGTAGTGGTAGCGCGCCGGCTTCCCAAGCCTGAAGTGCGGGTTCGATTCCCGCTACCCGCTCCACCGCCCCCGATATCCGAACCATCCGGTAAAACACCGCCTTGACCAATCGCCGCTCCGGTGTATCCAGACCCGGTGCCGTGGCGCCGCCTGCGCCGCAAATGACCGGAGGTCCGCCGATGCCGATCCGCGCCGTCGTCTGGGGCGAGAATGTCCATGAACAGACCAATGCCACCGTCGCCGGGCTCTATCCCGGTGGCATGCACAAGGCCATTGCCGATGCCTTGAACCTGGATTCCGGGCTCTCCGCCACGACCGCGACGCTGCAGGAACCCGAACACGGCTTGCCCGAGGCGCGCCTGGCGGAAACCGATGTCCTGCTCTGGTGGGGCCATGCCGCCCATGGCGACGTGTCCGACGAAGTGGTGGACCGCGTGGCGGCCCAGGTCTGGGCCGGGATGGGCCTGATCGTGCTGCATTCAGGGCATTTTTCGAAGATCTTCAAGCGTCTGATGGGCACGCCCTGCGGGCTCACCTGGCGCGAGGCCGGAGAGCGCGAGCGGATCTGGGTGACGGCGCCGAACCATCCCATCGCCGCCGGTCTGCCGGCGTATTTCGAGCTCGAGAACGAAGAGATGTATGGCGAACCGTTCCGCGTGCCCGAACCGCTGGAAACGGTGTTCATCGGCTGGTTCCAGGGCGGCGAGGTGTTCCGGTCCGGCCTGACCTACCGGCGCGGGGCCGGCAACGTCTTCTACTTCCAGCCGGGCCATGAAACCTACCCGACCTATCACGACGCGACCGTCCAGCAGGTGCTGCGTAACGCCGTGCACTGGGCGCATAATCCCGCCGCGCGCATCGGCAACGTCACCGATGCCCCGAACCGGCCGGTCGAGGATGCGCTGGAACCCATCGAGGCGCGCGGGCCGAAACTGCACGCGAAGGGCGAGGCCGGGTTCCGGTGAGAGGCACGATCCGCCTGCTGATCGTCGGTGCGGGGCGCATGGGCCGGACCCATGCCGAGGCCTTTGCCGCCATGGACGGTGTCGGGATCGCCGGCGTGGCCGATATCGACCCGGGCGCTGCGGCCCGGATGGCCGGGGCCTTCGACGGCGCACGGCCTTTCGCGTCCGTGTCCGACGCACTGGCGGCGCTCGACTTCGATGCGGCGGCGAATGTGACACCCGACGCCGTGCACCACGCCACCACGATGCCGCTGCTGGCGGCCGGCAAACACGTGCTGTGCGAAAAACCGCTGGCGGCGAACGCCGCCGACGCCGCCCGGATGGCCGGGACCGCACAGGATGCCGGCGTCGTGCACATGGTCAACCTGACCTACCGCAAGGTCCCGGCGATGCAGGCCGCCGCCGCGATGGTGGCGCGCGGGGATATCGGCCGGGTGCGGCATTTCGAGGCGAGCTATCTGCAAAGCTGGCTGACCCAGCCCGCCTGGGGCGACTGGCGGACCGACCCGGCCTGGCTGTGGCGCTTGTCGACGGCGCACGGATCAAAGGGGGTGCTGGGCGATGTGGGCATCCACATTCTGGATTTCGCCACCCACGTCGCGGGCGACGGCATCGCCGACATCTCCTGCCGCCTGCAGACCTTCGACAAGGCGCCGGGCGGGCGGATCGGCGACTATGCGCTCGACGCCAACGATAGCTGCGTGATGCATGTCGGATTGCAGGGCGGCGCGATCGGCACGGTCACGGCGTCGCGATTCGCCTCGGGCCATCTCAACGACCTGTTTCTGCGGATCTACGGCGACACGGGCGGTCTCGAGATATCGTTCGCAGGGGGCGTGAGCCTGCTGCGCTCCTGCCTCGGCGCCGACCTGCGGGCGGCGCGATGGAGCGAGGTCGAAACCCCGCCGGTTCCGCCGGTCTTCGAGCGCTTCATCGCCGCCATCCGCGGCGAGGGACCGGCCGATCCCGACTTTCACCGCGGCGCGGCCCTGCAACGGGTGCTCGATGCGGCGGAAGCCTCGGATGTCGCCGACGGCCGGCGCATTGCCGTCTGATGTCAGCCCAGCAGGTCCGGGCGCAGCACCATGACGGCGCCCAGGACCAGCAACACCACCCCGCCCACAAGATGCGACACCCGCGAGATTGCCGCCGAGGCGAAGGTCGCGCGCAGGGTGAGCATGGCGATGACGAAGATCGTGGTGTCGTCCAGCAGGAACACCGTGACGTAAAGCAGCAGATACCCGTAATAGGCGCCGAGCGGCAGGTCATGCATCGCCAGCATCTGGGCAAAGACGGCCGGCACGCCGGCCGAACAGACCAGCTCGATCAGGTTCACCGAGATGGCCAGCGCCGCGATTCCAAGGGCCGCCACCGCAAGATTCGGCTGCTCGACCAGGGCCCGGAACGCCTCGGAAATCGTCTTGCGGCGGTTCGACGGCGTGACTTTGCAGACCCCTTCGGGATTGGTCCAGTATTCGCGCAGGTAGTAAAGGCCCGCCGCGACCGCCAGGGCGCCGATGGCCAGCCGTAGCCAGCCCACCGCGCCGATCCAGAGCACGATGTTCAGCCAGGCGGCCATCACGGCGAAATACATCACCCCCGTAGCCGCCAGAAACACAAGGCCCAGCGTCCACATCCGGCGGCTGTCTTCGACGCCGAGCAGGAAGGCGATCAGCAGGGCCAGCACCCACATGGCGCAGGGGTTGAACCCGTCGACGGCCGCAAGCACCACGGTGAGCATCGGCAGGGACAGGGTGGAAAGCCTCAACTCGCCGATCCAGGGCAAGGTGACCGTGCCCTCGGTTGCCTGGATCTGTTCGGTCTGTCCGGCGATCTCTTCCTGCATTGGCTCCTGCGCATCGCCGGATTGCGCGTCCCGGCATGGACCGGCACGGCAGGCCGCAATCATATCGGCATATCGCTGTTTCGTGCTGCGGCCAAACCCCAACGCGTGGGTGTCCCCGACGACCGCCAGGGGCACCGCAGGGCGGTCGATCCCAAGTGCCGCAACGGCGTCCCGAAAGCGCTGGTTGTTCGCCTCGGACAGGCCGAGCTCGATTTCGTTCACGATCAATGCGGGGTCGTCGGCTTGCATCTCGGCCAGCGCCGCACGGGCGCGTTCGCAAAACGGGCAGCCCTCTTGCCAGAAGACATGCAAGGTGACCTCTTGCGCCGCGGCAAGGCTGGCCCAGAGCAGCGCGCAGAGAACGTAGCAACAGCGAAGCATCCGTGTCATGGGGCGGGATCATCACGAATAGCGAAGATCGGCGCCTTGATCCCCGTCAAGACACCGGCCGCTGGCCGGCGCCGCGGGATCTGCGATGGCACGAATTCCCGCGAAACTGCGCTTGACCGCTCCAGGCCATGGCCGCCTGCCGGCGGATCACTCCAGCGTCACCGTCACCCGGCGGTTCTGGCGGCCCTTTTTCTCGATCTTGCCGATCACCGCGCGGCCGATCTCTGCCGTGCTCGCGACATGGGTTCCCCCGCAGGGCTGCAGGTCGACCTGCCCGTCATCCGTCCCGATCCGGATCAGCCGAACCCGCCCCGCGCCGGATGGCGGCTTCACCGACATCGTCTTGACCAGCTCGGGTTTCGCGGCAAGCTCTTCGTCGGTGATCCAGTCCTCGGTCACGCGGTAATCCGCGCCTACGAGCGCGTCCAACTCCTGCTGCAGCGCCGCCTTGTCCTCTGGTGCTTCGGGCATGTCGAAATCGAGCCGGCCCTTGCCCTCGCCGATCGATCCACCGGTGACCGGCAAAGGGATCACCACAGACAGCAGGTGCAGCGCGGTGTGCACCCGCATCAGGCGGTGGCGGCGGTCCCAGTCGATCTTTTGCGTGACCTCGGCTCCGGCTGGCGGCAGATCCGCGCCTTCGCGCGGGATCAGGACGATGTCGTCGCCGCCTCCCTTTACGGTGTTGACGATGTCACAGCGCCCGCCGTCCCAGGCAAGCGCCCCGGTATCGCCGGGCTGGCCGCCGCCCTGGGCATAGAACACCGTCCTGTCGACGACGATGCCGCCGTCCTCGGTGATCGCGGTGACCGTGCCGTCGGTTTCGGCAAGGTAGGGCGATGTCAGAAACAGCTTTTCGGTCATGTCGTCAGATCTCCTTCGGGCGGCGCATCGTCCTCGGTCATCACGCCTTCGCCTTGGTCGGCCTGGGGCTCGGCCGGCGCGGGCGCCTCTTCGGGTTCGTCCGACCCCGACGGCAGCGCCGTCAACGGTTTCGCACCGGTCAGGGTTTCGGGATTGCGCAGCCAGATATCCTGTTGCGCAAACGGGATCTCGATACCTTCCTCGGCAAAGCGCTCGGCGATGCGGTGGCGGATCTCGGTGCGCACCGACAGGCCGAAATTGATGTCGCGCAGCACGGCGCGGATCTGAAAATCGAGGCTCGACGCCCCGAATTCAAGGAAATCCACCCCCGGCTCGGGGTTGAGCGCGACCAGCGGATGCTCCATGGCGATCTCCTTCAGGATCCGCTCGACCTTGCGCGTGTCGGTGCCATAGGCGACGCCGACCGGAACGATGATCCGGCCGATCACGTTGCCGCGCGTCCAGTTCTTGACCGCGCCCGAGATGAAATCGGCATTCGGCACGATCACGTCGTTCTTGTCGAAGGTCTCGATCCGGGTCGAGCGCACCGAGATATCCTTGACGATCCCCATCTGGCCGCCGACCTCGATCCAGTCGCCCTCGGCCACCGGCCGTTCGATCAGCAGGATGATCCCCGAGACGAAGTTCGACACGATGTTCTGCAAGCCGAAACCGATGCCGACCGACAGCGCGCCGGCGACGATGGCGATGCCCGACAGGTCGATGCCCGCCGTCGTGATCGCGATCAGGGCGGCCAGGAAGATGCCGATATACCCCACGCCCGAGACGATGGCGGTCTGGCCGCCGGTATCGATGCCCGTCTTGGGCAGGACCGAGGATTTCAGCGCGCCCTGGATCAGCCGCGTCGCGACGAAGAACCCGGCAAAGACTACCGCGAAAGTCAGGAAGTTCTGCGGCGAGATACGGGTATCGCCCAGGGTAAATCCCTCGCGGAACTGCGCCCAAAGCTCGGTCAGGTCGGACACCCGCGCGCCCCAGATCAGCGCGAAAAGCGGCAGGGCGGCCAGGACCATGACAAAGCTGAAAAGGATCGGCAGCAACGCCTCGCGCGCCTCGTCATGGGTCTTGCGCACGGCCACGGCGTAAAGTTCGACGATCAGATCGTGCAGGATCAGCAAAAGCCCGAACAGCGCCAGCGAAATTGCCGCCGGGAATGTCAGGTAGACCCCGGCGTTCAGATAGCCGATCGCCGCCATGACCGGGCCGACAAGGCCCAGGGCAAAGGCCGCGCGCCCGGCCAGACGCTGGCCGCGGGCACCGAAGCTCGGCTCTTCGCCGGTGTCGTCGATCCACGACGCGCGGGTCAGGATCTGACCCACGCGCAGCACGATCAGGCCGGCGAGCGCGACAATGGGAAAGAACAGCACCGCGTCGACGGCGGGTGCGTAATCCTCGTAATCGGCGAGGTTACCGAGGATGATGGCAAGCCCGACGATCAGCCCCAGGCTGGTGGCGTACCACCGCATCGACCGCGCCTGTTCCGGCGTCGCGGGCAGCCGCCGGGGCGCGTCTTCGCGCACCGGGTACAGCCGCAGGCCCAGCCAGCGCGCGCCGAAAAAGCAGATGCCGAAGGCGGGCAGCGCGTCGGCCACGGCCTGACCGCGCAGGCCGATCATCCCGGTCGTCTCGACCGCCTCGACCAGCAGGACAAGGCCGACCACGGGCACCACGATCTGACCCAGAGAGGTGACGAAGCCGGCCAGCCAGCGCGCCCTGCCCTTCGACCGGTTCAGGACGATCACCGTCATGCGTTCCATCACCGCGCGGCCTCGGACCAGCAGGATGGCGGCGATGACCAGATAAAGCAGCGTCAACGGCAGGTCTTCGCGGAACGTGTCGCGCTTGGCGTCCGACCGCCAGGCCTCGGCCACTTCGGTCTGGATGCCGCGCAGGCTGGTCAGAAGCTCGGTGATCGCCTCCGGCCAGAGCACCGGGTTCAGGGGCGTGGGACCAAGGCGCAAAAGCGCGTCCGCCTGGCGTTCGCGGATGATCATGTCGATCTCGCGCACCAGCCCCTCGGCGCGGCTGAACGCCTCGACCGCGGCGGTGACAGGCGCCAGCGCCTCGGCCAACTGCGCATTCAGCGCACTGCGCCGGGCGGCGATTTCCTCGGCCTCGGTCAAACCTTCTTCGGGCGGCGGCCCCAGCGCCTCGATCTGGCTGCGCAGGGTTTCGATCCGGGCGGAATTGACGTCCTGCGCGCGCAGCAGGCGTTCGCGCCAGACAACGACCTCGGCGCGCAGGCTTTCGAACGCCTCGTTCGAGGCGCGCGCCGCGCTGGTCGCGTTTTCGGCCCGCACGGCGACGGCATCCCAGGCCTCGTAGTCGATGGCCTCGGCAGCCTCCTGGGACTGCGCCAAGACATCTTGCGGCGCAAGCCACGCCGCGCCAAGCGAAAGCGCAAGCAGAAGCCGGGCCAGAAGCTGCCGCATCAGTCTTCGAAAACCGTCGGCAGGATCCGGCCGTCGCCGTCCAGCCAGCCGGGCACCGGCAGGCCCTTTTCGCGCAGGAAGGCGGGATTGAAGAGCTTGGACTGATACCGGGTACCGTAATCGCACAGGATCGTGACGATGGTCTTGCCCGGCCCAAGCTCGCGCGCAAGCTTCATCGCGCCGGCGATGTTGATGCCGGTCGAGCCGCCCATGCACAGGCCCTCGTCGCGCAGCAGGTCAAAGACGATGGGCAGCGCCTCTTCGTCCGGGACCTGGCAGGTATAGTCGGGCGTGAATCCTTCCAGATTGGCGGTGATCCGGCCCTGGCCGATCCCCTCGGTGATCGAGTTGCCCTCGAGCTTGTCGGCGCCGGGATTGTAGAGACCGAAGATACCGGACCCCAGCGGGTCGGCGATGCCGCATGTGACGCCCTTGGGCTGCAGCGCCATGCCGACGCCCGCTGCGGTCCCGCCCGAGCCAACGGCGCAGATGAACCCGTCGACCTTGCCGCCGGTCTGATCCCAGATCTCGGGCCCGGTGGTTTCGATATGCGCCTGCCGGTTGGCCACGTTGTCGAACTGGTTGGCCCAGATCGCACCGCCCGGCTCGGTTACGTTAAGTTTCTCTGCCAACCGACCGGAATATTTGACATAATTGTTGGGGTTCTTATAGGGGACCGCGGGCACCTGGACCAGCTGCGCGCCCGCCAGCCGGATCATGTCCTTCTTTTCCTGGCTCTGCGTCTCGGGAATGACGATCACCGTCTTGAACCCCATCGCCGCACCCACCAGCGCCAGCCCGATGCCGGTATTGCCGGCCGTGCCCTCGACGATGGTCCCGCCGGGCTTCAGATCGCCGCGGGCGATCGCATCCTCGATGATGAAAAGCGCCGCGCGGTCCTTGACCGACTGGCCGGGATTCATGAACTCGGCCTTGCCGTAGATCTCGCAGCCCGTCGCCTCGGACGCCGCCTTCAGCCGGATCAGCGGCGTCTTGCCGACCGCATCGGGCAAATCCTTGAACACATGCATGGCCCCGCCTCTTTCCTGCCGCTGACGCCTGTGCCCTTCCTAGGCCCCGGCGGGGCGGAACTCAAGCACCGGCACGGAGCCTGTCACGGTTGGCCGCGAGCCAGAGCGCGGACAGGATCAGCGGCCCGTTTTCGGCTTCGCCCGTCGTCAGAAGCTGCATCAGCGCATCGAAGGACATAAGGATCGAGCGAATATCCTCGGACTCGTCCTCCACCCCGCCGAGGCCGGCAACGCCGTCGGTCAGGTCTGCGATCCCGACATATGAGAACAGATACTCCGTCACGGCGCCGGGCGACGGATAGTACCGCGCGACCGGTTCCAGCCGGTCCAGGGCAAGCCCCGCCTCTTCCCCGGCCTCGCGACGGGCACAGGCCTCGGGCGTTTCTCCCGCATCGATCCGGCCGGCGATCGGCTCCAGGCTCCAGGGACACCGGTCGCCGCGCACGTAAGGCCCGAAGCGGAACTGCTCGATCAGCATAACGCGATCCCGGACCGGATCGTACGGCAGCACCGTCACCGCATCGCCAGACACGAAAGCCGCGCGCGCGACCGGACCGCCGAGGCCACCGTCGAACCGGCGGAACCGGACATTTCGTTCCTCCAGCATGAAGTATTTGTCGTAAGGTCTTTCCGTAGAACAGGTTTCCACATTCGCATCGTCGTACCCCCGGCGCACGCGCACAGGCCGCCCGGCCGACCGCGCCCGCACCCACGACGCCGCGCGCGACCAGATCTGCGGCCGGAACCGCGCGATCTGGGCCGCCGTTGTCGCCCCGAACCGCGCCATGATCTGCGACGCCGCGCGCTCCGCAACCGGTCCCCAGGTCTCGACCCAGTCCTCCAGCGACCACGGCGGTCCCGCGTGCCACGCACCGGCGTCCGGAAAGAACACCGTGGCCGCGCACGGCACGCCCCCGGCCACCGCCTGCACAGGGCGCCGGTCATAGGCGAACCCGGCCTCATAGAAATCCATTCGCTCAAGGGCGGTCTGGCTGAGTTGCGAAAGCAGAAGCCCCTGCGCCACCGCGCCCGGCCGGGCCGCGATCAACGGGAAATCCTGCCCCTCGGCCCCAAGGACCGCGTGGTCGGGCACTTCCGCCTGCACCGCCCCGTCCGCTTCGTCGCCGATGACGATGCGCAGCAAGGGAAGATGACGCAGGGTGCCATAAAGGAAGACGGCGCTCACCCCGGGTTCAGCTCCATCTGCGCCCGGTAAGCTCGCACAGCAGCCCAGACACCAGCCCGCCGACCAGCAGCGCGCTGATCACGTCCGCCTGCAGCACATAGGAGCTTGAATATTCCAGCGAGATCGCGATCCAGTCCTGCAGCGCCTGGAACGGATCGCCATAGGACAACCGCAGCGACCGTTTGATCATCTGGATGAAACTGATCAGCAGGATCGCGCTCAGCGCCAGGGCCACCGCCGCGGTCACGCCGATCCCGACGGATGTGGTCACGCCGCGGCCGACGCCCCGGCCCAGGAACCGCCAGCCCCAAAGCAGCCCAAGCCCCGCCGTGATCGGCGCCACCGCGCCGACCGGCACATGATCGGGCACATAGGCGAGCGCCAACAGGGCCACCCAATAGCCAAGGCCGCTAAGAAGAACGGCGGCGATCAGCTTGGGGGCAGTTGGCATGGGGCCTCAGGCAGGGCGGGTTACGGTGATTTGCGTCACGTCGCAGTTTCCGCTTTGGAACGTCGCCGCGCAAGAGGTCAGGTAGAAATTCCACATCCGGCGGAACCGGTCGTCGAATCCCAGCGCCGCCACCTCGTCCCATTTCGCGTTGAACGTGTCGTGCCAGCGCCGCAGCGTCTGGCTGTAGCTGTCTCCGAACTCGATGGACCGCGCCACGCGCAGGCCGGCCCGCTCGACCTCTGCCCGCAGCGCCGAGGGCGAGGGCAGCATGCCGCCGGGAAAGATGTACTTCTGCACGAAATCGACGCCCTTGCGGTAGATCTCCCAGCGGCGGTCCTGCACGGTGATGATCTGCAGCGTGGCGGCACGGCCCGGATGCAGCCGTTCGCGCAAGGTGTTGAAATAGGTCGGCCAGTATTTCTCGCCCACCGCCTCGAACATCTCGATGCTGGCGATGCCGTCATAAACCCCGCGCTCGTCGCGATAATCCTGCAGCTTGATCTCGACCCGGTCGGACAGTCCGGCGCGCGCCATGCGTTCGGCGGCATAGGCGTGCTGTTCGCGGGAAATCGTCAGCCCGGTGACGGTCAGTCCACGCTCCCGGGCGGCATATTCGGCAAACCCGCCCCAGCCACAGCCGATTTCCAGAACATGGTCGCCGGGCTGCGCGCCCATCTCGTCGACCATGCTGGCGTATTTCGCGGTCTGCGCGGCCTCGAGGCTTTCCTGACCGGTCAGGAACTTGGCCGAGGAATAGGTCATCGTGTCGTCGAGCCAGAGGCCGTAGAACTCGTTGCCCAGATCGTAATGGTGGCGGATGTTCTTTTTAGCCTGCCGTCGCGAATTCGATTTCAGCCAGAACCGCAGCCGCTCGAAGGCGCGCAGCAGGCCTTGGCCGGGAAAGCCGTCATACATTTCGTCGCCCGCCACATGGACGAGGTCCATGAACGCCTGCAGATCCGGCGTCGACCAGCCGCCTTCCACATAGGCCTCGCAAAAGCCCAGATCGCCCTCGCGGATCAGCCGGGCGAAGATATCGGGGTCGTGGATGTGCAACTCCGCCACCGGACCCGGCGCATTGCCGCCCGCGCGAAACCGCCGTCCGTCCGGCAGCACGAAATCCAGCCGCCCGGCCTCGATCCGCTGCGACACGTCGAAGACCGGACCAAAATACCTCGGCAGGCCGCCCTGCCCCTTTGTGCTCGTCAGAACCGTCATCTCATCCCCTCATCCCTGGCCCGGCAAGCTACCGTGCCTGGCGCCACACTCAAGTCCTTTACGCATCAAGGCGTTGATCCGGCCAAAAATATCCTTGCCCGATTTGCGGCGGGCAGCCGTGTTGCGCAGGGCGAGGCCTGTATCGGGGCGATCCGCCCAGTGGCCGCGAACCACAGGCCGCACCGATACCGGGCAGGAAAGCGCATGGCGCCGCGCGAGCGCATCACCCCGAGCACACTGCACTTTTTTTGCATCGCAAGGTCGGTTGCTGGCCTGATGCAGCCATTGGCAATCAGTCTTCCGGCGCGGAATCAAGGCCGCAGGCCGCCGCGCCATCGCCGACCCGCCCCGGAGGGGAAGCGATATGCTGCCGGTGCGTATCGCATTGAGGTCGTTCGGACTTTGCTGGGATAAATCGAGCCGTTCATAGAACTGGGCCGCCTCCCCGCGGGTCGGCGATAGCGTGGCTCCTCAAGGAAAATGCGACGTCCGCTCCAAGCAAGATCCGGCAGATTGCGGTTCCGTCCTGCGTCCTCCTCGCACCGCCTCAAAAGCCGCGCGCCGCATAGGCCTCCAACGCGCGCTTGCGGCCGTCTTCGGCGGTGACCACCGGGCTGGGATAGGCAGCTTGCGGCGACAGGCCCCAGCGTTCCGGCACCGCCCGGAAATAGTCGAGCGCCGTTTCGGGCGGCGCGCCCTGCCCCTCGGCGATCCAGCGGCGCACATACGTTCGGTCCCGGTCGAACTTGTCGAGCTGAGTGACCGGATTGAACACCCGGAAATACGGGGCCGCATCGGGGCCGGACCCGGCCGACCATTGCCAGCCCATCGCGTTCGAGGCCGGATCCCAGTCGATCAAATGCTCCTCGAACCAGCGAAGTCCGATCCTCCAGTGGCACAGAAGATGCTTGGTCAGGTAGGACGCCACGATCATCCGCGCGCGGTTGTGCATGTAGCCGGTGACGTAAAGCTCGCGCATGGCGGCATCGACGAATTCGATCCCTGTGCGTCCCTGTTTCCAGGCCGTCACCTCTGGCGCGTCCCCGTCCTCGTTCCAAGGGAAGGCGTCCCAATCTTCGCGCCAGTTGCCGCTGGCGATCCGCGGGGAGTGGTGCAACAGGTGATAGGCGAACTCGCGCCAGACGAGTTCCTTCAGAAAGGTCTCGGCGCCCCGCTTGCCTTCGTGCAGCGCGCGCTGCCCCGCATGCCAGGCCACGCGCGGCGAGATCTCGCCATAGGCCAGGTTCTCCGACAGCCGCGAGGTGCCGTCGATGCCCGGAATGTCCCGCGCCGCGGCATAGTCCGCAACCTTCCGCGCCATGAACGCCGCAAGCCGCGCCAGCGCGGCGTCTTCGCCGACGGTCACATGCCGGGCCACGATATCCGCCCCGCGCCGCATGGCCGCACCCATCTGCCAGTGCTCCAGACGGTCGCAGTCGGGCCAGCGGTCGGGCGGTCGCAATTCCCGCACCGGCGGAAGCGGCCCGTCGAGATGAGAGCCCTTCACCGCCTTCCAGAAGGGCGTATAGACCTTATAGAAACCACCGGTCTTCGTTTCGACCGTCCAGGGCTCGAACAACAGATGGCCCGGAAAACTCCGGGCGTCGAGCCCAGCCTGCTTCAGCGCCGCCTTCGCCTGCATATCGCGGTCTTTAGACGCCGGATCATAGGCGCGCTGCCACCAGACCGCGCCGGCACCCGTTTCGCCGATCAACGCCTGCAGCACCTTCAAGGCGGCGCCGCGCCGAAGGATCAGCCGCGATCCGATGCCTTCCAGCCGTTGCGCAAAGGCCGCAATCCCCAGACCGAACCGCCATTTCGGCGCCGCGCCCAGACCTTCGGTCACGCCGTCGTGGATAAAGACCGGAATCACCGGCCGCCCCGAGGCCGCGGCCGCCGACAACGCAGCATGATCGCCCAGGCGCAGGTCGCGCCGGATCCAGACGATGATCGGGGTTGTCTCGCTCATGTCAGCCTCGCGCCCGGCGGCAGGATCTGGCGCCCCGCCCTACAGCACGTGATCTAGTGCCCGGATCAGCCGGTCAACGTCATGGGCCGATGTATAATGCAAAAAGCTCAGCCGCAGCACTCCGAACTTCAGGTCCACCCCCATCGCCTGCAGCGGCCGCTGTGCATAGAAATCGCCGCCGCCGGTCATGATCCCGTGCGGCGCAAGCTCCGCCGCCAGCGCCTCGCCGGGCTCTGCCGCCGCCAGCGCGACCGTCGGCGCGCGCCCCGCCGCCGCGCGCGGTCCGATCAGCCGCACGGCGTTTTTTGCGGCCAGGTAGTCCAGAAGGGGCTGCAGCAGCCCGGTCTCATAGTCGCGCTGCAGATCGTGCACCCGCGCCGCCCGCTTGCGCGGGTCCGGCTCCGGCTCGAAATGCCGCGCGTGCAGCAGGTCGATATAGTCGGCAATCCCGGCACAGGCGGCCACCTGCGCGTGGTCCGGCCCGGCGGGCGTGAACCGCTTGGTCAGCGAGCCGGCGTTGAAGTGGTGCCCCTGATTCGGCAGCGCCTCTGCCAGCGCGCGGCGGACCACCATGATCCCCTGATGCGGCCCATAGGTCTTGTAGGCCGAAAACAGATAGATATCCGCCCCCAGCGCGCCGATATCCGGCAACCCGTGCGGCGCATAGCTGACGCCATCGACACAAACCACCGCACCCGCATCCTGCGCCATGCCGGCAATCGCCGCCACGTCATTCACCTCGCCCACCACGTTCGAGCAATGCGGGAAACAGACCAGCCGCACCTTGCCGTCCAGCAGCCCGGCCAGCCCGTCCGGGTCCAGATGCCCCGTCTCGGGATCGATCCGCCATTCCCGGATCTCGATGCCATCGTCCGCCAGCCGCCGCCACGGTCCCGAATTCGCCTCGTGGTCCTGATCGGTCACCACGACGGCGTCGCCCGGCGACAGCCACTTCCGGAACGCCTGGGCCAGAACATAGGTGTTCTGCGTGGTGGACGGCCCGAAGCTCAACTCGTCCGTCGCGACCCCCAGCATCGCGGCCAGCCGCGCCCGCGCCTCGTCCATCTCTTCCCCGCCCAGGCGGCTGGCGTCGAACGGGGCATAGGGCTGCACCTTGCGCTCGCGGTAGAACCGCGTCAGCCGGTCGATCACCGGTGCGCAGGCATAGGACCCGCCGGCATTCTCGAAAAACATCTGGTCCCGCAGCGACGGTTCGGAAAACGCGGGAAACTGCGCCCGCACGAAATCGAGATCAAGCTCCATGCCCTACTCCTTCCGGTGAGTCTGCGGCGGGTCAAGGAGGAACCCGCCGAAGGCGGCGCCGCAGGCGTCCTTGACGCGCCGCAGACTCTCCCATCAAACTCGATCAGGCGCCTTGAGGGCAAACCTGCCCCTCAAGCGCCTCTCAGCAGCAACATGCCCCGCCTGCAACACCCGCCGCGCTCGCACTTGCGCGTCGCCTCTCTGCTGGCAGAGCAAGCGCGCGCGGCAGCGCACATTCCGGTCATCGGCCGCGCCTTCAGGCGTTCACATCCACCACAACGCGCCCCTTGACCTGGCCCTTCAGAATATCCGCCCCCAGCTGCGGCAGATCCGCCAGCGTCGCCGGCCGGATCATCGCCTCGAGCTTGTCCATCGGCAGGTCGCTGGCAATCCGGCCCCAGGCGCGGACGCGGTTGTCGTAGGGCTGCATCACCGAATCGATGCCCAGAAGGTTCACGCCGCGCAGCAGGAACGGGATGACGGTGGCGGGCAGCCCGGCGCCGCCGGCCAGCCCCACCGCCGCAACCGAAGCGCCGTATTTCATCTGGCCCAGCACCCGCGCCAGCATCGCGCCGCCAACGGCATCGATGCAGCCGGCCCAGGTTTCGGCCTCCAGCGGGCGCTTGACGGTTTCGTTCAGCTCCTCGCGCGGAACGATGCGGGCCGCGCCCAGCCCGGTCAGATATTCCGCCGTCTCGGGACGTCCGGTCACACCGGCGACCTGGTAGCCCAGATTGGCCAGAATCGCGGTCGCCACCGACCCCACACCACCGGCGGCGCCGGTCACCAGAACTTCGCCATCCGAAGGGGTTAGCCCATGATCTTCAAGCGCCATCACCGCCAGCATCGCGGTGAATCCGGCCGTCCCCACGGCCATCGCCGCCCGGGTGTCGAGCCCGTCGGGCAGCGGCACCAGCCAATCCCCCTTGACCCGCGCCTTCTGGGCATATCCGCCCCAGTGCACCTCGCCCACGCGCCAGCCGGTCAGCACGACCTTGTCGCCGGGCGCATAGCGGCTGTCGTCGCTGGCCTCGACGGTGCCGGCAAAGTCGATGCCCGGCACATGCGGGTAGGTGCGCACCAGCCCGCCGCCGGGCCCGATGCACAAACCGTCCTTATAGTTCACGGTGGAATATTCGACCGCCACCGTCACGTCGCCTTGCGGAAGACGGTCTTCACCGATCTCCTGCACGGCCGCACTGGTCTTGCCGTCCTCGCCCTTCTCGACCACCAAAGCCCGGATCATCGCGTCTCTCCCTTCATGCCCAGAATACGCCAAAGACCACCGCCGCGCGCACCTCGTTGCCGGGCAGGATGACATCGACATCCGTCCCCAGGTCCCAATGGGTCATGCGTACCATGCCGATGGCCACGTTCGTCTCGAAATCCGGCGACCAGGCTGCGGACGTGACCTGCCCCACCTGCTGCTGGCCCGCCATGATCGGCCAGGCGCGGTCGGAGTTCGGCACGCGTCCGCCCTCGATCTGGATCGGCCGGATCTGCTGCACCGGGCCGTCCTTGGCCACCCGCAACAGCGCGTCGCGCCCGATACAGCCGATCGCGGTCTGCGTATTGCAGAACCGCCCCAGCCCGCATTCATGCGGGGTGTTGTCGCGGGTCATGTCGTTGCCATAGCTCAAGAGCCCGCCCTCGACCCGCTCGATGGCGTTCGGGCAGCCTGCCCGCACGTCCAGATCCTCGCCCGCCTCGAACAGCGCATGCCACAAGGGCATCGCGATGTCGGAGCCTTCGACGTAGATCTCGAACCCGCCCTGCTTGGAATAGCCCGAACGGGCAACGACCAGGCTGCGCCCCATGAAATCGAACCAGCCGAAGCGAAAGAACCGGACGTCGCGCACCGCCTCGCCGAAGACCCGTGCCATCAGGTCCTCGGCCTTCGGGCCCTGTACCGCCAGCGGCGACACGTCGGGCTCGTCGATCAGCACATCCAGCCGGTAGCCGTTGGCCAGCCCCTTGACCCAGAACAGAAGATCGCTGTCGGCAATGGAAATCCAATAGCGGTTTTCGGCCAGCTTCAGCGCAACCGGGTCGTTCAGCATGCCGCCCGTCTCGTCGACGATGGGCACGTAATAGCATTGCCCCGGCATCATCCCGCGCAGATCCCGCGGCGTCAGCATCTGCATCAGCCGTTTCGCGTCGGGGCCGCGCAGTTCCACCTGCCGTTCGACCGCCACGTCCCAGACCTGCACCGCCGATTTCAGGTGCCGGTAGTCTTCCTCGACCGACCGGAACACAGTCGGCAGCAGCATGTGGTTGTAGACCGTGTAGGACTGGACCCCCGCCGCCTCGACCCCGTCGGAGAACGGCGTGCGCCGCAACCGGCGCGATGGCGATATCAGCGTCATCAGGCCCCCTCTGGCATAATGAACAGATCCGTGTCGGACGGTGTCGCCCCGGCGGCCGTCAGCATCGCGTGGACCTGCCCGCGATGGTGTGTCTGGTGGTTGAAGAAATGCTGCACGCACAGCCATTTCGGTTTATGAACATCCCTCTTTAAAGCCCCGGAAAACCAAACCAAATCGCCGCCGAGATCGGCCTCGGTCAAGCCCTGCGCCCACGCGACGATGCGGTCGTCCGCCCCGCGCCGGGCATCGGCATAGCCCGGCCAGCCCTCGTGCAGCCGGATGCTGGTCGAAATCCCGCCCGGCGGTTTCTCCCAGCCGTCGAACCGCGACATCCAGATCAGGTCGCCCCATAAAAGATGATTCAGCGTGCCCTGGATCGAGCCGAAAAACGCCCCCCGGTCCAGCCAGCGCGCATGGTCATCCAACCCCTCGGCGGCGGCCAGCAAACTGTTGTTCTGCCAGCGATTGTACCGCGCCATGGCGTGACAGAACCGTGGCGAGATCATGTACGTCCCGGTCCGGTCCAGTGGATCGGCACGATCTCTCCGGATTTGCCCTCGAAATCCCAGACCCGGCCATAGTCGCGCACCTTCGAGCGCAGACCGCGGGCGGGATAGACCACCGGCCCCATCCAATAGGTGCTATTCTCGATCGATACCGGGACGTCCGGGTTCTTGCCCTCGATCATCTCGATCTCGCCCTGGATCTTGCGCCCGACGATGATCCGGCGGCGCCGGCCATCCCTCTCGATCACGACCTTCTCGCGTTCGGCCCCGATGATCTCGGACACCAGGAAATGGAACACGCCAGTGTTGCCGCCGGCCCCGCCCGAGAGGATCTTCAGGATCCCGTTATAGGCCTTTTGTGTCGCACTTTCATCGACATAGACCGCGACCTTCCAGTCGCCTTCGGCCATCCGGCCGGGGATGTCGATCAGCAGGGCCACGTTCAGCCCGGCAAGCGATTCGCCCTCGAAATGGCCCTCGTCGATCTGCATCGCGAACCAGGTCTTGCAATACCCCTCGGTCGGCGGATGCGCCCCCAGCGAGATCACGCAAGGACAGAAAACGGTGCACGAGCAGTTCATAAACAGCTCGCCCTTGATCTCCCACTCGGTGGGCGTCAGCCTGCGGCGCAGCGGGTTCGACATCATCCGCTGATCCAGACGCTCCCGCACCGCCAGCCGGTCTGCCTCGCGCATTGGTTTCTTGGCCATGCCTCCCCCCTTTTATCCCGTTGTTCCGGCAGCCTGCGCCGCCACGACGATGCCGGCGGCGATCAGCACGACGCCCGCCGGTTTCCGCAGCCGGTGTCCGATCTGCGGCAGTTTCTCGAACACCATGAACAGCGTCGCGAGGCCCATCCACAACAGGCTCATCACCCCGCCGACGAATCCCAGCGCCATGAAGCCCCAGCAGCAGCCGACGCAAAACGCCCCCAGCCCCACGCCCATGCGCACGCCCCCGGTGAATCCGGTGCGCCAGCGGCCCAGGAAATAGCTCATCGGGCTGTGGCAGACGCCGTGGCAGACCTCTTTGGCGCGGGTGAACTGGAACGCGCCGACCGCCACCAGCAGGCCTGCGGCCAGCCAGGGCGACCGTGCGATTCCCAGCATGTCGATGGCGCCGCCGAACAGCAGCGCCAATTGCGCGCCCGCGATCAGCGCGGCGAAGGCCACCCAGACCAGGCCATAACCCAACAGAACCCCCAGCCAGCCCGCGCGGGTCCCGGTGGCCGAAGCCATCAGCCGTTCGTAGGTGGTCAGCGTCGGCACCATCGTCGGCAGCATCATCGCCGCCATCATGATCGCCCACATCGCGAAAAGCGGCCCGAACTCGGCCATCGGCATCGCCATGTCCATGCGCGGGTCCATCGCCGCCATCGCCTGGCCCATCGGACCGGGGCGGCCGATCAGGTCGAGGTCCATCGACATCGCCATCGTGTACATCACCCACCAGGCCCACAGGATCAGCCCGAAAAATCCCAGCCAAAGGGCGGATCGTAGCAAGCTGGACAATTGCGTGGCGACCATGGCGCAAACCGGATGAGTCTTTCGGTTTGTCTTTTTCGCGGCTCGGGTCTAAATGTCAAACAATTAATGTCTGACAATTGGGATCCATGAAGACACGCGCCCTGAACAGCGACCGCGAACTTTCCGTGCAGATCGCCGAGGCGATTCGCGAGGCGATCGTCGCGGGCGATCTTCTGTCCGATGCGCGCCTGCCGTCCGAGGCAGAGCTGTCGGACCAGTTCGGCGTCTCGCGGCCAACGGTGCGCGAGGCGCTGAAGCGGCTGGCCGCGCAGAACCTGATCCGCACCCAGCGCGGCGCCACCGGCGGCGCCTTCGTCAACCGGCTGAGCTTCGAAGAGGCCTACGAACAGCAGATCACCACCTCGACCCTGCTCTTGAGCATGAACGCGGTGGATTTCGACACCGCCTGCGAGGCGCGCTATGCGCTGGAACGCGCCTGCGCGCCGATGTCGGCCCGGCGGCGCACGGCCGACCACCTGGCGACCATGCGGGCCGAGATACACCGCCAGTCGCAGCCGGGCCTAACGGACGAGGCGTTTTGCGCCAGCGACGTCGCGTTTCACCGGGCGCTGGTCGACGCGGCCGGAAATCCGGTGCTCAGCTACCAACTCGCGGGCGCGGTCGAGGCGATGCAGCCGCTGATGAACATGATCACCTTCACCGCCCGCTCGCGCGAGGCGATCGTGGCGCTGCACATCCGGATCGCGGATGCGCTCGAGGCGGGCGACGGCAAGGCGGCGGATGACGCGCTGGCGGATTTGTCGGCCTATACGGCGCAACTGGCCGCCGACATCTTCGCCGCACGGGCCGCCGCCGAGGCGGGATGACGTCCGAAGGCACCGCGAATGGCGGGGCCCGGCCCTGAGCGGACGCCGCTCTCTGCAAGACGATCCGCGCCGGGGATTGATTGCGGACATCCGCGCCTGGCCGCAAACGCCACAACGCCTCCCCTCAAACCGCCTTGCGGTTTAGCGATTCCAGTCGAAAATGATGCTGCTGCCGTAGCTGCCCCAGTCAGAGGTCACGATCCCGGCATTCTCTCCGCTGGCGTAGCTTGGCAGACCGGGGACGCGCAGGACATAAACCTCGCCCCCCTCGTCCCGGCCGATATAGCCGTTGTGGATCGCCGCCGTGCAGATGTCGCTGTCATGGGTGTAGGGGCCGTTGCCCCAGACAGAGCCGAGCGTCGGATTGGCCGGGCAAGCGCATGCAAGCAGGTCAACTCCATCCGGCATCTTGGTGCAGGCGGGCAGTCCGGCATCGGTCGCGGCGACGGCGGCCCCGCCGGTGGCCGCAAGGACATCAAAGCTGGTGCCGTAGCTGCCCCACGAGCGGCTGGTCACGCTGTTCGCCGTGCTTCCGGCATAGCTTGACTGTCCCTGCCCCGGAATGACCCGCACGGCGCCGCCCGACGGCCCGACCGCGCCGGCGTGCAGTGCCGCCGTGCAAAGGTTGCTGTCGCCGGTGTAGGGCCCGCTGCCCCACACGCTTCCATTGGCCCCGCCGGAGCAGAGACACAAGGTTTCCACCGAGACAGCCTGACCCTGCGCCGGGCATTCGGACAGGCCGGACAGGTTGATTGTCGGCGCTCCGCGCACCGGGGCCTTTCCGCTTTTGCCGGTTTGTGCCGATGCCGCGGCCGACAGGCCAACCGCCGCCGCGACGGCCATCGAAATGAGTTTTGTCAACGCCTTGTCCTCCTCCCCCGGCGGCCCGGAACCCGGACCGGCGGGCTCAGCTTTTTCCCGCAATCATCCAGCTGTCAAGGCAAGACCCGCGGTGCCGACGCGCCGGCACCGGTCTGTCATATCCACGCCCACGCGGTGTTGCCGGCCGACCGGACCGCGCGGAAGGATCCGCGCCCGGTCCCGCAAAGGGCAATGGCAAACAGGATGCGCGCAACCGGAAGCTGTTTGTGCATCCCAGAACTTTCTTCCGCGACTTGGACTGGCGTTCCCGCAGGCACGCGCCGCACGGTCCGAACGGCAGACGGCAAAACGGCGGTCCGACACTTCGCGCTTCAAAAACCCGCGCCCGGTCCCTATATTGGCTGTGTTCCCTTGGGAACTATGGACATAAACGCGCTCGTAATAAGCGGATCGGACCCGGGGGCGGTACCCGGCGGCTCCACCAAGCAACCGTCGTTGGCGGACAGCGGGGCCGAAACAGGATCGACGAACGTCTAAAGGGGTTGGCTTTGTCCCGGTGAGGTACCACCGTTATCGGTCCGACAAGTACAGTTGCCAACGACAACCGTGCTCCGGTCGCTCTCGCTGCGTAAGCAGTGCGAAACACCGAAATCTAAGCCCTGACGCCTAGCCGCGTCAGGCGGGGTCCGCAGGCACCTGGCAACAGAAGCCTGCATCTTCCTCCTTTGACAATTCCGCCGTGCCGCGTCATTTACTGGCCCATGGGGTCGATGCGAACACCCCGCGAGGCGGCAGCCCAAGATTCGCATCCGGAACCTGGGATCAGGAAGGATGCGCCATGCCGTTGCCCAATGAAATCACCGCCCTGCAATTGAACCGTCTGATCGGCACGCCCGACTGCCCGGCGATTGTCGATGTCTGTGTGGATGCCGATTTCCGTGACGATCCCAATCTGATCCCGGGCTCGATGCGCCATCCGCATACCGACCTGCCGGGGCTGGTCGAGCGGCTTGGCGGGAAGCCCTGCATTGTGGTTTGCCAGAAAGGCCGCAAGCTGTCGCAGGGCGCCGCCGCATGGCTGCGCGGCGAGGGCCTGGCCGCGGACTACCTGCGGGGTGGCATGTACGGCTGGCGCGACACGCCCGGGACGATGCGGGTGCCGGCCGGGAAGATCCCCGGTACCGTCGGCGAGCCGACCCTTTGGGTGACGCGGCACCGGCCCGGGATCGACGGTATCGCCTGCCTCTGGCTGATACGCCGCTTCGTCGATCCGGCAGCACGGTTTTTGTTCGTGGCCCCGTCCGAGGTGACGGCCGTGGCCGGGCGGTTCGGCGCGACAGCCGTCGATGAGGACGGCGCAGTCCGGAGCCATCGGGGCGACCACTGCAGCTTCGACACGATGCTGGACGAGTTCCAGCTTCATTCCCCGGCGCTGGACAACCTGGCCCGGGTGGTGCGCGCCGCCGGCACGGACCGCCACGATCTGTCGCCGCAGGCGGCGGGCCTTCTTGCGGTCTGGGCCGGGCTCTCGCGGCAACACGAGGACGATCAGCGCCTGCTCCGTGCGGGTCTGGAACTCTGCGACGCGCTTTTCAGCTGGGCGTGCGACAGGGTCGACGAGGGGCACGAGCGCCCCGCGGACCGGTGCCCATGACGGTTCCGTTCGACGAACTGCTGCGGGTCTTTCTGCGGATCGGGCTGCTCAGCTTCGGCGGCCCCGCGGCGCAGATCGCCGTCATGCACCGGGAACTGGTGGAAGAGCGGCCCTGGCTGACCGAAAGGCAGTTCCTGAATGCGCTGAGTTTCTGCATGCTGTTGCCGGGCCCCGAGGCGATGCAGCTTTCCACCTATTGCGGCTGGCGGCTTTACGGCGTCACCGGCGGCCTGATCGCCGGGCTGTTCTTCGTCATGCCGGGCGCTCTGGTCATGCTGGGGCTGGCCTGGGCCTATGCCGCGTTCGGATCGGTGCCACTGGTCGAGGCCCTGTTTCTGGGGATCAAGGCCACGGTCGTGGTGATCGTGCTGGAGGCGCTGCTGAAAGTGTCGAAAAAGGCGCTGCACGGCACCGACCGCTGGGTCATTGCCGCGCTGTCCTTTGTCGCGATCTTCTTTCTCGCCGCGCCGTTCCCGCTGATCATCGTCTGCGCGGCCGCCTACGGCGCGCTGACCGGCGCGGCCTCGGCCGATCCCGCACCGCCGCTCGGGCGGGCGGGCACCGTCAGGACCATTGCGCTCTGGGGCGCGCTCTGGTGGGCGCCGGTCGCGGCGGCCTGGGTCTCGGGCCAGCAGCTGCTGACCGATGTGGGGCTGTTCTTTTCCAAGCTCGCCATCGTGACCTTCGGCGGGGCCTATGCGGTGCTGGCCTACATGACGCAGGAAGTGGTCCAGGATCAGGGCTGGCTGACGACCGCGCAGATGATGGACGGGCTGGGGCTGGCCGAGACCACGCCGGGGCCGCTGATCCTGGTCACCGAATTCGTCGGCTACCTGGCGGGCGCCTCGGCCGGCGGACCCGGACTGGCGGTCGCGGCGGCGGCGATGACGCTGTGGGTCACCTTCGTGCCCTGTTTCCTGTGGATCTTCGCCGGCGCGCCCTACATCGAGTGGATCTCGACCCGGCCCCGGCTGACCGGCGCCCTGTCGGGCATCACCGCCGCGGTTGTCGGGGTGATCCTGAACCTGTCGCTGTGGTTCGCGACCCACGTATTCTTTGCCGAGGTCGGCAGCCTCCGTGCCGGGCCGCTGCATTTTCTGCGCCCCGAGTTCGGCACGCTCGATCTGCGCGCAGTGGTCCTGGCCGTGGCCGCCGGGGCGTTGCTGCTGCGGCTCAGATGGGGGCTGATACGCGTGCTGGCGCTGGCGGCCCTGGCGGGTGCCGGGATGTCATTCGCCGCCTGATCGCGCCTTCGGCACCGCCTCCCCTTCCCTTCCAAATCGAATCCCTTATGGTGACTCGGGACGCGCCAGAAGGACGGGCAGATGTCGCGCACGATCGACTACGGCAACCTGATGCACCACGCCCTGCGCGGGCTGATCCAGTCCGTATTGCGCGACGTGCAGGAACATGGCCTGCCCGGGCAGCACCATTTCTTCATCACCTTCGACACGATGCACCCGGACGTTGAAATCGCGGACTGGCTGAGCGACCGGTATCCCGACGAAATGACCGTCGTCATGCAGCACGAGTTCGAGCGTCTCGAGGTCGGTGAAGACGGGTTCTCGGTCACCTTGAGTTTCGGCGACAAACCGGAACCGCTGTTCATTCCCTATGACGCGATCAAGACCTTCGTCGACCCCTCGGTCGAGTTCGGCCTGCGGTTCGAGACCCAGGAAGAGAACGACGACGACGCGGACGAGGCCGAGGACGGCCCCGCAGATGCGGACGAGGGTCACAAGGACGCCGAGATCGTCAGCCTCGACAGCTTTCGCAAATAGCCCCCCGCGCCCGATCCCTTGGCCCGGGACGGATGCGACGCCGTGGGACGATTTACTTGGCCACGCCCCGCCGCTAAACGGTGCCTACGCGCATAGCAGGGGGATGTTTCATGGCCGCGACCCGCACCGAAACCGACAGCTTCGGCCCGCTCGAGGTTCCCGCCGACAAGTACTGGGGCGCCCAGACCCAGCGGTCGGTGATGAACTTCCCCATCGGGTGGGAGAAACAGCCGGTCGCGATCGTCCGGGCGCTCGGCGTCATCAAGCAGGCCTGCGCCGAGGCCAACAAGGACCGCGGCGCCCTGCCGGCCGATCTGGCCGACGCCATCATTCAGGCGGCGTCCGAGGTCGTGGCGGGCAAGCTTGACGACAACTTTCCGCTGGTGGTCTGGCAGACCGGATCCGGCACGCAGTCGAACATGAACGCCAACGAGGTGATCGCCAACCGCGCGATCGAGATCCTGGGCGGGGTGATCGGCTCGAAGGACCCGGTGCATCCCAACGACCACTGCAATATGGGGCAGTCATCGAACGACACCTTCCCGACCGCGATGCATATCGCGACCGCGATGACGGCGCGCGACGTCACCCTGCCCGGCCTGACCAAACTCGCCGAGGCGCTGGAGGCGAAGGCCGGTGCGTTCGACGGCATCATCAAGATCGGCCGCACCCATACGATGGACGCCACGCCCCTGACCCTGGCCCAGGAGTTCTCGGGCTATGCGCATCAGGTCCGCAAGGCGATCGAACGGGTGACGGTGGCGCTTGGCGACATCTACGAACTGGCCCAGGGCGGCACCGCCGTCGGCACCGGGCTGAACTCGCCCGCAGGCTGGGGCGAAACCGTGGCCGCCAACATGGCGCGGATCACCGGCCTGCCCTTCGTCACGGCACCCAACAAGTTCGAGGCGCTGGCCGCCCATGACGCGATGGTCGAAATGTCGGGCGCGCTGAAGACCGCCGCGGCGAGCCTCTTCAAGATCGCCAACGACATCCGCCTGCTCGGCTCGGGCCCGCGCTGCGGGCTGGGAGAGTTGATGCTGCCCGAGAACGAGCCCGGCTCGTCGATCATGCCCGGCAAGGTCAACCCCACCCAGTGCGAGGCGATGACCCAGGTCTGCGCCCATGTGATGGGCAACGACGCCGCGGTCGGATTTGCCGGCAGCCAGGGCCATTTCGAGCTGAACGTCTACAAGCCGATGATGGCCTATAACGTGCTGCAGTCGATGCAGCTTCTTGGCGACGCGGCGGTTGCCTTTACCGACAACTGCGTCGCGGGCATCGAGGCCAACGAAGACCGGATCGGCAAGCTGATGCGCGAATCGCTGATGCTGGTGACCGCGCTGGCCCCGCAGATCGGCTATGACAACGCCACGACGGTGGCGAAGACGGCGCACAAGAACGGCACCACCCTGCGCGAAGAGGCGGTCAACCTGGGCTTCGTGGACGAGGCGACCTTCGACGCGGTGGTCCGGCCCGAGAACATGATCGGCCCCAAGGCGTGACCGCACCCGTCAATCTCAACAAGGTGCGGAAGGCGCGCGCCAAGGCGGCTGCTCGCAAAAAGGCCGACGAGAACGCGGTGAAGTTCGGCCGGACCAAGGCCGAGCGCGAGCTTGGCGAAGCGCGGGCCGAAAAACGGCGCGATGCGCTCGACGGGCATCGCCGCGACCGCGAATGAGCGGCCGGCCGGTCAAGCATTCCCTGACCCTGAAGGGGCACCGCACATCCGTGTCGCTGGAGGCGGAATTCTGGCAGGCGTTCCGCGACATCGCCGCCGGGCGCGGGATGGCGCTGAACGCGCTGGCCGCCGAGATCGATGAAGACCGGGGCATGGACCTGGGCCTGGCTTCGGCCATCCGCCTGTTCGTCCTGAAACACTATCAGACGCGCTCCGGCCCGGGCGGCTGATCCGCCCGGTGCGGGCACGGCCCCGGATCCGGAAAGGTATTCGTCAGACGCATAGCGGCTTGCGAAAGTTTCTGTCGCAATTGGAAATCGCCTGCTGTAAGGGATAGTTTAACGCTAAACTATTTTCGGGACCGTGGAGGAGACCGCCCTTATGGCCGCCAGAAAGACCACCAAGAAACCGAACGTCTCGGCAGACGAGCTGCTGCACTACTACCGTGAAATGCTGCTGATTCGCCGGTTCGAGGAGAAGGCCGGACAACTTTACGGCATGGGCCTGATCGGCGGCTTCTGCCACCTCTACATCGGTCAGGAAGCGGTCGTCGTCGGGCTGGAGGCCGCGACCGAGGAAGGCGACAAGCGGGTGACGAGCTACCGCGAACACGGCCACATGCTGGCCTGCGGCGTGGATCCCAAGGGCGTGATGGCCGAGCTCACCGGCCGCTCGGGCGGCAGTTCCAAGGGCAAGGGCGGCTCGATGCATCTGTTTTCGAAGGAACGCCATTTCTACGGCGGCCACGGCATCGTCGCGGCGCAGGTGCCGATCGGCGCGGGGCTGGCCTTCGCCGACAAGTATCTCGAGAACGGCCGCGTCACCTTCACCTATTTTGGCGACGGCGCCGCCAACCAGGGACAGGTCGCCGAGACCTACAACATGGCCGAGCTCTGGGGCCTGCCGGTGATCTTCGTGATCGAGAACAACCAATACGCCATGGGCACCTCGACCAAGCGCGCCTCGAAAAGCCCCAACCTGTGGGAGCGCGGCGCGGCCTACGGCATCCCCGGCGAAGAGGTCGACGGCATGGATGTGCTGGCGGTGAAGGCGGCCGGCGAGAAAGCGGTCGCACACTGCCGCGCGGGCGAAGGCCCCTACATTCTCGAGATCAAGACCTACCGCTATCGCGGCCACTCGATGTCGGACCCGGCGAAATACCGCACCCGCGAAGAGGTGCAGAAGGTGCGCGAGGAGCGCGACCCGATCGAGAACGTGCGGCAGATGCTGCTGACCGGCAAGCACGCCACCGAGGACGAGCTCAAGGGCATCGACAAAGAGGTCAAGGAGATCGTCAACGACGCCGCCGAGTTCGCAAGGCAAAGCCCCGAGCCCGCGATCGAAGAGCTTTGGACCGACATCTACGCCGAGGCCGTCTGATGCCGCATTTCGAGATACACGCGGCCGACGTCGAGGCGGCGAAGGCGTTTTACGGCGGGCTGTTCGGCTGGGATTTCACCCCCATGCCCGGCGGCGAAGAGATGAACTATCACCTGATCGAAGGCGACGAGATCGGCATTGAAAAGGGTCTGAGCGGCGGCCTGATGCAGCGCATGGGCGAGGCGGCGGCACCCGGCAGCCCGATCCGCGGCGGCACGATGACCTTCGAGGTTGCCGATTGCGACGACCGCTATCGCTGGGCGCTGGCCAATGGCGGGGCCGAGGCGCTGCCGCCTGCGGATTATCCCGGTATCGGGCGATGCGCCTATGTCGAGGATGGTCAGGGAAATGTTGTGGGGATGATCACCCCTGCCGACGAAGGGAACTGAGGATGGCAACCGAAATTCTGATGCCCGCGCTGTCTCCGACGATGGAGGAGGGCACGCTGGCGAAATGGCTGGTGAACGAGGGCGACGAGGTGTCGTCGGGCGACGTCATCGCCGAGATCGAGACCGACAAGGCGACGATGGAATTCGAGGCCGTCGACGAGGGCGTGATCGGCAAGCTCCTGGTGGCCGAGGGCACCGAGGGGGTCAAGGTGAACGCGCCCATCGCCCTGCTTCTGGCCGAGGGCGAAGATGCAAGCGCGGCGGCCGCTGCGCCGCAACCCGCGCCTGCCGCCGGGGGCGATGACGATTTCGACGCGCCCGCCGCCGAGGCCGCGCTGGCCCCCGCCCAGCCGATCACCCCGGTCGTCCCCGACGAACCCGACATCCCCGCCGGAACCGAGATGAAGCCGACCACCGTCCGCGAAGCTCTGAACGAAGCCATGGCCGAAGAGATGCGCGCCGATCCGACCGTCTTCGTGATGGGCGAAGAGGTTGCGGAATACCAGGGCGCCTACAAGGTCACCCAAGGTTTGCTCGACGAGTTCGGCGCCAAGCGCGTCATCGACACGCCGATCACCGAACACGGGTTCACGGGTCTGGGCGTCGGCGCGGCCTTTGGCGGGCTCAAGCCCATCGTCGAATTCATGACCTTCAACTTCGCCATGCAGGCGATGGACCAGATCGTCAACTCGGCCGCCAAGACGCTGTACATGTCGGGCGGCCAGATGGGGGCACCGATGGTGTTCCGCGGCCCGAACGGCGCGGCCGCCCGCGTCGCCGCCCAGCACAGCCAGGACTACGCCGCCTTCTTCAGCTCGATCCCTGGGCTCAAGGTGGCGATGCCCTACTCGGCCGCCGACGCCAAGGGTTTGCTGAAAACCGCGATCCGCGATCCCAACCCGGTGATCTTTCTGGAAAATGAGATCCTCTACGGCCGCAGCTTCGACGTGCCGCAGCTTGACGACTATACCGTCCCGTTCGGCAAGGCGAAGATCTGGCGCGAAGGCGGCGACGTGACCATCGTCAGCTTCGGCATCGGCATGACCTATGCGCTCGAGGCGGCCGACGAGCTGGCGAAGGAAGGCATCGCGGCCGAGGTCGTCGACCTGCGCACGCTGCGGCCGATGGACACCGCCACCGTGATCCGGTCGGTGATGAAGACCAACCGCTGCGTGACCGTCGAAGAGGGCTTTCCCGTCTGCTCGATCGGCAACCACATCTCGGCGGTGCTGATGCAGGAGGCGTTCGACTATCTCGACGCGCCGGTCATCAACTGCGCCGGCAAGGACGTGCCGATGCCCTATGCCGCCAACCTGGAAAAGCTGGCGCTCGTGACCACCGCCGAGGTGATCGACGCGGTCAAGGCCGTGACGTACCGGTAGCCGACCGATGGAAGTGAAGGGCCGCGATCCCGCCACCGAATGCTACCGCGTCGTGCATGACGTCGATGGCCGCAGCGTCACGGCGCTGGTGCCGGAACGTCTGGCCGCCGATCTTCGTCTGATCGGCGCGCGGCCGTC
The DNA here is from genome assembly GCA_030065095.1 of Rhodobacter sp. Lineage (GTDB taxonomy): Bacteria > Pseudomonadota > Alphaproteobacteria > Rhodobacterales > Rhodobacteraceae > JASJCA01. Next base: position 164,560 of record JASJDP010000004.1, read on the forward strand.
GCACCAGACCGCCTATGTCTGGATGGCCGAACACAAGGACAGGATCGAAGCCGCTATCGCGCAGCTTGCCCGCGGCGGGCGCCGTCCGAAACCGCCGTTTGACCAAATTACCCTGATCGAGGACCGCTGACATGCCCACCGAAATCCTGATGCCCGCGCTGTCGCCCACGATGGAAGAAGGCACGCTGGCCAAATGGCTGGTGAAGGAAGGCGACGAGGTCAGCTCGGGCGACCTTCTGGCCGAGATCGAGACCGACAAGGCGACGATGGAATTCGAGGCGGTCGACGAAGGGGTGATCGGCAAACTCCTGGTTGCCGAGGGCTCTGAGGGCATAAAGGTCAACACGGCCATCGCCGTGCTTCTGGGTGACGGCGAAAGTGCCGCCGATATCGGCTCTGCCGCGGCCGCCGCGCCCGAAGCGGCGAAACCCGCGGCCGAGGCGGCACCGGCAGCGGCGCCCGGGAGCGCCCCTGCCCCCGCCCCTGCCGCACCGCTGGCGGCGGACGGAGCCCGTATTTTCGTCTCGCCGCTCGCCCGCCGGATCGCCAAGGACAAGGGCCTGGATCTTTCCCAAATCAAGGGCAGCGGCCCACGGGGCCGGATCGTCAAGGCCGATGTGGAAAAGGCCGAAGCGATGCCCGCCGCCACGGCGCCCTCCGCCCCGCCGCCGTCCGGAGCCCCGGCAGCGCAACCTGCCGCCGCGCAGGGCATGTCCGCCGACATGGTCAAGCGGATGTTCGAGGATCGCGACTACGAGGAAATGGCGCTCGACGGCATGCGCAAAACCGTCGCCGCCCGCCTCAGCGAGGCCAAGCAGACGATCCCGCATTTTTACCTGCGCCGCGACATCCAACTCGACGCACTGCTGAAATTCCGCAGCCAGCTCAACAAGCAGCTCGAGGCCCGCGAGATCAAGCTCAGCGTCAACGACTTCATCATCAAGGCCTGCGCCAATGCCCTGCAGCAGGTCCCAGCCGCCAACGCCGTCTGGGCGGGCGACCGCATCCTGAACCTCAAGCCGTCCGATGTCGCCGTGGCCGTCGCCATCGACGGCGGCCTCTTCACGCCGGTGCTGAAGGACGCACACCAAAAGACCCTGTCGGCGCTGTCTGCGGAAATGAAGGACCTGGCCACCCGCGCTCGCGAGCGCAAACTGGCGCCGCACGAATATGTCGGCGGCAGCTTTGCGATCTCGAACCTCGGCATGTTCGGCATCGACAATTTCGACGCCGTGATCAACCCGCCCCATGGCTCGATCCTCGCCGTTGGCGCGGGGGCGAAGAAACCGGTCGTCGGGGAGGATGGCGAGCTTGCCGTGGCAACGGTGATGTCGGTGACGCTAAGCGTCGATCACCGGGTCATCGACGGCGCGCTCGGGGCGGAATTCCTGGCCGCGATCAAGGACAACCTCGAAAACCCGGTCGCGATGCTGGCGTGAGGCAGGTCGAGCCGGTGCCGGCACCGGGAATTCGCGCAATGATTGTCCACACGGTGGCGTGAATCTGCTAAGCATCGCCCAGTGCAAGTCTGGAGGTCGCAATGCGTGCATCCCGGTTCTTTCTCGTCTTCGGCCTCGCTCTGGGCCTTGCGTCCGTCAGCCCCGCGGCCGACCTTGCCGAGCTGATCGGTGCGGCAAGGTCGGGGCAGGACAGTTTCTCCGAAGTGCGTGAGATATTCTCGACGGGCGATGGCGACCTGCAAAAGTCCTTGCTCAAGACGATTATAACGTCCGGCGACGAGGATCTGATTGCGCTCTCCTTGCCATATGCCCTGATCAGCCGGGACCCTGGCGTTCGGTCCCTGGCGCTGTGGCGAATGGTGTCGTCGAGCGGTGCATTGAGTTTCCTGCTCACCGCCCCCCAGGACCAGGACAAAGAGCCGCTCGCGTGGGGCTTTACGATGCACCGGGTGGACCATCAGAGAAGATCGATCGAGATTCTAGAGGAGTTCCCGAATTATCCGCTCCAGGGGCGCGACGACAAGTTGAGCGTAATCGGCGACACGATCAATTTCACGATCAAGGATATCGAATACGACGTGGACGGAACACTTTCCCTGACCCCCGGCACAGGCAGACTTGCAGGCAAGGTCCGTTTCAGCGGGACCTTCAAGAAGACGTTGGACTACTCCGCCAGCCTCACGCTTCTCAACGACTGATCGTACGACGGCCTCGGGGCTAGCCGTACCCCAGCAACTGATCCATCGTCACCGACGGCTGTGAACAGCCCGCTTCGCCGACGATGCGCGCCGGCACCCCGGCAACCGTCTTTTTCGGCGGGACGTCCTGCAGCACCACCGATCCCGCCGCGATGCGGGAACAATCGCCGACGCTGATATTGCCAAGAACCTTGGCGCCCGCGCCGATCAGCACACCGCAGCCAATCGTCGGATGCCGCTGTTGTTCTTCCTTGCCGGTGCCGCCCAGCGTCACCGAATGCAGCATCGAAACATTGTCTCCCACCGTCGCCGTTTCACCGATCACGATCGAATGGGCATGGTCGATCATGATCCCCTTGCCGACCTTCGCCGCCGGATGAATGTCTATGCCAAAGACTTCGCTCACCCGCATCTGCAAGAGATAGGCCATATCATGGCGCCGCTGCTGCCACAGCCAGTGCCCGACGCGATACGCCTGCATCGCCTGGAATCCCTTGAAGTACAGGATCGGCTGCAGGAACCGGTGGCAGGCCGGATCGCGTTCGTACACGGCCACGATATCCGCCCGTGCAGCACTCCCAAGCTCGGGACCGCTGGCAAAGGCCTCGTCCGCGATCTCTCGTAAAATCTGCTCTGACATCTCGCCCGACGCAAGTTTCTGCGCCAGCCGGTACGCCAGGGCCTGCTCCAGGGTTGGATGGTGCAGGATCGTCTGATGCAGCATGCCGCCAAGCAGCGGTTCCTGGCGAACGCCATCCTCCGCCTCGGTCCGGATGCGGTCCCAGACCGGGTCGACCTTGGATAGTTGCACGCGAGTTTCGGCCATCGAACTTCCCTCCAACGCCTTGCCGTTCTACTACAGATAGGCATCAGGCTCAAAGAGCAATGGGCAAATCCGCAGGAATTCCGATGGACCGTGACCGACAAGAACACTTCCGCGCACGGCTTCTGGCCGAGCGCGCGGCGCTCGACGCCGATGACGATCTGGGTCGCGAAGGGCGGCAAACCGTGGTGCTCGACCAGCAATCCGTCGGACGCCTGAACCGGATGGACGCCCTGCAGCGCCAAGCCATGGCCAAGGCGACCCAGGCCAGACGCGGCCAGGCGCGGCATCGGATCGACGCCGCTTTGGCCAGACTGGACGAGGGCGACTTCGGCTACTGCACGGAATGCGGTGAAGAAATTCCGCACAAGCGGCTGGAACTCGATCCGACGCTTCCCACTTGCGTAGGCTGCGCGGCATCGCGTTGATCGCACCCGCGCGACGCTGCCCCGGCATCGCCGGGAAACCCATATTACATGGGTCAGATCGCCGGGGGCGTCGCCGCATAGTAGTGAATCGCCAGACGCACCTCGCCCGCCGCAAAATCGCCGCCGTTCGCCGTCAGGACCAATGGCGTATCGGACCAATAGGTCAGCGGTTGCCCGCCGATCCCGGAAATCCACGACCCTTGGGTCAGGCCGAGGCCCGAACCATAACGATTGCTCGATCCGCTCACACCGAAGTCCCAGCTAGTCAATGTTCCCGTCAATGCCGTCTTGATCCGTCCGGTCACCGCAAAGACCATCGCGTATTGCGGGATCTGCACGGATGTCTGCGATGTCGCCCCGGCGCCGAGAGCGTGATCGAACTCGGCCACCCGAAAGCTTGACACCGCCCGGTTCAAAGACACGGCCAACCCGCCGGGCACCCATGACACGCCATCATAAAGCGCCCGCTGCTCCTGGTCGGCGATCCACGCCCGCCAGCCGATGGAGGGCGCGATAAAGACCCATCCGCCGTTCGAAAACACGGCGACTTCGCCGGAATGCCCGTCCCACTCGTTCACCGCGCCCGGCGGCACGGCATAGCTGTCGCCGTCCGCCGCACCCGCGGGCGGCGTGCCCTCGGTCGCCGACAGCAAGGTCAGTTGCGTCATACCGTCAAGCCGCGCCAACGCCTCGTTGACGGTTACATGCTTTTGCGCCTGTGCCGGCTGCAGCAGCGGCAGCGCGAATTTGGCTGTCTCACTCATCGATCGTAATCCTCCTGAAGGGACCGGGGCCGTACCGGTCCGACATTTGCGCAACCTCGACGTCAAAGCTTCCGGTCAACCCATCAGCATTCTGCGCCACCGCGTCGTAGGTCCAGTTCGGCGCCGGGACGGTCAGTTCCCGGACCAGACCGCCCGATTGCAGCACCCGCACAACGTAGGCTTCGCTCTCCTCGCCCAGGGGCACCTCGGCGGACTGCCAGCTATCCCCGTCGATCCGTGTCCGGCGAATCCAGCTAAGGTTCAGCGTTCCGTTCGATTCGCGGTCCCAATGCAGATGCGCCGGGGCATAGGGCCGAAGGCCAACGCCATCAAAGGCCTCGACCCTGTGGACGTAGGATGGGTCGTCATAGCTCCGCTGCGCCGGTCCGATCCGGTAGTGCCGCGCCAATCCGCGAGACGCCAGTGCCAGATCGATCTGCTGAACCGCGCCATTCAGCAGCACGAATATGCTGCCTTGCGGCCAGACATCCGGCATCACGCCGTCGGTGCCCGCCTGGCCGCGCAAACGTCCGGTCAACTGATAGGTCCGCCCGGATATCAGGTCCGCCCCCTGGAACTGGAACACTTCCCAATTGCCGGATGACCCGTCGCCGATCGCCGCGACATTGGCACCGTTCAGCACCTCGTGCAGCCCGGCCGAGGCCAGCACGCCGGACACCAGCTTTACCCGCAGCGGACCGCCACGGTCGATCATTCCGGGCTGCGCAAGATACAGCGGCGATTCGGTCTTTCCGACCGTCGCTGCGGCCGTAACCAGCCGGTTCAGCTCATAGCCGTTATCGCTGGAGGCGCTGTAAAGCGCCGCCGAGCCGGGCCATGGCCGCGACGAAACCGCCAGATGCGGCGCATGCGACACCTCGTCCCCCCGCAGCAGCGGCAGATCGAGAAAGACCGGATGGACCGGCACCGGCGCCACAAACGGCTTCGGCCGCGCCGCGACCTCGACCGCGTCGCTCGGCCGGTAGATGTCCGACTCCACCCGCACCGCCTCGAGCATCCTGAACTCGGCCTGGTCCACCCGGTCGATGCGGAAATCGGCCGCGCCCTCTTCGGTCGGCAGCCGCACCACATCGCCGGCGTTCACCCCCAACTGCGAGAGTGGCAACGATAACTTCGCCGAATCCCGCGCCACCCGCGCTTCGGCCAACCAGCGTTCGACGATCCCGCGCGCCTCCGACCGGGTCAGGACCAGCGGCAGTTCCGAGGCGGCCACCGACCGCGTCGCTTCGTCGGGAAACACCGCCTCTTCCGCGCGCGTCGCGAAATCCGCATCCGCCTCGACAAAGGTCAACCGCAGTCGTCCGGCCACCTCGGCCACCGGCGCCCGCACCGACAAAAGATCGGTTTCCGCCTCCGGCGACACCGCCAAACGCGCGGTATCGATCTCGGCCCCGGCACGGCCGTCGCGGTTGCGGAACACCAGCGTCCCGTTGCGCTCCATCGCGTCAAAGCCGTAGGCGAGCATCAGCGGCTGTAATCCCGCGCGCGCCGTGTCGACGTCGCCCGAGCTGTACCCGCGGACAACGCCATAAAGCTCGGATACATCATAGCTCGAAACACCGGACGCCTCGCATATCTCCGCCACCACTCCCGCCAGGGACCGCGCCGATCCGCGCCCGTTCAGCCAGTGCCCGCGATGGTAATTCCCGCCGTCGCTCCAAAGTTCTGAATTATTTGGAAAAAACGGATACGGCCTGGTGTCCCAGGCCCAGACATGCGCCTTCGACATATCCACCATCCGGGCGCCATAAGCCTCTGATACCGGGTTGTTCTGCGCCTCGTCGAAAAACGAAAACATCGCGCGCAGGTACTGCATCTGAATGATGTCGTCCCGCCGCCCGTTCGAGAATTTCGGCAGGCTCGATTCCGACGACTTCGGATCGACGAACTTGTTGGGCTGATTGGTTGCCTTATCGACGGCGGCACAGCCCAACTCGGTGAACCAGATCGGTTTTGACCGCGGGACCCAATCCGTTGCCGTCTCCTGCCGCACGCCGCCGACGCGCTCATGATGCGGCTTCGACCACCAGGACTTCAGATCCTTGTAGCGATAGACCCAGGGCTCGTCATGGGCCCCGTCAGAGATCGGCGTCCGATCCTGCACGGCCGCCGCCGCGCCGTGCCTGTAGTACCAGTCGAATCCCTCGCCGCCCGCGATATTCGCGCGCAGGTAGTCCAGGTTGTAGATCGAACCCCACCCGGCATCGGCATGGTCGTCTCTATCCCGCCAATCGCTCAGCGGCATGTAGTTGTCGATCCCGACGAAGTCGATATTGACGTCCGCCCAAAGCGGATCGAGGTGGAAATAAAGGTTCCCGTCCGGCGACTGATAGCCGAAATATTCCGACCAATCCGCCGCATAGCCGATCCTGCAGCCCGGTCCCAGGATCGCCCGCACATCCGCCGCAAGCGCCCTCAGCGCCGCGACGGCAGGAAACCCGGCCGCGCCCCGTATCTGCGTCAGCCCGCGCATTTCCGACCCGATGCAGAACGCATCCACCCCGCCCGCCGCGGCGCAAAGATGCGCATTGTGCAGGATGAACCGCCGAAACGACCATTCGGCCGGGCCGTGGTAATCCACACCTGCCGCCGTCTGAGTGAAATCGCTCACCGCAGCCGTCCCGAAAAACGCCGCGACTTCGGCATCGGCGACCGCCGTCCCGTCCGGACTGCCCGCCATGCCCGGTGCGATCGACAGGGTAATCCGCCCGCGCCAGGGCAGAACCGGCTGATCGTCCGCGCCCGTCCACGGATCGGTCAGTGCGTTCCCGTCCAGCTGATCCATCAGAATGAACGGGTAGAAGGTGACCGATTGCCCGGCATCCCGAAGCGCGGCAATCGCCTCGTTCACCGACCGGTCCGCCGGCGTGCCGCCATAGACCGGCCGCCCGTCCTGCTGCGCGATCTCCACCGCCGCCGCCCGGTCCAGGCCCGAAACCGCCCACGGCATGCTGCCGTCCTGCAGCTTCTGCTCCACCTTCGGCCGCAGGGAACAGGCGCCGCACCGCAGATCGTCGCCGAACCAGGACACCACCAGCGAGGCCGAGGCGCAATTCGGCAGTTCGGCCTGCAGTGCATCCAGCGATGTCAGAAAGTCCGTCTTGCCACTCGGCGAGTTCACATTGGCCGAGCGGTTCTCGCCCAGTCCGATCTGGAAATGCACCGGCGAGGTCGCAAGGGCATATTCCCCCGATCCCGGGATCATCGCCACGGCCCGCACCGCCAATGCCGGATCAGCCGCCAGGTCCGGCAGATCCGCGGGCGCGGGCCGCATCACCTCGAAACTGAACTGCGGCATCCGGTTGCCGAAGGGCCCGAGATCGAGATCCTCCAACACCATATAGGCCACGCCGCGATAGGCCGGCGCCTGACCCGCTCCCTCGACCGCCTCGATCTTCGGATCGGGCATCTGGTCGGCAGCGCCGGAATAGATCCGCAACTGCACCCCGTCGGTCGCGATCTCCTGCCCGTCGGCCCAGACGCGCACGACCCCGGAAATCTCGCCCCGGCACAATGCGACGGCCGCGCTCACCGAATAGGAATACTCCCGCGTCTTCGGCTTCGGCGGGGCGCCCTTGCCGGAACCGGACGTCGTCACGTGCTCGACGAACCGCGTCGCCCAGATCACCTGACCCGACAGCCGCACCCGGCCGTAAATCTGCGAAACCGGCGCGCCTTCGCTGGCGCCCGTCAGACGGAACCGGTCCACCTTCCCGGTCTCGACCACCTCCGATCCCGACCCCATGATCTTCTGGTCGATCACCCGCCCCAGCGTCGCACCGACCGCCCTGCCGATCACGGCGGAACTGAGGCCAAGAACGCCGCCGCCCCAGGCGGCACCCGCCGCCATTCCGACGGCAGACAAAACGATCGTCGCCATTCCTAGCCCCTTTCCGGAAGTTCAAACCGCGCCACGATCCGGCGGCGCCACGGCGCCGACAGCGGGCTTTCCAGCACGCCATGCCCCGAATAGGCATGCACGAAACTCGGCGCCGCCCCTACCGCGGCGGCTATGCCCAGATGCTTGGCCACGCTGCCGCTCCGCATGCGGAACAGCAGGACATCGCCCGGCGCCGCGTCCTCCAGCGGCTTCACCGACAGATGCCGCAGCGCAGCACGCCAAAGCCGTTCGTCCTGCGACGCCTCGCTCCAGTCTGGCGTGTAGGCGGGTGCCGCCTCGGGCTCCGCCCCGTTGATCGCCCGCCAGATCCCGCGCACCAGGCCCAGACAATCGCAGCCGCCCCCTTGGGCCGAGGCCTGGTGCACATAAGGCGTCCCAATCCAGGCCCGCGCCTCCGCCACCACCCTTTCGCCGACGCCGCTCATTCCACCAGGCTTCCACCATCGTGCAACTGCCCGGAGGACGGGTAGGCCATCAGCCAATCTTCGCCCGGGATATGCGGAAAACCCCGGAAATTCAGGAAGTTGTTGAACTTCAACCGGCAGGTCTCGGCCCGTTTGTCACAGCCCGCCTCGATCCGGATGGCATCGCCTTCCGAAACCGATGCTCCCACCGCCTGCCAAAGCTCCAGAACCCGGCCTTCCGCGCTCAGCCGGTCGTTCTTGATCACGCCGATCAACCCCTTGGCCGCGCCGGTCAGAACCGTCAGCCGCCCGAACTCGAACCAGCGGTCCGCGAACCCGTCCAGCGCCGCAAACCCGAAAATCCTGCGATCCTCCACCGACTCCACAACCACCTCGGCCGCATATCCCGGAGCGCCCAGATCGAACCCGCACTGCATATCGCCGAGAACCGCGGAACAGGGCGACTGATAAACCCGCCCGATCGACTGGTTCAAAGCCTCGGTCAGCCCGCGCAGCTCTGCCTGGAACGCCCCGTTCGACCGCTTCACCTCTCCAAGCGAGCCGCGGAACTGCACCAGCCGTTGCGCGACATCCGCCCAGTTCACAAGCCACGCAGTCACCTCGGCCCCGTCGAACCGCCCTGCCCGGATATCTTCCTCGCGCAGGGCCGCATCGCTCAGCACCCCCACCGCCTCGGTATTGTCCACCGACAACCCGGTCGCCTGCTGGATCGCCGCCGCCGACAGCCCGCTGTCGGCCTTGAAGGCGACCCCCTCGAAGCTCAGGGACCGGTCGTGATCGGTGAACCCGAAGATCGCGCCGTCGGTACGCGTAACCGCCCAGCACCGGCAGAGCGTCGTCGTGCCGGTGTCCAGATGCGCCTGCAGCGCCGCGCCCACCGCCATCAGACCCGCACCTCGACGATCGGTACCGTCGGCACGTCGCCAGCCTGAAACGAGGCAACCGACGTTTGAATCCGGTCGGTATCGAACCGCACCGGAACGTCGAACTCGAACCCGGCATAGACCTCGACACCGATGCCGGGGGCGTCGAGAAAGCTCACGACCCCCGTGGTGTCGTCGATTTCATAATGCACCGTCTCGACCAACCGGTCTCGTTGCAGGCCGACCAGAACGGTTCCGGCGACCGGTTTTGCGATGGGCCGGGTATAGCTCTGTGCGCCCGAGGCGTAGGTTTTGCAAAGCTGGAAATCCCTGGTCTCGCCATCGCCGAGGCCGATCACCTGGTCCTCGAACGCAGGCTCGCGCGACGACGCGCAGGACTTGTAGTCCGACCAGTCCTTCCAGCGGAATCCGAACAGCTGACCCTGGCGCGACTCGAAGAACGCCACCAGCGTCTCGATGTCGTCGAGCGAGCGCATCGACACGCCCGCGTCGTACCTGCGCCGGGCATGCGCCCAGGGGCTGTTGCGCTCCTCGAACCCGTTGGCCAGGGTGACGATCTCGGTGCGCCGTTCGGGCCCTCCGACCGAGCCAAAGCTCAGGTTCGCCGGAAACCGTACCTCGTGAAATCCCATCGTTGCCCTCCTGAAGACTCAGCGATTGCGCTGGCCGCGCGCCAGCGCCCGGCCCATCTGCGCCGCGATCTGGCTTTGCGACCGGCGGAACCCCTCGGCGTCCGGCGTCTGGATGTTCATCACCACGTTGATCGGCCGTCCGCCGCCCGCCGCCCGCACGCCCAGGCGTCCGTCGGCACCCCGCGCCAGCGGCATGATCGCCTCCGGCCCCGCCTCGCCCATCAGGCCAAACCCACCGCGCATCGGGAAATTCACCGGACCGGACACGACACCGCCACGCGCAAACGGAATCACCCGTCCCTGGCTGAAGGCGCCTCCGTTTTCGAACGGCAACACCCCCTGGATCAGGCTTTCCACGCCCCCGGCGATCACCCCGCCGAAATGTTTCGCCACCGGCCGGATCGCCGCGTTATACGCCGCGTCGACCATCGACTGCGCCACCGTCTGCAGCGCATCCGACAGCTTCATCCCGTCAAAGATCAACCCGTCGAATGCTTTCTTCAGCCCCCGGCTGATCCCGCGCGACAGGGTCTTCACCTCGCGTTCGGTGTCGGCGATGGTCGACCCCATCCCGCGCAACTCGCCGTCAAAGGTTCGCAACCGCTCCTCTGCCTCGGCCAGGCTGGCCGACAACGCCTCGACGACCTCGTCGGTGTCCAAGAACTCATCCATTCTCCGGTCCTCCATCGCGATCGGGAAAAGCCCGCGCCAACTCGTCCAGCCGCGCGCGGCTCAGCGGTGCATTGCCGCTCTCCCGTCCCAGCATGATCATCAGTTCGGCGGGGCTCAGCCGCCAGAAATCCTCCGGCCGCAATCCCAGCCCCCGGATCCCGGCCCGCATCAGCGCCGGCCAGTCGAACCCCGTCATCCGGCCACCGCAGAGGTCTGGAACGCCCGCACCAGCAAAACGCCGGCGACCCGTGCAGCCTCGATCGGTCCGCCTTCGATCTCGGCGGCCAGCAGATCTGCCGTCTGCCCCGTCCATCCGCCGCCGCGCAGCCCCGCCACGACCAGCGCCAGCACGTCCCGGGAGGAAAACCGACGCGCCTCGAACCGTTCGATCAGGCCGATCAGCGTGTCTTCCTGCAGCGCGGCCTCCAGCTCGGCCAGCGCCCCAAGCGTCAGCTTCAGCACACGGGGCTCTCCGTCGACGGTCAGCGCCACCTCGCCCGCCCATGGATTGGCCATCCTCAGAGCGCCGTGAAGGTCAGCGCGCCCGCCGACGCCATCGAAAGCTCATAGGTCGCCTCGCCATTGTGGCTGCCGGCGTATTCGATCGCGGTCACCTGAAACGGCCCCTCGACGATGCCGAAATCGGGGATGATCACCTGGAATCCCGGTGTCTCGCTGTCAAAGAAGATCTGCCGCGCGCGCTCGTCCGTGGTCTCGTCCTTGAACACGCCAGAGCCCGAAATCGTCGCCGATTTCACACCTGCGCCGCCCAAAAGCTCGCGCCAGCCGCCCTGGCTTTCCAGGCTGGTGACATCGACGCTTTCCGCGTTGAACGAAATCCGCGTGGCGCGCAGCCCCGCGATGGTCTCGAACACGCCGCCGCCGGTCATGTCGAGCTTGATCAAAAGGTCCTTGCCGTTTTGGGCACCCATGTCCGTCACTCCAAGTCTATGAAAAATTCAGTCGTCTTCGACACGCGCCCGGAAACGCAGATCGATTTTCCGCTGACCGCCGTTCGACAGGCGCTGCGCGCGGGCCTTCAGGAACCGCAACCCGACCAACCGGCCGCGCGACAACGTCAGCGGCGCGTCCACCAGCGCGTCCGACACCACCGCAGCCGCGTCCTTGGCAAGCTGAAATCCCGCCGCATCGGTCACGATGCTCACGACGAAGTCGTGCATGGCACCCGGGCCGGTCGCATCGGACCGGTCGCGCACATCCTCCGGCCCCAATGTCACGTAGAGCTCCGGCACGCTGCCCTGCGGCGCCGCATCATAGATCGCATCCCCGACCAGCGCGTCGAGCGCCGGATCGGCATCCAGATGCGCAAACACCGCCGCCTGCAGCGCCGCCGCCATTGCATAGCTCATGGCGTCACCTCCTCTTCGCGGGCAATGCAGGTCAGGTAACGCGCACCGGGATCGGCCTCGGTCACCGACAGCACATGATACAACCGCTCGCCGTCCCGCAAGCGCTGGCCCGGCATCGGGCGCGAGGCCGACCCCCGCGGCGCGGCGCGTACGGTGATCTTGTAGGGCACGGTCGATACCGACAGGCCCGCAATCTCGGTTTCACGGCCCGTACCGGCCTTCACCGACGCCCAAAGAACGCCCCGGTGCAGCCAGCTCGTTGCATAGCCGCCTGCATCGTCCCGTGTGCGCAACGGCGCCTCGAGCCGCAGTTTGCGGTTCAGAACGGGCCGCCTCATCGCGCGCCCTCGCCAAAAAGCCGCACCGTGCGGTAGCGGTCGATCAACAGGCTCACCCCGAACGGCATCGGCGTCTCGCCTGCGATCATCGCCGCCCGGTTTTCGTAATAATGCGCCGCCAGCAGGAACACGGCCTGCCCGACATCGGCGGGCAACGCCTGCCAGTCCGGCCCGAACCCGGCGGTGAACTGCACCTCGACCGACCCGTGAACCGGGATCAGCGGCAGATGCAGCCCCGTCGAAACGATGCGCGGCCGCTGCGCATCCGCCTCCAGCCGGTAGCGCTCGGGGTCGATCACCGTCTCGGCGCCGTGCCGGTCGATCACCTTCACCTCGGCGATCTCCGTCACCGGCGCCACGGGCAAGGCCTGGCGGCTCAATTCCCGCCAGCCCGTCAGCGTCCAGCTGTAATCGCGCGCGATCAGCACCTTGCCGGTGCGCGCCTCGATCGCCGCCATCGACGCGCGCAGATAGCTTTCCAGAACCGTGTCCTGCACCCCGTCATCGGCAAACCCGGTGCCCAGCCGCAGGTGATCTTTGAATTCCGCGACCGGCAGCGCCTCGGACGGCACTGTGGTCTGCTCGACTAACATCATGGAACCTCTCCGAAATTCCGGGCCCCTCGAGCCCCTGAGAATGTGATGGACGCGTGCCCCTGCGTTGCTCGGACGGAGGGGAGCAGCTAGACAACGCCGGTCACTAGGGATGCGGCACGCGCCCACCGGCCGGGCCCCAAGGGACCCGGCCATTCGCAAACCCGGTTAGGCCGCGAATTTCAGCAGACGGATCGCCCGGAAATCGCTGACATCGCCGCCGACGCGCTTGGTGGCGTAGAACAGCACATGCGGCTTGGCCGAGAACGGATCGCGCAGGATGCGCAGGTCCGGACGTTCGGCAATTGTGTAACCGGCAGCGAAATCGCCAAAGGCGATCGCAGCGGCCCAATCGGCGATGTCCGGCATGTCCTCGCAGATCAGCACCGGATAGCCCATCAGGCGCGCCGGCTCGCCCGCGGCCAGACCGTCCGACCACAGGAACCGGCCATCGGTGTCCTTCAGCTTGCGCACGGCGCCGGCGGTTTTCGAGTTCATCACGAAACTCGCATTGGCGCGATAGGGCGCGTCGAGCGAATAGACCAGATCGACGATGGCGTCGCCTGGATTGGCGGCATCGAAATCGCCCGCGGTGCCGGTCAGCACATGGCCAAGCTCGCCCCAGGGCTCGCTTCCTGCTGCCGCCGAGGGATAGGTGACGAAACCCTTGGGCTTGTCGATCCCGTCGCCCGACACGAAGGCCGCCGATTCCGACCGCGCGAACTTGTCGGCCACACGGCCCGCAAGCCAGCCCTCGATGTCAAAGGCGCTGTCGTCGAGCAGACGCTGCGAGATCTTCGGCAGCGCGCTCAGCTCGTGCAGCGGAATGGTGATCCGCTCGATGGTCGGTGTGCCGGTTTCGGCCGACGGATCGGTCTCGGTCGCCCACCCCGCGCCGGTCTCGGTGGTGTCGATCAGCACGTCGTACGAGGTCGCCTCGACATTCACCACATTGGCGATCTGACGGATGGAGGCGGTCGATTTCAGCACCGACTGGATGGTTTCGGCGGTTTGCGGATCGACCAGATAGCCGCCGTCTCCGGCGACCGCCGAGGACATCGCCTTGCCCTCCAGCTCCAGACCGCGCAACGCGTCGTCGTCACCGTTGCGGACATAGGCCTCGAACGCCTTCTGGTGGGGGGCTTCGGCCCCGGCCGCCGCAGCCAGGGCGGGACGCGCCCGCGTCAGGGATTTCCGATCAAGCATCATCAGTCGCTCTTCCTGTTGTTGAAATTTCGTCTTCATCTCGGCCTGGAAGGTTCCCAGGTCCCGCAGCAGCCCGGCCAGCGCGGTCTTCACCTCCGCAGCCGGGGTCCGGCCGTCAGGCACACCTGTCCCGGCCCGAGCCTTCGTCTCGGTCTTGCTCATTCAACAATCCTGTCTTGCTGAGGGTTAAGCTGGCTCAGCCACTTGAACCGGAGACCAGCGAACGGCGGGCGTCCTCGATGGCCGCCGCCAGGTCACGCAGCAGATCGCCGTCGGCCTCGGGCGCTTCCGCCTTCGCCCCGACCCGCGCGTCGGGAAGCATCGGGAAGGTCACCAGCGACACCTCCCAAAGCTCCAGTTCAGACAAAAGCCGCCGGCCCTTGTCATCCTTCCGGGCGCGCACCGTGCGATAGCCGATCGACAGACCGTCGATCGCGCCGGCCTCGATCAACGCCAACGCTTCGCGCCCCTTGTCCACATCGGTGAGGATCCGGCCCTTGACGTAAAGCCCCTTTTCATCCTCGCGCACCTCGTCCCACACGCCGATCGGCTGTGCGGGATCGTGCTGCCACAGCATCTTGACGCGCCGCCCTGCCGTTTCCAGTGCAGTAAGCGACCGGCCATAGGCACCGCATTCGACCACGTCGCCACCCTGATCGCATTTGCCGAAAACCGAGGCATAGCCCTCGATCAGCGCTCCGTCCCGAACCGTGATTTCCTCGCCGAGGCGGCAGAACTTGCGTTCCAGCCCCGGGCACATTTCGTCAATCATTCGCTCTTCCTTCTCGATGCCCCGCAATCCCGCCGTCACTCACCTTCAGCCAGCGGCGGCAAGCCCAACAGCCTCCGCTTTTCCGCATCCGTCAGAAACGCCGCCGCGGCCACCCGACGCCAATGCTGGTCCCGCTCCGCCGCCAATGCGGGCACCTGATCGAGATCCGGCTTCAACTCCACCGCCTCGCCGCCAAACTCCGACAGCCAGTGCGCCACCGCCGCCGTCACCCGTGTCGCAAGCGGCAGCACCGTCAGCCGGTAAAACGCCCGGTTCGCCTCTTGGTAATTCGAATAGGTCGCATCGCCCGGCAGACCCAGCAGCATCGGCGGAACCCCGAAGGCCAGGGCGATTTCGCGCGCGGCCGCCTCCTTGGTCTTCTGAAACTCCATGTCCGAGGGCGAAAACCCCATCGGCTTCCAGTCCAGACCGCCCTCCAGCAGCATCGGCCGCCCGGCATTCGCCGCGCCTTGATGATAGCTTTCCATCTCCGCCTGCAGTCGCTCGTACTGATCCGCCGCCAAGGCCCCCTGCCCGTCGGCGCCGCGATAGACGATCGCGCCCGAGGGCCGCGCGGCGTTGTCGAGCAGCGCTTTGGACCAGCGCGACGCGGCATTGTGCACGTCGAGCGCCGCTGCCGCCGCCTGCATCGGCGAAAATCCGTAATGGTCGTCCTGCGGATGGAAGTTGCGAATGTGGCACACCGGCGAGACGCCCCCGCCCACGGCGAAACGATGCTTCTTCGCCCCCACCGCATAGTCGAACGCCACCGGCCAGCCGTCCGGTCCGGGCACGACGCTCATCCGGTCCGAGCGAAGCACATGCAGTTCGATCGGCAGTCCGGTCTCGCCGCCCACCGCCTCCAGATACCCGTTACCCGACAGCAGGAGCTGCGCAAACAGCGCCTCGAACAGTTCGGCCTTGCCCTGAAGGCCGTTGGGCCGCGCGATCAGCGAGATCACGGGATGCTTGTCGTAGCGCCGCTCGGCATCCTGACACACCAGGGGCAAGGCCGCCGCGGCCTCCGCAATCAGCTTCACCGACCGGAATCCCACCGGATTGCCGGCGAACCCCTGCCGCGTCAGCGATCCCGCATCCCGCGGCGTCCATGCCACCCGCCCCCCCGACGGCCAGGCCACCACGCGTCCTGTGGCCGAGGCCTTCTGCTCCGGCGCCCCGGCCCAGCCGCCTCGTTTCAGAAAATCAAACATCTGCGTCAGCTCCTTCGCCGTTCATCCCAGGCAGCCGCCAGCCGCCGAACCCATCCGCCCCCGCGCGGGACACCCACGGCCCGCGCGGGGGCATGCGGAACGGGGGGCTGCGCGTCCTGTCGCCCGCGCGCGGCCCCTCGCCCGTCCGTTTCAAGGATTATCCGGCACCGGAAAGCACCGGACCGCCGCCCCCGTCCGCGACCGGAAATTTTCGATAAGTCTTGCCGAAACCCTTCGGAAAGTTTTTCGCCCGGCCTCAGCCGAGGCTCCTTATCTGCGGCCGCCGCCATGCGGCCGCCGGTCCCACCATCAGCTCGTGCAGCGCCCAAACCAGCGCATCCGCCCGGTCCGGAGACCCCCGGCCCTCATATCCCCGTGCGGTCATCTTGCACATCTGATCCTCCAGAATGCCCAACCCCGTGCGGTGGCGCACCCGCCCCTGTTCGTACAGGGCCGCCACCGGTTCGGCCCGGGCGGCCTTGCCGCGCGCGGCATGCACCGGCCGGTAGGGCACCAGCGGGTCGACCTGCTGCAGCACCTCGCGGATCAGGTCGCCGCCCTGGTTCACCTCGGCCACCAGCCGCTCGGCCCCGTGGCGATCCCGTGCCGCGATCGCCGCTTCGGCCCAGGTCGTCGGCGACGAGGCCGCGACGCTGGCATCCTCCAGAACATAGGCCCGCCATTCCTGCGGCGCGCCGCGCGTCACCGCGCCCGCGACCACGATCCCGCACTCGTCGGATCCGGCGTGCCCGGTCACCGGCGGATCCACCGCCACCACCACCCTGTCCAGGTTCGGCACCGCATCCACCCGGCAGCCTTCCAGCATCGCCGTCGTCCAAAGCGCCCCCTCGGCATCCTCCATAAGTACACCGTCCAGCTCTTGCCGGCCCAGCCGCGTGCCTTCGTACCGCGCCCGGACCTCCTCCAGGAACGATCGCGCCAGATAGGCTTTGTTGGCGTCGGTCGCCGCCCGCGTCACCACGGTCGACGGGGTGTCCAGAAGCCTCTTCAAGACATCCACATTCCGCGGCGTCGTGGTGACGACCTGCCGCGGGCTTTCCCCCAGCCGCAGCGCGAACTGCAGCATGTCCCAGGCCTCGTCGGCCTTTTTCCATTTCGCAAGCTCATCGGCCCAGGCCGCATCGAATTGCGGCCCCCGCAGGCTCTCGGGATCATGCGCCGAAAACGCCTGCGCGACAGCGCCGTTCGGCCATTCCAGCCGCCGCCGCGTCGCCTGCCACGCCGGCCTGCGGTCCGGCGGCGAGCAGGCCAGGATGCCGCTGTCGCCGAAGACCATCACCTCGCGCACCTGATCGATGGTCTCTCCGACCAAAGCGACGCGCCGGGCGCGGCCCGCGTCCAGCGGCATCGCCCCTTCGACCATCGCGCGCACCCATTCCGATCCGGCCCGCGTCTTGCCGGCGCCGCGCCCCCCCATGATCACCCAGGTCCGCCAATCGCCGTCCGGCGGCAGCTGATGCTCGAACGCCCAGAACTCGAACAGATAAGGGAGCGCCAGCAGCGCCCCCTCACCCAGGCTTTCCAGGTACCGCTCAACCGTCTCCGGCGGCGCGGAGGCGAGCCAGGCGGCTCCCGATCTCAGCGCGTGCGGCGTCGAAATCGATGGCGAAATTTCCCGCAACGCCTCGTGCTTTTTTGCGTTCTTCGGCAACCCGATTCCTTTCCATCACCGCAATCTTCCAGGCCTCGGACAGCTCCTTCACCGCGATCCGCGCCTTGCCGATGGCCTCGTCGTCTTCCTGTCGAACTTTGTTCAGTAATGTGCCGAGGATCGCCCCGGCTTCCTTGAAAAGTGCCTCCGCCACGGCGAGGGTCTCGTCCACGGCGGTTCCGTCGTCTATCGGCTTGATCAAAGTCATTTTATATAGCCTGCCTCTCATGCTCGCTCCGCACGAGAGAAATGAAACGGCGGCCTCGGGGATAATGCCCCGGGCCGCCGACCCATTTCTTCCAGCTTGCCAAAGGTCTACACAAGACCGTGCGGCAAGTCAAGAAGTTTATTATTAACAATGGCTTAATAGCGCAATCGTTAACAGATCCTTAACATCCCGAAGGCCTATTGATCGGCGCGCTCCGCCTCGATCTCGCGCCACCGGGCCACGTTTTCATTATGTTCCGCAAGGGTTTCGGCAAAGGCATGCCCGCCGGTGCCATCGGCCACGAAGAAGATAAAGTCGCTGTCCTCGGGGTCCAAAGCCGCCTCGATGCTCGCACGTCCCGGGTTCGCAATCGGCGTCGGCGGCAGCCCGTCGATCAGATAGGTGTTGTACGGTGTCTCGCGCCGCAGCTCCGATTGCCGCAGGCCGCGCCCAAGCACGCCCTGCCCACGCGTGATGCCATAGATAACCGTCGGGTCGGTCTGCAGCCGCATGCCCCGGTTCAGCCGATTGACGAACACGGCAGACACCGTGCCGCGTTCGTCGGGCAACCCGGTCTCCTTCTCGATGATCGACGCGAGGATCAGCGCCTCTTCGGGCGTATCGATCGGCAGGCCGTCGGCCCGGTTGCGCCACGCATCCTCCAGCAGCTCGGTCTGCCGCGCCTCCATCAGGGCCAACAGATCGCCCCGGTCGGCGCCGACCGACACCTCGTAGCTGTCGGGCGCCAGCCGGCCTTCGGGCGGCACCGACGGCACGTCGCCGGTCATCACGTCGACCGCCTTCAAACCCTCGACCACCTGCCAGCTGGTCACGCCCTCGGCCATCGCCACCCGGTACCGCGTGTCCGGCCGGTCCCGCATTTCGGCGTAGGCCTCCGGCGTCTCCGTGTCATCGGCGGTGGGATCGAACTCCACCAGTTCGACATAGCGGTTCGTGGCCGGGTCCAGCTCGCGCACCTGCACGCCGATCCGGGTCACACCGATCCGATAGACGATTTCGGTGCCGCAGGTCGACTGGCCGCCGCGCGTGACGATATCGACGATCTCGGCCATCGACGCGCCCGCAGGCACCAGAAACGAGCCCGCCTTGAGGTCATCCGATTTCTCGGCGTAATCCGCTCCGATCCGCAGGATGCGCGGGTTCGACACGGCACCCCGCGCCTCCAGCTCGCCGGACACCGAACTCATCGTCGCGCCCCGTTCCACCCGCAGGCAGATCGGCTCGGCAAGCGGTCCCTCGGCGGTATACTGGGATTGCCCCCAGCCGATCAGCCCGCCCACCGCGATCAGAATGACAATGAACAGCGTCAGCGCATTCGACGCGATGGACCGCCACATCAGCCGGTCACCCGCCCCAGCACCAGCGAGGCATTGGTGCCGCCGAACCCGAAGGAATTCGACAGGGCCACATTCACCTCGCGCGCGCGCTTCGCCTTTGGCGCCAGGTCGAGCCGCGTCTCGACCGCCGGATTGTCCAGGTTGATCGTCGGCGGCGCCACCTGATCGCGGATCGCCAGGATCGAAAAGATCGCCTCGATCGCCCCGGCAGCGCCCAGAAGATGCCCGGTGGCGGACTTCGTCGACGACATCGTCGCCTCGCCCGCCTTGTCGCCCAGGAGCCGCTCGACCGCGGCCAGTTCGATCGTGTCGGCCATCGTCGAGGTGCCGTGCGCGTTGATATAGTCCACCGCCTCGGGGCTGACGCCCGCCCGGTCCAACGCCGCCTGCATCGACCGCCGGGCACCGTCGCCATCCTCGGCCGGCGCCGTGATGTGAAAGGCATCCCCCGAAAGACCGTATCCCAGAACCTCGGCATAGATCTTCGCGCCGCGCGCCACGGCGTGCTCCATCTCTTCCAGCACCACCACGCCCGCGCCCTCGCCCATGACGAACCCGTCCCGGTCCGCATCATAGGGCCGGCTCGCCGCCGCCGGGTCGTTGGCATATTTCGTCGACAGCGCCTTGCAGGCGTTGAACCCGGCAATACCGATCTCGCAGATCGGGCTTTCCGTGCCGCCGGCCACCATCACGTCGGCGTCGCCCCACTGGATCAGCCGCGCCGCGTCGCCGATGGCATGCGCGCCCGTCGAGCAGGCCGTCACCACGGCGTGGTTCGGCCCCTTGAACCCGAACCGGATCGACACCTGCCCGGACACCAGATTGATCAGCGCACCTGGAATGAAGAACGGCGAGACACGCCGAGGCCCCCGCTCGTTCAGCAGAACCGAGGTATTCTGGATCGACGTCAACCCACCGATCCCCGACCCGATCATCACGCCCGTGCGTTCCCGGCTCGGTTCGTCCTCCGGCATCCAGCCGGCGTCCCGTACCGCCTGATCCGCTGCCGCCATTCCGTAAAGGATGAACCCGTCGACCTTGCGCTGCTCCTTCGGCTCCATCCAGGCATCGGGATCAAAGCTGCCGCCGGTCCCGTCGCCGCGCGTCACCTCGCAGGCATAGGTGGTGGCAAAGGGGCTGGCGTCGAACTTGGTGATGGGGCCCGCGCCCGACTCGCCGGCCAACAGACGCGTCCAAGTCTCCTCGGCGCTGCTCGCCAGCGGCGACACCATTCCCAGCCCTGTGACAACCACTCGACGCATGTGCCCTGCCCCTCTTCCGATTTTCGCTGCTCCGCCGGGCCCTGATACCGCGCAGAGCCTCCCCGGGGCAAGCACCCTCGGCACGATCCGGCCCAGCGCGAAAGCCCGCTTGTCTTCCCCTGTCAGGACTGCCCCCGAGCGCAGTTCGGCCCTGACGGCGGAAAACAGAGGCAAATGGCCAGATCGCGATCGATTTTGACAGAACCGAACTCTGCCGGTGTTGGCGTGGAGCGGACAAACAAGAAAACAGAAAAAGCGACCAATGCTATATCGATAGGATCGCGCCCGACGCCGAGGGTGGGCGCTGCTCAGCTTGCGACGAGATCTCTCCGAAGACCAAATGTTTTAAGAAAGTCAGACGTTTCAACGCATCGCGCCCGCCCTGGGGGGGGCGGGGTCGGGCGCGATCCGGCTTTCAGCCAGGGGGGGGGAACAGCTGATCGAAGGGATCCCCCAGAATTTCATCGGTGATCGACCTCTACTTTAGGCCAAAACCAGCATCGCAGAAGGCTCGCACCGCACACTGCACCGGCCCGGGGCCCTGACCGGACCCTGCAACAGCAAAAATCCACCGCCCCCAACGGTGCGCCAGTCCAAGGGGTCATGCGAAATTGGCCCATTTGCAGCTGGAACGCTCACCTGGAGCGGTTCCACGGCACCGCGAACCCCGGCGAAGCCGAAGACGGCCGCTGCGAGACCTCGGCGCAGGCGCTGCCCGCACATCCGGATCACAGATACCGGTTGACCAGGTTCTCCAGCCGCTCTTGCCGTCCCGACCGCGGCTCGGGATCGAGTCCCGCCTGCCGCACATAGGCGTCCAGATCCTCCAGCCCGTAGCCGCCCGACAGCATCTTCCGCGCCTCGGCGCCCTCCCATCCGGCATAGCGCTCGGCGCGCAGCCGCTCCAACGCGCCGTCCTCCAGCATCGCCGCCGCCGCCTTCAGGCCACGCGCACAGGCGTCCATGCCGCCCGCATGGGCCAGGATCAGATCTTCGGGATCCAGCGACTGCCGGCGCAGCTTGGCGTCGAAATTCGTGCCGCCGGTGGTGAAGCCGCCCGCCTTGAGGATTTCGTAGTAGGCCAGCGCCATCTCCGGCACGTTGTTGGGAAACTGATCGGTGTCCCAGCCCGACTGATAGTCGTTCCGGTTGATGTCGATCGAGCCCAGAATGCCCAGCGACGCCGCCATCGCCAGTTCGTGCTCGAAACTATGGCCCGCCAGGATCGCGTGGCCCTGTTCGACATTGACCTTGACCTCGTCCTCCAGCCCAAAGCGCTTGAGAAAGCCATAGACCGTCTGCACGTCATAATCGTACTGATGCTTCGTCGGCTCCTGCGGCTTGGGCTCGATCAGCAGCGTGCCGGCAAAGCCGATCTTGTGCTTATAGTCGACGACCATGCGCAGCATTGCCGCGAACTGTTCGGCCTCGCGGGTCAGATCGGTGTTGAGCAGCGTCTCGTACCCCTCGCGTCCGCCCCACATGACGTAATTCTGCCCGCCAAGGCGGTGCGTGGCGTCGATACAGGATTTCAGCGTCGCCCCGGCATAGGCGAAGACGTCCGGGTCGGGGTTGGTCGCCGCACCTGCCATGAACCGGCGATGCGTGAACAGATTGGCCGTGCCCCAAAGCAGACCGGTCCCGGTCGCCTCCATCTTCGGGCCCACATAGTCGACCATGGCGTCCAGATTGGAAACGCTCTCGGCAAATGTCGCGCCTTCCGGCCGGATGTCGAGGTCGTGAAAGCAGAAGAACGGCACGCCGAGAATGTCGAACATCTCGAACGCCACGTCGGCCTTCAGCCGTGCCAGATCCATGCCGTCGCCGAACCAGGGCCGCTGAAAGGTCTGTCCGCCGAACGGGTCTTGCCCCTGCCAGGCGAAAGAGTGCCAATAGGCGACGGCGAAACGCAGATGGTCCTCCATCCGCTTGCCCATCACCAGTTCCTCGGGGTCGTAGTGGCGAAAGGCGAATTCGTTCGCCGTCTCCGGACCCTCATGGGCGATCTTCGGGATGCCCGCAAAAAAGTCAGTCATGTCAGCCCCCTGATAGCATCACGCGCTTGCTTGTACCGGTCATGGCCCTCGTCGAACGCGGCCACCAGCGCGACGTCCGGTTCGATCGACCGCGCAATCTTCGGCGGCGGGGCCAGCTCTGCTCCGCCCCCGGTCGCCGCCATCATCGCCAGCCGCGCCGCGCCGAAGGCGCCACCGAAATCGCCGGCGACCGGCAGATCCACATGGGTGTTCAGCACTGTGGCGATTGCATGAAGCCAGTAATCCGACCGCGACCCGCCGCCCACGGCCAGCAGCGACGAAATCTCTGTCCCTGTCGCCGCCAGCGCATCGCGGCAATCCCGGATCGCGAATGTCACGCCCTCCAGCACCGCGCGCGTCGCCGCCGCCCGGTCGGTGGCATGCTCCAGGCCGATGAAGGCCCCGCGAACGCCGGCGTCGTTCAACGGCGTGCGTTCGCCGCCCAGATAGGGCAGGAACCGCGTCTTCGACGGCGCCTGCAGCCCACCCAGCGCGGTTGTCAGCTCTGCGGCATCCCCGCCCACCAGTTCGGCGAACCAGTTCAGGGCGTCCGTCGCCGCCAGGATCACCCCCATCTGGTGCCAGGTTCCGGGCAGCGCGTGGCAGAATGTGTGCACCGCCGTCGCGGCATCCGGCCTGTACCCGTCATTGGCCGCAAACAGCACGCCCGAGGTGCCGAGCGACACGAACGCCTGCCCCGCACGGACCACGCCCACGCCGATGGCCGAGGCCGCATTGTCCCCGCCGCCCCCCGCAACCACGACCTCGGACCCAAGCCCCCAGCGCTGCGCCAGCTCCGGCCGCAACACGCCGGAGATCTCGGAGCCTTCCACCAGCCGCGGCATGTGATCGCGGCCCAGCCCCGTGCGCCCCAGCAGAGCGTCCGACCAGTCCCGCGCACCGGTGTCCAGCCACGAGGTCCCGGCGGCATCCGACATCTCGGCGACATAGTCACCGGTCAGCCACAGCCGCAGATAGTCCTTTGGCAACAATACTTTGGCGAGCTGGCCGAAGGTCTCCGGCTCATGCCGCTGCACCCAGGCCAGCTTTGGCGCGGTGAAACCGGGAAAGACGATGTTGCCCGTGACGTCGCGCCAGACCGGATCGGCATCCATCTCGGCCGCTTCGGCATGGCTGCGGGTGTCGTTCCAAAGGATGCAGGGCCGCAGGACCTGGTCCGAGGCGTCGAGCAGGGTCGCGCCGTGCATCTGGCCGGACAGTCCGATCCCTGCAACGCCGCCCAGATCGGCCTCGGCCGCCAGCCGGTCGAATACCGTCTCGGCCGCCGCGATCCAGTCGGCCGGCGCCTGTTCCGACCAGCCGTCGCGGGGCCGCGACACCGTCAGGGGCGCCGACGCCTCGGCGAGAATCGTCTGGTCCTCGGCCGCCAGAATGCCCTTCAGGCCCGATGTGCCCAGATCGAGGCCGAGGAACACCGCCTACACCCTCCGCCCGCAAGCCGCTTTGACGCGGCTTGGGCCACGCGCATTGCAAAGCGCGCGCAACGGCGTTTCGAAACGCCGCGGCCAAGGGCCTTCGACGGCCCTAGCACCGCCCGGCCTCACGCCGCCATCTCCGGCTTTTTGCCAAGAATGATCATGCCCAGGATGTCGTCCTCGCTGACCTTGTCGACCTCGACCGTGCCCACCAGCTTGCCGTTCTTCATCACGCTTGCCCGGTCGCAGAGGTTTTTCACCTGGTGGATGTCGTGGTCGATCAGGAAGATGCCGATGCCCTGCTTTTTCAGCTCGTCGATCAGTTCGGCCACCATCGCCGTCTCTTCCACGCCCAGGGCCGCGGTCGGTTCGTCCATGATCAGGATCTTTGCGTTGAAATACACCGCCCGGCTGATCGCAACCGATTGCCGCTGCCCGCCCGAGAGCCCGGCGACCGGCGTCGAAAAACGACGGAAGTTCGGCGTCAGGCGTCCCATGATCTTGCGCGTCTCCGCCTCCATCGCCGCGTCGTCGACAAGCCCCACCGGCGTCGTCAGCTCGCGGCCGAGAAAAAGGTTCGACGCGGCGTCGAGGTTGTCGGCCAGCGCCAGGTACTGATAGATCGTTTCGATATTGTACTTGCGGGCGTCGCGCGGATTGTTGATATCGGCCTTCTGGCCGTTGATGTAGATCTCGCCGCTGTCGCGCGGCAGCGCCCCCGACAGCATCTTCATCAACACCGATTTGCCTGCGCCGTTGTGTCCCAGAACGCCCACGACCTCTCCGCCGAACAGGTCGATGGTCACATCGTCCACGGCGCGGATGCCGCCGAAGGCCTTGCTCATGTTGCGCAGTTCGATCAGCGGAGTGCCGGATCTGTCGATAACGTCGGCCATAGGCTAGCTCCCTGTGCGCTTGCGGTAGAGGATGTCGATATAGACGGCGAGCACCAGAACGATGCCGACGACGATGTTCTGATAGGGCGCATCGACGCCCACCATCGCCATGCCGGACTGCAGCGACTGCATGATCAGCGCGCCGAGGATGGCGCCGTAGATCGTTCCCAGCCCGCCCGACAGTGCCGTGCCGCCGATCACCGCGGCGGCAATGACGCGCAGTTCGTCCAGCGTGCCGATATCGTTGGAATGGAAGGTCTGCCGCGCCGAGGCGACGATCGCCGAGATCGCACAAAGGATGCCGACGATCATGAACACCTTGACGATCAGCGACCGGGTGCGGATGCCCGACAGCTGCGCCGCCTCGGGATTGCCGCCGAAGGCAAAGATATAGCGGCCAAGCCGGGTCTTCTGCGCCACCAGCGTCATCACGACCGCGACGACGATCAGGATCAGCACCGAATAGGGGATGCCATAGCCGGTGGTGAACCCTTCGGGCATGACCTCGCCGCGGGCCTCGAACATGCGCTGCAGGCGGCGGGTGGGGATTTCATAGGCGTTCAGGATCGCCACAAATCCCAGGATCGCAACGACGACGATGGCCGCGATCACCAGTTCGGCCCAGACCGGCTTGACCGGAAAGTCATGCCGCAGCTTTGCGCGGCGGGCGCTGTAGAGCCCGTAAAGCGCAAAGGCCACGGCGATGACCCCGAAGATCCAGCTGCCGGTGACCCCCAGCGTTCCGTTGATGCCGCCGAAGCTTTGGAAATTCTGGTCCAGCGGCCCGATGGTCTGGCCGCCGGTCAGGTGCCAGGCGACGTTGCGCCAGACGAAGAGGCCGCCAAGCGTCACGATGAAGGCGGGGATCGTCAAGTAGCCCACCAGCCAGCCGTGGAAGGCGCCGATGACGATGCCGGTCACCAGGCCGACGCCGATCGAAATCGGTGCGATCATCCCGTGGCCCAGCTCCAGCCCCAGCCATTGTGGCGCCACCAGCGTCTGGGTCATCGCCATCATCGCCGAACAGGTCGCCAAGAGCGAGCCGACCGAGAGATCGATGTTTCGGGTGACGATCACAAAGACCATGCCGGTGGCCATGATCGCCACGCTGACAGTCTGGATCGTCAGGTTGAAGATGTTCCGGGGGGTCAGAAACCGCCCGTCGGTCAGAAAGTTGAAGACCAGACACAGCACGACGAAGGCGCCAACCATGCCAAGCAGCCGGGTGTCGATCTCGAGCTGGGCGAGAAGGTTCTTCTGCGTCCGTGTCGGTTCGTTCAGGGTATTCGTACTGTTGTCGGCCATCGCGCGTCTCTTTCGGATGCAATCCGTCTGGCGTGTCTCTGCCCGGCCTGGGCAGAGACACTGATTTCAGAGATGTAACAGTGACTTGGTTAACAGGGCGACGGGCCGCCCGTAACGCCCTGGCACAGCGTCTCCTTGCTGATCCAGCCCGCATTGACCACCAGGTCCAGATTGCTCGCGGTCACCGGAATCGGGGCCAGAAGCGTGGCGTTCATGTTGTTGCCGCCGGGCGTGTTGAACTTGATGGTGCCCGGCACCGCATCCATCGCCGTGCCGTTTGCCAGCAACAGCGCGATGTCTCCCGCGGCCCGGCCCAGTTCGCGCGCGTCCTTCCAGACGCTGACGGTCTGGGTGCCCAGCGCGACGCGGTTCAGCGCGGCGTGGTCGCCGTCCTGGCCCGACACCGGAATGCCATCCATGCCCTGCGCGGTCAGCGCAGCGACAACGCCCCCGGCGGTCCCGTCGTTCGAGGCGACGACGGCGTCGACGTTGTTGTCGTTCTGGGTCAGGATCTGTTCCATGTTGCGCTGCGCATTGGCCGGCAGCCAGCCGTCGGTATAGGCTTCGCCTACGATCTTGATGTCACCGGAATCCAGCGCCGCCTGCAGCACCTCCTGCTGGCCGCCGCGCAGGAAGTCGGCGTTCGGGTCGGCAGAAGAGCCCTTGATCATCACGTAGTGGCCGGTGGGCTGTGCGGCGAGAACCGCGCGGGCCTGCATGCGGCCAACCTCGACATTGTCGAAGGTCAGGTAATAGGCGCGTTCGTCTTCGATCAGCCGGTCATAGGCGATGATCGGCACGCCTTCGTCCGCCGCCGCCTGCACCGCGGGGATGATCGCCTCGGCGTCCTGCGCCAGCACGATCAGCGCGTCGACGCCCTGTGCCATCAGCGATTCGATATCCGCGAGCTGCTTTGATGCCGACGATTGCGCGTCGGTCGAGATGTACTTGGCCCCGCCGGCCTCGAGCGCGGCCTTCATCGCCGCTTCGTCGGTCTTCCAGCGTTCCTCCTGGAAGTTCGACCAGCTGACGCCCACGGTCTTTTCGTGGCTGCCAGCGAATACGGAAGTGGAAACGCCCACAGCGGCCGCTGCGGCGAGAACTAGCGCTTTGCGCATCAGGTATCCTCCCATGGTTCCAACGCCCGGAATCGGGCGGCACGGCTTTGTCGCCGAACGCGCGCACCATGGCATATTAATTTCAGGTGTCAAAATAAATTTTATCATGCATCTGCAATATGCCTAAAAACCTTGCCGTCCTCCGCGTTTTTTTATTAGATTTCGAGTCAGCTTTCGATAAGATGGCCTGAATTTAGTTTGGCGGCTGAAAGAATGAATCCCGAATCGCTCCCGTCGACCGCCCAGGGCTGTGGCCCGCTGGTCACTGCATCGTCCGGCACTGCACGCAGTCTGCGCCAGCAGCTTTTCGAGCGCGTGCGCGCCGCCGGGCACATCCCGCGGGTGGATCTGGCCAAGGATCTGGGGATAAGCCCCGCCTCGGTCACCGCGATCGCGTCGGAGCTGATCGATGCGGGCCTGATCGAAGAGGTGACAACCACGCGCCGCGACACCGATACCGCCCGTGGCCGCCCGCCGGTGGCGCTGGGCGTCCGGGCCGAGGCCGGTCTGGTCGCTGGCATCAAGCTCAGCGATCACCGCCATTCCGCCGTCGTCATCGACTTCGCCGGCCGGCAGATCGCCGAGGCCAGCCGCGATGGCCGCGCCTTCCAGCTCGACGCCGCGCAGCTTCTGGCCGAGGCAGAGGCCGTGCTCGACACGGCGCTTGCCCAGGCCGGCCTCGGCCGCGCCGATCTCGGCGCCGTGGGCCTCGGCCTGCCCGGCGTCGTCGATCACCGAACCGGCCGCGTGCCATGGTCGCCGCTGATCCAGGACCGGGATGTGCCGCTGCAGCGCCTGCTGGCCGACCGGCTGGGCCGGCCGGTGGTGATCGACAACGATGCCAACCTGGTCACGCTCGCCGAGCTTTGGTTCGGTGCCGGCCGGGCGCTGGCGGATTTCGCCGTCGTCACCATCGAACACGGGCTGGGCATGGGCCTGGTGCTGAACCACCGGCTCTACCGCGGCGCCGAAGGGCTGGGGATGGAGATCGGCCACACCAAGGTGCAGCTCGACGGCGCACTCTGCCGCTGCGGCCAGCGCGGCTGTCTGGAAGCCTACGTCGCCGACTATGCCCTGATCCGCGAGGCGCGCACCGCGCTGAACCTGGGCAACCGCGGCGTCAAGTCCCCCCAGGTCCTGCTGGAATCGCTCTATGACCACGCCAAGGCGGGCAACCAGTCGGCGCGCGCGATCTTCAACCGCGCAGGGCGCTACCTGGCGCTGGGTCTCGCCAACATCGTCAACCTTTTCGATCCCTCGCTGATCCTGCTTTCGGGCGAGCGCATGCGCTACGACTACCTTTACGCCGAAGAGGTCCTGGCCGAGTTGCAGGGCATGATCATCCACACGGGCCGCCCGCCCCCCAAGGTCGAAACCCATGCCTGGGGCGGCTACATCTGGGCGCGCGGCGCGGCGGCCATGGCGCTGGCGGCCACCACCGCCACGGCACTCGCCGCAGATCCGGTCGCCGCATGAGGGCGCTGATCCTCGCCTGCCTCCTGCCGGCCGCCGCCGCGGCGCAGCCGAGTTTCGTCGACCGCGCCGATGGCCTGCCGGTTCAGCATGTCTACGGCGGCGGGTGGGAGCATTTCGTCGGCGGCGGCGTCGCAGTGTTCGACTGCAACGGCGACGGCCTGCCCGAGATCTTCGCCGCAGGCGGCGAAAACCCGGCCCGGCTGTTCGTGAATGCCACCACTGCGGGCGGCGACGTGACCTTCGCCAAGGGCACATTCCCCGCCCTCACGGGCGTCACCGGCGCCTACCCGCTCGATATCGACGGCGACGGTCATCTCGATCTCGCCGTTTTGCGCGTCGGCCCCAACAAGCTCTACCGGGGCGGACCGGACTGCGGGTTCGCCGATGCAACGGAAACCCTGGGCCTCCTGCCCGGCGAGCAATGGACAACCGCCTTCTCCGCCACCTGGGAGCCGGGCGAGGCGCTGCCGACGCTCGCCTTCGGCAACTATGTCGACCGGACCGACCCCGACGGGCCGTTCGAGGCCTGCGACAGCCACCGGATCTACCGCCCGCAAGGCGCCCGCTACGGTGCGCCTGCGGACCTCGCGCCGGGCTACTGCGCCCTGTCGATCCTGTTCTCCGACTGGTCGCGCCGCGGCCGCGCCGATCTGCGGCTGTCGAACGACCGGCACTACTATGTGCGCGAGGGCGCCGAACAGATGTGGCGGCCCGAGGAAAACCGGTATCTCGGCCCCGCGGACGGCTGGACGAAGCTGTCGATCTGGGGCATGGGCATCGCCAGCCGCGACCTGAACACCGACCGGTTGCCCGACATCCTGCTGACCTCGATGGGCGACCAGATCCTGCAGCACGGCACCGGCACCGGCTTTGCGTCGCTGCCCTATTCGGCGGGCGCGACCGCGCACCGGCCCTATCTGGGCGACGACGGCCGCCCCTCGACCGGCTGGCACGCCCAGTTCGGCGATATCGACAACGACCGGCTGCCGGATCTCTTCATCGCCAAGGGCAATGTCGACCAGATGCCCGAAAACGCCATGGCCGACCCCAACAACCTTTTGATGCTGACGCCCGAGGGCCGTTTCGTCGAGATGGGCGGTCAGGCGGGCATCGCCAGCACGGACCGCTCTCGCGGCGCATCGCTCGCCGATCTCAATGCCGACGGCCGCCTTGATCTTGTGGTCGTCAACCGCCGCGCGCCGATGGAGCTTTGGCAGAACGTCACCGAAACCGGCCACAACTGGGCCGCCATCGATCTGGCGCAATCCGGAGCCAACCCCCGCGCCGTCGGGGCCTGGATCGAACTGCGCACCCCGGACGGGATCACTTATACCCAGGAGCGCACCGTCGGCGGCGGCCATGCCGGCGGCAGCGCCCTGCCCCTGCATTTCGGGCTGGCAACCTTCGACAGCGCCGAGGCCCGCGTGATCTGGCCCGGCGGCGTCACCAGCGGCTGGATGCCGGTCCAGGTCAACGCCACCACCAAGATCACCCGCGCCGGGGCCGCCGCCGGGAACTGACCGGGCCTGTCTTTCGCAGCGATGCCGCCCACCGGCCGGGCAGGATTCCTGCATTCCCGTCAGACCGATTTTTCGACGAAAAATCATGCTGCTGCATGGTGCCCGAGACCGGGCAATCCGGCATCGCCGTCACTTCTCCACCGGCAGCCCGCTCGGGACCGCCTCCGGCACCCCCAGACGCCCCTCGACCGCCGTCGCTCCGGTCAGCATCACCAGAAACGCCATCAACGCCTCCAGATCGGCCTCGCCGAGCGCCAGCCGCCGCCCCTCGAACGCTGCCGAAATCGCAGCGACCTCGTCCGGATCGTCGAGCACCCGCCAGTCTTCGGCCCTCGGCAAGTCCGGCAGCACCGCCTGATCGCGGTCATAGCTCTCGGGGCCCACGGCCCCGGTATGGGCGCGAAGAAACTCCTTCAGGCTCCGATACGCCCCCGCATGCCCGTAGGGCGAGGTCAGCGCCACGTTCCGCAAGGATGGCGTCCGGAATCTATAGGCATCCCCCGCCCGCCCGGTGACCCGCATGCGTCCGACATCGCGGGCGTGGATTTCGAATCGCGCCGCCTTTCCCGGCCCGATCTGCACACCCGCCATGGCGTGGAACCCGTGATCGGTCTGGAACGGCCCGGCGTGACAGGCCGAACAGCCCGCATCGCCGTAAAACAGCGCGATCCCCTGCTCCCAGTCCCCGTTCGCCACCACCGCCTCGCCCCGCAGCCAGGCATCGAACGCGCTGTCGTCGGACCGCCATTCAAAGGCCATGAAGGCCGCAATCGCGTTCGAGATGTCGGTAAAGGCGATCCCGCGTCCCGCTGCGATCTCCGGATAGACGCTTGCGAACCTCTCGGCATAGTCCGGGATCGCCGCCACCCTGTCCGAGATCAGGTCCCACGCCCCGCCCGGCCCGGTGATCAGCCCCTGGCGCACGGCCTTCGATACCTCGTTCTCCGAATAATGCCCCGCCATCTCGTCCTGGCTGAGCACCGGAAACATCGTCTGCGCCGACAAGACGCCCGAGAACCCCGTCGTCATGTCATCCTCCAGCGGCGTGCGAATGCCGCTCTTGCGCCCGGCATCCACCTCGATCCGCCCGTCATGGAACAGCACCGTGAATTCCCGCGCGCCCAGGTTCCACAGCCCCGGCGCGTTCCGGGGGATCCGCTGTTCGGGCAGGTTGGCGAGGTCCGCCACGCGATCCGGCCCCAGCCCGACACCGCCCTCGCCCAACCCCAGCGACAGCCCGTCCGCGGTTCCGAACCGAGGGTGGTGGCAGGTCGCGCAGGATATGTTGCGGTTGCCCGACAGGATCGGGTCGTAGAACAACAGCTGCCCCAGCCGCGCCTCTGCTTCGTCGACCGGACGGTAGTCAGCGTCGGTGACCGGGGCGGGCGGATCCGCGCAGACCGGCGTCGCGATAAGACCGAGAACGGCCAGCAGAACGCGCATCGTCACGCCTCGGTCTCGGACGACCGTGCCCAGAGGTTCATGTGCTCCTCGCCCGACCAACGGTCGATCTCGGCCAGCTCGGCGGCATCGAACTCCAGGTTATCCACCGCTCCGGCGCATTCCACCACCTGTTCCGGCCGCGACGCGCCGATCAGCGCCGAGGTGATGCGCTCGCCGCGCAGGACCCAGGCGAGCGCCATCTGCGCCAGGCTCTGCCCGCGCGCCGCGGCGATCACATTCAGCTTGCGCAGATGCTCGCGCAGCTGATCGGTCAGCCACTCCGGGTTCAGCGACTTACCCTGCACCGCCCGGCTGCCATCGGGCACGCCACCGAGATATTTCGATGTCAAAAGCCCCTGCGCCAGCGGTGTGAACGCGATCGAGCCGATGCCCAAGTCGTCCAGTGTTCCGGTCAGCCCGTCCCGTTCGACCCAGCGGTTGAACATGTTGTAGCTCGGCTGGTGGATCACGCAGGGCGTTCCGAGATCGTCCAGGATCGCCGCCGCCTCGCGTGTCCGCTGGGAATTATACGACGAAATGCCGGCATAAAGCGCCTTTCCCGACCGCACGATCCGGTCGAGCGCGGCCATGGTCTCTTCCAGCGGTGTCTCGGGGTCGAACCGGTGGGAATAGAAGATGTCGACATAGTCGAGGCCAAGGCGTTTCAGCGACGCATCGCAGGACGCGATCAGGTATTTCCGGCTGCCCCATTCGCCATAGGGTCCCGGCCACATGAGGTAGCCTGCCTTGGACGAGACGATCAGCTCGTCCCGGTAGCCGGCGAAATCGGTGCGCAGGATATCCCCGAACGCCTCTTCCGCGCTGCCCGGCGGCGGCCCGTAATTGTTGGCCAGATCGAAATGGGTGATGCCGTGGTCAAAGGCCGCGCGGCAGATGTCGCGTTTCGTCCGATGCGGGGTGTCATGGCCGAAATTGTGCCACAGCCCGAGCGAGATCGCGGGCAGCTGCAGGCCCGAGCGCCCGCAGCGGCGGTAAACCATGCCATCATAGCGGTCATCCGCGGGCCGGTAGGTCATCGCGCGCCGTCTCGGGTCAGCCAGGTGTCGTAGTCCGACACCAAGAGATGCCTGGGCGCCTCGTCTTCCTCGATATCGGAAAACCGCCCGATGGACTCGCGGAAGATGTTGTCGGTGCGGTCGTCGTTGACGTTCGACACCTCGCCGATCAGCACCTTGCCACCCTCGCCCCAGAAGGCGTGCCAGATATCCGGCTCCAGCGTCACGCTCTCGCCCGGCGCGAGCTTCAGCAGCCCCCCCGCCGGCAGTGTCCGCCAGGTCCCGTCGCAGCGCACGCGCACGCCTGCGGTGTCATCGATCGAACCATCTTCGGCCCGCTTGAAGAGTTCCAGCACCAGAGTGCCGCCGCCGCGGTTGATGATATCCTCGGTCTTCAGGATATGGTGATGCATCGGGCTGATCTGGTCGACATCCGAGATCAGCAGTTTTTCGGCATAGAGCATGCCCATACCGGCCTGAACGTTCGCTGCCGAGCCGTTGCGGACCGTGAACAGGAACAGGCCGAGGTTCTCGAAATCGCCCTGCCCGTAATCGGTGATGTCCCAGCCGAGCATATGGTCGCGGATCATGGCGCTGCCGTTGGCCGTATGCCGCTTCATCTCGTCCGGCGTCCAATACGCAAAAGGGGGCAGGACCAGCCCGTGGCTGCGGATGAAAGCGTCGGACTCGGCGAGAATGTCGTTGACGGTGGAGCGTTTCATGGGGGTCGGCCTTTGGAACTGCGCGCAGACCAAGCGTGCCAGCGGAGGAGGCGGGCCGCAAGAGCCCGATGCTTGAAATCGCGCGTCAGCGCAGCGAGACTTGGCATAAGCGAGGAGGCCGCCATGCCGGTGCTGCACAATTATTTCCGATCGTCGACCTCGACGCGCCTCAGGGCGGCGCTGAACCTCAAGGGGCTGGACTACGATTACCGGGCCTATGCGCTGCTCAAGAACGAAACCCGGACCGATGCGTTCCTGTCGAAGAACCCCGCGGGCCTGGTGCCGGTGCTGGAACTGGATGACGGCACGATGCTGACCCAGTCGCTGGCGATCATCGAGTATCTCGACGAGGTGCACCCCGCCCCGGCGCTGCTGCCGTCCGATCCGGCGGGGCGGGCGCGGGTTCGGGGGCTGGCCCAGATGATCGCCTGCGAGGTGCATCCCCTGAACAATCTCAGAGTGCTGCAATATCTCGAACGCGCCTTCGATCAGGACGCGGCCGGCAAGGCACGCTGGTTCGCGCATTGGGTGCACGAGACGTTCCGGCCGCTGGAGCGGGCGCTGGCGGACAGCCCGTTCACCGGGCGGTTCTGCCACGGGCAGGATCCGGGGCTGGCCGACATCTGCCTTTACGCGCAGGTCTGGAACAATGCCCGGTTCGATATCGATGCCTCGCCCTATCCCACGGTAATGCGGATCTTTGCCGCCTGCGACGAGATCGAGGCATTCCGGAAGGCCGCGCCACCCGAGCAGCCGGATGCGGTTTGAGGCGTATCCCACGGGGAAATTTTTCAAGTAAACGATTTTTCGCCGAAAAATCGTAGACGCCGCCTTAACGGCCTTAACGCGGGGCCATGCGGATGGCGCCGTCGAGCCGGACGACCGATCCGTTCAGCATCGGGTTCCCGGCGATGTGGCACACCATGGCCGCAAACTCGGACGGATCCCCCAGGCGCGACGGGAACGGGACCTGCGCGCCAAGGCTATCCTGCACCTCCTGCGGCAGGCCCTCCAGAAGCGGCGTCAGAAACAGTCCCGGTGCGATGCTGACGACCCGGATGCCGAGCTGGGCCAGATCCCGCGCCATCGGCAGCGTCATGCCGACGATGCCGCCCTTGGACGCCGCATAGGCCACCTGCCCGACCTGCCCCTCGAAGGCGGCGACCGACGCGGTGTTGACGATCACCCC
Source organism: Rhodobacter sp. (assembly GCA_030065095.1). Taxonomy (GTDB): domain Bacteria; phylum Pseudomonadota; class Alphaproteobacteria; order Rhodobacterales; family Rhodobacteraceae; genus JASJCA01. Next base: position 199,415 of record JASJDP010000004.1, read on the forward strand.
GCGCTCGCCGTCCGGCGTCACGGGGTCGTTCGCGGCCATGATGGCGGCGGCCTGGCTGGCGCAGTTGAAGCTGCCGATCAGATTGACGGCGACGGTCTTTTGAAAGACCGCCGGATCATGCGCCGCGCCGCGCGAGACGGTCTTGGCCGCAGGGCCGATTCCGGCGCAGTTGACCAGGATGTGAAGCGATCCGTGGCGGTCGGTGACCGCCTTGAACCCGGCGGCGACACTGCCGGGATCGCTGACATCGACCGGCTCGAAACCGGCGCCGATTTCGGCGGCCTGCGCCGCGCCAAGCCCGGCGTTCAGATCGAAAAGCGTGACCTGCGCCCCTGCCTCGGCCAGCGCCCGCGCGGTTGCGGCGCCCAGGCCCGACGCGCCGCCCGTCACCGCGGCGATGGTCTGATCGTTGATCTGCATGGATATTGCTCCCCTGCGGTTTGGCCGGACCGTAGCGCCTTGCGGGCAGAGGTCTCAAGGGACATCGAAACCCAGGAATGCGCTGATTGCCTCGGCGCCCGACAAGCGCTCGCCGCGGAAGATATTCGGGCCCCGACGAACGAACCTCGATCGCCGGCGGGTGCGCGCCGCATGAGACTGCCGCCTCTTCACGCGCCGCAACGCCTTTCCACTGTCGCGCTGAAGGACTAGGTCAAGGCTCGTAACCGGAAAACGGGGATGGGCAGGCATGGATGACTGGTGGCGCGGTGCGGTGATCTATCAGATCTATCCGCGCAGTTTTAAGGATACGACCGGGTCCGGCGTGGGCGACCTGCCGGGGATCGCCCGGCGGTTGGACCATGTCGCCTCGCTCGGCGCCGACGCGATCTGGCTGTCGCCGTTCTTCCCCTCGCCGATGGATGACATGGGGTACGACGTCAGCGACTATTGCGGGGTCGATCCCCTGTTCGGGACACTGGCGGATTTCGATGCGCTGGTGGCGCGGGCGCATGACCTGGGGCTGAAGGTGATCATCGACCAGGTGTTCAACCATTCCTCGGACCGGCACCCCTGGTTTGCCGAAAGCCGCACATCGCGCGAGAACTCAAAGGCGGATTGGTATGTCTGGGCCGATCCGAAACCCGACGGCAGCCCGCCGAACAACTGGCCGTCGGTGTTTGGCGGACCGGCCTGGGCGTGGGAGCCGCAGCGGCGGCAGTATTACCTGCACAACTTCCTCGCCAGCCAGCCGGACCTGAACTTTCATTGCCCCGACGTCGTCGAGGCGCTGCTGGACACGATGCGGTTCTGGCTGGACCGTGGGGTCGACGGCTTCCGGCTGGATACCGTGAACTACTACACCCACGACGCGGGCCTGCGCGACAACCCGCCCGCAGCGCCAGAGGACGTCTGGCCGCCCGGAAACCACTATGACATGCAGGCGCATCTGTTTTCGAAATCGCAGGCCGGGAACCTGGGCGTGCTGGAACGCATGCGGGCGCTGACCGACCGGTATAGCGCGCGCGCCATGGTGGGCGAGGTCGGCGAGCGGGATCGCGCCATCGAGATCATGGCAGAATACACCAGCGGGCCCAGGCGGCTGCACATGGCCTATTCCTTCGACATGCTGGGGCCGGAGTTCACGGCGGCGCATTTCCGGACGAGGATCGAGCGTTTTTTCGCGGGCGCCCCGGACGGCTGGCCCTGCTGGTCGTTTTCCAACCACGATGTCGCGCGGCATGCGGGCCGGTGGCAGAGGCACGGGGTGTCGCAGGACGCCGTGGCGAAGCAGGCGATTTCCCTGCTGGCGTCGTTCGAGGGAACGCTGGGGATCTACCAGGGCGAGGAACTGGGACTGACCGATACGGAGCTGGAGTATCACGAGTTGACCGACCCGGTGGGCCTGCGGTTCTGGCCGGACAACAAGGGCCGCGACGGGGCCCGGACGCCGATGGTGTGGAAGGACGGGCCGCAGGCGGGGTTTTCGGACGGGGTGCCGTGGCTGCCGGTGAAAGGCCCGCAGGCGGCGCGCAACGTGGCCGCGCAAGAGGCCGACCCGGCGTCGGTGCTGCACCACTATCGGCGGGTTCTGACGTGGCGCAAAACCGAACCCGCCCTGCTGCACGGCCGCACCGAGTTCCTGGAGTTCCCCGAGCCGGTGCTGGGCTTTCATCGCCGCGCCGGGGAGGCTGTGCTGACCTGCCTGTTCAATCTGTCGCCGGATCCGGTGGCGCTGACGGCACCTGGAGCAGAGATCGCCGGGCCGCACCATGCAGAGCTTGCAGACAGGCGGCTGACCCTACCCGGCAGCGGCTTTGCCTGGCTGCGCGGGTCCGGCAAGGGTGTCACCATTCAAATGCTGCCCTAAAATGCGATGCGTTTCGGCGGCACCGCATTCATCGGTTCTTGGTCTGGGGCTGCCATTCAAGAAATTGGAAGGAGCGGCCTCTCCACTCCTGATGAGGATCGCGCCCGACCCCGAGGGTGGGCGCCTCTCAGCGTGCGATCTGTCCTCTCCGAAGCACAGAGGTCTCAATAAAGTCAGGCGTCTCAACGCATCGCGCCCGCCCTGGGGGGCGGGGTCGGGCGCGATCCGGGCTTGCAGCCCGGGGAACGGGTGATCGAGGGGAGCTCCTAAAATTGAGACTATGTTGACCGTCCGCTCCAGGCCAAAACCGGCCACACGCTTCACCCAATACGCATCCCGCTCCGAAGCCCCGTCAATCTGCGGCCGCGCCAAACAAAACCGCGGCCCTGCCACGGCATCGGCAAATCCTCCCGTTCCCGGGTGTCGTGGCCGCCTACTGCCCGGCCGCTTCGCGGGCGATGTCGTCCAGCAGCGTCTGCACTTCCTGCATCGGACCGTCGGGCATGTTGCGGAAGCCGATCATCACGTCGTCGCCCTTGTGCGTGACGAAGATGCCGTACGGGCAATGGGCGATGTTCATCAGATCCTGCTCCATCACGCTGCGCGAGACGGTGGAGGAGCAGAACAGGAAGACGTCCGCCTCGTCGAACAGATCCACGGTGCCGCCGACATCGTCCTTGGTGCGCGCGAGCATCTCGCCGACATGGCTGACATAGTCGATCACCAGCCCGCGGCCGACGATGGCGGTCTCGACCGCGAACGCGGCGTCTTCGAATGAGTCCTCGGTGGCGTAGGTGGTCACGCCATCGGCGAGGACAGGCAGTGCCATGGCAGTCAGGGCTGCAGCCAGAATCAAGCGCATCGGGATTTCCTCCATCGTTTCGGGATCAGGCTATCCCCCGTTCGCGCAAGGGGACTTTGATCCGGCTCAAACCGGATCGAAAAGGGCCGCCCCGGCAGGGCGGCCCGATCAGGCTCAGCCGAGCATGTCGGCGGTGATGCCGGAATACCAGCCGAGCGACTCTTCATAGGTCGCCTTGCGCAGCGCGGCATCCTCGCCGGTCTGGCTGATGAAGCCGTCGACCTTGGCGATCTTCTCGTCCGTCGCCTCGTAGGTCGCGCCGACCTTGACGCCGTCGTCGGTGTCAATGAGCGACCAGCAGGTGTTCGAGAACTTGGCCGGGAATACGCGGCTGCCGGTCAGGGCGCCGCGCACGGCATTTGCGCAGACCTTGGCCTGGCTGTTGGCCGAGAAGCCCGATTTCGGCATGTCGCCCTGGGCCGATGCGTCGCCGAGGACATGGATGTCCGCGTCCATCTTCGAGGACATGTCGGCGGCGTTCACCGGGGCCCAGTTGCCGTCGGTGATACCGGCCATCTCGCAGATGCGGCCCGCCTTCATCGCCGGGATGACGTTGCAGACGTCGACATTTTCGACGCTGCCGTCGATGTCGACGGTCATCGCCGCGGGATCGACGGTGAAGTTCTCGCCGCCGAAATCCGGGCCGATCCGCTCGATCATGCCGCCGTAGTGGTTGTTCCAGCCTTCCTCGAACAGGCCCTGCTTGGAAAACTTCGGTTTGGGATCGACCACCAGGATCTTGGCGGTCGGGTTGTTGGCCTTCAGCGCATGCGCGACCATCGAGATCCGCTCATACGGTCCCGGCGGGCAACGATAGGGGTTGGGCGGCGCGATCATCGCGAAGGTTCCGCCTTCGGGCATCGCCATGATCTGGGCCTTCAATAGCTCGGTCTGCGAGCCGGCCTTGTAGGCGTGCGGCATGGCGTTCTGGGCCGAGAGATCCCAGCCCGGGACCGAGCCGTCGACAAAGTCGATGCCGGGCGACAGGATCAGCTTGTCGTAAGGGACCGATCCGCCGCCGGCGAGCGCGACGGTCTTGGCGTCGCGGTCGATACCCACCGCCCAGTCGTGCACCACGTTCACGCCCTGGCTGGCGAGGTTGCCGTAGCCATGGCCGAGATCCTCCATCTCCTGGAAGCCGCCGATATAGAGGTTCGAGAAGAAGCAGGTGTAGTAACGGCGCGTTGGCTCGATCAGGGTGACGTCGATCTCGCCGCCCGAATCCTTGTTGATATAGCGCGCGGCCGTCGCCCCGCCGGCGCCACCGCCGACCACCACGACGCGCGGCTTCGAATGGCTGCCGCCCATCACCATGGGCGCCGAGAGCGCCGCGGCACCCGCCGCAGTCGCGCCCAGGAAATGGCGTCTGTTCAGTGTCATTTGGGATCCTCCCTTCCTAATCCCGGTTCGCCCCGGGTGATGAAAAAGCCCCGGGCGCGTCACCCGGGGCTCCGTTGCTGCCGTCACTCTTCGAGTTCGGCAAAATACGCGGCCAGCGCCGCAATCTCTTCATTGTTGAGCCGCCCGGCCATCATCTGCATCACCGGATGCGGCCGGAGCTTGCGTTTATAGGCGTGCATCGCGATGACGAAATCCTCTTCGGGCCAAAATGTGATCGACGGGATGCCCTCGGCCGCGCCATCGGCGCGATGGCAGGTCAGGCACTCGCTTGACAGGTATTCACCATACTCCGAGTCGCCCTGGATTTCGAGGATATCGGGCGGCAGCCGTACTTCCAGCGCCGCGGCGATCGCCGTCGGCGCGGCCTCGGGGATGTTCTGCGGGTTGTCGGAGTAGATCCTGAGAAAGGCCAGAAGGTCGGCGCGTTCCTGCGGGTCTTCAAGCCCGTCATAGCTCATCCGCGTGCCCGAGGCGAAGATCTGGGGATTTTCGATGTAGTAGCCCAGTTTCTCGAGGTCCCAGACCAGCCCGTCATTGCCGGCACGGGTCAGGCTTTCGGAATAGGTGAATCCGTCGATGCCGGCGGCCTTGCGTCCGAAGATGCCGTTCAGATGCGGACCAATTCCGTTTTCCGCCCCCTGCCCCAGTTCATGGCAGCCCGAGCATTCATCGAAAATCTCGGCCCCGTTTTCCGCATTGCCGAAATCGTCGGCCGCCATGGCGGGCAAGGCCCAGACCATGGCGGCCAACAGGGAGAATTTCAGGTGTTTCATGGCGTCACTCGGCAAACGTCGCGAGATAGGCGGTGACGGCGGCCACATCCTCGGCCTTCTTCAATCCCCTGAACGACATCCGCGTCCCCTTGGCGAACCCCTTGGGATCTTCGAGAAACGCCGCCAGCGCCGCCTCATCCCAGACCGCTCCGCTATCGGCCAAGCTCGTGAGCGCCTTGGAGTATTTGAAGTCCTTGGCGCCGACCGCAGCGCCGACGATGCCATTGAGATGCGGGCCGGTGCCGTGCTTGGCGCCGTCGCCGACCTTGTGGCAGGCCTTGCATTTCTTGAACACCTTCTCGCCGGTGGCGATCAGTTCGGGATCGGCGGCGACAGCGACGACCGCCTCTTCCGTTTCGGCCATCTCGGCCGTCGTCTCGGTCGTTTCCGCCGCCGCGACCTCGACCGGCGCACCGCCGGAACTTTCGGCGCCCATGGTCTCGGCGGCCTCTTCGGCGCCGTCTTCCTCGGGGGTCACGTCCAGCACACGGGCACGCATGGTGATCTCGACGCTGTCCTTGCAATTCTCCATACAGGGCGCGCCGGTCCAGATCGGGTATTCGGTCTCGGCCCGGTCGTCGACGATGAAACCGCCGGCGTTGGGCAGCTCCACTTCGGCGAAGTTTTCCTTCGACAGCGTAAAGTCGTCGTCGACGAGGTCGTTGTTGTAAAGGATGTAGGCGGTGATCGCATAGACCTCGTCGGCGGTCAGCGTCTGCGCGCCGCCGAAGGGCATCGAGCGGTTCACATAATCCCAGACGGTCGACAGATAAGGCCAGTAGCTGCCGACGGTCTTAAGCGGATCCTCGTCGGCCAGCGTCCCCATGCCGCCGGCCAGCTTCGGCCAGTTGTCGACACCCTCGCCGAACGAGCCATGGCAGATCGCGCAGTTGTCCTCGAAAAGCTCTTCGCCGGTCCAGACATCGCCCGACCCGTCGGGCAGACCGGTGCCGTCGGGCTGGATGTCGACATCCCAGGCGGCGATTTCCTCGGGCAGCGCCGGGCGGCCCAGGCCGAACTTGGCCGTCGCGTCGCCTTCGGTGGCGACCGCAGCCATCAGCGGCGACGGCGGCGGAGCGGTGTAGGCGGCGATCGCCTCGCTGCGGTCGGGCAGCGGCGGCATCGCCGTGACGTTGCGGTCGGCAAAGTTGTAGGCGACCACCAGAACCGCCGCGGCGGGGGCGGCGGCCGTGGCGAAGAGTTTAAGAGACTTCGACATTTTCGGCCTCCCCGGTTTCGCGGACCCACCAGGTCTGGATGCAGTTGTTGTGATAGATCGAATTCAGTCCGCGCACTTCGCGCAGCTGTTCCTTGGTCGGCTGGACATAGCCGGTGTCGTCCATGGCGCGGGATTGCAGCAGCATCTCTGACCCGTCCCAGTCGATTTCCAGGTAGAACCGCGAAAGCGCCATTTTCTGCCCCGGCTGCGCCAGACGCGCCTGGGTCCAGTTCATGCCGCCGTCGGTCGAAACGTCGACACGGGTGATCGCGCCGTTGCCCGACCAGGCGAGCCCGGTGATCACCAGCGGCCCCGGCCCATGGGTGATCGGCGCCTGCGGGCTGGGCGAGGTGACGACCGATTTCGCGTCCATTGCCCAGGTCCACTTGCGGCTGGTGCCGTCTTCCAGCGTGTCGGTGTATTTGCTGGTCTCTTCGCGGCTTTCCACGGGCCCATCCATCACCTCGACCCGGCGCAGCCACTTCACCCACATGTTGCCTTCCCAGCCCGGCACGACCAGGCGGACGGGATAGCCGTGTTCCTTGCGCAGCGCCTCGCCATTGGCCTTGAACGCCACCAGAACGTCGTCGAGCGCCTTTTCCATCGGGATCGAGCGGCCGTTCGAGCTGGCATCGGCGCCCTCGACATAGACCCATTTGCCCGCGGTCTCGGCCGGCAGGCCCGCTTCGGCCAGCAAGGTGCGCAACGGCACCCCGGTATATTCCATGTTGTGGATCATGCCGTGGGTGAACTGCGCCCCGTTCAGCTGGGCGCCCGCCCATTCCATGCCGGTATTGGCGGCGCATTCGCAGAAATACACATGGTTTTCACGCGGGAAGCGTTCGAGATCTGCATAGGTGAAGACCAGCGGCGTGTCGACGAGGCCGTTGATCATCAGCCGGTAGTCTTCCTTGGCCAGTTCGATGGCGCCCGAGTGGTGCCGTTCGAACGCGCAGCCCTGCGGCGTGATCGTGCCGTCGAGCGCGTGGATCGGCGTGAAGTTGATCGAGCTGATCGTGTCCGCCGTCAGCCATTCCACGTTGCGCCGGATCACGTCGCTTTCGAACTCGATCGGCAGGCCATAGGGCGTCGCATCGACGCCATCGCCGGTGAGCGAGGCCCAGTCCTGCAATTCGGTGATCAGCGGATCCGGCCCCTCGGCGGCCCCGGCGGCGCCTGCAGCCGCGATCCCGGCGGTGGCGGCCGCACCGCCCTTCAGGAATGCACGGCGCGAGGACTTCAATTCATCGGACATTGAATGATGCCTCCCTTACGTTCTCACATTCAGCATACTGAATTTGTGTTCCACTGCCTACTGCGGCGCGTTTACGCACCTGTCCGGCCGGCACCAGGTTCAGGTTCCGACAACCTGCACACTGGTGTTCGGCTCGACCACCACGGTGCCCTTCTTCCCGATGTGGCTTTCCACCACGTCCCAGATCTGCGGGCCTTCGGTGCCCTCGTTGACGCTGGCCCAGCCCGCGACGACATAGGATTTGGCCGGATCGATCGGCTCGCCCGTCTTGAGTAGCGTCAGGTCGCTGAACCGCTCGCCCTGCGGCTTGCCGACATCGATGCGATAGCCCATGCCGCCGATCCGCACCATATCGCCGCCCTGCTGGTAGTAGGGGTCGGGGTTGAACAGGTTGTCGCCCACGTCCTCGAGGATCACCTTGATGAATTCCCCGGTCATTTCCGTCCGGTACGCCTGGCCGTAGGTCATCGAGGTCACGTTCCAGATATCCTCGCGCGTGATCTCCTGCCCCGGCAGGATCGACGGGCCCCAGCGCACGCCGGGCGACATGGCGATATCGGCGTCGCGTTCCTCGATCAGCGCCTGACAGATCAGATCGTCCCAGGAGCCGTTGAAATTGCCGCGGCGGTAGAGCAGCGAATCGGTGGTGCCGATCACCTCGGTCAGCTCGGCCTCGTAGGGTGCGCGCTGTTCGTCGATCACCGCGGTCACCGCCGGGTCGGGTGCGATGACATCGCTGAAGACCGGGATCAGCTTGTGCCGGAAGCCCATCATCCGGCCCTCGCGGACGTCGAGGTCGACCCGGCTGACGAATTTGCCGTTGGACCCGGAGGCGATGATGATCGTCTCGCCCACCAGCACCGGCTCGGGCAGCGCGTCGTGGGTGTGGCCCGACAGGATCACGTCGATGCCGGTGACGTTGCCCGCCATCTTCTTGTCGACATCGAACCCGTTGTGGCTGAGCACCACGACCAGTTCCGCCCCTTCGCCGCGCGCTTCGTCCACCATCTCCTGCATCCGCTCCTGACGGATGCCGAACGAATATTCCGGGAACATCCAGCGCGGATTGGCGATTGGCATATAAGGAAAGGCCTGGCCGATCACGGCGATCTTCACGCCGCCGCGTTCGAAGACGGTGTAGCTTTCGAAGTCCTCCGCCGGTTCGTCCCATTCGGCGTCGAAGATGTTCTGGCCAAGGGCCGCGAACGGAAGGTCCTCGAGGATTTCAAGCACCCGGTCGGAGCCCAGCGTGAACTCCCAGTGAAAGGTCATCGCGTCGGGCTTCAGCGCGTTCATCACGTTGACCATGTCGGCGCCTTGCGTGTGATAGCAGGTATAGGACCCATGCCAGGTGTCGCCGCCATCCAGCAGCAGGGCGTCGGGCCGGTCGGCGCGGATCGCGTTGATGACCGTCGAGACACGGTCCAGCCCGCCGACCTTGCCATAGGTTTGCGCCAGCGCCGCGAAATCCTCGTATGTCAACGCATAGGCCGAGGGCGAGCCGTCGTCGATGCCGTAGAGCTTGCGGAACTGCGCGCCGGTGATATGCGGCACCTGCCCGCGCGCGGCCCCGACGCCCAGATTGATCTCGGGCTCGCGGAAATAGATCGGCTTCATCTGCGCGTGGATGTCGGTGACATGGATCAGGCTGACATTGCCGAACGTGTCGAACTGCAGAAGCTGATCCTGCGTCAACGCCTGCTGTGCCGCCAGCCGCGACCAGTTGCCGAAGGACGAGGCGCCCAGAATGGCCGAGGCCGCCATGCTGGTCTGCAGGAAATCACGGCGAGAGATCATCTGGGCAGCTTTCTTTTTGCTTCAGTCCGCGCAAGAACATATGCGTGTAACTGAATGTTTTTGCGTAGAAAAAGCCCGCGCCCGGTTTCCCCGGCGCGGGCTTGGTTGCGATTACTGGCGGACCGCAGGCGTTTCGACCGACAGCCCGTTGCTGCGCGAGGCGACGTAAAGCTCCAGCGCGCGGAACTCGTCGGACCCTTCGGCGAAGGTATGCGCCCGGGTGTCGCGGATGCAGCCGCGGAAGCGGTTGTGCTTCGAGATCAGCTTGGCCTGCTTCAGACGGTAGGTCGGAAAGCCGTTGATTTGACCCTGGCTCAGGTGGTCGGCCCGGATCATCATGCCATAGCTGTCTTCGTGGCAGTTGGCGCAGGACAGCTCCAGTTGGCCATAGCGGGTATAGTACATCTCTTTGCCCTTCTCCCAGAAGGGCGCCGCCTCGCCGTCGATGGCAACATTCATCGGCATGCCGCGCGACTGCAGCCCGATCAGGGCGACCATCGCCTGCATTTCCGGCCCCGACCATTTCCAGGGCTCGGCGCCCATGGCCTTGGCGCGATGCGCGTTCAGCAGGTCCTCCATTGTCGTCAGCTTGCCGCCGATGACCTTCGGCATCGTGGCCGACAGACCGGCGAACTGCTCTGGCCCGTCCTCGTGACAGGACGAACAGGACTTGCCTTCGGTGCCATCGACGGTCTCGAAATATTCAAGCGCCTGGTCGACGAAGATCATCGCCGGGTTCTCGAAATCGTCGATCTGCAGGGCCTGTGTCTCGTCGGTGCGGAAACGCCAGCCCGAATAGATCGTGTCGAACGCATCCTGCAGGTGCGCCGGAGCCGCGGTCTCGGTGACCATGTTCAGCTCTTCGTTGATCATCAGGTTGTCGTCGTCCGGACCGGCAAGCGCTGGCGTGGCAACGACTGCCGCCAGCGCAATCGCCGAGGCCAGTTTCTTGGCTGCGTTCATAAAGTTCCTCCCTGTCCGCGCGCTTTCTCAGCTGGCTTCGATCTTCTTCGAGGTCGTGTAGACGTCGCCGTCATCGTCGTACCAGGTGAAGGTGAACTCGCCCGATTCCGGCACCTTCGCCTCGAACTCGAAGAACGGGTTCGTCGAGATCGCAGGATCGAGCGTCACGTCGATCACCGTCTCGCCGTTGAACTCGCAGACGAAGCGGTTGATGATCGACCGCGGGATGACGTTGCCGGATTTGTCCTTGCGCTGGCCCGATTCCATCTTGTGCGAAATCAGGGTCTTGATCGTGATCGTGTCCCCGGCCGAGGCTTTCTTGGGGACTTTCACGCGGGGTTTGACACCAGATGCCATGTTCTTTTCTCCTCAGGCGCCTGCCCGTCCGGGCGGCGCGTCAAAATGTTAGCCGCCGCAGCCGCCGATGGTGACCTTCACGGTCGCAGACGCCTTGGCGAACGAGCCGTCGGCCATCTTCGCGACCGCGATGACGTCCTGCGTGCCGGCCAGACGGATCCGGGTGGACGCGGAATGCGCGCCGGCCAGCGGGCCAAAGTTGAACGTGGCGACCTCGGGGCGCGGGTTGCCCGCGGCCAGAACCATGATCGAGACCGCACCAGGCGCCTCGACACCGATCGGCACGGTGTTGCCGTTTTCGGCGATCTCGGGTGCGGTCAGGGTCACGCCACCCTCGCCGACCGGCGCGCCGCCGGTGAATTCGGCAATCTTGTCGTCCGCCAACGAGGCCGAGGCGCGGAACGGCAGCAGGGTCAGTGCGGCCGCACCAAGCCCCAATGCCAACGTATCGCGTCGTGTCAGTTGCATGCTTGTCTCCTTGGAAAGCGTCCCTCGGGTTTTCCGGGTTATTCTTCTTTCAGTGTCATCAGGTAGGCGACGACGTCTTCGATTTCCTGCGCGGTCAGCAGCGGTGCGACGTCGCCCTCATGCGCCTTGCCGGTATAGGCGTTGCCCAGCCGGACGAAGCCATCGGTCTTGTAGAACGAAGGCATCATGGTCCCCTCGAACATCATCTTCGCGTTGGCGACGATGCCGCGCAGCTCTGCCTCGGTCCAGCGGTCGGCGGCGCCGTCCAGTGTCGGGCCGATTTCGCCGTGGAACGGCAGGTCCTTGAGATCCGTGACGGCGTGGCAGGCGATGCAGTTGCCGGCACCCTTGTTCATGATCTTCCGGCCGCTGTCGACATCGCCCGGCGCGCCGCCGGTCAACGACGTCGCGACGGCGCCATCGTCATAAACCACATCCATCGGCGCGATCATCTCGGCGGCGGCCGTGCCGGCACCGAAAACCAGTACCGCCATCGTCATCAGAGTACGATTCATGGTTCCTCCCTAGACCCTGTTTCGCAACAAACTAACGTGAGGGCGGGAGATTCCGCAACAATAAATTCAAGAAACTGAATTACACTATTTGACGCATTGGCCAAACGCGTTAATTCGAAAGGGTTTTCACCATCGGGCGAGACCCCTGAAACGGCCCCGCCGGGTCTGGGGCGCTAATCGAACGAGCCGTCGTTGCGCTCCTGAATGCGCCGTGCGTGATAGCGCTGAAAGTCCTCTTCCTCCTGATCGAGATAGCGTTTCTCGGCTACCCAGGTCAGCATGTCCAGCGTCGTGCCGGCCCCAAAGGCGCCGGGCATGATCGACACGGCCGCCTGCTGGGCGGTCATGCCGTCTTCGACCTCTTCCGGCAAAAACAGCATCGTGGGCGTGAACAGCAATCCCCATTTCCGCGCCATCTCGCGTTCTTCCAGCGTCTCGCCGTCGAAATCGGTGACTTCGGTCGACCCGTGCAGGTTCATCTGGATCACAAAGTAGTTGTCGCCGATGAACCGGGCGACCTCTTCGCGCGGGAACACCTCCTCGTGCATCTTGGTGCAGTAGATGCAGCCGCGCTGTTCCACCATGATCAGCAGGCGCTTGCCCTCGGCATTGGCCTCGTCGAGGTCTTCGGCCAGATCCTTGAACGTGTCGCGCATCCAGTCGGTCTTGTGCAGGCCGTCATCGCCCATTTCGGCGGCGAAGACCGGCATCGACAAGGCGATACATGCGGCGGCGGCCCATTTCAGCGGTGTCATGTCAACTCCTCCTCAGTTCAGCCCACGGCGGCGAAGCCGGGGAACCAGCGGATCATCGCATCGGCGATCAGGTTCACGGTATCGGTTGCGATCAAGACCGCAAAGACAATCAGCATGCCGCCCATGACCTTTTCGACGTGGCCCAGGTAGCGCCGGTTGCGTTGCATCCAGGCAAGAAACGGCTTGGCAAAGATCGCGGCGATCACGAACGGCGCGGTCATCGCCAGCCCGTAGACCAGCAACAGCGCCCCGCCCCGGGCCAGGTCGCCCATGCCCGAAGCGATCATCAGGATCGAGGCCAGCGCCGGCCCGACACAGGGCGTCCAGCCAAAGCCGAAGGCCAGCCCCATGACATAGGCACCCAGCACCGTCCGGGGTTCCGCCGAGCTTTCGATCCGCGCCTCGCGGTAGAGCAGCGGGATCCTGACGATGCCCAGGAAATGCAGCCCGAAGACGAACAGCACCGCCGCCGCCACATAGCTCAGCGGCTGTTTCCACTGCGCGAACGCCTGCCCCAGGGCCGTCGCCCCCATGCCCAGAAGCACGAAGATCGTCGTCACACCAAGCGCAAAGAACACCGCCGACAGCACCAGCCGAAACTGCGCATGCGCCGCGATCGCCCCGTCGCTGCGCAGCTCTGCCATGGAAATCCCGGCCATGTAGCACAGGTAGAACGGAACCATCGGCAGGATGCACGGCGTGAAGAACGACAACAAGCCCGCCAGCGCCGCGCCGGCAAAGGAGACGTCCAGCAGCATTTCGGCCGTTTTCCTTGATTAATTCACATATTCAGATTAGGTTTTGTTTGCGCCCGCAGTCAATCGGTTCATTCATGCTTCGACCTCTCGCCTTGCTCTGTTTCGCCGTGTTGGTGGCGGCGGCGCCGCTGCGGGCGGCGGAGTTGGTCATGGTCGAAGAGCCCGGTTGCATCTACTGCGCGCGGTGGAACACCGAGATCTCCGAGATCTATCCCAAGACCCCCGAGGGGCGGGCGGCGCCGCTGGTGCGGGTGCAGAAACGGTCGCCCGAGCTTGAAGGTTACTCGCTGGCCCGGCCCGTGGCGTTCACGCCGACCTTCCTGCTGATCGACGACAATGTCGAACTTGCCCGGATCGAGGGTTATCCCGGCGAAGACTTCTTTTGGGGATTGCTGGCGATGTTTCTGACACGCCATGTCGGGTTCGAAGGCACGTCGTGACGCAGAACCTTGACGCATCCCCCCCGAACGCGGCTATTGAAATCCATCCTGGCTTGGCCGGGCAAGAACAGAACGGAGATACGGCCATGGCCCTGCCGGTGATCACCGAAGACATGACGGACGAGGAAATGGACCGGATCGCGCAAAGCGCGTGCGATGCCTCGAATTTCCTCAAGGCGATCAGCCATGAAGGCCGGCTGATGATCCTGTGCCATCTGGTGACCGGCGAGAAATCGGTGACCGAACTCGAGGACCTGCTGTCGGCGCGCCAGGCGGCGGTGTCGCAGCAGCTTGCGCGCCTGCGCCTCGAAGGGCTGGTGACGCCCCGGAGGGACGGCAAGACGATCTACTACTCCTTGACAGACGATCGTCCCAAGCGAATGCTGGAGACGATCTACGATCTGTTCTGTGCAGACGCGGATTAGGCAGCCCTGACAACAGCCAAGATGCCGCTGGGACGCCTCTGACAAGGGAGGGAACCCCATGATCTCAGGAATCGACGAGTCGGTGCTCGTGGCTCTGGTCGGGCTTTTCGGCGGGGTGCTGCTGGGCCTTGCCGCGCGGCTGGGACGGTTCTGCACCCTCGGCGCGATCGAGGATTTCCTGTATCAGGGCAGCAGTCTGCGCCTGCGGATGTGGGGCATCGCGATTGCCTCGGCGATTATCGGCAGCTTTGCCCTGATCGGCGCCGGCTGGCTGCCCGTCGAAAAGACCCTTTACCTGTCGCAGGGCTGGTACCCGGTGGCCAGCGTCGCCGGCGGGCTTTTGTTCGGCTACGGCATGGCGCTGGCGGGCAATTGCGGCTTCGGCGCCCTGGCGCGGCTTGGCGGCGGCGACCTGCGCGCCTTCGTGATCGTCGTGGTGATGGGATTTTCCGCGTATGTCACCCTCTCCGGCCCGCTGGCCTCGTTGCGGGTCTGGCTGTTCCCGCCGGCCGAGGCCGCGGCGCCCCAGAGCGTCGCGTATCTGCTGGGCGCGGCATCGGGTTTGTCGCCCGTTGTGATAGGTCTGGCGACGGGGGCGTTCCTTATGATCGGCGCCCTGGCGTCTAGGCCGCTTCTGGCCAAACCGGCGGCGGTCTTCTGGTCGCTGGTCGTCGGTCTTGCGGTGGTATCGGGCTGGGCCGGGTCCGCCTGGCTGGCAAACGCGAGCTTCGACGCCGTGCCTGTTTCCTCGCACAGCTTTTCCGCCCCCATCGGCGAGACGATGCTTTATGCCATGACCTCGTCCGGCAATGCGCTCAGCTTCGGTGTCGGATCGGTCACGGGCGTTTGTTTCGGCGCCTTCATCGGCTCGCTGATCAAGGGCCATTTTCGATGGGAGGCCTGCGAGGATCCGCGCGAATTGCGCCGGCAGATCTTCGGCGCGGGCCTGATGGGCGTCGGCGCGGTATTGGCCGTCGGCTGTACCGTGGGACAGGGCATCTCGGCCTTTTCGCTCCTCGCCTTTTCGGCCCCGGTGACCTTTCTGGCGATCGTTGCCGGGGCGGCGATCGGCCTGCGCCAGCTGATCGAGGGGTTCGCGGCGGTGCATTGAGGCTGCGGGCTTCACCCCACTTCGCCCCCCGCCCCGCGGTCAAATCCAACCGGTCGCCGGAGCCCTAGGCGCGCATCCTGGAGCCGTTGGCGTCGAAGAGCGGCTGGCGCTGCAGCGTCGCGGGCAGGATCTCTCCCAGCAGTTCGATGCCCCAGCCCGCGTCGGTCTCGGCCAGATCCTTCCGCACATAGCCCATCGCCACCGACCTCTTTGCGTTATGCGCGTAACCGCCCGACGTCACCCAGCCAACCACATCGCCGTTCATCCAGATCGGCTCGTCGCCGATGACATCGGCGTCTTTCGCGTCGACCACAAAGCTGCAGAGCCGCAGCTTGCCGCCATCGGCCCGATGCGCCTTGGCCGCCGCCTTGCCGATGAATTCGGTCTCCTTGGTCAGCGCCACGAACCGGCCCAGCCCGGCCTCGTCCGCCGTGTAGATCGGCCGGTACTCACGCGCCCAGCCGCCAAAATTCTTTTCCAGCCGCAGCGCGTTCAGCGCGCGAAGGCCGAAATTGCGGATGCCGAAATCCGCGCCTGCACGCATCAATTCGTCATAGACATACCGCTGATATTCCGGCTTTAACCAAATCTCATAGCCCAGATCGCCGCTGAACGTGACCCGCCCGACCAGCGCCGGCGCCATGCCAAGGGTCATCCGGCGGATATCCATGAACCGGAAGGCATCGGTCGAAACATCCGCGTCCGCCAGTCGCTCCAGCACCGCACGCGCATTCGGCCCGGCGATGGAAAGCCCGGTCAATCCAACACCATGCGCGACGATCTTCACACCGCCATCCTGTGGCAGATGCTGATCGAACCAGCGCATGTGATAGTCCTCGGCGATGCCGGAGCCCGCGATGAAGAACTCGTCTGCCCCAAGCCGCGCCAGGGTGAAATCGCCGATCAGCCGTCCGTCGTCCTTCAGCATCGGGGCCAGCACCATGCGGCCCTCGGCCGGGATCCTGCTTGCCAGCATCCGGTCCAGCCATTCGGCGGCGCCCGGCCCGGTCACCGAGTATTTCGCGAAGCCGGAAATCTCAATGATCCCAATGCTGTCACGGACGGCCTTCACCTCATCACCCACTGTGTCGAAATCGGTCGACCGGCGCCATGAGAACTGGTCGGTCACGCCTTCGGGCGCGAACCATAATGGGACCTCGAGCCCGTGCGCCGCGCCGAACTGGGCGCCCTGCGCCTTCAGCCGGTCATAGATCGGCGTCGTCTTCAGGGGCCTGGCGGCCGGCAGTTCCTCGTTCGGGAAACGGATCGAGAAGCGGCGCGCGTAATTCTCGCGCACCTTGGCGTTGGTATATCCCTGCGTCGCGAAATCGCCGAACCGCGCCACATCCATCGCCCAGACGTCGAAGCCCGGGTCACCTTCGGTCATCCAGTTCGCCAGCGCCAGCCCGACACCGCCGCCCTGGCTGAACCCGGCCATCACCCCGCAGGCGCACCAATAGCCCGGACGGTCTTTTACGGGGCCTACCAAGGGGTTGCCGTCCGGAGCGAAGGTGAAGGGACCGTTGATGACCTGCTTGATGCCGGCGTTCTGGAATGCCGGGAAATGCTCGAATCCCACCTCCAGCGACGGGGCGATCCGGTCGATATCGGGCTGCAGCAATTCGTGGCCGAACTCCCACGGGGTTTCCTTTTCCGACCACGGCACGCAGGCTTTCTCGTAGGTGCCCATCAGCATGCCGCCGCGCTCCTGCCGCAGGTACAGTTCCCCGTCGAAGTCGACCGCGTGGATGATCTCTTGCCCCGTCTTGGCGTTCCACTCGGCCACCTCCGGCATATCCTCGGTGATGAGATACATATGCTCCATGGCCAGGACCGGCAGTTCCAGCCCCACCATGCGCCCGACCTCGCGCGCCCAAAGCCCGCCGGCATTGACCACATGCTCGCAGATGACATCGCCCTTCGATGTGCTCAGCCGCCAGCCGTCGGGATGCCGCGCGATAGCGTCCACCTTGCAATGGGTCTCGATGGAGGCGCCCAGTTTGCGGGCCGATTTGGC
The DNA here is from genome assembly GCA_030065095.1 of Rhodobacter sp. GTDB lineage: Bacteria > Pseudomonadota > Alphaproteobacteria > Rhodobacterales > Rhodobacteraceae > JASJCA01. The sequence goes on from JASJDP010000004.1 coordinate 216,839, forward strand.
GTAGGCATAGGTAACGCCCGAGGGATCCAGATGGCCGTCGACCTCGGTCTTCACGGCGCCCACGAACTGTGCCGGGTCCAGCAGGGGCATGATGTCCCGGGCCTCGTCGGGCGAGATCAGCTCTGCCTCGATCCCCAGATACCGCCCCTTCGCAACGAGCCCCTTCAGCCAGTCGAGACGCTCCTCGGTCGCGGCCAGCATGACGCCGCCGGTCAGATGCACGCCGGTGGCCTGGCCGGACAGCTCTTCGATCTCCTTATAAAGGTCGATGGTGTATTGCTGCAGCTTGGCGACGTTCGGATCGCCGTTGATCGTGTGCATACCGCCCGCGGCATGCCATGTGGATCCGCTGGTAAGCTCGGACCGTTCCAGCAACAGTGCGTCGGTCCAGCCGGCGCGGGCGAGGTGGTACAGCACCGAGCAGCCAACGACACCGCCGCCGATCACCACGACTTTTGCCTGCGATTTCATGGGCTACCCCCTCATTCTTGATGCCTGGGGATCGAACAGCGGCGCGGTGTGCACCACCGCCCGCCGCCGTGACCCCAGAATTTCGATCTCGAACGCCTCGCCGTCCGCAATGCGCTCGCGCGGCAGGAACCCGATGGCGACGGATGTCGCGCTGAAATGCGCGTAACCGCCCGAGGTGCAGAATCCGATGACATCCCCGCCGTCGAAGATCGGCTCGTACGCCACGACATCGGCGTCCTCGGCATCCACCAGAAAAGTCGTCAATCGCCGCGCAGGCGGCATCTCGCGTTCCCGCATCGCCGCGTCCCGGCCGATGAAGTCGGTTTTTCTGAACGACACGAACCGGTCGAGCCCGGTCTCGGCGGGCGTGTAATCCGGCCTGTACTCCGCCATCCAGGAGCCAAAGGATTTTTCCAGCCGCAGCGACATCATCGCGCGCATGCCGAAGGGGCGCATGCCGAGGGGTTCCCCCGCCTGCGCCAGCGCCTGATAAAGCGCCACTTGGTGGTCGCGGTGGCAATAGATCTCGTACCCCAGATCGCCAGTATAGCTGACCCGCGCCACCGTGACCGGGATATGACCAAGGGTCATTTTCCGGACCGACAGGAACGGCACTGCCGCATTGGAGCAATCCGCCTTGGTTGCAGCCGCCAGAACCGCCCGCGCCTGCGGCCCGGCGATCTGAAATCCCAGGCGGGTTTTTGAGATATTCTCGATGGTTACGCCGGGCCCCTGATGTTCAAGAAACCAGCGCATGTGAAACGCCTGCGCCGAATAGCTGGCCGTCAGCTGCACCTCGTCCGGCCCGAGGCGCATCATGGTGAAGTCGCCGATGATCTTGCCCTTGGGGCTGAGCATCGCCGTCAGCGCCATGCGCCCGACCTCGGGCACCCGGTTCGCCATGATCCGCCCCAGCCAGTCAACCGCTTGAGGGCCGCGCACCAAGTATTTGCCGAAGTTATGAATTTCATTGATGCCGACACCCGTGCGCACGGCCCGGCATTCGTCGCCCACGGCCTGGAACGCGTTCGACCTGCGGAACGACGGCACTTCGTAACGCGGCTCACCGTCCGGTGCGAAATAGTTCACATGCTCCATGCCATAGCCCGAACCCCAAACGGCCCGCCGGGCGTCCCAGATCCCGTAGGCCGGCGTCGTATCCAGCGGCCGCGCCACCGGCAGTTCCTCATTCGGATAGGAAATCGAGAACCGCCGCTGATAGTTCTCGGTCACCTTCAGGCGCGTCCAGTCAGGTCCGGTCCAGTCGCCGAACCGCGCCACATCCATCGCGAAGATATCCGTCTCGGGCTCGCCCTCGACCATCCATTCCGCCAGCGCCTTGCCGACCCCACCGCCCTGGCTGAACCCCGCCATGACCGCACAGGCCGACCAATAGCCCCGCAGCCCCGGTACCGGTCCGACCAGCGGGTTGCCGTCCGGCGCAAAGGTGAACGGCCCGTGGATCACCCGCTTGACGCCCGCGCGCTCGAGCACCGGGAAGCGGCGATAGGCGAAGGCGATCGAGTCCCCGATCTTGTCGATATCGTCCGGCAACAGTTCGTGCCCGAACTCCCAGGGCGTGCCATCGACCGCCCATGGGCGGCAGGTTTGTTCGTAAAATCCGATACATAGCCCGCGACCTTCCTGCCGCAGGTAACTCTCGCCCGCGGGATCCATGACATGCGGATGCTCGATCTCGCGCTCATAGATCTCGGGCAGGTCGTCGGTCACCAGGTACTGGTGCTCCATCGGGTGCAGCGGCAGATAAATCCCCGCCATCGCCGCGACCTCCCGCGCCCAAAGGCCGGCGGCATTGACCACATGCTCGGCCTGCACCGTGCCCCGGTCGGTCACCACGTCCCAGGTGCCGTCGCCGCGTGGGTTGGTTTCGCGCACCATGCACTGGGTGACGATCTCGGCTCCGGCCATCCGCGCCGCGCGCGCATAGGCGTGCGTCGTGCCCGACGGGTCGAGATGCCCGTCCAGCGGATCGTAGAGTCCGCCCAGGATGCCGTCGACATTCGTCACCGGCGCCAGGCTGGCGATCTCGCCGGGCCCGATGATCTCGGTTTCCAGCCCCATATAGCGGTGCTTGGCCCGTTCGGCCGTCAGCATATCCAGCCGGTCCCGATCGGCGGCCAGCGTCACCCCGCCCACATGGTGCAGCCCGCAGGACATGCCGGTAATCTCTTCCAGCTCGCGGTAGAGCCGGATCGTATAGCCCTGAAGGGCGGCCATGTTGGTATCGGAATTGAGCGTGTGAAACCCGCCCGCCGCGTGCCAGGTCGACCCGCTGGTCAGATCGGACCGCTCGATCAGCATGACATCGGACCAGCCCAGCTTGGTCAGGTGATAGAGCACCGAACACCCCACGACCCCACCGCCGATCATCACCACTTGTGCGTTCGTTTTCATGTATCTACACTCTGAACTTCATGCATCCCGCCCCAGGGACACCAGTCGCCGGTGCAGGGCCGCCGCCGCCGGATCGCCGCTGTCGAGCGCGAAGATATAGGCCTGGGTCAGGAAGAAGCCGGCGGCATCGGGATCGTCCACCAGGTCCGCGGCTGCGGCATAGAGCCCGGCCAGCGCGGCCAGATCGCCTGCCCGGTGCGCGGCCAGCACCCGCTCGTCCAGCGCCGCAAGATGTTTTGACGAAAAACCCCGGCGGACTCCGTCGAAGTGCTTTGGCGCCCCCACTATTCGGCGGCCAGTTCGGCCGGCACCATGCAGGACGCCACCCACCGGTGAAAACAATGCGTCGGCCCGTCCATCGCCGGGCTGAATTTTCCCCCGTCGAAATAGGCCGCATGGCGTCCGCGCTGCATGCCCTCGACGACGAACAGGTCCTCCTCGAACACATCGTACCACATCTTCGCGTTGCGCTGGCGCATCGGCGCCCAATCCGCGCCTGACGCGGCGTCTTCCGAGGCATAGTAGATCGCCACATGCTCGACCGTCCGGTCCTTGGCTTTCGGTTCCAGGATGATCGCAAACGCATGATCCCGGTGCGTTCCGAGCAGCACGTTGGGGTACAAGGCAAGATACTCGGCCCCCGCCTCCCATTTCGCGCCGAGCCCGTCGAAATCGGGAAACCGGCGCCCGTCCCCGGTGATCATCGGCCGGTAGACCAGCGTGCCCTGACCCGAAAACCGGCCGGGCGCCTCGATATTGTAGTGATCTTCCAGCCGCGAATAGCTGTTCAGCCCGGGATGCACCCAGGGCAGGTGGTAGCTTTCGCAGTAGTTTTCGACCGCCAGCTTCCAGTTGCAGGCGACGTCGAAACTAAAACCGCTCTCGGGACCGCCCGGGATTAGCGGCCTGTCCTCGAATTCCGACCAGCGCGTGATGACATCCGCGGCATAGTCCATGAAATCAGGCGCTTGGCCGTCGATGTTCACAAAGATGATATCGCGCCAAACATGGGATCGAATCTCGAACAGACCCAGTTCATCGCGCTTGATCTCGGCATGGATGTTGTGTCCGGGTCCACCCACATGCGGCGTGGCGACCAGCTCTCCGGTCAGCGCGTAGCTCCAGGAGTGATAGGGGCAGCGGATCACCCCGCCAACCTGCTTCTTTTCCGCCACCAGGATCATCCCCCTGTGCCGGCATGTGTTCTGGAATACCTTCACGGCACCCTCGCGCGTGCGCAGCGCAACCAGCGGCTGGCCGACGAAATCCACCGGCATCGCCTCGCCCGGCGCCAGATCCCCAGCAAAGCCGATGGCCGCCCAGTTGGCGAATAGCACTTTCTCTCGTTCCGCCTCGAACGTCGCGTCCGAGATGTAGTGTGCGTTCGGCAAACCGCGTGCGGTCGCAAGCGGCTTCAGAACATCGGAGGGCGCGGTGATATCCGGCATGGCACGGTTCCTCGCAGGGCTTGGCGAAAAAAGTCTCGCGTGCCAATGATCACGTGCGCGCGGCCGGCGTCCGCGTCAGGCGCGACATCGGCGTTTCCGTCCGCGACACGTGTCCCGCAATGGTGGCTGCGGCCGGGCGCATGCCACGTTTGGCGATATCAGCACCCAGACGGCCCGCAGTATGGGCTTCCGGGCAGGGCGGCCTGCGTTTCCGTGCCCAGATCGGGACTGCGGCGCCGAAAGACCGCGGCATCTCCGGCTGCATTCGGCGAAGTATCGGAAGCGGCCGCACATCCTCCTGCATCGTCTCGACAGTCGGCCCGCACCGGTCGGTGCGGCGTCGCGCCTCCGGATTCTCGCGCCCTTGCGCGGGACCAGCGGCCCAGTCGCGGGTGATGTCCGGTGGTTCGATCGGCGGATTTGACGAATTCGAAAATAGCCGCAGCCACGGCATGTTTGATATGTGAAAGCCGGTTTCCGGACAGTCTCGGGCGATATCTCCGAGCGAGAAATAGGGCTTGCATAATTCGTTCATCATAGCGCTACAAGGGCGCCGTTCCGACCGTCAAACTTATCTCGCTCCAATTTCGTGAAGAGACGTGCACATCCTGAATTGTTGTTCGCGCGGCTTTATTCCCATACGGCTGTCAGAAGCTACTTATCCAAATCCAATAATCTGAAGTCACCGTGCTGAAGCGATCCGGGAAGCCCAAGCGCACCGAGGCGATGAAACGACCAGCGATGTTGGCAAGATCCGATCGGCACCTGCCGCCGGCTTGCGACACAGGCGAAGCGAAGAGATCTGCTTTTGCGCCACGCCACGCGTATGGGGCCACGACGTTCTTCCGGACAGGTGAAAGTTGTGCATGCGCACTTGCCTCGATCCATGTTATTCGGCCCTCGGTTACCCGCATCTGCATTGGATCCCGCAAATGGCGCACCCACGACCTAGCCGGCCGCTGAACGAGATTGGCGGCAACTGCGCTTTCGCGGCGCCGGGCCTGAGGCCAGGCGCCTGATGCAGCGGGTACGCCTGAGCGATTCGGTGGAAGTCAGCCGCATTGTCTACGGCATGTGGCGGCTGGGCGACGACCCCGATCCCGCACCCGGCAAGATTCAGGCAAAGATCGAAGCCTGTCTCGATCAGGGCATCACGACCATTGACCAGGCCGATATCTATGGCGGTTATGCGGCCGAGGCGCTGTTCGGCGCCTGTTTGAAGGCGGCGCCGGGCCTGCGCGACCGGATCGAAATCATCACGAAATGTGACATTGTCGCGCCGGTCGGGCGCTATGCGGACGCGCGGGTGAAATATTATGACACGTCGTCCGCCCATATCTCTGCGTCTATCGATAATTCCCTGAAATCTATGGGAATAGAGCAGATCGACCTTTTTCTGATCCACCGCCCCGACCCGTTCATGAACGCCGAAGATACGGGCGCCGCGCTCGATGCGGCGGTCGCCTGCGGCAAGGTCAGGGCCGTCGGCGTTTCGAATTTCAAGCCGCACGACTGGACGCTTCTGCAATCTGCCATGCGGACGCCGCTGGTTACGAACCAGATCGAAATCAGTCTTCAGGCGCACGAGCCCTTCAGCAATGGCGATATCGCCTATCTGCAGGAACGCAGGATCCCGCCGATGGCGTGGTCGCCGCTCGGCGGCGGCGCGCTGGTCGTCGGGGCCGCCGATACCGGCCTTCTGAAGGCGCTGGCACGGGTCGCCGACCGGCAGGAAACCGACCGTACCGCCGTGGCCATCGCCTGGCTTCTGGCGCACCCCGGGCTAATTCTGCCCGTGATGGGCACCAACAGGCTCGACCGAATCCGTCGGTTTTCCGACGCCCTGGCGGTTGAGATGGACCGCCAGACCTGGTTTGAACTTTACACCGCCGCCTTGGGGCACGAGGTTCCGTAATGGCCGATGGAAACGAAAGAACCGCCATGCACAGCGTCACACCCGGCCCACATACCACGCGCGAGTTTCGCGACGCACTGGGCCGGTTCGCCACGGGTGTCTGCGTGATCACCACCGGCGCCGCGGCGGGTCCCCTGGGCATCACCGCCAACAGCTTTGCCAGCCTGTCGCTCGAGCCGCCCTTGGTGCTGTGGGCCCCGGCAAAATCTTCCAGCCGATACAAGGTCTTTGCCGAGGCCGTTCATTTCGCGATTCACGTCATCGCCGAAGACCAGGAAGAGCTGTGCCGCCGTTTCGCCCTGGACGGCACCGCGTTCGAGGGCACCGATTGGGACCTCGGCGCACGGCAGGTGCCGCTGCTGAACCACTGCCTGGCGCGGTTCGAATGCACGACCGTGGCCACCCATGACGGCGGCGACCACTGTATCGTCGTGGCAGAGGTGAACCGGGCCAGCTGGCGCCCGGGCGCGCCGCTTGTGTTCTCGCAGGGCGCTTATGGACGCTTTACAAACCCCGCATAGATCCCGAGAGTGAAGGCCATAAGGCCCGTCGAAAAGGGCCGTCAGGGAGGACGCGTCATGGCGTTGCTTACGGGGCTGCTGCTGCCGTTCCAGGTCTTCAATGACGTGGTGCTGCGCGTCGGGCGCTGGGTTGCCATCGTCGCCATCGCGCTGATGGTCGTCGCGATCCTGATCCAGGTCTTCTTTCGCTACGTTCTGAACAACGCCCTGCCCTGGCCGGACGAGGGGGCGCGGTTCGCCATGCTCTGGATGACCGGACTGATCGCGCCGATGGCCTATCGCCGCGGCGGGTTCGTGGCCATCGACATGCTTGTGCGGGCGCTGCCGGAGCGTATCGGCGCGCTTTTGTCGCTGGTGCTGCTGTTCATCGCTGGCGGCGTTCTGGCCATGGCCATCGACATCGGCTGGAACGAGGTGACCGGTTTCATGTCGCGCGCCAAAACCGCCTCGCTCTACTACATCGATCTCACCGGATCGTGGGAGAAGATGCCGCGCCAGTGGATGATGCTGTCGTTCTTCGTGGGCGTCGTGCTTTTGATGATCGTCAATATCGAGCTGATCCTGCGCTCGATCATCACGATCCTGGGCCATGGCGGGGATCTAAAGGACCTCGCCCCGCCCGAAGACGAGCTGATGGCGGAGTGAACACATGCTGATCTGGTTCCTCCCCGTCTTCCTGCTGTTTCTGATGATCGGCCTGCCGGTCTTCTTCGGCCTGCTCGCGGCGCCCGGCATCCTGCTGTGGCTTGCGGGTCAGGAAAAGGACATCACCCTGCTTTACCGCAACGTCTACAACGGGATGGACAGCTTTCCGCTGATGGCGATCCCGTTCTTCATGCTGGCCGGAGAGCTGATGAACAAGGGCGGCATCACCATCCGCCTCGTCGAGTTCTCCCAGGCGCTGATGGGCCATCTGCGGGGCGGGTTGGCGCAGGTCAATATCCTGTCCTCGATCCTGTTCGCCGGCCTCTCGGGCAGCGCGGTGGCCGATACCTCGGCCCTGGGGTCGATGCTGATCCCGGCGATGGAGAAAGAGGGCTATACCCGCCGCTTCGCCGCCGCCATCACCGCCGCCAGTTCGGTCATCGGCCCGATCATTCCGCCCTCGGGCATCATGATCATCTACGCCTATGTGATGGGCGAATCCGTGGCCGCCCTGTTCTTGGCGGGCATCGTGCCCGGCATCCTCGTCGGCGTGGGTCTGATGTTCATGGTCCGCGCCGTCGCCGACCGCTATGAACTGCCGCCCGCCAAGCGCGTCGTCATCACCGGCATCAAGCTGACCCGGGTCGAGTCCTGGTTCTCTTTCGCCCTCGTCCGCCTGAACCTCGGCTGGCTGCTGGCGCAGTTCGCGCCCCTGGGCGAGGATCCCAGCGGCACCGCAAAATGGCTCGCCTTCGGCGGCGGCCTGATCGTCGCCCATGCCCTGTTCCTGGGGCTGCGCCGCGTGGTCGGCCACGATTTCCGCATGGTCTGCAAACGCGCGGTGGTGCCGCTGCAGACCCCGATCCTGATCCTCGGCGGTATCCTCGCGGGCATCTTCACACCCACCGAGGCCGCCGCCGTCGCCGTCGCCTACGCCCTGCTCGTGGGCTTCGGCGTCCTGCATTCGATGAAGCTGTCCGACATCCCCCAGGTCTTTTCGCGCGCGGCGATGACCTCCGCCGTTGTCCTGCTGCTGGTCGGCGCCGCCATGGCCTTCAAGACCGTTGTCTCGCTCAGCTACGCACCGCAGATCCTCGCGGAATTCATCCTGTCGCTCAGCGAAAACCCCCTGATCCTGCTGTTTCTGATCAACATGCTTTTGTTCATCGTCGGCATGTTCCTCGACGCAGGTCCCGCGATCATCATCCTGGGACCCATCCTCGGGCCGATCTTTGTCGATCTCGGCGTGCACCCGGTGCACTTCGCCATCATCATGAGCGTCAACCTCACGGTCGGTCTTGCGACACCGCCCATGGGGCTGGTGCTGTTCGTGGCATCGGCGGTCTCGGGCGAACGCGTCGAGACCATCGCCAGGGCGATCCTGCCGTTCCTCGCCATCGAGATATTGGTGATCTTTCTGATCACCTATGTCCCGCAGATCTCGATGACGATCCCGTATCTGACCGGGTTCATCGCCTGTCCGGAGCCCCTGGGCTTCCTGGATTGCATCAGCCCGGCCCCCGGCACAAACTGACCCGGAAACAGCATTCACCAGGGAGGACTTACATGCTGAAACATCTTACCACCGCGGTAGCCGCGGCCGCGTTCCTTGCCGGCACGGCGTTTGCCGCCCATGCCGCCAGCCACGAGCCGGTCAAGCTGCGGGCGACGGCCAATTCGAACGAGAACGACGAGGATTACGACGGTCTGGTCGTCTTCAAGAACTACGTCGAGCAGGCCTCGAACGGCGCCATCGAGGTCGAGCTGTTCATCGGCACCCAGCTGTGCTCGAACGGCACCGAATGCATCGCCGGCATCGCCGACGGCAACATCGACATCTACGTCTCGACCTCGGGCGGTACCGCCAACATCTTTCCCTTCGTCCAGGTTCTGGACCTGCCCTACCTGATGGCCGACGACCGCGTGGCCGAGGCGACGCTGGCCAGCGGCTCGGGCTTCGTCACCACCCTGCAGGAGATGGTGCAGGAGGCCTCGGGCGGCGTGGTGCGGCTGATGACCGTCGGCAATACCGGCGGCTGGCGCAACTTCGCCAACACCCAGCGCCGCGTCGCCCAGCCCGGCGACATGGCCGGGCTGAAGATCCGCACCGTCGTCGCGGATTTGCCGCAGGAACTGGTCAAGGCCTTGGGCGCCTCGCCCACCCCGATCCCGTGGCCGGAGCTGTTCACCAGCTTCCAGACCGGCGTCGTCGAAGGCTCGAAAAACGGCATCACCGACATCATGAACATGAAATTTCCCGATGCCGGGCTGAAATACGTCACGCTGGACGGCCACGCCTATATGGGCGCGCTGTGGTTCATGAACAACGACCGCTTCATGGGCCTCGACGACGCCCAGAAACGCGTCGTGCTCGACGGCTTCTACGCGCTCCAGCAGGCCACCTTCGCCTCGCCCAAGCGCAAATCGATCCAGGCCTACCAGGACTTCGCCGCCGCCGGCGGCGACATCTACGTGCCGACGCCGGAAGAGAAGGCGATGTTCAAGGAGGCCGCCGCCCCCGTCTATGACTGGTTCAAGGCCAATGTCGACGGCGGCGAGGCCGTGTTCGACGCGCTGACCGCAACCGTCGCCGAGGTCGAGGCGGACATCGACGCAACACGGATGGGCGAAAGCAAGTGATG
>JASJDP010000015.1 GCA_030065095.1 Rhodobacter sp.
TTCGATATGATCTCTTCGGGCTTGTCTCGCTTCCCAGCCATTCTCGGGTCCTCCTAAAACAGGATATTCCTATCCCAGTGGGCGGACCACCTTCAGGGGGCTATTCCACTCGCAGGGAAGCCGGGTGGCGCTGAGCGGCGCAGGCATCTGGGCGCTAACGGTGACACCATCGGGTAAAACCGACGGCACGCCGGAAACCCGGCGTCTGACCAGGTTCGACCAGGACCCCTGGGGGCTCGGCGCGCCGGTCGCGGCCAATCCGGCACAGGAAAGCGCGCTATACGCGGATATCGAAGCGCAGGGCTGGCATGTCGGGCCGCACGATCTAGACCGGCTGACCGCCAACGCCGCGCTCTATGCCAGCGACGCCCGAAAGGTGTTGTTTGAAAACCGGGACGGGACACAGGCGTATTTTTTGCGCGGCGATCAGGTGGTGGAGGTCACGCTTTACCCTGACGACGACGACACCGACTATCTGGGCATTGCTGGTTCGGTGGCGCGGGATTGGTCATTCCCGCCGGAATAGACATTGTCGAGTTTCTGCAGACCGACGCGGTTGCGGACGGCTATACGCCGCGCATCCGCACGTCCGTTGCCAGTGCGGTTCACCTTCTGCTGCCAAAGGGCAGGACATTGGTGACAACCTACATGGGGGACGATGTGATCGAAACGAACACCAGCGACGGGGCGATCATCGATAGCGGCGGGGGCGAGGATACGATTGTCGGCAACCGTTTGGGGACGGTCGATATCACAGTGCGCTCCGGTTCGGGTGCCGACAGTGTCGTGGGAAGCGCGGGCAGCGATGACCTCGACCTCGGCCCGGGCGACGACTATGCGCGGGGGTTTGGCGGGTCCGACACCATCTCGGGCGGCGCTGGGAATGACGACATCACGCTTGAAAGCGGCGCGGGCGCAGGCGGCGTTGTCGATGGCGGCACGGGGGATGATACCCTGATCGGCGGCGCAGGTGACGATACCCTGATGGGCGGCGGCGGTGGTGATACCGTCCTCCCGCGCAAGGGTTCGAATGTCGTCGATATCGGATTGGGAGCAGCGGTTGTCCTGATCGATACCTCGCTGGGCAGATGCGACATCACCGGATGGTCCGGTGGCGACGATCTGTTGAGGGTGACCTCGGCTTTGTTCGACAATGCCGCTGACGCTGCCGCGATCTATGGCGCCGCCCAGCAAATCGGATCTGACGTGGTGGTGACCCTGAATGGCATTGGCGGGGGCAGCTATGTCTTGACCGTCCGGGGTGTTTCCAAGGGTGTCGAATTCACCCAGGCGCAGTGCGTCGCGATCTGAGCCAACTGGCGAGAATTTGGGACAGAGGGGACGGCAGTGCATCCCGACGTTATTTGGCTGATCGGTGCGATCATGGGTGTTGTAACGGTGTTCGGCGGGCTGCTGGCGCGCGACCGGTGGGTGATGAAGACCATGCGCGACGGCGACGACGAACTGCACAGGCGGGTCAACGAGGTTCGTGACAAATATGTGCGGCGCGATGACCTTGAACTGCAATCCAGCCGCTTCGGTGGTGAGCTGCACGGTCTCAAAGATGAAATCCACCAAACCAATCAGCGGCTTGACCGGCTGATCGAGTTGATGATCAAGGGCACGGCGAAAGGTGCCTAGCTCCTCGTCCGGGCAAGAGCGAAACCTAAAAACCGTCGGCAAGGGTCCAGGTCTCGGTCACCTCCTCTGAAGCCTTGGACGGCGTGCTGGTCGCGCCAATCCTGCGCATGCCGTTCGACATCCTTCGACCTGGTGCCTGGAGGCTCCGGGCGGACAACCCAAACCCGAAGACTTGACGAAAGGAAATCACATGGCAATGCGCCTTGCGGTCGTTATCGGTCACAACAGCGTGGCACAGGGCGCCGTGCGCGGCGATAGCGGCGAAAGCGAGTATGTGTTCAATGGCCGCCTGGCAGATCTGATGGCGGATCGTGCCCCGGCCATGGGCATCGACCTGCGCGTCTTCCGCCGGGTCGCGGGCGGCGGATACCGCCGGGAAATCGAACGGGTTTACGACCAGGTCGACCAATGGGGTGCGGATGCCTCGATTGAGTTGCATTTCAACGGATCTTCCAATCCGGACGCCAGCGGTACCGAAACGCTGTCGAGCGGCACGGCGCTGTCGCTGCGCCTGGCGGCCGCGGTGCAGGACGAAATGGTCATCGCCCTGGGCCTCAGGAACCGGGGCATCAGGACGGTGGCCGCCGATGATCGCGGCGGGCGGTCGCTGATTGCGGGCCGCGCGCCTGCGATCCTGGTCGAGCCGTTCTTTGGCTCCAGCGCCAGGGACCAGTCCGCGACGGCCACGGCGGCGCAGCAGCTGCAGCTGGCCAAGGCCTATCTGCGCGGCGCGACGCGGGCGTTCGAGGCGTTCCCGCGCGCGGATCTGGCCGAAAGCCGAACTATCCAGGCGGTCGTGAAACAGCGCACGGCGGCCAGGACCGGGGCGCGGACGTCTGTCGCGACCGTGGCAACGGCGATGGTCAGCGCGCTTGTGGGCGTGCCTGAGACGCCAGAGCAGGCTATCGCGGCGGTGCAACCGCTTGCGGTGACGCTGCAGACCTATCTGCCCTACGCGGTGCCGGTTTTGGCTCTGCTGGCAGTGGTGTGTTTCGCGATTTCGCGCGCGCAGGCCGACCGGATCGAGGCGGCGCGCCTCGATGACCATGACCGGGAAATCCGGTGATCCGGGCCATCCTGGGCGGCATGGTGCGGCGGTCCTGGCAGGCGCTGGCCCTGGCCGCGCTGATCCTTGCGCTGGTCCTGTCCGGCCGCCGCTCCGGCCGCCTGATCGAACGTCTCAAGGCAACCGAAAGGACAAGCGATGCACAAGAGCGCATGCGCCGCGCTGTGGCGTCTACTCCTGCTGATCGGCGGTCTGTCTCTGACCGCTTGCGCGCCGGGCGATTTTAGCGCCTGTCCCATCCCAAAGGACTACAGCCAAGCGGAACAGAACGCCGCCGCAGACGAGCTTGACGCGCTGCCAGAGGGGTCCGTCCTGGCGGACTTCATCGGCGACTATGGTGTGCTGCGCGCAGAGGCTCGCGCCTGCGCGGCGGGCTGAAAAGTCGCCGCTGTGAACGACCTGGTCGGGGATGGAGCCGCCCTTCAGCCAATTGTGGCCAATTGACGCGGACGGCCCAGACCAGCCGTTCAACATACGACTGCAGCGCCGCACTGCAGCCCGTCATTCCAGACATTCGCGGCAAGCGCGTAAACGCTTTGGTTAGCTGGGTTTGTTCAGCGCGACAAAGAGGAACAGATTGAAAGTTGGCTTTGAGTTCAGTCTGCGCCGTTTTCAGTGTCCAGTAACCACTGCATACAGGTACTCTGTAAAGGCCTCGACCGTGCCGGTCACTCGATAGCGCCTTCCCCAAGACCAGAGATCGATACTGACTGGATCCAGATCCCCCGGGTCGTCGCCAAGGTTCAGGCCACCAAGATAGACTACCCAATGATCCGGCGGGAAACAGTCATCCTTGCTGTGTCTCTTCGGATTGGATTGGAACTCCGTCGGCGCCTTTCTTCGCTTATGGACCGACCGGCGCCACCACATTTCCTCCTCATCGTCGCTGCCTCCGTCCTTTATGAGGTTGGCATCGACCAAAAAGAACGCGACTCCTCCCGTCTTCACGGCTTGTTCGGCCTTCTTCATACAAGAGATCTCGCCGTAGGCGAAACATTTCTCCCACCCACCGTTCGCGAGGTTCAGAACATCCCGGGTCCAGTCCCGCTGCTCACCCCAAAATGTCATTGATTCGAGCCCATTGGCATCATCGTCGACATCTTCCCAAATGTTCTCATCGTCCCGCATGGAAGCCGCTAGCAGCCAGTCGACTTGGGCAATGGGATGGGGGACCGGCTCGTCACGAAGTTCAGCTTCTGCCTCAATTACGCGCCCCGTCGGACATGTCATGATCCCGCTTTCTAGGAGTTGTCTAGCAGCTAGAATGTAGCCAACCGGTCTGCGTCGGACGAACTCAACAAGCACCGCCATCGGCCCGCACAGGCCGGTGGGTTTCTGTCTCATGATCATCGGGTCGCGCAGACGGTCGCTGATTTCACGGACAATGGCTTTCCTGTCGAGATGGCTCCAGAGATTGCCGCTTCCATTGTTGAGTGATCGCAGGGCGGCTCCGGCCGCGGCAAATCTCTGCCCGAGTTCGCGGAGTGACAGCCACCCAGATTGGAACTCGGGAAACACGTGATCCGCAAGCGACGCTTTGACGCTCCACGCCCCAACTGCTTCGGGGTCGAGAGCAAAAGCGACGTCTCTGAGTGAAATCAACGTCACCTCCTTCGGTCTTTGGGAGGTCGGGCCTTCTTGAGCCTCACCCCTTCCGCCAACTGGATCTCCTTAAGCGGGGTACACGCAAATACCGCGAGCACGTCACTCGAAGCCGCAAGCTTACCCGAACGCCACGCCGCTTTGGTGACCGACGTGCCTTGCCGGTCGTCCCAATTCACTTCTGATGGTCGCAAGTGCATCATGGATGGAAAATGAGCTGTCTGGTCTTCTCAAATTTAGGCACTTTGAAGGATACCGTCTGCATTGTCGTGGTCAAGGCAAGCAGTCTTGACCACCGCATATCGTCCTAAACGCGTTCAAGCCAAAGCTCAGCAGGTTGGCAAAAAGTCTCGCTACTGGGCGTTCAAATCAGGATAACGCGACCGATGACAATCGCACATACCCGATTGGATTGGGCTGCATCGGCAGCCCTCACGAAAGCAGGGGCAGGCCTGACACGCCCGGTTTTTTTGCCGGGAGGCACAGGTTTGTATCGCTCGGCAACATGGTCGGAATGCAATACCATGGCTGCGCAATGCGTCCCTACCCGTCAATGGAGTGTTGCAGGCTGCGACGTAGGACTCGAAATAAAAGCTCTCGCTCAACTTCAAACTTAAACTTGGCGGCACCGGACCGGCGGTTCTCTTCACGAAATTGTCGGCAGATCCACAGTGGCGTGATCGCCCGGCGTGGCAAGTCAACCAGGAAACAATCAGACGGCTGCCACCACTGCAGACCCTCGTCGAAAACGCGAAAAGATTGAGGATCAAGTGGCCCTCGGCAGCCTGAGGTTGACAGAAACGAAACCCGTCGCGTTGGATTGGTGACAGCCCTAGGTAGGGCGATTCCTGCCTGGCCTATGCGCCAGCCAATTCTGAGAGGTCGCAAAATGGGCGAAACGTTCAAAGGTACAATTCAATTCCAGAACAGCTCTGATGAGACAACAGCGATTCTGGACGGTGAGTCGGGTGATTTGACCCTAGGCACAAACCAGAACGACGCCGAATTGCAGATCTGCGACGATCAAGGCCGCACAGTATTCCGTTTCGACGGCCACACCGCAACGCTTTATCTCGGGACCGGCGGGCATGACGCTGACTTGCGGATATTCGATGCGAGCGGCAACCAGACATTGGTTTTCGGAAGCAATCAAGCTTTGCTCCAAATCGGCGCCGCTGGGAACGCCGGAGATCTAAAAATCTGCGACTCCGAGAGCCGTACAGTTGTCAACGTCGATGGCGAAAATGCGCTGATCCAGCTGGGCGCCAATGGGAATGAGGGACAGCTGCTCATTGCCGACTCCGCGGGACTTGTGGCGTTTGGTGTCGACGGCGACAGCGCATCGCTTCATCTCGGTGCCGACGGGAACGCGGGGGATCTGAGTGTACTCGATTCCGAGGAGCGTCGGGTATTTCGTTTCGACGGCAACACCGCAACGCTCTATCTCGGCGACAATGGGCAGGAGGCTGATCTGCGGATATCTGATGCCCAGGGAAACCAGGCATTCTTCTTTGATGGCAAGCGTGCTTCACTCCACCTCGGTACCACTGAGAACGCGGGAGATCTGAAGATCCACGACGCCGAAGGCCGCACAATATTCAATGTCGACGGTGACCCAGCAAGGCTAATTCTCGGCACAACCGGAAACGCGGGAGATCTGCAGATCCACGACGCCGAAGGCCGCACAGTATTCAATGTCGACAGTGACACCGCGGGGCTCATTCTCGGCACGCATGGGAAGGCGGGAGGGATGGGGATGCTCGACCCCGCGGGTCGCCCGGTGTTCCACTTCTCCGGCGACAGCGCAGGGCTCCGTCTTGGCGCCGATGGGCGCGCAGGGGAATTGAGCATACTCGATTCCGAGGGGCATCGGGTATTCCGATTCGATGGCAACGCCTCGGTGCTCTATCTCGGACCCGATGGGCATGCGGCTGACTTGCAGATATTCGATGCCAACGGCAATCGGGTGTTCAACTTTGACGCCAAGCAAGCTTCGCTTCAACTCGGCACCATCGAGAACGCCGCAGAACTGAAAATCCAGGACTCCGAAGGCCGCACGGTATTCAGTGCTGACGGCGCCACCGCGGGGCTCATGCTCGGTACCGACGGGAACGCTGGGGGATTGCGGGTGTTCGACTCCACGGGCCGTATGGCCTTCTATTGCGAAGGCGACAGCGCGGGGCTCCATCTAGGCGCCAACGGGAACGCGGGCAATCTGCGTGTACTCGATTCCGATGGGCTGGGTGTGTTTCGTTTCACGGGCGAGAGCGGGAAGCTCAATCTCGGCGTGAAAAAAAATGGGGGGGAGCTGGGCGTCACAAGTTCGCTCGGTGTGGAAACCGTCAATCTCGATGGCGAAAGAGGAAGTGTGACTGCTCGGAATGCGGGTGGTGTAGAGACTGTCAATATCGACGGTGCAAAAGGAGATCTGAGCGTTTCGAATTCGGCCGGTCAAATGACCGTCAAGTTGGTCGGCGAGACAGGGGACGTCATCTTGGTCAACGCTGACTGTGCGGAAGAGTTCACTGTGTCCAGTGCCGTCAAATCCCGACCTGGGGATGTAATGGTTTTGGACGATGAAGGCCTTCTGCGACCGTGCGTTTCTGCTTTCGATGCTAGAGCGATTGGCGTGATATCGGGTGCAGATCTACATAAACCTGCCATTATTCTCGACCGACAGGAAGGAGTCGCCGACCGTCACCCCATTGCAATGGTTGGCAAGGTCTGTGTCCACGTGACCGACGAGAACGGCCCGATCCAAATCGGCGATCTTCTTACGACCTCCTCGCTCACGGGTCACGCCATGGCAGCGCGGCGCGACCAGCGCGCCTTCGGAGCGGTGATCGGCAAGGCGCTAGCTCGCCACGACGAAGGCACGGGCATTATCCCAATGGTCATCGCACTGCAATGACGATGAGACAAGCCAGATGTCACATGGGTCGATCTAGGGTCACATCTATCGGGATGCATCCGCTGGGCGTCTTCAAGGCCGTTGGCTCCGACGTCACACAATGCAGACCCTCGTGATGCCTGCAAAAAAAGATGCTTAGTGTCCTTCGCATGGGATGCGGCGCATTGGCCTGAGGATCGGGTTGGGCCCCGAACCGCCTGCGGCGGCGCAGAAGATCTGCGGTTTCCCGGTCATCTGAAAGTCAGCTTCCGGAAAATTCCTGGGTACGTATCGCAATTGCAGAGAAATTCCGCTCTCCGCCGATCGCGACATATGCTGCAAGCTGCACCATCATCGCAATTTGGATTCAACGCGGTCATTGAGGCCCTTCTGACTGCCGGGAAACAGGCACTGGAACCCTGCACCTCGCCAAAGACAGCCTGCATGATGTGCGGCGAGGGCACGACACCCGTCTGTTGGGTTAAATCCTGCGCTTGCGCCATTCGTTCAACTGCCCGCAACTGTTGGCTCGACAGCAAACGCAAGGAACAGTGAAACCACCAGCAATGCGCCGTAAATCAACGATGTAGACCACCCTATGAAAGCACCCCAGGCGGTGTGTTTGGCCTTGATTGCGTCAGAGGGGTCCATCCGAAAGTCGGTTTCTCCGATCTCCCCCCGGATCTCGTCATAGTGCCCGCGGAACAAGCGCTCCTGCTGCAGGTAACGCGCATCGAGCGCCCAGAAGATGAGCGCTAGGAGAGCGCCGACCAAGGCGAGTGCCGGCGCGTCCGTGGCCTCGGCCGTGGAAGCAAGAATGCCCACAGCAGCCAGGCCGAATTGTTTCATCCGGGCGCTCTCACTCGCCATGCGCGAGATGACCGCCTGGATCATTTCGAGGTGCTTGACGCGGTTCTCGGTCAGCTCAGCCACTACGCAATTCCTCCTCGGTCATTTCATTGAAATCGGTGTAGCGAATACGGGCTTGAATGAAGCTGAGGAGATGGCTCAGGACCTGCACGAAGCCGCTGATCCTGCCGAGCGTTTCAGCGACGTCGAGTGGGTCCGGAGATCGCCGCAATCGGTCGTATGCGGCGTCGAGTTGCTTGTCCCAGTAGTCGCGATATGCCTTTTGCCCCACTTCGTCTCGAACATCCGCGTCGCCGAAGAGCACGACAACACGGTCTTCCAATTTCCTGGGATCGCGCTCGCACGCGAGCCAGATCTCATGGAGCTCAAACAAACAGTATGGGGATTTGAGGTAGTTGTCCGTGAGCCAGATATAGATGCGGCTGCCTGCCGAAAGATCGCGCATGAAGGGTTCAATCTCGTCGCCATAGTCGAGCTCGTTCACATCGCGGCGGATGATGATGCCTTTGTCGTCTTCGATCCGCTTGCAGAACGTTGCGACCGGTTTGCTTCGGTCCGCATGCTCGTCGTCGTTCGCGTAAGAGAAGAACCAGTCATTCGTCGCTGAGTCCGGTCGATCATAGGTCGCGTCTTGCTCGGTTGCCTCATGCGCTTCCGTCTCCGACGGGCGATCATTGCTCCCCTCAATCTCGAGGGGAGAAAGTCCCAGGCGTGCTTCCTCCACCTCCACCGTTTTTGCGATGTATTGTAGGAGCTCCTCTGACTTGGCACCGTTCGTCCGAATAGTCAGTTGACCAGCGTGATCCTCACCCCCATGGGTCTCGATCAGCACCCAGCCCTGGCGAAGACGCTCATAGACGCAAAGCCCGGTGCGCCAATAATCCCCCTGCTGCTGCGCTTGGTCTCCGATGGCGCTGATGATGCTGCGGATCAGCGCGCTCGGCAGGGCCGTGTATCTGCGCGTCTGGATCGCTTCTGCATCCGCTCCATCCCAGCCGGGAGGGCGTTGCATGGGCAGCAGATCAGGCGCGATATAAAGCGCTTCGGCCTCGCCCACGCTGCGCTCGCGGGCAAAGCAAATGCCGCAGGACTGCATCATCGACAGGAAGAGCACCTGCTCTTTAACCGTGTAGTGTTCGTCCCAAATCAGCTCGCCGAGCAGGGGCCGGGTGAACGCGCCCTTCATGCTCTCGATCACCCGGAATACCTTGCTCTCACGTTCCAGCACCGAGTAGATCGCCGTGATCGCCCATTGCTGGTCAAGGATGATGTCCCCGGCGAAATAGCCATCGCGATAGAATACGACACCGGCATTGTGCAGCGTCTCAAGGAAAAGCGCCGGTACAGCCACGCCGCCTCTCTCGTCGCAGAGCGTCCGGAAGGCCTCGACCGACATGATTCGCTCCGTGCCCTTGGCGATCATGTCCTCCAGCGCGCGTTTCACGGCCACGCGGATCTTGCCGACCAGGGGCTGCTCGATGCTGGCATAGGCCTCTTGCAGCGCCTCCTCCAGGTCCTGCTGTCCGCGTCCGGTCTGCGCGCTGTGATGCAGTGTGACCGCGTTGGGGAAGGCGTCCATCCGCCTCTGCGCAACTTCATCCAGCATGCAGCGATCCTTCAACTTGTCGGCCTGGGTCTGCACAACGATCAGCGGCAGGTCCTGGCCGCCGAAGGCGCCGATCTGTGTCAGCCAATAGGGCAGCTTGTGGTTGCGAAAGCTGAGCCCGCCCACATGATGGGTCTCGTTGTCTTCGTGTACTGGCGTCCAGCCCAACAGGTAGATACCGCGGCTCTTCATGAACAGCGTGTGGGTCGAATGATAGATGTCCTGGCCGCCAAAATCCCAGATCCAGAGGCGGGCCGGGACGTTGTCTGGGGTCTCGGTCAGATCGTACGGGCGCACGGTAATGCCATGGGTCGAGGCGACGCTCTCGTCCAGGCCCTCGCCGAAGAGTGAACGCACCAGTTGTGTCTTGCCGACCCGGCCATTGCCCAACACCAGCAGCTTGGCATCGCGCAGGGGCTCAGCACCGTCTTTCATATCCAACAAATGCGCCCGAAGCCGCGGCAGACAGTTGTCGCTTGGCCCTTGCGAGAGCACCTCGCTCGGAACGTCATCGAGATGGGTGGCAACAAGCTCCTCAAGCGCAGGTTGCTCAAAGAAGGCTCCCTCCCAAATATTTATCTTGCAGTTTAGGCACCTGATGCTCTGCAGAGTGGTGATCCCCGCCAGCGGACCGAGATCGCTGACCTTGGTATCGCTGATTGTGAGGCTCTGCAGAGTGGTTATCCCCGCTAGCGGGCCGAGGTCGCTGACCTTGGTGTCACTGATGGTAAGGCTCTGCAGAGCGGTGAGCCCCGCCAGCGGGCTGATATCGCTGATCTTGGTGCCGCTGGTGGTGAGGCTCTGCAGGGCGATGAACCCCGCCAGCGGGCCGAGATCGTTGACCTTTGTGTCGCTGCATTCAAGGCGCTGCAGGGCGGTGATCCCCGCCAGGGGGCTGAGATCGCCGACCTGGGTGCTGCGGCATGTGAGGCTCTGCAGGGCTGTGAGCCCCGCCAGCGGGGCGAGGTCACTGACCTGGGTGCTGCTGCAGTCGAGTTTCTGCAGGGCGGTGAGCCCCGCCAGCGGGGCGAGGTCGTTGACCTGGGCGCTGCGGCATGTGAGGCTCTGCAGGGCTGTGAGCCCCGCCAGCGGGGCGAGGTCACTGAGCTGGATGCTGTTGCAGTCGAGTTTCTGCAGGGCGGTGAGGCCCGCGAGCGGGGCGAGGTCGCTGACCTGGGTTCTGCTGCAGTCGAGGCTTTGCAAGGCAGCTAGGCTCGTCAACGGGGCGAGGTCGCTGACCTCGGTGCTGCTGCAGGTGAGGCTCTGCAGGGCGGTGAGCCTCGCAAGCGGGGCGAGGTTGCTGACCTGGGTGCTGCTGCAGTCGAGATTCTGCAAGGAAGCTAGGCCCGCCAGCGGGGCGAGGTCGCTGACCTGCGTGTCGCTGCAGTCGAGGCTCTGCAGGGCGGTGAGACCCGCAAGCGGGGCGAGGTCACTGATAATGCCGGAACCATAAAAGCTACGGGTGCAACGAAGGATTTCCAGAGCGAGAAGACCCTTGAGCGGTGTGAGATCAACGACCTGTGTATAGCTGCAGTTGAGGTACTTCAGGGCAGTGAGGTCCGCCAATGGGCTGAGATCGTCAACTAGTCCGTTCCAAAAATCGAGGCTCTGCAGATGGATGAGGCCTGAGAGCGGGTTGAGATCAGTGAACCTATAGTTTGAACCACAGTAGAGGCTCTGCAGGGCGGCGAGGCCCGCCAGCGGGGCGAGATCGCTGAACTGGGTGCTGCTGCAATCGAGGCTCTGCAAGGCAGCTAGGCTCGCCAACGGGGCGAGGTCGCTGACCTGGGTTCTGCTGCAGTCGAGGCTTTGCAGGGCAGCTAGGCTCGCCAACGGGGCGAGGTCGCTGACCTCGGTACTGCTGCAGGTGAGGCTCTGCAGGGCGGTGAGCCCCGCCAGCGGTCCGAGATCGCTGACCTCGGTGCCGCTGATGGTGAGGCTCTGCAGGGCGGTGAGCTCCGCCAGCGGTCCGAGATCGCTGACCTGGGTGTTCCTGCAGTCGAGGTTCTGGAGGGCGGTGAGTCCCGCCAGTGGACCGAGATCGCTGACCTGGGTGGCTCCTACGGACCTGTGGTCTTCAAACCGTGTCAGAACGATCTCTGTTGGCGCAATTTCCCGAATGCTCTCTGGGATAACCGCGAGTCGATCTATGGAAAGGTCCAGTACCTCTCCTAGTTGCCATGCCGCAATTCGCGTCTCCGCCTCGCGCAGTGCTGCGTCTGTGTCGAGGGCATCAGAATTTGGGGCCATACCTGCGCAACTGGACTATTTCTTCCGGAACCAGGAATTTCATTCTTGGGAAGATCCCTTATCACACCCCGAGATCAATAATACTGAAGGCGGTCAGACAGGCAACTCCTTGACTACCGCGAATATCTCTGAACATGTCGTGGTAGAACCGAGCGAGTAGATCCAAGTGCGGCTAAGCGATATCACGCCGCTGGGTTTCCATTGGGTTGACCGCCGCGTCATGGCCCAGAGTGAACCTGAATTGATCGGACGCACCGCATGCCCTACATCGCAGTTTTGGCTGATCACCGCCCGCCAGGCGAGCGACTATCGCCGTATCCGAGATCTTCCCGACATGGCCGCAATACCATTCGATATGAGCGACCAACTTACCCATGCATCGGCTCCGGTTCCTGTGCCTGCATGACCCAGGTGTCCCGCGCCATAGTCTACTGCGGGACACAATTCGAATTTATTTATTTATTACCAAAACTTACTAGCAAAATGGTAGGCCCGGAGGGACTCGAACCCCCAACCAAAGCGTTATGAGCGCTCTGCTCTAACCAATTGAGCTACGGGCCCGGCCTGGGTATTGGATTAGCAGAGATCGCGGAGGGGTCAAGCAAGCGTCGACATCAGCCGTCGTCGAGCATCGCGTCAAGGAACCGCCCGATGGCCAATGCCTCTTCGGCGCTTATCTCGATCCGAGCCGGGGCGTCGGAGGCGTCGGTCACCGGGGCCCCGGAGCCGTCATCGGCATACTCCCCCACCGCAATCCATCCGGCATCCCGCATCGCCGCGGTCGCGATCGCCGCGACGGCGATCAGGAGGAGAACGAGAATCAACCGGGTAAAGCTGGCCATGGCAAGGTCTCCCTTTCTTGGCAGTGTGTCGTCGGGCGCGTGGCCTGGGTTCAAAAACCGTCGCCGGTTCCGCCAATGGACTTGCCCTGCGCGCTGGTCTATCCGGGCGGCGATGGCAGGTCCGGGGGGACAGCGAGGATGACGAAGAACGGGATCACCTATGCCGGCGCCGGGGTCGATATCGACGCCGGCAATGCGCTGGTCGAACGGATCAAGCCGGCCGCGGCGTCGACCGCGCGCGCCGGGGCTATGGCGGGATTGGGAGGTTTCGGCGGTCTGTTCGACCTGAAGGCGGCCGGTTACACAGATCCTGTCCTTGTGGCGGCGACCGACGGCGTCGGGACCAAGCTTAGAATTGCGATCGACACCGGACATGTCGACACGATCGGCGTCGATCTGGTCGCGATGTGCGTGAACGATCTGGTCTGCCAGGGGGCAGAGCCTTTGTTTTTTCTCGATTATTTCGCAACCGGCAAGCTTGAGGTGGACGCCGCCGCGCGTATCGTCGAGGGCATCGCGGCGGGCTGCCGGGCCTCTGGCTGCGCCCTGATCGGCGGCGAGACGGCAGAGATGCCCGGCATGTACGCGGCGGGCGATTTCGATCTCGCGGGATTTGCCGTGGGCGCGTTGGAACGCGGCACGGCGCTGCCAGACGGCGTGCAGGCGGGCGACATCCTGCTGGGGCTGGCCTCTGACGGCGTGCATTCGAACGGCTATTCGCTGGTCCGCAAGGTCGCCGAGATGGCGGGCCTGGGCTGGGACGACGCGTCGCCCTTCGGCGGCGGTCCGCTGGGTGCGGCCTTGCTGGCGCCCACCCGGCTATACGTGAAACCGGCGCTTGCGGCGATCCGGGCGGGCGGGGTGCACGGCCTTGCCCATATCACCGGAGGCGGGCTGACCGAGAATCTGCCGCGGGTGATGCCGGACGGGCTGACGGCCCATGTGGATCTTGAGAGCTGGTCCTTGCCGGGCGTATTCCGCTGGCTAGCCGGGCAGGGCGCGTTGAGCGAGACCGAGTTGCTGAAGACCTTCAATGCCGGGATCGGCATGGTTCTGGTGGTGGCGGCCGACCGGGCCGAGGCACTCGCCGAGCTCCTGCGGGACCAAGGTGAAACGGTCCACCGTATCGGGATCGTCGAAGCGGGCGGAACCATCCGCTATTCCGGTTCCATTTCGTGAAGAAGCGGGTGGCCATTCTGATCTCGGGCGGCGGGTCGAACATGGTCCGGCTGGTCGAGGACATGGCACTGCGCGATCACCCGGCTGAACCCGTGCTGGTGCTGTCGAACAATCCGGACGCGGCCGGACTGGCCAGGGCCGCCGCCCTTGGGGTCGCTACCGCGGTGGTCGACCACCGGCCCTTCGGCCAAGACCGGTCCGGCTTCGAAGCGGGGCTCATCCGCGCGCTCGATGGCGCCGCCCCTGACATTCTGTGCCTTGCAGGCTTCATGCGCATTCTGACGGCGGATTTTGTCAAGCGGTATCAGGGCCGTATCCTGAACATCCATCCCTCGCTTCTGCCCAGGTTCAAGGGCCTTGATACCCATGCCCGCGCCCTTGCCGCGGGCGAAACCGAACATGGCTGCACGGTGCACATTGTAACCCCAGACCTCGACGACGGCCCGATCCTCGGCCAGGCGCGGGTTCCCGTCCGGACCGGGGACACGCCGCGGTCGCTGGCGGCCCGTGTCTTGGAAATGGAACACCGGCTCTATCCCGCCGTCCTGCGCCGCTTTGCCGATGGCGACCGGACGCCGGTGTTCCTCGGCTAAGGCTTTCCTTCCCGGCAGAAACTGCCTATCACCCGCTGAACCGGGACAGGTTGCAAAGAACATACGAGCGGAATGATCACCATTACCACGACTGATGCGCTCGACGCATTCTGCGCCCGCGCCGCCAGGCAGCCCTATCTCACGGTCGATACGGAATTCCTGCGCGAGCGGACCTACTATTCAAAGCTCTGCCTCGTGCAGCTGGCAATCCCCGGCACCGGGGAGGGGGACGCGGTTCTGGTCGATCCGCTGGCCGAGGGCCTGTCGCTGGATCCGCTCTATGCGCTGTTTCGCAACACCGATGTGGTGAAGGTTT
The DNA here is from genome assembly GCA_030065095.1 of Rhodobacter sp. Lineage (GTDB taxonomy): Bacteria > Pseudomonadota > Alphaproteobacteria > Rhodobacterales > Rhodobacteraceae > JASJCA01. The sequence continues at coordinate 14,856 of JASJDP010000015.1, forward strand.
TCCATGCGGCGCGCCAGGATCTCGAAATCTTTTACATCGAGGGCGGTGTGATCCCGGCGCCGCTGTTCGACACGCAGATCGCAGCCATGGTCTGCGGCTTCGGCGAGCAGGTGGGATATGAGACGCTGGTGCGCAAGATCGCCAGGAAACCGCTCGACAAGACGTCCCGCTTCACCGACTGGTCCCGTCGCCCGCTGACCGAGGCGCAAAAGACCTACGCCCAGGCCGACGTCACCCATCTGCGCGAGATCTATGAATACCTCGCGGGGCAGTTGGAAAAGACCGGGCGCACCATATGGGTCGAGGAAGAGCTGCAGCTGCTGCGCGATCCGGCGACCTATGTCGTGTCGCCTGAGGACGCCTGGCGGCGCGTCAAGACCCGCACCAATTCGGGCCGCTTTCTGGCGGTGGTGCGAGAGCTTGCGAGGTTCCGCGAGGGCTATGCCCAGTCCCGCAACATCCCGCGCACACGGGTATACAAGGACGACGCGCTGCTGGAGCTCGCTTCCACCAAACCGGCAAGCCTGCAGGACCTTGGGCGGGCGCGCCTTTTGCTGCGCGAGGCGCGGCGCGGCGAGATTGCCGACGGAATTCTGAACGCGGTCAAGGCCGGGCTCGCTGTACCGCCCGAAGACTTCCCCAAAGGCAATGGCCGGCAGGACTCTCTTCAGGTCAACCCCGCGCTCGCCGATCTGCTCCGCGTCCTGCTGAAGGCCAAATCCGAAAATGCCGGCGTCGCCCAGAAACTGATTGCGACCGCCGCCGATCTGGATGCGATCGCCGCCGGCGGGCGGGACGGCATGGCGTTGAAGGGCTGGCGCCGGGACGTGTTCGGAGAGGATGCGCTGCGGCTTTGCGAGGGCCAGATCGGCCTTGCCGTGCGCGGCGACAAGGTCGATGTGATCGAGCTCTAGCGCCGGACCGCCAATGCGTTCGCCGCGCCGCTGACGCGTATCTGCCGTACGCCCTGAAGCGTCTGCTCCGACACGAACCGGCCCACCAGTACCTCGCGCGACTGCGGCGTCCCCACGCGCGTCGGCTGGAACGGAGCACTGATCCGGAACTGATAGCTCAGCACGCCGTCTTGCGGCAATTCCCTGTTCAGCGGCACCAATGCGCCGTCGAAATAGCCTTGCCGGTTCGGCAACCCCGTCGCCCTGACGATCGCGCCGCCCGGTACCTGCTCCACCCGCAGCGCTATCACCTGCCCGATCAGCGGACGCGGATCGGCGTTGGGGTTCGTCGTGACCGCCGTCGCCTGTTCGCTGCGCCCGAACCAGTTGAACGGGTTGAACCGCGATTCCGCGACCCGTGAACATCCCGCCACGGTCGCCACAAGCACCAGTGCCCAGATAAGCCTGCCAAACATCGCCGCTCTTGTCCCCCCTTTTCCCCGGGGTTACTCGAAAGCCCGCGGTTTGAAAAGCCCGCGGGCGGGCTTGGTCTGGACCTTTGCGGCAGGCCGCCCTAACTGCAGCGGCAGATGCGCAGGAGACCGGAATGGCCAGTCCAGACTTCGAAGAAATCGCCGACACCTTCGAGTTCCTCGACGATTGGGAGGACCGCTATCGCCATGTCATCGACATGGGCAAGGCGATGGATCCCCTGGAAGACGCGCTACGGGTGCCGGCAACCAAGGTGGCGGGCTGTGCCAGCCAGGTCTGGATCGTGCCGAAGCTTGAAGGGCAGGGGCCGGGTGCGGTGTTCCGGTTCCGCGGCGACAGCGACGCGATGATCGTGCGCGGCCTGATCGCCATCCTCAAGGCGCTCTATTCCGGCCTGACGGTCAAAGAGGTGATGGCCGTCGACGCATCCGCCGAACTGGCGCGGCTGGGTCTGCACGATCATCTGTCGTCGCAGCGGTCGAACGGGCTCCGCGCGATGGTCGAGCGCATCCGGGGCCTTGCCCGCCAGGCCGCCGCCTAATCCTCTGCCCAGAGAGCGATCTTGGTTTCGAGGTCTCCGTACCCGGTGAACCGGCGTTCATAGGCCAGGCCCAGCCGGCTCGCGCACTCCTGCGCCTTGGCATCAAGTGCCGGGTCGTCGGTTTGGGCCTGATACACAAGCTTGGTATAGTTACCGAAATACATCTCCCGCAATTCGGGGTGCCGGTCGAGGCCAAGCGGCCGCCAGACGAACGCGTCGAATTGGCGGACCAGGAAATCGGTAAGATAGAAGGCCGTGAACTCATCGGTGGTTAGTTTGTCGAAAGCCTCAGTACCTTCAAAAAACGAATAGCAATGCGGGCCTTCGACCATCTGGACGCCCAGTTCCTTGCACAAATCGAACAGCTGGCCACCCGTTCCGCAATCGGCATAGACGACATGGATCGATTTATACGCGCCGCGATGCCGGTCGACCGCCCGCCGGACGGCATCCGGGATCCGTTCCGGATGGTTGTGCAGGATCGCCGGCAGGCACATCAGGTCCATGTGCCGCCAGCCATTCGCCTCGATCACTTCCAGAATCTCGCGCGCCAAGGCCCCGCAAGCCAATAGCAGGATGCGGCCCCTGCCTTCGGGTTCCAGGCCCGTCTCTGTCAGACGTGTGTCGTCTAGGGTCACTTCAGGCGGACGGCGGTGCCGTATACCAACACTTCGCTCGCACCCTGCTGGATCGTCGAGGTTTGCATCCGCGTCGCCACCACCGCATCGGCGCCAAGCTGCCAGGCTTCGTCGATCATCCGGTCCAGTGCCTGTTCGCGCGATCCGGCCAGCAGGCTGGCGTATTCACGCACCTCGCCGCCGACCAGATTGCGCAATGCCGCCACGATATCGGTGCCAAGATGCTTTGCCCGCACCGTGGATCCCCGCACCAGACCCAGCGCCTGCGCGATCTCGCGTCCCGGCACCGCGTCGCTGGTGACGACCAGAATGTCACTTTTCGATACGATCATAGTGGTCATCCTCGGCATTCTTCAGCCGTTCGGCGATCACACGCCAGACGATATAGGCCACCAGCAGCGCCGGGATGAAGGCCAGCCCGGCGCCCGGAACCTCGAAGGCGGCGAAGGCCAGCGCGGCCAGCCATACGGTTATCCCCGCGGCGATGAGCACCACGACGAGAATCAGCACCAGTTTGTCGAGCGGCATCGGCATCTCCTTTCCCGCTCAATATAGGATGCGCCGGACGGCGCCAGAAGAGATGGGCCGGCAAATTCGGGGCATGGAACCTAGGATGCACAGCGGCGCCTTGATATCCGGTAAAGATCCGCCGTCGCGGCGAGTCAGCCCGCCGCCATCTGGTTGTGTTTGCGCGCCACGAATTCCTTGGCCGTTTCCACCGCCACCGCCGCGTCACGGCAATACGCATCCGCACCAATCGCCTTGCCGAATTCGTCATTCAGCGGTGCGCCGCCCACCAACACGATATACTCGTCGCGGATGCCCATCTCGACCATCGTGTCGATGACGACCTTCATATAGGGCATCGTGGTGGTCAGCAGTGCCGACATGCCCAGAATGTCGGCCTCTTCGCGCTGGATCGCTTCCAAATAATTCTCGACCGGGTTGTTGATCCCCAGATCCACCACCTCGAACCCGGCGCCTTCCATCATCATGCCCACGAGGTTCTTGCCGATATCGTGGATATCGCCCTTGACCGTGCCGATCACCATCTTGCCGACCCGTGGCGCGCCGGTCTCGACCAAGAGCGGCTTCAGGATCGCCATGCCGCCCTTCATCGCGTTCGCAGCCAGCAGCACCTCGGGCACAAACAGGATCCCGTCGCGGAAATCGTCGCCGACGATCTTCATGCCGCCCACCAGCGCCTCGGTCAGAACGCGGTAAGGCTCCCAGCCGCGGCCGAGCAGGATGTTCACGCCCTCTTCGACCTCTTCCTTCAGCCCGTCATAGAGGTCGTCGAACATCTGCGGGACAAGCTCGTCATCGGGCAGTTCAGAGAGGATGATGTCGTCGTCTTCGTCAGCCATCTGGGCACCTCGGAATGTCCCGGTCGCCCGGGCTTGCTCGCACTTTCATGTGCGGTTTCGCCGCAGCGCACTCGACGCTTTGCGACATGCGCGGTCCCGCAACCGACCTGCGCCGATATTGCCGGTCAGGTCCGATGCGGTGCGGGGCTGGCGTATGTTCCTATTTTGTTCTATGCCTTGTGCATGTCTGCCACGACACCTGTTCCCGCCGACCGGCGCCGCGGACGCGCGGCCGCGAGCAATCCGCATATCCGGTTCGAGCCATACCTGCGTGTTGCCGTCGATGACGGCTGGACGCCCGATACCGATCAACCACCGCTGCGCACCCAGGTGGCCAGGGAACGCCCGCGCAAGGTGATCACCCGCAACAAGTCGCCCGATATCGACTTCGACCGGTCTATCAACCCGTATCGCGGCTGCGAGCATGGTTGCATCTATTGTTTCGCGCGGCCCAGCCACGCCTATCTCGGCCTGTCGCCCGGCCTCGACTTCGAAACCCGCCTGATCGCCCGGCCCGAGGCGCCAGAACTGCTGGGCCGCGAACTTGCGGCGCGCAGCTACCGCCCGGCGACCATCGCCATCGGCACCAACACCGACCCCTATCAGCCGATCGAACGGGACTTCGGACTCATGCGCCAGGTGCTGCAGGTCCTGCAGGCCCACCGGCATCCGGTGGGCGTCGTGACCAAGGGCACACTGATCGAACGCGACGCGGACATCCTGGGAGAGTTGGGGCAGGCCGGTCTTGCCCGGGTCGGCATTTCGATCACCACGCTCGACAGCGGCTTGGCGCGACGGATGGAGCCGCGGGTGCCGTCGCCGGTGCGCCGGCTCAAGGCGATCGAGCGGCTGGCGGCAAAGGGCTGCCCTGTGCGGGTGATGGTCTCGCCGGTGGTTCCGGCGCTGACCGACCACGAGATGGAAGCGATCCTTGCGGCGGCGCGCGATGCCGGCGCCGTCGCGGCAAGCTGGATCATGCTGCGCCTCCCGCGCGAAGTCAGCCCGCTGTTCACCGCCTGGCTGGAAGAGCACTTTCCCGACCGGGCGGCCCGGGTCATGGCCCGTGTGCGGGATCTGCATGGCGGGCGCGACTATGACCCCGACTGGGGCAGGCGGATGACCGGCACCGGCGCTTTCTCGGATCTCATGCGTCAGAGGTTCCGCGTCGCCTGTGCGCGGCTTGGCTACCAGACGGCGCTTCCGCCGCTGCGCACGGACCTGTTTCAGCCGCCGGGCGCGCAATTGCGCCTGTTCTAAGAACATATCCGGCCGAACAGAGCCTTGGTTCCGGCAGTCGATTGCCATCGGCCCAGGGCCGGAATCGCGGGTGTCAGCCGCGCCGCCGGCGGCGGCTGCGCTCGCGCGGGGCAGGGGCGTCGCCGGTGCCGTCATCGGCGGACGAAAACGCGCCCAGGACGGCGGCGATCCGGTCGAGCGTCGGCGGGTCGGACACCGGCCGGTCCTCCAGCGCGGCGCGCATCTCGGCCAGATGCGCGGGCATCGTGCCGCAGCAGCCGCCGATGATCCGCGCGCCGCAGTCGCGGGCCAGAACGGCGTATTCCGCCATCAGCGCGGGCGTCCCGTCATAGTGAATGTGGCCGTCGACATATTTCGGGATGCCGGCATTGCCCTTGGCGATCACCGGTCGCTTCGGGCCTTCGGCCGCAAAGCCAAGCACCGTGCGAAGCAAATCGCTGGCGCCGACGCCGCAATTGGCGCCAAAGGCGATGGGTTTGTACGGCAGCTTTTCCACCAGCGACACCATGGCGGCCGAGGTCAGGCCCATCATGGTACGCCCGGCGGTGTCGAAGCTCATCGTCCCGCACCAGGGCATGCCCGCGCGCTCGGCGGCCTCGGCGGCGGCCCGGAACTCTTCGGCGGCGCTGATCGTCTCGACCCACAGCACATCGGCACCGCCGGCCTTCAGGCCCTCGGCCTGTTCGTGGAACATCTCGACGGCAAGTTCGTGCGTCAGGCTGCCCATCGGTGCCATGATCTCGCCCGTGGGGCCGATGGACCCGGCGACGATCACGGGGCGTCCGGCGGCATCGGCGATCTCGCGGCCGATTTCGGCCGCAATCCGGGACAGTTCGTGTGCACGGGCCTCGGCGCCGTGCAGCTTCAGCCGCGAGGCGTTGCCGCCGAAGCTGTTGGTCAGAAACAGGTCGCTTCCGGCCTCGACGGCGCCGCGGTAGAGGTCACGGATCTTGTCCGGCTCGCTCTCGTTCCAAAGCTCCGGCGCGTCGCCGGAGGACAACCCCATATTGAACAGGTTGGTGCCGGTCGCCCCATCGGCCAGAATCCAGCTGCGGGTGTCGAGCATGCGGGATAGGGCGTTCGTCATACCGAAAATCCTGACAGGCGGTCACGAGAGGGCATCGCATTGCGCAAGCCTTCATGGTTTAAGTGACAGGCTTTCCGACATGACGCAAATTCATAAACCTCATGAAGTTTATGCAAGTTCTTTTATTTGGCACGGTCAACTCGGCTTTGACCGAGCCATGATGCCGCTGGCGGCGGCATTGGCAGCGATCGGCGTGGCGTTCCGGCGGCCGGGCCGGGTCAAAAGGCGCGGTCACGCCCCAGATCGCGCGGCCGCGAAATCCTGTCCGCCAAGTCGAGCCCTGCGAGGACCATCCCGGCCGCACCCGGCGCGGTCAGATAGAGCGGCTCCCAGACGGGGGCGAAGCTGGACTTGAAGCGCGCCAACCCCGCGGCGCCGGTTTTCCGGTCAAAGCGCGCCCCAAGCCAGTCGGGCACCGGCAGGATCTCACCTAGGCTGCAGGGCGCGGCCGCCAGGGAAATCCTGGGACAGCCTTCCTCGCGCGCGGTCTCGATCGCCTCCGTCACCAGGGCGTGCATCGTTCCCGCGGGGGCGTGCGATCGCTGGCACATCAGGTCCAGCGCACGCTGATCCCAGCTTTGATGCAGGGTCAGAAAGCCAACGAGTTCGTCCTCGCGATATCCCAGATAGACCCGCTGACCGGTCACATAACCGGGATCGAACCGGCCCATGGAAAAGCCGCGCGCCGCGCCGCGGCGACGCGACCAGTCCGCAGCGATCCGCCGCATCTCGGCATAGGGCGGCCGCGCGCCGGCTTCGACGACCTTAACCCCGGCCGCATGGGCCTTCCGCAGCTGCCGGCGCAATTGCCGCCGCGCGGGCCCCGACAGGTCGAACTCTGCGGGATCGATCCATGCCTCGCGGGAAACGGGCAGGACCCTCCAGCCGGTCTTGCGGGCGGCGGCGGCGGTGCGCGCGCTGCATTTGTAGATGCAGGGGATCAGGAACCGCTCGCGCGCGGCGCGGTTCAGTGCCGATATCGCCTCTTCGGGGCTGTGGCCGCACCAGAGAGGATCGGACAACATGACCAGGCACTGTCCGGCGGGCGCGATCATCGCAATGGGCCGGTTCCAGCCGTCGCACAGCAGCTCGAACTCGCCCTGGCGCAACAGCCCGGCCTCGGCCCGCGGCGCGTTGAAGCTGAGCGCGTCGGCCGCCAGCCGGCGCTCGGGCGCGGCCGGCACCGGGCGCAAGACGGGCCGCCGCGTCCGGTCGGGCAGATTGGCGACCGCGGGACCGGCGAGCAGCAAGCCCGCGGCCAAAAGCGCGGGCAAAGCGAAATAGACCAGCCGGTAGCCCATGATCGCCGCCAGCATCGGCGCCTCGCCCACCTGGGGCAGGCAGGCCAGAAACATCAGCTCGAACGGGCCGACCCCGCCCGGCGTCGTTCCCAAAAGCCCGGCGCCGAGGGCGATCAGGAACACGGCATAAAACAGGGCGGGCGGGGGCACCGACCCGTCCGGTAGCAGCACATAGAGCGCCAGCGCCGCTGCCGCCGTGTCGAGCGCGGCGAAGGCCAGCAACGCGATCATTGCCTTCAGCGGCGGCAGCCTGAGCTGCCGAAACCTGTGCGGACGCCAGACCGACAGGCCCAAGGCCGGTACCGCCAAGGTAAGCACGGCAATCGCCACGGGCTGTGCGAACGGGATGCCGGGACCGGCGATCGCAACCATCGCGGCGCAAAGCGCGGCAAGCGCGGCCATGAACGCGACCGAAACGGCGCCCGTGATCTTGGCCGCCTGCCAAAGCGTCATCTGCGGCAGCACGCGCCAGCGCGCCAGCGTTCCGGTCAACAGGCCAAATCCCGTCAACTGCGCCGTCGCGACCGAAGAGATGCCCGACAGCTGTGCCGTCAGCGGCGAAACGCCGGTGCCCATCAGCCGGTGCACGACGAGGTCCATCCGCCCGATCGCCCAGAAACTGATCGCCGCGGCCAGGGTCGAAACCGCCCATTTTTCGGCGGGGATCGCCGAGACCGCATCGGTGATTGCCGCGAAATCCAAGGTCGCGGCCTTGCGGCAGATGATCCAGCCGAACGCGACCAGCAGCGCCATGGGCACCAGCTGCTTCAGGCATAGCTGCCGCAGACAGGCGCCATTCGGCGCCTCCGACTCGGCGGTTGTGAATGTGCGCGGCATGCTCCGTCCCCCTCGGCGCCCTACGGCCGAAGGGATAACTCGGAGAGTCTTGCCAATTGGTTAATGTCACATACCGGACAGTAAGAACTGATAAAGCAAGACGCGGCGCCGGGGCACCGCGTCGGTCGCTTCAACAAGGCGGAAGGGCTGGAAGCCTCAGGCCTCGTCCAAGAGCTGCGATTTGGCCTCTGCCAGCATCTCTCTCATCTTGGTCCGGATTGTCGCCTCGTCGGCGAGGTCCCCCAGATCGCCGGACACCTTGCGGTACACGTCTTCGTCTCCGGCCTCCTCGAAATCCGCCTTGATTACCTCGCGGGCGTAAGATTCGGCCTCGTCGCCCGACTTGCCCATCAGGCCGGCCGCCCAAAGCCCCAGCAGCTTGTTGCGCCGCGCTTCCGCCTTGAACTGCATCTCTGCGTCATGGGCGAACTTGTTTTCGAACGCGCTTTCGCGGTCGTCGAAGGTGGTCATGATCGGGTCCCCTTGGGCTGTCGTCGCTTGGCCCTTGATATGCCCCCGCGGGCGCAATACCGCAAGAGGCAGGTCGGCTTGCGGGCTGCGGCGTCATGGCCTATAGGGGCGGTCCAAGCGACGTTGGGCCGCAGGGCCCGTCGCAGCCGATCGGAGACCCCATGGCACGGCGCAAGAAGCTTTACGAGGGCAAGGCCAAGATTCTGTACGAAGGGCCGGAGCCCGGAACCTTGGTGCAGTATTTCAAGGACGACGCAACGGCCTACAATGCCGAGAAAAAGGACGTGATCGACGGCAAGGGCGTGCTGAACAACCGCCTGTCGGAATACTTTATGAACGGGCTCAACGGCATCGGCGTGCCGACCCATTTCATCAAGCGCATCAACATGCGCGAACAGCTGATCCGCACCGTTGAAATCATCCCGCTCGAGGTCGTGGTGCGCAATATCGCCGCCGGATCGATGTCGCAGCGGCTGGGGATCGCCGAGGGCACCTCGCTTCCGCGGCCGATCATCGAGTTCTACTACAAGGACGACGCGCTCGGCGACCCGCTGGTCACCGAGGAACATATCATCGCCTTTGGCTGGGCGTCGCAGCAGGACCTCGACGATATGGTCGCCCTGGCCCTGCGGGTGAACGACTTTCTGTCCGGCGTGATGATGGCCGTCGGCATCAAGCTGGTCGATTTCAAGATCGAAATCGGCCGCATGTGGGACGGCGACTATCAGCGGCTCATCGTCGCCGACGAGATCAGCCCGGATAGCTGCCGCCTGTGGGATGTCGAGACCGGCCAGAAGCTGGACAAGGACGTGTTCCGCCGCGATCTGGGCAATCTGGCCGACGCCTATACAGAGGTCGCCCGCCGGCTTGGCGTGCTGCCATCTAACGTCACCCACGCGGTCAAGCCGCATGTGATCAACTGACGGCAAGGACGGCGGCAGCGAAATGCATGCATTTGCTGGAACGAAGCAGGAGCGGGGTGCATGAAGGCCAAAGTGCAGGTGATGCTGAAAACCGGCGTTCTGGACCCCCAGGGCGAGGCGGTGCGGCATGCGCTGGGAACACTGGGGTTCGACGGGGTCGAGGGCGTGCGGCAGGGCAAGGTGATCGAGCTGGACCTGGCCGAGACCGATGCCGCCCGGGCGCGCGAGGCCGTTGTCGCGATGTGCGAAAAGCTGCTCGCCAACACGGTCATCGAAAGCTACGAGATCGAGCTCGGCTAGGATGCTGTACTCGCAGCCCTTCTTCTGGCGCACGCTGCCGGATGGGCGGCGCGAGGTCAGCTGGCGGGTCTGGGTGCTGATCTGGGTGGCCCCTGTGCTGTTTCTGATCGCGGGTGCGGGGATGCTGTTGATCGAAGGATACCGGCACCTGGCGTCGACGCCGGCCACGGGTGAGGTCGTGCGTGTCTACGCTTGGGAGGGAGAGACGGTTTTCGACCGTGGAACAACGAATTACGGTCCGGTCTTCAGGTATCTCTGGTCCGACGGACAGCCCACCGAGGCGACATCGGGCATGTCCCATCCCGAGTGGAATTTCGACATCGGGTCGACCCACGATATCCGCTATTTCCCGGGCCGGAAGGCCAATGTCGTCTTCCCCGGTCCGCACAACTGGTACGCGGGCCTGATCGTCGGCGCGATCGGGCTGGTCCTCTCCGTGCCCGCGCTTTGGGCATCGCTGCGCATCCGCCGCTGGCTCGGGGCTGGCGCATGAGGGCCGCGGTTCTGACCGGTTGGCGCAAGCCTTTGGAGTTGCAGGATATTCCGGATCCGGTCTGCCCGCCGGACGGTGTCGTTCTGCAGATTCTGGCCTGCGGCATCTGCCGGTCTGACTGGCATGCCTGGACCGGAACCGATCCCGACATCGACCTGCCGCATATCCCCGGCCACGAATACTGTGGCACCGTGGTCGAAACCGGTCCGGACGTCCGCAACTGGAAAACCGGCGATCGTGTCATTGCGCCCTTCATCCTGGCGTGCGGATTCTGTCCGGACTGCCAGGCCGGGCACCAGACGACCTGTGCGACACAGGTCGTGCCGGGCTTCACCGCGCCGGGCGCCTTTGCCGAGAGGATCGCCGTACCGCGGGCGGATGTGAACCTGTCGCGGCTGCCCGACACCATGGACCCGGCGCTGGCCGCAGCGCTCGGCTGCCGGGTGACGACGGCCTGGCATGCGCTGACCGGCCGCGCCGCGGTGCGGCCCGGCGAATGGGTGGCGATCTGGGGCACCGGTGGCGTGGGGCTTTCGGCCATGCTGCTGGCCCGGGCTCTGGGCGCGCGGGTGGCGGTGGTCGATGTGGTCGCCGAAAAGCTCGACCATGCCCAGGATCTTGGCGCCGACGCGGCCATCGACGCCGGCCATGGCGACGCGGTGGCGCATGTTCAGCAGGTCACCGGCGGCGGCGCCCATGTCGCGATCGAAGCGCTCGGAAGATTAGAAACGACGCGTAACGCCATTCTGTCACTGCGAAAACTTGGCCGCATGGTGCAGGTCGGGATGCCGGTCGGGGATCACGTGACCATGCCTCTGCCGATGGATGCGGTCTATTCCGGCCAGCTTGCGATCTTTGGCACGCGCGGCATGCCAGCCCATCGCTATCCCAGCCTGATGAGCCTGATCGAGGGCGGGCATGTCGACCTGACCCCGCTGATCGCCCGCCGCGTCGCCCTGTCTGAGGCCAGCACCGAGCTTGCCGCCTTCGACCGGCCCGCGCCGCCCGGCGTTGCCGTCATCACCGATTTCACCCGCTAGGAGACAGCAATGAAAGCCGCCGTCATCGTCTTCCCCGGATCGAACTGCGACCGCGACCTCGCGGTGGGGCTAAGGCGCGCGGGGGCCGAAGTGGAGATGGTCTGGCACAAGGATACCGCGCTGCCGCCGGGCCTCGATATCATCGGCATCCCCGGCGGGTTCAGTTTCGGCGACTACCTGCGCTGCGGCGCCATCGCCGCGCAATCGCCGATCACCCGCGCCGTCGTCGATTTCGTCCACGCGGGCGGCCATGCCCTGGGGATCTGCAACGGCTTTCAGGTTCTCACCGAAACCGGCCTTCTGCCCGGAGCCTTGATGCGCAACGCAAATCTGAAATTCGTCTGCAAAACCGTCGAACTGACAGTGGCCACTACCGAGAGTGTCTTCATCCAGGCCTACAAGCCAGGCCAGACGATATGTCTTCCCATTGCCCACCACGACGGCAATTACGTCGCAACACCTGAGCTCGTTGGGGAACTTCGCGATCAGGACCGCATCGCATTCACCTATGCCGACAATCCCAACGGCTCGACCGCAGACATCGCCGGGGTCCTCAGCGAGAACCGGCGCGTGCTGGGCATGATGCCGCATCCCGAACGCGCGGTCGACCCGGCGCATGGCGGCACCGACGGCGCGGGGCTGTTCACAGGACTTGCGCAGATGCTCACAACCGCCTGAAAACCTTGAGCCGCCGCCCGGCGCGCCATAGATTGGTCCCATGAGCGACGCAGAGACCGACGGCCAGGCCACGGTGCGGTCCGCCATGTCCTGGCGGCTGCGGCTGGTGCTTGTCATCTTCATCGCCATCGCGGTTGCCGTCGTCTGGTTCACCAACCAGTTCCTCACCGACCGTTACACCGTCGCCACCAAGAACCGCGCCGAGGTGCGCCAGGCGCTGTATGCCGGGAACCTGTTGAGCGAGTTGCAGCGAAACTCTGTCGTACCCTTGCTGCTGAGCAACGACCCGCTTTTGATCGGCGCGCTCAATTCCGACGACTACTCGCAAAGCTCGCAGCGGCTGATTTCGCTCAAGGACGAAATCGGCTCTGCCTCGATCATGATGCTCGACGAAGGCGGCCGCACGGTGGCGGCGACCGACCGGAAACTGTTGGGGTCCACGCACCGAACAAAGCCCTACTACATCGCTGCCCTGCGCTCAAACGATACAGTTTTCAATACGTTCCGGAACGAAAATGAAGTGATCGAGTTCAATTATTCGCGCCGGATCGAAGCTGGCGGCGAGCTGATCGGTGTGATTGTCGTCGAGGTCGACCTGAAGCGGTTCGAGCAGTCCTGGTCGTCGATTTCCGACGCGGTCCTGGTGACCGACAGCGAGGGCATCATCATTCTGGCCACCGAGCCGCGCTGGCGCGGCCTGACGGAGGAAGAGGCGCTCAAGGCGCGCTCGGCCCCGTCGGCCATCGAGCGCGCGATCCGCGCCACGGCCCAATGGGCCGCGCTTCCGATCGAGGCATTCTATCGCGGCAGCGCGCTGATGCGGCTGGAATACCGCATCCCGTTTCAGGGCTGGCGGATGACGTCGTTCACCACCTACGCCTCGGTGCGGGAACGGGTGAACGGCGTGCTGGCGCTGGAGATCATGATCTTCGCGATCCTTCTGGCGGGCGGGTTTTATCTGGCAAGCCGCCGGGCTCTGGCGCGGTCGATCTTCTTCCAGCGCGAATCGGCAGAACTCCGCCACCTGAACGAAACCCTGCAGCGGGAAATCGCCGAGCGCGAACGGGTCGAAAAGAACCTCGAGGTCGCCGAACAGACCCTGGCCCAAAGCTCGAAGCTGGCCGCGCTCGGCGAGATGTCGGCCAGCGTCAGCCACGAGCTGAACCAGCCGCTCGCGGCGATGAAGACCTATCTCGCCGGCGCCAAGCTCTTGCTGCAGCGCCGCCGCCCGGAAGAGGCGCTGTCGTCATTTCAGCGCATCGACGATCTGATCGAGCGCATGGGGGCAATCACCCGGCAGCTGAAAAGCTACGCGCGCAAGGGCGGCGACGCGCTGGAGCCAATAGATGCAAGGGATTGCGTGTCGTCGGCCTTGTCGATGATGGAGCCGCAGCTCAAGTCCCGGAAGGTCCGCATCACCCGCTCCTTGCCCTCGGACAAGGTGACGATCCTTGCCGACCGGGTGCGGCTGGAACAGGTGCTGATCAATCTGATCCGCAATGCGCTCGACGCCACCAAGGAGACGCCCGAGCCGGAAATCAGCCTGATTCTGACGGCGGGCCAGTTCGCAACTTTCACCGTGCGGGACAACGGCCCCGGCATAGAGGACCTAGATGCCCTGTTCGAGCCGTTCTACACCACCAAGGCGCCGGGCGATGGTGTCGGCCTGGGGCTTGCCATATCCTCGGGGATCGTCAACGACTTGGGCGGCCGGCTATACGCGCGCAACGGCCGTGCGGGCGGCGCAGTATTCGAAGTGCAGCTGCCGCTCTTGGATGCAAGGGTCAAGGCCGCCGAATGAGGAGGTGACATGGCACAGGCAATGAAGATCGCGATCGTCGACGACGAGCAGGACATGCGTCAGTCGATCAGCCAGTGGCTCGCGCTGTCGGGCTTCGATACCGAAACCTTCGGCTCTGCCGAGGATGCGCTGAAAAGCGTCGGACCGGACTATCCCGGCGCGGTGGTCAGCGACATCAAGATGCCCGGCATGGACGGAATGCAGTTCCTGAAAAAGCTGATGAGCGTCGATTCCGCGCTTCCGGTGATCATGATCACCGGTCACGGCGACGTGCCGATGGCGGTCGAGGCGATGCGGGTCGGCGCGTATGATTTCCTGGAAAAGCCGTTCAATCCCGACCGGATGACCGAGCTTGCCAAGAAGGCCACGCAGTATCGCCGTCTGATGCTCGACAACCGGGCGTTGCGCAGGGAACTCAGCGACGGCACCACACTGATGAAGAAGCTCATCGGTGCAAGCCCGGTGATGGACCGCCTGCGCGAGGATATCCTCGATCTCGGCCAGGCCGATGGCCATGTGCTGATCGACGGAGAAACCGGCACCGGCAAGACGCTGGTGGCCCATGCGCTGCATGCGGTCGGAGCCAAGGCGGGCAGAAAATTCGTCCTGATGTCCTGTGCCGCGCTGGATGAAGAGGCGCTGACCAGGCGGCTCTTCGGCCCGCTCGAGGAAAACGGGCAGATCCCGGCCCTGGAAGAGGCCCGCGCCGGCACGCTGGTGCTTGAGGATATCGAGGCGCTGCCGCAAGCCCTGCAGGCGCGTCTGCTGACCTGGATGAACGAGCAGGGTACGCCGGCAGAGACCCGGATCGTCGCCATTTCGAACCTGCAGGAACAGGGCAAGACCTGCGAGGACGTCCTGCGCCCCGATCTCTACTTCCGCCTCGCCGCGATGAAGATCACCCTGCCGCCCCTGCGCCAGCGGGGCGAGGACATCCTGATGCTGTTCACCCATTTCGGCGAGCTTTTCGCCGAAGAATACGGCTGCGATGCGCCCCAGGTCAGCGCGCAGGAGGCCGCGCAACTGCTGCAGGCCCCCTGGCCGGGCAACATCCGTCAGCTGATCAACGTCGCCGAACGCGCCGTCCTGCAGAACCGGCGCGGTACCGGCACCATCGCTTCGCTTCTGATGGCCGAAAGCGAAGAGGCCGAACCGGCCATGACCACCGAGGGCAAGCCGCTGAAGGAATATGTCGAGGCGTTCGAGCGCATGCTGATCGATAACACCATGCGCCGCCACAAAGGCAGCATCGTCAACGTCATGGACGAGCTTTGCCTGCCGCGCCGGACGCTGAACGAGAAGATGGCCAAGTACGGGCTGCAGCGGTCGGACTATCTCTGACCTTCGTGCTGGGGCGTCTGCACGTCACGGCAGATCACGCGGCCAGCTATTCCGATCCGATCTCGGTAGCGGCGGGTGAATGCATCGTCCTCACCGGCCGCAGCGACTTATGGGACGGGCAACTCTGGCTCTGGGCCCATTCTGCGGACGGCCGCGAGGGCTGGGTGCCCGACGGGCTTGTTGCCGGCCGCGGCCGCGACTCGCACCTGCGCGAGGCCTATTCCGCGCGCGAACTTTCCTGCCGGACCGGGGACATCCTGACCGGTCTACGCGCCCTGAACGGCTGGGTCTGGTGCCGGGATGCGTCCGGTGCCGTCGGATGGGTTCCCGCCCGCTGCCTGACGGCCGCCTGATCCGAGACACCCGGCACTTGATTTGCATCAAGGCGTGTAACTCAAAATACATTCACAAAGCGGAATGTGATTGAATTGGAACGTCCGCCGCAATTGTGCGGTGGGGGGAGGAGCATCGTGAAAAGCACCAGACGAGCGTTTTTGGGCCTCGCTGCCGGAGGTGCCGCTCTGGCCGCTGGGGCACCCGCACGGGCCGAGCAGGTCAGAACATCCGCCAAAATCGTCATTCTTGGCGCCGGTGCCGCTGGCACGGCCCTTGCCAACCGGCTGGTGCGCCGCCTGGACGGCGCCCGGATCACCATCGTCGACGGCCGCAAAGAGCATTTCTACCAACCCGGGTGGTCGCTGGTCGCCGCCGGTCTCAAGCCGCCGGGCTACACGATCAGCCAGACCACCGACTGGCTTCCCGAGGGCGTCACGCTCAAGGCGGATTGGGCGGCCGGTATCGATCCGGACGCCAAGAAAGTGGCGCTTCAGGGCGGCGAGACGCTGGACTACGATTTCCTGGTCGTGGCCACGGGGCTGGTGCTGGACTACGGCGCCATCGAAGGGTTCGACATGGACCTGATCGGTCAAAACGGCGTCGGCTCGCTTTACGCCGGGCCGGACTATGCCGCCAGGACCTGGAAAGCCGCCAGCAAGTTCGCCGAAGAAGGGGGCAGGGGGCTTTTCACCCGTCCCGGCACGGAAATGAAATGTGCGGGCGCCCCGATCAAGCACACGTTCCTGATCGACGACATCGCCCGTCGCCGGGGCGGCCGCGGCAAGGCCGACATCACCTATTTCGCCCACAGCAAGGCGCTTTTCGGCGTTCCGATCGTTTCCGAACGCATCCGGATGGTGATGGAAAACCGCGGCATCAACTATGAATACTCCCACGTCCTGCAGGCCATTGATCCCGGGGCCAAGAAGGTCACCTTCGCCACCCCGGACGGCGACTATGACCTCGACTACGACTATGTGCACGTCATCCCGCCGCAACGTGCGCCCGCGGTGGTGCGCGAATCCGGGCTCAGCTGGGCCGACAAATGGCAAGACCAGGGCTGGGTCGAGGTCGACAAATACACCCTGCGCCACAACCGGTATCCCGAAGTCTACGCCGTCGGCGACGTCGCCGGCGTGCCCAAGGGCAAGACCGCGGCCAGCGTCAAATGGCAGGTTCCGGTGGTCGAGGATGGCGTGGTCTCGCAAATCGCCGACAGGACCCCGACCGAGACCTACAACGGCTATACCTCTTGTCCCCTGATCACCCGCGTCGGCCGCGCCATGCTGATCGAGTTCGACTATGACAACAATCTTGTCCCCAGCTTCCCCGGCGTGATTGCCCCGCTGGAAGAGCTCTGGATCAGCTGGCTGATGAAAGAGGTCGCGCTGAAAGCCACCTACAACGCCATGCTGCGCGGCAAGGCCTGAGCGGAGACGCGCCATGAAAGAACTTACCCTGGAAACCCTGATCGCCGTTTTCGAGGAAATCTTCGGCCAGGGACTTTTCTGGACCCTGGTCGGCGTGGCGATCCTGGTCACGCTCGGATATGTCTACGTGTTGGTCCGCGACCGCGCGGTCAGCTGGAAGAAGTTCCTGCTGGCGCAGCTGTCGATGCCCGCCGGGGCGGTCTTGGCCGTCCTGTTCGTCTGGTGGATGACCAACTCGGGCTGGCGTGACATCGGCGGGCCCGTGGATCTGATCGTGATCCTTGGCATCGCGGCCGTCGGAGCGGTCGGCATGGCAATTCTGGTCTACACGCTGGAATCGCTATTGGGCTCGAAACGCACCGGCGCCGGCCGGCCGGATTGAACCTGCCGGCGCCGACCGGGATATTGGTCATTGTAATCCGGGCCTTTTCAGCCTTATGTTACCGGCCAGTACGGCTGCGACGCATTGCTGCGGCCTTGCCGATTTGAATTTTTGTGCCCCTGCCGCATCCCGGCGATATGCGACCGACCGGCGGGCACAGACCCCGAACCAGGCCCTAGCGGTCAGGAAATCGCCCGATAACGCCTGATCAAGGCCGGGCCACGAATGGGCGCTTCCCCCCGAGGCGCCGGAGAAGAACCGCGATGAGGCGCGACAGACAGACCAGACCGAGCGACCGGGCCAGGGGGCCCGCGCCGGCAGTTGTCCGACCGCCCGTTTTCGCACAGACAAGCCATCTGAGCCAGAACCTCGCACCCCCCGGTGCGCAGGTTCCGCCCGGGTGCCGAGACGTTACATGGCAAAGAAAATGCTTATCGACGCCACCCACGCGGAAGAGACCCGCGTCGTGGTGGTTGACGGAAACAAGGTCGAGGAGTTCGACTTTGAATCGGAAAACAAACGCCAGCTAGCCGGCAATATCTATCTCGCCAAGGTCAGCCGGGTCGAACCGTCGCTGCAGGCGGCGTTTGTCGAATACGGCGGCAACCGCCACGGGTTTCTGGCGTTCAGCGAAATCCACCCCGATTACTACCAGATCCCCGTGGCCGACCGCGAGGCGCTCTTGGCCGAGGAACGCGCCTATGCCAAGGCGCAGGCCGACGAGGACGACGAAAAGCCCAAGCGCACCCGCCGCCGCCGCGGCAGCGGCAAGTCCAAGACCGAAGCCGAGGCACTGAAATCCGACGACGCGGTCGAGACCAAAGAGGCCGAGGACAAGGATCTTGCCAGCGACGACATTCCCGGGATGGGAGTCGTCGATCTCGACGACGGCGACGCGGACGAGGGCCACGCGCCGATCGATTTCGTGCAGGATCCGCCCGCCGAAACACCGGCGGCGCAGGAAACGGACGCGCCTGTCGATGCGCCTGACGAGACTGTGCAAGCGCCCGAAACGGCGGTTGGCGATGCCGAAGTGGTCGGCGAACCGGCGGCGGAGGATGCCGAGACCGGCAAAGCGGATGCGGAAACGGCCGCCGCGGCCGAACCGGAAGCACAGGACGCCGGGGACGACGAACCGCAAGCCACCGCCGCCGAAGGCGATGACATGTCCGAGTCCGAAAGCTCGGAGGCTGCGGACGCCGGCGAAGACGACGACAACGACAACGACCGCCCCTACGTCGCCGCCGACGATGCCGCCGAGCGTGACGAGACCATCGAATCCGTCGCTGACGAAGACGTCAGCGAGGAGATTCGCCAGCCGCGCAAACCGCGTCCGCGCCGCTACAAGATCCAGGAGGTCGTCAAGGTTCGCCAGATCATGCTGGTCCAGGTGGTCAAGGAGGAACGCGGCAACAAGGGCGCGGCGCTGACCACCTATCTCAGCCTCGCGGGACGCTACTGTGTGCTGATGCCCAACACCGCCCGCGGCGGCGGGATCAGCCGCAAGATCACCAACGCCTCCGACCGCAAAAAGCTGAAAGAGATTGCCGGCGAGATCGACGTGCCCGAGGGCGCGGGGCTGATCGTCCGCACCGCAGGCGCCAAGCGCACCAAATCCGAGATCAAGCGCGATTACGAATATCTGCAGCGGCTTTGGGAGCAGATCCGCGAGCTGACGCTCAAATCCATCGCGCCGGCGAAGATCTATGAAGAGGGCGACCTGATCAAACGCTCGATCCGCGACCTTTATAATCGCGAGATCGACGAGGTTCTGGTCGAGGGCGAAAGCGGGTACCGCACCGCCAAGGACTTCATGAAAATGATCATGCCGTCCCACGCCAAGAACGTGAAGCAATACAGCGATCCGATGCCGCTGTTCGCGCGCTTCCAGGTCGAATCCTACCTGTCGTCGATGTTCAACCCGACGGTGCAGCTGAAATCCGGCGGCTATATCGTGATCGGCGTGACCGAGGCGCTGGTGGCGATCGACGTGAACTCGGGCCGCGCCACCAAGGAGGGCTCGATCGAGGAAACCGCGCTCAAGACCAATCTCGAGGCCGCCGAAGAGGTCGCCCGCCAGTTGCGGCTGCGCGACCTTGCCGGGCTGATCGTCATCGACTTCATCGACATGGAGGAGCGCAAGAACAACTCGGCGGTCGAAAAACGGTTCAAGGACAAGCTCAAGACCGACCGTGCGCGCATCCAGGTCGGCCGGATCTCGGGCTTCGGCCTTCTCGAAATGTCGCGCCAGCGCCTGCGCCCCGGCATGATCGAGATCACCACCCAGCCGTGCCCGTCCTGCCACGGCACCGGGCTGATCCGGTCGGATGACAGCCTGGCCCTGTCGATCCTGCGGCAGCTGGAAGAAGAGGGCACGCGCCGCAAAAGCCGTGAGGTGCTGCTGAAGGCGCCGGTCAGCATCGTCAATTTCCTGATGAACCAGAAGCGCGAGCACATCGCCCAGATCGAGGCGCGCTACGGCATGTCGGTGCGGATCGAGGCCGACCCGTTCCTGATCCCGCCCGATTTCGCCATCGAGAAATTCAAGACCGCGACGCGGGTGGTGGCCGAGGCCGGGCCGGTGGTATCCGTCGATGCTTCGCTGATGCCCGAGGTCGAGAAAGAGGCGGACGCTGCCCTGGCCGAGGTCGAGGCCGAGGACGAGGAAGCGCCGAAAAAGCGCCGCCGCCGCCGTCGCCGCCGCCGGGGCGGATCAGGCGACACGGCCGCCGAGACCGAGACGCAGGGCGCCGAGGCCACCGAAGAGGCCGAGGCCGATGCAAAGGCGTCCGGTCTCGTCGAGGTTCCCGAAAGCGGTGAAACGGTGTCTGACGACAAGCCCAAGTCGCGCCGCCGCCGGTCGCGTTTGAAGAAATCCGCCGAGACGGCAGAAGCCGCGACCGCAGAGGCTGCCGAGGTCGCCGGAGCTGTCGAAGCCGTGCCCGAACCGGGCCCGGAGACAGAGGAAAAGCCCAAGCGCAAACGCCGCTCCCGCTCCAAGAAGACGGCAGAGGAACCGGTCCAGGCGGAAGCTGCATCGGAGCCGCAACCCGAGGCCGACACGGTTTCTGCGGCGGCGGAGGCGCCCGCGCAGGTTGCGGAGGACGAGCCCGAACCTGCTGCCGCGCCCGAGCCGGTCGCAGAGGCGGAAGCGTCGGAGCAACCGGAGGCAGAGACCGCCCAAGCCGAACCTGCGGCTGAGCCTGAACCGGAGGCCGAACCCGCCGCAGAGGCCGAACCTGCTGCAGAGGCCGAACCCCAGCCCGAGCCCCAGGCAGCGCCTGAACCGGACGCGGAACCGGAGCCTGCGCCTGAACCGGAACCTGCAATGGCAGACCCTGCGGCGCCGGCAAAGCCGAAACGCCGCGGTTGGTGGTCGATACGCGGATAAGGCGCCTTGCACCCTTGCCGGCCCGGGAACGCATCGCAGTTTGCGCGCTCAACCGGTGATGCGCCGATTGGGAGGCGGCCGATTGACGGACGATTGAACCGCCAGGCGCTTCGGCCGGCACGGCTGTCCGGCGGGGTATCACCCGGCGCCGATACCGCCGGCGCGGGCCGGGGGGCCTGCTAACCGCCTTTTCGGATCAGGTAGATCCGCGCCGTGCCGTCCGGCTCCGAACCGATCAGGACGTGCCCCGCCTCGTCGCAGAAATGCGGTATGTCGATCTCTGCCATCGGATCGTCCGCCTCGACCCGCAGCACCTGACCGGCCGCCATCGCCGTCAGCCGCTTGCGCGCCTTCAGGACAGGCAGCGGGCACAAGAGCCCCTTGGTATCCAGCGTCTGGTCATACTCCATCCCGCCGCCAGATAGGCGGGTTGTTACAGGCTGTCCACAGGGATGTGACAATGCCTCAGGTGACGGCGGCGCGCGGACCGTCTATGTGTCCGGGGAAGGGAACGAAATGTTCGGCATCGAAATCATCGACGCAGCCCTGCTGCCCGCCATGACCGTCGCGCTGGTCGCGGGCCTTCTGTCGTTTCTCAGCCCCTGCGTTCTGCCCATCGTGCCGCCCTATCTCGCCTATATGGGCGGCATCACCATGTCCGAGATGAACGAAGAGCGCGCCGCGCGCCGCCGGGTCTTTCTGTCGGCCCTGTTCTTCGTCCTGGGCCTTTCGACCGTGTTCCTGTTCCTGGGCTTCACGGCATCGGCCTTCGGCGCGTTTTTCTTGCAGAACCAGGACTGGTTCGTCATCGCCGCGGGCCTGATCGTCATGGTGTTCGGCGCGCATTTCATCGGCGTCTTCCGTATCGGCTTCATGGACCGCGAATTGCGGGTCGAGGCCGGCGACCGCGGCGGCTCGGCCTTCGGCGCCTACATCCTGGGCCTCGCCTTCGCCTTCGGCTGGACCCCCTGCATCGGGCCCCAGCTCGGCGCGATCCTGTCGCTGGCGGCGTCGGAGGCCAGTCTGACCCGCGGCACGACGCTGCTGGGCGTCTACGCGCTTGGCCTCGGCATCCCGTTTCTGCTCGTCGCGGCCTTCTTCCCGCGGCTCTCCGGGCTGATGGCCTGGATGAAACGCCACATGGACCGGATCGAAAAGATCATGGGGCTGCTTCTTTGGACCGTCGGTCTGATGATGCTGACAGGCCAGTTCACCGACTTCTCTTGGTGGCTTCTGGAACGCTTCCCGGCCCTGGCCACGCTCGGCTGAAGCGCCACGAATTTTCGGCGAAAATTCGTCCGCCGGCCGCCCCGACAACCGGCTTAATTTCGCCCAGAATGCCGGCTAGACTGTCCGTCAAACAACAACAGGCCGGTCCCATGGCGTCCGAGCAGTCCAGCCCCGTCTTGCGCCGCCGGGTGTTCTATATCCCCGGCTACGATCCGATTCACCCCCGCCGCTACCGCGAGCTCTACCGCAAGGAAAGCGCCGCCCAAGCTGCGATCTCCGGCTACGAGATCGCGATCACCCCCCGCAAGGCCGACCGTTACGGCTGGGATGTCAGCGCCGTCATCGACGGCAGCGGCACGCGGTCCGAGATCGAGGTGCTTGTCTGGTCCGACATCGTCCGCGACTCGATGTCCAACACCATTCCCGCCACCTATCTGCAACTGGCCCGCACCGCCTGGACCTATATCGCCTCGGGCACGTTGCGGCGGCTGATGTGGATGCGCAAGGGGCCGGTCATCGCCGCGCTCTACCCGGTGGGCATGCTGATCGGGCAACTGGTCGCGGCGCTGCTTCTGGCCTGGGCCGCCGGGGCGCTCGTCGCCTGGATCTCGCCCTGGAACGCCCTCGGCTGGGTCGTGGCGATCCCCGTGATCGTGCTCACCCTGCGCTGGTTCAAGTCGAAAGACGGAAAGCTCTACGCCTATTACCTGATGCATGACTACGCCCATTCGGCCCAACACCGGGGCGCCTATCCCGACGACCTCGACCGGCGCCTCACCGAATTCACCCGGATCATCGCCCGGGCGCTTGGCGACGAGGTCGACGAGGTCCTTGTCGTCGGCCATTCTTCGGGCGCGCATCTGGGCGTGTCGATCCTCGCCGACCTGATCCGGCAGAACCGCGTGCCCGCCAACGGCCCCGCACTGTCCTTCCTGTCGCTCGGCCAGGTCGTGCCCATGGTCAGCTTTCTGCCGAAGGCCGACCGCCTGCGCGCCGATCTGCACTTTCTCAGCCAGCGGGACGAGCTCACCTGGATCGACGTCACGGCTCCCGGCGACGGCTGCGCGTTTGCGCTCTGCGATCCCGTCGCCGTCTCGGGCGTCGCGCCGCGAAACAAGAAATGGCCGCTGGTCGTTTCCGCCGCCTTCACCCAGACGCTCGCACCGGAAACATGGAAGGCGCTGCGCTGGCGGTTCTTCCGGCTGCATTTCCAGTACCTCTGCGCCTTCGACCGGCCTGGCGACTACGACTATTTCCAGATCACCGCGGGGCCCAAAACCCTCGGCCAGCGCTATGCCGGGCGCAACCCGTCGCAAAGCCGCATCGACGTTCCCGCCTCGCGCTATACCTCGATGGCCGCATGATCCCGCCGAAACCGGCTGCGCGTCCGGGCAAGGTGTCGCTCTGGGCTTACGCGAAACTTTTCCGCCAGGACATTCTGTCGGCGCAACCGGGCAAGCTCTACCGCGCCTGGATGGCCGAGTTCCGCACGCCGTTCTTCCGCTCCTATCTGGTGAACGAGCCCCGGCTCGTCCGCGAGGTCCTGAATGCCCGGCCCCTGGATTTCCCCAAATCGGACCGCGTGGGCGAGGGGCTGCGCCCGCTTTTGGGCGACTCCGTCTTCCTGACCAACGGGGCCAAATGGCAGCGCCAGCGCCGTATCATCGACCCGGCTTTCGAGGGCGGGCGGCTGCGCGATACCTTCCCGGCGATGCTCGCGGCGGGGCAGGCCGCCGTTGAACGGCTGCGGGGGCGTCAGGGCGTCGTCGAGATCGAGGAAGCGGCCAGCCATGCCGCCGCCGACGTGATCTTTCGCACCTTGTTCTCGATCCCGATCGAGGCGCCCATCGCCGCCCAGGTCTTTCACCAGTTCCGCGAATACCAGCGCACCCAGCCGATCCTGAACCTTGCCGCCTTCGTGCCGGTGCCGGCCTGGATGCCCCGGTTTCACCGCCGCAGAACCCGCGCCACCGCGCGGGCGATCCGCCGTCTGATCACCCGGCTGACCCGGGAACGCATGTGGCAGATCGAGGCCGGTACCGCACCGGACGACCTCGCCACCAAGATCATGACCACCGAAGACCCCGAAACCGGCCGGACCTTCGACACGCAGGAAATGGTCGATCAGGTGGCGATCTTCTTTCTGGCCGGGCACGAGACCAGCGCCTCGGCCCTCGGCTGGGCGCTCTATCTTCTGGCGATGTTCCCGGAGGTGCAGGCGCGGGTCGCTGCAGAAGCCGCCGCCCTGCCGGACGACCTGGCCTTTTCCGATCTGTCGAAGCTTCGCTTCACCCGCGATGTCTTCCGCGAAACACTGCGTCTCTATCCGCCCGTTCCGATGATGGTCCGCGAAACCACCCGGGCGGTACGCTTTCGCGACCGTGACCTGCCCCTGGGCAGCCAGATCGTGCTCAGCCCCTGGCATCTGCACCGGCACGAACGTCTGTGGGACGACCCCGATGCGTTTGCACCCGACCGCTACGCCACCGAGAACGGCAAGACCTGCCTGCGCGACGCCTATATCCCGTTCTCCTCCGGCGCGCGCGTCTGCACCGGCGCGGGATTTGCCATGGCCGAGGGGCCACTGCTGCTGGCGCTCTTGGTCCGCGCTTTCCGCTTTGAACGTCTTCCCGGTGACGATCCCGTTCCCGTCGCCTACCTCACCGTCCGCGCCCGCGACGGCATCCGCCTTAGGGTCACGTCTCGCTGACTTCTATGCACCAAGGTCAACGGCAGCCGGGCCGGGCGTAGGGGCAGTACGCTATCCGACCGATGCCGATCAGCGGCTTTGGTGCGCTGTGCTGAGAGTAAATTGCTGGGCGCGTTCTGGCCTGGAGCGGACGTTGCCTCCCGCGAGATGAGCCGGGCCATCGCCGACCCGCGGGGAGGCGAACCGTATCTCTGAACGGCTCGATTTATCCCGGCAAAGTCCGAACGACCTCAATGCGATACGCGCCGTTGCAAAATCGCCTCCCCTCCGGGGCGGGTCGGCGATGGCGCGGCGGCCTGCGGCCTTGATTCCGCGCCTGAATGCAGATTGCCAATGGCTGCATCAGGCCGGAACCGGCAGACTGCGCTTCGCTCATTCCTCGTCCCGATCTTACAATGCGCCGCGGGTTGCCGGGGTCCGGTCAATCGGCGCGCATTTGCGCCTTGGCATGGTTGTTTGAGCTATCGCTACTGGACCCAGGATTAGCCAGGCGTCTCCATGGGCAGGTCCTGCCGCGACGGCGGCGATCGGGAACCGCAGCCTACCGGATCACCACCTCGTCCCCGCGCGCCAGCCCCAGAACCTCGCGGGCCTGCTGGTCCAGCAGATCGAGATCCAGATAATCGTCGCTCAACCGCCGGGTTTTGTTCCGCAATGCGGCCACCTCGGCCTCCAGCCGGTCCCGCTCGGCGCGCAGCGTCGCCGCCTCGGCTTCGACCTGGATCCGCCGGAACAGCCCGTAATCGCCCTGAACGCTCGCAAAGGTGAAATACGCGCCCAGACAGAACACGACCGTGAAAAACGAAACCACTCCAAGCGCCGGGGGTCTGCTGCGTTTGCCCATGTGCCTGCCTCTTTCGCCGCCTCTTCGGGCCGCCTTTCGGCGAGACTGTCACAGACCGGTCGCTTTGGGAATCCCGAAATCGCCCGCGCCCTGATATCGTGACCTTAAAACACCGCCAGAGCCTGCTCATGACCGCGCCCCGCACCGACCTGCCGACCCACGTCGTCGAAAACCAGCCCGAGCCGCGCTTGCCTCGGCTCTGGCACGGCGATCTGTCCCTGCGCGAGGCCGTGGCCGCCAACAACGGGTCGCCAGAGCCGGTCGAAAGGCTTGCGGACCGGCTCGCCGAACCCGAGATGGTCGGGGCAGGCCGGGAAGCGAACCGCCAACCGCCCGGGCTCCGGCTCTTCGACGCCGGCGGCCGGCGTCTCGACGAGGTTGAATTCCACCCCGCCTATCATCGGCTGATGCAGGCGGGGCTCGAGGTCGGCTATGCCTCGGTCGCCTGGGAGGCCGCGCCGGGCGGCCACGTCGCCCATGCCGCGATGGTCTATG
The DNA here is from genome assembly GCA_030065095.1 of Rhodobacter sp. GTDB lineage: Bacteria > Pseudomonadota > Alphaproteobacteria > Rhodobacterales > Rhodobacteraceae > JASJCA01. Next base: position 41,134 of record JASJDP010000015.1, read on the forward strand.
TCATGAGCCAGATCGAGCCCGGCGTCTGCTGCCCGATGACCATGACCTATGCCGCCGTTCCGGCCCTGCAGGCCGACCCGGCCTTGGCGGCGATCTGGAAGCCGAAGCTGACGGCGCGCGGCTACGATCCGCGGGTTCTGCCCCTGGCGCGGAAAACCGCCGCGACCCTGGGCATGGCGATGACCGAAAAACAGGGCGGGTCGGACGTTCGGGCGAACACCACGCAGGCCGAGCCGGCCGGCGACGTCTACCGGCTGACCGGTCATAAATGGTTCTGCTCGGCGCCGATGTCGGACGGTTTCCTGACGCTCGCCCAAGCGCCCGGCGGGCTGACCTGCTTTGTGGTGCCGCGCTGGCTGGAGGGCGAGCGGAACGGGGTCCATCTGATGCGGCTGAAGGACAAGTTGGGGAACCGTGCGAACGCCTCGGCCGAGATCGAGTATCACGGTGCGCTGGCACACCGGCTGGGCAACGAAGGACAGGGCGTTCGGACGATCATCGAGATGGTGCATCACACGCGGCTCGACACGGCGATGGCGCCTGCCGGGCTGATGCGGGCGGCACTGGCGGAGGCGGCGCATTGGTGCCGGGGGCGCACGGTGTTCCAGAAGAAACTGATCGACCAGCCGCTGATGCAGGCGGTGCTGGCCGATCTGGCGCTTGACTGGCAAGGCGCGCTGGCCTTGGGGCTTCGGGTCGCGCGGGCCTTTGACGGCGATACCGACGAGGACCGGGCATTCGCGCGGATCGGCGTCGCGCTCGCGAAATTTCTGTCGAACAAGCGGTGCCCGGGCGTGGTTTACGAATGCATGGAGGCGCTGGGGGGCATGGGCTATGTCGAGGATACGCCGCTACCGTTGCTTTACCGTGAAGCGCCGCTCAATTCGATCTGGGAAGGATCCGGGAACGTGATCTGCCTGGATATCCTGCGCACCCTCGCGCGGGATTCGGGCGCGTCGGCCGCGCTGTGGTCCGAACTGGACGACTGCCGCGGTGCGGACCGGCGCTATGACGCGGCGCTGGCGGAGCACCGGACGCGGTGGCCCGGGTTGCCCGGAGAGGCGGAGGCGCGGTGGTTTGCCGAGCGGACGGCGACGCTTCTGACGGCGGCGGTGCTGATCCGGACGGCGCCCGCTGCGGTGGCGGACGGGTATGTGGCGACGCGGGTTGCCGGAGAGCGGGGACAGGTGGCGGGCAGTGTCACGGGGCTCGACGCCGGCGCGATCCTGGCGCGGATTTGAGGATGTGGCGCTGGAAGGCGGTGCGTTGTGGCTGAATCGCAAGGTCGGGGTTTGGCGTGGAGCGGTCGTTGCCTGCCGATAGAAGAGCCGGGCCATCGCCGACCCGCGGGGAGGCGAACCAAACCTCTGAACGGCTCGATTTATCCTGGCAAAGTCCGAACGACCTCAATGCGATACGCGCCTTTGGAGAATCGCCTCCCCTCCGGGGCGGGTCGGCGATGGCGCGGCGGGGCTACGCCCCTTGATTCCGCGCCGGAGCTGGGTGGCAACGTCCGCTCAAAGCCATTCGGTAGAACGCGGCCGCGCCAAAGCGCAGCCTGCTTCAAGGATGTGTTCGATGACGTAAGAGGTGGCGGATCGCATTGCCCGTTGACGCCAATGCGATCCTGGAAGTCAGCCCGCGGAGATGGGCCGCGAGCCGGTTGTTTGCGGATTGTATGTCCAGAGCCTCGACGGGATCAGCCCGCGACAGATGCCCGGTAAATGCTGTCGATCGTGGCCGCCAGCATCGCGTTGAAATCCGCCTCGCTCTGGTCCACCGACAGGCCTTCGGTCAATGCGCGGCTGAAGCTGGCGATGACGCCGGTGTTCTGCGCCAGCTTGGCGTTGGCCTCATCCCGACTGTAACCGCCCGACAGCGCCACGACCCGCATCACGCGCGGATGGTCGACCAGCGGTTTGAAGAGGTTTGGCTGCGTCGGCAGCGAAAGCTTGAGCATCACATACTGGCCGTCCGGCAGCGCGTCGAGCTGTCCGATGATCTCGGCCAGCAGGATGTCCTCGGCCTCGGCCTTGTCCGGGATCGAAATTGTCACTTCGGGTTCGATGATCGGCACCAGACCCTTGGCGAGGATCCGTTTGCCGATCTCGAACTGCTGCGCGACGTTCGCCGCGATGCCTTGCGCGTTTGCCGCATCGATGACCGACCGCATCTTGGTCCCGAATATCCGCTTGGCCACGGCGCGGTCGAGCAGATCGTCGAGCCCGTCGATGGGCTTCATCAGGCGCACGCCGTCGGCTTCGTCCGCCAAGCCCTTGTCGACCTTCAGAAACGGCACCACGCCGCGCTCGTCCCAAAGATAGTCGCCCGAGGGCTTGCCGCCGATCTCGCGGTCCATCGTCATTTCGAACAGGATCGCGCCGATCACCTTGTCGCCGCTGAACGCCGGGGCCTGGGCGATGCGGGACCGCATCCGGTGGATCAGGTCGAACATCTCGGCCTCGGAGGCATAGCGGTCTTCGCCGATGCCGTAGAGGCGCAGCGCCTTGGGGGTCGAGCCGCCCGATTGATCCAGCGCGGCGATGAAGCCCGCGCCCGTACGTACCTGATCGGCCTGTTTCTGATTTGTCATGATGCTCTCCGCTGCAGTCCCGTTGGCCTTGGGTCTAATGCGTTGCGGCATCGAGGCCAACGGGGTTTGCAGCGCCGTTAGCGCTATTTTGCGTAGCGGGCGGGCAGGTCGGCACCAATCCAGAAGTCGAGCGCGATTTCGGCGGCGCGTTCCTCGACCCCGGCCCAGGCGTCGCGGGCGTCCTGACCGGCCAGGCGGGCGCGTTCGTCCAGCTCCTCCAGCACGCCGGCGGCTTCTGGATCGCCCGCGGCGGCGGCAAGGTTGGCCCAGAACAGCGCATGCCCGTAGGAGCGGGGCATCGAGATGCCGGAAAGGCGGGCGAGTGCGGTGTCGCGCATCTGGGCGATGGAGGCCGGCGGCTTGCCGGGATAGCTGACCTCGCCCGACAGATCGGACTGAATCGCCAGGACTTCGGCAAAGGGCAGAACCGTCTCCAGCCTGTCGAGCCGGGCGGCGGCCCCTTCGGCCCTGGCCTCGCCCGCGCGGAGCGCCCAACGGTAGGCGAGCTCCGGCATCGTGTCGGCGAAGGCGTCCGCGATAACCACGGCCGCCCCACCGTCCCCTTCTTCCGCAAGCGGGATCATCAGATCCATGCCCTTGCCATAGTTGCGCGGCGCGCCCTCGCCCGTCAGCAACGCGGTGCCGATCCGGCGGCGGTCGTCGGCCGACAGGGCGGCGGTGTCGCCCATCGCCTGTTCCAGCAATGCGGCGGGCAGCATCCGGGCGGTGCTGGCGGGCGCGAGCGCCAGTTGCGGCAGGAGCGTATCGAAGGCGACCCGAGGGTCGTCTTCCATCGCCGGAAAATCGAGAAAGGTGTCGGTGTCCATGCTGGTCTGCAGGACCAGCGTTTCGGGATTGGCCAGGAAGGCGGGCCAGGCGCTGGCGATGGATTTGACGAAGGCGCGCTGCGCGTCTGTGAGCCCGGTTTCGTCCTCGGAGGCGTCCGGGCCGGCAGCGTCGCGGTTCATGTCGATCAGGGCCTGGCCGATCGCGCCCTCGACGACCAGCCCGGCGCCGTCAGAGGTAAAGGGCGGCGGGACCAGTGGCCTGATGGCGTCCCAGGCGCCCTTGTTCTCGACCGACAGCGTGGCGCTTTCAAGAAAGATCACCGGTTCGGGCTCTTCCATGTCCTCGCGCCCGTCGGCCCAGATATAGGCGGCGTGGGCGGTCATATCGATTGCGGCGACGTCCTGGATGTCGCTGTAAAGCCGCAGGGTCATGTCCGAGGCGGCAACGCCGTAGTCCAGATCGAAGGTCATCCACGGCATAGTGATCTCGTCGGTCCCGAGCATGGCGAGACCCTGGCGTGGCTCTTCCGGCAGACAGCTGTCGGGAAACGTCAGGCCGACGAGGCGGACCTTTAGCCGCAGGCGGTCGATCTCGTCGATGGCGCCGCTGCGCAATGTAATGCGCTCGATCCCGACCTCGCAGGTGCCGTCTTCGTCCCACTCGGGCAGCGGCCAGGCCTTGATATCCGTCATCGTCACCGCGCCGGTGCGCAGATCGACGCGCATGTCGCCGTATTTCAGATCCATCTGGGTGCGCAGCGCCATGATGCCGCTTTGCAGCACCCGCTGCATCAGCCGGTCGAGCGACAGCATGTCCAGTAATGTGGGGCCGGCGGCCTGTGCATGGGCGAGGCCGGGCAGGGCAAGGGCAAAGGTCGTTGTGGCAAGCAGGCGGCGCATCGTCGAAATCCCCTCGATTGGCGGTGACTACCGGGGGTGATCAGACGACGATGCGCGCGCTAAATCAAGCCTCCAGCGCCGCGACACCGGGCAGCGTCTTGCCCTCCATCCATTCCAGGAACGCCCCGCCTGCGGTGGAGATATAGGTGAACGCCTCCGCCACGCCGGCCTGATTCAGCGCCGCGACCGTATCGCCGCCGCCCGCGACAGAGGTCAGCTGACCGTCTTGGGTCAGCCGCGCGGCCTCTGCCGCGGCGGCCATGGTGGCGGCATCGAACGGTTCCAGCTCGAAGGCGCCGAGCGGGCCGTTCCAGATCAGCGTGCGGCAGTTCGCCATGACCCCGGCGATCTTCGTGACCGTCGCGGGGCCGGCATCCAGGATCATCGCATCCTCGGGACAGGCATCGGCGGGCAGGGTTTCACTGGCGGCGTGCGCCTTGAAATCGCGTGCAACGACGATATCGGCCGGCAGCAGGATATCGCAGCCCGCGGCGCCGGCCTTGTCCAGGATCTCGCGCGCGGTGTCGGCCATGTCATGTTCGGCCAGCGACGTGCCGACCGAAAGCCCTTGCGCGGCGAGAAAGGTGTTGGCCATGCCGCCGCCGATCACCAGGTGGTCGACCTTTGCCACCAGGTTGCCCAGGAGGTCGAGCTTGGTCGACACCTTGGCGCCGCCGACCACCGCCATCACCGGGCGCGTGGGGCTGCCGAGCGCGGCGTCAAGGGCCGACAGCTCGGCCTGCATCAGCCGCCCGGCGCAGGCCGGCAGCAGCTTGGCGATCCCCTCGGTCGAGGCATGCGCCCGATGCGCGGCGGAAAAGGCGTCGTTGCAGTAGACCTCTCCCAACGCGGCGAGCGAGGCGGCGAACATGGGGTCGTTCGCGGTTTCCTCGGCATGAAAGCGGGTGTTTTCCAGAAGAAGGACCTCGCCTTGCTGCATGGCGGCCACGGCGATCTTGGCGGGTGCGCCGATGCAGTCCTCGGCGAACTTCACCGGCAGGCCCAGCACGGCCTCTACCGCCGGACGCACGATGTCGAGCGACATGGCCGGATTCGGCTGTCCCTTGGGGCGGCCGAAATGCGCCATCAGCACAGGCTTGCCGCCCTTTGCCAGGATGTCCGAGATCGTCGGCGCGATGCGGTCGATTCGCGTGGTGTCGGTGACGCGGCCACCTTCCACGGGGACGTTAATGTCGACGCGGGTCAGCACGGTCTTGCCGTCGAGATCCATGTCATCGAGGGTCTTCCAACTCATTGTACAGTTCTCCATAGACGCGCCGCCCTCCTGACACGCGATTCTGCGATCCGGGTCAAGGCGGCGCTTTGACCTTTCCCTTCGCGCCCATGCCGCCTAAGTTGCCGCGAAACGAGTTGAGAGGACCGAAATGGCCGAGATCAAAGACCCCGAAAACACCATCCTGATCGAGCTGAAGGACGGAACCGTCACCATCGAGCTGCTGCCCGACGTGGCCCCCGAACACTGCAAGCGGATCAAGGAACTGGCGCGCGAAGGTGCCTATGACAATGTCGTTTTTCACCGCGTGATCGACGGATTCATGGCGCAGACCGGCGATGTCGAGAACGGCTGTACCGAGAAGTCCTTCGACATTCGCCGCGCGGGCACCGGCGGGTCGTCGAAACCCGATCTTCCGGCGGAATTCAGCGGCGTGCCGCATGATCGCGGGACGCTGGGCGCAGCGCGGTCGTCGAACCCCAACTCGGCCAACTCGCAGTTCTTCATCAACTTTTCGGACAACCATTTTCTCAACCGTCAATACACGGTCTATGGCCGGGTGACATCGGGGATGGAGCATGTGGACGCGATCGTGCGCGGCGAGCCGCCGGCAAATCCGGACAAGATGATCTCGATGAAGGTCGCGGCCGATGCGTAAGCTTGCCGTCGCGCTCGGCCTGTTGGCCGCGCCGGCCTTCGCCGGCGGGATCGAGATCACCGTCGAGGGGCAGTTCACCAGCGGCGTGATCAGCATCGATCTGCTGGAGGATGTGGCGCCGGCCCACGTGGCGCAGATCACCCGGCTGGCCGCCGAGGGGTTTTATGACGGCGTCTATTTCCACCGGGTGATCGACGGCTTCATGGCGCAGACCGGCGATGGCGAGTTCGGCAAGGTCGGGGGCGGCACCCTGCGCCGGGCCGGCACCGGGGGATCGGCGCTGCCGGACATCGAGGCCGAGTTTTCCGACATTCCCTTCGAACGCGGTGTCGTCGGCATGGCGCGCAGCCAGGACCCGGATTCGGCCAACAGCCAGTTCTTCATCATGTTCGACGAAGGCGCCTTTCTGAACGGGCAATATACCGTCGTGGGCCGGGTGACCGAAGGGCTGGACGTGCTCGACGGCATCAAGCGCGGGGACGGCAGCACGCTGCAGGTCACCGGTGAGCCGGATCATATGGTGTCGGTCGTCGTGACCGAGTGAGGCCGGGCGGCGAATTTTCGGCGAAAATTCGTTTCCCTGACGGGGTCTCAATACCGCGTGAGCGGGGCTAGTCGCGTGGTGCGTCCTCTGCCACTTTCCGTGACAAGACGAGGAGGACATTCCATGCGCGCGAAATCCCTGATTGCTGCGGCGGTCCTGAGCCTGTCCGTGGCCGCCGCGGCCGTTGCCAGCCCCGAGTTCTGGCGGTACGAGTGGCCGGACACCAATTTCGAAAAGACCAGTGTCGAAAGCTGGACCGAGATCCTGTCCGGCGGACCGCCGAAGGACGGCATTCCCGCCCTGAGCGACCCGTCCTTCCTAAAGGCCGGCGACGAGACGAGGATCGGGGACCGCGAGCCGGTGATCACCGTCGAACTGGACGGTCGGGAACCGCGGGCCTATCCGATCCGGTATCTCACCTGGCATGAGATCGTGAACGACAGGATCGGCGGCACGCCGGTGGCCGTGACCTTCTGCCCGTTGTGCAATTCGGGCATCACATTCGACCGGCGGGTGCAGGGCCGCGAGCTGACCTTCGGTGTGTCGGGCAAGCTGCGGAATTCCGATATGGTGATGTATGACCGCGAAACCCAGTCGTGGTGGCAACAGGCCATCGGCGAGGGGATCGTGGGCGAGATGACCGGCGTCGAGTTGACGCAGTTGCCGACCTGGATGGAAAGCTGGGCCGAGTTCAAGGCGCGCAATCCAGACGGGCTGGTGATGGATCAGCCGCGCTATCCGCGCACTTATGGCAGAAATCCGTATGTGAACTATGACAGCTCGCGGCGTCCGTTCCTCTACAACGGTGAAATGCCGCCACACGGCATTCCGCCGCTGGCACGTGTGGTGCGCGTGGATGACCGGGCTTGGCCGGTGTCGCGGCTGGCGGATGTCGGAGAACTGCGCGAGGCCGGGCTGACCTTTACCTGGACGGCGGGTCAGGCTTCGGCGCTCGATTCCGCGTCAATCGGCAAGGGCAGGGATGTGGGCACGATCCGGGTAAAGATGGACGGGCGCGACGTGCCGCACGACGTGATGTTCGCCTTCGCCTTCCACGCCTTCTACCCCGACGGCACCTGGATGCTGAACTGAAACGCCCAGGCCGATTTCGGTGGGCTTTCACCTTTGATGCGATGAAGAAAAGGGTCCCCCATTGGCCTTGAGCGGACGTTGCCGACGAAGCGGGTCGCCTGACCATCACCTCTCCTTCAGGCTACGAACCGGCGATGGCGCGACTCGTCACTTGACTGGCAATGCCCGCTCCAGGCCGGTGCCAACCGGTGCGCCACGCCCATCCTGCTATGGGCAAGCGCTCTCGCCACCTCCACGCCGCGCAGTCACAGCGATCATCGGCTTATGCCGAGGTCGACAGGCGGGATTAGCGATGAAATCCGGCCGGAATCGAGCGGAATGTTCGTCTCGGACGATGCATTAATCCGGGCATGGGCCCGCTGTCCCATCGGGTTGGTGGCGCATCATTGGAGTGCTGAGGCGTTTTCGAGGTGTTGCAGAGCGTCCCCGCGGGGGCGCCTGGGGATCATTCCGACAAGGTCACCAATGCGTGCCGTTTCTTTCCGGCGCTCAGCTTGACGGGCGAGGCCAGCGCTGCGGTGTCGAGCATCATTCCCGCATCCGTCAACGGCGCGTCGTCGATCCGGGCGCCGTGATCCGCGATCAGCCGTTTCGCCTCCTTGCCCGACTTCGCCAGGCCCGAGCGCACGATCAGCTGCACCACCGAGATCCCGTCGCCGACATCCGCGGCCGTCAGTTCCAGCGTTGGCAGATCGTCGCCCACACCGCCCTTTTCGAACACCGCGCGCGCCGTTGCCTCCGCGGCCTGCGCCGCCTCGGCCCCATGCGCCAGCGTGGTGACCTCGTTGGCAAGACGCACTTTCGCCTCGTTGACCTCGGTGCCTGCCAGCGCCCCCAGCCGGTCGCATTCTTCGACGGGCAGCTCGGTGAACATCCGCAGGAATTTGCCCACATCCGCATCGGCGACGTTGCGCCACCACTGCCAGAACTCGTAGGCGCTCATCATGTCTTCGTTGAGCCAGACGGCGCCCTCGACCGACTTGCCCATCTTCTTGCCATCCGAACGGGTGACCAGCGGGGTGGTCAGGCCGTAGGCCTCTGCCCGTTCGACCCGGCGGATCAGGTCGGTGCCCGAGACGATGTTGCCCCATTGGTCCGAACCGCCCATCTGCAGGCTGCAGCCATAGCGGCGGTAAAGCTCGAGGAAGTCGTAGCTTTGCAGCAGCATGTAGTTGAACTCGATAAAGCTCAGCGCCTGTTCGCGGTCGAGCCGAGACTTGACCGATTCGAAGGCCATCAGCCGGTTCACGGTGAAATGCCTGCCGATGTCGCGCAGAAACTCGATGTATTTCAGCTCGTCCAGCCAATCGGCATTGTTCGGCATCAGCGCATCGGTCGGTCCGTCGCCGTAGGTGATATAGCGTGAGAACACGTTGCGGATCGACTGGGCGTTGGCGTTGATCTGCTCGACCGAGATCAGCTTGCGCATCTCGTCCTTGCCCGACGGGTCGCCCACCTTGGTGGTGCCGCCGCCCATCAGCGTGATCGGCCGGTGGCCGGTCTTTTGCAGCCACCTGAGCAGCATGATCTGCACGAGGTTCCCGATATGCAGGCTCGAGGCCGTCAGATCGTAGCCGATATAGGCGGTGACCACACCCGTCAGCAGGCGGTCGTCAAGCTCCTGCAGATCGGTACAGTCGGCCAGGAAACCGCGGGTGCTGATCTGGTGCAGGAACTCGGATTTCGGGTGGTAGGCCATCGCGTTTCAGTCCATCGTTTCGCCGGGCCGATATACTGGGGCCTTGGGCCGAGGGGAAGCCATGATGATCGCCAGCAAAGCCGGGGCGCCGGTCTGGGCGCTGGGCGCGATGTCGGGGACGTCGCTGGACGGGGTCGATGCCGCGCTGGTGCGCACCGACGGCGAGACGATCCTTGAGTTCGGCGAAACCGGGTACCGGCCGTATTCGGCGGCGGAACGCGAGGTGCTGCGCGCGGGCCTCGGCCGATGGCCGGGCGCGCCAGAGGCGGTCGCGGCGGCGGCTGTCGTCGAAACCGCGCATGCCGAACTGCTTTCGGATTTCGCTGCGGACATCGTCGGGTTCCACGGTCAGACGCTGGCGCATGACCCGCGCGGGCGCGGCACGCATCAGGCCGGGGATGGGGCTTTGCTGGCCGAGGTACTGGGGGTGCCGGTGGTCTGGGATTTCCGGTCGGCGGATGTCGCATTGGGCGGAGAAGGCGCCCCGCTGGCGCCGTTCTTTCACTTCGCCTGTGCAAAATGGATCGGGGCGGAGGCGCCGATGGCGTTTCTGAATCTGGGCGGGGTGGCGAACCTGACATGGGTCGATCCGGGGGCTCCGACACCGGAGACCGACGGTGCGCTTCTGGCGTTCGATACCGGGCCCGCCAATGCCCCGCTGGACGACCTGATGCAGACGCGGCGCGGGGAGCGCTTCGATCGGGATGGTGGACTGGCGGCGGCCGGACAGGCCGACAGAACGCTGGTCGCGCAGTTTCTTCAGCACGGATATTTCTTAAGAATACCCCCTAAATCCTTGGATAGAAACGAGTTTCCAAGACTATCGGAGATGATTTCGGAACTGAGCGACGCGGATGCGGCGGCGACGCTGGTCGGCATCGCGGTGGCCTCGGTCGCGCGGGGGATGGAGCATTTTCCCGCGCCGCCGGACCGGGTGCTCGTCACAGGGGGCGGTCGCCGGAACCCGGTGATCATGGCCGAACTCGGCCAGGCCCTGGACTGCCCGGTGGCGCCTGTCGAGACGGTGGGGCTGGATGGCGATATGCTGGAGGCGCAGGCCTTCGCCTTTCTCGCAGTGCGTGTCGCACGCGGACTGCCCACCACCTGTCCGGGCACGACGGGAGTGTCTGCGGCGGTGGGTGGCGGGAGGCTGTCGCGTCCGTCCGCAGAGGGGTGATCCAAGCCGGCGTCTCTGTGAACAGGCATTGCCCCGGACGGCAAGAGGCAGCCGCGATTTGCCGTTCCGCATGGCTGCAATGCCTGCGTCAGGGAATGTCGAAGCCGGGCGGCGCCAGTTCGAACCCGGCGAAATCGAAACCGGGAGAAACGGTGCACCCGGCAAGTGTGTAGGCGCCCATTGGCTCGGCCGACTGCCAGTGGTGCGCGGGGACAAGGATCTGCGGTTCCTCGCCCGCGGCGAAATCCGGACCGAGGCGGTGCGCGGCGGCAGGGCCGGTCCCGGTTTCCGCGATGCGCAGGATCAGCGGGGCCCCGGCGTAGAAATGCCAGATCTCGGCCGCGTCGACCCGATGCCAGTGGCTGCGTTCGCCCGATTTCAGCAGGAAATAGATGCAGGTGCCGGCAGGGCGGCTGCCGTCTGCCGCCTCGGCGACCCAGGTCTGGCGGTACCAGCCGCCTTCGGGATGCGGGGCAAGGTCAAGGCGTGCGATGATCTCGTCGGCCGTCACAGATCGATGCCGTAGAACACGATATTCTCGGAATATTGCGGGTCGAGTTCATAAAATCCGGGGATGAGGGAGAATCCGAGCGCCTTGTAGAGCGCGATGGCCTCGGTCAGCACGACCATCGTGTCCAGCACCATGCGGCGGTAGCCATCGGCCCTGGCCAGCGCCATGGCCTCTTCGAACAGCAGCCGTCCCAGACCTTGCCCGCGGGCGGCATCGGCGACGAAGACGCGCTTGATCTCGCAGGTTGCGTCGTCAATTCGGTGGGTCATGGCACAGGCCAGCACCTCGCCATCCAGTCCGCCCACGAAGATCGCCCCATCGGGCCGGCTGTGCAATTCGGGCAGCCGGTCGAGCAGGTCCTGAAATACGTCTTCCTTGTAGTAGTTTTCCGCGACGTCCGAGATGCCGCGATGACGTTCGATCAGAAGGTCGCGATAGGCGCGGCACAACTCGTGCACGGCGGGCATATCGTCGGGGCGGGCTTGGCGTATGAACGTGGACATGGGTCTCAACGCAGGATGGATTTTCCGGCATAAGCCGCTGTTTCACCGAGCATTTCCTCGATCCGGATCAGCTGGTTGTACTTCGCCAGCCGGTCCGAGCGCGCGAGCGAGCCGGTCTTGATCTGGCCGCAGTTGGTGGCCACGGCAAGGTCGGCGATCGTGGCGTCCTCGGTCTCGCCCGAGCGGTGGCTCATGACGCAGGTGAAGCGGGCGCGATGCGCCATGTCGACGGCCTTCAGCGTCTCGGACAGGGTGCCGATCTGATTGACCTTGACCAGAAGCGAGTTTGCCGCCTGCCGGGCGATGCCGTCCGACAGCCGGTCGGGATTGGTCACGAAAAGGTCGTCGCCGACCAGCTGAACCTTGCTTCCGAGGGCCTGGGTCAGGGCAATCCATCCGTCCCAGTCGTCTTCCGAACAGCCGTCTTCGATCGACAGGATCGGGTAGTCGTTCGCCAGCGCCTCAAGATATGCGACATTTTCATCCGGTCCAAGCTTTTTACTTTCACCGGAAAGCACATACTCGCCGTTCTTAAAGTACTCGGTGGCGGCGCAGTCCAGTGCCAGCATGATGTCGTCACCAGGGGTGTAGCCGGCCTTTTCCACCGATTTCAGAATGAAATCGAGCGCGTCGCGGGTGCTCGAGAGGTTCGGGGCAAAGCCGCCCTCGTCACCGACGCCAGTGGCAAGCCCTGCCGTCGACAATTCTTTCTTCAGCGTGTGGAACACTTCGGACCCCATGCGCACCGCGTCACGAATATTCGGCGCCGAGACCGGCATGATCATGAATTCCTGAATGTCGATGGGGTTATCGGCATGTTCGCCGCCGTTGATGATATTCATCATCGGTACCGGTAAAACGCGCGCCGCCGTGCCGCCCACATAGCGGTAAAGCGGCTGGGCCGTGAAATCGGCCGCCGCCTTGGCCGCGGCGAGCGATACGCCGAGGATCGCGTTGGCGCCGAGGCGGCCCTTGTTCGGCGTGCCGTCAAGCTCGATCATCGTGGCGTCGAGCGCTTCCTGTTCGGTAACGTCGAACCCCATAAGCGCCTCGGCGATCTCGCCATTCACCGCGGCGACGGCCTCCAGCACGCCTTTGCCCATATAGCGGCTCTTGTCGCCGTCGCGCCTTTCAACCGCCTCATGGGCGCCGGTCGAGGCGCCCGAAGGAACGGCGGCGCGGCCCTGGGTGCCGTCTTCGAGGACAACGTCGACCTCGACTGTGGGATTGCCGCGGCTGTCTAGGATCTCGCGGGCGTGGATGTCGATAATGATGCTCATGGGGGGCTCTCAGGCGTGGAAAAGTCGTCCGGTTTCTTAGCAAGGATTTACAGGATGTGAAACTGGGTATGTTAGCGGTACCACATTCGCGCTATGGGCGAGTTGCGAACCCTATCGATGCCATAGACGGCGCGCTTGGGCAATCGTTTTGGTTCCGCCGTCATTGCGGGTACGCTGGCTGGCAAAGGGGCAGGCCATGGGCGGCAGAAGAATGTCGGGCAGCGAATTGCTGAAAAAGGCGGTGGAACTGCACCGGTCGGGGCGAGCGGAGGACGCGGCAAAGCTGTTGCGGCCCCTGATCGCGGCCGAGCCGGGCAATGCCGAGGCCGTGCATATGCTGGGGCTCTGTCAAGCCGCGCTCAAGGATTTCGCCGGCGCCCGCAAATCCATCGCCCGCGCACTTCGGATGGCGCCGGACGTTGCGGCCTATCATCACAACATGGCCGGCGTGCTGTCGTCGCTTGGCAGGCTCTTCGAGGCCGAGGGGCATTTCCGCGAGGCGATCCGGCTGAAGCCGGATTACGCGGAGGCTTTCTTTAACCTGTCCGGCAACATCCGCCTGCACCATCCCGATCCGCTGCTCGACCAGATCGAGGCGCTACTCGACACGGACCTGGACCGGCGCGACCGGTGCTTTGCCCATTTCGCGGCAGGTAAGTTCTGGAACGATCTGAAAGACTACGAACGGGCCTTTCCGCATTATCTGATGGGAAACGCAGCGAAAGGGGCGGTCTACGACGCCGGTGCCGTCGACGCGCAGTGCGACGCGATCATGCGGGTGTTCGATGCCGGGTTTCTGGCCGAACGCAACGCGGCGGCGCTGGAGACCGGGGGGCGGGCGGTATTCATCGTCGGGATGCCGCGCTCGGGAACCTCGCTGACCGAACAGATCCTGGCGAGCCATCCGGCGGTGCATGGCGCGGGCGAGCTGCCCGACATCAACGCGATCGCCGGGACTCTTGGAAAATATGCCGATGGCGCCCCCGATTATCCCGACAGCGCGCTCGGCGCGGCGCCGCGGGTGTTTCAGGGGCTGGCCCGCCAATATCTGGATATGCTGGCGCGGCGCGCCCCCGGATCGGCCTGCGTCACCAACAAGATGCCGCTCGACTTCCGGCATCTCGGACTGATCGCCTGCCTGTTCCGCGATCCGGTGATCCTGCACTGCGCCCGCGATCCGATGGACACTTGCCTGTCCTGTTTCTTTCAGAATTTCCGGTCGGGGCAGGAATTCTCGTTTGACCTGAAAAATCTGGGCCATTTCTACCGCGCCTACCGCCGGATCATGGCGCATTGGGCGCGGGTGCTGCCGGTCTGCGTCACCGAGATCCGCTACGAAGCGCTTGTCGAGGATACCGAAACCGAGGCGCGCCGGGCCTTGTCGGCGATGGGGCTGGACTGGCACCCCGATTGCGCAACAGCGCACCGAACCGAGCGGAGCGTGGCAACGGCGAGCCGCTGGCAGGTCCGGCAGCCGGTCTACCGAAGTTCAGCCGGCCGCTGGCGGCGTTACGAGGCGCATCTGGGCCCGCTGCGCGCCGCGCTTGGGGACGTACTCACTTCTTGATCGGCACACCGTAGAGTTCCAGCCGGTGCCCCTTTAGCCGGTAGCCCAGCTTTTGGGCGATCTTCACCTGCAGCGCTTCGATCTCGGGATCGACGAACTCGATCACCTCGCCCGTGTGCATGTCGATCAGGTGATCGTGGTGGTCGCGATCCGCATCCTCGTACCGCGCCCGGCCGTCGCCGAATTCGTGCTTTTCCAGGATGCCCGCCTCTTCGAACAGTTTCACCGTGCGGTAAACCGTGGCAATGGATATTCGCGGATCCTGGGCGCTGGCGCGGGCGTAGAGCTCTTCGACATCCGGATGGTCGTCGCTGTCCTGCAGCACACCCGCAATCACCCTGCGCTGATCCGTCATGCGCAGCCCACGGTCTTCGCACCGTTCCAGGATCGTGTCGGTCATGGCATCCCCGTCGCAAGCGAGTGACGGTTTACCCATCCGCGCCGCCGCGTGCCAGATGAAATTCCTGTCGGCTCTGTGGACCGGGGTACGGGGGCTTGACGCAGGCGGCTTTGTCGACCATAAGCGCGTCTCTTCCGGCAACCCGGTCGGAAGAGATATGCAAAACCGCCCAAAGGCGCGCTGTTCGCGGCGGCTGTGTCAGCCGAAACACCCCGGGTCCCGGGGGGCCACAGGACGCGGAAGACAAGGAAGACAAAGATGTTTGCGGTCCTGAAGACCGGCGGCAAGCAGTACAAGGTGACTTCGGGCGACGTGCTCCGGGTCGAAAAGCTGGCTGCCGACGCGGGCGAAACCGTCCAGTTCAACGAAATTCTCATGGTCGGCGACACGGTCGGCACCCCGCTGGTAGACGGCGCGGGCGTGCAGGCCGAGGTGATCGACCAGATCAAGGGCGAAAAGGTCATCCATTTCGTCAAACGCCGGCGCAAGCATTCGTCGAAGCGCACCAAGGGCCACAGGCAGCAACTGACGCTGCTGCGGGTCACCGACATCCTGGAATCCGGGGCCGATGCGTCCGGTGTGAAGGCCGCGATCGGCACGGGGTCTGTCTCGGCGGCGGCCGTTGCCGCAGCGGCGCCGAAGAAGGCCAAGGCCAAAAAGCCGGCCAAGTCCGAAGAGCCGCCGAAGGCCGAGGTATCCGACGCGGCCGGTGAGGCCGGCGAAGGCACCCGCCCGGCAAACCTGTTGACCGAGGCGCGCGAGGGCGGCCCGGACGATCTGAAGAAGATCTCGGGCGTCGGACCGAAGCTGGAGGGTCTGCTGCACGAAAACGGCGTCTTCCATTTCGATCAGATCGCCGCTTGGGGCCCGGACGAAATCACCTATATGGACGACAAGCTGTCCTTCAAGGGCCGCATCGAACGTGATAACTGGATCGAGCAGGCGAAAAAGCTCGACGCCGAACAGGAGTAAGCTCAGATGGCACACAAGAAAGCAGGCGGATCCAGCCGGAACGGCCGCGACTCTGCCGGTCGCCGCCTCGGTATCAAGCTTTTCGGCGGCCAGCGCGCCATTCCGGGCAACATCATCGCGCGCCAGCGCGGGACCAAGTGGTGGCCGGGCCAGGGCGTCGGCATGGGCAAGGATCACACGATCTTCGCCACCGTCGAGGGCGCCGTGACCTTCCACAAGGGCCTCAAGGGCCGCACGTTCATTTCGGTACTGCCGATGCAAGAGGCCGCCGAGTAAGCCGACACCTCAGGGCTGAAGATTTCAGGGGGATCGGCAAGACGCCGGTCCCCTTCCTCGTTCAAGGGATCACTCTTTGGTATGAGTGTTGCAGTCGCCTCTTTCGCGGTCTTTGCCGCCAGCCAGGTCGGCACGCCGGGGCCCGCCAATATGGCGCTCTTGGCCACGGGCGCGCGCTATGGCTTTGTGGCGGCGCTGCCGTTCATGCTGGGGGTCCTGGTCGGCAAGCAGCTGATCATCTGGCCCATCGGTTTCGGGCTGATGGAGCTGGCGCAAACGGTGCCGTGGCTGTTCGCGGCGCTGAAATACGCGTCCGCCGCCTATATCTGCTGGCTGGCGTGGAAGATCGCAAATCTAAGGCTCAATCCCGGTGCGGCCGAGACACGCGCGCCGGGGTTCCTGGCGGGACTGATCGTGCACCCGCTGAACCCCAAGGCCTGGGCGATGATCACGGCCGGCTTCACCAATTTCGTGACCCAAGGCGCGCCGGTCTTGCAGGCGACGGCGGTGATCGCTGCGGTTCTCTTCATCGTGCAGGCGGTCTGTCATCCGATCTGGACCTTCGGCGGGGATCGCATCGCCGCGGTGCTCGCCGGCCATCCGGGCGAGAAATACCTGATGTGGACATTGGCGGCCCTGACCGTCGCCAGCGTTCTGTTTGTGCTGTTTTTGGGAGGAGACGCATGATGTTCGACACGACAACCGGTCAACCGGTCATCGAGACAGAGCGGTTTGCGCTGCGCCCTGTGCGAGCGTCCGATGCGGGGTTGCTGCAGCTTTACGGCGGTGACGAACGCGTGGCGCGCGGCACCACGTCGATCCCGCATCCCCTGCCGCCCGGCGCGGTCGAGGCGTTCATCGCCCGTGCACAGGCCCCGGACCGGAGCGAGGATGTCTGGGTGATCGACGGCACCGCGGCCGGGCAGGGCGAGTTGCTGGGCGTCATCGGCGTCGAACGCATGGACCGCGCCCAGTCGGAAATCGGCTATTGGGTTGCGCCGGCCTTCTGGAACAGCGGCATCGCCTCCGAGGCGGTCGAGGCAATGGTCGCCGCAAACCCGCACCGTGCCAAGACGCTGTTTGCCTCGGTCTTTCAGGACAATCCGGCCTCGGCGCGGGTTCTGACCCATACCGGATTCGAGTATATCGGCGATGCCGAGGCCTTCTCGGTCGCCCGCAACGCAACGGTTCCGACCTGGACCTACATCAAAAGGCTGGGCTGACCGGATCGATGGGCGGCCCGCTTCCCCATCTGGCAACCGCGCGGCTGCGGATGCGTCCGTTGCTTGCCACTGATACGCCTGAAATTGCCCGCATCGGCGGCGACCGCCGGGTTGCGCGCATGATCTTTGCCGCCACGGTCCCCTGGCCCGAAGTCGACGTCGCCCGGTTTGTCGCCTATTTTGCCTGGACGGGCGCATTGCCCTTTCGCCTCGCCATTTGTCTTCCCGAGGGACCCCTGATCGGGACCGTCGGCGCAAGCGAGGACGCCCATGTCTTCTATTTTGTCGATCCTGCGCATTGGGGAAACGGCTACGCCACCGAGGCAATGAACGGTTTCCTCCCTGCCGTCATGGACGGTTTCGGCCTGGCCGAGGTTCACGCCGACGTCTTTACCGACAACGTGGCATCGCATCGCGTGCTCGAGAAGCTGGGCTTCCGGCGCACCGGAACGGGAGCGGGAACCTCGGCTGCCCGCCTTGAGCCCGCCCCGGTCATCGTCTATCGCCTCGATAGATCCAGTCTGGAAGCACGCACATGAAATTCCTCGATCTCGCAAAGGTCTATATCCAGTCCGGTGCGGGCGGAAACGGCTGCGTCAGCTTCCGGCGCGAGAAATATGTCGAATATGGCGGGCCGGACGGCGGCGACGGCGGCAAGGGCGGCGATGTCTGGGCCGAGGCCGTCGACGGGCTGAACACCCTGATCGATTTCCGCTACCGGCAGCATTTCTTTGCCAAGAATGGCCAGGGCGGCATGGGCAAACAGCGCTCGGGCCGTGCCGGTGAGGATGTGGTATTGCGGGTGCCCGTGGGAACCGAAATCCTGGAAGAAGACGAAGAAACCGTGATCGCCGATCTTACCCATGTCGGCCAGCGCGTGCTGCTGGCCAAGGGCGGCAATGGCGGTTTCGGCAACCTGCATTTCAAGACCTCGACGAACCAGGCGCCGCGGCTTGCCAATCCGGGTCAGGAGGGGGTGGAGCGAACGCTCTGGCTGCGGCTCAAGCTGATCGCCGATGCCGGCCTTCTGGGCCTGCCCAATGCGGGCAAGTCGACCTTTCTGGCCGCCACCTCGAATGCGCGCCCCAAGATCGCCGATTATCCCTTCACGACATTGCACCCCAATCTGGGCGTGGTCGGGGTCGACGATGCGGAATTCGTCCTCGCCGACATCCCCGGCCTGATTGCCGGCGCGCATGAAGGCCGGGGCGTCGGCGACCGGTTTCTTGGCCATGTCGAACGCTGCGCGGTCCTGCTGCATCTGGTGGACGGCACGTCGGGGGATGTCGCGGGCGATTACCGGACGATCGTTCACGAACTCGAGGCTTACGGCGGGTATCTTGCAGAAAAGCCCCGGGTGACGGCGTTGAACAAGATCGACGCCCTCAGCGAGGACGAGCGTGCGGACAGGAGGGCGGCGCTGGAGGCGGCGGCAGGGCAGCCGGTCCTGATGATGTCGGGGGTCAGCCGCGAGGGGGTGAGCGAGGTGCTGCGCGCGTTGCGGGCGCGGATCGAGGACGACCGGCTGCGCCGGAAGACTGCCGCCGAGGAGCCGGAACCATGGCATCCCTAAGGGGCGCAAAAAGGCTTGTCGTCAAGATCGGCTCGGCGTTGCTGGTCGACCGCGGGGACGGAGCGTTGCGGTCGGACTGGCTGCGCGGCCTGGCTGCCGACGTCGCGGCGATCAAGGCGCGCGGGACGGATGTGATTCTCGTCTCGTCCGGCTCCATCGCCCTGGGCCGGGGGGTCTTGGGAATGCCGCCGGGACCGCTGGCGCTGGAACAGTCGCAGGCCGCGGCCGCGGTCGGGCAGATCCGGCTGGCCCGCGCCTATGAAGAGGCGCTGGCGCCGCACGGGCTGACCGCCGCGCAGGTGCTGGTGACCCTGGAGGACTCCGAAGACCGCCGGCGCTATCTCAATTCACGCGCCACGCTGGAACAGCTTTTGCGGCTGGGCACCGTGCCGATCGTCAACGAAAACGATACCGTGGCCACCGATGAGATCCGCTTTGGCGACAACGACCGGTTGGCGGCGCAGATTGCGGTGACCGTGGCGGCCGACATCCTGGTGCTGCTGTCGGACGTGGACGGCTTTTATTCCGGCAACCCGAAATTCGACCCCGAGGCCCGCCGGTTCGATGTCATCAGGCGGATTACGCCCGAAATCGAGGCGATGGCGGGGGACGAAGGGTCGGGCCTGTCGAAGGGGGGCATGAAGACCAAGCTGATGGCGGCGCAGACCGCCACGGGCGCCGGCTGCGCCATGGCCATCACCGAGGGATCCGTCCAGCAGCCCCTGTCGGCGCTGGATGCCGGCGCACCGGCGACCTGGTTCGCGGCCGAGGGCGATCCGCAGGCCGCGCGCAAGCGCTGGATCGCCGCGATGAAGCCAAAGGGCGAAATCACGGTCGACGCAGGCGCGGCACGTGCGCTCGCCGAAGGAAAGTCATTGCTGCCCGCAGGTGTAACGGCGGTCTCGGGCCGGTTCCGGCGTGGCGACCCGGTGACGATCCTCGGACCCGAGGGTATGCTGGGCAAGGGCCTTGCGCGCTACCCGTCGGACGAGGCGGCCGCGATCCGGGGACGCCGGTCGGGTGACATCGAGGCCATTCTGGGCTATCCCGGCCGCGCAGCCCTGGTGCACAGAGACGATATGGTGACATGAGCATGGGCGAATTTTCGGCGAAAATTCGTTTGCGCAGATAAAGGCCGACGCGATGAAAGACCTGACCGACATTCCCGCCCTGATGCATGAGATCGGGGCACGGGCCAAGGCTGCAGCCGCCGCTCTGGCGTTCGCCCCTTCGGCCGCAAAGCAAAACGCGCTCGAGGCCGCCGCCGCCGCGGTCTGGGCGCGCCGCGACGAGATCATTGCGGCCAACGCTGAGGACATGGAGTTCGCCCGCGAAAAGGGGCTGAGCAAGGCGATGCTCGACCGGCTGTTGCTGGACGAGACCCGCATTCAGGGCATCGCCAATGACCTGCGCGCCGTGGCTGCGCAGGCGGATCCGGTGGGCGAGGTCATCGCCGAGTGGGACCGGCCCAGCGGGCTGCATATCCGCCGGGTGCGCACGCCCTTGGGGGTCGTCGGCGTGATCTATGAAAGCCGGCCGAACGTGACGGCGGATGCGGGCGCGCTTTGCCTGCAGGCGGGCAATGCGGTGATTCTGCGCGGCGGGTCCGAAAGCTTCCATTCGTCCGGCGCGATCCATGCCTGCCTGGTCGACGGGCTGCGCGCCGCCGGTCTGCCCGAGGATGCCATTCAGCGCGTGCCGACGCGGGACCGCGCGGCGGTCAGCGAGATGCTGGCCATGACGCATTTCATCGACGTGATCGTGCCGCGGGGCGGCAAGGGTCTGGTCGGACTGGTACAGGAAGAAGCCCGCGTGCCGGTCTTCGCCCATCTCGAAGGCATCGTTCATATCTATGTCGACAAGGCGGCGGACGCGAAAAAGACGCTGGGTGTCGTCCTGAACGCCAAGACCCGCCGCACCGGGATCTGCGGGGCCGCCGAGTGTCTGCTGGTCCATCGCGATGTCGCCGATACCCTCGGCCACGGGCTTGTCGAGGCACTGCTCGATGCCGGCGTCACCGTCCATGCCGATCCTGCGCTGCAGGCCGTTGCAGGCACCACGCCGGCCACCGACGAGGATTGGGGCCGCGAGTATCTTGACATGAACATTGCCGCAAAAGTCGTTGCGAACATTGACGAAGCCATCGATCACATCCGCCGCTACGGGTCGGATCATACCGATTGCATTCTGACAGAGGACGACGCTGCCGCCGCCCATTTTTTCGAACAGCTCGATTCGGCTATCCTGATGCGCAACGCTTCGACCCAGTTCGCCGATGGCGGCGAGTTCGGCATGGGCGCCGAGATCGGCATTGCCACCGGAAAGATGCATGCGCGCGGGCCCGTCGGCGCCGAGCAGCTGACGAGCTTCAAGTACCTGGTCGAAGGGGACGGCACGGTGCGGGCCTGATCCCGTCAAGCCGATCGGAGCGGCACGGTTCACGTGAGCCGTGCGGTGATCTCCGTATCGGTGTACGCGACGTTCAGATTGCGCCCGGCCTCGACCGAGAGAGGCGGGAGCATCAGGAAATGCACCTCTGCCGCGCTGATCCCGGACGGTGCGTCGGATCCCGACAGCGTCTGCCACAGCGGCGCGTCGATCTTCAACCGCTCGGCCCGTCCCGACATGGACCATTCCCGGCCGGTCTGCGACAGGATGACCGTGCCGCCCCAGGGCATTGCGGTCTCGAAACACATCATCAGCAGGAACACCAGCCGGGCGTCGATCCGGGGCACATCACCGGCGGCCTGCCAGTCGACCTGCAACTTGCTGCCGCGCGTCAGATCCGACAGCAGCGTCCGTATCTCGCCCGCGCTGATCGTCTGCCCCTCGGAGGCGGCGCCGAACGCCACGCGGAAATACCGGATTCGCGCATTGGCGTTTTGTGCGCTTTCCGATATCAGTTCGATCTCCGGGCCGCTTTGACCAGTCATGGACAACAGCTCGACCCCGTTCGCGATCGCCCCGATCGGCGAGATCAGGTCGTGACAGATGCGCGAGCCCATAAGGGCCGCGATATTCAGGGGTGGGCGGGTCATCCGCGCCCTCTGCCAGGGAAGGATGCGATGGAGGGGATGAATGCGCTGCTGGAGCCCGGCATGCTGGTGCGCCACCCCTCCGAGCCCGGCTGGGGGCTGGGCCAGGTACAATCGAATATCGGCGGCCGCATCACGGTGAATTTCCAGAACCAAGGAAAGGTGGTCATCGATGGCCGGCGCGTGGAACTCATCGCTGTATTCGATCCCTGAGACATCGCCCGGAGCGTGGACGATCAAGGTTACCACAACCTTAACGCTAGTGAAGGGGCAATCGCGCGGTGGCGGCGTTGCAACGGGCCGGGCCCGGCGCTAGAAGTCCCTCAGCTTACCGCAAGGGTATCCAGGCGCCGATGATCGCGGGCGATCCTCAATTCCAGCTGAAACTGGCCGACTCGGATGTAGACCTGCGCGCGGCGCAGCGCTTGCGCTATGCCGTCTTCGTCGAGGAGCTTGGCGGGTCGGGTGCACTGGTGGATCATGCGCAGCGGCTGGAGCGGGACCGCTTCGATCCGGTTTGCGATCACCTGCTGCTGATCGACACCCGGCGCGCAGCCGACGACCGGACCGTCGGTGTCTACCGCCTGATGCGGGCCGGGCAGGCCGCGGAGGCCGGACAGTTCTATTCCGAGGACGAATACGATCTGGATCCTCTGCGCCGGTCCGGCCGTCGCCTGCTGGAACTCGGCCGGTCCTGTCTGCATGCCGATTACCGCGGCGGCACGGCGATGTACGAGCTTTGGAACGGTCTGGCGGCCTATGTTGCCGAGCATGGCATCGAGCTGCTTTTCGGGGTGGCCTCGTTCCACGGCACCGACGTCGACGCCCTGGCGCAGCCGCTGTCGTTTCTGCACCACCGCCACCTGGCGCCGCCCGAGCTGCGGGTACGGGCGCGGCCCGGGCATTTTCAGCGCATGGACATGATCCCCGAAGACCGGATCGACCGCCGCGCCGCGATGAAGGCGGCGCCCGCGCTGATCAAGGCCTACCTGCGCCTTGGCGGTTTCGTGGGAGAGGGGGCCTTTGTCGACCGTGCTTTCAACACCACCGATGTCTGCCTGGTGATGGACACCGCTCGGCTCAACCCGCGTCAACGCAGCCTTTATTCCCGCGGAACCTCCGCATGACACCGACCTGGCAGTCGGCGGATGTTCCCGCCCCGGTTCCGATCACCCCCGCGGGATGGGTCCGGGTTGTTTTCCGGGGTTTAACCTTGGGCTCTATCACGTTCGGATGTCTCGGGATTTTGCTGTTGGTGCGGTTGGTCGAGCGGCCGTTTTTCGGTCAGCGGCGCCCCTGGACGCCCTTCATCACGCAGTTCGTCTGCCGGATGGCCTTCGTGATCCTCGGCATCCGCTACCGCACCCATGGCCACCTGATGCGGCAGCCGGGGGCGGTGGTGGCGAACCATTCGTCATGGCTCGACATCTTCACGCTGAACGCGCGCAAGAGGATCTATTTCGTCTCGAAATCCGAGGTCGCGGACTGGCCCGGCATCGGCTGGCTCGCCCGTGCAACCGGAACTGTCTTCATCACCCGCCAGATGCGCGATGCAAGGGCGCAACAGGCGGTGTTCGAGGATCGGCTGCATGCAGGTCATAAACTGCTGTTCTTTCCCGAAGGGACTTCCACCGATGGTCTGAGGGTTTTGCCCTTTAAATCAACGCTCTTTGCAGCGTTCTTCACAGAACCTCTCAGACACGGCTCATGGATCCAGCCGGTCACCGTGGTCTACTCCTGCCCGAAGCGGCAAGATCCGCGGTTCTACGGATGGTGGGGTGACATGGAATTCGGTGCGCATTTGCTGACGGTCCTTGCGCAACATCCGCAGGGCGCGGTGGATGTCACCTATCACGCACCGCTGCGCGTGGCCGATTTTCCCGATCGCAAAGCGCTTGCAACCGCCTGCGAAGCGGTCGTCCGGTCGACGCTTCCTGGTACAGGCAAGCCCGCCGCGGTGAACGTTCCCCAGGCGGCAGGAGGGGCTTAGGTCAGCGCAGCCGTAAGATCACGGAGGGCTGCCGCCGGGTCGTCCAGACCCCAGACTTCGGCACCGATGCCGAAGAAATCCGTCACCGGAGCCAGCGACGCCACCAGATCCGCCGTCAGCGCGCCTTCGGCGACGACCGGCACCTCGATCATTTCGGACCACCAGGCGAACAGATCGTGCGCGGCAAAACGCCCGTCCCCAAGCGCCGAGGCCGCGCAGGGTCCGAAGGCCACGTAGTCCGCGCCGGCCTCGCCTGCAGTCATCCCGTCATGGCGGGAGGCGCCGCAGAAAGCGCCGACGATGGCGTCGGGCCCCAGCCCCTTGCGCGCGACCCGGACCGAGCGGGCGCCATCGGTCAGATGCACACCGTCCAGCCCCAGCCGTTCGACCATCTGCAGGTGCCGCTCGATCACCAAAGGCACGTCGCGGGCATGGGCCACCTCGCGCAGGGCATCGCCGGCGCGCTGGACCGCATCTTCGTCGCCCGTGGACAGAGCCAGTCGCAGACACGCCACCTCCACGCTGTCAAGAACGCGCGCCAATGTTTTGGGAAAAGAAGATAATTCGATTTCCGGAGGGGTGATCAGATAGATTTGCGGCTGCTCTGGTCCGGCCATCGCGGGGCTCCTGTTTTTTGCCCTATAGCGCGGGCCGCGCGGCTTGGCTACTTCGGCGGCAAACCGCCCACGAAACCCATCGCCAGCCGCATCCATCTCTCGCGCCGCGCGTCGTCCGCAAGTCCGTCGCCGGTCACGTCGATCAGCCCGCCCATCTTACGGCCGGTGAACTGCATCGGCCCGGCGCCTTCGATATCCAGGGCCGCCGTCTCGTTCTCCTTGCCCACGCGGAACATGCCGCCATCCCGGTGCACGCCGCACAGCATGTTGCCGTCCAGCAGAAAAGCGATGCCGCCGAACATCCTCTTTTCCGTGATCCCCGGCACGTCGGCCAGATCGCCCCGCAGGATCTCTGCCAGGCCCTCGTCATAGGCCATTGCCGCCTCCTTGCTCTTGCATGCGCGCCAGCATATCACCGCGCCGCCGGACCCCGAAAGGCAGCAATGCAACCCTATTTCGTCCTCGTGCGCCCGCAGATGGGCGAAAACATCGGCGCGGCCGCCCGCGCGATGGCGAATTTCGGATTGAACCGGATGCGGATCGTCGATCCGCGCGACGGCTGGCCGAATCCCAAGGCGGTGGCGATGGCCAGCGGGGCAGGGCGGCTGCTGGACGGCGCCCAGATCGCCGCCGGCACCGCCGACGCGATCGCGGACTGCACCGCCGTCTACGCCACCACCGCCCGCGCCCGCGGCCTGACGAAACGCGTGCTGACACCCGAGGCCGCCATGGCCGAGGCCACTGCCAGGATCGCCGGTGGCGAGCGCGTGGCGGTGCTGTTCGGTCCGGAACGCGCCGGGCTGGAAAACGACGACATCGCACGCGCCGAGGCAATCATATCGGTCCCTGTCGATCCGGATTTTCCGTCGCTGAACCTTGCGCAATGTGTTCTGCTGACCGCCTATGAGTGGCGCCGCCAGACGGCCGAGAGCCAACCCGAGCGCATGGAGTTTGCCAGGACCGAGCCTGCCAGCGCGGTCGAGATCGAAAAGCTGGGCGATCACTATGAAAAGGTCATGGACGAGGCGGGGTTCTTCTTTCCGGCGACCAAGGCGGACGGCATGAAGCTGGTGATGCGCAACATGTGGGCGCGGCTGCCGCTGACGCGGGCCGATGTGCAGCTGCTTCACGGCGTGCTGCGGCAACTGGTCCGCTGGAAAGACCGCGGCTGACTTGAAGGCCCGGGCGGGCGGGACTAGGGTCCGCCGCGAAGCGCAGCAGCGGCCGCCGGGGACCAAGGATTGTGGAAAATCCTTGGCAAGATTCTTCAAGGAATTTTGTCTTCCCGGATGGCGGCCGGCCGGGAAAGAGCAGACCGATGGCGGAAAAGCGATCCATCTTCGAAGAGGTCGGTGCGGAAAAGCCCGCCGCGCCGACCGCGCGCGAAACCGGGGTGATCGACAAGGCGGCGCGCGGTGCGCGCGGCGCCATCCGGTTCTGGCTGATGGGTCTGTTCGCCCTGGTCGTGGTGATGATCGCCGTGGGCGGACTGACCCGGCTGACCGATTCGGGGCTCAGCATCACCGAATGGCGCCCGGTGACCGGCGCTCTGCCGCCCATGAACGCCGCCGCCTGGGATGCCGAGTTCGAAAAATACCGGGCGATCCCCGAGTACCAGTTGCAGAACAAGGGCATGAGCCTGGCCGAGTTCAAGGTGATCTACTGGTGGGAATGGGGCCACCGCCAGTTCGGCCGTGTGATCGGCCTGGTC
The DNA here is from genome assembly GCA_030065095.1 of Rhodobacter sp. Lineage (GTDB taxonomy): Bacteria > Pseudomonadota > Alphaproteobacteria > Rhodobacterales > Rhodobacteraceae > JASJCA01. The sequence goes on from JASJDP010000015.1 coordinate 67,477, forward strand.
TGGGCCGCCGGCTTCCTGTTCTTCTGGCTCACCAAGCGTATCCCCACCGGGTGGACGCTCCGCCTGTTGTCACTCGGCGCCCTTGGCGGAATTCAGGGTGCGGTCGGCTGGTGGATGGTCTCGTCCGGGCTGTCCGGCACCATGCTCGACGTGGCGTCCTACCGGCTCGCCACCCATCTTGGCCTCGCCTTCGTGATCCTCGGCCTGATCGCCTGGTACGTGATGCAGCTGTCGCGGCCCGAACGCGAGCTCATGCAGGCCCGCCGCATCCGCGAGCCCCGGCTGCAGGCCCTGTCGACCGTCCTGATCGCCGGCGCATTCCTGCAGATCCTGCTGGGCGCGCTGGTTGCTGGCATCGATGCAGGGCGCAACTACACCGACTGGCCGCTGATGGCGGGCGGGATTCTGCCGCCGGACATGTGGCAGATCACGCCTGCCTGGCGGAACCTGTTCGAGAACGACGGAACCGTGCAATTCTTTCACCGCGTCACCGGTTATCTGGTGTTCCTGTTTGGGCTCTTCCTCTGGTGGCGGTCGCGCGCCAGTGCGCATGAACGCACCCGCCGTGCCTTTGACTGGCTGGCCGTGATGATCTTCGGCCAGGCGGTGATCGGCATTGTCACGGTGATGAATTCGGCACCCTGGCACCTGGCGATCTTCCATCAGTTTCTTGCCGTGGTGCTTTGGGTGCTGGCCTTGCGCGCGCGGCACCTGGCGCAATATCCGATCGCACAGTCCATCCGGGGATAACCGATGACCGCATTCGACGACCTCATGGCGTTCCAGCGCCAGACCGAGGCTCTGGCAAGCATTGCCGGGCGGCTTGGCTGGGATCAGGAAACCGTGATGCCGCGGGGCGCCGCCGCGCAGCGGGGTGAAGAGATGGCGGCGATCGAGGCCGTGCTGCATGCCCGCCGGATCGATTCGCGCGTGGGCGACTGGCTGGAGACCGCGGAGGCCCCCGATCCCGCCGCGCAGGCGTCGCTTCGTCTGATTCGCCACAGCTACGATCGCGCCACCAAAGTCCCCGCCGATCTCGCCACCGAGATCGCGCGCGCCACGTCGGTGGCGCAAGGGATATGGGCCGAGGCCCGCCGCGCGGACGACTTCGCCGCCTTCGCCCCGACGCTCGAGACGGTCCTGATGCTCAAGCGCGAGGAAGCCGCCGCCATGGCCGGGGACGGCGATCTTTACGATGCGCTGCTCGACGGGTTCGAGCCGGGGATGACCGGAGCCGGGCTGGAGGCGATGTTCGGCGCGCTGCGCCCCCGTCTGCTGGCTCTGCGCGAGGCAGTCCTGGGGTCTTCGCACCAGCCCGCGCCGCTGCAGGGGGACTACGCCGAGGTGCAGCAATTGATGCTCAGCCACGAGATGGCCGAGGCCTTCGGCTATGACTTTCACCGGGGCCGGATCGACAAGGCGGTGCATCCGTTCAGTTCAGGCTCTGGCGCCGATGTCCGCATTACCACCCGCACGGCGCCGCACGACCCGTTCAACTGCATCTATTCGACGATCCACGAGGTCGGCCATGCTGCCTATGAACAGGGTGTCGATCCGGCCTATGCGCTGACGCCGCTGGGGCAGGGGGTGTCGATGGGTGTGCACGAAAGCCAAAGTCGGATCTACGAAAATCAGCTTGGCCGGTCGCGCGCCTTCACCGGTTACCTCTACGGACGGATGACGGCGCTTTTCGGGGATATCGGTGTCTCGGATGCCGACGCGTTCTATGGCACCGTCAACCGCGTCGCGCCCGGTTTTATCCGGACCGAGGCCGACGAAGTGAACTACAACCTGCATATCCTTCTGCGATTTGATCTGGAACGGGCATTGATTGCCGGCGATCTGGCGCCCGCCGACCTGCCGGACGCCTGGAACGCGCGCTTTGAGGCCGATTTCGGCGTGCGCGTCGACCGGCCCAGCCATGGCTGTCTGCAGGATGTGCATTGGTCGGTGGGCCTGTTCGGCTATTTTCCGACCTATACGCTGGGCAATGTCTACGCCGGTTGCCTGCATCAGGCCTTGCGTGCGGCGGTGCCCGAACTCGACGGGCAGCTTGCCCAGGGCGACACCTCTGCCGCGACCGTTTGGCTGCGCGACAGGCTGCAGGTCCATGGCGGCCTGCGGCTTCCGCGCGATACCATCGCCCATGCCTGCGGTTTCGAGCCCAGCGAAGGCCCCTTGCTTGACTATCTTGAAGCCAAGTTCACCAGACTCTACAGGCTCTGACCCGGGTCAGCTCCCCCGATGCCGGCGGATGGCTTTGCTCTGCGCAACGGGCGTGGGCTGCGGAAGCGGTCTGGCCTGCGTGCAGAGTTGCAGCCGCAGGCGGAACGGTCCGGCCAGGCTGGTGGCGCCGCGTTGGTCCAGGCCGCGGTCCCGCCGCCGCCTTGTTGCAGAGCGGTTCGCAGATATCCGGCACCCACGGGTAGAGCGCGGCGGAAATGCAGTCTTCCCCCTCGGCACAAATCGAATCGCAGGTATCGGCCAGAGCCGGTGCAACGAGCGGCAAAGCCACGGCAAGCGTCACCAGGACGCGCGAATCCAATCGAAAATTCGTGACAATCTGCCCGATAAATGCGCACGGCAGAGCGCCGTCCGGCAACCATGAGAAGATCCATGCACGCAGGTGCAGGGATCGGTCAGTCTTTGCCGCGTCGGGTTTCGCCCGTCATTGATCCCAAGCGGGATCGCGCTTTTGCAGGAACGCGTCGATGCCTTCCTGGGTATCCCGGATCAGCAGATTTTCGACCATCGTCTTGGTGGTATGTGCAAACGCGGCGTCTACCGGCATTTCGATCTGCTCGTAGAACGCCCGCTTGCCAAGGCGTACCGCCGCGCCCAGCTTGCCCGCCACCTGATCGGCCAAAGCCGCGGTTTCCGTGGCCAGCGATTGTGGCGGCACCACACGGTTGACGAGGCCCAGCTCGCAAGCCCGGTGCGCGTCGATGAAGTCGCCGGTGACCAGCATTTCGAACACTTTCTTTCGGGGCAGGTTGCGCGACACCGCGACCATTGGGGTCGAACAGAACAGCCCGATATTGACCCCGTTGACCCCGAACCGCGTATCCTCGTCCGCGACCGCCAGATCGCAGCCGGCGACCAACTGACAGCCCGCCGCCGTGGCGATGCCGTGCACTTGCGCGATCACCACCTGCGGCAGCGCCTTGATCGCCTGCATCATGTCGCCGCATTCGCCGAACAGCTTGGCGTAGAACGCGGCCCCCGCATCCTCGGCCTGACGGGCGCCCGTGATTTCCTTGAGGTCATGCCCGGCGCAAAACGCCTTGCCGGCGCCAGAGATGACGACCACACGGATCTGCGGGTCCTGCGCCAGCGACGCGAACTGGTCCATCAGCACGGCGAGCATCGCGCTGCTGAGCGCATTGAGGCTGTCGGGCGCGTCCATTTCCAGATGTGCCACGGCCCCGCGGTCGGTTCGGTTCAGCATCTTGTTCTCCGCCTCGATTCCCGACATCTCTAGGCCGAATCGGCCGAGGGGAAAAGCATGACTCTGAAGATGGACCGCGAGGATCTGACAGCCTTTCTGGCCAGCCATTTCCCGCAAGTGGCCGACGATTTCGCCATCGAGGCCGTCAAACCGTTCGAGATCGCGGTGCGCCTGCATGTCGGCGACAAGAACCTGCGCCCCGGCGGAACGGTGTCCGGTCCCTCGATGTTCTCGCTGGCCGATGTCTGCATGTATCTGGCCGTGCTGGCCATGATCGGGCCGGAGGCGCTGGCCGTGACCACCAACTGCTCGATCGACTTCATGCGTAAGCCGCGGGCCGGGGCGGATCTGATCGGCACGGGTCGGGTGTTGAAGCTCGGCAAGGCGCTTGCAGTGGGGGATGTGATGATCCATTCCGACGGAATGGATCCGCCGGTGGCAAGGGCAGGGTTAACCTATTCGATCCCTCCGCGGCGCTAGGTTCATGGTGCGATATGGATGTGTGGTTGACCGGATTTGGCCTGAAGTTGCCATGCGCAACGAGTCTTCAGGCGCGGAATCAAGGCCGCAGGCCGCCGCGCCATCGCCGACCCGCCCCGGAGGGGAGGCGATTTGCTGTCGGCGCGTATCGAATTGAGGTCGTTCGGACTTTGCCGGGATAAATCGAGCCGCTCATAGGTTTGGGTCGCCTCCCTGCGGGTCGGCGATGGAGCGGCTTCGCGCTCAATAGGCAACCTCTGCTTCGGGCCAAATGCCGACGTCGTGATCCATTCCAAGGCAACCGGCGCTAGGGCAGCCCCGTTCCGGCAGCGATCGCGCCATAGACCGCTCCGGCAATCAGCGCAGACAAGGCCAGCAGGCCCGAGATCGCCAGCAATTTCACCCGCGAAAACGGCCGTTCGCCAAAGGCGCGGCCATCGATGCCGGACACCGCCACCCGGAACGGGGTGCCGTCATACCGATAATGCAGGATCCAGACCGGCAGCAGCAGGCGGCGATAGCGGATGCCGCTGGTATCGGTCTCGTACCTGACCACCCGCGCCCCCGGTTTGCCGACATGCGCCCGGATCCGCGCCTTGATCAGCAGGTCCCTGTCGCTTCGATTGGCCTCCAGCCCCTGCATCACGGACTGGCCGTGCCGTTCGGCGGCGAACCCGGCCAGATAGCCGGGATCGGCCGGGTGCAGGCTGGCCGGATCGAACTCATGCAGGATGCCGTCGCGGATGATCGGCGTCACATGGTCCGAAGCAGGCATCAGCATATCGTCGAATTCCACCTTCATGGTGCCGGTGATATTTTTCCAGACGTGGTCGTCGCTCCACCAGGGGTCGTGCCGATACTTGGCCCAATAGCGGACCGCCTCGTGACTGTCGAAGGTCCAGAACGGCGCATAAAGCCCGGCCACCCGCGCCTCTCCGACGGCCTGCATCAGATCGCCCGGAACCGCCCACCGCCCCCGAACCCAATCGCGGGCGTTCTGCAGCGCTGTTTCGGAGGCCACCCGGAACGGGATCAATGCCATCGGACGAAATCCGGGATCCTGTTCGATCTGCACGACGGGCCCATCGCAGTAGGGGCAGCGCCGCGACAGGACCTGGCCGCGGAAGATGACCTCGCCGCCGCAGGTCCGGCAGGAATGTACGCGCTCCTCACCACCCGGAATCGGAGTTGGCCGGCCGGGACGGAATTCCCATTCCGCCGCCGCGTTGCCCTCGCCGGCGGCCGCGAGCGCCTCGGCCGCGCCGCAGCTTGTGCAGCGCAGGGCCTGTGTTGCCGGATCGAACACCCGCTGCCCGCCGCAGGCCCGGCATTGCAGCTCGGACTGGACGGCCGGCGCCGCACCGCCGGTCATTGATCCGACTCCACGAACGCCATCAGAAGCTCTGCGACTACGTAAAGCCGTGCCCCGGACCGCTCCAGCGCGGAGTCGAGGTCCCCCGTGCTGCCCCAGTCGCCCAGGACCGAGCCGAGAAACCAGGTGACGCCGATCCACACAGCGATGGCGGACCAGCCGCGGATCATGCGCATTCGGCCGGGCGAGCCCGCGCGCATCTCGCGGCGCGCCTCGTAGACTTCGATCCACTTGCGCACGGCGCGGGCACCGAGAAGCGTGGAGGCCAGGCAAACGACGAACCCGGCCAGCAGCGCGGCGTAGAGGTCGGACATTGTCACACCTTGCACGATACAGGCCCGAAACCACGGGTCGCAACTGCCATGCCGGCCCGTTGCGCCGTCAGATCCATGATATGGGTCAAACCGGCGGATGGCCGGGATATTTATGAGGTAACATAATACCTTAATTTTATCTATATGAAATATAACAACTAAATGACGGCAAGACGTATTGACCGCGCCGCAGAATTGCTTAGAACCCTGCCATCCAGATTTCTTCCGACCCGTGAGAGACCAATGAAAACCTATACCGCAACCCCTGCGGACATCGACAAGAAGTGGATCGTGATCGACGCCGATGGCGTTGTGCTCGGCCGCCTTGCCTCGATCGTCGCAAATCGCCTGCGCGGCAAGCACAAGGCCACGTTCACCCCGCACATGGACATGGGCGACAACGTGATCGTCATCAATGCCGACAAGGTGCAGATGACCGGCAACAAGCGGGCTGAGAAGACGTATTACCGTCACACCGGCTATCCCGGCGGCATCAAGTCCCGCACGGCGTCCGAGATCCTCGATGGCGCGCATCCCGAACGGATCGTCACCATGGCGGTCAAACGCATGCTGCCGGGCAACCGTCTGTCGCGCAAGCAGATGACGAACCTGCGGGTTTACGCCGGCGCCGAACATCCGCACGAGGCGCAGGCGCCCGAGGTGCTGGACGTCAAGTCGATGAACAAGAAAAACACGAGGACCGCGTGATGGCTGAACAAGTCAATTCGCTCGAAGAGTTGGGCGCCGTCGCCGTGGGCGGAGACGCCGAGGCTGTCGTTGTCAACCACGAAGAACAGATCGACCGCGAACCCAAGCGGGACGAGCTTGGCCGCTCCTACGCCACGGGCAAGCGCAAGGATGCCGTCGCGCGCGTCTGGATCAAGCCGGGCTCGGGCAAAGTGACCGTCAACGGCAAGGAGATGGTGAACTATTTCGCCCGTCCGGTTCTGCAGATGATCCTGCGCCAGCCCTTCACAGTGGCCGGCGTGGACGGCCAGTTCGATGTTCAGGCCACCGTCAAGGGCGGCGGGCTGTCCGGGCAGGCCGGGGCGGTCAAGCACGGCATCTCGAAGGCGCTGCAGCTTTACGATCCGTCCCTGCGCCCTGCGCTGAAGGCGGCCGGGTTCCTGACCCGCGACAGCCGCGTGGTCGAACGCAAGAAATACGGCAAGCGCAAGGCGCGCCGCAGCTTCCAGTTCTCGAAGCGCTAGGCGCGAAGACCCCTCAACGCCAGGGAAGGCGCAGCCCCGGGGGGCTGCGCCTTCTGTCTTTTCGCTTCGCATTCAGCCGGCACGCGTGTTTCGTATCGCGATCAGCCGTCCGGTGCGCGATGCCGCTGTCACCGGACCGCCGTCTTCCTGGCGCTCGCCTTGCCCTGCGCCACGCGCATTGCCTCGACCGGCCCTGTGATGCTAGCAGCGGGAGATCCTGCATCAGTAAGGCCCATGACCGCCGCCAGCCAATCTGACGACCCCATCGCCGCTCTGGCCGCTTGCGCCGCGCAACCCTTTGCACAGGCGCGCGCGATGCCGAAATCGGTCTACACCTCGCCCGGTTTTCTGCAGGCCGAGCTGGACAGCATATTCTCCACGGAATGGTTTTGCGCCGGCCGCGCCGACGCCATGCCGAATCCGGGAGACTATACCACGCTGGACCTCGCCGGCCGGCCGATCGTCGTGATCCGCGGACGCGACGGCCGGCTGCGCGCGATGTCCAACGTCTGCCTGCACCGGATGTCCACACTTCTGGACGGCGCCGGGACCACAAGCCGCATCGTCTGCCCCTATCATGCCTGGACCTACGGCCTCGACGGGCGCCTGCGCGGCGCACCGGCAATGACGCGGAACGCCGGTTTCGATGCGGCCGGGTACCGCCTGCCGCAGGTCCGGTGCGAGGAATGGCTTGGCTGGGTCATGGTGTCGCTCGACCCCGGCGCCGAGCCGGTGGCCGAACACTACGCTCAGGTCGGCGACATGATAGGCGATTTTGCCATGGACGGTTACCGGCAGCTTTTCCAGGAAACACATGTCTGGGACACTAATTGGAAGGTGTTGGCTGAGAATTTCATGGAAAGCTATCACCTGCCGGTCTGTCACGCGGCCACGGTCGGCGGGTTGTCGAGGCTTGAGGACATGGATTGCCCGCCGGGCCGGCCAACCTTCAACTATCACTACATACTCAAGGACGAGAGCTTCAAGCTCGCGCTGGCGCACCCCTCGAACACCCGCCTGAAAGGCGACTGGCGCCGTACCACGATTCTGCTGGCGCTGTACCCGAGCCTTCTGATCACGCTGACGCCCGGGTATTTCTGGTATCTCAGCCTGCATCCGCAAGGCGTGGGCCAGGTCCGCATCCTCTATGGTGGCGGGCTGTCGCCCGAGTTCATGGACGACCCTGAGGCGCGCGGGCTCTTTGGTCAGATCAAGGAACTGCTCGACCGGGTACAGGACGAGGACAAAGGGTGCACGGAAAAGGTCTATCGCGGCCTCTGCTCGGCGCTTGCCGCCCCCGGCCATCTCAGCCATCTTGAACGTCCGAATTACGACTTTGCGCGCTACCTTGCCTCGAGGGTCACGGGGGCGGACGGCTGACGCGAAACGGCTTTCGGCGAAACCGCGATGTGTCGGACCTCGGCCACTCGAAATCCTGACCGGCCGGGAAACGCACCGCGTGAGCGCCCGGCCGGGGATTGGGCCAACGCGGGGTCTGCGCCCAATATAGCCGTAAAATCCGAGATGGGTCCGAGCGGTGAGCGTTCGCGGACAAGACGCAGGGGCGGCGCGTGGTCCGGCTCTGGCCAAAGCCGGCTGCGCGACTGGCTCAATCTCATCGCGCGTTAGAAGTACAGGCCAATATCGGCCAGTCCGCTCAGTCCGACGGTGGCGCCGGCGCAGGCCATCGCGACGCTGCGCATGGCCCGCCGGGCGGTCCAGCGGCCCAGGAGCCGGTCGAGATGCAGCGACAGGCGATTGGGCATCGCCAGCGAAAAAAGCGTCTCAAGCGTCATCGCGGCAGCTTTGCGCGGCGCGGGCTGTGCCTCCTCGCCCGTGCCCGCCCGCTCGGCCTCCGGTTCCGTTTCGGGGTCCGTTCCGGCCAGGGTCTTTGTGTTGATCCAGTCCACCGCCTGGGCCGGCAGCACCGGGTCGGCGCGCAGGTGTTCATGCCCGTCCTGCCGATCAGCCGCCTGCGGACTTTGCTGTGCCGCCCGGAAATCGCAGGCGCGGCGGTATTCTTCCGCGGTGTAGAGAGTGTCGTCGTCGCACCAGAACACGAGGTCGGGGGAGGTCCTTGCCGACAGATAGCAGGCGATGTCCCAGCAGAGGTCGCGTTTCAAGGCCCCGTGCACCTGGTCGCGCCTTGCCGTCGCGTTCGGGTGATCCAGTACCAGAACCGTCGTGCTGGCCGAATGGCTGGCGACTTTGTACAGTATCGTGCGCTCGCAGGAGGTGGCCGCCTTCGGTCGGTTCGCGTCGAGGAAATGCGCCGTGGGCAGCGGATCGTCGCAAAAGGCCAGCAGCATCTGGATCTCGTCGCAATCGAACAGCAGAAAGATCCGGTCCATCTGCTCGGCGGTTCTGAACGTCAGCCCATGGCGCCGGGCAATACCGCCGATGTCCAGGGCCAATTGGTCCGCGTCATAGCTGACGGCTGCCTTGTAGAGAAGGCTGGCTTCGAAAGAGGGGCTTCCGAGGTCCATTGTTATCCTCCAACTTGCTCTGACTTTAACTTTTGCTTAAAATTTGTGCTTAAATTGTGTCCAGCGTTGGGTGGTGTCGTGAAACTATTCATCACCGACTGGTTGTATTGGTTCTGGGTTGCGAACAGAACCTCGCGGCGAAGGTAAAAAAAGGGCGCCCACAAGGGCGCCCATTGGTACTGCTGAGAGGACGCTCAACAGCTGTAATAGAGCTTGAACTCCATCGGGTGCGGCGTGTGCTCGTAGGCGTAGATCTCTTCCCACTTGAGCTCCATGTAGCCTTCGATCTGGTCCTTGGTGAAGACGTCGCCCGCCAGCAGGAAGTCGTGGTCGGCCTCGAGGCTTTCCATCGCTTCGCGCAACGAGGCGCAGACCGTCGGGATGCCGGCCAGTTCCTCGGGCGGCAGGTCGTAGAGGTCCTTGTCCATCGCCGGGCCGGGGTCGATCTTGTTCTTGATGCCGTCGAGGCCGGCCATCAGAAGCGCCGAGAAGCACAGGTAGGGGTTCGCCGCCGGATCGGGGAAGCGGGCCTCGACACGCTTGGCTTTCGGGCTTTCGGTCCACGGGATCCGCACGCAGCCCGAGCGGTTGCGGGCGGAATAGGCGCGCAGCACCGGCGCCTCGAAACCCGGGATCAGGCGCTTGTAGCTGTTGGTCGACGGGTTGGTGAAGGCGTTCAGCGTCTTCGCGTGCTTCAAGAGGCCACCGATATACCACAGCGCTTCCTGGGACAGGTCGGCGTATTTGTCGCCGGCAAAGAGCGGCTTGTCGTCCTTCCAGATCGACATGTTGACATGCATGCCGGTGCCGTTGTCGCCGGCGATCGGCTTGGGCATGAAGGTGGCCGACTTGCCATAGGCCTGGGCCACGTTGTGGATGACATATTTGTACTTCTGCAGATGGTCGCCCTGCGCGGTGAGCGAGCTGAAGATCAGGCCCAGCTCGTGCTGGCACGACGCCACCTCGTGGTGGTGCTTGTCGACCTTCATGCCCATGCGCTTCATCGTCGACAGCATTTCCGAGCGGATGTCCTGGCCGTCGTCGACCGGGTTCACCGGGAAATAGCCGCCCTTGACGCCTGGGCGGTGGCCGGTGTTGCCCATCTCGTATTCGGTGTCGGTGTTCCAGGACGCGTCGAGCGCATCGATCTGATAGCTGACTTTGTTGATATCGACGGCAAAGCGGACGTCATCGAACAGGAAGAATTCCGCCTCGGGTCCGAAATAGCTGACCTCGCCGATGCCGGAGGATTTCAGGTACGCCTCGGCCTTCTCGGCGGTGCCGCGCGGGTCGCGTTCATACTTTTCGCCGGTGTCGGGTTCCAGAACCGAGCAGTGCACGGCCAGGGTCTTTTCTGCGTAGAACGGGTCCATATAGGCGCTGCCGCAATCGGGCATCAGCTTCATGTCGGACTGGTCGATCGATTTCCAACCGGCGATCGACGAGCCGTCGAACATGAAGCCCTCGTCAAGAAAATCCTCGTCGACCTGATCCGACATGACCGTCACGTGCTGCAGCTTGCCGCGCGGGTCGGTAAAGCGGATGTCGACATATTCGACGTCTTCATCCCTGATCGTCTTGAGAACGTCAGCTTTGCTCATTTCCCTTAAGTCCTTTCTCTGTCGCCATCCCGGATGAGATCCGGGACCTTTTGGTCTGATTCGCGAAGGAGGTCCCGGAGCGAACCCGGGACGGCATGGCCTGAATTACAGCGCGTCCTCGCCGGATTCGCCCGTCCGGATGCGGATTGCCTGTTCGATGGACGACACGAAGATCTTGCCGTCTCCGATCTTGTCGGTCTTGGCCGCGCCGACGATGGCCTCGATGGCGGCATCGACCTGATCGTCGCCCAGCACGACCTCGATCTTCACCTTCGGCAGAAAATCGACGACATATTCGGCGCCGCGGTAAAGCTCGGTATGGCCCTTCTGCCGGCCGAAGCCCTTGACCTCGACGACCGAGAGGCCCTGGACGCCGATTTCCTGCAGAGATTCCTTCACCTCGTCGAGTTTGAAGGGTTTGATGATCGCCTCGATCTTCTTCATGCGGTGGGGCTCCCTGATGACTGTGCGGTCGGATGGGTGAGACCACTTCTATTTCGGGGCGACAATTCGCTAGAGTGACAGGGCGCTGCGGCCCTTGGCGAATCCGGAGTCGTTGCGCGAGTTTTGTGCGGACTGATCGTTTTTTGGGCAGTTTGAGAACTTTGTGAGCGACGCGATGACCGAACTTCTTACCGCCGCCCAGATGCGCGCCATCGAAACCGCCGCGATCGAGAGCGGCGAGGTCACTGGGCTGGAGCTGATGGAGCGCGCCGGACGGGGCGTTGTCGACGCGGTGTTCGAGGAATGGCCGGACTTGGCGCAGGCACCGCACCGGGCGGTGGTGCTCTGCGGGCCGGGCAACAATGGCGGCGACGGATTTGTTGTGGCGCGGCTTTTGAAGGAGTGGGGCTGGGACGTGGACGTGTTCCTTTACGGCGACCCAGAGAAGCTGCCGCCGGATGCAAAGGTGAACTGCGAGAGGTGGTCTGCACTTGGCGAAACCCGTTCGGCCGGCGAAGTGAAAAACGACAGTTTCCTTTATGATATCGTCACACCTGAAACCGCATTGTTCGTAGATGCGCTCTTTGGGACAGGTCTGATCCGTCCATTGCAGCTGAAAACACCCGGCAACCCTGATGAAGACGAGGATCCAAACGAACTTTACGACTCGGAATTGGCTCATTGGCTGAGTGTTCCGAGTTTCGAGGGACTTCGGACGGTGTCGGTGGATCTGCCGTCCGGGGTCTGCAGCGACAGCGGGAAGCCGCTTGGGGGGGCGATGCAAGCGCAGCTATGCGCAACGTTTCATGGACCTAAAATCGGCCATTTCCTTGACGGCGGCCCCGAGCTTTGCGGCAAGGTGCAGGTAGTGGACATCGGGCTGCCACGGACGGCGACGCTTGCGATTTCTCCCGAATTCCGTCCGTCCTTGCCCGAGCCGCTTCAAAGGTTCTGCTTTCTCAGCAATGCCGCCGGCAACGCGTGTCTGACTTTCAAGGATGTTTCGGCGCACAAATACTCGCACGGCCACGCCCTGATCCTCTCCGGCGGCCCCGGCAGGGGTGGGGCGGGACGGCTCGCGGCGCGGGGGGCGCTGCGGATCGGGGCGGGGCTCGTGACCGTCGGCTGTCCGCCGGCGGCTCTGCAAGAGAATGCCGCGCGGCTCGACGCGCTCATGCTGAAGCCGCTGGGGTCCGACGAGGACCTCGCGCTGCTGCTCGACGGCGACGCCCGCCTCAACGCCCTCTGCCTCGGTCCCGGGCTCGGCACCGGCGCGCGTGAGCGGCAATTGGTGGCGGCGGCGCTGGCGGCGAAGCGGGCGACGGTGCTCGACGCCGATGCCCTGACCCTGATCGCAGGCGACGAAGGATTGTTCGCTGCCCTGCACCAAAAATGCGTTCTGACCCCCCATGCGGGCGAGTTCGCCTGTCTTTTCCCTGACATCGCCAAAAAGCTGTACGCGCCCGCCGAAACGGGGCCCGCCTGTTCCAAGGTCGATGCCACCCGCGAAGCTGCAGCGCGGGCGGGTTGTGTGATCCTGTTCAAGGGTCCGGATACGGTAATCGCCAATCCGAATGGCCACGCGGCAATCAACTCCGCCCATTACGACCGCGCCGCACCGTGGCTGGCGACCGCCGGATCGGGCGACGTGCTGGCAGGTTTCATCGCGGGGCTTCTGGCGCGGGGTTTCGCGCCTATGCCGGCCGCGGAGACGGCAGCCTGGCTGCACGTGGAATCTGCGCTGGCATTCGGCCCGGGGCTGATCGCCGAAGACTTGCCCGAGATGCTTCCGAAGGTGTTTCGGGCCCTCGGTCTTTAGGCCGAACAGCTTGCGCCGCCGAGGACGCAGAACTTGGCGCAGTGGGGGTGGTTGAGGAACACATCGCCCTCGGCTTCGGCCAAGGTCTCGCCTAGTTCGAATTCCGGCGTGTAGGGCAGCAGGGTGCAGGCCAGGACCGCGGGGCGCGCGGCGCCCCGGCGCTTGACGACCATGCGGGACGATGCGCACATGACGTCCTCCGGCGATTTTCCGAGGATGCCCCAGCAGGCGGTGGTGATCTCCGGCACCTCGACGGTCACGTCCATTTCGGGGAACAGTACGGTTTCAGCCGGGCTTCGGGCGTCGATGGCAAACCCCTCGCGGGCATAAAGCGCAGCATAGCCGCCGCGCGCCTCTGGCTCGGTCTCGCCCCAGACGGTGCGGCCCGCCACGGCCATGCGAATGCCGGCGTCGCGCAGCCAGCGCATGCCCTGCAGCGTCTTTTCGAACGTGCCCGGGCCACGTTCGAGATCGTGTTTGTCCGCCGACCAGTGATCGACGGACACCCGCAATGTCAGCCGTGCGCCGTATTCCTCCGCCAGCGCCTGCAGGCCCGCGCGCACCGTCTTGCGCATCATCGGGCGCATGGCGTTGGTCAGGATCAGAACCTCGTACCCCCGCGCCAGACAGCGCCGCGCCATTTCGATCATCTGGGCGTTCATGAAGGGCTCGCCGCCGGTAAAGCCGATCTCGCGCACGCCCCAATGACGCGCCTCGAGCTGGTCGAGGTAGTCCGAGACCTCGTCGGCGGTGATATAGACCAGCCGGTCGTTCTTGGGCGAGCTTTCGATATAGCAGTTGGCGCAGGTGATGTTGCAGAGCGTGCCGGTGTTGAACCATAGCGTTTGCGGATCGGTCAGGCCGACGCTTGCGCGCGCCTCGCCCTGCGCCGTGATCTGCGGGTGTTCGAATTTCCGGAACTCTTCGCCGCCAACGCCTTGATCCCGCATGCAATCCCGTCCCAACTGTCAGCCTGACGAGACAGCTATCGCGGCACGGCGCCCGAGAAAACCCCCGGGTGCGGCGCTTGACGCGGTTGTGATGCGGCAAAGCGGTGCTAGACTTTGCCGGCGGCTGTGGTAAGCCCGCGTTAGCGCTAACAGCGCCGATTCTGCAGCTGCGAGATATACGAGGACCCCATGGTTTCGCGCGTCATTCCGGTCGATCCGTTCGATCTGGTCATCTTCGGCGGCACCGGCGATCTGGCCCGGCGCAAGATCCTGCCGGGGATTTACCGCCGGTTCTGGTCGGGTCAGGTCACCGGCGACGCACGCATCATCGGCGCCTCGCGCAAGGAGATGAGCGACGAGGACTACCGCGCCTTCGTCCGCGGCGCGATCGCCGAGTTCGCCATCGAAGGCGGCGAAGACGGCGACAAGGTCGAGGAATTCCTGGAGCTTCTGCATTACGTCGCCATCGACGCGACCGGCGAGGGCGGGTGGAAGGACCTGCGCCGGCATCTGCGCGGACATGTTGTGCGGGCGTTCAATTTTTCGGTGGGACCGAGCCTTTTCGGCGATCTGGCCGAGCAGCTGCACCGCAACAAGATCGCCGGCAAGCACAGCCGGATCGTGGTGGAAAAGCCCTTCGGCCACGATCTCGAAAGCGCGGTCGAGCTGAACAGGACTCTGCGCAAGTATTTCCGCGAAGATCAGATTTACCGGATCGACCATTACCTGGGCAAGGAAACGGTTCAGAACCTGATGGCGGTGCGGTTCGGCAATATCCTGTTCGAGCCCTTGTGGAACGCCCAGTTCGTCGACCATGTTCAGATCACGGTGGCCGAGACCGTCGGCGTGACCGGGCGCGGGGCGTATTACGACAAATCCGGCGCGATGCGGGACATGGTCCAGAACCACATGATGCAGCTTTTATGCCTGATCGCGATGGAGCCGCCGCATACGTTCGAACCCGACGCGGTGCGCGACGAAAAGCTGAAGGTGATCCGCGCGCTCGACCCCGTCGACCCGGGCGATATCGTGCGCGGGCAGTACGGCGCGGAGGAGGGGATTGCCTCTTATGTCGAGGATGCCGAGGACGAGGCCTCGCTGACCGAATGCTTCATCGCGATGAAGCTGCATATCTCGAACTGGCGTTGGAAGGGCACACCGTTCTATTTGCGCACCGGCAAGCGGCTGAAGGCGCGGGCGTCCGAGATCGCGGTGGTGTTCAAGGATCCGCCGCATTCGATCTTCGGGCCGCAGGAGGACCGGCGCGGCAATGTGCTGGTGATCCGTCTGCAGCCGAACGAGGGGATGAAGCTGCGCGTAACGATCAAGGAGCCGGGACCGGGCGGCATGCGGCTGATCGAGGTGCCGCTGGACATGTCCTTTGCCGACGCCCTGGGGGCCGAAGCGCAGGCGGTTCCGGATGCCTATGAGCGGCTGATCATGGACGTGATCCGCGGCAACCAGACCCTGTTCATGCGCGGCGACGAGGTCGAGGCCGCCTGGGCCTGGACGGATCCGATCATCGCCGGCTGGACGGACCGCGGTGACCGGCCGAAGGTTTACGCGCCCGGCTCGGCGGGGCCCGAAGAGGCGCTGATGCTGCTTTATCGCGAGGGGCGGCGCTGGAGGGATATCAAGGAATGAATCTGATCGAATACCCCGACCAGGACATGATGATGATCGACGTGGCCAACCATCTGGCGGGAGAGTTGGCGGACTGCGTGATGAACCACGATCATGCGTCCTTCGCCGTCCCGGGCGGCACCACGCCGGGGCCGATTTTCGACACGCTTTGCGCGGCGGATCTCGACTGGAGCCGGGTGCATGTGTTTCTGACCGACGAGCGCTGGGTCCCGCCGGATCACGAGCGGTCGAACACGCGGCTGATCCGCGAGCGGCTGCTGACCGGGCGGGCGGCGGCGGCACGGTATCTGCCGCTTTACACCGCGGCGGAGCGGCCCGAGGACAAGCTTGCAGAGCTGGCGGCCGGGCTGGCCGACGAGTTGCCGATTTCGGTGCTGTTGCTGGGTATGGGGCCGGATATGCACACCGCGTCGCTGTTTCCCTATGCTCAGGGGCTCGAGGCGGCGCTGGCCGACGATGCGCCGACATTGATGGCGATGCGGGCGCCGGGCGCGCCTGAACCCCGCGTGACCCTGACCGCGCCGGTTCTGAAATCCGCAATGTCGACACATCTGGTGATCACCGGGTCGGAAAAGCGCAAGGCGCTGGATCAGGCGGTGCGGGTGCAGGACCCGGTGCAGGCGCCGGTATCGGCGATTCTGGCCGGCGCAACGGTGCATTGGGCGGAGTAGGGCCGATGGCATTGATCGATTTGCTGAGACACGCGAAAGAGATCGAAGGGCGCCGCATCCTGTCGCTGTTCGACGATCCCGGCCGGGCGGGCGAATTCTCGGTTCGGGCCTGCGATATGCTGCTGGATTATTCCAAGACGAATATCGACGCCGAGGCGCGCGCGATGCTGCTGGAACTCGCCGAGGAGGCCGGGCTGGCGGCGCGGCGCGCGGCGATGTTCTCGGGGGCGAAGATCAACGAAACCGAGGGCCGCGCCGTGCTGCACACGGCGCTGCGGAACGTCGATGGCGGTCCGGTTTCGGTCGATGGTGTGGATGTCATGCCGGGGGTGCGCGCGACCCTGGAGCGGATGGCCGCCTTCGCCGAGGCTGTACGGGCGGGGACGATTCACGCGCCCGGCGGCGGGATCTATTCTGACATCGTCAACATCGGTATCGGCGGGTCGGATCTTGGTCCGGCGATGGCGGTGCAGGCGCTGGCGCCCTATCATGACGGGCCGCGGTGCCATTTCGTCTCGAACGTCGACGGGGCGCAGGTCCGGGATGTGCTGACGGGGCTCAATCCGGCCTCGACGCTGGTGATCGTGGCGTCGAAGACGTTCACCACCGTCGAAACGATGACCAATGCCGGGACCGCACGGGACTGGATCGCCGCGAAGACGGGCGCCGAGATGGCGGGCGGGCATTTCGTGGCGCTGTCGTCGAACCTGGAAAAGACGGCGGCCTTCGGGATTTCGCCGGAGCGCGTCTTCGGGTTCGAGGATTGGGTCGGTGGGCGCTATTCGGTCTGGGGACCGATCGGCTTGAGCCTGATGCTGGCGGTCGGGCCACAAAAATTCGACGAATTTTTGTCCGGCGGGGCGGCGATGGACGCGCATTTCCGCGAGGCGGAGACAACCGGGAACATGCCGCTGATGCTGGCGCTGGTCGGGCTATGGCACAATCAGGTGCTGGGGCATGCAACCCGCGCGGTGCTGCCCTATGAACAGAGGCTGGCGCGACTGCCGGCCTATCTGCAGCAGCTGGAGATGGAATCCAACGGCAAGCGGGTGAGCATGGACGGGACCGATCTGGGCCTGCATTCCGGACCCGTGGTCTGGGGCGAGCCGGGCACCAACGGCCAGCATGCGTTTTACCAGCTGATCCATCAGGGCACGCGGGTCGTGCCCTGCGAGTTCATGGTGGCGCGGGAAGGGCACGAGCCGGACCTGGCGCATCAGCACCGGCTGTTGACGGCCAATTGCCTGGCGCAGTCCGAGGCCCTGCTGCGCGGACGCACGCTGGACGAGGCGAAAACGCTTCTGGCGGGCAGGTTCGAGGGGGCGGAACTGGAGCGTCAGGCACGGCACCGGGTGTTTCCGGGCAACCGGCCGTCGGTGACGCTGGTCTATGACAAGCTGACGCCCAAGGTGCTGGGTCAGATCGTGGCGCTTTATGAGCACAGGGTGTTCGTCGAGGGGGTGATCCTGGGCATCAACTCCTTCGACCAGTGGGGTGTGGAGCTGGGCAAGGAACTGGCGCTTGCGCTGGAGCCGGTATTGGCCGGCAAGGAGAGCGCCGAGGGCAAGGATGGCTCGACGCGGCAGTTGGTTGAGTATCTGAGCAGGGGCAGGTGACGCCGTCGGACCTTCACCTGCCCCTGCTTGCTCAAGCCGTCTCGGGCACCATCTGGATATATCCTGTCGGACACTCGTGGGCACAAAGACCGCAGCCTTTGCAGTAGTCCAGATCGAACAGGTAGTGAGAACCGTCGCTGGCCAGTTCCTGCGTCTTGATCACCGCGTTGTCGGGGCAAAGCGTCCAGCAATTGTCGCAGGCCAGGCAGTTGCCACAGCTGAGGCATCTTTGCGCCTCGGCCATCGCGGCGTCGCGGCCGATATCGCCTTCGATCTCGGTGCCGAAATCACGGGCGTCCGGCGGAACCTTGGGCGGCTCTGCGCGCGGGCTGAGCGCGTAATAGACCGGATTCAGGCCGGCCGCGGGCATCTCCTCCCGGGTATCAAGCTGCGGGTCCTGCCCGCCGGCGATGTAGGTGGCCGCAGCTTCGGCCGCCTTGGCACCGTCGCCGATGGCGCCCGCCACGGTGCCGCGGTCGCCGCGGGCGTCGCCGATGCCGTAGACGCCGTCCTCGAGCTTGCCCCAGGGCGTGCCGGGCCAGAAATAGTTGCCGTCCAGCAGGTGGTTGAGCCCCTCGGGGTCCACCCGTTCGCCGATGCAGGGGATCACCATGTCGGCGGGCAGCACGCGTTCGGTGCCTTCGAAACTGACGCGGCGCTTGCGCCCGTCGGACCCGGGTTCCTTCTTCAGGCTCACCACCTCGACGCCGGTGACCTTCGAGCCCTTCATGATCAGCCGGTTCACCGTGGCGTGGTCGAGGATCTCGATGCCTTCCTCCAGTGCCTCTTCCAGCTCGCGCGGGACGACGTTGATGATGTCGTCCGGATCGGTCCCCGGGCCGGGCAGACCCGAGGCGGTGATCAGGGTGACATGCTCGCTGCCGGCGCGTTTCATCAGGCGGCAGAGGTCGACGGCGGTGTTTCCGCCGCCGTGCACGACGACGTTCCGGGCCTCGGGGAACGCCCCGTGGTCCATGAATTCGCGCAGCAGCGCCAGGCCCTCGTGCAGGTCGGACGGCACCGCGCCCTGCACGTCCCAATGCTTGCTTTCCTGGCATCCCGGGGCGAGCAGGACGGCGGCATGCGATTGATTCAACTCGTCGAGCGAGACATCGCGGCCGAGGCGGGTATGCAGGCGCAGGGTGATACCGGGAAGCGCGAGCAGGCGCTCGATTTCGGCGTTCAAAGTCTCGCGCGGAAGGCGGGTGCGCGGGATGCCCGAGCGCAGGAGACCGCCGGCCTCGGGCAGGGCCTCGAAGATTTCGGCCTTCAGGCCGCGGCGTAGACAGTGATAGGCGGCGGAGAGGCCGCCAGGGCCCGCACCGATGACGGCGACGGCGGGGGCGTCCGGCGCGGGCGCGTCGACGGGATATTCCCAACCCCGGGCAATGGCCTCGTCGCCGAGCCAGCGTTCGACATTGTGGATCGCCAGAGCGCCGTCGATGGCGGCACGGTTGCAGGCAGTCTCGCAGGGGTGCGGGCAGACACGGCCGGTGACGGCGGGCAGGGGGTTGGCGGTGACGAGGTTCAGCCATGCCTCTTGCGCGTGGCCTTCCTGCATCTTCGCGAACCAGGCCTGCTGGTCCTCGCCCGCGGGGCAGGCGGCGTGGCAGGGGGCCTTGGCGTGGATGTGCACCGGTTTCTCGGTGGACCGCCAGTTGCCGGTCTTGAAGTTGAGCGAGGTGCCGGGGGCGGCATAGGCGCCGCGGGTCAGGACGGTCATGATGCTCTCCCCGCCAGCGGTCCGCCGCGGCCGACGGTTGTGACGCCTGCGGTGTCGGCGGGGTCGTCGCCATCGCCCGCCAGCCCGAAGACCTGGATGTTGTAATCGGCCAGAGCCTGCAGATGGTCGCGTTCTTCCTGCGCGCGGGGATCGCCGTCGCGGGTGAGATGGGCGAAACGGCCCTGCAGCTTGAGGTAGTCGGTCACCGGGCGCACCTGCCGGATCGGCATGATGTTGGTGACCGCGCCGCGTTCCAGTTCCACCAGCGGGAACAGGCCGCATTCGACGGCCTTGCGGGCGACCTCGATGGTCAGTGCGCTGGCATGGCGCCAGCCGAGCGGGCAGGGGGAGTGGACGACGAGGAAGGTCGGGCCGTCGATGCCCATGGCGTAGCGCACCTTGCGCTGCAGGTCCTGCGGATACGCGACCGAGGCCGAGGCGGCGTAGGGGATATGATGCGCGGCGATGATCGACAGCAGGTCCTTTTTCAGGTGCCGCTTGCCCATGCGCTCCTTGCCGGCGGGGCTGGTCGTCGTCGTGGCCGCATGCGGCGTGGACGAGGACCGCTGGATGCCGGTGTTCATATAGGCTTCGTTGTCGTAGCAGACATAGAGGATGTTGTGATAGCGCTCGAGCATGCCGGAAAGCGCCTGAAAGCCGATGTCGTAGGTGCCGCCGTCGCCGCCGAAGGCCAGAACCTTGGTGTTCTTGCCCTTGGCCTTCATGGCGGCCTCCATGCCGCTGGCCACGGCGGCGGAGTTCTCGAAAAGCGAGTGGATCCACGGCACGCGCCAGGCCGATTGCGGCCAGGGTGTGGTGAAGACCTCGAGACACCCGGTTGCGTTGGCGACCATGACGTCGGGGCCTGCGGATTCCATCACCAGGCGCGCGGCCAGCGCCTCGCCGCAGCCCTGGCAGGCGCGGTGACCGGATTCGAGGCCGCGAAACCGCGGCTGCGCTTCGCGCGGAGTGCGCTCGCCGGGTCTGGGTTCGGTCGGCGCGGCGGGCTCGCGGCCGAATTTCTGGCGGAGTTCCGCAAGGCGGGCTTGGTCCTGCATCAGCGTGCATCCTGCTGGCTGGGGAGACCGCGCATCGTCAGCGGTCCTCGGGGGCGAGCTTGGCCATGTCGGCGTCGAAGACGAGCGGCGCGTCGGGGTCTGTCACGGCGGCCATGAGGTCGGCATAGATCGTCTCGGGGATGTCGCGGCCGCCGAGGCCGAGCGCGTGGTTGTGGATTTTCGGGGCGTTGGGGACGTCCGCGAGAGCGGCGGCAATCTCTGTCCCGAGAATGCCGCCCAGGCCCGGAGAAATGGCGCGGTCGATGACGATCAGGTGGTCGAGACCGTCTGTAGCCTCGATCAGCGCCTGGGCCGGGAAGGGGCGGAAACTGCGCAGCTTGATCAGCCTGGCGGGGCCCGCGTCCGGGTGGTGGGCCATGCCGGCGCGCAGCGTGCCGGTGGTCGAGCCCATGGCGACGATGCCGACCGCGGCGTCTTTGTCGCCCTCGACGGTCAGAAGCCCGCCGCAGGCCCGGCCCGTGGCACTTTCCCAGGCGCTGTCGGTGTCCGCAATGACCGACAGCGCCTTTGCCATGGCGGCGTGATGTGAGTGGCGGACTTCGGCGAAAAAACCGGGATCGACGAGGGTGCCGAGGGATTTCGGGTCCTGCGGGTCGAGTTTGCGGGCAAACTCGAAGGGCGGCAGGAAGGCGTCGACCGTGGCCTGATCGGGCAGGTCGATGACCTCCATCGTGTGGGTCAGGATGAAGCCGTCCATGCAGACCATGACCGGCAGTTCGGTTTCCTGGGTGATGCGGAAAGCCTGGATCGTGGTATCCACAGCCTCTTGATTGTCGGCGGCATGGAGCTGGATCCAGCCCGAGTCGCGCACCGCCATCGAGTCGCCGTGGTCGTTCCAGATCGACAGCGGCGCCGACACCGCCCGGTTCGCCACCGTCATCACCAGCGGAATGCGCATGCCGGCGATGTTGAACAGCACCTCGGCCATCAGAAGCACGCCCTGCGAGGCGGTCGCGGTGTAGGCGCGCGCCCCGGCGGCGGCGGCACCGAGGACGACCGACGCGGCGGAAAACTCGGATTCGACGCTGACGAATTCGGTGTGCAGATCACCCTCGGCCACGAGTTTCGAGAGGTTCTCGACGATATGGGTCTGCGGCGTGATCGGGTAGGCCGCCACGACATCGGGTTTGCACAGGCTCACGGCACGGGCGATCGCCTGGGAGCCTTCCAGCGCGTCACGCATCCTCTGTCTCCTTCCAGGCGCCGTCCGGCACGGCCCTGGCGGCGCGCTCGATGAGGCGGAGGTTGTTTTCCAGCACATCGCCGTGGAAGCGGCCCCTCAGCGCGGTGCCGAGGGCCTTGAGCGGCAGGATGCCGGTAAGGCCGAGGAACGCCGCCAGCAATGCGGTGTTGGGGATCGGACGGCCGATTTCCTCGACGGCCATCTGGGTCGCGTCGATGCAGAGCGCCCGGCAGCCGAAGGTGCTCGCCACCTCGTTGCTGTCCCGCGCCGAATTCACGATCATCGAACCGCCGTCCTTCAGCCCCGATGTCAGGTTCGGATCGATCAGGAGCGAATCGTCCTGCACGATCAGCCAGTCGGGGGTGCGGACCTGGCTGCGCAGGTGGATCGGGTCGTGCCCGATGCGCACGAAGGCGGTGACGGGCGCGCCGCGGCGTTCCGCGCCAAAGGCGGGGAACGCCTGGCACATCAAGCCGGCCTCAAAGGCGGCGGTGGCAAGCAGATAGGCGGCGGCAACGCTGCCCTGACCGCCCCGGCCGTGGATTCGGAACTCAATCATGACCGGCAGTCTAGGGGCCGGGAAAGGTGCGGCCTTGATGCAGGTCAAGGACGCCGGCGTTGGTGGGAACGGCTGCTTGGGCGGGCCGCGAGTTCGGCGCAGAGAGCGAGGTTGGAGGGTTGCGGCGGCGGCAGAGTCCGCCAAGTCGCCACTTGGTTGAAGCGAACATCGCCGATCCGGGGAGACGCCGCGCCGGGGATTGAAATTGAACGGCAGCCAAGGATCGCAAGCCACCCCTGCAAGGCACTCGCAGCGCATCGCGCTTTAGCCATTTGGCATTGTTCCGGATTGCTCCCCGGCGTCGTCCATGAGGAAGGTGGGGATCTGGCCGCTGTCCTCGAATGGCGGCCATAAAGGCGTCGGAACTGCCGATTTCTGTGCTAGGCTGCGGCCATTGCTTCGATACATTCGGGAAATTCTTTGCCATGCGCGTCGAAAAGAACGGGATTTCCGTCCATGCAATCGCCGGCAACCGCACCGTTCTGTTCGGGATGGACGCCGATGCCGACGCCCGCAGGGGCCTGCTTGGCTTTGCGTTTGGCCGGAAGACGGACGACCGCGTGCGCTGGATGCGGGGGTTCAAGTTCTTCGAGGCCACGGCCGCCGATCCGCGCCCGGGCGAGCGGCGGACGACCGAGGATCACCCGATCCAGAGCTTTCAGTGGGGCGACTACTCCGTCGATCCCGGCAGCCGCCGCGACTATGTCGTCAAGGCAGTCTACGGCACGCCCACGGCCCTGACCTACGGGCCGGATATCGATATCGCCGCCACCACCTACAATGCCCCCTCCGACAGCCACCAGGTCTATTTCAACCGCGGCGCCATCCCCAGCCAGGCCTTTGCCGACCGGTTCGGCAACGCCGGACCCACGGTCGAAGAGACCGCCGATCCGGACAACGCCAAGACCGCGTGGCTGTCGCGCGGGCTGCTTGAGGCGGCGCTGGCCTATATCGGACAGGCCCGTGGCCCGGCGTTCGAGCTGCGCGTTGCCGCCTACGAGTTCTATTACAAACCCATTCTGCTGGCGCTGAAGCGGGCCGCGCAGCGGGGGGCCGTCGTGCGGATCAGCTTTGACGGGGGCGACCAGCGCCGGGACGGGACGATCAGGGCAAGTTCGATCAGCACCGAAAACCTGGCGAAGATCGCAGAATACGGCCTCGATGCAGAGCCGACGTTGTCACTGCATCCGCGCACGATGTTCTCGAAGATCCCGCATAACAAATTCATCGTGCTTCTGAGGAACGGTGTGCCCGAGCAGGTGTGGACCGGATCGACGAATTTCACGCCGTCGGGGTTTCTCGGCCAGTCCAACGTCGGCCATGTCGTGCGCGAGCCCTCTGCGGCTGCGGCCTACAACACCTATTGGGAGGCGATATCGAAAGATCCCGCCACCCGCGGTTTCAAGGATTTCAATACCGCCATCTTCCCCGGGCCCGTCGGCGATATCCCGCCGGATAGCCTGGTGCCGGTCTTCTCGCCGCGCCGCAGGGGCATGCTGGAGTGGTATGCCGGCATGCTCGAACAGGCGGCCGAAAGCGCGATGTTCACGGCTGCGTTCGGCGTGGCCCGGCCATTGGCCGAAAAATTCGCCGCCGACCGCGATTTCCTGCGCTTTCTGCTGATGGAGCGCCGAGACCGCAATCCCGAGACCATGGAGTTGCTGGAACGCGACCGCGACACCCGAATCGCGCTGGGATCGGGGCTTAATTCCTGGGCAATCCGGCTGAAGCTCGACGGTCACGCCCTGGACGCATGGTTCAAGGCCGAGGAGCATTTCCGCACTCAGGGCCATATCTTCTACATCCACACCAAATACATGCTGCTCGACGCGCTGAGCGACGATCCCAAGCTTTTCACCGGATCGGCGAATTTTTCGGCGCCCTCGGTCGAGGGCAACGACGAGAACATGATCCTGATGCGGGGGCCCGCGTTCAAGCGTGTGGCAGAGGTTTACGCAACCGAATTCATGCGGCTTTTCAATCATCTCTATTTCCGCACCGTCGTCCTTCGCCGGGCGCGGGCGGGGATCGGCGCACAAAAGGGCGTGGCGATGCTGGATCCGACCGACGGCTGGGTCGCCCGGCATTTCCGGACCGGCAGCTACCACGACCGAAAGCGCAAGCTGTTCCGCTAGGCGCCGGCATGCAACCGATTGCACGCATCTCTGGTGGCAGGCGGAACAAACCCGCTAT
This sequence comes from Rhodobacter sp., assembly GCA_030065095.1. Taxonomy (GTDB): domain Bacteria; phylum Pseudomonadota; class Alphaproteobacteria; order Rhodobacterales; family Rhodobacteraceae; genus JASJCA01. Next base: position 92,270 of record JASJDP010000015.1, read on the forward strand.
GTCAGGGGCAGGCAGTCAGGAGCGTGCAATGAGATTCGGGCGGTTGGCGGCACTGATCATCGCGGCGTTCGCCGGTTTCGCACCGGCGGCGGAGCCGCAAGCGGCGGAGTGTAGCGGGGGTCTTTGCACCGAAGCCCGTGTCTGGACGGTGGCCGAGCTTTCCGAAGACTTCCGCCATGGGTTCGAGATCGCCGAAACCGAGATCGATCTTCTGGCCGCCCTGGAACAGCAGCGCTGGCGCGAGCTTCGGTTTCGTGCCGATGCCCCGGCGCGGATCTATACCGACTTGCGGATCGATACCGGCTACCGGCCGGCGGATTGGCCCGACGGTGCCGACCTGCCGCAAGAGGGACCGGCGCTCCGCATGCTCTACAGCCTCGACGGGAATGCCTATCGCCCGATGGCCAGCGGCTTTGCCGTGCCCGACGGGGCCGTGGTGTCGGTCATCGTCGGGCAACCTACGGCACGGTCCGGCACGGCGGGGATGACCTTCTTTCCGGCCCGATGGACGCTGACGGTCACGGCGCGCCGGACCTGGGCCGAAGGCGGGACGCCCCCTGCCGCCGAGGCCGGAGCGCCGGTTAGCCGGATGCCGGACGATCCGCGGCCCGAATTCGATCCGCTGCCGGGCAACCCTGCGGCAACCGAACCGGCAGGATGCATCGGCCCGGAGTGCACGCCGGCAGCCCCGCCGGCCGCCGCCGAGGACGCACCGCCCGGCCGCGTGGCCGCGCCCGGCGGCGACCCGGTGGCGGCAGAACTTCAGGCGGAACTGGCGCGGGTGGGCTGCTACCGCGCGGAGGTGGACGGCCTTTGGGGCCCGGCCTCGCGCGCGGCGATGGCCGCCTTCAATCGGGAGACCGGAGGAAAAGAGCCGGTGGCCGCTCCGACCGCCGGGGCGCTGGTCGCCGTCGCGCGGGTGCCTGCAACGGTCTGCGGCGCGGACTGATGCACCGTGCGCGCTGGCTTCATCCTCAGCCGTCACAGCTTTCCTTGGACTCGGTGCGCTGTCGATCAAGAGGCGGCGAAGCGTGCGCCTACTGCAGACGCCGCGACCTTGGCGCCCGGTGGATTCGAGCAGACGCAACGGCACTCGATGGACACGCGCACGGCCGATGATTGAGCCTCCATCGCAAACGTACGGACCGCAATGTCCGTGCCTGCGATGCCATATGCGTTTCTCTGGCCGCCGATTTCCGCACAAGCGCCGACCCGGCGCCGGAATTCCGGCAACGCCTCTTGCCCCCTTGCGCCCGATCCGGCTAGAACGCCGCTGTCGGAGAGGTGGCCGAGTGGTCGAAGGCGCACGCCTGGAACGCGTGTAGGCGGGAAACCGTCTCCAGGGTTCGAATCCCTGTCTCTCCGCCATTTTGCTTTCCTCGTCTGGAAGATCGGCTAAGACGTTGAAGGGTAGGGTCGTTTTTGCGGTTCGAGACCCACGATTCCGGATGTATAGAACGGGGGCAGCAAAAACGAGCGTCAGAACCGTTTGACGGTCCCCACTGCGCTCAGAAGCACACAGTTTCCAAGGGTTTGCCAGAAACTCCATTGCGGTTCGAAAACTCGCGTCGAAGCCCTTGGGTTTCGGCTTCATTTCTTCGAGATCTTCGGCGATGAGGGCCTTTTGCGACTCAAGCCGTTCGAGTTCCCGCTCAATTGCCATAACTGCGGCGTAGCTTTCGATTAACAGCAGGCGTTTGGCGGCGCGGCCAATTCACCAGCATCGCCAAAAATGGTCGCGTTTGGCGGTGCTTTTTCAGCACGATGCCTTCGGCTTCGACGTCGTCGCACATCTCGAAGGCCAACAGGGTTTCGGTTAGTGCCGCGGCCACATCGCACTCCTGGTTTCGGCAGGTCCCACCGTTGGTTCACCTTTCGCCGACAATCCCATTGAGTGCCGCCATGACCGCGGCAACATGATCAGCCTGCTGGGCGCCGGGGTGCGGCAGGGCGAACCTGCCGGCGTCATTGTCGAAATGCTTGCCCGTCATCGACACGAATTCATCCGACAAAGCCGCGCGGATGAGTATGTCGGCGCCGATTTCGATGTCGTTTCCCGCGATGCCGAAGCCTTCCTTTACCATCTTCGTCGCCAAGAGCGAGCCGGGATCGACGGAGACCACCAGGGGGCCGTCCGGCAGCTCGGTGGCCAAGGCCTGCGACCAGATCGTGATCGCCGGTTTGCTTTGCGAATAGGCCTCCATATCGCCCAGATCACGGCCTCCGGCCATCGCCGTCACGTCCACGGGTGCTTGGGCTGCTGACGAGAGGTTCAGAATCCGCCCGCTACTTGGAATGATCGGCAACAGCTCTCGCGTCAGAACGTAAGGCGCGATCGTGTTGACTTCGAACCGTATGTCGCGCCCGGAGACGGTCCTGGTGTTCGCGCTCTTCAGGATGCCTGCGTTGTTGATCAGCACATCGAGACGGGTGTGCCGCTCTCGCACCAGCGCGGCCATGGAATGGACGTCTTCAAGGTGTGACAAATCAGCGAGATAGGTTTCAGCGTCCGGCCCGATTTCGTCAGCAGCGGTTTTCAACTTTTCGGCGTTCCGCCCGTGAAGCAAGACCTTGTGGCCCTGTTCCGCCAGTCGCCGTGCCGTCGGCCGGCCGATGCCGTCGGTCGCGCCCGTGATCAGGATGGTTTTTCTCATCATTTCGGTTCCTGGATATGGAATTCGGGGAGCAATTCTTGCGAGAGCCGGGTCAATGTCGTCTCGATGTCTGCCCGAATGAAACGCAGGTTCAGCGCGACGTGATTCATTCCGAGCACCTAAAGCACCGACATCCGCCGTCCGGCTGAACCTCTCCGCGTGATCCACGGTGGCGATGAAGCCGAGCGAGACCATCACACCGACGCCTGGCACCGTCATCAGCCGACGGGCGAGCGGTCTTTCTTTGGCGATGGCCTTCAGCTCATCTTCGAGGTCCTCGGCGACGGCGCAAAGCGTCTCGTGCAGCGGGATGAAGCTGTCGGCGATCACCGCCAGGAACGGACCGCGCTCCGCCGCCCGGGCGAGCTGTTCGCGGACCTCGACCCGCCTCCGGCGCTGGCTGATCGACGTCAGACGGATGCCGTGGGTCTTCAGCGCACCGCGAACATGCGCTTCCAGGTCCCTGCGCAGCCGCACCATCCGCTCGCGGGCGTTCAGCAGCAGATGCAGCTGATCGGCGGCCTCGCTGCGGGTGTGGACCTCGCTGAACCAGCCGGTGCGCGCTAACTATGCCAGACCCTCTGCATCCGCCTTATCCGACTTGTTCAGCCTCGCCGACAGCGCCTTGTGCGCCAGCCGCGCGTCGATGCAGACGATCGGAAGCCCGAGCTTCGCCAGCTGGCGATGCAGCCAGATCGCAAGCTGACCGCTCTCATGAACGATCCGTGCGGGCACGGCGCCCTTGTCCGGCAGGAACCTCTGAATAGCATCGGGGCTCGTCATCACCGATCCACGGGCAACCACGCACCCAGCGTCATCGACGACGCAAATCGAAACTTCTTTGAGCGACACGTCCAAACCGGCATAGTACTCGACGGCCGTTCTCCACATGGCTTGATTGGCGAGGCCAGCCTAGCTGGACCTCGTACGCCTAAGGAGAGCGGCCGCCGCGATCACGCCATGTTGATTCTGAGCGCCCCGCGGCGCCGACTATTGCTCAAAGGGTTAGTACGGCCAGAAACCCCATGCAGATCCGAAAAGCTTTTGGCACGTTTTTGACTGTACCGTTACTAAACCGCCGTTCGCGGCACTGTCCCGAACGGGATTATGGGCTCCGAGCCAACCGCCCAGGCCGAAGCGGTGAAGGTTACGTCCCGGAATCCGAATGACCGAGGCTTGCTCCGATCGCTTGACTCTGCTTTGCGGGCCGTTTGGCTCGATCATCCGGTTTCGATTCGCGTTACATCCGCCTGCATTCTGCACCGCGTCGGTCCGAATCGAGCCCGTTTCGACGGATGCTGCGCCGTTCATGAATGTCTGGTTCCGACGCGAGCAGGATGAGTTGTTCTCCGCAAGAACGTTGCGAACGGTGGTCTTACCCTTCCTTTACCAATCATGAATAGACCTGTCCCGCACGTGCTCGGAGGTTCCATGCAACACAGTTTCGGCGACTTCCTCAGATATGGCGGCAATGGACAATACGTTTTATCGCCTCTGCGCGAACGCGTTACTGGTCGGCCCTTTGCTCTTTCCTTAAAGTCTACTTTCCCAAACTACTCCGCTCTGCGAGCCGAATTCAGCGACCGCCTGGATCAAGTGACCGCCGAAAATACGTGGATGCTGGTGAACGCTTTGACGCCCCCAGATACAGTGCCAAACGTCTCCGAGGCTGACATGAGAGACGTATCAGATGCCAAGGAAGAAGCACTAAACACTTGGGACACGCGCCTTGAGAATATATTCAATGAGTACCAAAACCACCCACAGCGACTGAGGCCGCTACGCACGGCCATGGAAGAACGCCTGTTGCGGGCATTTGCAGGTCTGATTAACCAGCTTCGACAAGAAGACCTTGGCATTGAACGGTATATTTGGCGCTCACGAGACGACGCTAAAGTACGCGATAGTCATGCAGAATATGACGACCGGGTGTTTCGTTGGGATGATCCCCCCGCGGGCGGGCATCCAGGCGAAGCGCATAACTGCAGGTGCCATGCTGAACCTATTGCGCCGGCGCCTCAAAGCAACGTAATTCTAGCCGACTTTGATGGTGGCGTACCTCTACAAGATTTGTTGGAGCATGAAGCTCGCGGAGGGCATACCATTGCTCAACACGTTGGAAAGAGCGACGACTTCCTGCTCAGATCTGTCACAACCACACGCGCTCGATCCCCATTCCTTAGCCTTTATCGCTATCGCCATGGGTCATTTCTTCGCTTGATGCCGCGCGCAAGTTGACGAATTCCAACCTTGCTAACAATGCAGCTGCAGTCGAAGCTGTTGCAAGTGGGAGGATCAATAGGGCATTCTTGACCAGCGAATTCTCTTCGCCGACAGGAACGGAGGCGTTCCGAGTGACCCAACGACGCTCATCTCCCGTAATTCTTCGACAGACGTTCGGCGTCGGAACTGTTATCGAGCATGCCCCAGATATGCCGGATGGCTTTGTCATCATCACCTCGTATCCAAGGAGGGACTGACATGAAGCCACCACAGTCCTTTTATGACTTTACGCTGCAACTTCACCAGGACCTGGACCTTGTCTATCCAGGATGGGATTCAGACAAGCTCGACGCGCGCCATGAAATTTATGAAGACTTTCGGCAGGGATACGGAGATCAAGCTGTCCGCGAACTGGCCAAGTACGGCAAAAAACTCTTAGCTGATAACGAGACTGATCTCGGCTCACTTTGGTTTAGGGAATCCAAGGCCGACTGGGTTATTCCGGACAAAGGCGTTCGTTTTCTCTTCAAGGACTTTTGTGACTGGGCAGCTTCTGTCCCGTAACCCGCTTCTGAACGTCGGGGCTCTGCAAGCCGCCATCTGCGCAGGCGCAGCGAATTGGTGCTTTGTCCGCAATATGTTTCGCGATTTCAGAGTCGTGCTGCAGAGCGGCCCGATCACCGCTTTTTGAGATCAAGGGCCAAAACTCGGCGTCGATGCGATTCAGCGCAGATTGGTCAGTTGGTTGATAGCGGCAGCTTGGGGACTGGTCGGCTTTGCCCGGCAGTGTGGCCATTTCGTTCGCGCGGGCGATTGTCTCGCGTGGGCCGTCAGCGCAAGTTGGCTGAAATCGGGTGAAGGTCGGCTCCGTGCGCATATGGCCAGTTCGACTGCCAGTGGGCTGCTGAATCGACCTCAATGGCTGGTTTGAAGATGGCTCTTGTCGATGCGGAAATCGTGTCGATTGAAGCACAATTGGTGACCTCGGCGGGATTGCGCAGTGAGCCGACATCGGTGAGTCGTGCAGCATCAGTCAAAATGGACTCGACCCGGCCCGCGCTAGAGCGCTTCAGGTTTTGACGGAAGCATAGCCAGCGTAACATGCGGGCACGCTTGCACCTGCTCAAGCAGCCAAACCCGATGGGGCTCCAGTATCGGCCGACGATATCCGCCCATCTTCGCCGGAGCTACCGAACCGGTCCGCGCCGCGCGCTGCGTCCACTTCACAACGCTCGACGGCGCAACTCCGAACCGGGTGGCAACGCTACGGCAGCTCTCACCGGCTTGCATCGCCTTGACAGCACCTTCGCGAAGGTTGTCCGAATAGGGTTCTCGTCATCCATGCTGGCCCCCTTCACCAGTATGGATTCTGCATCACACCAAACCCCGAATGGGAATCCCAATTCGATTCAGAGAAAATCTGAAGCGCTCTAAGACCCGTCGTGATTGGTAGTCTGAGGCTAGGGCGTCCCCAAATATCCGCTGGCTGCTCTATGTCGGATCGCGGGTCGGCGCACTGCAGATGCTGCATTGATCAGTGGCCAAGTCGCCGCTTTGTGCTTTCGGGAAGCGTCTGGGTCAGCCGATCCAGCCATTCCCACTCATCATATCGGTCGCCGGTCTGTTTGATGTGGGTGTATCGCTGTAATGAGGACCAGGAGCGATGCCCGGACACGGCGGCAACCTGCGGAATCGAAAGTCCCGTTTCGAACAGCCGTGTTACGCCCTCATGACGCAGATCATGAAATCGCAGGTCTTCTATCCCCAAGAACGCGCAAGCCCGCGTGAATGCGGCGCTTGTGGTGTCGCTGTGGTAGGGAAACACCCTGTCCTTGGAGCGCGGCATGGCCAGAGCGATCTGCAGGGCCGGTTGTGGTAGATCGCACCAAACATCATTGCCGATCTTATCACCCGGGTGCTTCATGTCGGTGATCAACACCCGGCTGTGATCGACGTCCAGCCCCGTCCATGTGATCGGGGTGATTTCTTCCTGTCGCCTGGTCGAGAACAGGGCGAAGCCTATCACCCGGTGCATCGGTAGTGAACTTGGCCGGTGCCTGTGCTTCTTCTCGAAGAGCGTTGGCAGCGCATCCAGTTCCTTCAGCATCGGACGGCGACTACGGCTGCGGCCCTTACCGGTGATGCCCAATCGATTGCAGACAACTAAGGCATCTTTGATCGCCTGATGGTCTGGTTCTATGCCCCATGCCGGGCGGGCCGGTGCGAAGACCGCACCAAGGTGCGACAGGTAGTTGCTGACGGTCGATGGCGTCCGGCTTGTTCCAATTCCTTGGCGAAGGCTACGATATCTTGGCTCTCGATATCGCTGCAGAACATTCCGGCTATGTCGTATTCGAGAATCGAACGCAGAACCTGCGCCTTGTTCCGGCCAATCTCTTTCACGCTTTCGCGGGAGGAGTGTTCGATGGCATTGGCAAGGGTGCGACCGCGATTGCGGAACGTTGACAGGTCATCGCCCGCCGCTTCGATTTTCTTCATCCGTATCTTCAGCCATGCGTTGGCCGCGTTCCGACGGTCGAAGCTTCGGGCTTCCCGGTGCGCCCATTTCCCTTTTCTTTTAATGGCTATCTGTGCGAGACAGGCAATGGTGCCGTCTTTGCGCTTGCGTTCGACGATGTGAGCCAATTCGGAACAACTTCATTATAATTCGGGACAACTTCTGTTGTTCCAATAGCATGAAATGGCAAAAACAAGCCAAAAACAGAACAGTACAGGAATTCAGAACTTTGCAAAAATCTGGAATAGTATAATGAAATCAGATATTTGCCAAAATGCAAGGTTTAGCATTGCGCCGATGATGGACTGGACGGATCGACACTGCCGGTTTCTGCACCGGTGCATGTCGCAGCGGGCATTGCTCTATACCGAGATGGTGGCGGCGCCGGCGCTGGTGCGCGGGCAGGCGCGCCATTTGTTGCGGTTCGATCCGGACGAGCATCCGGTGGCGGTGCAGCTTGGCGGATCGGATCCTGCAGAATTGGCACAGGCCGCGCGGATGGCGGCCGAGGAAGGCTATGACGAGGTCAACCTCAATGTCGGCTGCCCGTCCGACCGGGTACAGTCCGGCTGTTTCGGGGCGGTACTGATGGAGCGGCCCGAGCTTGTCGGCGACTGCGTGGCGGCGATGATCGCGGCGCAACCGGTCGAAGTGACGGTGAAATGCCGGATCGGGGTCGACGATCAGGACCCCGAAACGGTGCTGCCGGGGTTCATCGCGACGATGCGGTCCGCGGGCGTGCGCCGGATGGTGGTTCATGCGCGAAAGGCCTGGCTGCAGGGATTGAGCCCGAAAGAAAACCGGGAGATCCCGCCGCTCGACTACGACCTCGTCCATGCGATGAAGCGGGAGTTTCCCGACATGCATCTGTCGATCAACGGCGGTGTCGGGTCGCTGGCCGAGGTGAAAGAGCATCTTGCGCGTGGGATCGACGGCGTGATGGTGGGACGTGCCGCGTATCATACGCCATCGGACATTCTGCTTGACGCCGATGCCGAGGTTTTCGGCATGGACCGCCGGGTCACGGCCGAAGAGGTGGTCGACCTGATGCGCCCCTATATTGCGCGGCATCTGGCCGAGGGCGGGCGCCTGAACGCCGTGACGCGGCACATGCTGGGGCTGTTTTCCGGGCGTCCGGGCGCGCGCGGCTGGCGGCGGGTCTTGAGCGAGGGCGCGCATCGGGCGGGCGCGGGGCTCGAGGTGGTGGATGCCGCGCTGGCCTGTCTCCTGCCAGCCGGGGCCGCCCGTGCGGGATGAGTTTCTGCGCCGCGGCTGGATGCGGTTTCCCTTCGATCCGGAACTGGCGCGCTGGCTTGCGACCGCAGGCCCCGCCGCGCGGGCGGCCGTGGCGGATCCGGCGAACGGGCACTGGCTGCGATGCCAGGGGACATGGTTTGCCGGGGTGAACGTGCTGCCCAACGACGGCACCGGCGCGGTGGCGGGCTCGGGGCCGCTCAAGGCGGCGGCGGTGGCGTTTCTGGTCTCGCTGGGATGGCCGGCCGACCGGTGGGACAGGGGGCAGGTATCGGTGATCTATCCGGGCTATCCAAGACCGCGCGAGGGGGAAAGCGCCGCCGCCTTCCGGTTTCGCCGGGACCGGGACGCGGCGCATGTGGACGGGTTGCTGCCGGTGGACCCGGACCGGCGGCGGATGCTGCGCGAACCCCATGCTTTCGTGCTGGGACTGCCGGTCAGCGACACCGGGCCGGGGGCGAGTCCGCTGGTGGTCTGGGAGGGCAGCCACGAGGTGATGCGGGCGGCATTCCAAGGGGTGCTTGCCGGGCGTCCGGCGCAAAGCTGGCCCGAGACGGACCTGACCGAACCCTATCACGCGGCGCGGCGGCGGGCGTTCGAGATCTGCCGAAGGGTAAAGGTCCATGCCAAACCCGGCGAGGCTTATCTGGTGCACCGGCTGGCGCTGCACGGGGTGGCGCCTTGGGCGGCTGGCGCGGAGGCGCCGGACGATGGACGGATGATCGTCTATTTCCGGCCGGAATTGCGGGGCCCGGTGTCGGAGTGGCTGGACCGGCCGTGATCCGGGTGTCCCGGCGGGGACTGGCCCGCAACCTGCCGGAGCCGGTCAATCTGGTGTTGACAGGCCGGGCGGCGTCAGGATGCGCGGAACATCGGTCGGACCCGGCGGATGATGCGGTCAGGGCGAAACGCGACATCGGTATTTGCCTTAAGGAGACATTGCCCATCGTGAGACGACCCGGCGACGGCGCGGCGGCCTCCGGTCTTGAAGCCGCGCCAGAGGACTGGATGCAGATGGCCGGTCCCGACCGGGCCGCCTGACTTGTCCACCGAAGAAGCGCCCCGCCGCGATTGCCGGAACCTGGCCAATCACAACGGGGGGATGCGCACGTGCCCCGCAGCAGCCGGCGCCCGGGCAAACACCGCATATCAACTCTCGCGTCGTCCCAGTCCACCTCACAGCCGCGTCATCGACCCGGATTGCGGCCAAAGGTCCCTTGTTGCGCCGCGCCCGCCGCCGTACATCTACGCCATGTCGCTCTGGGAATACGCCAATCCGAAAAAGTTCATCGCAACCGCCGACGCGGTACTGCCGTTCGTCTCGGTTCTTGCCGCCGCTGCGTTGCTGACCGGGCTGATCTGGGGCTTTTTCTTCACCCCCGACGACTTTCGCCAGGGCTCGACGGTCAAGATCATCTATCTGCACGTCCCCGCCGCGATGATGGCGATCAACGCCTGGGCGATGATGCTGGTGACCTCGCTGATCTGGCTGGTGCGCCGCCACCATGTCAGCGCGCTGGCCGCCAAGGCCGCAGCGCCCGTCGGCGTCACCTTCACGCTGGTCGCCCTGGTGACCGGCGCGATCTGGGGCCAGCCGATGTGGGGCACGTGGTGGGCCTGGGACCCGCGGCTGACCTCGTTCCTGATCCTGTTTCTCTTTTACCTCGGCTACCTCGCGCTTTGGGAAGCCATCGAAAATCCCGACACCGCCGCCGATCTGACCTCGGTCCTGTGCCTCGTGGGTTCGGTCTTTGCGATCCTCAGCCGCTACGCAGTGAACTTCTGGAACCAGGGCCTGCACCAGGGGGCCACTCTGTCGCTGGACAAGGAAGAAAACATCTCGGACGTCTTCTACATCCCGCTTCTGTTCTCGATCGCCGGATTCGTCCTGCTCTTCGTCGCGCTCGTGCTGATCCGCACCCAGACCGAGATCCGCCGCCGCCGCCTGCACGCCATCGAACTGCGCGAGCGCATGGCATGATGCCGGATCTCGGAAAATACGCCGGCACGGTTCTCAGCGCCTATGCGATCAGCCTGGTTCTGCTCGTGGCCCTCGTCGCGCTGTCCTGGTGGCAGGCCCGCCGGATGAAACGCCGGCTGGACGCGGCAGAGACCCGATACCGCAATGGCTAGGCTCTCGCCCCTGATGATCCTGCCGCCGGCGCTCTTCGCCGGGCTCGCCGTGCTGTTCTATGTCGGCATGAACCGCGAGGATCCCGATGCGCTGCCCTCGGCCCGCGCCGGTCAGCCCGCGCCCGAGATGAAGCTGACCCAGCTTGGGCCGGATCCCGCCGTCACCGACGCTGCTTTGCGCGAGCCGGGGATCAAGCTGGTGAACTACTGGGCCAGTTGGTGCGCGCCCTGCCGCGTCGAACATCCCACGCTGGAACGGCTCGCCGACGAGGGCGTTACGATCTACGGCATCAATTACAAGGATGATCCGGCCAAGGCGCTGGCCTTTCTGGCCGAGCTTGGCAACCCCTATACCGCGATGGGCGCCGACCCGTCGGGCCGCACCGCGCTTGACTGGGGCGTCTACGGCGTGCCGGAAACCTATGTGATTGCTGGCGACGGCACCGTGATCCTGCGCTTTGCGGGCCCGGTCACCAGCCGCGTGCTCGAGGAAAAGATCCGCCCGGCCATGGCCGAGGCGGCGCAGTAGTCAGCCTGCCAGCGCCAAAAGCGCGATCATCGCCAGGAAGAACCCGGTTTCGGCGATCGGCATGGTCACGGCATATCGGCGTGCAATGTCTCTCATACGTCCACTCATGTCATCGGCCCCCCAATAACGACGCCTCAATTTAGCCATCTTTCCGCCACGTGACGAGGGCCTTCCGCCCGTCACAGCCGGGCGCCTTGGCGCCAGAGATTTCTAAATGAGTCACGCGAAGTTAGTTAATTATCTGTGAAGAAAAAAGAAAATCCTACCGAGTCGCCACAGGTTTCGCCTGATCTGCCAAGGATCCCGTGTCGCGCCGCGATGGTTGCTGCGCACCTGGCAACAGACAATCCGCGCCGATCCGGTGCCATTGTTCGCCGGACCCGTCACCAACCGGCCCGCCGCGGCAGAATCGCCGCCCGGCCTGCATCACCGGTGCGTCAGGACGGCGTCGTCGTCGACAATTCCACCACGACCTGGCCGTGATCGCTCTGCATCTTGTTGCCGACACCGTCGTTTTCGACATGGTCGTTCAGCACCTCGAAGTCGATCACCTGGCCGATCGTGTTGGGCGAGCGCGGGCTGAAGACGTCCGAGACAAGGACGTAGTCCAGGGTCGACCAGTGCCTGTCCCACATATGCGTGCCCGGACGCGGATCGCCCGTTTCGTTCGGCGCCATGTTGAACGCGTCCGACAGCCGGAACCGATAGAATTGACCGGCGACACCAGGCGGCCAGTCCGCCTTTTTGACGCCGCCCAGTTCGTAGATGCGCCCGCTCATCGTGATCGACTGCAGCACGACCGAATCGAGCTTGTCGTTCAGGTCGCCCAGCACGATCACCGGCCGGGTCTCGTCGGCTTCCAGCGTCTCCGTGATCCGCAGATAGACCGCCGCCGCCTCGGCCCCGCGCTGCAGGAGCGATGCGATATGGCCGCGCGACAGCTTGCGCATCGTGTCCAGCACCCGGTCGCGCCACGGCATCGCGTCCGGATAGGTGATGTCGTCCATCTGCGGCCGTTTCGATTTCAGATGCACCACATAGACGCTGACATCGCCGAAATCCGGCGTGACGACGGTGGCACAGATCGGCCGGCGCGAGAAATCGAAATCGTCCTGAACCGGCAGAAAGGCGCGCAGTTCGTCATCCACCGTCAGGGGAACGACGTCCGATATCGGATGACGCGAGGCGATGGCGACGATCGGATTGAAGAACACCTCGGGATCCGCGGGGTCCTGCATCGGTGCGCCGACGGTTTCGAAATGCGGGTAACCCGCCGCGTTGACAAGATCCTTCAGCGCGTCGGCGGAAAACACCTCTTGAAACCCGACGACATCGGCATCCATCGCCGCAAGCTGGGCGGTGATCCAGTTCTTTTTGACCGTCCATTGGCCAGTGCTGTAGGTGTTCTTGCCGTCGTCCCGCCGCTCATACCAATGACCGGGGGGCTCCAGGAACTGATAGAGGTTGAAGGTCGCAACGCGCATGGCAAAATCCTCGCACCTGGTGTCAATGCACGAGGTATAGCAAATCGTGCATAGGTTGCGAAGGTCGAGTTGTGCGCGGGCCTTGCCCGGCCGGAGGTGGCCCCTGGCTTTACGCGTAGAGCGGCGCGGCCCAGTCGATGTCCTCCTCGATGATCGCCAGACGCTGCTTGATGGCGTCCGGCAGCATCCGCCACGTCGAGATCCGCGGGCGGTCCATTTCCGGGATGATCCGCTCGGCGCCATAGAGGTCGACATATTCCTGATAGTTGGTGAATGCCTGCCGCCCGGCATAGTCGATGAAGGTTTCCGCGGGCGCGCCATTGGCAAAGATCACGTCGTGGTTTTCGGTTTCGACATGGTAGTAGGTGACCTTGCCGGGAAGCTCCGATACCGGCACGAAATCGATGGTGTCGTGGTTCACCAAAGCGCTGGCATTGATCACGAGGCCGTCGACGAGCATGCCGTGGTCGGCTGTGACGGTGAGGTCGCTGTGGGGCAGGCCGCCGCCAAGGGCTCCGGCGCGGATGCGGACGGGCTGCGCGTGCGGACCGGAGAAGAGCTGGTGCACGGTCTGACGGCCGACCCATTTCACGGCTGCCAGGCTCCCGGTCTCGGTCAGGATGGTGTCGCCGATCTTCAGCGCCTCGACCGCCGTCTCGCCGGTATCCGTCGCGATCAGGGTTCCGGCCGCGAAACAGGCCAGCGCACTGCCGAGGGTCTGCGAGCTGGTATCGTTGGCATAGTCCCGGACCGCGTTGAGGGTCCCCGAGTTGAAGATGATATCGTCGAAGACCACGAAGAACGCGGTATTCGCGCCGATGGTCGACGCGTCGCCGAACACATAGCCCACGTGACCGTTGAATACGCCGTCTCCAAGATAGAAGGCGGTCCCGTCACTGACGCCGCCGGCCGCCAAAGAGGCGGCGTCAAAACCGGTAATGGTGACCTCGTCGCCGACATTGATGTTGCCGTCGGGATCCGAGGCCAACGTGGTGAGGGTTCCGGTGGTTCCGTTGTAGCTGGTGGTCGTCCCGTCGCTGCCGATGGCATCGCCGAATCCGTAGGGAACTGCTGGCATTTGGCTCTGTCCTCAATATGTTCGGCCGCTTCTGCGGCGCGTTTTTTTGTCGTGCTGCGTACGGTTCAAAAAATGCCCGGCCCATCCATTGGAGACCAGGCAAATTCATTCTCGCCGCAACAACTGCCTAACGGTAACCAAGAAAGACGGCTCCGTCTACCGGTTGCAACGTACAGGAACGGAATTCGCCCGGATATTGTTGCATTTTGCGAGTTTCTGTTTTCCGGCGCGAAAGTGAAAAATCTACGGCGTGAAAGTGAAAAATCTTTGAAGACCGTCCAAATGTTTAAGTGCCCGTTGAACAACACCGGTCACAGCATTGTTTTTATTACCGGTTCGAGCCGTGTACGACTGTCTTCGGCAATCGCATCCTCGGTCAATGCGCACCCATAATCTTGCTGGCCGCACGGGCCGGATGCTCTTGGGGCCGACCGGCCCCGGCGCAGCTCATGCTTGCCGCGAAGGTCCTTAAATGCGCCGCGCATTTCTAATCCCCCGCCATGCCGAATGTCTTTCGGGCACGGCGGGGGCAGACCGCCGGCCCGTCAGAGGCTCAAGCGATCGCGCCGCCGGGCTTCAAACCGCGTCACGCCGCCTTCGCGAGGTTTCTCAGCACATAGTGCAACACGCCGCCATTCTCGACATATTCGATCTCGACCTCGGTATCGATCCGGCACTTCAACTCGATCTCCTTCACCGTCCCGTCCGTATAGGCGATCACGCACGGCACCAGCGCCTGCGGCGCCAGGTCGCCTTCGAGCCCGGTGATCGTCACCATCTCGTCCCCGGTCAGGCCCAGCGATTTCCGCGTGTCCCCGCCGGTGAATTCGAACGGAATGACGCCCATCCCGACGAGGTTCGACCGGTGGATCCGCTCAAAACTCTCCGCGATCACCGCCTTCACGCCCAAAAGCGCCGTTCCCTTCGCCGCCCAGTCGCGGCTCGACCCCGCCCCGTATTGCTCGCCCGCGATCACCACCAACGGCACACCGGCCTCCTGATAGGCCATCGAGGCGTCGAAGATCGACGTCTGGGTGCCGTCGGGGCCCTTGGTGTAACCGCCTTCGACCCCGTCAAGCATCTCGTTCTTGACCCGGATATTGGCGAAGGTCCCGCGCATCATCACCTCGTGGTTGCCCCGCCGCGATCCGTAAGAGTTGAACTCGCGCGGCGCCACCTGCCGGTCCACCAGGTACCGGCCCGCGGGCGTGGTGTCCTTGAACGACCCCGCCGGGCTGATGTGGTCGGTGGTGATCATATCGCCCAACAGCGCCAGGATCCGCGCGCCCTCGACATTGGTGATCACCCCGGGCTCGGATCCCATGCCCTGGAAATAGGGCGGGTTCTGCACGTATGTGCTGGTCGACGGCCAGTCATAGGTCAGGCTGTCGGTGGTCTCGACCGACCGCCATTTGTCGTCGCCGGTAAAGACCTCGGCGTATTTCTTCTGGAACGCTTCGCGCGTCACCGTCCGTTCGACCAGATCCGCGATCTCTTTCTGCGACGGCCAGACATCCTTCAGGAACACGTCGTTGCCATCCTTGTCCTGCCCGATAGGCTCGGACGTCAGGTCGATATCCATCGTGCCGGCCAGCGCGTAGACCACCACCAGCGGCGGCGAGGCAAGATAGTTGGCGCGTACATCCGGGCTGATCCGGCCCTCGAAATTCCGGTTGCCCGACAGCACCGCCGTCGCGACCAGATCGCCGTCATTGATCGCCTGCGAGATCTCGGGCTGCAGCGGCCCCGAATTGCCGATGCAGGTGGTGCAGCCATAGCCGACTAGGTTGAACCCGATCGCATCCAGATCGTCCTGCAGATCGGCGGCTTCCAGATATTCGCTGACGACCTGCGAACCCGGCGCAAGCGAGGTCTTGACCCAAGGCTTGCGGTTCAGACCCAGTTCGTTGGCTTTCCGTGCCACCAATCCCGCGCCGATCATCACATACGGGTTGGAGGTATTCGTACAGGACGTAATCGAGGCGATCACCACCTTGCCCGAGGACATCGCATAGTCCTCTCCCTCGACGGCGACCTCCTTGTCTATCGGGCGCTTGAAGGTCTCGGCCATTTCCTTCGAAAACGCCGCCTTGGCGTCGGTCAAAGCGACGAAATCCTGCGGCCGTTTCGGCCCCGAAATCGCCGGCACGATGGTCGACATGTCCAACTCCAGCGTGTCGGTATAGACCGGGTCGTACTCCGACCCGCGCCACATGCCGTTTTCCTTTGCATAGGCCTCGACCAGCGCGATCCGCGCCTCGTCGCGGCCCGAGACGCGCATATAGCGCAGCGTTTCGTCGTCGATCGGGAAAAAGCCGCAGGTGGCGCCGTATTCGGGGGCCATGTTGCCGATGGTCGCCCGGTCGGCCAGCGGCAGGTGGTCGAGACCCGGCCCGTAGAATTCCACGAATTTGCCGACCACGCCCTTTTCGCGCAGCATCTGCACGACCTTCAGCACCAGGTCGGTGGCGGTCGTGCCCTCGACCAACTCTCCGGTCAGTTTGAAGCCGACGACCTCGGGGATCAGCATGCTGATCGGCTGGCCCAGCATCGCGGCCTCTGCCTCGATCCCGCCGACGCCCCAGCCCAGAACCGCCATGCCGTTCACCATGGTCGTGTGGCTGTCGGTTCCGACCAGCGTGTCCGGATAGGCGACATCGTCGCCGTTCTGGTCTTTGTCGGTCCAGACGGTCTGGGCCAGGTATTCCAGGTTCACCTGATGGCAGATGCCGGTGCCCGGCGGCACGACGCGGAAGTTGTCGAACGCCGACTGGCCCCATTTCAGGAAGGTGTAGCGTTCCAGATTGCGCTCATATTCGCGGTCCACGTTCATCTGGAACGCCCGCGGGTTGCCGAACTCGTCGATCATCACCGAATGGTCGATGACCAGATCGACCGGATTCAGCGGATTGATCTTTTCGGCATCCCCCCCCAGCGCCACGATCCCGTCGCGCATCGCCGCGAGGTCCACGACCGCCGGAACGCCGGTGAAATCCTGCATCAGCACGCGGGCCGGTCGGTAGGCGATCTCGCGCGGGTTCTTGCCGCCCTGTTTCGCCCAGTCGGCAAACGCCTTGATGTCGTCGACGCTGACGGTGCGCCCGCCGTCCTCGAATCGCAGCATGTTTTCCAGGACAACCTTCAACGCCGCTGGCAGCTTTGAAAAATCGCCCAGTCCCGCAGCCTCGGCAGCGGGGATCGAATAATAGGCGACAGAGGCGCCCCCGGCAGAAAGCGTCTTGCGGGTCTTGGATGTATCCTGTCCAACGGTGATGGTCATCGGGTCTCCTCCGGAGCGTTGAGGCGGGTGAATGGCATGCCGACCGGACCCGCGCACGGGCCGGATTCGGGCTCGGAATGTTTGTATACCATGGTGCACCGTTGTGCAATCCTCTCTTGGAAGTCATCGCCTGTTACGGCGCGCTCGCTAAACCTTGATTGGCCGGTGGGACCGGGGTTGAGTACTTAGCATGGGGCGAGAGAAACAAAGGGGATCACAGATGCGCGTCATTCTGACGGCTGCCTTGACGGTGCTGATGGGCCTCGGCGCGGCGGTGCAAGCTCAGGAAAATCCCGTGGTGGTCGAGCTTTACACCAGCCAGGGCTGCTCGTCCTGCCCGCCTGCCGACGCGCTCTTGGCGGAACTGACCAAGCGCAACGACGTGATCCCGCTGGCGCTGCACGTGGATTATTGGGATTATATCGGCTGGAAGGACAGCTTTGCCCAGCCCGCCTTCACCAAGCGGCAAAAGGCCTATGCCTATGCCGCGGGGCACCGCACGGTTTATACGCCGCAAACGATCGTCGGCGGGCGTGACCATGTGGTGGGCTACAAGCCCATGGAACTGGCCAAACTGATCGAAGATCACGGCGACCGTCCTTTCGCTGTCGAGTTTTCGGCCCGCCGCGACGGTGACGTTGTCTCGGTCCGCGCCGCTGCGGCGTCCAAGGACACGGGCGACATGGTCCTGCAACTGGTGCGCTACCGGCCCGAGGACACGGTTGAAATCCGCCGCGGCGAGAACGCGGGCCGGACGATCACCTATCACAACATCGTGCAGGAGTGGCGGCAGATCGCCACCTGGAACGGCAGCGAGCCGCTGGAAATGACCACCGCGGTCGAGGGCGACGCGCCTGTCGTTCTGGTACTGCAGGCCGCCGGCCACGGCGCCATCGCGGCGGCGGCGCATCTCCGCTAGCGGCTTTTTCGCGAGCGGCCGGCCTTGCGCGGCCGGCCGGAAGGCCGGGCGGCGAGGGTTCTGCTTTGGTATCGGACAGGCCCGATTGCTCTGCGCGTTCCGAGAGCCCGTCGCGCATAAACCCATTTCAAGACGTTGCCGGGGCAGGAGGAATACCGGTGGAAACGCGTACTGCGGGTTCTGGCCTGGAGCGGACGTTGTCTTTGAGAGCGAAGCCGTGCCAACGCCGACCCGCGGGGAGGCGACCCGGACCTATGGACGGCTCGATTTATCCCGGCAAAGTCCGAACGACCTTAATCCGATATGAGCCGCCAGCAAATCGCCTCCCCACCGGGGCGGGTCGGCGATGGCGCGGCGGCCTTCGGCCTTGATTCCGCGCCAGAAGACTGATTGCCAATGGCTGCTCCAGGCCGATATTGACCACACGACACACTCAAAACGCATCGCGCTTTCCCGCTTGCCCGAACGCCATCGGATGGTTGGCCGGACGTTCCCGCCGGGTCTCGCCCGGAGCCCGGGAACTCGAAGGCCAATCCGCTCAGGTCCCCGGATCGACCAGGGCGGTCGTGATCTTCGAGCTTGATTCCAGCGTCCGGTGCACCGGGCATTTGTCCGCGATCTCCAGCAGGCGCTGCCGCTGTTCCGCATCCAGGTGGCCCTCCAGCGTGATCGCCCGGTGAAAGCTGTCGATCTTCTGCGCCCCCGTGGAGCCCTCGGCGTCCTGGGCATGGACCTTGTCATGGCTGACGTCGACGCTGACATGGGTCAATTCCCATCCCTTGCGGCGCGCGTACATGCGGATCGTCATCGACGTGCAGGCCCCGAGCCCCGACGACAGGAAGCCATAGGGCGACATGCCGCGGTTGGTGCCGCCATAGGCCAGCGGTTCGTCGGCCACCGTGTGGTGCATGGGGCCATGATTGACGTCTTGCAGGAACCCTGCCGGATCGGCCTCGCTGACCCGCACGATCCCCTCAGGCGCCCCCGGCGGCGGTGCCGGCGGCCGGATGTCGAGATAGCGCGTCGCCCAGGCGGATATCACCTCGGCCGCGTATTCGGCATCCGCGGGTTTCGACACAAGATGGTCGGCGCCGTCGAGCGTGACGAAGCTTTTGGGATGTTTCGCCGCCATGAAGATATTCGCGGCATTGTCGATCGAAACGATCGAATCGCGCGGTGCATGCATCACCAGCAGCGCCCGCTGCAGCTTGGCGATGGCGGGCGCCAGGCGCTCTTCCTGCACATCCTTCACAAAGTCCCGCCCGATCCGGAACGGGCGCCCGCCCAGGTTCACCTCGGCCGAGCCCTTTTCGATGATATCCGGAAGCGCATCGGAGAAATTATGCGTCACGTGGCCCGGGTCGAACGGGGCCCCGATCGTGACCACGGCCTTGACGGTGCCCATCGTCCCCGCCGCGCGCAGCACCGCAGCACCGCCCAGGGAATGTCCGATCAGCAGGCCCGGTGCCATGCCGCGCCCGGCCAGGTGGTCCGCCGCGGCGGTCAGATCGGCCACGTTCGAGGTGAACGAGGTGTTCTCGAACTCGCCGTCGGAATGTCCCAGCCCGGTGAAATCGAACCGCAGCACGGCAAATCCCATCGCCGCCAGCCGTCCCGCGATTCGTCGGGCGGCCGGGATGTCCTTGCCGCAGGTGAAGCAGTGGGCGAAGAGCGCCGTGCCCAGATGCGGGCCGTCGGGCAGGTCGAGCCGGGCGGCGAGCCGACCACCGGAATGGCCGGCGAAGGTGATGCGTTCGGTGGTCATGGCAGGCTGATCCCAAATCGGTGTCACCGCCAAATTGGCCGCCGCGGCGTCCGGTCACAACCCCGATGTCAGTCCTGTCACGGCAAGGTGAGGGCACGGGTGGTTTCGTGAGCGCGGGTTTGCCGTGAATTCGGGGCGGCGGACCGGGCTCTTGAAAGGTGCCCCCCGTGGGGACGCAAGCGTAAATTTTTGAAAACATGCACAATCTCGACAATAGAGGGCGGGTCGCTCTATGCCGCGGCGTGCGTCGCCCTGTTGCTCGGGTGAAGGACTTGTCCTGCAGCGCACGTTTCTGACGGCCGCAGATCGATAGATCACCGGACGCCGGGATAAACCAGATAGAGCTTCGTCCATTCGATCAGGGTCTGAAGGCGGGGAGGGCCTGCGCGCCGCTTGCGGCCGGTTCTTCCGAACGCCCCGACGACGGTGTCGACCGGGGTCCCGTCACGCTGCGCGTTGGTGGCCGGCGCGTGCGTGCAGCCTGGACCGGAGGGCGTCAGGCACCAGCCGGGCCGATGAGATCCGGTGCAATCCCATCTCGGGGATCGACGCGGTGCCTGGGTGCTCTTCACCGTTGATGAACCCGTCACGGCCCGCGTAGTCGATAAAGCTCTCGGCCGGGGTATTCTCGGCCAGCAGCAATTCATGCGCGTCGGTTTCGACATGGTAATAGGTGAAACCGTTGAGTGGCATTTGCGCGACCTGGTAGATCGTCGTGCTGTTCACCAGGGCGCCGGCGTTGATCAGCAGCCCGTCGATGCAGACGGCGTGATCGGCGCTGAGCCAGAGGTCACGGGACGGGACGCCGTCGGCCAGCGCACCAGCGGCAATGCAGATCGGGTTGACCTTGGCGGGATGGGTCAGCCGGGTATCGACGCGCTGTTCGCCCAGCCACCGCACCGCGGTTTCCCGGCCGTCCGCCGTCATAACCCTGTCCCCGGGCACCAGCGTTTCGACGGCTTGCGGCCCATCGGGTGTCGCGATATGCGTGCCGGCCGTAAAACAGCTGAGATCGGCCACGATCTGGTCAATCGACAATTCGAACCGTTCCGCCCCGGCCGGACTCATCGAGGCCGTGAAACGGATCTTCTCGATTTCGCCCAGTGCCGAGAAGGTGCCGGCGCCACTGATCGGACCGCCGCCCGCCACGGTGGCACCGGCGGTGTCGAGGAAGGTGATACTGACCGGCCCGCCGAACGACAGAAATACGAGGAGGCTGGCGTTGACAACGGGATTCGAGAACAGATAGCTCGCGCCCGTTGTCGGAGCATCAATCTGCAGGGTGAAAGCCGCGGAATAGGTGAGCGAGGCGCCCGTGGCTTCGATCCCCCGTGCCAAAAGCACGTTGGATGTGTGTGCCGCTTCGATCGTGGCAGCCCCGGTTCCACCGGTCGCCTGGGCGCTGACGCTGAAGGTGAAGTTGACGGCATTCGAGCTTGGCGAGATTGTGCCCGTTTGCGGAGGTGTGCTCCCCGCAGCGATCGTGAACGTCGTAAACGGGCCGTTGCCGTTGAAATTGAAGGTCGTCGGCATCTATCGCCCCCGCAAAATCTATGCCGTTTTTCAAACTT
The DNA here is from genome assembly GCA_030065095.1 of Rhodobacter sp. GTDB lineage: Bacteria > Pseudomonadota > Alphaproteobacteria > Rhodobacterales > Rhodobacteraceae > JASJCA01. Next base: position 113,678 of record JASJDP010000015.1, read on the forward strand.
GGCGAAATGTAGCCGGGCCGCGGGATTCCGCAACCCTGAAGACGGGATGTATGGACCTGCCTTACGGTCTCGGCATGCCCATCGCGGATGGCAATGCGGGTGACCCCGGACGGGCTGGCGGCCTTATGTCGGACCCATCAGCGCCGCATCGAACGGATACTGCGTCAGGTTCTCGTATCCGTCCTCGGTCACCAGTACCTGGTCTTCGAGCTTGATCGAGAAATCTCCCCCCTCCGGCGAGGCCAGGACCTCGACGCAGAAGACCATGCCCGCCTGAACCTCATAGTCGAACGCGCCCTCGACCCATTTGTCGGGATAGGCGATCAAGGGCCACTCGTCGCACAGGCCGACACCGTGCATCATGCAGCCGTATTTCTGCTTCTGCATGATCGGGTCCAGCTTGTGTCCGTTGAAGGTCAGGTCGCGAAAGCTCACACCCGGTTTCAGCATCTCCATGTTGGTCTGGATGTGCTCGACCGAATGCTGCATGGCATAGACCATGTCGGGCCGGGGCGGACGGTCGCCGATCCACCAAGTGCGCGAGATGTCGACGCAGATGCCGTAGGACCCGACAAGATCGGTGTCAAACGCCAGGATTTCGTTGTTCTGCAGCTTGCGGGGCCCGCATTCCTGGAACCAGGGATTGGTGCGGGGCCCCGACGTGAGCAGGCGCGTCTCGATCCATTCGCCGCCGCGCCGGATGTTTTCGGCGTGCAGCACGGCCCAGACGTCGTTTTCGCTGACCTGCCCCGTGGGGCCGAATGCGCGGGCGTAGTCTTCCATGGCCCGGCACGCGGCTTCGCAGGCGTTCGAGGCACAGCGCATCGCCTTGATCTCGTCCGGGCCCTTGATCGCGCGGGCCTTCTCGGTCAGTTCCTCGCCCTCGAAGACTTCGAAGCCATGGGCCTCGAGCGCCTTGAGCCCGTGGAACATGATCTTGTCGACGGCGATGCGCGGATTGTTCCCCCCGTGTTCGCGGATCAGGTCGCGAACCTGGCCGGCCCAGACGTCGGCGGCGGCATCGGCCTTGTCGCCGCGGTCGAAGTAAAACAGGTCGGCGCCGGTGCGCTGTTCGCGGACGATCGGATTGAACTTCGACAGGAACATGCCGTTCTTGTAGTCCCAGATCACCATGTAGCCGTCGGCACAGATCAACAGCGCGCGGAACGGGTTGTGGGTGTTCCACAGCTGCATGTTGGTCGAGTCGGTGGCGTAGCGGATGTTGAGCGGATCGGTGACGATCAGGCCGCCGTAGTCGCGCCTTTGGATCGCGTCGACGAGGCGGCGCCAGCGGTAGTCGCGCATGGCGGGAAGATCGGGAAGCTCGAGCCCGGCGGCCTCCCACTCGCGAAAGGCCAGTTCGGTCGGCCCGATCTCGACCCGGTCGGCGTCGTTGGGGGTGCCGTCGCCCAGCATGGGGCCTCGGGTTGGGTCGATCTTGCGGGTGTCGCGGTGATGGCGGTTCATCGGCTTTCCTTCGGCTTGGCGGGAATGGTACGGCTGGGAACGTCTGTGTCAGGCTTGAAACCGGCCATGGGGTGTCGGTTTTGAATTGGGGGGCGGCGATGGACGAGATGCGGGCCCAGTACGAGGCCTTTCCCTATCCCGAGCGGGATCCCGAGGACGAGCGGCGGCGGCTGATCACCGGGTCTCCGTCCTGGCCGCAGGAAATGGATCACTGGCTTTGGGGCGGGGCCCGGGACTGGGCGCAACCCCTGCGTGTGCTGGTCGCCGGGGGCGGCACCGGTGACGGGTTGATCCAGATCGCGCAGACGATGGCGCAGGCCGGGCGCCCGGCCGAGATCACCTATGTCGATCTGTCCTCTGCGGCGCGCGCGGTGGCCGAGGCGCGGGCCGAGGTCAGGGCTCTGACGGGCATCCGGTTCGAGACGGGCAGTCTGCTCGATGCCGGGGTGTTCGGACCGTTCGACTATGTCGACTGCTGCGGCGTGCTGCATCATCTGCCCGATCCGCAGGCCGGGTTCGATGCGCTGGCGGGCGCACTTGCGCCGGGCGGCGGCATCGGATTGATGGTCTATGCACCGTTGGGGCGGGCGGGGGTTTATCCGCTGCAGGCGGCATTTTCGGCCCTGTTGGGCGGTATGACGCCAGAGGCACGGCTTGCGGCCGCCAAGGCCGTGTTCGACCGCGTGCCCGGGGGGCACCCGTTTAGGCGCAATCCGCACCTGGTGGACCACGAGGCGAGCGATGCGGGGTTTTACGACCTGCTGCTGCATTCGTCGGACCGGGCGTTTTCGATCGGCGAGCTGCTTGACGCATTGAAGTCCGCCGGGCTGGAGCTTGCCGGCGTGCCCGAGCCGGCGGTCTATGATCCGGCGCGGCTGTTGCCGGCGGATGTGGGTCTTCCGGCGGGGCTGTCCGAGGGCGACGCAATGGCGCTGGCCGAGAATTTGCGCGGGACGATCAAGTTGCATATTGCCTATGCGGTGCCGGCGGGCGCGCGTATCGCGCCACCGATGGGCAAGCCGCAGGCGATTCCGCATCTCAAGGGGGCCGATCCCCGGCGGCTGGCGCAGGCGGTGCAGCAGAAGGGGGCGATCACCGTGACCGTCGGCGGAACGAAGGAAACGCTGAAGCTGCCCAGGGCGGCGGCGGGGCTGATCGCGCTGATCGACGGCAGGACCGACCTAGCCGCCATCCGCACCCGGGCGGGGATGGATCCGATCGCCTTTGCCTCGCTGTGGGGGCCTGTGGAACGGGCGCTGTGCGGGTTCGGACAGATGCACTACTCCGCCTTTCTGAAGGGTGTGTGAGCATGGCGAAACTGCAGCCGGAGCCGATCCTGCAATCCGGACTGGTGGATGCCCCCTGGGACACGCCGGCCGCACGGCGGTTGCCGGGAACGGGGCCGGTCGACGGCGACGACTGGCTGCGGTTCGACGACGCCTTTGCCGCGCAAATGGCCTTGCGCGACCGTCTGATCGCCACGCAGGAGAAGCAGGTACATGCTCTGCTCCCCGGAGCCGAGACGGCGGCGAAAGAGGTGCTGGACCTGGTTCTGCAGATCCTGGCGCATCGCGATGGCTTCGAGGTTGTCGGCGACACGGTTCGCCGGCCAGACGGGGCCGATGTCGCGATTGACCGGTCGCGGCCCCTGATCACCCTTGGGCGGCTCATTCAGGACGATATCTGCATTCTGCAGAAACAGGGCGACGAACATGTGCTGACCGGGGCGATCCTGTGCTTTCCGGCCAGCTGGACCCTGGCGGAAAAGCTGGGCCATCCGCTGACGGCGATCCACGATCCGATCCCGTCCTATGACGCCAACATCGCGCGCCGGGTCCAGCGGCTGTTCGACGGCATCCAGCTGGGGCGCCCGATCTGGCGGGCCAATTGCCTGTTTTACGAGGACGCCAGCCTCTTTCAACCGCGCAGCCTGCACGACCGGCGGGACCGGCCGGACGGCGAGGCGCCCTTTGTCCGGACCGAGCGGCAATGCCTGTTCCGCCTGCCTGCGACGGGTGAGATCGTGTTTTCCATCCACACGACGGTCTTGCGTCGCGCGGACTTGGACGCTGCGGCGCAGGCGGCGCTGATGGACTACATGGCGAACCGGCCCGACAAGACCGGCTAAGCCACGATCCGCGCCGGAACGGTTTTGTCGCGGGTTCCGGCGTCTTTCTGCCGCCACCCTTCGAACATCAAGCCGCGCCATCGCTGTCCCGGGCGGATCTTCGGCATCGGCCGCGGCGCGCCTTGAAGACCCCGTCCTGTCTTCAAAGCGCGCCTTCACCGGTGGGGGAGGACCACCGGCCGGGAGTGACCCTAAAAGTCGTCGCTGGCAATATTCTGCTGCCAGGGTTTGACGAGGTTCGAAAACCGCGTGAACCGGCCCTCGAAGGCCAGATCCACCGTACCGATGGGGCCATGGCGCTGTTTGCCGATGATCAATTCGGCGCGGCCGTGGAGCTTTTCCATATCCTCCTGCCACTTCGCCATGGCCTCGAGATCGTGGTCGCCCGGCTTCTCGCGTTCCTTGTAGTATTCCTCGCGGAAGACGAACATCACGACATCGGCGTCCTGCTCGATGGAACCTGATTCCCGCAGGTCGGCCAGTTGCGGGCGCTTGTCTTCGCGCTGTTCCACCTGGCGGGAAAGCTGGCTGAGCGCCACCACCGGAATATCGAGCTCCTTGGCGATGGCCTTCAAACCTTGCGTGATTTCAGAGACTTCGTTGACCCGGCTGTCCTTGGCGCTGGCCGGCCGGACAAGCTGCAGGTAGTCGACGAAAAGCGCGTCCAGCCCATGGGTGCGCTTCAGCCGCCGCGCCCGGGCCGCCAGCTGGCTGATCGGCAGCGCGGGCGTGTCGTCGATATAAAGCGGGCAGGCCTCGAGCGTCTTGGCGGCCTCGACGAAGCGGCGGAATTCGGTCTCGGTCATGTCGCCGCGGCGGATCTGCTCGCTGGGAACTTCGCTGGCCTCGGACAGGATTCGAGCCGCGAGCTGTTCGGCGCTCATCTCGAGGCTGAAAAAGCCGACGACGCCGCCGTCGACAGCGCCGTCGGACCCGTCAGGCAGCTGCCCGCGCTTGTAGCGGCGCGCGATGTTGAAGGCGATGTTGGTGGCCAGCGAGGTCTTGCCCATCGACGGGCGCCCCGCGAGGATCAGAAGGTCCGAGCGGTGCAACCCCCCGAGCTTTTTGTCGAGATCGGTAAGATCCGAGGCGAGACCGGCAAGGCCGCCGTCCCGCTGATAGGCGGCATTGGCGACGTTGACCGCGTCGGTGACGGCCTTGAGGAAGGACTGAAATCCGCTGTCGGCCTGTCCCTGTTCGCCGAGCTTGTAAAGCGCCTGTTCGGCCTCGACGATCTGCTCCTTCGGCTCGCTCGTCACCTCGACCTTGGCGGCCTTGGTCGAGATGTCCTGGCCAAGGCGGATCAGCTCGCGCCGGATCGCGAGGTCATAGATCATCTGGGCGTAGTCGCGGGCCGCAAAGCTGCTGATGGCGGCGCCGGCGAGACGGGCGAGATAGGCCGGGCCGCCCAGCTCTTTCAGCCCCTCGTCATCCTCGAGGAAGGCTTTGAGCGTGACTGGCGAGGCAAGGGCGTTCTTGGCGATCCGGGCGGCGGCGACCTCGAAGATGCGGGCGTGCACGGGGTCATAGAAATGCTGCGGGCCGACAAGGGCCGAGATCCGGTCGTAGGTATCGTTGTTGGTCAGGATCGCGCCCAGAAGCTGTTGTTCGGCTTCGATGCTGTGCGGCATCGTGTCTTCTGTCCCGGCGCTTTGCGCGCCGGGCTGAATTGCAGCGATCTCGTTCATTCCCGGTCCCCTGTTATGGCCGGTACGGCTACTCTATCCGCGCGCATTTTGGTATCTGGAAAGGTCTGTGGATCGTGCCTTGAATAAGTCGGTGCATATTGCATGTATAGTCACGCTGCTCGCTGCCCGCCCCAGGTTTTGTGGTCGATATCAGCGAGCTTGGCATATATTGGCTGACTTTGCGATTCGCCGCAATGCTCGGATCGTTGCGTCTGGCGCGTGATTGTACCGCGGATCGAATCGTCCGCGGGCGGACGGTGCGGGGCGCGCGCCGCGATGGACAGACGCCGGCCTGCCGTGTCAGTCTGGATCAGGTCAACCGGAGAGCATGGCCCGATGTCGATATTTTCCAAGCTGATGCCGGTTTTGGCGGCCGGCAGTCTTGCGGCGCAGCCGGTGGGGCCGGTGCTGGCGCAGGCAGGGTGCACGACCGACGCGATGCTGGTGTTCGACGGGTCGGGCTCGATGGCCGAGATGGGCTTCAACGCCCTCGGCTCGCCGCGGATTTTCGATGCGCGCGAGGCGGTGCGGCGCTCGATGCCCCATGTGGCGCCGCTGCGCCGCCTGGGGTTGATCGTGTACGGGCCCGGGCGCGGCGAAGCCTGTTCGAATATCGCGCTGCATTTTCCACCGAGACCGGATGCGGCGGGGGCGATCATCGCGACGGTCGAAGGGCTGGCGCCTGAGGGGACGACGCCGCTGACCGAGGCGGTGGCCCGGGCGGCCGAGGTGCTGGAGTTCCGGACCCGGGCGGGGGTGGTGGTGCTGGTGACGGACGGCAAGGAGACTTGCGGAGGGACACCCTGCCGGTTGGCGTCGGACCTGGCGGCAGAGGCCGCCGGTCTGACGGTGCATGTGATCGGTTTCCGGGTCCGGCCGGATTATTTCGACTGGGAATCGGGCGAGGGGGCCGGGCACCGCGAAACGGTCGCGGTGGCCGAATGCCTGGCCGAGAAGACGGGGGGGCTGTATGTCTCGGCAGAGACGGTGGACGACCTGACCGCGGCCCTGCAGGTGACGTTGGGATGCGCCGTGATCGGCATGCGGCCGGGCCTGCCGGCGGCAGGCTGAGGGCGGCACGAGTTTTCGGCGAAAACTCGTCCCCGGGGGCGGCCGAGGTCTTTGCGCTGTGCCGGGTCGCGCCGGGATCAGCCTGCCTTGTGGGCCTCTTGCCAGGCGCGCGGGGCGGTCAGGAAAGCCTCGACCTCGGTGAGTGTCCCGGCGTCGAACACGGCCTGAGCCCGGGCCTCGGCGAGCACGTCCCACCAGGTGCAGAGATGGTGCAGGGCGACACCATGATCGCCCAGCGTTTTTTCGGTCTCGGGGAAGATGCCGTAATAAAAGATCACTGCCGTATGCCCGCAGGTGGCGCCGGTGTCGCGGATTGCGTCGACGAAGCTGAGTTTCGAACCGCCGTCGGTCGTGAGGTCCTCGACCAACAGAACCCTCTGGCCTTCGGTCATGACGCCCTCGATGCGGGCGTTGCGGCCGTAACCCTTGGGTTTCTTGCGCACATAGGTCATCGGCAGGGCCAGCCGTTCCGCCACGAGCGCCGCAAAGGGGATGCCCGCGGTCTCGCCGCCGGCGATATTGTCGAAGGCCTCGAACCCGGCCTCGCGCATGACCGTGACGGCGAGGAAATCCATCAGCGTCGAGCGGATTCGGGGAAACGAAATGAGCTTGCGGCAGTCGATATAGGTCGGGCCCGGCAGGCCGGAGGCGTAGATGTAAGGCTCGCGCGCGTTGAAATGCACCGCGCCGACTTCCAGCAGCATCCGGGCGGACAGCCGGGCAATGTCGTCTTTGGCGGGAAAGGCAGAGGGGATCATGCGCGGGCTCCTGGGCGGCACCGAAAGCTATCGGAAACTCCTGGCGAATTCCTTCGAAGGAATTTGCGGGTCATTGGCTTACCTGCCAGTGCAGCGGGAAGCCGGGGTCGAAGACGGTGACGGGGCCGTCGGCGGTGGCGATCTTGGCCGGGTAGGTGACGGGCGCGCCTTTGCTCAGCGTGATCGTCCCGTCGTTCGGCGGCAGGCCGTAGAAGGCGGGGCCATGGAGCGAGACGAAGCCCTCGAGCCGGTCGAGGGCGTCGTCCTGTTCGAAGACCTCGGCGAGCACCGACATCGTATTCGTGGCTGTGAAACAGCCGGCGCAGCCGCAGGCATGTTCCTTAAGCGCATCGAGATGCGGGGCGCTGTCGGTCCCGAGGAAGAAATGCGGATCGCCACCGGTGGCCGCCTTGCGCAGGGCAAGGCGGTGCTCCTCGCGTTTGGCCACCGGCAGGCAGTAGTAATGCGGCCTGATGCCGCCGACGAGGATATGGTTGCGGTTGATCACCAGGTGGTGGGTGGTAATCGTGCCGCCCATGTCGTCGCCCTGGGACGCGACGTAGTCGATGCCGTCCCGGGTGGTGATATGTTCCATCACCACGCGCAGGCCGGGGGTGGCGCGGCGGATCGGGTCGAGCACCGTCTCGATGAAGACGGCTTCGCGGTCGAAGATGTCGATCTCCGGGTCGGTGACCTCGCCATGGACGCAGAGCGGCAGGGCGATGTCGGCCATCCTTTCCAGCACGGCGCGGACGCGGTCGAAGTCGCGCACGCCCGAGGCAGAGTTGGTTGTGGCGCCTGCGGGGTAGAGTTTGACCGCCTTGACCAGTCCGCCGGCATAGGCGGCAGCGACGTCCGCCGGATCGGTCTCTTCGGTCAGATAGAGCGTCATCAGCGGCTCGAACGCCATGCCGGCGGGCAGGGCGGCGCGGATGCGGTCGCGATAGGCCGCCGCCTCGGCGCCCGTCACGACGGGCGGCACGAGATTCGGCATGACGATGGCCCGGGCGAAATGGCGGGCGGTTTCCGGCAGGACGGCCTGCAGGACGGCGCCGTCGCGCAGGTGCAGGTGCCAGTCGTCGGGGCGGCGGATGGTGAGCGTATCGGTCATGGTGATCCCGCTAGCATATTCGGGCGGCGGCGTGCCATGGGCAATCCTGCGGGCATGATAGTGCCCAAGTTTTGGGCAGCCTTCCCCTTGCAGGCGGCATGTTGCGGGCGGGAATGCGGATGCCGATTGCCGAGGCTGCGCCTGCGCCGCTAGTCTGAGCGCGCATGTATGACGCCGACCCCGCACCCATCCTGCAACGCGCCCGCGGCCGCGCATCCGTGGCGCTGTCGCTGACGGGCGGGCGGACACGGCTCGACCGGTTGCATCAGGCGGGCTCGGCCAAGGCGTTTCTGCCGCGTGTGCACGGGGCGGCGCCCGAGGTGGTGTTTCTCAACACGGCAGGCGGTCTGACCGGCGGCGACCGGTTCCGGTTCGGGCTGGATGTCGGGCCGGGGGCGGCGGCGGTGGCGACGACCCAGACGGCCGAGCGGGCCTATGCCTCGGCCGGCGGTGTGGCCGGGATGGAGGTGGCGCTGACCGTGGGTACCGGTGGTGCGCTGGACTGGCTGCCGCAGGAGACGATCCTGTTCGACCGGTCGGGGCTGCGGCGGCGGACCGAGATCGCCCTGGCGGGCGATGCGCGGTTGCTGTGGAGCGAGATCGTCGTGCTCGGGCGCAGTGCCATGGGCGAACGGGTGGAAACGCTGGATTTCTTCGACCGGCGTATGGTGACGCGCGACGGCGTGCCGGTGATGATCGAGCCGTTGCGGATCGACGGTGCCGTCCTGGCCCGGCGCGACGGCGCGGCGGTGCTGGGCGGGGCGCGGGCGCTGGCGACGGTGGCGTTGGTGGCACCGGGGGCCGAGGGTGCGGCCGGGCGCGTACGCGACGTGGCGCCCGGGGTCGTCCAGGCGGCGGCGAGCGGCTGGGACGGCAAATGCGTGGTCCGCGCGCTGGCCGGCGATGCGTTCGAGCTGAAGCGTTATGTGGCGCGGGTGCTGGCGGTGCTGCGGCCGGGACCGCTGCCGCGGGTGTGGCAGATCTGAGGGAGGGGTTATGAACCTGACGCCGAGAGAGAAGGACAAGCTGCTGGTAAGCTTGGCGGCGATGGTGGCGCGGGGGCGGCTGGAGCGGGGGGTGAAGCTGAACCACCCCGAGGCGATCGCCCTGATCACCGACTACGTGGTCGAGGGGGCGCGGGACGGGCGGTCGGTCGCCGATCTGATGGAGGCGGGCGCCCACGTGGTGACGGCCGGGCAGTGTATGGCGGGCGTGCCTGAGATGATCCACGACGTGCAGGTCGAGGCGACCTTTCCCGATGGCACGAAGCTGGTGACGGTGCATCATCCGATCCGGTGAAGCGTGATAGGATGCGAGTCGTAGAAAGGGAGGGCTCTTGATGCTGGGAACGGTGATCCTGGGGATCCTTGCGGGGCTGGGCGCACAATATGCCGAGCCGCATGTAAAAAAGGCGATGGAGGCCATGATGCTGGCAGAGGTTCCGATCAGCGCGATGGAGCTGCGGTTGTTTTCGTTTTCCGTCTGTCTGGTCGCGGCGGCGATCCTGGCGTGGCTCTTCGGCGACGGCAGCGCGCTGGCGCTGGCGGTGGGGGCGGCGATCGGGGTGTTCGGGCCGCGGGTGATCGACCGGTACCGCAACGGCGGGGGAGAGTGAGGCGATGAGACCAGGCGAGGTGATGACGGCCGCGGGCGAGATCGTTCTGAACGAAGGACGGCAGGCGGTGACGCTGACGGTTGCGAATACCGGCGACCGGCCGGTGCAGGTGGGCAGCCACTATCATTTCGCCGAGACCAATGCGGCGCTGTCCTTCGATCGCGCGGCGGCGCGGGGCATGCGGCTGGACATCGCCGCGGGCACTGCGGTTCGGTTCGAACCGGGCCAGACGCGCGAGGTGACGCTGGTTCCCTATGGCGGGGCGCGGCGGGTCTTCGGCTTCAATCAGCAGGTCATGGGCGGGCTTTGAGAGCGGGCATCGCAACACGGGAGGACTGAGAGATGTGCGATATTTGCGTGATGAAATCGGTGAAGGACCGGATGTTGAGCCGGCGCGATTTTTTCCGTGCCTCGGCGGCGGCCGGCGCGGTGGCAGCGGCCGGCGGCTTGGCCTCGGCGCCGCCGGCGCTTGCGGGCGGGCATGGCGGGGTCGTGGATATGACCCACACGTTCAGCGAGGATTTTCCGACATGGGGCGGTGCGCCGGGCGTTACCTATGAAAAGGTCTTCGATTTCGCGAAGGACGGGTTCAACCTGTATAGCCTGACGGCGAACGAGCATGCGGGGACGCATATCGATGCGCCGCTGCATTTCTCGGCCGACGGGCAGGCCGTGAACGAAATCCCGCTGGCGAACCTCGTCTGCCCGCTTTGCGTGGTCGATATCGCCGAGCGTGCGGCCGGGGATGCGGACACGATGGTCACGCCGGACGATCTGGCGGCCTGGATCGCCGCGAACGGCGAGATCCCCGACGGCGCCTGCGTGGCGATGCATTCGGGTTGGTCCGCCAAGGCGTCCGGGCCCGAGTTCCGCAATGCCGACGATGCCGGCGTGCAGCATTATCCGGGCTTCCATGTGGAGGCCGCGCAGATGCTGATGGAAGAGACCGGTGCGGTCTCGATTGCGGTCGATACGCTGTCGCTCGATCACGGGGCGAGCCAGGATTTCGCGACGCACTATGCCTGGCTGCCCACGAACCGCTACGGGATCGAATGCCTCGCAGGGCTCGACCAGGTGCCCGCCGCGGGCGCGACGCCGGTGCCGCGCGCCACCTTCGGCGCACCCACCACCAGCGTCGCGCCCGCGGCGGGCACCTGGTCGAGCCCTGCGAGGCATTCGATCCCGTAGCGGTTCGTGGGCAGCCAGGCATAGTGCGTCGCGAAATCCTGGCTCG
>JASJDP010000016.1 GCA_030065095.1 Rhodobacter sp.
CGGACTTTGCTGGGATAAATCGAGCCGTCCATAAGTCCGGGTCGCCTCCCCGCGGGTCGGCGATGGCCCGGCTCTTCGCTAGGTGGGCAACGTCCGCTTCAGGCCAAAAGGCGACCTTGTCAGACACCCACAAGCTATCGCGAACCGGTTGCGAGCGGCAGATCGCCCGGTTCAGATTTCCATTGGGAACGGCAGTTGCGCGGGATCAAGGCCGAAGCTTTGCGACGTCCGGACCTGGGTGCCCGTGGCGGCTGCGAAATTGGCGTATTCGAAATAGGTCGCGCAGCCGTAGATCGCCGCCGCCAGCCGCGGGTCGACCGCGCCGGGATGCGCCGCCGAATAGGCCTGCAGCACGTTGCCCATGGCATAGGAGCCGTCGGGATCGGCATTGCCGGTGATCCAGCCGCCGTAGACATTGGTGCGGGCTGGCGTACCCATCTGCTCGGCCAGCCAGGCCCAGAGATATTCGCAAGGCAGCATCACCACGAGGCTGTAGACCGGATCGAGCGTGCGGACGACCTGCCCCTCGAAGGCGGCATAGTGCCGGGTGATCTGTGGCGGGGTGACGTCCCTGGCCGAGGCGACATGCCAGGTGTCGGGAAAGGTGGCGTTGTAGTCCTGGTAGCCTTTCAGCTTGTGTTCGACGAACGCCTGCAGCGGGGTTCCGGCGGGCGCGCGGGCGGCCGCCACGGCATAGTCTTTCGCCCCTTCGAAACAGTAATAGGCGTCGGCCACGTTGTAGCCGCCATAGGCGTCGGGGTTCAGCAAACCGGTGTCGATTCCCTGCAGATAGGGCAGGGCCAGGGTCGCCTCGGCAATCGGTTGCCAGCGTCGCCACATCTCCCAGAACAGCGAGTCCCGGGGCGGTGCGGCGGTCTCAAGCTTATGGTCGGCCAACAGCTGATCGAGCGGGGGAAGACGGCGGTTGCCCTTCAAAGCGATCATCCTTCGGTTGAAATCAATAAATTTTCGGTGTCAGCCTACCGCTTCGCGGCGCCGGCACAAGCCCCGATGCCGATGTGCGAACCGAGCAGAGGTTTTCCGTCATATCGCGCGGATGACGCCTTGCGAGCCGCCGCCGCACAGGGCAGACTGTAACCCAGCCTTAACGGGCCTAGTTGAAAGAGAGGGGCAAAGCCCCCAACTGTTGAGGCCAAGATCGGAGAAGGCCGAAGGCTGCCGGATCACCGGGGCCAGCGCCGTCTGCCAAAACCAAGGAAAGAGCATGCAAGAGCACCTCATTCAATCCTATCCCGTTCTGCCGTTGCGCGATATCGTGGTGTTTCCCCACATGATCGTGCCGCTCTTCGTCGGGCGCGAAAAATCCGTGCGCGCGCTGGAAGAGGTGATGCAGGACGACAAGCAAATCCTGCTGTCGAGCCAGATCGACCCCGGTGTCGACGACCCCGCGCCCGAGGGCATTTTCCAGGTCGGCGTGCTGGCCAATGTTCTGCAGCTGCTGAAACTGCCCGACGGCACCGTCAAGGTGCTGGTCGAGGGCCGGTCGCGGGTGCGGATCACCGATTACCTGGACAACGACCAGTTCTTCGAGGCGCATGCGGAGATCCTGGAGGAAGAACCGGGCGACGCAGAGACCATGGCGGCGCTGGTGAAATCCGTCAGCGAGGATTTCGAGCGTTACGCGAAGATCAAGAAGAACATCCCCGAAGAGGCGCTTGGCGCCGTGGCCGAGACGCGCGAGCCCGAGAAGCTCGCGGATCTGGTGGCCGGGCATCTTGGCGTCGAGGTGGACCAGAAGCAGGATCTTCTGGAGACGCTGTCGGTGACCGCGCGGCTTGAGAAGATCTATGGCCTGATGCAGGGCGAGATGTCGGTTCTGCAGGTCGAGAAAAAGATCAAGACCCGCGTGAAATCGCAAATGGAGCGCACCCAGCGCGAATATTATCTGAATGAGCAGATGAAGGCCATTCAGAAAGAGCTGGGCGACGGCGAGGACGGCGGCAACGAGGTCGCCGAGCTGGAAGAGAAGATCGAGGCGACCAAGCTGTCGAAAGAGGCCCGCGAAAAGGCTGAGGGCGAGCTGAAGAAGCTGAAGTCGATGTCGCCGATGTCGGCCGAGGCCACGGTGGTCCGGAACTATCTCGACTGGATGCTGTCGATCCCCTGGGGCGTGAAGTCACGCGTCAAGAAAGACCTGCACCGGGCACAGAAGGTGCTGGACGATGACCACTATGGCCTGGAAAAGGTCAAGGAACGGATCGTCGAGTATCTGGCGGTGCAACAGCGGTCGAAAAAGCTGAAAGGCCCGATCATGTGCCTTGTCGGCCCGCCGGGCGTGGGCAAGACCTCGCTGGGCAAGTCGGTCGCACGGGCGACCGGGCGCGAGTTCATCCGCATCTCGCTGGGCGGGGTGCGCGACGAATCCGAGATCCGCGGCCACCGGCGGACCTATATCGGCTCGATGCCGGGCAAGATCATCCAGGCTATGAAGAAGGCAAAGACCACCAACCCGCTGATCCTGCTCGATGAAATCGACAAGATGGGCCAGGATTTCCGCGGCGACCCGGCCTCGGCGATGCTGGAGGTGCTGGATCCGGAACAGAACTCGACCTTCACCGACCATTACATGGAGGTCGAATACGACCTGTCGAACGTGATGTTCCTGACCACGGCCAACAGCTACAACATGCCCGGGCCTCTGCTGGACCGGATGGAGATCATTCCGCTGGCCGGCTACACCGAGGACGAAAAGACCGAGATCGCTAAGCAGCACCTGATCGCCAAGCAGATCAAGAACCACGGACTGAAGAAGGACGAGTTCGTGCTGACCGACGACGGGCTGCAGGGGATCATCCGCTACTACACCCGTGAGGCGGGTGTGCGGAACCTGGAGCGCGAAATCGCCAAGCTGGCGCGCAAGGCGGTGACCAAGCTGATCAAGAAAGAGGTCGACCGCGTCGAGGTGACGGCCGAGAATCTGGGCGATTTCCTGGGCGTGAAAAAGCACCGCTATGGCCTGGCCGAGAAAGAGGATCAGGTCGGTGTCGTCACCGGGCTGGCCTGGACCAGCGTCGGCGGCGATCTGTTGTCCATCGAGGCGCTGCGACTGCCGGGCAAGGGCCGGATGAAGACCACCGGCAAGCTGGGCGACGTGATGAAGGAATCCATCGACGCCGCATCGTCCTATGTGCGGGCCATCGCTCCGTCGATCGGGGTCAAGCCGCCGCGGTTCGACCGGATGGACATCCACGTGCACGTCCCCGAGGGCGCCACGCCCAAGGACGGGCCGTCGGCGGGGATCGCGATGGTGACATCCATCGTGTCGGTGCTGACGCAGATCCCGGTGCGCAAGGATATCGCCATGACCGGCGAGGTGACGTTGCGCGGGCATGTGCTGCCGATCGGCGGCCTGAAGGAAAAGCTTCTGGCGGCATTGCGCGGCGGCATCACCACGGTGCTGATCCCGGAGGAGAACGAAAAGGACCTCGCCGAGATCCCCGACAACGTCAAGGACGGGCTGACGATCATCCCCGTGGCGACGGTGCGCGAGGTGCTGGCCCACGCGCTGGTGCGTGCTCCCGAGCCGGTCGATTGGGACGAGGAGGCCGAGGAAGAGGCCGCCGCGGCGAAGGCGTCGTTGTCTCCGACGGACGATGCTGCGGGGGTGACCACGACCCATTAGGACCGGGTTCGTCGGACAGATTCGAAACGGGCGCCCGCATTGGGCGCCCGTTTTGACTTTGGCCGCGCGGGGCGGGTCGAGGCGCCTGTAACGCCGTTCCGGTGTTTGCATCGGCGGCGCTGCCGGATTTTCGATCAGGATACCTGTCTCATCGGCGCATGAGCCGCGATCCGTAAAGCGTCCCAGATAGGCACGGGGTGCCGACGGCCGGAGCGCCTTTACTTTTCGCGGATCAGGCCAGCCTCTCGTCGCCAAGCCGCCGGTATGACTGCCCGGCGTTGTCCATGTTGCGCCAGAGCACGATTTCGGCGATCACCGAGAGCGCGATCTCGTGCGGGTCGACGCCCTTCAGATCGAGGCCCGCCGGCGATTTCAGCCGCCGCACGCGGGGGTCGGGCAGACCTTCGGCGATCAGTTTGTTCTGCAGAACCTCCGCCTTCCGGCGGCTGGCGACCATCGAGATGCGGTGTGCGGGGCTATTGACTGCCGCGCGCAATGCGTCGAGGTCACCCTTGCCTTGTGACGCCACGACGACAAAGTCGCAGGAAGAGAGCGGCGGTATGCCCGTCGCGGCGGGGTCGAAACGTTCGGCCAGGGGCATAGGCGCCTTGACACCTTCGGGAACGAACACCCGCAAACCGGCCAGGTCGGCATGCGCGGCGATGGCGCGCGAAATCGGCGTGTCGCCGAAGATCACCAGCCTTGGGGGCTGTTTATAGGGTTCGATCAGCAGATCGACCGTGCCGCCCGACGGACAGCCGCTTTTGAAGACCTGCGCCCCGTCGGTATCGGTCATCGAGACGACCTTGTCCGAAGGTTTCACCCGGATCACCTGGGGCGCGCCCTCGGCAATGGCCTCTTTGGCCGCCTGCCGCACGGCGCGCTGCACGCAGGCGCCGCCGAGATGGCCGACGATCTCGCCCGTTTCGGTGACCGCTGCCTTTGCACCGGCCTTGGCCGAAGTGGCGTCCGCCGTACGCATCACGGTTGCGATGCAGAAGGGCGCATTGCCCTGCCGCAGCTCTTCGATCGTGTCGAATATGTCGAACCGGGCCATGGCGGTCTCCTTGTCAGAGTTTGGCGAACTGGGGTTCCAGCGCGGCCAGCGCGTCGAGCGTGTTGGCAGGAAGATGCGCGTCGAGATATGGCTCGGCCGCGCGGATGGCCGCGGCGACCGGGGCGTAGCTGCGCCATCCCTTCAGCGGGTTGAGCCAGACGATGCGCCGCGCCTTGCGCCGAATGCGGGCAAGGGCCGTGGCAAGCGCCCGAGGGTCCGAGCTGCAGTATCCGTCCGACAGGATCAGGACGATTGTCCGGCCGTTCAGAGCCTTGGCGCCATAGCCGTCGACGAAGCGCGTCAGGCTGCCTGCGATGTCGGTTCCGCCGCCGAACCCTTCGGCCATCAGCGACAGGCGGGCCGCGGCGCGCAACGTGTCGTGGTCGCGCAAGGCGTCGGTCACGCGCATCAGGCGGGTGTGGAAGAGATAGGCGTCGGCCCGGGTGCCGCTGTCGATCAGGCCCTTGAGAAAGGCGAGGAAGACGCGGGCGTAAACCGTCATCGAGCCGCTGACATCGCAGATCGCCACGATCTGCATCGGGCGCGGCGGGCGGGCGCGGCGATAGAGGTCGACCGGCTCGCCGCCGCGGGCCAGGCTTGCCCGCAGGATCCGGCGCATATCGAGCGCCGGGCCGCGTAGCGCCCGTTTGCGGCGGCGCGACCGGCGGTCGCGGATCGCGCGGGCGAGGGTCCGCGCGGCTGCCTCGGCGCGCGCAAGGCTGTCGTCGTCCATCAGCTCGCGCAGGTCGCGTCGGGTCAGGTTCTGGGTGCGGGTGGCGATCAGGCGGCCGTCGGTGCCCTCGGCCTCTCCGTCGCCGTCATCCGCGCTTTCGGGTGCGCCGCCGGGGCTGTCGTCGCCCCGGCCGTCGTCGAAATGCGGCTGCCACAGCGTCGGGCGCGCGGACTGAACCCGCACATGGGGATTGGCAGCCCGGTCTTCGCGTTCCTTGCCGGCGTTGAACCAGTAGGCGTCGAAGAGATCGTCGAACCGCCGCCACCCGTCTGCATCGGGGACCAGCAGGCTGGCCAGCGCATCGCGGGCTTGGCCCGGGTCGGTTGCGTCGATCAGCGACAGCGCCTGCAGTGCATCTGCAGTTTCCTGCGGCCCGAGGCGCAGGCCGTTCATGCGCAGATGCGCGATGAACCCGGTCATTCTGCCCGCCAGGCCGCTGGCGCGCGCCGGGAACCGGGTGACCGCCATCAGGCGACCTTGCCGATCAGGCGGTCCATGACCTCGCGCGGGGCGGCGTCGCGGTCGGCGGCGGTTTTCAACAGGCAGACAAGCGTTGCCTGGACCGTTTCCGGCGCCTGCGCCATGTCGTTCACACCCAAGCCGGAGAGGGCGGCCGCCCAGTCGAGCATCTCGGCGATGCCGGGTGTCTTCTCCAGCTCCTCGCGGCGGATCGCCTGCACGACGCCGACGATCTGGCGCGCGAGCTTCGCCTCCAGATCCGGCATCCGCGCGTTCAGGATCGCAAGCTCTGTCTCGCGGTCCGGATAGTCGACGAAGGAATAAAGGCACCGGCGGCGTAGCGCATCGGACAGATCGCGCGTGCCGTTCGCCGTCAGGATCACCAAGGGCCGCGCCTTGGCCTTGACAGTGCCGAGTTCCGGGATCGTGATCTGAAAATCGGACAGGATTTCAAGCAGGTATGCCTCGAACTCCTCGTCAGCGCGGTCGATCTCGTCGATCAGCAGCACCGGCGGGATCTCTTGCCCGATCGCTTCCAGCAGCGGGCGTTTCAGGAGGAAGCGTTCGGAAAACAGCTCTGTCTCGTCCGTGCCACCGCTGGCCTCGGCGGCGCGGATCGCCAAGAGCTGGCGCTGGTAATTCCACTCATAGATCGCGTGGCTCGCATCGAGCCCTTCATAGCATTGCAGGCGGATCAGGCGTGTATCGAGATGGTCGGCCAGCGCCTTGGCGATCTCGGTCTTGCCGACGCCGGCCGGCCCTTCCAGCAGCAGTGGACGGCCGAGCCGGATCGCCAGATGCAGCGCCATGGACAGGCGCACGCCGGCCACATAGCCTGCGCGTTTCAGATCGGATTGCAGCGTCAGATGGTCCATTCCGGTCGTCCGAAGAGGCGCCGCGCGCGCAAGCGCGGCACCATGCCTGTCCTAGTTGTGCAGCCCAAGCCGGTTCGCGGTCTTCCATACGCGCCAATGGTCGTGCGGCATGTGGGACTGCGTCAGGCCGAAGGGCCGGAACGCATCATGGACCGCATTCGAGAAACAGGGAACCCCGCCGACATTCGGGCTTTCGCCCACGCCCTTGGCGCCGATCGGATGATGCGGGCTGGGGGTGGTGGTGTGGTCGGTGGTGTAATGCGGGGTTTCCCAGCTCGTCGGCAGGAAGAAGTCCATCAGCGTGCCGGTCTTGACGTTGCCCATCTCGTCATAGGCGATTTCCTGGCCCATTGCGATGGCCAGCGCCTCGGTCAAACCGCCATGGACCTGGCCCTCGATGATCATCGGATTGATTCGGGTGCCGCAGTCGTCGAGCGCGTAGAAGCTGCGGATCTCGGTTTCGCCGGTGTCCACGTCGATATCGACGACGCAGATATAGGCCCCGAACGGGTAGGTCATGTTGGGCGGGTCGTAATAGCTGACCGCCTCGAGCCCCGGCTCGATGCCCGGAATCGCCTGATTGTAGGCGGCAAAGGCGATTTCCTTCATCGTCTTGAACCGCTCGGGCGCGCCCTTGACCGCGAAGCGGTCGACGTCGAACTCGACGTCGTCGTCATGGACCTCCAGAAGGTAGGCCGCGATCATTTGCGCCTTGGCGCGGATCTTGCGGGCGGCCATGGCGGTGGCCGCCCCGGCCACCGGGGTCGAGCGCGAGCCGTAGGTGCCAAGCCCGTAGGGAGCTGTGTCGGTGTCGCCCTCTTCCAGCGTGATGTCATCCGCCGGAAGCCCGATCTCGGACGCGATGATCTGGGCGAAGGTGGTGGCGTGACCCTGGCCCTGGCTGATCGTGCCCAGCCGCGCGATGGCCGATCCGGTGGGGTGGATGCGGATCTCGCAGCTGTCGAACATGCCGAGACCCAGGATGTCGCAGTTCTTGACCGGGCCGGCGCCGACGATCTCGGTGAAATGCGTCAGCCCGATGCCCATCAGCTTGCGGGTCTTGCCGGCCCTGAAATCCTCCAGCCGCTGCACCTGCTCGGCGCGCAGGCCGTCGTAGTCGACGGCCTTCAGCGCCTTGTCCCAGGCGGTGTGGTAGTCGCCCGAGTCGTACTCCCAGCCGAGCGCAGACTGGTACGGGAACTGGTCGGCCTTGATGAAGTTGATCCGGCGCAGCTCGGCCGCGTCCATGCCCAGCTTGATGGCCAGAACCTCGATCATCCGTTCGATGAAATAGGCGGCTTCCGTCACCCGGAACGAGCAGCGATAGGCCACGCCGCCGGGTGCCTTGTTGGTATAGACGCCGTCCACGGCGAGGTACGCGACCGGAATGTCGTAGGACCCGGTGCAGATGTTCATGAACCCGGCGGGAAACTTCGTCGGATCGGCGCAGGCGTCGAAGCCGCCGTGATCGGCGGTGGTATGGCACCAGAGCCCGGTGATCTTGCCGTCCTTGGTCGCCGCGATCTTGCCTTGCATCCAGTAGTCGCGGGCAAAGGCGGTGGCCATCAGGTTTTCCATCCGGTCCTCGACCCATTTCACCGGCTTGCCGGTGACGATCGAGGCGACGATCGAGCAGACATAGCCGGGGTAGACGCCCACCTTGTTGCCGAAGCCGCCGCCGATATCGGGCGAGATCACGCGGATGTTGTGCTCGGCTATCCCCGAGATCAGCGAGGCCACGGTGCGCACCGCATGCGGCGCCTGGAAGGTGCCCCAGAGGGTCAGCTTGCCGGTGACCTTGTCCATGCTCGCCACGCAGCCGCAGGTTTCCAGTGGGCAGGGGTGGGTGCGGTGGTAATAGACCATCTCTTCGGCCACGATGTCGGCCTCGGCCAGAACCGCCTCGGTTGCGGCCTTGTCGCCCTGTTCCCAGGTGAAGATGTGGTTGTTGTGCCGCACGGGCCCATGCGCGCCCTCGGCTCGGTCCCGGATGTCCTCGCGCAACACCGGGGCATCGGGTTCCAGCGCCTTGAACGGATCGACCACGACGGGCAGTTCTTCATAGTCGACCTCGACCGCCTCGACGCCGTCGGCGGCGGCGTAGCGGTCGGTGGCGACGACAAAGGCGACCTCCTGGCCCTGGAACAGGACCTTGCCGTCGGCCAGAACCATCTGCTTGTCGCCCGCAAGCGTCGGCATCCAGTGCAGGCCCAGGGGCTCGAGATCCTTGGCGGTGATCACCGCCAGAACGCCGGGGACCTTCAGCGCCTCTTCGGCATCGATCCCGGTCACCCGTGCGTGGGCATAGGGCGAGCGCACGAAGTCGCCGAACAGCATCCCATCGAGGTTGATATCGTCGACATAATTGCCCTTGCCTTGCGTGAAACGCACGTCTTCGACGCGCTTGCGGCTCGATCCCATCCCTTTGAGATTGGCGGCGCGCTGTTCGGGGGTCATGGTCTGGTCGTTCATTCCGCCGCCTCCTTCTGGGCGTTCAGCGTCTCGGCCGCCGCCATGATCGCCTTCACGATGTTCTGGTACCCGGTGCAGCGGCAGAGGTTGCCGGCCATGCCGAACCGCACCTCTTCCTCGGTTGGCATCGGGTTCTCCTGCAGCAGCCGGTGCGCACGGGTGATCATGCCCGGGGTGCAGAACCCGCATTGCAGCCCGTGATGTTCGCGGAACATCTCCTGGATCACGCCCAGCGAGCCATCGGCGTTCACAAGGCCCTCGACCGTGGTGATCTCGGCACCGTTGGCCTGGCCGACAAAAACGGTGCAGGATTTGACCGATTTCCCGTTCAGGTCGACGGTGCAGGCGCCGCAATGCGTTGTTTCGCAGCCGATATGCGGGCCTTTGATCTTCAGGGTCTCGCGCAGGAAGTGGATCAGCAGGGTGCGCGGTTCCGCCAGTCCCTCGGCCGCTTCCCCGTTAACGGTCATTTTGACGTGCATTTTGGTCATGGGTTTGGTGCTCCTTCAACCTGCGCGGCTGGCGGCGCGTTCGATCGCGCGGCCCAGGATGACGCCGGCGACGTGTTTCTTGAATTCGACGGGTCCGCGGTTGTCGGCCACCGGCTCGATCTCGTCGATGGCTGCCGCGATGGCGGCCTGGCGAGCGGTGGCGTCGACGGCGGTGCCGATCAGCGCGTTCGCGGCAGCCACGGACCAGACCGGCGTATCGGACAGGTTGGTCATCGCGATGGAGGCGTCGGCACAGGTGCCGCCCTCGATACGGATAAGAACGCCCGCGGCCGCAGTTGCATAGTCGCCGATCTTGCGTTTCTGCTTTTCATAGGCATAGCCCGTTCCGGCCGCCGGTACGGGAATGCGGATTCGGGTGAGGATCTCGTCCTCGGCCCGTTCGGTGAAGTAGGCGGCCTCGTAGAAATCGCGTGCGGCAACCTCACGGGTGCCGCCGGGCCCCTGCAGTTCGTAGGTGGCGCCGAGGCATTGCATCAGACCGGGCATGTCGTTGCCGGGATCGCCGTTGGCGACGTTGCCGCCGATCGTGCCGACATAGCGGACCTGCGGATCGGCGATCTGCAACGAACCTTCGCGGATAAGCGGGATCGCGTCCGCCAATCCCTGGTCGTTGATCAGCTGATGCTGGGTCACCATCGCGCCGATCGTGACGGTCCCGCCGGCGACCTCGATGCCCTTCAGCAGCTCGATATCCTGCAGATCGATCAGATGCGACAGGTCGGTCAGGCGCAGCTTCATCATCGGGATGAGGCTGTGACCGCCGGCGATCACCCGGGCCTCGTCGCCGTGCTGGGTTAGGATGGAAAGGGCAGACTCGATGTCGCCCGGGCGATGGTATTCGAACCCGGCTGGTATCATGGACGGTTTCCTCCCTGCGGCAGAATGACGCGACACTGCAAGTGGATACGGATCGGCGCATGACGCAGGAACCGCGGGACGAACGAGCATCGCTTGTTTCTGCACGAAATGCGAACTGGCTTCACCAACGGCGAACCGCTATAGCCCGAGCGCCTCGCGCACGGTGGCCAGGCGTGACCGGCTGACCGGAACCTTGGTGACCGCCAGCACCGACTCGAAATACAAAACGCCGTTGTCCTTCAGCCGCTCGAAGCTCGACACATGGGCCGGGTTTACCAGGTAACTCCGATGGACGCGGACAAAGCCCGAGGGCGTGAGCCGTTGGTCCGCCTCGGTGATCGACCAGGGGCAGAACAGCTTTTCGTCGCCGACATACAACAGCGTATAGTGGCCTTCGGCCCGAACGGCTGCGACCTGGGCCCGGTCGGCAAAATGCGTCCGCCCGTCGCGTTCGAACGGTATGCCCGCGGCAACCGGCGCATTGACCTGTCCCGCCGTCGGTGGCGCCATGTCATCGGGCTGCCCTTGCTCCGACGACCTCGTCTTCTCAAAAAACGTGACGGCGGTCAGAAGAAATCCCCCGCAGATCAGGAACGCCGCGACCGTTACGCCTAGCGCGAGCGTCTGATTGCTGAGCGTCGACCCGACTGCGGATGTGGCATCGGCCTTCACAAACCCTGTCTGTGCAATGGCAAAGAAATGAACGGTGGCCACGGCCACCCCGAAACAGACCGTTCCGAGCAGGATATTCCGATTGTCGCGCGCGGTATAGGCGACGCGGATGGCCAATGCCGACAGCAGGATCGCAACGGTGGCCGACACGGCATAATCCGCGGGCGAGTTGACCGGGCGGCAAAGGCGCATGCCGAGCATTCCGACGAAGTGCATAATCACGATGCCCAGCCCGATGATTGCACCGGCCGCAAAAAGCGACAGGTCTGTCCTTGGCAGGAAATGCAGGACCAAGAGGGCCAGCCCGACCATCAGGATCGCGATCAGGGCGGAGATCAACGTAACCAGCGCGTCGTAGAAATAAAGCACGGGCATCTGAAGTCCGAGCATGGCCACAAAATGCATCGACCAGATTCCGCCGCCCAATGCGATGGCCGCCATGACGACGACGACCTTGCGCCGCGCCGGTTCGAATTCCGAGGCGCCCCTGGTCAGCGAAAACCCGGTAAACCCCGCCATGAGCGACACCGCGATGGACGCGGCCACGAGCCAGGGATTGTGCGAGAATTCCAGTAGCTCCACGTTCTGTGCCTTTGACCAGCGGCATAGCCTGTTGCGCGTTCCTGCATATCACAACTCGGTCAGGGATGAAGTGTCAGGCCGACCGTGCCGTTTGCGTTTTGACAAGGGGTCCTCCGGCCCGTGCCGCTTTGCTTGCCACCGGTCGTTGGCGGGGGCGCCCTTTTCGATGTGCAGGAGCGCCGGCCGGCCGGCGCACCGGGTTGCTCGGCCGGACCCCCCCATGCAACCAGTTGCGCGGTGTGCAGGGTCCATTGTCCGGTATGTGCCAGTGGCCTGCACATTGTCGGGGACCGAACCCACAGCGGACTTGACAGGATAAGCCGCCAACCCCTGTACTGACCTTGGGTGGTTTGGCTGCGCCGGTGCGGCGTAGCGCCAAAAGATTTGTCAGGATCACATTTGGAGCGAGCCTTATGGAACAGTCGTCAGGGGTATTCCGCCAATTTCCCGCACTTGGCCGTGCCCAGCCCGGCCTGATGTTCATGCCGAAATACGGGGTGTTTCTGACAATTCGCCTCGCCGACACCGGTGGCGGCGCCCGCGAGGCGGTTTGGGGCGCCATTCAAGCGGCAAGCGCGGCTGCACGCAAGATGTCTTCCGGCGGCGAACAATCTGCCCTTGTCATCGGGTTCGAGCCCTCGCTGTGGCAGATCTGGACGGGCGGTACCCCACCCGGAATGCCCGATGGCGGGACGGTCCTGAAAAGGTCGCCGCATCTGCGGCAAACAAACTGCGACGCACATCTTTGGGTCTTTCTCAAATCCGACGCCGCAAGCGGATGCGCCGGTTTGCAGGCCGTTCTCGAGGAAATGCTGGGCGGCCTGATCGCAGACATGGAGATCACGGAAGCCCGCCAGCGCAGGGACGGCAAGGTTCTGGACCACCATTACAGCGACGGTGTCACCAGCCCGTCGGATCCCATCGGCGTGGCCGGCCCGATTGTGATTTCGGAAGCCGGAGAGGACGCCGGCGGCACCTGGGCCTTTACGCAGAAATTCCGTGTCGACTGGGACCGCTACGGCCCGCAAAGCATCGACGCCAAGGAGGACGTGATCGGGCGCAATGTCGGCGGCACGATCATTCCCGACGACGATCCGCACAGCCACATTCGCCGCGCGCGGGTCTTCGACCACAACCAGGACAACATCAAACTGTTGCGCCAGGCGATGCCCTATGGGCTGGCCGGCGGCGCCCGCGCGCGGGAGGAAGGCATCTATTTCGCCAGCTTCGCCAGCAGCACCGGCGCGGTCGAGACCATCCTGACCAACATGGTCGGCCATGGTGACACGGTGGCGCCCGACAAGCTGATGAACGTGGTCGAGCCGGTGGCGGGTGGTTACTGGTACGTGCCGCCGGGCGCGGCGCTGGGGCTGGGGCCGGGGCTGACCGGCCATGACTTCACGGTCCCGCCGTTCTGGAAGCTGCGCAGCGCCAACGGCTATATGTTCTACAACGGCAACGACTATATCAACGCGATGTCGACCGGCGGCTATGCCCCCGGCGACGCCCCCAGTGCGCGCATCCTGGCGCTGACCGCGAACGCCTTTTCGCGCTGGCGGGACAACTGGTACCAGCTACGCGACATCCCCCGGATCCCGCATCTGAAACACTATCTCGGCCCGGACGAACAGCACATCCTCGATGCCAGCGTGACCGTCCGCAAGGGCGTGGCGATCCGCAAGACGCTGGGCACGGTTCTGACCCATGCCGATCCGTCCTATCCGCTCGATCCCGAAAGCCACGCCTGGAAAGGCGATACCTTCCGCCTGCACCCGCAGGATCTGCTGTTCGGCGTGATGCCCGAGCTGTCGCTGGCGCGCGGCAAGGAGGTGATGCCCTATCTCAAGGACGGCGACGAGCGCACGGAATCGCTGACGTTGGGCATCGACGAGGGCGGCATGGTCGGCCACGTGGTGCCGGATCATTTCGCAATCCTGACCCGCGGCATCGGGCCCTATATCGTTGAGCTTGAGGGCCTGCGTGACACAGCCGAAGGCGAGAAGGTGGAATTCTATCAGTCGGTGATCCACGCGCTGCAGGGTGTGCAGGACTGGTGCCGCAACTACGCCGCGCTGGCCGATGCGATGATCGTCGACGGCGGTCTGAGCGGCGACGAAGTGGCGAACCTGCAGGCGCTGGCCGCCCGCGCGCGCAAGCTGTCCACCGACAGGGCCGAGACCTTTGCCGAGGCGGTGCAGACGGTGTTCATGATGCATTGCTGCCTGCATCTGATCGGCAACCCCGTGGCGGTGGGGCGGCTGGACCAGTATCTGGGCAGTTTCTACGAAGCCGACGATATCGGCGAGGCCGAGGCGCAGGATTTGATCGACGCATTCTGGGTGAAGCTCGACGAAAAGGCGATCCACAACCGCCACCACATCACCGACCATCTGGGCTATGGCATGACCGCGGTGCCGTATTCGGGCGGCAACTTCCCGCAAGGCTCGGCCATCAACCAGTGGATCCAGCAGGTGACCGTCGGCGGCAAGACCCGCGACGGGGACGAGGCCAGCAACGCGGTGACGATGATGTGCCTGCGCGCGGCGCGGCGGCTGCCGTTCAACGCGCCCTGTCTGAGCCTGCGGGTAACGGCGGAGATGCCGGATGCGGTGGTCGAGGAAGCCGCCAAGGCGCTCTTGAGCGGCGGGGCGCATCCGATCCTGTTCCAGGACGACCGGCTGACCAAGGGCCTGCACGAATTCAGCGGCTTCCCGATCGAGGATGCGCGCGACTTCGCCTGCGACGGCTGCTACGAGCCGATGATCAACGGCAAGACCGAGTTCGCCTTCGGCTCGATCGCGCCGCTCGATTCGCTGGAGATGGCGATCAACCAGGGCGCCACGATCATGGGGTCGGGCATCATCCACCTGCGCGGGTTGAAGCAGGGCCAACGCACCCAACACCCCGCCGACATCGAAAGCTTCGAGGAAATCCTCGACCTGATGCAGCAGCACATGCACTGGCTGGTGGTGCGGCTCTTCAACTCGATCCTCGTCAATTACGGCAATATCGGCAAGGTCAGCCCGTGTCCGATGCTATCCTCGATGATGGATGGGTGCATCGAGCGCGGGGTCGACATGTATTCCGGCGGCGCGCGCTATCACCTGATCGCGCCGATGTTCGTCGGCATGGCGACCTGCATCGACTCGCTCTACGCGATCAAGAAGCTGGTCTTCGACGACGAAACCGCGGTGACCACGCTGCCCGAACTGCTCGATTGCCTGCGCAGCGACTGGGGCCATGCGCTCGGCGAACCCTATGAGAGCACGCTGGCGGGACAAAGCCGGGCCGAGGTGAAGGGCAAGTGGTATCGGGAAATGCGGCAGATGGCGCTGGATCTGCCGAAATTCGGCACCGGCGATGCCGAGGTAGACGAGATCGGCGCCTGGCTGGCGGATATGGTGACCACGACGGCGAAGGACGTGATGGACAACCCGCCCGCGCCGTTTGCCAAGACGCTGCAGGCCATCCGCGACACCTATGACGCCGAGATTCACATGGCGCCGGGGGTCGGCACCTTCGAGGAATATGTCGGCGCGGGCCAGAACAGCGCGGCCTCGGCCGACGGGCGGCGGTTCATGCAGCCGTATCCCTCGGACATGAGCCCCACGCCGGTGCCGCAGGATCTCGCCGCGATCCCGCAGGCCGAGGATGCCGAGCAGCCCAGGCCCTACAGCTACCGCGAGATCTACAGGGCAATGGCCAGCTGGGACGACCCTAGGATCTACGAACGGTTCTCGAACGCGTCGCCGGTGGATCTGAACATCCGCGAGGATTTCCCCGAGGAGGAACTCGTGCGGTTCATCAAGCGCTATGCGGCGGGCGAGGGCGTGGGATCGAACCTGATCACGGTCACCTGCGCCGATCCCGACACCTACACCGCTGCCGAGACCGAGCCGGAGCGGTACGAGCTGGTGCGGGTGCGCATGGGCGGCTGGACCGAGTTCTTCGCCGCGATGTTCCCCGCACATCAGGAACAACACAAACGCCGCCCGTGGTTCACGCCGCCGGCCGCGGATTAGGAGAGGGCAGTCATGGCCGCAAAAGACGTCTCGACCGACAGCCAGTATCTGACGCCGAACCAACAGGTGCTGAAGGACAGGATCGACCACATCGTCGTGCTGATGATGGAAAACCGGTCCTTCGACAATCTCTTGGGCTGGCTTTATGAGGACGAGCGCCCGCCGCGCGGGCAGTCCTTTGACGGGCTTGGCTGGACCCTTTGGAACCCGCTGAACAATGTCGACGCCGACGGCAACCCGTTCGTCGAAAAGGTCGGCGTGCGCAAGAACGGGTCATCCTACAAGCTGGGCCATCACACGATGGACGCGCCCGAGGTGGACTATTGCCTGCCGCGGCCGGATCCGGGCGAGGGGTATCGTGACGCGACCTATCAGCTGTTCGGCACCTACGTCGTCGACGATCTCTATCCGCCGGAACCGCTGGGGCAGGGCTATGTGAACAACTACCTCAACGCGATGCTCTACGGCACGCTGACCTATCACGATGCGCCGACCGACCCGCGCGAGATCATGACGACCTTCACGCCGGACCAGACGCCGGTGCTGAGCGGGCTGGCAAAGGCCTATGCGGTCTGCGACCAGTGGTTCTGTTCCGTCCCCAGCCAGACGCTGCCGAACCGCGATTTCATCCATGCCGCCACGTCCACCGGCTATGTGAACAACAAGCCCGACAACCTGTGCGACAGCAAGACGATCTACAACCAGATCCAGGACGCCATCGACGGCGGCCGCGACGACCTGAGCTGGGCGGTCTACAGCGGCACCCAGCAGGACCGCGATAGCGGCAAGTGGGAGCCGTTTTCGCTGACCCGGCTGTGCATGAAACAGGTGCAGGACAAGGGATTCGATCCGAACTTCAAGATGATGCATGAGTTCTATGCGGATGCCGAGGCCGGGACGCTGCCGTCCTATGCCTTCCTCGAGCCGCAGTTCTCCGGCCCCCTGCAGAACGATCAGCACCCGCCGCAGGACATCCGCCCCGGCGAAAAGCTGATGGCGGATGTCTATCACGCGGTGAAGGCGAGCCCCTGCTGGGAGCGCACGCTGCTGGTCATTACCTATGACGAGCATGGCGGCTGCTACGATCACCTGCCGCCGACCGCGACCGCGAAGACTCCGGACGCCGCCAGCACCGGCGGGCAGATGGGGTTCCGGTTCAACCGGTTCGGGGTGCGGGTGCCCGCGGTGGTGATCTCACCGCTGATCGAGGCGGGCACGGTGGCGCGCCCCGACGGGTGGACGCCCTATGACCACACCAGTGTGATCAAGACCGTGCAGATCGCCTTTGACCTCGAAGATCACGGCCCGCTGACCGCCCGCGACGCCGAGGCGCCCGACTTGAGCGGGATGCTGACGCTCGGCGATCCGCGCGACGACGATCCCGTGATCGAGGCGGCGGACTATCCCGAGCCCGAGGCGGTGCTGGTCAACGACCTGCACAAGATCTCGGCCGAGATCCTGGCAGAGCGGCTGGGGGTCGAGCATCCGACCGACGACCAGATCCACGATTTCATCCACAAGGCCTATGCGCAGGCCTTCGGTCACTGACCGGGAAAGGAGGCCGCCATGGCCCTTGAGGTGCTTTCCGACGCCGGCAAGCCTGTCGACTGGTTCTTCATGTACAAGCTGCCGGACAATACCAAGCCGCTGAAGGGGGCAGATAAGACGTTCACAAAGACCGAAGGGACCGAGTACATGTATTACGATCCCACGGTGAAGGGCACGCTGGCGCTGTCGCCGCACAAGCTGGATGAGAAGGCCGGGGCGCTCTACCAGACGCTGGCACAGATCTACGACGCGGCCAAGACACCGCCCGACGGCATGGGCTGGATCTGTTACAATGACGAGATCCCGGACACCGAGGACAATGACGGCGAAAAGGGCCACACCAAGGGCGTTCTGGCCTTCGACCTGGACAGTGACACCGCGTTCTGGCTGTTGCATTCCTGGCCCAAATTCGCCGATCCGTCGTCCGGCGACCCTGGTGCCTGGAACTACGGCCAGACCTATCTTTGCGTGCAGCTGCGCGATGTGGATACCGCGCGTGCCATCGCCAAGGTGATGTTCAATGAACAGGAACCGCAGGTCTATCAGGTACACCTGCCCGGCGGGCTGCCGGACAATGACGCGTTTTCGCGGCTCGCCACCTCGGTCGACGTGAACGAAACCGATCCCCCCGCCGATATCACCTTCCTGTCAAAGGGCGGCACGCAATTCCGCTGCTTGGCCAAGAACCGGCACTGGGGCAAGGATTTCTGGATCGACCTCGTCGGTCCGCATCTGGGCGTGGACATGGATGTGGAAACCTGGCGCCGCGGCACAGTACCCGACACCGAGGACAGCGATGGCAAGGACGAGGTGACGGACATCCTTTACATCAACCTCGAGCATCTCGGCGTGCCCTACGAGTGGCACTATACCAAGGACCACGCCAAGTGGGGGGTCTCCGAGACCGACGACTGGGTCTGTGTCGCCGATATCAACCGCCAGACCAGCCAGGAAAAACGCGGCGGGGGCACCATCGCCTTTCGCGACAAGACGCTGTGGGATGCGTTGCGACAGGTTGAACAGCTGAAGGAATGACCCGGTGAGCAAAGTCTTCGACCGCATCCTGATCGTGATGTTCGAAAACCAGTACCGCAGCTATGTCATGACCGACCCTTTCATGCGCAAGCTGGCGCGGGCCGGCATGAACATGACGAATTTCTTCGGTTGCTTTCACCCGTCGCAGACGAATTACGTCGCTTCGCTGGCGGGCGAGCTCTGCGCGGTCACCAACGACACGCCGCCGGCCGCGCCGCTGATGCAGCAGACCCTGGTCGATCTGATGGAACCCGCAGGCGTGAGCTGGAAAGCGTATATGGAGGCGATGCCGGCAGAACCGTGGAACCCTGTCTGGCAGGACCCGAACTACGACACATCGTTGGCACCGACCGATCAGTTCCCCGACAAGGGGCCGGATCTGGCGCGCTATTTCCGCAAGCACAATGCGTTTGCCTCGTTTCACACCATTCAGGCCAGCGCGGCGCGTTGGGCGAAGATCGTCGACGACACCCGGTTCTGGAAGGACGTGGCGGCGGGCGATCTGCCGGATTACGGCTGGTTCACGCCCGATATCTGGAATGACGGGCATTACCTTTACAACACCCATATCGACACCAATCCCCGCACCCAGCTGATCCCGCAGATGTCGGCCTGGCTGGAGCATATCTTTCTGGGCAATATCGACGCCGGCAAGCTGCAGGGCGGCGGTGCGGCGGGATTGGATGCCCTTGGGCTCAACCTCGATATCGATCTGCTGATCGCAGATCCGGCGGCGGCCTGGGCGGCCTCGCGCGTGCCGCCGGGCACGCTGATCGTGGTGACCTTCGACGAGGCCGACTATGACGCGGCGGGCTACGACACGGCCTATGACGGCCCGAACCAGATCTACACGGTGCTGCTGGGCGACATGATCGAGCCCGGCAGCACCTGTGACCTTCCGCTCAATCACTATGGTCTGATGCGGACGGTCGAGCGCAATTTCGACCTGGGCACTCTTGGAAAGAACGATGCGACGGCAAACTGGGTGCGCCCCCTTTGGGGGGAAAGTTTCGCCTGGTCGGACCCGGCCCCGGTCAACCTGACGACCGGCGCGGATTTCGCCGTGGCGGATATGGGTGGCGTCGCTCACATGGTTTACCGATCGGCAACCGTTGGCGGGCTGGCGCTGGCGGTGCTGGCCGACGGCGCCTGGGTCGATCAAGGACATATCGCGGGAGTTGGCGAGCCATCCCAGCCGCAGGCATTGAAGCTTGCGGGCCTCGGATCGGAGGGGTTGCTGCTTGCCACGGTCGGGGATGACGGAGAAATCTGTCTTGGCCAGTATAGTCCCGCAAACTCGCCAGATTGGTTGGTCCGTCACACGGGGGTGAGGACGGCTGGCGACATCGCCTTGGCGGGCTACACCGATATCGCCGACGGCGGCACCAAGGCGATGCTGGCCTGGCAGGACGACAATGGGTTCATCCGGTCGGCCGTCTTCAGCGACGGCTGTCTGGGAGAGGCGGTTCCAGTGGGAGCGCTGAGCGATGGACCGATGGCGCTGGCGCAGTTCGGTCCGTCGCTGTTTCTGGTCTACAAGGAGCGCAATACGCGCGGGCTTCGGGTGACGTCTTACAATCTCGCCCCGTTCAACGCCTTCAAGGCGCAAACCTTCGACGACAAGCCCGCGCCGGTCAACGACACCGGTCTGCACCAATGGGCCGCCACCGACTTCCCGGTTGGCCATTTCGCCAAGAAGTTTGCCGGTCTGCAGAACGACTACCGCGCCTGGGGCAACCTGGCACTCGGCGCGATCGACGGAGAGATGCGGCTTGTTCACCGTGGCGCCTATGCGGACACGCCCCAGGCATACGAAGAGACCTTTGCGCTGACGGGCATATTGGCGCCCGTGCATCCATACTCGAATGGATACGGCGGGCTCGATCAGGCCGGATGGACGGCCGAGACGGAACTGGCGCCGGTGCAGCTCGATCCCGGATCCGCGATCGGCCTGACGCGGGATGGCGAGGGCTATGTGCTGGTCTGGAACGAGCCCACACCCCGGGCAAAGGGGCAGGGGCGCACAATGTGGATGCGGGGCGGG
This sequence comes from Rhodobacter sp., assembly GCA_030065095.1. Classification (GTDB taxonomy): domain Bacteria; phylum Pseudomonadota; class Alphaproteobacteria; order Rhodobacterales; family Rhodobacteraceae; genus JASJCA01. Next base: position 20,513 of record JASJDP010000016.1, read on the forward strand.
TACGGCTGACAACCGGAATCCGTCGCGACGGGCGCGGTGAACGACCGGACCGGGTGCGTGACGCACCCGGTGCTCTGGTTCCCGCGTTGGCCGGTATCGCAGATCGCGTCGCAGCTACTGCGCCGAAGTGACGGGGATATCGGGTCGGATCATCGCCCGATCTTCTTGAACGCCGCCGTCTGATCGCGCAGCGCAATCTCGGTCGGCAGGCGCTCCATCGAGGAGGCGCCGTAGAAGCCGTGGCAGTATCTGGTGTTCTTCAGCACGAAATCGGCATCCTCGGGCATGGCGACCGGGCCGCCGTGCACGAGGACGATCGCATCGGGATTGACGTCGAGCGCGGCTCTGGCCCAGGCATCGGTCAGCCGCGGCGCGTCTTCCAGCGTCACGGCCGTATCGGCACCGATCGCGCCGCCGGTGGTCAGGCCCAGGTGAACGACGATGATGTCGGCGCCGGCCTCGGCCATGGCGGCAGCGTCGTCTTCCGAAAAGACGTAAGGCGTGGTCAGCAGATCGCGCTCGGCCGCCATGCGGATCATGTCGATCTCATGGGCGAACCCCATGCCGGTTTCCTCCAGATTGGCGCGGAAGGTGCCGTCGATCAGGCCGACCGTCGGGAAATTCTGCACACCGGAAAAGCCCGTGGCCTTCACCTGGTCCAGGAACCTGTCCATCAGCCGGAACGGATCCGTCGCGCAGACACCGGCCAGCACTGGCGTGTTCTTGACCACGGGAAGCACTTCGCCCGCCATATCCATGACCACGCCGTTGGCGTCGCCATAGGGCATCAATCCGGCGAGCGATCCGCGCCCCGCCATCCGGTAGCGTCCCGAGTTGTAGATGACGATCAGGTCGATCCCGCCGGCCTCTTCGCATTTTGCGGAAAGCCCGGTGCCGGCGCCACCGCCGATGATCGGCTCTCCGGCATCGCGCATGGCGCGGAACTTGGTCATGAGACGTGCGCGGTCGTGCATCTTCTAGGCTCCTTTGGCGCGGTGGGGCTGTGCAGGGCGTGGCCGGAAGGCCGTCGCGATCAGATCGGTGAAATCGGCGTCGTCGTCATATTGCGGCATGCGCATCCAATCCAAGTCGTTCCGCCTTGCAGGGTCGTTCCGGTCCCGGATGGCTGGACGACAAGCGGAAATTCGCTGAGCTTAAAGACCGATGGGCGCATCCGGTCAACTCTGCCGATTGCGCGCTTTGCTGCGGCCGCACCGGCAATCGCTTCAATCCAGGGCACGGGTGCCGTGTATTTCACATGTTTTTCAATGGGCTCTGGTGTCGTGCCCGCATCTGGCCTTCATGGTCTGACCGTATGGTTCACATGCATCGTCATCCAAAAACCAGGGCCGCGGATCTGTTGGTCGGGGTAACCTCGCCGACGCGAAAGTTGCCGTGTTAAGCGAAATCAGGTGCCTCAAATGTCTGACTGTCCGGCGTGCGCGAGCTGTGCGGCGTTATGCAACTTGAAGAAATTCGCAACCGGAAATAACATGATTTTGGGTGGCACCGTGGCATCCTTTCTTGTCCTTTCGAGCGCCCCGAGCGACCGACGGACATTGCGTCATTTAAAAGGTTGGATGCCGGGCTTTTTTCCCCGCGGCCCATACGCCGCGATTGTGCCGCCGTTGTATTAGAGGGCGCGCTGGCGCGGGAGATATGGCTTCAAATCAACCGTCACCGGTCTGTCAAAGGACACCGAAGGTTTTCGTCGCCAGCAATGTCGGCTTGGTGTCCGAGGCGCTGCACCTGCGCCTCGACCGCCGCTCTGAAATCGAACTTGTCGGCAACGGCCGGCTATCCGCTGCCACGGCGGCACGGATCACCGAGACGAAGACCGACGTGCTGGTCCTCGATGTCGGCTCTTCGGGGGCCGGAGCCTTTGCGGCCGACCTCAGGCAGAACCAGTGCACCGTCGGTATCGTCGGCATTGCGATCGGCAGCACGACGCTCGATATCGCCGACTGGGCGGAGTTGGGCGTCGCCGGTTTTGTTGACGACCACGCCTCGATCGAGGATGTGGTCGCAGCGATAAAGCGGGTTTCGCGCGGTGAGTTTTCCGGATCGCCAAAAACCACCGCGGCGCTGGTCTCTGCTCTGGTCGGCCGGGTTACAAGCTGCCGCATGCCCGAGGGCGTCAAAAAGCTGACCCCGCGCGAGACGCAGATCCTGCTCGATCTCGGGCGCGGCGCGACCAACAAAGAGATCGCCCGGCGGCTCGGGATCAGCGCGGCGACGGTCAAAAACCACGTACATCACGTTCTGGAAAAGCTGGACGTACGCCGCCGGCATGACGCCGGCGCCATTGCCCGCTCTGGCCGCTTCTAGCCAACCGACCCGATCTTAAAGAAAAAGCCCGCCTTGTGCGGGCTTTGTTTTTGTCCGCCCTCCTGCGGTCCGGTCCGCGTGGTCCAGCCCGCTTTTCCGCCCGGTCCGGACCATCCGGCCCTGGACGGTTCAGGCCCGAAAATAGAGCCAACGGTCCATGGCACTGCCAAAGGCGATCCCTCAGCATCGCACGCATTGGAGGTTGCGATGGACTCTGCACCGCTGAGAATTGTCGCCGACAGGGTTGCGCCAATGCACTGGCTGCTTATCGAAGAGGCCATCGAGCGGTGCCCGAACGCAGAGGTCGTGGCGCATAACCTGCCCTCGGACAGGCTGGAAACGGCCATCGAAGAGCACGCTCCGGACGTCATCATTCTCGGCACGAAGGACGCCGAAGACGAACTCGGCGTGTTCGAGCGCTGGTTGGATGCGGGCCGGAAGACCCGCAGGATCATCACACTGTTTGACGGTCCGTCGCTGATTCAGCTGCGTGAATGGCGGCTGGCGGTCGAGTTCATCAGCGACGTTTCGGTCAACTCTCTGCGCGACGCGATCGAGGGAGGGCGTTAGATTGGCCGGGTCAGCCGCGATCAGCCATGCCAGCCAGTCGCTAAGGGCATTGCTTGCGTCCGCCTTCACGGATGCAGGGCCCTTCGTCGGCACCGGCATCGATCTTCGATCGCCGAGAGAGATCGGGACGCCTGCGGGCGGGGCCAACCTGATTTCGCTGTGGCTTTACCGGGTGCAGCGCTTTGGCGAGCTCGAAAACACGCCGCCAAAGCTCGCCTCGGACGGCCGGCTGATACCGGCGCCGCTGGCACTGACCCTGCATTATCTCGTCACGCCGCTGACGTCGGACGAACTGACGGCGCATCGACTGCTTGGACATGCGATGCAGGCCCTGAATGCCCACGCCAAGCTGGGACCGGAGTTCACCCACGAGGCCCTGATGGGCGGGGACGAGGCCACGCTCGGAATTCATCTTGAGAGACAGAGCTTCGAGGACAGTCTCCGGGTCTGGCAGGCGATGAACGAACCTTACCGGCTGTCGGCGCCGTATTTCGTCCAGTATGTCGCCATCGACTCCTCGCGCAGTTTCGAGGCCGCGCAACCGGTGCTGGACCGCCAGGTCGACTATCAGCAGATCGTGGGGGTCGAATGAGCGGCACGCAGGTCACCATCGGCACGCGCCGCTTCGAGGTTGTTCCGGACATAACGGGCCGGGACCGGGTTTTCGTCGCGGGCGCGGTCACGGATGATGCGGATGGGCGCAGCATTGCGCGTTCGGTGGCGCTGACCTCCTCCGAGCCGATGGCCTTCGCGGCCCGCTCGGACAGCGAGATCGCCGTCGCGGGCAATCCGAACGTCCTGTTCGCGGACCGCACGGTGGCGCATTCGGTCACAGTCACGCTCGAGGCGCCTGGATATCGCCTGCTGCAGCAATCCGTCGTTCTCCCGGCCTTCGCAGCCTTGCCGGTGCGCCAGGATTTTGCCCTAAGGCGGCTGCCCGTTACCATCACGGGCCGGATCTTTGGCCGGACGGTGGGGCCGACCCCCAGCTTTGAACCGCTGCCGGATGCGACCGTTGCGCTGTCGCCGGTCCCGGCGGACGGGGGCGAGCTTCCGCTGCTGCTGCGCCAGCCGCTGCGGGCCGATCCCGGCGCTGGTGCAACGCTGCGGCGGCGCGCGGTCGCGGCCCAGCCCGCCCTGACGGTCATCGAGGACGCGGCTGCCGGTCAGAATTCCGTCGTTGTGGCCGATCCGCTGGGTTCGGCCCCCGGAGATCTGCTTCGGATCGGCGCTGCCCATCGCGGCGTCTATGCCGAGATCCGCGATATCGCGGCCCATCCCGACCGCCCCGCGCCCGCCGCGCTGGTTCGCATGACCGAGGCTCTCGTCGCACCGGTTCGCGCCGACGCCACGCTCGACCGATTTACGCCCGGCGGGTTCTCGGGGCCGACAGGCAACCTTGTCGGTACCGCCTTTGCCGGCGAAGCCGTGGTTTGGCTCGACACGCTTCCGGCAAGCGGCGGCGTGCTTGTCCTGCGCGAGGCCGGGCTTCCCGACCGCTACCACGACGCACATGTTCCGACCGGCCCGGGCGGAGACTACCGCATCGACGGGCTTGCCCGCATCGGCACGCCGGTCTTCGAGGTCAGTGCGCCGGGCTTTACGACCGCCACCAATCCCTACAACGCGGCGCGCCTCGGGGCGGGGCCGCTCGATTGGTATCTCGTCCCATGATCCCGCGATCCAACACAAGGAACAGCTGCCATGGCTGAGTATCTCGCTCCCGGCGTCTTTCTCGAAGAAGTTGACCTCAAACCTCCTGCGATCGAGGCGGTGAGCACCAGCACCACCGGAATGGTGGGCCATGCGGTGCGCGGCCCGGTGGTCGGGCCGCCCGTCCTGGTCACCAACATGCTGCAGTTCCGCCAGCGGTTCGGCGGGCCGCTGCCGGTCTCGGCCGGGGTCGCCGGAGAGATGTTCTATGCCGCGCAGGGGTTCTTCGCCAATGGGGGCAGGCGCCTTTACGTGATGCGTGCCGCGGGCAACAACGCCAGCGAAACCGAGTTCGAGACTGAGGGCGGGCTGATCACCCGGCTGGCGCCCGGCGCGGATGCGGCAGTCGGTGGTACGACGGCGCGGCTTGTCAGCACGCTGGGCATGCGCGATGCGACCTCGCTGGGCTTCTCTTTCGTCGAGGACGGCGTCACCTACAACTCCAGTGCGATGACCATCGACGGCGGTGGCGTCGACAGCGCGACGGGCGATGTGACCCTGACCGCGGCCATCGATATCACTCCGGTCGGCCCGACGGCCTATCCGGCGGCCTCGGCCTGGGTGGCGACCGATTTCTCCGGGCTCGACGCCGATGGCGTGCCGCAGACCGGGGCGCGGCCCACCAGTCTCACGCTTGTCGCGTCCGAGCCGGGGGCCTGGGGCGACGACATTCAGATCACGACACGGCGCGTGGTCGCCGCGCGCGGCGTCGCGGACGCTTTCGTCGGCGTTCCGGCGGCCGACGATACACGCATCAGGCTGCTCTCGGCGGCGGGTTTCTACGTCAATGCCTGGGTGCAGATCGACCGCGGCCCCGACGAAGACAAGATGCTGCGCCGGGTGACGGCGGTGAACGGCAACATCGTCACGCTCGAAGGCCCGGCGGTGGTCTCGATCACGCCCGTGGCACCGGCCACCGAAACCGTTCTGACGGTTCATGAGTTCGCGCTGACGGCGAGCTATGACGGTGTGGTCGAGACCTACGACGCGCTGACGCTCGAAGACGTGCCCGGCAAATACGTGGTCGACGAGATCAACCAGCGCTCGGCACTGTTGCGGGTCGACACGGGGGCCCTGCCGGCAGAGAACAACCCGCTGTTCTTCCCCACCGGCGACGACGGTCTGACGCTGCGGCCGACCACGGCCGGTGCCGACGACGCGCCCGACGCGGCCGAAATGCGCGGCACCGACGGTGGGCCCGGCGCCCGCACCGGGCTGCGCGCGATGGAAGAGATCGAGGACATCTCGATCCTCGTCGCACCCGGCTGGGGCGATATTTCGGTGCAGGCGGCGATGATCGAGCAATGCGAGCGCATGATGTACCGTGTGGCGCTGCTCGACCCCGAAGTGACCGGCAGCGCGATACCGTCGATTTCGGACATTCAGGCACAGCGGCTGCGCTTCGATACGAAATACGCGGCGGTCTACTATCCGCGCATCGTGATCCGCGACGCCGGGGACCAGCCGCGCGCCATCGGACCGTCGGGGCACATGGCCGGGCTTTGCGCCCGTGTCGACAACGAACGCGGCGTTTTCAAGTCGCCGGGCAACGAGGTCCTGCGCGGTCTCATCGATATCGAGGTCATCGTCACCCGCGGCGAGCACGAGATCCTCAATCCGGCCCCCAACAACATCAACGTCATCCGCGATTTCAGACCCGAGGGGCGCGGCATCCGCATCTACGGCGCGCGCTGCATCACCAGTCTGGCGGACTGGAAATACCTGTCCGTCCGGCGCCTGTTCATCGCGATCGAGCGGTCGCTGGAGCTCGGGACGCAATGGGCGGTTCTGGAACCCAACGGGCCGCGCCTTTGGGACAGGATCGTCGGCAGTGTCGACGCCTTCCTGACCCAGCAGTGGCGCACCGGTGCGCTCTTGGGCGTGGAGAAGGACGACGCGTTCTATGTGCGCTGCGGCACCAGCACGATGACCCAGCACAACATCGACAACGGCGAACTGGTCATGGAGGTCGGTATCGCGCCGGTCAAGCCGGCCGAGTTCGTCATCATCCGGATCAGCCAGACCCCGAGCGGGTCGTTTGCAAGCGAAGCGTGAGGAAGGACTGAAGAATGCCCGACAGACACCGTACGGACCCCTTCAGAGGGTATAACTTCCGGGTTGAGATCGACGGGGTCGGCGATGCCGCGTTCCGCGAGATTTCCGGCCTGACCTTCGAGACTGATCCGGTCGAGTACCGCGACGGCGACGAGCCTACGCTGCACGTGCGCAAGCTCTATGGGTTGCGGAAGTTCACAAACATCCAGGCCAAGCGCGGGATCACCACCGATCTGAGCCTGTGGAACTGGTACCAGGAGATCCTGAACGGTCCGGCGCCGTTGCGCGACGGGGCCGTCATCCTGACCGACGAGCTGCAGCAGGACCGGCTGCGCTGGAACTTCCGCAACGGTTTTATCGCCAAGTGGGAGGGGCCGAGTTTCAACGCAACCTCCAACGACGTGGCCATCGAGATGATCGAGATCTCTGTCGATCGTGTCGAGCTGACTGCCGCGGCGGCGTAGAGAAAGGGCGCGTTCCCGTGTTCCAGCCCATCCATCCCGGCGTCCATGTCAAGCAGGTGGTGACCGCGCCGCCGCAGCCGACGCGGATCGACGTGGCGGCCTTTGTCGGCATCGCCGAACGGGGGCCGGTCGGCCGGGTGGAGGTGATCGAGGGCTGGCCGCAATTCGTGTCGACCTATGGCGATTTCAGCGTGAACGCTTTCCTCGGGTATGCGGTGCGCGGGTTCTTCGACAACGGGGGGCGGCGCTGTCATGTCCTGCGCGTCGTCGCACCTGCGCTGGAGACTGAAACGTCCGGCGCGCAGCCCGCCGACCGCGCAAGCAGTGTTCTGACCGAGACGACCGGAATGCGCGCGGGCGCGGCCGCCACCCTTGTCCAATCCAGCACGACACTGACCCAAGGTGCACAGCCGGCAGACCGCAGGAGCTCGGTCGTCGCGGGAACGCTCGGATTTGTCGCCGGCAACATCGCCTTGCTGCAACAGGAAGGTGCGCCGCCGGCTGCGCGCGAGATCGTTGCGGTCGATGCCGGCGCAAATACGATAACCTGGGCCGAGGCGCTGCCCGACGCATTCGTTCTGGCGCAGCCGATCAGAGTTTCCTCGACAGCCCGGGACGCCCGGCTCGTGTCGTCGGTCGCGGGCAATTCGGTCACGTGGACGCGGCCGCTCGACGGGCGGTTCGATCTGGGCCGGGTGATCTATGTCGGCTCCGGGGCAGGGGTGGCGGGCGGCGTATTCTACGACGAGGCCGGAGATCCGCTTCTGACCGTCGAGGCGCAGGATCCGGGGCAATGGGGCAATCTGCTGAGCGTGCGCGCGACAACGCGTTTCGCCGGGGATTACACGACCCGGCTGCTGTCGGCGCCGGACCCGAACGACAGGCTCTCCCTCGACCGTGTCGAGGGGCTGCGCGCGGGCAGCCTGGTCGTGATCACGCAGGACGGCGCCGTCCCGCTGAGCACCCGGCTGACCGGGGTCGACGCCACCGACCTTCAGGTCCGTCTGGCCGACACCCTGGACAGCTTCGATCTTGCCGGCTCGGCCGATGGAACAAAGCCGATCCTGCTGCGCCGCAGATCGGTGACGCTGTCGGTGCGCGAGGCCGGCCGCTTGATCGAGACGCACGAGGATCTCGATCTGCCGCGGCCCGACAAACCTGCCGAAAGCGCTTTGAACCTGCGGTCCCGGACGGTCCGCATCGCGTTGTTGCCCGGTGCGTCGGACCGTTGGATCGACCCGGCCGCGCCGCTTCTCGACAAGGGCGAGCTGCGTCTTGACGGGGGCCGCGACGGGATCGCGATGCTGAGTGCCGCGGATTTCACCGGGACCGTGGGACGCCCACCCGCGGGGCTGGCTTTGTTCGAGGATCGCCCGGAACCTGCCGCCGTCGCCATGCCGGACATTCTCTTGCCAGCCATCGCGGCACGCGAAACGCTGCCAGAGACACCGCCCGAACCCGATCCCTGCAATCTTTGCCCCGACCCCTTTGACCTGCCGCCACCTCCCGTCGCGGCAGCGCCCATCGTCGAAGCGACGCCCGGGTTCCCGCAGGCGACGGTCGAGGCGATCCAGCGCGCGATGGTCGAACACTGCGAGGCGCGGGCCGATCGCGTGGCCTTGCTCGACCCGCCGCTGGCACCGGGCGAGGCCTGCGTCGACTGGCCCGATCTCATGCGGTGGCGTCAGCGGTTCGAGTCCAGCTTTGCCGTTACCTACCACCCGTGGATCGACGTGACCGATCCGCTCGACAAGGCGGGCCGGCTGGTGCGCCGCGTGCCGCCGTCGGGTCATGCGCTTGGCCAGTTCGCGCGCGCCGATTTCGCCGCCGGCCATGCGGCGCCGGCCAACCGTCCGCTCGTCTGGACCGCGGCGACGGCCTGTCCCGTCGACGACACCCTGCACGCCATGCTGAACGAGCGCGGGATCAATGCCATCACCGCCCGCTCCGGACGCGGGATCCGGATCATGGGCGCGCGGACGCTGTCGAGCAGTCCCGACTGGGCGCAACTTACGGTGCGGCGGCTGGTGATCCGGCTGAAACGGGCCTTCCGCAGGGAACTGGCCTGGGCGGTGTTCGAGCCTGCCAACCGGGCTTTCGAGAACCGGGTCGTTGCAACGCTTGAGTCGCTGCTGGAACTGGAATGGCAGGCCGGCCGGCTGCTGGGGGCGCGTCCCGAAGAGGCGTATCGCGTCGGCATCGATCGCGAGACGGTCTCGGCCGAGAACGGCGAGTTCGCCGCGGTGGTAGCCATCGCGCCGTCGATGCCGGCCGAGTTCGTCTTTTTGCGGCTGAACTTCACGCTCGACGCATTGAATTTCGCGGAACTGACCGCAAGCGGGGGGGTGTTCGCATGAGGGACGGCGATCCTGCCCTTGCGCATAACTTCACCGTCTCGTTCACCGAGAGTGCGGGCGCGGGCGCGCTGATCCAGCTGGCTGTGGGAACGCCGCCGCAAGCCGGATTTGCCGAATGTTCCGGGCTTGAGGTGAGCATTCCGGCCGAGACCTACGGCGAGGGCGGCAACAACGGCACGACGCTGAAATTCGTCGGCCGCGCGAACTGGACGAACCTGAAGCTGCGCAAGGGGGTTGTGACGTCCGCCGATCTCTGGCGCTGGCATCAGGATTTCATCGAGGGTGCGGGCAAGCGGCGCGACGGGGTGATCAGCCTGCTCGACGACCGCGGCGACACGGTGCGGGTCTGGCGCTTTGTGCGCGGGCTGCCGGTGCGGTGGGCGGGGCCCGCGATGGATGCGGGCCAGTCGCAGGTTGCCTTTGAGGAGATCGAGATCGCGCATGAGGGGCTGCGCCAGACCGGTGCCGGAAGCGGCTCGCTGGTCGACACGGTGAGCAACCTGTTCAGCTAGGAGGGCACGGAGTGGAAATCGACATTCAGGAAATGACCGGCGAGGCGCTTTCGGTCGACCTTGCGAGCCTGAAGGCCGAGATCGTGGCCGAAGTCCTGCAGCGCATCGAAGAGGAACGCCGCCTGGGCGATCGTCTTCAGCGGGAACGCGCGCTGCGCCCCAGCGCGCTTAGCCGGCCGCAGGACCTGACGTAATGCAGTGGCTGGCCAAAGCCGAGATTCAGCGCCTGACCGCCGCGGGCACCCCGGTGGGAGAGGCGCTTGAAGTGTCGTTCAATCCGCCCGAGTACACGCTCAACAAGGCAGCGCAATTAGCTGAAATTCCGATCCCCGGCCTTGGCTCGCCGATGCTGCAATATGTGCGCGGGCAGGTCGAAACCCTGGCAGTGGATCTGTTCTTCGACAGCACCGATGCCGGCGGCACGGGCGCAGAGGCCGAACCGGTCACCGAAAAGACCGACCAGTTCTACCAGCTCGTCCGGATCGATCCGGCGACACGCGCACTTCCGGTCGTTCTGTTCAGCTGGGGGGCCGAGAGTTTTCCGGGCGGCCGCAGCTATTCGACGCTCGGGCCGAACCGGCACGGTTTCAAGGGCGTCGTCGAGTCGGTGCGTCAGCGCTTTACCATGTTTTCGTCGCTCGGCGTGCCGTTGCGCGCAACGCTGTCGCTGTCGCTGAAGGAATACAAGACCCTGTCCGAACTGGTGGCCGAACAGGCAAGCGAGGGCGAAGACCGGCCGCAGGCGCACACGGTCGCCGAAGGCGAGACGATCACCGACATCGCAGAACAGGAAGGCGGAAGCGGCGACGACTGGCGGCAGATCGCGGAAAGCAACGGCATCGACGACGGCGAGGCGCTGGAAGCCGGCGAAGTGATCGAGATGGAGCCGATGCACATCACGGGGAGCGCGCCATGACGGCCGAGATCCTGCGCCTGTCCGAAGACCAGCGGGATTTTTTCGTTCCCGACTATCAGGTCTTTCTGCTGGGCACCGTTCCGCCGGCGGATGCCGATCCCGAAAGCACGCAATATCCCTCTGGCGCGGTGCGCGACATCGTCGAGGTGAAATACGAAGACGGGCTGGAACAGCTCGACGGTTTCACGCTCGTGGTCAACAACTGGGACACCGAGCGCAACCAGCCGATCTATTACGGCCACTACGCCGAGCAGGCCAGCGACGAGCATCCCGATTTCTTCGAGCCCGGGCACGAGCTGCTGGTCTCGATGGGCTACAAGGGCAACCTCAATCATATGGTGCTGGGGATGGTTACCTCGGTGGATGTGCAATTCGCCGAGAACGGGCACTCCAAGATCGTGGTCAGCGGTCTCAACGTGCTCGACCGGCTGCGCGACCGGCAATACACCTGGTCCTGGCCCGAGGATGGCTCGACCGGCATCCGCGACAGCGACATGGCCGAGAGCCTGTCGCGGCCTGCCGACCGCGAAAACAACAGGCCCGGCTTCGGCATGCCCGTGCACATCAATGACGCCGCGCGTGACCGCGAGACGGTGCATGACCACATCTTCATGAACGGGCAGTACCCCATCGTCTTTCTGATGCAGCGGGCGCGGGCCCTGGGTTATCACGTCGCGCTGGAGGAGGATTACGACGACTACGGCGAGCCGATCCGGTCGATCCGGTTCGGGCCGCCGGATGACGCGCGCGAGGTCAGCTATGTCCTGGAATGGGGCAAGTCGCTGACTTCGTTCCATCCCACTTATGCCAATTCCAGCATGATCTGGTCCGCCAAGGCCTGCGGCTGGGACCGCAACGCGAAAGAACGGATCGAGGTCACCAAGACGATCGAGGACATCCCCGAGGCGGAGCGTCCCAACGCCGACCTGATCGGCGTGGCCCGCGCCGCCAATCGGCAAGAGGTCATCATCGATCCGCCGGCGCAGACCCAGGACGAGGCAGAGCGTACCGCGATCGACGCCCTGAAACGCTCCTATCAGAACCTGGTGACCGCCTCGGGCAGCTGTGTGGGCCTGCCGCGGCTGAGATCGGGCCAGGTCATCCACATCCTCGGCGTGGGGCGGCATTTCGAGGGCGCCTACAACGTGCTGACGACCAGCCACGTCATCAACGACCAGGGGTACCGAACGAGTTTCACCGCCCATCGCATCAACCCGGTCCAGCAATCCGGATCCGGCAGTACGGAAGCAGCAACATGACGACGCGGAACGGTCTTGTCACAGGTTTGGTGATCGATGTGGACGATCCCGACAACCTTGGCCGCATCAAGGTGGAAATGCCGGGCGAGCCGGGCCTGTCCGACACGGCCTGGGCGCCGGTCGCCTCGCCGATGGCGGGCAACGACCGCGGTTTGTTTCTCGCGCCTGAACTGGAGGACGAAGTCGTCGTCGGGTTCATGGGCGCCGACCCCGAGCAGCCCGTGATCCTCGGCTACACCTGGAACGGCACCGATACGCCGCCGGCGCAACATCCGCGCGACCGCATCCTGAAGACGCGTTTCGGCCACACGATCCGGCTGATCGACGCGACGCCGGGCGAGGACGGCGCCGGCGCCATCGTCATCGAGGATGCCAACGCCAACAAGATCGTCATGTCGAACGGCAAGATCCTGCTGCAGGCGCAGGCCATGATCGAGCTCGACGCGCCCATAATCAAGGTCAAGGGCCCGGGCCGCGACCGCCTGATCAATCTCGGAACGTCGGTGATCTGATGCTGCACGAAGACACCATCCCCATCCCCGAGGAGCTGCAGCAGCTTATGGCGCTGCCGGCCTGCGAGGAGATCGCCTTCCCGCAGGTGGGCGATCTGGGGCTGAGCCTGCCGAACGGCGGGCGGATCCAGGCCATTCCGGATCTGACGAACGGTATCCCCGACGACTGTTCGCTGGCCACCAACCTGCTGCTGCAGCTTCAGCCGTATCTTGCCAGCATCGCCTGCGTCCTGAAGGTCCTGGCCCTGCTACAGCCGCTCGTGGACATCATCGGCGGGCTGACCAGCCCCACCGATCCCGAAAAGGTCGCGAAGATGGGAGAGGCGGTTCCGAAATTCGCCGACGCGGCGATCGAACTGCTGCCGTGTTTCGGGATGCTGATTCCCGGCGCGCAGATCTTTGCCTTCCTGAAGGATCTGCTGCTGCTGATCATCAAGATCCTGAAATGCGTGATCGGCGGGCTCAAGACCGTGCTGGGCGTTATGCAGGGGATCGGACTGCGGCTCGAAGCGGCCGAGACGGCGGGCAACACCCAGCTCAAGGCGCTGCTGGAATGCGCGCAGGAAAACGCCGTCAACTCCGCCCGCCACTCGCAGGCGGCGATGGGGCCCGTGGTCAACCTGATGCCCCTGGTGACCACCTTCCTCGAGATCGCCGGGGTGTCGTTCGAGCTGCCCGAGATCGGCGATCCGGAAGATGCCGAAAAGGTCGCCGAGACCATCGAAAAGCTCGAGGACACGATCACCGTACTGGAACAGATCATCGAGACGCTGCCATGACCCGATCGCGCAAATTCCTCGGCACCGGTGTCGCCTTTCCGCTGCGGGTCACGCCGAACGGCGGCATCGCGCTGGCCAGCGAAGAGCGCCTGGTGCAACAGTCGATCTGGCTGATCCTGGCGACAAGCCCGGGCGAGTTAAAGCGCAATCCGCGTTTCGGCTGCGGGATTCACGATCTGGTGTTCTCGGACAACACGCCTGCGCGTCGCGCCCAGATCGCGCATCAGGTCCGTCAGGCGCTTGCCCGCTGGGAACGGCGCATCGACGTCATCGACATCCAGGTCACCCAGGGAGACGCCCCGAACCAGCTTTTGATCGCGCTCGACTACCGGCTTCGCGCGACGCATGCGTTCGGCAACCTCGTCTTCCCATTCTTCCTGCTCGACGAGGGAGGCTCGGGAAATGCCGCTTGAAGCTCCGAATCTCGACGACCGCCGCTATGAGGACATCGTTGCGGAAATCCTCCGGCTGAAGCCGCGCTTCCTGCCCGAATGGACCGACAACAACGACAGCGATCCCGGGATCGCGCTGGCCAAGCTGTTTGCGTGGATGACCGATCTCACGCTTTACCGGCTCAACCGCGTGCCGGACCGTGTCTATATCAAGATGCTGCAGATGGTCGGGATCGAACGCATCCAGGCCAGTCCTGCCGGGGCCATCGTCCAGTTCACGTCGTCCCGCGACGACATCTCCGAGACCCTGGTCCCCGCCGGCACGCAGATCGCCGCCGGCAGCGACGACGAAGGGCCGATCGTCTTCGAGACGGCCGAGGCCGTGGCCGTGCTCGGCACTCCGCTGCAGGCAATCCAGGTCTGGGACGGTTTCTCGCACAGCCAGGCGACGGTTGCGGCCGCCGCCGAGGGCCAGAGCTTCAGCCCGTTCGGTCCGCGGGCACGCGAGAGCGCGGCGCTGATGCTGGGCTTCGCCGGTCCGGCCGAGATGACGAGCGGCGCGATCCACCTTTACGTCAGGCTGCCGCAAACCGATGACGCGCCGAAGCGCGAAAGCCGGGGCGACCCGGCCGAGGTCTACGACCTGGCGCCTCCGGCAGAGCTGGTGTGGGAATATTTCGACGCCAGCCACTGGCAGCCGCTCACCTTGCTCAGGGACGAAACAGCGGCCTTTACACGCGACGGACATATCGTTCTGCGCGGACCGGGTGGCGCGGCAAAACGCGCGACCTCCGGAGATGTGGCGGAGGCGCTTTATTGGCTGCGGTGCCGGATCGTCTCGGCAAGCTGGGAACGGGCGCCGGTGCTCGACGCCGTTCTGGTCAATTGCGTCCGGGCGCACCAGAACATCACGCTGCGCGGAGAGGTACTGGGCCGCAGCCTCGGCGTGCCGAACCAGACATTTACGCTCGCCCGGACGCCGGTTCTGCCGCGCGAGGTGCCGGAAACGGTGGTTGCGGCGGATGGGCGGGTCGTGACCCTGCGTTCGGTCCGGCTCGAGGTCGACGAGGGCGCGGGACCGGTGCCCTGGCAGGAAGTCGACGACTTTCACGTCTCAGGGCCGGAAGACCGCCATTTCACCCTGAACCGTGCCACCGGTCTGGTGAGCTTCGGCAATGGCGAGCAGGGCATGGTCCCGCCGGTCTTCGCGCCTGCGGCGGGCGTCGGCAACATCGTGGCCCGCGAATATGCGTCGGGCGGCGGGCTGCGCGGCAACCTGCCGGCGGGCAGTATCACGACGATCCAGAGCTTCCTGCCGGGCGTCCAGGCGGTCACCAACCCGTTCCCGGCCACGGGCGGGGCGAATGAGGAAAGCGTGGCCGCTGCCAAGGCGCGCGCCGCCGCCGAAATCGCCGCGAACGGTCGCGCCGTCACGGCCATCGATTTCGAGACGCTGGCACTGCAGGCCGGTGTGCGCCGGGCCAAGGCGATGGCACTGACCCATCCGCGGTATCCCGGTGTCGATATCCCGGGTTCCGTCACGGTCATCGTCGTGCCCGACGGCGATGCGCCGAACCCGATGCCGAGCGCCTATACTATTGCAAAGGTGGCCAACCATCTCGATGGGCTGCGGTTGATCTCGACCGAATTGCATGTCGTCGCGCCCACCTACAACGAGGTGTCGATCGAGGCCGATGTCGTCATTGGACGCACGGCGAATCCCGAAGCGGTGCGCACCGATCTCGAAACAAGGCTCAACACGTTCCTCAACCCGCTGACCGGCGGGCCGGACGGCCTCGGCTGGCCCTTCGGCGGCAATATCTTCTACTCCGACATCTATCGCATCGTGATCGAGACGCGCGATGTGCTGCGGCTGCAGGACGGGCAGCTTGCGATCCGGGTCAACGGCGAGCTCGCGCCGTTCTGCCGCGATATCGAGATCTGTCCGGGCGAGCTGGTCTTCGCTCGTGAACATCAGCTGACCCTCTTTCCGGAAGGGCGGGGCTGATGGCGGTGCAACCGAGCTTCCGGCTGGACCCGATCACCGGGTGGCGCGTGGCCCATAGCGATGGCATCGCCTGGAACCGGGCCGGTGCCCGCCTGGCGCAGCGGCCCGGCGATATCCGGCCCATCGACGACCCCAGCGGCGACCTGGGCGGGCGCGCGATGCCGCGCCGGCTTGCCGCGGGCCCGGGCGGGCAGCTTTATCTGATCACGTCACAGGGCCGGCTGGTCTGGTACGATCCCTGCACCGAACGGTTTGCGCCGATGCCCTGCGGTCAGGACGGGCGGCTCGGTCTTGCCGACCCGATTGCGCTGAGCGTCACGCCCGGGGGCGAACTGCTTGTCCTCGACGCCGTGTCGCGCATGGTAACGGTCTATTGGCTCGCCGACTGGCGTCTGCGGCGGCATATCGGGCCGCTGGTTGCGGTCGACGGCGACCTCCGCCCGACAACGCAGCGCCTGCAGGTCGATCCGGCCACCGGGCGCCCGGACGGAACCCTTGACCTGCCCGCCGATGCCTGGGAACCGCGCGACGTCGCCGCGCTGCCCGACGGCCGCGTCGCGGTCAGCGACCGGCGGACGGGCAGGGTGGCCTTCTTCGATGCGCGCGGCTGTCTGCTTTTCGCCAGCGACGGCGGTTCGGAAGATCATCTGCCGCTTCGGGGCCCCGACGCGCTCGCCGTCGGTTCCGACGGCGAGATCTTCGTGCTCGAGGTCGACGGGCCGGCGATTGCGCGGCTCGACCGCGATGGACGGATAACGGCGCGAAGCGATGACGGAGCGGGATTGCCCGACCCGATCGAGGCGGCGTCCCTTGCGGTTGACCGTGACGGCACCATCTGGGTGTCCTCCCGGATGCCGGGCGCGGCGGTGCCGCATTTCTGCGCGCCTTCGGGACGGATCGCCCCGTTCGCCGGCGGGCTTCAGGTGCCGCCGGAATGCGATCTGCTCGCCTTCGACCCGGACGGGCACGCCCTGTTGGGCACCCCGCGTCAGCCCTGCCTGCTGCGATCGGAACAGGTTGCGCGGCTGGACAGGGGAGAGATCGTCTTTGACCGGCTCGACGGCGGGCGCGCGGCGACGGTCTGGGACCGTGTGCGGTTGGAGGCCGAGATCCCCGAGGGCGCGACGCTTCGATTGTTTGCCTATACCAGCGACAGCGCGCTTGATGCGGTCAGCCTTGCCGCTCTTCCCGCCAGCGCCTGGATCTCGACCGGCCTCAGCGCGCGCGACGGACGGGCGGTGGCTGCTGTCCGGACCACGCCGGGGCGGTATCTGTGGCTGCGGTTGGAATTCGCCGGCGACGGAACCGCGACGCCTGTGCTCGGCGCCCTGACCGTTACCTATCCACGCCAGTCCTCGGCGCGCCACTTGCCCGCCGCGTGGTCGTCCGAACCGCAAAGCGCCGACTTCCTGGCGCGGTTCATGCTGCTTTTCGACGAGGTGCGCGCCGACGCCCTGCAGCCGCTGAACACGCTGGCCGCACTGATCGATCCGATGGCGACCCCGGCGGCCGAGATGGGCGCGCACGGCCCGGACTTCCTCGATTGGCTGGCGGGTTGGATCGGATTGTCGCTCGACCGAAACTGGCCGGCCGAGCGCCGCCGCCAACTGGTGGCCGAGGCGCCCGCGCTGTTCCGCATCCGCGGCACCGTCGAGGGACTGCGCCGGACCGTCGAGATCTATACCGGGCTCGACCCGCGCCTCGTCGAACATTACCGCATGCGCCGCTGGCTTACGCTCGACGAAAGCCGGCTCGACGGATCCGAGGCGCTCTGGGGGCCCGACATGATCCGGCGGCTCGAGCTTGACAGCTATGCCGAGATCGGCCGCTTCGCGCTTGTCGACGGCGGTGATCCGCTGACGGATCCGGTCGCCGTCTTTGCCCATCGCGCCACGGTCTACGTGCCGGTCTCAGAGGATTTCTCGGACGCCGATCTTGCCGGGCTGGAGGCGGTGGTGGACGCCGCGCGGCCCGCGCATGTGGCGGTCGACGTGCGGGTGATGCGGCCGCAATTCGTCATTGGCTGCGACACGCTGTTGGGCGTGAACACGGTCCTCGGCAGCGGCATCCAGACGGCTGTCACGGATGCCTCGATCCTCGGCGAGGATATCCGCCTCGCCGGCCCGCCACACGCTCTTTCGCTAAGCCCCGGCACCCGCCTGGGCATTGACACAACCCTAGACTGACCAGGAGCCTGCCATGAGCCACGGATGCCAACCGGTCGAGTGCCCAAGTTGCGATCCCCCGCAACTGGCCCGCAACACGCTCTTCGACGGCAAGCCGATGAGCGCCAAGGATTTTCTGGACGAACAGCTCTATTTCCTTGGCAAGCACACTCGGCACAACAAGCTGCTGCACGGCTGGGGAACGGTGTGCGGATTGCTCGTGCACGAGCATCCCAACCCGGCCTGCCGCGAACAGTTCGTGGTGGTCGAGCCGGGCTATGCCATCGACTGTTGCGGCCGCGAGATCCTGGTGCAGGCGCCGGCGATGATCGATCTGCGGCGGCTGTTCCTCGACACCTGGCGCAGCCGCGAGGGATCGGACGGTGTGCCCGAGCCCGACGCCACGCATCGGATCAGCCTGATCCTGCGCTATGTCGAATGCCCGACCGAGCCGGTGCCGGCGGTCTTCACCGGCTGCGGAACCGAACAGGATTGCCTGCCCGGCAAACTGGTGGACGGCTACCAGTTCGAGGTTGCGCTCGACCGGCCGGTCACCGAGCCGGGGCTTGGTCTGGACACGCTGGAGTGGACATCGACGAACAATATCGACCGGGCCACCGCCGTGGCGGTCGATCGCGCAGGCGGGCGGGTCTATGTGCTGACCGCCGAGGCGCCGTCGGAGTTGCTGGTCCTCGACAGCGGAACCGACGCCATCATCGGCAGCGCAGGCTTTTCGGGCATGCAGGGCCGCGCATTGGCGCTTAGCCCCGACGGGACGCGGCTTCTTGTGTCTTTGGTGCCGGACGGCGGCGGAGATGCCGAAATCGCCGTGCTCGATGCTGCGGATATTGCCGCGCCCCCGATCCGGACGCTGGCCGTTCCGGGCGTTGGCGAGACGACCTTCATGGCGTTTCTTGGCGACGGGCGGTTTGCGCTTGCCTCTGCCGACGACGCCATGCTGCGCGTCTGGGACGACGATGTGGGTGGGGCACCCGATCCGGCAAACCCGACCGAAATCGCCCTTCCGCATGCGGTGGCGGGGATGGTAGCCTCCGCGCTCGGCGCGCATGCCTACATCCACTATTCCGATGCCGGGTTGCTCAGCGCGCTGCGTCTGACCGATTTGTCCCTGATCGACATGCCGTTCGACGATGCGAGCGCCCGCGTCGGCGCGGTTGCGGTCACACAGCGCGAGGGGCGTGACCTTCTTGCCCTGATCGACGAAGCCGGCGACAGGCTGCTGCTCCGCGAGGCGGTGCCCGAGGCGGCAACGGACACCGACCGCCTGGTCGCCGTCGGCGACCCCGTGGAGACTGTCGAGGACCGGCCCGTCGACCTTGTCTTCTCGGACGGTGGCACATGGCTTTACGGCCTGTTTGAGACGCCAGCAGGCGAGGCCCGGCTTCGGATGCTGTCTGTCGCCCGGCTGGTTCTCGGGCACACACCTGCGCTCAGCGGGCCGTTTCCGACACCGCCCGATGCGCGTGCGCTTGCGCTGACCGGCGACAGGCGGCTGCTCGTTGCCTATGCGGGCGGCGATCCGGGCGACGACCCGCGCGTTCCGGGAGGACTGGCCGAATACACCATCCTAGGCGCGCGCTGTATCGACCGGCTCGACGACGTGCTGGAGCCGTGCCCGACCTGCGACGAGGATGACGTGCTCGTGCTCGCCACGATCGAGGCCTATCGCTGGGAGGACCCGTTTACCGATGCGGTGATCGACAACCGCGCCGAGCGGCGGCTGCTGCCGTCGACGAGCCTTCTGGCCGAAATCCTGACCTGCATCGCCGAAAGCGGCGCCGGGCAGGCCGGCGAGCAGGGGCCTCCCGGTCCACAGGGCATTCAGGGCCCCCCCGGAAATGACGGCGTCAACGGCACCAATGGGACGAACGGAACCAACGGTACCAACGGTACCAACGGAACCAACGGGACCGACGGAGTCGACGGCGAGGGCTTGAGGGACGATCTTCCGCGCATCGTGGGGATCAACTGGCCGCATGCCGCCACCTTCCAGAAGGATAGCGAGGCCATGGGACGGATCGGCGATCAGGGCGGGCTGGTGATCGCCTTCGATCCGGAACGCCCGATCCTGGCAGAGACCCTGCACGAGCAATCCGTCCAGCTTCTGCGGCGCAATCCCGAGCAAGGCAGGGACACACGGCTCGACATGTACTGCTACTGCAATGTCAGGGTGGTGATCGAACCGTTGCTGATCGAAGCGCAGTGCGGCGAGGAATTCGAGGTCCCGCAAGAGCCCAGCGAAAATGCCGAGGTAACCGGTGTCCGGCTGCGGGCGATGGGCTCCAACAACGAACCGCTGGAACTGCCCGACGGTACGTATCGCGTGGTGCTCGAAGGCGATCATATCCTGGGCAGCAAACCCATCGAAATCCGCGATCCGTTCGATCCCGATGCCTCCATCCAGGTGAACCCCGCGCTCGACGCGAACCATTTCGCCCCCGGTCTGCCGCGGCGCTGTCCGACCGGCGACCGGGTCGAGGGCGGCCGGTTCCTGAGCTGGTTCACAATTGGCGAAGACGACGGCTGAGCCCGAAAGGAGCAGGAAAAATGGCGAAGATGACCATCAAGACCGACAGCCGCGATCCCTGTTGCTGTCCGGTATGCACGGGGCTTCAGACGGCCGAGCGCCCGCTTTTCGGCACCGGACAGACGCTGACGGCGGCGGACCTTACCGCATTGCAGGATTACGTCCTGAAAAAGAACCGGCTGCACAACCGGTTGCAGCACGGCTGGGGCGTGGTCTGCGGGCTGGAGGTGTTCTGCCACGATTGCGAGGGCTCAGTCACGATCCGGCCCGGCTATGCCATCGACCCCTGCGGCGACGACATCGTCGTGACGGACTCAGTGCGTTTCGACGTGATCGAGGCGATCCGGGATTGCCTGCACGTTCAGCGCAAGCGCGGTGACGATTGCGATCCCTGGGTGCCGCCGCGTGACGAGGGATGCGACGAGGTGCTGAGCCATTGGTGCATCGCCTTGCGCTACCGCGAAGTCGAAACCGCCGTCGGTCAAAGGCTGACGACGGGCGGTGTCGCCTGCGAGACGATCGGCAAAGGTATGGGAAGCGGCGGATGCAGCTGCGGCGGTGACTGTGGCTGTGGCGGCGGATCGTCTTGCTGCGGCAAGTGCTGTTCCGCACGCACCCCGGCCGTCGCCGAATACCGCCCCACCACGCTGACCGCCAGCAACGCCTGCGCGCCGCGTCGCATTCGCGAATGCTTTGACGTGACGCTGATCCCCCGCAAGGACCCCTGCCGCCCCCGGATGCCGGAATTCCGCGACCCACAGGGCTCTGAGTCCGTCGGTCTGCAGTCGCTCGGACTGATCGGCTGGCTGATCCCCGAGAAGTCGCTACTGCGCAACATCATCGAATGCGTGCTGCGCGATGTTGCGGTGGTGACGAACGCGCTGACGGCCGAAGATAACGCCGTATTCGCGCAGCTGGCCACGCAGACGCCGACACAACTCGCCGCCGGCAGCCTGCAACTCGACGCCGTGCACGCAGCGATCTGCCGCGCCCGCGGCGCGATCCTGGAGGCCTTGCAGAACGATCGCGGCACGACGCGCTGCCAGCTTTTACGCGCCACCGCCGACGTGACGCTGCCGCCGCCCGCGCGGGATGCGAACAACGAGATCACGGAGGACCGCGCCGAATATTTCGACCGCGCCAAGCAGCGCTCCGCCGATCTGGTCGCAGCCTGGGCTCAGGCCATTCTCGATTGCATCTGCACCGCTTTCCTGCCGCGCTGCCCCGAGGATCCGTGCGACGACCGGGTCGAGATTGCCTGCGTCAGCGTGCAGGGCGGCAAGATCCTGTCGATCTGCAACCATACCTGCCGCAAATACGCGGGCGCGTTCCCGTCGACTTTTTACTGGATGTCGCTGGTGCCGGTGATCCCGCTTTTTGCAAAGCTCCTGGCGATGCTCTGCTGTCAGCCAGACCTGCTGCGGCGCAACTCGCCGCTGGTCAACGATCTGATGCCGCTGCTCGACCGGATCGATCCCACCGGCAACCTGCGGCGCGAGGTCGTGAAGGACGACTTCGCCGCGCCGCGCCGCTTGGCCGCGATGGCGGTGGAGTTCTCGAAAGCCCCGGCCGAACCGACGGTTGTCTCGCAGATCGAACGGGCCGTGACGGCGCTTGTCAGGCCGCCGGCGGACGAGGCCGGTACGACGGACGAAACCGAAAAGCCCGATATGGATGAGCTGCACAAGGAGCTTGCCGCATTGCGTGCCGATGTCGACGCACTGAAGGCGGTCAAGGACACCGGCAAGACCGGCACGGCCCCCAGATCAAAGGCCGCCACCAAGGCCAAACCGGGCGCGCGGACGTCACGGACGAGCAAGCCGCGCAAGGGCTGACTCTCTGCAGGAGGATACTGGAATGAGCAAGGACACCATCGAACGGATGAACTATTTCCAGTTCCAGCAGGTGGGGGCCGAGGATTTCCGGCTGGAGCAGCTTTATCACCGCGACGCCCGGGCGCGTCACAACCTGGGTCCGCATACCTGGGGGATCGTGCAGGGCTGCGACATCGTCGAGACCCCGCGCGAGGGTGATGCAGAGTTCGTCGACATCAAGGTCCAGCCGGGCCTTGTGGTCGACGGTTTCGGGCGAAAGACGGTCTTGCTGGACCCGGTCGCGGTCCCGCCCGAGCTCTTTGCGGTGTACAACACAGAACGCCTGCTGGAGCTTTGGCTGCACTACGACGAGGTATCGCGGCGCGACGAGGACGACGACCGCACCACGATCTGCATCGGCGATACCGCCTTCAGCCGCATTGTCGAGACCTACCGGTTCATCGTCGGGACGCTGAGCAGCGAACACGATCCGCTCATCGTCGGCGGGCTGGAGGCCAAGCCGGCGCTGCCCGACGGCACCGCAGATGGCGGTGCGCCGATCCTGCCGGATGACAAATCACTTGCCGCCCAGGACTTTCCGGAACCGCGCTCGGTCGGGTTCTGGCCCGTCAGGCTTGGCAGCGTGCGATGGGACGGCACCGTGGGCAAGTTCCGGGGTGTCGTCGCGCCGGAAGATCTGACCACCGGGCGGGTCTATGCCGGCTTTATCGGGTCCAAGTTGCTGTCGGACAGCGGTGCGCTGCGTGTCGCACCGCGCATGCCGCATCCCGACGGCCCGGACGAGGCCGATTTTGCCACGGTCGAGGGGCGGCTGACCGTCGATGGCCGTGTCGTCGGAAAGGCCGACGCTTACCTGCACGGCGGCATGCTCAGCTTTCAGTCCACAGGCGGCAGCGACGAAACCGTGCCGCTGACCGTGCGCCGGGTCGCCGATGCCGTCGGCAGCGGCGCCGACCTGCGCGTTCAGATTGGCGAGGACGCCTCGGCCCAGAACGCCCGGCTGACCGTGGGCACCGTGCTCGATCCGTTCGACGACGATCCGTCGGCGCTGGCGCTGTCGGTGCGGGCCGATGGCATGATCGACAGCCCAAGCGGCCGCCTGCGGTTCACCGAAACCGCGCGGCAGGCCATCGACTTCGGCGTCCCCAACGATCCGGATCCAAGCCCCAGGGGGCTGGGATGGCAGGGCGCGAACCTGTATTCCCGGACCGGCCACAGTTTCTATTGGTATCACCGCGGCGAGCACGTTGATACTGCCGGAGACGCCGGGGCAGGGGGCGATGTTCTGATGCGGCTGACCCGCGCCGGAGCTCTCGAATTCGGCCAGGAGTTCCGCCAGGTTCTGAACTTCGATGTCGCGGGCCAGTCTTCCGGCATCGGCGTGCAGGACGATACGCTCTATTTCCGGTCCGACAAGAACTTCGCCTGGTACCGCGGAGGCGGCCCGGACGACGGCGAGCTGTCGCCGGGCGGCGGCGCGAGGGCGATGAGCGTCGACAATGCAAGCCGCCTGACGGTCGAGGGCGGGATCATAACGAACGGTCCGGTCCGGTTGCACGGCCAGCGCCTGTCCCTGCGCGAACCGAACGGGTCCGAAGCCGGCGACCCGCTGGAGATCTACCGCCACCGCGACGGTACGGACCGGCACCATCTCCGGGTGCGGATCGGCAATGATTCCGGCGGCGGGGACCGCTTTGCCGTCGGCCCCGAAAACGGCAGCTTCACCGAACGGTTCTGGGTCGACAACCGCGGCGATGCCTTCGTGGGCCGCGATCTGGAGGTCACCGGCGAGCTGACATCGCGCGGGCACGACGTGTTGATCGATGTGATCACGGGCGAGGAGAATTTGGGCGCAAGCGGGGCCGGCAGCGGCACGCGCGATGTTACCGTCACCTCGTCGCGCCTGTCGTCCATCGGCAGTGCCCAGCTGATGGTGGGTCTGTCGGACATCGGAAACAACAACCATGCCGTGGGTGCGCGCTGGCGGGTACACTGGAACGGGGCTCGGACGATCTCGGGCAACCAGGTCACGTTCCCGGTCAGTTGGCGGATCGAGGATGTCGACGGCGTCCTTACCCGCTTTTCCTACATTGCCGTGCTGATGCCGTGACCGGCGCCGCGGCAGAGATCCGGCACCCTGACACGCCGCGGCACGCACTTCGCGTCGGCGCGCTGCGGTTCCGGCTGCACCGTGCCGGAGGAGACGGTGCCGTCGATCTGCCGGATCCGGATGCGCTCTCTGCCGCGCTTGAGGCAACGCTTCGGAATGTGCTTGATTCCAACGATCCCGGCTATTGGGTGGTCAGACGCCTCGCGCTTCCGTTCCGCGTCGACGGGCAAATTGGCCCGGCCTATCTGGCCGAACTGTTCGCACGCCAGTTCGGGGTCGTTCTGCGGCGCATACTGGCCGGAGAGATCGTCGAGGGCGTGCAGCGTTTTGACAGCCGCGCGCACTGGCTGGCGGCCTGCCTCTGGGCACAGGCTTGCGGTGCCGCCGCCGGGCAATGGCAATTCGCGCGCTACCGTCATCTCGCCGCGTTGCCCCCCGGCGATGCCGTGCGGCTGACCATCGAGCAAGAGATCGCGGCGGCGCCGGCGGCGCTTGCCCTTCTGGCCGAAACGTCGCGCATTCGCAGCTTCTGCGATCGGATCGGGGACGGTGCGGCGCGCGCGGTCCTGCGCCAGTTGCTGGACCGGTCCGGGCAGGCAGCGACGCTGGATCCCGGCCTGAAGCGCCGGTTCGAGGAGGAACGGCGCGCCGCGCCCGGACGCGGTCACGCTGCCATGCTCGCCGCCATCGCACGATCGGTACACGCGAGGCCGGACAGGCCGCTCCCCTCAAGTGGCGCGGCACGTCGCGCCATCCGGCTCGCGACGGCCGCCATTGCGCCGCCTGCCGGTTTTGAAGCCGCCTCGACGCGCCCCCGGACGATAGGGCGCCCCAGAGCCGGCGCTGCGCGGAACGCGGCCGTCGACGCTCGGCCCGAGGCGGGTGAAGCCAAGAGGCGAGAGGTGCAATTTCAGCAGAGGCCCGACGAAGGGCTTACCATCGAGACACCCTATGCCGGGATCTTCGTGCTCTGGCGTTCGGTCCTTGAACTGGATCTGCCGTCGCTTCTGCCCACGGGCGATGCGGCCGGCGCGGCGCGGCTGGGGCTCGCAGCGGCGCTGGCCGGGCCCGAGCATGCCCGGGCCTGGGCCGATCCCGCGTTGCACTGGCTATGCGACCATCGGCCTGAAAAGGCTGGCCCGCCGCCGTCTCCCCCGGCAATCGAACGGCGTTTGGTGGCGCATTTCACGGCGTGGCGGTATCCCGAACCCGTGGTGCCGGTCCTCTCGCGCTCTGGGCGGGTCAACGTTTTGCGCGACGGCGCGACAGGGGATTGGCTGGCACTGGGCGACCGCAGGCTCTGTGAAAGGACGGCCCGGCCGACCGGGCGTGCGCCCGGTCCCGCGCCGCCCGGGATGCGCGACCCGGCGGTCGATCTCGACTGGTTCGGTCTGCGCCATCGCCGGTCGCGGCGTGGCTGGGCGCTGCTGGCCCGCGCCGCTTATTCGGATTTTGCCCGTCGCTTGCACGGCCTCGGGGGCGCAAGCGCGGCCTGGTTGTGGGACAAGCTCTTGGCGGGGCGCGGCACGCTGGTCCTGGGAGAGCCGTCGGAGATGTGCTTGCCGAGGGTCCAGCTTGACCTTGTCCTACGCATGGGTGCGCTTGACGGAACGGTGATCGACGCGCCGGGGGGACCGGTACGCCTGTCCTTGCCGGGGGCCGGATGATGCGGCTCGACACCGTCGACAGTCAGCCCTTCGCGTCGCCGCAAGAGCATATGGCGGCCGAGTTCCGCTGGCTCGACGCCCGGCTTGCGGAGCATGTGCAGAGCCTGCGGGCCGAGGGCCGTTTTGACGAAAGCGCCCTGCGCGGCCTGCGGCTCGACGAAGACCGCGTGCTGGCGGGTCTCGCCGCGCCACGGCGACAGGCATCCACGCCGCACTCTGACCGGCTTCGCGAGATCATCGACCAGCGCGCCGCGGCGGGGCCGGCGCCGCCGCTCTACCGGATGGTCGGGCAGTTCGGCCTTGACGCCTTCGAACGCTGTGCACTCCTTTGCGCCGCGGCGCCCGCGCTGGATGCCCGCTATCGCGCGGCGCTCGCGCTGGCGCAGAACGATGCGACCCGCGCCTTCGCCAATGCCGATCAGCTGATCGCGTTGCTCGATCCAAGCAATCGCTTTGGCCGTCTCGCCGCCTTTGCGCCGGACGCGCCGCTCTTGCGGTACAGGCTCCTTGTTTGCCCGCCGGGCAAAGAAGACGCGCCACTTGCGGACAGACCGCTTGCGGTAGACGACAGGGTGGCCATGGCGATGCTCGGCCTACGCGGCGGCGTTCCGCAAGAATTGGCCTTGGCGTTCGAGCTGCTTGACCCGGAGGCCGAAGACTGGGCGCCGGACCTGCTGGATATACCGCTCGGAGACGCGCCGGTCCTGGTGTTGGAAACGCGCGAGGATCGCGGTCAGCAGGCGCTTGCCGCCCGCCGCGCCATGCGCGAGGACAGCGGGCTCGTCCGGCTTGATCTCGGCCGCATCCCGGACCCCTCCGGAGGATCGGCGCGCGGCGTTGTCTCGCTCGCCGCCCGCGAGGCGCGTCTGTGCGATGCCCTGCTCTATGTGGATGCCGGAAACACGATGCCAAGCGAACCGGTGGTGCAGGCGCTTTTGGAGCTTTTGACGTCCGGTACAGGCTTTGTTCTTACCGCCGTGGCTGATCTCGCGCACCGGATCGCTGCGGCGGATGTCGC
The DNA here is from genome assembly GCA_030065095.1 of Rhodobacter sp. Classification (GTDB taxonomy): domain Bacteria; phylum Pseudomonadota; class Alphaproteobacteria; order Rhodobacterales; family Rhodobacteraceae; genus JASJCA01. Next base: position 47,721 of record JASJDP010000016.1, read on the forward strand.
GCGCGTCGGCCATTTGGTTCTGCCGCCGCTTCAGGCAACCGGCCGGCTCGCCTGGTGGCGGCGCGCCAGCACCGATCCGGATGCCCCCGGCATTGCCCGCCGTGCCTGGCAATCGAGGCTCGGCCCCACCGGCATCGGCAGATCGCGCGGCACCTCTGGCAAACATGGCCGGGTCTGCAGGCCGCTGCCCGCCTTGCTGCGGCCGGTAGAGGCGCGGTGGCATCGTGGCGATCTGGTCGTGTCGGATACCCTGGCCCATCAACTCGACGAACTGACCGCCTTCGTCAGCAACTGGCCGCAGGTGCTGGGCTCGTGGGGATTCGGCGACAGCAACCCGCAGTCGCGCCATTGCATTGCGCTGTTCTCCGGCCCGTCCGGCACCGGCAAGACCATGGCCGCGAGCATCGTCGCGCAGGCCGCCGAGGTTCCGCTCTATCGTGCGTCGCTGGCCGGTATCTTCGACAAGTATCTGGGCGAGACCGAAAAACAGATCGACCGGCTCTTCGACGCGGCGGCGGAGGCGGGCATTGCATTGGTCTTCGACGAGGCGGATGCGCTGTTCGGCTCGCGGACCGAGATCAACGACGCCCATGCCCGTTATGCGAACCTGACCGTGTCGCATCTGTTGCAGCGGGTGGAGGAACACGAAGGGCTGGTCATCCTCACCAGCAATCTGCCGCGCAACATCGACGAGGCTTTCGCGCGCCGCATCGGGCATGTTCTGGCGTTCGCCCTGCCCGATGCGGCGGGTCGGCGAAAGCTTTGGGCCAGGGCGATTCCGGCGGCGGCGCCGCTTGAACCGGGGGTTGACCTTCCGGCCGTCGCCGAGACCTTCGAGCTTTCGGGCGGTGACATCCGCAACGCCGCGCTGGCGGCCGCGTATCTTGCCGCGGCCGAGGGCGCGGCGATCGGGATGCGGCACCTCCTGCGCGCGGTAGAGCGCACCATGGCCAAGGCCGGCCGGACTCCCATAGCTGCGGATTTCGGCCGGCTCGACGCGGAGCGATAGGGCATGGCCCGCGCCCCGAGCGATCCCGCACGGCGTGCGCCCGAGCAGGCCGAGCCGCGCCGCCCCAGCGCCTTTGTCCAGGCGGTCGACGAAGCCGCGCAAAACTACCTCCTGGGGCTTTTGCGGGAGCGGGGCGGTCTGCCGCCCGCCCTGGCCGAGCAAGCGCAGCGTACGCTCGGGAACCGGGCGACGGAAGAGATGTCCGAACCGCCACAGGCGGCGGATACCGAAGCCGCCGGGCCGTCCGAGGCTGGATTGCCCGAGGACCTCGAAGGCCGCGTGCGCGATGAGGAGGAGGACGAGGAGGAGGCGATCCTGCCCGATCCCGACGAACCTGCGCCGGCGGACCCGGCCGAAGAGGCCGGGCTCGAGGACGAGACGGCAGGCCCAGACGATGCGCCGCCGGCCCATGACAGCGCCACCCCGGAAACCGCCGTCGTGCCGCCGTCTGCCGGGCCTGCCTCCGGCACCGCACCCGCGGGCGGCGGCGGGGTCGTGGTACCATCCGGTGGCGGGGCAGGCGCCGTGGTTCGGGCGGCAGAACAGACCGCGGCCAACATGCCGAACGTGTCCGCCGGCCGTCCGAGCGGCCGGTCTGCACAGCCGTCGCGCCGCCAACGGCGTCGCCCGACCCGCCGTCGCGTGGCCGGACCGCCGCCGGTTCCGACGGTAGAGCCCGACTTTGTCGTCACGCCGGACCCGATCGAGCCGGCGACGCAGGAAATCGAGCGTATCGCCGGGCGCCGGTTGCCGGCCCAGGAGATGCCGGCCGTGCCGCCGAGCCCCGGCGAGAACACAGTTCCGGTTCCGCGGCAACCGCTTGCACGTTCCGATCTGCGGATGATCAGCCTGGGCGTCCCGGCCATGGATCGCGCCGGGCTGTCGCAGGAGAACGGTACCGCGATGCCCGGCGAATCCCGGGCAGGTGAGACGCGCAACCGCTTGCTCGGACTGCGCGAGCAGCTGCTCAATCCCGAGGCAGCGGGCGCAGCAACGGAGGAAGACGAGCAGGCAGGCGCCGAACCCGCGCAGACGGAAGGCGCCCGCCCGACGCCCCGCGAAGGCGCGGAAGAGGCCGATGCCGAGGCCGCCGAGCCCGATGCCTTCACCGTCGACCCGGTGCCGTTGCCGCCTGCCGACATGACCGTTGCCGAGCAGGAGATGTTCACCGCGGTCATTGCCAATCTCAAGGCCGGTGGGCGCGACGCCGCCGAAACGCTGCTCGACCGGATCAAGAAAGAGATGTCTGAATACCCCGGCGTGCTGACACGCGAAGATTATTCAGCGCTGGACAATCTTGGCAAGGGGCTGCTTCCCGAGTTGCAGCGCGATATGGACACCCAGGTCGACGGTGTCGCCGAGGTGCTCGGCACCGCCGGCACGGTGCTCGACCAGGCGGTCGCCGACCGGCGCCGCGCGCTTGAGAGCGAGGCGGACACGCGGACCGGCGACCTCCGGACCTCGACCGATCTCGACCTGATGACCGTCGAGGCGACCGCGCAGGCCCGGCTGGACGACGCCGCGGCGGCGCGCGAACAGGCCGCCGAGGCGCGGCGGCGGGCCGGTTCGGCGGGCGCCCCGCCGCAGCTGGGCTTTCGCCAGACGTCTGAGCGTGTGATCCGCCGTATCCAGGCGGATGTCAGCGAAGCCATCGCACGCTTCGAATTCGAAAAGCGCGAACGGCACCGGATGATCGATGCGGCCAAGGCCCGATGGATCTCGGCCGTCGATCTTGCCGTGCTCGCCGACCAGTTCGACGCGGAGCGCGCGCAGGGGCTGACCCCTGGCGCACCGCTTCCATCCAATCTCGGCCGTTCGGCACGGCGCAGGATTCTGAGCGCGCGCAGCCGGGCTGACGCCTGGAAGCGCCGTCAGGTCACGTTCATCGACGGAGAAATCCGACGGATGAAAGGCCAGGTGGACGCGACGGTCACGCAGAACACGCGTGAGGTTCAGACCGCCGGAGCCGACGCATTCCGGGCCCTGCGCGACTGGGGCAACACCCAAGAGGGCGCCGTTGACAGCTGGTGGCAGGGCACGGTGGACCGGCTCAACGGCTGGGCCGAGAACGCCACGGATACGGCAAACACCTGGGCCGACATGGAATCACGCCTTGCGCGCCTGGAATTGCAGCGTGGTGCGCAGGTGGTCCGGAGCCGCATCGAGGGGCAGATCCGGCAGAACGAGGAGGAACTTGCCGCCTATCAGGCGCTGACCGAGGGACAGCGGCGCAACTTCGTCGCGCGCAACATCCTCAACTCGAACGCGCTGCTGAGCCAGATCGGCGCACCGATGCGGCAGGCGCTCTACACCGAAAAGAAGGACAGTGTCTCGCAGACGGTCGAGCAGGAACTCTTTGCCCTGCCGCGCGGCCAGGCGGAGGCGCTTGAAGTCGCTGCAAAGGCCAAGAACGGCAGCTTCAGCGCCGTGCGCCTTGCCAACACAATCAGGGCACAGGGCGTCGACAAGGTCGGAACCGGCGAGCGCGAGATATTCAAGGCGCTTTCGGGCCTGCGAAAAATCGAGCGGCTTGCCTTGATCGCGACCTACAACCTGGCCGGCGGCAGCGACAACGCGCTTTACGACGATCTCGACGGCGAGTTTTCCGGCGACGAGTGGCGCCGCGCGCAAGCGCTGATGGAGGGGCGGCACGGCGCCGCCGCGGCCGAGGCGGTCCATGATGCCGTCTTTGGCCCGGGCACCGGAGAGCCGCAGATCTTCGAGGCGCTGGAGACGATCAACCGGCTGCCGGAACCGGATCGCACAGAGGCGTTGGCCCAGGCCGACGCGACTTATCGCAGCCGCTACGGCGAGAGCCTGACCAGCCGGCTGCGCGGCGATCTTGGCGGGTCGGAACTGCGCCGGGCCCTGGCGCTGGCCGCGGGCAACATGGGTGAAGCCGACGTGCACGAGCTGAACCATGCGCTCACATCGCGGGACGCCGACGCCGTCGCTGCCGTTTACGAACGCATCCGCAGCGAAGAGCTGCAGCGTGCACGCCGCGAGGGTCTGACCCCGACCGAATACGAGGCCGCGGTGCACGCCCGCAACCAGCGGCTGGATGCCGCGTTCCAAGAGCAATACGGCAACGTCGGCAACTACAATTGGGGTGGCGGAAGCACGCTCGAAAACGCGATCGTCTACAACTTCGCGTTCGACGAAGGCGGCCGCCACCGGATCCAGGCGCTTCAGGCGGTCGATATGGCGGGTGTCTCGGCCGGGCACATGCAGGCCGAGCGGCGCAGTTTTTACGCCGACGACGAGGTGATGGGCAACATCGTCACCGCGCAGCACCAGCGCGCCGCCGATATCGTCGAGCTGGAGCGCGGCCCCGAGATGCGCGCGAATGTGCGCCGCCGCATTGCGCAAGAGGTGCGCCGCCGCGAGGATGCCGGCACCCCCATGACGCAGGAGCAGATCCAGAACCGGCGCATGGCGCTGGACCGCGAGGTGGATCTCGCGCTTGCCGACGCGGCGTTCGACCGGGCGCGCCAGAACATCGGCGCGCTCGACAGCCGGTTGCAGGACCGCTACGGCATCACGCTCGACAACATGATCACCAACACCATGTCCGACAACGTCTTCGGTGATGGCGGCGATCTGTCGAACGCCCGCGCCCGGGTCGAGATCATGCGCCGCGACGCCGCCGATCCCGGCGCGCCGGACAACCGCCGGCTCGACTGGGCCTATACAAGGGTGCGGTTCGGTATCGAAGGGGCCGGCACCGACCTGCCGGAATTGCGGGGCGGCCTGTCGGGGCTGACGCGGCAGGAACTGGCGCGGCTCAGTGCCCGCTGGGCACGGGAACACGATGGCGAGACCCTTGAACAGGCGATCCGAGGCGACACGAGCGGCCGCGACGAGGGCGACCTGATCGACACGATGCGCCATGGCGTGCCGCTGACCGTGCAGGCGCAGGTGGATCAGCTGCGCCGCCGCCTGGAGCGTGACGAGGCGAGCGTGGGGCTCGTGGGCGCCTGGGCGTCCGAGCACCATTCGGCGCGCTCGCACGCCCGGCTTGCCCGGCTCGAAGGGATGGCCCGCCGGATGCGCGACCCCAACCTCACGCCGGCGCAGCGCGAAAGCATCTCGGCCAGCTTCGACGAGCAGCGGGGCCGGGTCGAAGAGGAAATTCAGGCGCAGCGCGACCGGGTCGATGCCTACGCCGATCTGGTGACGACGGTGATCGGCTACGTCGTCAGCGCGATCGTCATCATCGCCGCGGCGGTCTTGACGGTGGTGTCGGGCGGCACGCTGTCGCCCGCCCTTGGCGCGGCCATCGCGATTTCGGGATCCATCGTCGGCACGGTCTCGGGCATCGCCGCGAAGGCGGCGATCAAGGGCGGCGCCTACGGGATGGAAGAGCTCGGCACGGATATTGCCGTCGGGCTGGTCGACCTCGCCGTGACCATGGCGACGGCGGGCCTGTTCAAGGGCGGGGCGCTGTTGCGCAACGCCGGGGCGCTGATGTCGGGCGTGGCCGAAGAGGTCAAGGCGATCAGCCGGCAATCGCTGCGCACGGGTATGCAGGCCGCCACGCGCGAGGCCGCGCGCGCCTCTGCCGCAAGCGCGGCCCGGACAACCGCCCGCGAGGCGGCCGAAACGACCGTGTCCCAGCGGATCCTGCAAGCCGGGCGCGGCTATGTGCGCCAGCAGGCGGTCGATGTGGCGACAGGCATCCCGGCCACGCTTACGGCCAATCTGCTCAATGAGCAGAACTGGCGGAATGGCAATGTCGCGGCCAATATGATGCGCGGCACCTGGGAGGCCTCGCTGCAGAATCTGCGCGACGGGGTCATCATGGGCGCGGGCGGCAGCCTGGCAACGCGCGCGGCGCGCCGGATGGTTCCGTCGCGCCCTCTGACCCCGGCACAGGCGCACGCCCGCGACATCCGACACTGGCGGCACGAAAATCCGCTTGCCTCGCCGGCCGAATACGCCCGGTTCATCGAGGGATATACTGCAAATAACAGCGATCATGCCGACGTGGTCCGCGCGGCGCAGCGCGCGGCGCGGACCTCGCTCCTGTCCGAAATCCCGCCGCGCGAGCGCGGCGCCGTCGCCGATGTGCCGATAATCCATGTCAACGACGCGCAGTTCCGAACCTACAACAAAGGCAATTTCGGCGACGCCTTCGTCCATGTGCAGAACGGTCAGGCCGTCATCATCGTGCGCGACGGCGCCCCGGCCTCGGCAGTTGCGCGGATCGGGCCGCAGCTGCGCGACATCGTGGCGCCCGGAACGCGCGGACGCACGGTGAACCCCGCCGAATCGTTGCCTCCGCGCCTGCGCAACCGCGTTCCGGTCGAGGTTGTGAACGACCCCAATTTCGGGGCGGACGAAGTGCGCGCCGTGCCGCAGCGCGACCGCGACGGCAACATCACCGGGGTCGCCCTGCAGGTCGGTCCGAACGCGCGGGCGATCGACATCCAGATGCATGTGAACACCGTCGATGCCATGCGGCGCTATGCCGGTCTGGCCGGGCGGGTGCGGATGTTCCTCAACCGGATCGGGCGCGGCATGGGGATCGATATCGTCGATCCCTCGCAGCTCGGCCGCTGGGAGGCGCAGCTCGAGGTCGCCAAGCTGCCGCGCATCATCGAAGAGCGGATGGGCCGGCTGTCCGAACATGGGCTGGACCCGCGCCGCCGCGCGCTGGTGATGGAAGAGATCGCCAGCCTGGAGCGGCAGTTCGTGGCCGAAGTTGCACGCCTGGAACGCGGTGCCGACGCAGAGTCCCGCGGCTATGTCGCCGCACAGCCCAAGGGCGACCCCGATGCGGCTGTCGGTCCGGCACGGGACAGCGACGCAGGCGACGGCGCGGAACCGCCCGTCGAATTGACGCCTGAGGATAAACAGCGGCTCACGGACATCGTCGCCGAAACCCGCAGCAAGCACCGGGAGATACTGGAGGCCGAACAGGCCGTCCTCGAAGCCGAACCGACCGGCTTTTCGAAGAAGGTCAACCGATACATCGAGACCCACGGCAACGCCTACTGGCAGGCCTTGCGCCGGATCCAAAGGCGGTTCCCACAGGACCTGCGAGACCGGATTGAAGCGCTTAAGCCCAATCCCGAGGATAAGCAGGCCGCGCTGGCGCTGCTGCATGCAGACCTCAAAAAGCACGGCCTCCAGGAAGCCGCCCAAGACCTGCGGACTGGAAGGGAGCGAAACAAGATCCGGGATGTCGGTGCGCGTCTCGATCAACTTCACGAGCTGTTGGAGACCAAGGCGGCTCTGCGACGGCGCCAGGAAACGCTCCGCGGCGAGATCGCCGATCTGCAGAGTCAATATCGCGACCTTGCGGGCAATGTCGTCCTCGACGTGCCGCTCCATCCCGACCTCCCTACACGGGCGTCCGAGGCAACCGTGGAAAATTACTTGCCGGAGCTGTCCTTCGAAAAGAAATTCATCGACACGCTCGGCAAGGCGGACGGCACCGCGCTCATGCTGGCCATTCTCAGGCGGATCGATGGCGACCGCACAGCGTTCGACGCGTTCGCGGAACGTAAGGACATCGGCGAAATCTTGACTAAGCTGAGCAAAGACAGCCAGTCGATGAAGACGCTCGAGGATGTCTTCCAGAAGGTCATCGACCATCGCAACGGCTATCGGGCCGAACTCGCGCTTGCCAGCCAGATCGCCGGCGGCATCGGCTCCATCGAGGGCTTGCCCGGCGACGGCTCTGGCCATACCGTCATCGACTTCGGAGACCCGATCGGTCAGAACAACGCGGACGTGATATCGGTGGACGCCTCGGGCAACGTCTTTCTTTGGGATTCGAAATATCACGGCAGCGGCGTTGGCGGCGGCCATTCAAAGACCTTCACATCCGAGGACACGCGGAAGGCGGCCGTCGCCGACGCGCTGAGCATCCTGGAAAGAAATCCGCCGAACCTGTCGCGGGAGTTACGGGAAGCGGCGATAGAAAACCTCAAGCGCCCCCGCCCCCGATTCTACGCCGTGACGTCGCATACCGGGCCGTCCCTGGCCGACTACACGCACTACACGATCGAGTACGGTACATCGGAGGAGGGACCTTGAGCATCCAGGGCAAGTTCGATGCGCGGACAGTTGTGCTGGCTGAACGCATCGATCGGCTGCGCGGGGTTTCGGATAGGAATACGGGATCGGCCGGGGTCGAGTTCCTTCGGGTCGCACTCCTCGGACGGTGGGTGGGAGACGCGGGGTCGGTTGCCGACAGGCTCGACGTCGCGGTCCGATGGCTCGACGAGACCTCCGCTGGGCAACTGCCACCAGGTGAGGAGGCGCTGAGCCGTGCGGCGCGGCACAGCCATGCAAGGGCCTTGGCGCATCTGCTGGACGGCGACGACAGAACCGAGCTCTGGGCGGAAGCGGCGCAGACGCATCGCAGCGCGTTTCGGGGACTCGACCATGCGGGCCGGGCGCGGCTGGCCCGCGGCGCGATGGTCTGCAACGTCATGGCGGAGGGAGAGCTTCCGCAGCACCTAACCCTGGCCGACGAGTTCTCGGTCAGTGTGTTGGATATCCTGTCTGCCGCCGAGCCGGCCGAGGTCGGGCAGTGCCTCTACGGGGCACGGGACGTCCTGTTCGCCACCGAGCCCGGCTTGACGGTGACGACACTTTTCGCCTTCGTCTTCGTCAGGCGGGCCGCGCTCGGTTCGGTCGCGGCGGCGTTCCGGGCCGGCTTTGTCATCGATCCCGACCTCGCCCTGCCGCCGGCCATGGAGGCCAAAGGCTGGGCCGACCGGGACGAGGCGATCGTGGTGCTCGCGCCCGGTATGTTCGACCGGCTGGCCGGGCTGTTGCCGTTTCTTGGCCTTTCGCGCGACGCCGATGCAATCGCGCAGGGGGCGGTCCCCGGCTTCGCCTCTTGGACGCGCCAACCTGACTTGTCGCTCGAGGCGGACTGGCGGGCGTCGCCAGGACATGAGGCCTATCTCGAGATCCGGGGCACTGGCGCGGGGCGGCTCGCGGCATTCCTGGCCGAAGAACTGGGTGGCCGGTTGCGCCCCGGCCCGGAGGAGGCGCTGACCGAGCTTCTCACCGTGCCGCCGCGAGAGGTGCCGGCGCACGGTCCCGCAGCCGAGGCACGATGGGCGGCGCTTGCGGTCGCCGTCGCGGGCGAGGGTGTCTTTGACGACCTGCCGGCCCGTGCGCTTGTTTCGGCAGGGCTTGCGGACAGCGACTGGCGGGTGCGTGTCGTGGCGCTCTGGGCGGTGGGTCATCACCGGATGCCCGGGCTGGCCGCCAAGGCCGAGGTCGCGGTGCTTCCGAAACCCGGCTACCCGGGGCTTTCGCAGGACGATCGCCGAGTGCTTCTGGCCCTAAGGGTGCTGGCGGCGGCACGCAGCGCCAGTCAAAGCAACGCGATCAAACCAGGCGCCGATCCGGATTTTGTGGCGCGCATAGAGGCGTTGCTCGACGACCCGCCGCAGCTGCCAGGGACGCGCGACGAGGCGCTGATACTCGCCATTCTGCGCCGCCCGTTTCAACAAGGCGCCGCATTGCCGGACCCGCGTTGGGCCGAGTGGGCGAGTGCACCGACCTCGTGAACCGTCGTGACGGCAGCCAGGCGCGGCGACTGACTATCCGCAATCATCCGCGATACGGGTGCCCGACCATTCTCTGTCCATTCTGCAGTCCCGTGCTCCGGCAGGCGCGGCACCGACCCTGCAACCGGGCTCCACGAAAGTTCGTTCGGCGTGCCCGTCGCGCCCGGCCCGCGTTCTGTCAATCCCGCAGTTGCCGCGAGGTAAAGGTCGGCGCAGGGCATGTCCGCACGAGATCCGGCTGGCATGCATGGCGTGACCGATATCTCTGCCCCCAGGCCTGCCCTTGGATCAGCCCGTCCAGGTCGGGCCGGCCGGATCGTCGGTGGCGACGACATGGTAGAGCGCGGCCTCGCCCGTCATCGAGGGCACCGCGTTGTGACAAAGCCCGCCGGGGACCGACATGGTATCGCCCGGGGCCAGCGTCGTGGCGCCCTCGTCCCATTCCACGCGCCAGTGCCCCTTGACCGGCATCAGGACCGACGGGCGGTCATGCATGTGTTTGCTGTCGGTCGCCGAGGCGCGGGTGATGAAATCCACCTCAAAGCCCGGCTTGTCGCGCAAAAGGCCGGTCTCGCCGATCACCTTGACCGGGCGCTTGTCGGCCAGCGCAACCAGGTCCCAATAGCGGGCCACGTGGTTGGGCAGGACCTCGGCCGTGCCGGGCTCGGTGCGCTCGGCCAATTCGTTATCCGACATCAACGGCATGGCGCGCACACCATCGGGCAACGTCTCTCCGCGCGTGGTGTCATAGAGCTTGCCGGTTTCGGCCAGAACCAGCCCGTGATCGGCCGCGTCCTCGATCACCTGCGGGGCCCACATGACGCCGCCGCCGGCATCGTCGCCGCCGAGGATCGCCATGATCATTCCATAGTCGGTGCCGATATTTTCGAACCCGCGGAAGACGCCGGTGGGAATGGTGAAGATGTCGCCTGGTTCCAAAACGACCTCGCCCGCAGTCCCCCAACGGCCCCAGAAAAAGCGCCAACGCTCCGAAAGCACAAAGAAAACCTCGGCGGTGCGATGGTCGTGCAGCGAGTTGCGGCATTTCGGCGGCTGGCCCGCGGCGCCGATGTTGAAGCCGTGCGGGATGGTGATATGGACATGCTGATCGGGGCTTTCCGACACGCCACCGCCGATGATCGTGAAGTTTTCCTTCTGATCCGAGCCCGGCGTATGGGCGTCGATGAAGGCCGTCTTGCAGGGTTGCAGGTCGCCGTAGCGGACGATGCGGGTTTCCATTTCCTGGGGTGTCATTTCGGGCTTTCTGTGTAGATGGCGCGTTTCGAGGGCAGGTTTTTTTTCGTCACGCGCCCGGAGGCCGAAGGTTCAACCGCCGTGACCGCAGGCTTTGGCGATGGGTGTGAAACCGCCGCATGGCCTGCGTTTGCCGAAGGCCGCGGGCCAGTACCCGATATGTCCGCAGGGCCGGCATTCAGAGATCCCCGGTCTGAAGCAGGATCTGCTTCCAGATCGCGGTTTCGTCAAAGACCACCCATTCGCGCCGGAGGCCCCAGGGGCCGAATTCGGCATGCGCCGCGCCCATGACATAAACCTCTGCGCCCGTCGGTGTGCCGAAGGCGCCCCATCCGTCGTGGCGTCCATGCAGGCCCCAGCGGATTGCGGCGCGCGGGGGCATCATCGGGTCGTCGCGGCCGATCCGGTGGTCGATGGTGAAGGCCGCGTTCGGAAAGGCGGCGCGCAGGCCCATCCAGAACTTGTCGGCCCCGTCATGCGACAGGGCCGACTTTCCGCCGGGATATTCCAGCTGAGCCGCACGGTCGTATTCCTTTGGAATGACGGTGAAATCCGCAGCCATGATGTCCGTCAGGATGTCGGCGTATCTTTCACCCCATTCGTTGTCGTTGCCGCGCCCCTTGTAGGGCCCCGGCCGATCCAGGGCCGGGGTGAAGGGCCGGACGCATGTCTCGGGCCCGCCCTCGCGGGCGATCAGGTCGCGCGCGAAGTCCTTGGGCTCCCATCCCATCTGGCGGACGATGGCGCCCTGATCGCGGATCAGCCATTCGTCGTTGATCTGGCCCGCGATCGCGTGGCAGTCGGCGATGATCCGGTAGCGCAGCCGCTTGCCGGTCGCCGCGCCGTACACGCCCGGGTGGCTGTGGGTCGCGGTGGAATGCAGACGATGCGACGACAGCATGCCGTCCTCAGGCGTGCCGCACCAGATCACGTCTTCGCCGAAGAGCGTGCGATCGGGGAACTCGGCGAGCGTCGCCATGGTCGCGGCGATCACGCCCTGATTGCCGACGACCATCGATCCGGGCGACCGGACCGGGATATCGGGCGCATAATAGGTGTTGAGCGCGGCGATGCCGCGGTCTTCCCAGATCTCCTTGGTGATCCCCAGGATGTAGTCGGGGAAATCCTTGAACTTGGGGTCAAATCCCTTCATGCGCTCCACCCTTCGGGAATCCGGGCCGAGCCGCGGACGATCAGCGGGCCGTCGATCTCGACCCGGCGGGGCCGGGTCCCGGGGGTCTCGATCATCGACAGCAGAATATCGACCGTCTCGGTGACCATGCGATTGGCCGGCTGACGGACCGTGGTCAGGTCATAGGCGGCCCAGGCCGCGGCGGGGACGTCGTCGTAGCCGACCACCGACACGTCGCCCGGGACCGCCCGCCCCAGCTCGCTGCGCAGCGTGTCCATGACCGCCATCGCCATGTGGTCATTGGCGACGAACACCGCATCGGGCGGGTCTTCGGCGAACATCCGGCGCGTGGCCTTTTGCGCCCCTTCCATCAGGAAATCGCCGACCTCGCGCGCATGCAGACCCAGGCCCGCCGACCGCAGCGTTTCGACAAACCCGGCCTCGCGGTCGCGCTGGGTGGACGCGCCCTCCCAACCGGCAATGTATCCGATCTTTCGATGCCCGCCGGCCAACAGGAACTCCGCCACCTTGCGTCCGCCCGCGCGGTTGTCCGACGTCACGGCGGACATGCGGCCGTCGTCCTGGCTGCGGTTGAACAACACCATCGGCACGCCGGCGGCCAGGCACCGTTCCGTCAGGTCCGAGGACAGGGCAACCGAGGCGGCGATGATTCCGTCGACCTGGTAGTCGAGGATTTCTTCCACCACCTTGTCGACGTTCCCCGCGGTCTGCGAGGCCATGAAGATCAGCACATGATAGCCGCGCGCCTGCAGCGCGTTCGACAGTTTCTCGAGCGCTTCGGGATAGAACTGGTTGTTGAGATAGGCCACGATCAGCCCGATCATCCGGCTTTTGCCGGAGACGACGGCGCGGGCAAGGACATTCGGGCGGTAGCCCAATTCCTGCGCCGCCTTGCGCACCTTTTCGACGGTCTTTTTCGAGGCCGAGGCGCCGGGCGTGAACACCCGGCTGACGGCGGACCGGCTGACGCCGGCGCGGGCGGCAACGTCTGCCGATGTGACCCTTGATGCAACCATCAGCCTGCCGTCCATCCGTCGCCGGCGGGAATTCCACGCCCCTCGACCCCGTAAAGGCCAAGGCTCGGCGCGCAGAAAATCCGCATCATACGTCACCGACCGGGAAGGGGATCGCACCCCGGACCCGGCCCTTGTTGAATTCCCTCAGCCGGCCGAAGACATCGACGCCGAGCTGCCGGTAGGCGTCCAGAATATCGACCATCACCCAGTTCTCGCGGATCAGCCCGTTCTCGATGCGCCAGAAATCCAGGCTGCACAAGGCGATCTTCCGGCCCGATGGCGCAATTCCCATCCAGCCGTCATGGGTGACGGTCTGGCTCATGTTGGGCCATCCGGTGACGGCTGCATAGTCGCCGTCGCCGAAGAAATGGCAGGCGATCCCGTCCGTATATTGCCCGCGGTCGGGCATCCCGCTGAGGAACGGGATCTGGTGCCAGTTGCGAAATCCGGCAATGCCGCGCGCGGTGCCGATGCCGGAGGGACCGTACCAGGTCATCCGCGGATGCCAGAACCGCTCCATCTCCATCAGCTCGGGGCCGCCGAGGCCCGGGTGCTTCTGGAGATGGCCGAGCATCTCGACGACATGGCGGCAGCTTTCCTGCGCCCGGCCTGCGTCCCAGGGGCCTGGAACCAGGCCATCCTGCGTGGCCGGACCGGGAACATGCCATTCGCGCCCCAGGGACGGTGCCATCGGCCAGGCATGCGCCTGCATCATCACCTCGGGGATATCCCACAGCGTCTGGATCTCGGCGACCCGGCCATCCACCATCCGGTAGAATTCGTGAAAACGCATATGCACGATATGGCCGGTGGGCGGGATGTCGAGCCAGGGCGCCACGAAAGTGCCTGTGTAATACCCGCCACAGCCGACCCAGTCATCGCCATGTTCGGTCCGTCCGGCCATGACGATGTAGTCGCGCCGTTCCAGGTCCGGAACCGAGCGGAAAAGCGGTGCGTAGGCCTGATCGTAGAGCGCTTCGGGCCCAGTCACGTCGCCCAGCGGATACGGCATGTGAACGACCGCATCGGGCGCAACAAGCGAGGCCAGAGCCGCCCGCACGCCGGCTTCGGAAAACTCGTACATCGCCGCGCGCAATGGCGCGATCAGGGTTTTGTTCGTTGTGTGCGCGTCCACGACGTCCCGCATCAGGCGCCTTCCCAACTCGTTCCGTTCGGCACGCCGGGACAGGCACTGATGGCGCCCGAACCCGGGCCGGCACTCATTCCGCCGCCTCGCGATACGGTGCGCCTTCGCCATAGGGTACGTTGATGCCGCCATAGCGGCGGACCCGGATATTGCATTGTTCGGCATGGCCGACAAAGCCTTCCAGCATGCACAGCCGGCTGCCGTATTCGCCGACCAGGGTCGCGGCCTCGTCGGTCGTGACCTTCTGGTAGGAATGGGTTTTCAGGAACTTGCCGACCCAGAGCCCGCCGGTATACCGCCCCGCCTTCCTGGTGGGCAAGGTGTGGTTGGTGCCGATCACCTTGTCGCCATTGGCCACGTTGGTACGCGGGCCCAGAAACAATGCCCCGTAGCTTGCCATGTTTTCCAGGTACCAGTCGTCGCGGTCGGTCATTACCTGCACATGTTCGTAAGCCATGTCGTTGGCGACCCGCAGCATCTCGTCATGGGTGTCGCACAGCACGACGTCGCCATACTCGGCCCAGCTGGCCCGGGCGGTTTCGGCCGTGGGCAGAATCTGCAGCAGCCGGTCGCATTCGGCCATCGTCGCCTCGGCCAGCCTGCGGCTGTTGGTGATCAGGCAGGCGGGCGAGTTGTAGCCATGCTCGGCCTGGCCCAGCAGGTCGGTCGCACATATCTCGGCATCGACGGTGTCGTCGGCAATCACCATGGTTTCGGTCGGGCCGGCGAACAGATCGATCCCGACCCGGCCGAAAAGCTGCCGCTTGGCTTCGGCGACGAAGGCGTTGCCGGGGCCGACCAGCATATGCACCGGCTCGATGGTCTCTGTCCCGATGGCCATGGCGCCGACGGCCTGGATGCCGCCCAACACATAGATCTCGTGCGCGCCGCCCATATGCATCGCGGCCACGATCGCCGGGTGCGGTCCGCCGTCCACGGGCGGCGCCGAGGCGACGATGCGCGGCACGCCGGCGACGGATGCCGTCAGCACCGACATATGGGCGCTGGCAACCATCGGAAACTTGCCGCCGGGCACGTAGCAGCCGACGCTTTGCACGGGGATGTTCCGGTGGCCCAGGATCACGCCCGGCAGGGTTTCCACCTCGATATCCGTCATCGAGGCGCGCTGCGCCTCGGCAAAGCGGCGGATCTGCGCCTGGGCGAACTTGATATCCTCCATCTCGCGCGCCGAGACCTGCTGCATCGCCGCCTCGATTTCGCCGGGCGACAACCGGAAGCTGGCCGGGCTGTACCCGTCGAACTTTTCTGACAAATCCCGCACCGCGGCGTCGCCGCGCGCCTCGATATCGGCAAGCGTCGCCTCGACCACGCCGCGAACCTTGGCGTCGTCCTCAGCCTTCTCGGCCTCGGGCTTCGAGCGTTTCAGATGAGTGATTGCCATGACGCTGTCCCTATCAATCCAAATTTCAAGCCGCGTGAGGGAGGTCGCCGAACACGTCCTTGTCGAGTTGCAGCAACACGTGCGGGATATCGACGAAGACCCAGTTTTCGACCAACACATCGCCCTCGCGCCGCCACCAATCGCACACCCGCATGAAAAGCCGCTTGCCCGTCGGCGCCTGGCCCAGGAAACGCCCGGTCTGGATGCCGGTAAGCGATGGCCAGCCGCCGGTGCAGATGTAATCGCCATCGGCAAATCGGGTGAAATGCGCGGTCATGCCGTTGTCCGCCGCGCCGCCCGACCAGCCGTCGAACGCGGCCTCAAATGGCACCTGGAAGCCGGCGAAGTTCTCAAGCCCCGCGAAGGCGCCAAAGGCCGCTGGCCCGTACCACAACATGTCCTGATGCCAATAGGGCCGCCACGCCTCGTCGGGCGTTGCCAGGGCCCGCAGCATCTGGGTGACCATGGCCGCCGAGCTTTCGCTGCGGGCTGGATCGCTTTCGCCCCATTGCAGCCCATCCTGCGTGCGCGGCCCCGGAAGATAACCGGTGAATCCGCGGTCCCGGCCGGGGCTTTCGGCGATCGGCCACGCGCCGGCGGCGATCATCAACTCTGGCAGGTCGAGGAATATGTAGCTTTCCACGGCTTTCTCGCCCTCCATCTTATGGAATTCGCCGAATCTGAGATGCGCCAGGGTTCCCGTGGGTGGAATGCCCAGAAATGGCGCGTGGAAATGCCCGGTGTAATAGCCGGTTGACGTGACCCAAATATCCCCTTCGAAGGCTCCGCCAAACGCAATGTAGTCGCCGCGCGTCAGATGCGCGAAGGCAGTGCGCAGCCGTCCGAGAAATGCGCTTGCATAGCTCTCGGGCGTCAGGGCGTTGAACGGATGCACGACGTGTATCGCCGCATCCGGCGTGAAGAAGGCCACGCTCGGCTCGGCGACATACGCGCGAAAGGCGGCTTTGGCGGCCGCCACGCTCATCCTTTCACCGCCCCCGCCGTCAGGCCGCTGACGATCTGACGCTGGAAGAACATCACAAGAATGAAAAGCGGCACGGTGGCCGAGACGACGGCCGAAACCGCAAACATCACGTTGCCCTCCGTGTAGGTCGTGCCGAGAAAGGCGGCGATCTCGGGCACCATGGTGCGGTTGCTTTCGCTCAGAAGCATCGAGGTGACGGCGAAATCGTTGTAGGCCAACAGGAACGAAAAGAGGCCGGTGGTGATGACGCCGGGCCACATCACCGGGATGATCACCCGCCGGAAAGCCTGGAACTGATTGCAGCCGTCGACCTTGGCGCTCTCATCCAGTTCCTTCGGAATGTTCTTGAAGAAGGAATGCAGCATCCACAGGGTGAATGGCTGGTTGATGGCCACCAGCACAATGATCGTGGTCGGCAGGATGCCCCAGAGATTCCACTGGAAAAACGGCAGCAGATACCCCGCCACCAGGGTGATAGGGGGCATGGCGCGGAAGATCAGTGCGGTAATCAGAAGCCAGAAGGTGTAATTGTAGCTCGACCGCGACAGCGCGTAGCCTCCGAGCGTCCCGATGGTCAGCGAGGTGCAGACCACGAAGACACAGACGATGCCGGTGTTGATCACGTTGCGCCAGAACTCCTCCTGTACCCAGGCGCCGTAATAGCCCGCACCGGTGAACGGGCTGCCATGCGCGGCTTTCGTGCGTTCGCCTGTAATGGCGTTGGTCCAGTCGGCGATCGAGAAGAAATCCAGCTCGACCTTGAACGATCCCCAGACCGTCCAGATGAAGGGAAAGGCCGCCAGAACAAACCAGAATAGGACGAAGGCGCTGGAGGCGATGCGCAGGCTCCGGGGCATTCGTTGAGCACGGCTTGCCATGTCAGGTCTTCCCTCTGAAATCGCGCCAGGTTCGCACAAGCACCGGCGACAGCAGGATGGCGACGCCGAAGATCGTCAAGACCGATGTCGCCGAGGCGGCGGATAGCTGGCGGGTCTCGCCGCCGAGATCGTTGAAGATGATCCAGCTCAGGCTGGTGGCGTGCGCGGAGGCGTTGAATCCGACGATGGGTTCGAAAATCCGGAAGTTGTCCATGAGTTGGATCAGCGCAACGAACGTCACCAGCGGCATCAGGTGCGGGATGACGACATAGCGAACCTGCTGCCAACGCGTCGCGCCGTCGATCTGGGCGCTTTCCAACTGGTCCTTGGGCAGCGTCTGAAGCCCCGCGTAAAAGACGACAAACGCGAAGGGGGCGGAATGCCAGACACCGTAGACGATCAGTGACACCCACATCAGACCGGTCGACGCCTTGAGCGAGAAATTCGGATCGCCCGCAATCGAGACAAGGGCCGAGCCGATGATGCCCCGGCTGTCGATCATCCAGAACAGGATCAGCGAGCCGATAAGCGGAGTGACGATCATCGGCAGGAGCGAGAAAAAGATCATCAAGCCCTTGAGATGACGGTGCAGCGAATTGACCGCCAGCGCGATCATAAGTCCGAGAAGGATGAGAAGCGGCGTGACAAGGAAGGTGAAGGTCAGCGTGAAACTGAGCGCGCGGTAGAGCGGAAGGTTGAACAGCCGGTGCCAGAATTCGTCCCAGGTCGCGGCGTCGACCCAGGCCTGCCCGACCTCGGCCACCGCCAGGTGGCCGCGGTCGAGATAGATGTCGAGCCCGACGAAGCGCCCAAGCGGCTGGTTTTCACGCAACTCGCGGGTGGCCTCCTGGTCGATCGTGGTTTCCGTGACGCAACCGACGAGCGGGGTGCAGTTCTCGACCTCTTTCAGGACCGCTTCATGCGGCGCAAAAACCGACTGGACCAGCACCGACACGATCGGGAGCGCGATAAAAAGAAGCATCGCCAGCCCGGTGGGCAGGAAGAACCAGAGGAATGTTTTGTGCCGCATGGTCGTGGTCCGGTGCGTTTCGGAACGCGGGCGGCCCGGCCGGCCGCCCGCGCGAAGGGTTTTCTACTGGAGAAAGCCTTTTTCCTTGGCCGCGGCGGTGTAGGCGGCCTCGACATCGGCCAGCGCCTGCTCGGCGCTTTCCTTGCCCTGCATGAAGTCGGCCAGTTCGTTGCCGAGCGCCGTGTGCATCAGGCCCATATAGGGCAGCATCGGATACGGCGTCGTACCAGCCTTGGCGGCCTCAAACACGCCAACGGCCGCATCGGTTGGCTCGTAGCCCTCGATCAGCCAGACCGCCTGCTTGGCGACCTCTGCGTCTTCCAGGATTGCCGGGCGGATGGCGTTCTTCATCGCGAGAAAGGTGGCTTCGGCTTCCGCGTCGCTGATGTTCTTGGCCACGGTCCAGCCATCCCACCATAGCGTGGACGCCGGGGTGGAACCGCCGCCTACGGTCATCGGGCCCGCGACGGCATGGCCGTTTTTCACCGCGTCGGTGACGCCCTCGGTGGTGGTCTGCGTCGCGGCGCGGGACCCCCACATGTTCAGCAGCGCGATGTTCCCGGCGCGGTATTCGGCATTGGTGGCGTTGGAGTCATGGGTCAGGAAGTCGGGGTTCATATATTCCGACAGCGCCTTCATCATGTTCAGCGCATTGACGCCGGCCTCGGAATTCACGCTTGGCTCGGCGGTGCCCGGCTTGAAATGCTGACCTCCGAACCCAAGGAACATGTTGTTGAATTCCTGGGCCAGGTTCCAGCCGGCCGCGTAGGCGCCGCCGATCGGGTTTTCCATGATGCCCTGGTCGCGGATCATCTGCGCGGCCTCGATCATCTCTTCGTAGGTCGACGGCGGTTCGACACCGATCTGCTCGAGAATGTCCTTGCGGTACATCAGGTGTTGCGCGTTCGCCATGAAGGCAACGGCCATGACGTCGCCGCCGATCCGGATCAGCTGGCCGGGCTGCAGCCCGTCGCCATGCGTTTCGACAAGATCGTTCAGCGGGCGGATCACGTCCTCGTTCATCAGCGCAACGATTGACGAGTTGGCGATGATGGCCGAGGTGTATTCCGCCGGGTTGCCCTGCATGCCGGCGACGTTGATCTTTTGATGGTCGGCGGTGAGGTTTGTCGTCACCTCGGCGCCGGTGCATTCCTGTGCGCCCGCGCCGACCGTCTGGATCGCCGGGAACTCGTTTCCGACGATGCTGACGCGCGCCCCGATTTCACAGCCGTGACCGGCGGCGAAAGCCGCGGTTCCCATCAGGCCGGCAAAGGCCCCGGCGACGGCTAGGTTTTTTACGAACATATCTCTCTCCCTGTGTTCTTCACGTCGGGGATGCGCCTTGCAATCGCGCACCCGGTTGTCCCCGGCAGGCCTGGCACCAGGGGTCTCGCGAGGCGTCACGCCTCAATTCGCTCACCTGATTTTCCGTCGAAAAGGTGGCAAATTCCCTTGGGCACCGACAGCGACACCGGGTCGCCGATCTCGGCGCGGAAGTCTTTTGGCCCGCGGACCGCGACCAGATCTCCGCCGATCCGTACCGTCACCATGGTGGCGTCGCCCAAAAGCTCCAGCGAGTAGATCGGCGCGGTGATCTCGTGGTGCCCGGCATCTCCAAGCCCCGCGTCCTCGGCCCGGAAGCCCAGCGTCACCTGGCGGCCGGGCAGCGCAAACCCCTCGATGCGCATGTGTTCCGCCACGAAGGTCCCGTTCTCCACCCGGCCCTGGACAAGGTTCATGGCCGGGCTGCCGATGAAGCCGGCGACGAAGGTATTGGCGGGCGTGTCGTAGATTTCGGTGGGCGAGCCAACCTGCTGCACGACGCCCTGCTTCATCACCACCACGCGGTCGGCGAGCGTCATCGCCTCGATCTGGTCATGGGTGACGTAGATGGTCGTGACTTTCAGTTCATGGCTGAGGTTCTTGATCTGCGCCCGCGTCGACACCCGAAGCTTGGCGTCGAGGTTCGAAAGCGGCTCGTCCATCAAAAAGACGTTGGGCTCGCGCACGATGGCGCGGGCCAGTGCAACCCGCTGGCGCTGGCCGCCCGAAAGCTCGGCGGGCTTGCGGTGCAGAAAATCGTCAAGCTCGACCATGGCGCTGGCGCGGCGCACCTTTTCGTCGTGTGCCTTGGGATCGACGCCGCGCACCTTCAGCGGAAAGCGGATGTTGTCGTAGACGTTCATGTTGGGATAAAGCGCGTAGCTCTGGAACACCATGGCGACGTCGCGGTCCTTTGGCTCAAGATCATTGACCCGCCTGCCGTCGATCAGAATGTCACCCTCGGTCGGATCCTCAAGTCCCGCGACCATGCGCATCGTCGTCGTCTTGCCACAGCCAGAGGGGCCGAGCAGAACCAGGAATTCGCGATCCGCGATCGTCAGGTCGAACTTGTCGACGCCCACGAAACTGCCCCAGCGCTTGGAAATATTGCGAAGCTGGATCTCGGCCATGGACTCCCCCCGATGGAATCAGCGTATCTGCCTTGCAAACGCTTGCAAAAAAGCTAGACCCGGGTGCGGACACTTGGCAAGAGCTTTTTGCAAGCGTTTGCAGAAATGGAGGCCGCATGACCGGTTTCACCCAGGAAAAGAGCCTTTTGCGGGATTATTACACGGCGCTTGACGGCGCGGACGCGGATGGGATCGAGGCTGTTCTGGCGCGGTTTTGCGGCCCCGGCTATCTGTGGCGCGGCTTCCACCCGTTCGATGAAATCACCGATCTCGGCGGCGTCGCAAACAGGTTCTGGCGCCCCCTGCGCCAGAGCCTGACGCGCCTGCAGCGGCGCATGGATGTTTTCATGGCCGGCCGAAACGAGATCGACGGTTTTCAAAGCGTATGGGTCGTTTCGATGGGCCATCTGGTCGGTCTTTTCGACACCGGTTGGCTGGGAATTCCGCCCACTGGAAAGATGGCCTGCTTGCGGTATTGCGAATTCAACAAGGTCGAAGACGGGCGGATTACGGAAACGGCGATGTTCTTCGACATCCCGCATCTGATGATGCAGACCGGCCTGCGGCCTTTTCCGGCGCAGACCGCCGCGCATCTGGTCCAGCCCGGTCCGATGACCCATGACGGTTTGATGTTCGATCCTCAACCCTCGGCCGAAGGCCGGGCGACGCTGGCCGCGATCAATGCGATGATCGGCGACCTCGGCACCTGGCAGCTGGGCCTGCCGCTCGAGGAGGAGCTTTCGCGCACCTGGCATGACGACATGCTCTGGTGGGGACCGGCCGGGATCGGGGCGACTTACACGATCGAGCGCTACGCCAAACAGCATGCCGGCCCCTTCCGGGCCGCATTCTCAAAGCGCGAGAAAACCAACCATATCTGCCGGTTGGCCGAGGGGCACTATGGCGGGTTTTTCGGCTGGCCGAACTTTACCGCCACCCTGACCGGCAGCTTCATGGGGATGCCTGCGACCGGCAAGAGTGGTGAGTTCCGGGTGATCGACATCTACAGGCGGGCAGGCGGCAAACTGGCCGAAAACTGGATTTTCATCGACCTCCTGCATTTCTGGAAGCAGCAGGGCGTCGATATCTTGTCCCGCACGCAGCGGTCTTCGGGCGCGTGACGGCCGGATCGATGTCAACTGCCGCCCATCGGCGGCCCGGGGCGGTCGCTTGAAACAAAGCAGCGGCTCTGTGCCGGTCCGGTCAACCGCTCAACCGCGCGCGAGGGATCAACTGCGCGCAGCCATCCGGATCGGGCGTTCCGACCGTCCTTCCATCTCGCGCCGGATGCTGGGAATCCCGGTCTTCGCCGTTCCTCCACTCATGTCTTACGGCGTTTCACGCCGTTCCCACCGGTTGCCCATGCGCTGTCATATCGTCCGGGCGCGAGGCGATGAACCCTTCCAGCTCTGCCCGAATTCCGGCAGCCCCAGGCGTGTCGAACAGGTTCGCCGTCTCATGCGGATCGGCCACCAGATCGTAGAGTTCACCGGCCCCGGAATTCAGCTCCAGCGTCATCTTGTGCGTCCGTGTCCGCACCGTCCGTAATTCCAGCGCCACGCCGACACGACCGGGTCCAAGCCCCCATTCGTTCAGCGCGAAGTCGCGGATCCCGTCGCCCTCGATGACCGGGCGCAGGCTGGCGCCATGCTGCGCCAGCAGCGGCTCGGCGCCGCAATAGTCGAACATGGTCGGGCCGAGATCGAGGGTCGATACCGGCTGGTCCACCGCCCTGGCCGCAGGCACGCCGGGACCCTTGACGATCATCGGCACGCGCAACAGCCCCTCGTAATGCATCGGGCCCTTCAGGATCAGGCCATGGTCGCCCAGCCAGTCGCCATGGTCCGAGATGTAGATGACGATGGTGTTCTCGGACAGCCCGGCGGCCTTAAGCGCGATCATCATGCGGCCGACCTGATGGTCGATAAAGGCAAGCTGACCGTAAGTGTTGGCGACGATCTCGCGCAGCTGGTCGTCGGTCTGTTCCGGAATCCGGCTGTAGGACTTGCGGATCTCGGCATATTTCGCGTCTGCCGGCTCGTTCTCCATCGCCGCCCGGTGCCACCACGGTTTGCCGTCATAGGACCGGGTGCGGTGTTTCGGCAGGTCAACCTGCGCCGGGTCGTGCAGCCACGACCAGGGTTCGGGGCAGTCGAACGGGTGGTGCGGATCGGGAAAGCTGACCCAGGTGCAGAACGGCGTCCCCGTATCGCGCCCGTGGTTCAGCCATTCGATGAACCGGTCCGCCGTCCAGGGCGTGTTGTGCCAGGCGACCGGCAGGCGCGAATGCCAGGTCTGGGCGGCACCCTTGGTGTCACCGGCATTTTCCCACATCAGCCGGGTCTTTTCGTCGCCGCGCCCGTCCATGTGGTAGAACCGCTCGTAATGCTGGCCCGCAGGCGGCTTTTCCGGCGCCCACCAGTTATGGCCCACCAGCATCAGTTCGACATGGTTGAAACCCATATACGGCCCGTACCAATCCGCGCCGTAATTCGCGGACGAGCGCAGGCATTCGGGCGTGCCTGTGGGCTCATAGGTGTGATAGGTTGAAAAATGCGCCTTGCCGAAGAACGCGGTCTGATAACCCGCCGCCGCCATCGCCCCGGCAAAGCCCTTTTCGCCCACCTCGGGATCGAGATCGATGCCGTTGTCGTTCACCCCATGCGTCCGGCACAGCTGCCCCGTCAGGATCGACGCGCGGGCCGGCTGGCAGACCACGCTCGGCGTGATGCAGGCAGTGAAATGCGTGCCCTCTGCGGCCATCTGGTCCAGATGCGGGGTCTTCACCTTGCGGCCCATAAAGCCAAGGCAGTCGGCGCGCTGCTGGTCGGCGGAAATCAGCAGGATGTTGGGGCGGTTCATGCTTTGACCTCTTGGGGCTTGCGCAAGGATAAGGCGACGACGGCCACGGCAAGTGCCATGAACACCGCCGCGATGGGGCTGGTGACCAGAAACCAGGCATCGCCACCGGTGGCGGCGAATGCCTGGCGCGCGGTGTCCTCCAGCTTGCCGCCCAGGATGAAGGCGATGACGAAGGGCAGGTGAGAGATGCCCAGCCGGCGCATCAGATAACCCAGGATGCCAAAGCCGATGGCGAACCACATGGCCGATATCCGCGCCTCCTGCACATAGATCGCGGTCAGCGTCAGCGTCAGCACGATCGGCAGAAGGATGTGTTTGGGGACGCGGATCATCACGCCGACCACTCGCATGAACGCCCCGCCGATGGTCCAGTTCAAGAGATTGGCCACCATCATCGCCGTGAAAAGGCCGAAGGCGACGACAAGTTCGGGGTTCACGGTATCGGCGGTGAAGCGAAAGACCGAAGGGCCCGGGTTGAAGCCGCCGATGCTCTCGGCGGCGAGGATCAGGAACACGGCGGCGGCGTTGCCGGGGATGCCCAGCGACAGGACCGGGATCAGGTTCGCCCCCGAAACCGAGGAGTTCGCCGCCTCGGTCGCCGCGATGCCCTCGGGCGCGCCCTTGCCGAAAGGCGTCGAGCCCGGACGCCGCCGCGCATGGCGGCGCGACCCGGCGGTATAGCCCAGAGTGGCCGCCAGCGTCGAGCCGATGCCGGGAAGCGCGCCGATCACGGTTCCGATCACGGCGGACCGGCCGATGTAGGGGGCGATCCGGCGGATGTCGGTCCAGCGCAGCGCCTGGTCGCCGCTCTGCCCCGGCTCGGCCCTCGGCCCGGCGGATCGGTGGTCGCGCCACAGGTCCTCCAGCGACTTGAACACCTCGCCCAGGATCAGCACGCCCAGGATCGCGGTGGCGATGGGAAAGCCCTGCGCCAGCGTCTGGGAGCCCAGGCTGAGGCGGGGATAGAAATCCTCGCCCGTGGCCACATAGGCCGCCAAGAGGCCCAGCCCCATCGAGATGATCCCCTTGCCCACCGACCCGCCGATCACCGCCGCGATGAAGGCGAGGCTCAGGATCAGCAGGGCGGTTTTTTCGGGCAGGTCCAGGTAGGCCTCGACGAGGATGGCCAGGAACGGGGCGCAGAGGATCAGGACAATGTCCGAGAACGTGTCGCCCGCCGCCGACGACACATGGGCGATCTTCAGCGCCTTCTTCGCCTGGCCCGCTTGGGCCATCGGGTGGCCGTCGAGCGTGGTCATATAGGCATCCGGCGTTCCGGGCGTGTTGAACAGGATCGCCGGCACCGCGCCGCCGATGGTGGCGCCTTTCATCACGCCGATCAGAAACCCCATGACCGGCAACAGCGCGTCCGGCGTGAAACCGAAAATCGAGATCAGGACCGGCAGCGAGATTGCCATCGCCATCGGTCCGGCCAGCCCCGGCGTCGCGCCGACCACGATGCCCAACAGAAAACCTGCAAGGATCATGACCAGAGTGACGGAGATCCCGACACCGGCGACCGAAAAAAGCTCCGGCCCCTGAAATACGGCCGCAATGCCAAGCCAGATATAGTCCAGAGCCCCCACTAGACATCCCCGTTCGGCGGCAACAGCAGGTCGTCAAAGGGCAGGTCGTAAAGCGCGATGAGCACGAGGACGGCGCAGACGGCGATGACGACGGTGCGCCCGGTCACCCGGCCCTCGACCGCGGCGATCAGGGCAGCGATCAGAAAGCTGCCGCCGGTCAGAAAACCCAGATATTTCCAAGGTGCCGTGTCGCGCAGGGCGCGATAGGTCAACTCCTGGTCCGAAACCAGACCGGCCAGCCAAACGACCCCCGGACCGGTCCATCGCATCAAGGCGAAGGCGATGGCGATCCCCGCCAGAAGCCGCGCCAGAAAGCCCAGGTTCCGCCCGCCGATCCCGTCCTGTGCGGCGCCGCGCCCCTGGAACAGCACAAGCACGCCGCCCAGCCCGATCATGAACGCCGCCAGCGTCGGCGCCAGCGCGTCGCCGATCGTCACCTGCCGCCGCACCTTCTCGATCAGGCCCGAGTTGGTGTCGAGCGGGATCCAGAGGAAGGCCAGCATCAGCGCGAAAGCGATGCAGCCGAGCGCCAGATAGAGGTTCGTGCGGGCAATCGCAGTCCGAGCGGTCACGGGCGCAACCTCCCTTTGAATGGCGGTCCCGCCAAAGGGCGGGGCCGGGAATTTGTGCGGTCTACTCCGACGCGGCCTCGAGCAACGCGCCGGCGGCTTCGAAATCGGCAGCGACCAGCGCCTGCAGTTCGTCGCCTGCAATGACCGCCGGTCCGCCGAATGCCTTGGCGATAATGCCGTGCGACTTCATGCCCTCGGTCGACACCGCCTCGGCAATCGCCGCGGCCAGCGCATCGCGCGCCTCGGTCGGCATGCCAGCCGGGCCGATAAAGGTGAAATAGCCGTCGGCCACGAACTCGACGCCAAGGTCGGCAAAGGTCGGCGCCTCCGGCGTCTGCTTCAGCGGCTCGGAAAGCGCCGAGGCCAGGTTCACCAGATCGCCCGCCGCAACCCCCTTGCCCTGAATACCGGCCATAAAGCCCAGATCCATATCGCCCGCGTTGACGCCGTTCATCACGGCCCGGCCGCCCTTGACCTGAACGATGTTGAACTCGACGCCATTGGCCTTGCCCAAGAGATAGGCCAGATCGCTGAGCCTGGGGCTCATGGTGCCGAACCGCAGCGCTTCGCCGGACTTCGCCGCCTCGACCACGTCTGCGAACGTCGTCCAGCCCTTCGATGCCAGTGATACCACGCCCATCTGGAACCCGGCGGTGGTGGTGATCGCGGTGAAATCGTCCGGCGTCACGCCCGCATCCGCCACCCGCATGTTGTAGCCCAGCGTCTCGGTCACCACCATGCCGATCACGCTGCCGTCGTTTGGCATGTCCTTGATCGCCATCGCCAGGTTCATGCCGCCCTTGCCGGTGACCTGCTCGGGGATGAAACTCCAGCCCAGCTTGGCCTCCAGATCCTCGGCGATCAGCCGCGCCTGGGTGTCGGCGCCGCCGCCCGCGGCAAAGGCGATCATCAGCTTGACCGGCCCCGGCGGGGTCCAGTCCGACGCGGGCGCCGCGGTGGCCAGGACCAGCCCGGCCAGCGCTGCAACAGCGGATTTCAGCATTGTTCTCATCGGTCATCCTCCCTGACACGCTTTTCGATCGAGGGAAGGTGAAAAAAGTTGACACGTCAACAAAAAAGTTGACCCATCAACAAAATACTGCAAGCTCTCGGCAAAGCTCGGAGGGTCTTATGGAAACGGCGGCGGACGAAAAACTGGGGGTCTACAACGTCCCGCTCCGGGAGATGTTGACCTATCGGCTGTCCCGGCTGAACGCGAAGATGAACGCGCAAGCGACCAGAATCCTGAAGAAATCCTCGGGTCTGTCGCAGGCGCAGTGGCGGGTTCTGGTGATGATCGACGCGTTCGGGCCGGTCCCGCCGGCACAGATCGTCCGCACCTCGCTGATGGACAAGGGCCAGCTGAGCCGCACCATCAAGGGCATGGTCACCCGGGGGCTGATCCGCCTCGAAGCCAGCGAATCGGATCACCGCTCGCATCTTCTGTGCATCACGGACCGTGGCCGCGACCTGTTCGAACGCGCCAGGCCCGCGATGCTGGCGCGGCAAACCCGTCTTTCCGGGAACCTGGACGAGGGCGACCGCGCCGCGTTCCATCGCGTGCTCGACCGGCTCGAAGATGCGGTCGAAGCGGTGGAGGCGGCCGAATGACCCGCACGAACCTGTTGATCCTGATGTCCGACGAACACCAGGCCCGCGCGATGGGCTGTGCTGGCCACCCCTTTGTCCGGACGCCAAATCTCGACGGACTGGCCGCGCGCGGTATCCGGTTCACCGACGCCTACACACCCTCGCCGATCTGCGTGCCGGCCCGCGCGAGTTTTGCCACCGGCCAGCCGGTGCATGTCACGCGGCTCTGGGACAACGCGATGCCCTATGACGGCGCGATCCCCGGCTGGGGACATGCGCTGCAGAAAGGCGGCGTTCCTGTCGAATCGATCGGCAAGCTGCATTATCGCGCGACCGAGGATCCCGCCGGCTTCGATACCGAATACTTGCCGATGCACGTGGCCGATGGCGTCGGCATGGTCTGGGCCTCGATCCGCCGCGAGGACGAGCGCGTGGTGCAGACCAAGGGCCGCATGCTCGGCGACTATATCGGCCCCGGCACCAGCAAATACACCGACTACGACGCGGCGGTGACGGACCGCGCCGTCAGGTGGTTGCGCGACCGCGCCGCGTCGGGCGATGCGCAGCCCTGGTGTCTTTACGTCGGGCTGGTCGCCCCGCATTTCCCGCTGGTCTGCCCGCAGGAGTTTTACGACCTCTATCCGCCGGCGGTTCTGCCCCCGGTCAAGCTGCATCCCCGCGACGGCCACCCGCGCCACCCCTGGGTCGAAAAACAGAACGCGATGATGGACAGCGAGTCGAAGTTCCGCGACGAGGATGAGCGCTTGCGCGCCATGTCCAGCTATTTCGGGCTGGTCTCGTGGCTCGATCACAATGTCGGCCGGATCCTGTCGGCGCTGGACGAGGCGGGCCTGGGGGACACCACCACGGTGGTCTACACGTCGGATCACGGCGACAATGTGGGCGCACGCGGGCTTTGGGGCAAATCGAACCTCTATCAGGAAAGCGTGGCGGTGCCGCTGATCCTGGCCGGGCCCGGCATCTCCCGCGGCACCTGCGACACCGCCGTCGACCTCCTGGATCTCGCCGCAACGGTCCCGGCGCATTTCGGCCTGGCCTTCGACGCGCCGGGCACCCCGCTGCCGGACCTCGCCGCCGCGCCCGCCGATCCGGACCGGGCGATCCTCAGCGAATACCATGCCGCCGGTGCCGTCTCTGGCGCCTTCATGCTGAAAAAGGGCCGCTGGAAGCTCAACCATTATATCGGCTTCGACCCGGAACTCTTTGATCTCAAATCCGATCCTGAAGAGACCAGCAACCTCGCCACATACCCGGAACACGCCGTAACGCTGGCCGACATGCAGGCGGCATTGCGCGCGCGCCTTGACCCCGAGGCCACGGACCGGCGTGCCTTCGCGGACCAGGCGGCCCTGATCGCGCGGCACGGTGGCAGAGAGGCCGCCCTGAAACTCGGCGCCCCCGGCGCCACGCCTCCGCCGGAGATTGCGCGATGAAACTGACCGTCCTCGGCTCCGGTTCCCCCGAGCCCCATGTCGCTCGCGCCTCGTCGGGGTATCTGCTGGAGATCGGCGAGGATCTGATCCTCTTCGATTGCGGCGGCGGCGTGTTCGACAATCTCGTGCGCGCGGGCCGCAGGCCGTCGGACGTCACGCATCTGTTCTTTTCGCACCTGCACAGCGACCACATGATGGACTATGCCCGTCTGGTGCACGCCGCCTGGGACGAAGGCGCGCCGCCGCTGCGGGTCTTCGGTCCGCCGCCCATCGCCGAGATTACCGAAGGGTATTTCGGCCCCCGCGGCGTGCTCGCCCACGATCTGCGTGCAAGGACCGACCTCTTGCCCAGCCAGGAGGTGTGGAAGGCGCGCGGCGGCACCGTCCCGCGCCCCTGGCCGGCGCCCGGCGTCACCGAAATCGCGCCCGGATTTGCCCATGACGGCGATGGCTGGCGCCTGACGTCCTGCGAGGTGCCGCATGCCCAGCCGGCACTGGATTGCATGGCCTTTGCGGTGGAAAGCGACGGCCGCAAGTTCGTCTATTCCGGCGATGCGGGCCTGTGCGACGATCTTGCCGAGCTCTGCGCGGATGCCGATCTGCTGCTGCACTGGTGCTATCGTCTCGACGGCGAAGAGGTGCTGGATGCGATGAAGGCGCTGACGCCGACCCCGTCCGAGATCGCGGCGATGGCGGCGCAGGCGGGTGTCCGCCGCCTGCTGCTGACGCATTTCCGCGTTCATATGGACACACCGGAAAACCACGCGGCGGCGCTCGACGCCCTGCGCCGGGGCTTTGAGGGCGACAGCGGCATCGCTGCCGATCTCGAGACCTATGTGATCGGCCGGGGTTGAACGCCGGTTGTGCTGGTGGGACCGGGGCGCGCAGTGACCGGTTGATCTTTCCCGGCGCGAAAGGGCAGGGTGCGCGGGCAGCAACCCCGGAGATCGCCGATGATCGACCTCTACACCTGGACCACGCCGAACGGACGCAAGGTCTCGATCCTGCTCGAAGAGCTTGGCGCGGACTATACCGCGCATGCCGTCGACATCGGCAAGGGCGACCAATTCGCGCCGGACTTCCTGAAAATCGCACCGAACAACCGCATCCCGGCGATTGTCGACCGCGAGACCGGGCTGTCGCTGATGGAAAGCGGGGCGATCATGCTGTACCTCGCGCAAAAGCACGGGCGTTTCCTGCCGGCGGGCGACGACTACTGGGCCTGCGTCGAGTGGCTGATGTGGCAGATGGGCGGTCTGGGGCCGATGCTCGGCCAGACGCATCACTTCGTGAAATACAACAAGGGCAAGGCGCCCTATGCCGAAGACCGTTACGCCACCGAGGCACGGCGGCTATACGGCGTTCTGGACCGGCGTCTTGAGGGGCGCGAGTTCATCACGGGGGATTACTCCATTGCCGACATGGCCTCATGGCCCTGGATTTCCCGGTTCGAATGGCAGGAAATCGACCTTGGCGATTTCCCGAACGTGCGCGACTGGTATCTCCGCATTGCCGACCGCCCGGCGGTGCAAAAGGGCTACCAGGTTCCGAAATACGTCAATGAGGTGCCGATGCCCTGAACCCCGTCGCCGTGCCACGATTTTTCGCCGAAAAATCGTCGTCCCCGGGTCAATTGCCATGCACCGCAAACGCCTCGAGCCCCGCATCGCGGGGCTTGATCACCCGGAACCTCTCGCGGATGCCCACCTCTTCCAGTTCGCGCTCGACCACCATCAGCGTGTTCGGGGCGTGGTCTTCGCACATCTCCTGCATCTGCCTGATTTCGCCGGCGGCGACGGGCAGGGCGGCCTCCAGCGACGGTGCGCCGTAGCGGGCCACGAAATGCGCCGCCAGCGCGTCGGTCAGTGCCACCACCTCGCCCTCGGTGATCGGCGCGACGGCCACGAAGGTAGACCGCCCGAAGGTGTCAAGCCCCAGCCAGCCATTGGCGAAGGCCTGGCGCTGCTTGCCGGTCAGGTCGGCCTCGGTCCAGTCCGAGAACGCGAACGCCCCCGAAATCGCCCATTCGCCGATCTCGGCCGCCGGGTCGAACACGTTCAGATCGCTGTCGTCCAGCCGGATCACCCGGGCAAACTGGCTCATGTCTCCTCCAGCATCTCGGTCAGCGGGATCAGCCTGGTATCCGCGCCCCGCCGCAGCAGCATGCCGCCGCGTTCGTCGAGCCCGACGAACAGCCCGGCCGCGGGCGATGTCACGTCTTCGCCGATCCCCCGGCATTTGCCCCGCCAGGCCTCGTGCAGCGGCGCGAAGCCGTCCGACAGGTAGGTGTGAATCCAGACCAGCATGTGCCGCGACCAGCTTTCGACAAGGTCGGTCGCGGTCAGTTCGACACAGCCCTCGGCATGCAAGCTTGTGCGCTCCGGCGTGTCGCCGCCATCGCCCGTGGCAAGAAGCGGCACCTCGATCCCGGCGATCAGCCAGTCCGGTTCGGCCAGCGGGTCGGTCGTCGAGGCCGCCGCTCGAAAGCCGCCGCAGGCCGCGCCGTTGACCCGTAGCCCGGAGGGCCAGTCGAAATGCACCGCGACCTCGGGCGGGGCCAGCGCGCCGAGGGCGTCGGCCAATCCCAACTGCACGGCCACGATTGCGCCCACCGCGTCCTGCAGGGCCTGTTCCGGCGCCAGCGTCACTGCCGTGCGCAGCACATCCTGCGCCTCGGAATAGTGCACCAGCCCCGGCTCGACCTCTCCGGTCAAGACATCCGCCCGCGCCTTGTCGAACGGGTCGACCCGCGCCCCCACCAGCTTACCGCTCAGAAGCGGCGGAAATTCAGGCCGCGCCGTCACGCCGCCGCCCTGGCCGCGATCAGCGCGTCGGCCACGGCCCAGAAGCCTCGCGCCTGCGGACCGTCGGGCTTCAGCGCCACGATCGGCGCGCCGCCATCGCCCGCGACCCTGATATCCAGATCCAGCGGTATCTCGCCCAGAAACGGCACGCCCAGCCTCTCGGCCTCGGCCTTCGCGCCGCCATGGCCGAAGGGGTAATGCATCTTGCCGCAGCCGTCGCAGACGAAGCCCGCCATGTTCTCGACCACGCCCAGGATCGGGCAGTCCATCCGCCGGAACATGTCGATCCCCTTGCGCGCATCGATCAGCGCGATGTCCTGGGGCGTACTGACCACCACGGCACCGGCCACTTGCGTCTTCTGGCACAGCGTCATCTGCACGTCGCCCGTCCCCGGCGGCAGATC
Organism: Rhodobacter sp.; assembly: GCA_030065095.1. GTDB lineage: Bacteria > Pseudomonadota > Alphaproteobacteria > Rhodobacterales > Rhodobacteraceae > JASJCA01. The sequence goes on from JASJDP010000016.1 coordinate 79,857, forward strand.
GACCAGCAGGACGTCGAGCTTGCCCCATTGCACCTGGGAAAGCATTTGCTGCAGCGCGCCCATCAGCATCGGCCCGCGCCAGACCAGCGCCTCGTCCTCTTCGACCATCAGTCCCAGCGACATCACGGTGACGCCGTGATTTCTGAGCGGCAGGATGATGTTGCCGTCGGGGCTCGATGGCCGGCCCGAGACGCCCAGCATGCGCGGCTGGCTCGGCCCGTAGACATCGGCATCGAGAAGCCCCACCTTCTGCCCGCGCGCCGCAAGCGCCACGGCGAGATTCGCCGCCAGCGTCGATTTGCCGACGCCGCCCTTGCCGCTGGCCACCGCGATCACCCGGTCGACGCCGGGCAGTTTTTCCGGCCCCTGCGCCACCGGAGTCGGCGGCACCTGCGGCGCGGTGCCCTGTGGCTTGAGGTTCGGCACCGGCCCGCGGGAGGGCGCAGCGGCCTGTCCCGCGGCCGCATGCGCCGTCATCACCGCCTTGACCCCGGTCACGCCGTCGAGCGACGCCACCGCGGCCTCGGCCGCCTGGCGCAGGGGCTCCATCGCGCCGCCCCGCGCCGGATCCACCTCCAGCACGAAGGACACGTCGCCGCCGGTCACGGTCACCGCCTTCACCTGGCCCGCGCTGACGATATCGATGCCGCGCGCCGGATCGACGATGCGGCTCAGCGCGGCCTCGACGGCTGCCTTGTCGGCCACCTCAGGCGTCCTGGGTAAAGATCTGGCCGTCGACCTCATGCGTCAGGCCGAGCGGCTCCAGCGTGATGACCGCCTTTGCGGTCAGCGGCCCCTTGGGCAGGGTGCCGTCTGCCTGCGCCTTGCGCACCGCCTTTTCGATTTCCGTCTGCGAGGTGACGCCGACGGTTTTGAGAAATTTCCTGAGCGACATGTTGAAGTTGTTTTCGGACATGGTCTTTTCCTCCCGGTTCGCTGTTTTGACATATGCGCGCCCGTGCGCAAGCCAAGGAGGAAAAATTCTTGTGGTTTTGCCCCGCCCGGCGCGGCTAGCATAACAGGACCATGACCGAAATACGCATCGTTTCCTGCGCCGCCCTGTTCGCCCTGGTCCTGTGTCTTTGCGCGGGCGGCCATCTGTCCGCGCAAGAGCTTCGGCTGGCAGCCCCGGCCGAGATGGCCGACAGCGGGTTCCTGAAACATATTCTGCCCCGCTTCAAACTCAAACACCGCATTACCGTCACGCCCGTCGGGCCGGAGGACACCGCCGATATGGCGCTGATCCCGGGCGGTGCGGACGGTGCGCGGGTCTTCGCGGCCATCGACGGCCCCGAATACCGGCTGGTGCTTCTGGGCGGTGCGGAGACCGCGAAATTCCGCGACTGGCTGCTCAGCGCGCCGGGCAAATCCGCAGTGGAAAGCTTCCCGCGCGGCGGCCCGCCCGCCTATACCGCCGACCTGCCCGAGATCGTGCAGGAGGCCGTTGTGGACCTGACCGGCGATGTGGTGCTGGGGTCGAAACTGGCGCTGCAGCACTGCGGGCGCTGCCATGTGGTCGACAAGCGCAACCGCATGGGCGGCATCGGCTCGACCCCGTCCTTCGGCGCGATGCGCGCCCGGCCGCACTGGGTGGATCTCTTCACCAAATACTGGTCCGAAAATCCGCATCCCAGCTTCACCGAGGTAATCGGCGTGACCGAACCCTTCGGGCCCGGGCACGAAAGCCACGTGGCGCCGGTACAGCTGACGCTGGACGAGATCGACGCCATCGTCGCCTTCGTCGGGACGCTCAAGCCCAAGAATCTCGGCCGTCCCGTGCAGTCGAACTGATCCGCATGTCCCGGCTGCGCCGGGGCCGGTCTCTCCCCGTCCTCGGCTTCGCCTGCGGCGGGGCCCCTTTGGCCAGTGGTTGGTGATCGCCCGGACGGGCGGGCGGTGTGCGTGTTGCCGAGGTTGGATGTGCTGCCGGGAAGACCGGGCAGGGCCCGGTCGATCCCAAGCATTTGCCACCGATTTTTCCTGTAAAGGACACGCCGCGCTTCGCGCGGTGGCCAGAGGCCATCCTTGACGGGAAAAATCAGCGGCGGCGGCTCAATTGGGCTTCTTGCGTTCGTTCAGATAATCCTCGGTGGTGCGCACGCGCGGGCGCTCTCCGGCGAAGAACGGCGAGTTCTGCTGGTGGTACTGCGCGTTCACCCGGCAGCCGTCGCACATCTGGATCAGCTTGGTGTTGTCACTGCCGGTATACATCCAGTGCTTGCCTTCGAGTTTCGCCACGATAGCCTCGATGGTCGATTTCACTCCGAAGGGCTTGCCGCACTCGATGCATTCGAACGGCTCTTCCTCATGCAGCACCCGGTGGCTCAGCGCCTCCGTGCCCAGGTTGAGCTGTGGCGTCAGGGTGATCGCGGTCTCGGGGCAGGCGGTTTCGCAGATACCGCATTGCAGACAGGCAGCCTCCTGAAACCGCAGTTGGGGCTTGTCGGGATTGTCGCCCAGGGCGCCGACCGGGCAGAGCGAGACGCAGGCCAGGCACAGCGTGCAAGCGTCGGTATCGACCGCCACCGCGCCGTAGGGCGCGCCGGGGGGCAGGGGGAGCGTAGGGGCGTCGCCGCCGAGCGCCGAGGCGGCAAGCCGCGTGACCTCGCGCCGTCCGCCCAGCGGCAGGATCGGGTCGGCGACGAGGGCAGGGCGGGCCGGCCCGTAGGCCAGGTCTTCCAGACCGTCGGGATCGGCCGGATCGATCAGCCGCAGCGCGTCGGCGTCGGCCCCGGCGCCTGCAAGGATCGCCCGGGCCAGCGCCAGCTCTCGATCGGGCGCGGTGCGGTCGCTGTGCGGGCCGATCAGCACGCTGACCTCGGCAAACCCGACGCCGACGGCCGCCAGCATCTCGGCATGCCCGACGCCCTCGACGTTCGGGACTTCCACCGGGATCAGGTCGGCGGGCAGCCCGCGCCCGAACCGGGCGGACAGACGGATCATCTCGGCCCCGTGGTCGGCGTCGTGAAACAGCGCCCGCGGCACGCCGCCGCCTGCCGTGCGATAAGCTTGAACAAGGGTCCGCAAGCGATTGAAAAGAAATCCGACATTCGGATCGTCGTAGCTTGCTGCCCCGGATGGGCAGACCGCCGCACAGGCGCCGCAGCCGGCGCAGACCATGGGGTCGATGACCACCGCGTCGCCGTCCGGCAGGATCGCGCCGGTTGGGCAGATGTCGAGGCACCGGGTGCAGCCCGTCTGCGACGCGCGCGCATGGGCGCAGAGGCTTGCCTCGAACCGGATGTAGAGCGGTTTTTCGAACGTGCCCTGCAGATCGGCGGCCGCCGCGGCTGCGCGCTCCACCGCCACCGGGTCGCCCGGATCGGCGCGCAGATAGCCGTCGCGTTTCTCCGGCGCGGGGAACAGCGGCGCCTGCCCGCGCAGGTCCAGGATGATGTCGCAGCCCGATTTCGCCCCGTCGCGGGCGGGGGCGAACCCGGCCGCGCCGCGCCCGCCCGGACGCATCGGCGCATAGCCGTCGACCACCACTTCGAATCCGCCGATCGCGCCCTGCGCCTTGCCCAGCCGCCCCAGTGCTATGTCGAAGCGGTCCGTCGGCGTCAGCTCCTCCGGGGTCTCCGCCAGCAGAACCGTCACCGCCAACCGGTCCGCCAACCGGTCCGCCGCCTGCAGCGCGGCCGCATCCCCCAGCACCAGACAGGTCCCCTCGGATTGCACGTCGCGCACCGGCGTCGCGGGACGTTCCAGCGCCGCTTCGGCCAGCAGCGCGGCCTGCTTGGCCGGCGCCTCGCCATCCGCCGTCCAGCCCGCGCGGTCGCGGATATCCGCAAAGGCCAACTCGCCCGGAGCTTCAACTTCCTCGAACAAGTCCTCGAAAAGGCGCACCATTTGCCCACAGGCAACCAGCGTCGTTCCGTCCTGCGAGAACGCTTTTGCCGCCCGCTCCACCTCGTCCGTGCACAACGCCCGCACCGTCACCACCTCGGCCCCGTCCAGGGCCGCCGCCGCACCGCCGGCGTCGACGGTCATGCTGTCCTCGCAGCTGCACAGCAGCACCCGGTCGATCCTGGCCAAGACGCATCCTCCCCGCATGGTTCGCGCCATATTGGTAAGATCTTTTGACAGGTGCAATCCATTCGACATACCCTGACGGGCGCGAACGGATGACAGGCCCCATGACCGACACCCAAGCGAAGACCGCAACCATGCCGCTGGGCATCGTCCTGGCGCGCCGCCCCGGCGTGACCCGCTGGGCGAAGTATTCCTGGAAAGCGGTGGCCGTGCTGCCCGGCGCGCCGCCCGCGGCCTGGAAGCCGATGCGCGAAGAAGACGGGGCCGAGGAATTCCACGCCGCCACGCTGGATCTGGAACTGCACCGCGCCGAGGTCGAGGCCTACAAGGTCTCGCTTTCCATGACCCCGCCGGCCGTCTTCGTCGTCCTGCGCGCCTCGAATAGCGTCGACGATCCCCACGACATCACCGTCCACGCCGTCACCGCCAGCGCCTACGAGGCGCAGGACTACCTCGACAGCGGCGAAGAGATCGTCGAGGCGGTGCCGATGTCCGAAGGTCTGGTCGCCTGGATCCGCGATTTCTGCGACGTCCATTTCCGCGACGAGCCGTTCATCAAGCGCCGGCGCGACAAGAAGCGCGTCGACCTGACCGAGGACGGCATCGGCGATGCCCGGATCCGCCAGACCGCGGATGTTTACCGCGCGCCCGGAGCCGCCAAGCCCAAGGGCCGGTTGCAGTGAGCCGCGACGACGGTTTTCTCGATCGCTGGTCGCGGCGCAAACGTGCGGTCACCTTGGAAGAGGATGCGCCTGCCTCGCCGGCGGCCGATCCGGCGCCGCCGCAGGTCGACGAAACGCTTTCGGAGGCGGAGCTTCTGGCCGAGCTTGGCCTGCCCGATCCCGATACGCTGCAGGAGGGCGACGATTTCACGGTTTTCCTGAAGGAGGGCGTGCCCGAGTTTCTAAAGAAACGCGCCCTGCGCAAACTGTGGCTGACGAACCCTGCGCTGGCCAATCTCGACGGGCTCTTGGACTATGGCGAGGACTTCACCGACGCCGCCATGGTGCCCGAGGTGCTGGCCACCGCCTACAAGGTCGGCAAGGGGCTGTTGAAGGATGTCATCGACGAACCCGAAGCGCTGCACGAAAAGACCCACGGAATCAATCAGGATTCCGAGCCCTTGGCCCAGACCGAACCCGCGCCGGCCGGTCCGCCGCCGCCGGAACCGCACGAAGACGTGAATGACGCCGAAGAACCCGTTGAAACTGAAGAGGAAACCCTTCTCCGGCCAAGGCGTATGGCGTTTCGCTACGACTAAGGTCGTACATGCCTTTCCCCGAGATAGTTTGCGCCGTGAAAATCTGCGCCATAGGCTGAGGTCAACGATAACGGAGCCAGCAGTGAGCCAAGAGGCGCACGCCAGCGAAATGACAGGGAGCCTGCCGGAGGAGGAACGCCTCCGCGCGGATCTTTATTCGTTGCTGGCCAGGTTGCTGTCCGGTCCGCCAGAACAATCCGACCTCGATGCGCTGGCCGGGCTCAGAGGCGATGACGGCGATCTGGGGCGTGGTATCACAGCGCTGGCCAAGGTGGCCCGGATCACCACGCCAGAGGCCGCGGCACGCGAATACAACGCGCTTTTCATCGGCCTCGGCCGCGGCGAGCTTTTGCCCTACGGCAGCTACTACCTCACGGGCTTTCTCAACGAAAAGCCGCTGGCGCGGCTGCGCGCGCACATGGCCAAGCTCGGCCTCGCCCGCGACCCGGACGTCACCGAGCCCGAGGATCACATCGCCTCGCTGTGCGAAATGATGGCGGGCCTGATCACCGGCGCCTTTGGCGTTCAGCTTCGGCTGGCCGATCAGGAAGCGTTTTTCAACTCCCATATCGCGCAATGGGCCGGACATTTTTTCACCGATCTCGAAGGGGCCGAAGGTTCGCTCCTCTACGCTCCCGTAGGCAAGATCGGCCGCGCCTTCATGGAGATCGAAATCGAAGCCTTCCGGATGGAGGGCGGATAGCCGTTTCACCTAAAACCGACAGAGACAGCGAAAAGAAGGAGGAGACCTTGGACAAGAAAGAAGCCGGCCAGAGCCGGCGCGATTTCCTGAAACTGGCCGGCACCGCAGCCCCTGCTGCCGTGGCCGCCGCCGCGCTTGCGCCGGACAGCGCCGAGGCCGCCGAGGCGACCGGCGAGGGCATGCGCAAGACCGAGCACGTGAAGAAATACCTCGAAAGCGCTCGTTTCTAAGAACAAATGCCCGTCGCGGGGCAAAACGGGTGACGGTTGCGTGAGGCCCTGATCCTGTCCGCGAAAGGCAAAGCCACAGCCAACTAGGGTCAATTCTGGCCCGAACGGGAGAGAGAATAATGCTTAGGAAAAAGTCAAACAGGACCAGACGCAGACCTTCCGGCATCCTGCGCCAGGCTGCCCAGACCCATGTCGACCGCCGCAGCTTCCTGCGCGGGTCCGGTCTGGCCATCGGCGGGCTCGCCGCGCTGGCGGCCACCACCGGGCGCGTGGGCCGCGCCGAGGCGCAGGTCGCCCCCCGCAACATCGAGATCAGGAAATCCGTCTGCACCCATTGCTCGGTCGGCTGCACCGTCTTGGCAGAGGTCGAAAACGGCGTCTGGGTCGGGCAGGAACCCGGCTGGGACAGCCCGTTCAACCTCGGCGCCCATTGCGCCAAGGGCTCGGCGGTGCGTGAACACGCCCATGGCGAGCGGCGGCTGAAATACCCGATGAAGATGGAAGGCGGCGAGTGGAAGCGCGTCAGCTGGGACGAGGCGATCAACGAGATCGGCGACAAGATGATGGAAATCCGCGACAGCGCGGGTCCGGATTCGGTCTATTGGCTCGGCTCGGCCAAGCATTCCAACGAACAGGCCTATCTGTTCCGGAAATTCGCGGCCTACTGGGGCACCAACAACGTCGACCACCAGGCGCGGATCTGCCACTCGACCACAGTTGCGGGCGTTGCGAACACATGGGGCTACGGCGCCATGACCAACAGCTACAACGACATCCACAACAGCCGCGCGATCTTCATCATCGGCGGCAACCCGGCCGAGGCGCATCCCGTCTCGCTCTTGCACGTGCTGCGCGCGAAAGAGCAGAACAACGCGCCGCTGATCGTCTGCGACCCGCGTTTCACGCGCACCGCGGCCCATGCCGACGAATATGTCCGCTTCCGCCCCGGCACCGACGTGGCGCTGATCTGGGGCATCCTGTGGCACATCTTCGAGAACGGCTGGGAGGACAAGGAATTCATCCGCACCCGCGTTTGGGGGATGGATCAGATCAAGGCCGAGGTCGCCAAATGGACGCCCGAAGAGGTCGAGCGTGTAACCGGCGCCCCCGGATCGCAGCTTGAGCGCGTAGCCCGGACCATGGCCAACAACCGCCCCGGCACCGTGATCTGGTGCATGGGCGGCACCCAGCACACCAACGGCAACAACAACACCCGCGCCTATTGCGTGCTGCAGCTGGCGCTCGGCAACATGGGCACCTCGGGCGGCGGCACCAATATCTTCCGCGGCCATGACAACGTGCAGGGCGCGACCGACCTTGGCGTTCTCTCGCACACGCTGCCCGGCTATTACGGCCTGGCCGCGGGGTCCTGGGCGCACTGGGCCCGGGTCTGGGGCGAGGATCTGGATTGGCTCAAGGGCCAGTTCGCCACCGTCGGCGACAAGAACCTGATGAACTCCACCGGCATCCCGGTGTCGCGCTGGATCGACGGGGTTCTGGAAGACGCCGGCAACATCGACCAGCCCGAAAACGTCAAGGCCATGGTGCTCTGGGGCCACGCGCCCAACTCGCAGACCCGCATGGTCGAGATGAAACAGGCGATGGAAAAGCTCGACCTGCTGGTCGTGATCGATCCGTATCCGACGGTCTCGGCGATTTTGCATGATCGTCAGGACGGTGTGTACCTGCTGCCGGCCTCGACCCAGTTCGAGACCTACGGCTCTGTCACCGCATCGAACCGGTCGATCCAGTGGCGCGAAAAGGTGGTCGAACCGCTCTTCGAATCGAAGCCCGACCAGGAGATCATCGGTCTCTTCGCGCAGAAGTTCGGCTTTGCCGATCGCCTCTTCCGCAACATCGCACTGGAGGCGGACGGCGTGACGCCGAATGTCGAGGACACGCTGCGCGAGATCAACGGCGGCATGTGGACCATCGGCTATACCGGGCAGTCGCCGGAACGGCTGAAGCTGCACATGGAAAACCAGCACACCTTCGACCGGACCACGCTTCAGGCGATCGGCGGCCCGGCCGACGGCGACTATTACGGTCTGCCCTGGCCCGCCTGGGGCACGGCCGAGATGGGGCACCCCGGCACGCCGAACCTCTACGACATGTCGAAGCCTGTCAGCAAAGGCGGCCTGACCTTCCGCGCCCGGTTCGGCGTGGAACGCGACGGCGACAACCTGTTGGCCGAAGGCGTCTACAGCCAGGGCTCGGAACTGCAGGACGGCTATCCCGAATTCACCATGCAGATGCTGATGGATCTGGGATGGGACGCCGACCTGACGGAAGAAGAGCGCGCCGCCATCGAAGCGGTGGCCGGGCCCAAGACGAACTGGAAAACCGACCTGTCGGGCGGCATCCAGCGCGTCGCCATCGCCCATGAATGCGCCCCCTTCGGCAACGCCAAGGCGCGCGCCGTGGTCTGGACCTTCCCCGACCCGGTGCCGCTGCATCGCGAGCCGCTCTATACCAACCGGCGCGATCTGGTGGCGGATTATCCGACCTACGAAGACCGCAAGTTCTATCGCCTGCCGACGCTCTACAAGTCGATCCAGGACAAGGACTTCTCGGCCGACTACCCGATCATCCTCACCTCGGGCCGTCTGGTCGAATACGAGGGCGGCGGCGACGAGAGCCGGTCCAACCCGTGGCTCGCCGAGCTGCAGCAGGACATGTTCGTCGAGATCAATCCGCGCGACGCCAACAACCTCGGCGTTCGCGACGGGGCGCAGGTCTGGGTCGAGGGGCCGGAAGGCGGCAAGGTCAAGGTCATGGCCATGCTGACCAACCGGGTGGGCGAGGGCGTGGCCTTCATGCCCTTCCACTTCGGCGGCCACTTCCAGGGCGAAGACCGCAGATCGAAATATCCGCCGGGGGCAGATCCTTACGTCCTTGGGGAATCCACCAATACCGCGCAGACCTACGGCTACGACTCGGTCACTCAGATGCAAGAGACCAAGGCCACGCTCTGCAAGATCTACGCGGCTTGAAAGGAGGAATGAGAAATGGCTAGAGCGAAATTCCTCTGCGACGCCGAGCGCTGCATCGAATGCAACGCCTGCGTGACCGCGTGCAAGAACGAGCACGAGGTGCCCTGGGGCATCAACCGCCGCCGGGTCGTCACCATCAATGACGGCAATCCCGGCGAGCGGTCGATCTCGGTCGCTTGCATGCACTGCTCCGACGCGCCCTGCATGGCCGTCTGCCCGGTGGACTGCTTCTACCAGGACGAGGAGGGCGTGGTCCTGCATTCGAAGGACCTGTGCATCGGCTGCGGCTATTGCTTCTACGCGTGCCCCTTCGGCGCGCCGCAATACCCGCAGGCCGGCAACTTCGGCAGCCGCGGCAAGATGGACAAGTGCACCTTCTGCAAGGGCGGCCCGGAAGAGACCCACTCGACCGCCGAGTTCGCCAAATACGGCCGCAACCGGATCGCCGAGGGCAAACTGCCGATCTGCGCCGAGATGTGCTCGACCAAGGCGCTGCTGGCGGGTGACGGAGACGACGTCAGCGACATCTACCGCGAACGCGTCGTCGCCCGCGGCTTCGGCTCCGGCGCCTGGGGCTGGGGCACGGCCTACGACCAGAAGGGCGGGTAAGCGCAGGGCGGGGTCTGCCCGCAACATGCCCGGGGTGCGCATTCGTTGCGCACCGACCGCAGCAAATCAAAAGCGCCCCGGCCAATGGCGCGGGGCGCTTTCGATTTCGACCGGCAGTACGATTCCATCACCGCCACCAACCACCAACACCCCCACCACGCGTTTGCGCCAACATCAACAATCCCAACGCCTTACCCCCCATCCCCATGGGGCCGCCCCCGGCATCGCGCGCGGCCAAGCCCCTTTCCTTCCCCCATCCGCCGCGCTACGTTTTCCGGACAGCCGACCGGGAGGACCCAAATGATCCGCATCCTTCTTCTCACCCTGGCCCTCTCCCTCGGCCTGCCCGCCGGACTCACAGCCCAGGAAACGCCCCCGGACCCCGACCGTTCCGCCACCGGCGGGGCCCAGACACTCGAAGACATCCTCCGCCGCCAGCAGGGCTTGCCCATCGACGACCGGTTCCGCCGCGACGCCACCGGCGACCCCTCCGTCGCGGCGCCCTCGACCGACCAGCTCGGCACCCTCGGCGGTGCTTCGGACCCCGAGCTCTGGCGCGCGCTGCGCTACGGCACCGCCGATGTCACCGCCTCGACCAGCACCCCCGGCGCGACCCTGCTGATGCAGGACAGCGGCGCCGCCTGGCTCGAATTCCGCGAGGGACCGCTGCGGACCTGGGGCGGCTATGCCGTGCTCGGCATGCTCGGTCTTCTGATCCTGTTCCGCCTTCTGCGCGGCAAGATCATGATCGAGGCCGGCCCCGCCGGCACCACCATCGAACGCTTCAAGCCCATCGAGCGGTTTTCCCACTGGCTGCTCGCGGGGTCCTTCATCCTGCTTGCGATCACCGGCCTGATCGTCATCTTCGGGCGCAACGGGCTGATCGACTGGATCGGCAAGGACGCCTATGCCAACCTCGCACAGGTCTCGAAATGGGTGCACAACAACGTCGCCTGGGCCTTCATGCTGGCGCTGATCCTCGTCTTCGTCCTCTGGGTGCTGCGCAACCTGCCGCATTATCGCGACCTCGTCTGGCTGGCGAAGGCCGGGGGGCTTTTCAGCAAACACTCGCATCCGCCCGCGGGCAAGTTCAACGCAGGCCAAAAGCTGATCTTCTGGTCCGTCATCCTGCTTGGGGTCAGCGTCTCGGCCTCGGGCCTGGCGCTGCTCTTCCCGTTCGAGCTGCCGATGTTCGCCAAGACCTTCGTGGCGCTCAACCAGATCGGCGCACCGGGCTGGATCGGCATGGACCCGCTGCCCGAACAGCTGACCCCGCATGCCGAGATGCAGCTGGCGCAGGCCTGGCACGGCATCGTCGCCTTCGCGATGATCGTTATCATCATCGCCCATATCTATATCGGTTCGGTGGGCATGGAGGGGGCCTTCGATGCCATGGGCGACGGTCAGGTGGATCTCAACTGGGCCAAGGAACACCATTCGCTTTGGGTCGAAGAAGTTCAGGCGGACGCCAAGGCAGCGCCCAAGGGCGCGACACCGGCGGAATAGCTCCTTGCGGTCGGCCGTTTTCGCCGCGCTTCTGGCCGCCCCGGTCTGGGCGGATGGCTATGGCGTGCTCGAGGGCCACGGCGGCCCGGTGATGGATGTCGCGGTATCTGCGGACGGGACCCGGGCCCTGACCGCGAGTTTCGACAATTCGGTGGGCTACTGGGACCTCGGCTCCGGCGCCGTGACCTGGCTTGAAGGCCACGAGGCGGCGGTGAAGGCCGCGGTCTTCGCCGGGCCAGGCCGGGCGGCGAGCGCGGGCGACGATTTCGCCATCGAGATCTGGGATCTCGACACGGCCCGGCGGGCGCATCGGCTCGAGGGTCACCAGGGGCAGATCAAGGATCTCGCCGTCTCGCCGGACGGCACCGAACTTGCCTCGGCCGGATGGGATGGAACTGTCGGGCTTTGGTCGCTTGAAACGGGCCGGCATGACGCCTGGCTCAAAGGTCACGACGGTGCGGTCAACGACGTGGTCCATGCGGGCAACCGGATCTACACCGCCTCTGCCGACGGAACGATCCGTGTGTGGGACCGGGAAACGGGCGCGCAAACGCGCGTCCTCGTGCGCCACGGCTTTGGCGTTACCTGCCTGCTGCTGAACGAGGCTGCCGGCTGGCTGGTCTATGGCGCCGTCGACGGCGGCACCCGGGTCATGGACCTCGCCAGCGAAGAGATCCTGGCCGATCTCACCCTCGACCGGCGCCCGGTGCTGGATATCGCGGTGAACCCGGACCTGACGCAGATCGCGGTCGGCGACGGCGAGGGGCATATCATGGTGGTCGACACGGGGCGCTGGGACATCGTCCACGATTTCCGCGCCGCCAAACGCGGGCCGATCTGGGCCCTGGCCTATGACGCCACCGGCGAGACCGTTCTGGCGGGCGGCATCGACGATGCTGCCTATGTCTGGCCGGTCGGCGCCAAGGCGGACGGTCCGATCATCGGCACGGCCGAGCGCGGGTTCCTACAGGATCCCGCGACGATGTCGAACGGCGAACGCCAGTTCCGCCGCAAATGCTCGATCTGCCACAGCCTGTCGGACGATGGCCTGCGCCGGGCCGGTCCGTCGCTTGCGGGCCTTTTCGGCCGCAAGGCGGGCAGCGTGCCGGGCTATTTCTACTCCGACATCGTGGCGAATGCCGATATCGTCTGGAACGAGACCACCATCGACGCCTTGTTCGACCTCGGTCCCGACCATTATATTCCCGGCACCAAGATGCCAATGCAGCGCATCACCAACCCGCAGGACCGCGCCGATCTGATCGCGTTTCTGAAGGAACATACGAAAGGCTGACCCCATGCGTGCCATGTATCTCGCCTTTGCCGCCATTGCCGTCATCGCCGTCGGTGCCTGGTACGGGCTGAACGAGGCCGGGTTCTCGTCGGCCGAACGCAGCAGCGGCGATGCCGTGCGGCTTGACTGAATCTGCCACGGGGCCACGAATTTTCGTCGAAAATTCGTCCACACCCGACCATGCGCGATCTGCTTGCACCGCGCATGTTTCTCTGAGACGGTCCGCCAAACGAACGGGAAAAACGCGCGCATGGGGGAGATCTGGCAAGGCCTGACGGCCGCCTTCCGGCTGATCGTGACCTTTGACGCAGATCTCGTCGAGATTACCCTGCGCTCGCTTCAGGTCACGCTCACCGCCGTCGCCATCGCCTGTGCGATCGCCCTGCCGCTGGGCGCCTGGCTGGCCATCCAGCGCTTTCGCTACCGCCGCACGGTCATCGCGCTTCTGAACGCGCTGATGGGCCTGCCGCCCGTCGTCGTGGGATTGATCGTCTATCTCTTCCTGTCGCGCCAGGGCCCCTTTGGCGCGCTCAACCTCATCTTCACCCCCACCGCCATGATCATCGCCCAGGTGATCATCGTCACGCCGCTCATCGCCTCGATCGCCCACCAGGCGATCCGCGAGCTATGGGCCGACTACCATGACCTTCTGATCAGCCTGAACGCCACCAAGCGCCAGCGCATGGCCACGCTGATCTGGGACGCCCGCCGCGCGCTGATGACCGCCGCGCTCGCCGGGTTCGGCCGCGCCATCGGCGAGGTCGGTGCGGTGATGATCGTCGGTGGCAATATCGACCATGTCAGCCGGATCCTCACCACCGCCATCGCGCTGGAGACCTCGAAGGGCAACTTCGCCCTCGCCCTGGGCCTCGGTTTCGTGCTGATTGGGCTGGCCATCGCGGTGAATCTGATGATCCACGGCCTCGGCCGCACGGAACGAGAGGGCACGTGGTGACCGCGATCCTTCCCCTGCAAGTCCGCGCGGCCAAGGTCCGCCGGCGGGGCAAGACCATCGTCGGCCCGGTCGACCTCGACTTGACGGACGTCGGCACCACCATCGTCATGGGCCCGAACGGCGCCGGCAAGACCACGCTTTTGCATATGCTGCACGGGCTTGCGCGCCTGTCGGGCGGCGCCATTGCCTGGAACATGCCGACACCGGAGGCCCAGACCAGACAGGCCTTCGTCTTCCAGGCCCCCGTGGTGCTGCGCCGGTCGGTCCGCGACAACATCGCCTATCCGCTGATCCTGCACGGGACTCTGAAGTCCGAAGCCCGCCAGCGTGCCACCGACTGGGCCGAACGTGTGGGGCTCGCCGAGGCCCTCAAACGCCCTGCCACAGTACTGTCGGGCGGTGAAAAGCAGAAGCTCGCCCTTGCCCGCGCGCTGATTCGCGAGCCTCAGGTGCTGTTCCTCGACGAACCCACCGCCAATCTCGACGGCCGCTCGACCCGCGAGATCGAAACGATCCTCAAACGGACCGCCGCCGAGGGCACGCGCATCGTGATGACCACGCACAATATCGGGCAGGCGCGGCGCTTGGCATCCGAGGTGATCTTTCTCTATCGTGGCCGGGTGCACGAGGCGACTCGCGCCGACGCCTTCTTCGCCGGGCCGAAGACGCCCGAAGCCGCGGCCTTCATCAAGGGAGACATCGTCGAATGATCCGTCTCATCAGCCTGATCGCCGCCCTGATCTGGTCGGCGGCAGCCCATGCCGATCAGATGCGCCTGGCGGTCACAACGTCGTTTCACAATTCCGGTCTTGCCGACATCCTTTTGCCGGAGATACAGGCCGATCTCGGCCTTCAGGTGCAACTCTTGGTCGTGGGTACGGGCCAGGCATTGCGGCTTGGCCGGGCAGGGGACGTGGACGCGATCCTGGTGCATTCCAGGGCCGCCGAAGAGGCCTTTGTCGCCGAAGGCTACGGCACGCACCGGCGCGAGATCATGTATAACGATTTCGTCCTCGTCGGCCCGGCCGGGGACCCGGCCGCCGTGGGCCCGCAAAGCGCCATCGGCAACGCACTCCGCCGGATCGCGGAAACACAGGCAATCTTCGTTAGCCGCGGCGACGACAGCGGCACCCACCGGCGCGAGCTGTCGCTGTGGGCGTCTGCCGGTATCGGTATCGACACCGCCGACCCGGCCTGGTACCGCGCCGCGGGGGCGGGCATGGGCGCCACGCTCAACGTCGCCTCCGGCATGGGCGGCTACGTGCTGACCGACCGCGCCAGCTGGCTCAACTTCGCCAACAAGGACGGCCTGACGATCCTGTTTCAGGGCGACCCGGCGCTGTTCAACCAATACGCTTATCTGCCGGTCGACCCGGCGCAGCACGCCCATGTGAAACACCGCCTCGCGCAAAAGCTGGAAGGCTGGCTGGTATCACCCAAGGCCCAGGCGATGATCGGCGCCTACGAGATCGGCGGGCAGCGGCTCTTCACCCCCAATGCCACCGACGCCGACGCGCCGGCGGAGGGCTGAGATGGCGTATCCCAGCCATGCCGGGCTTCAATGCGGCCCATGCGGGGGGGCGGACCGATGACTGACCGTTTTCTGATCGCACCGGACCCCGCCGATCCGCGCCTGACACGCGCGGTCGAGGGCGTCGATCACGACGGCAACCGCACCACGATCAATGTGGTGATGGAACGCCCGCTGACGATCTTTCTGAACGGGCAAGAGATCGTCACGGCGATGACCATCGGCGACTATCCGGAATATCTCGCGCTGGGATTTCTGTTGAACCAAGGCATGTTACGGCGCGAAGATGATGTGACCTCGGTGGACTATGACGACGATCTGGAGGTTGTCGTGGTCCGCACCGCCCGCCAGACCGACTACGAGGACAAGCTGAAGAAAAAGACCCGCACCTCGGGCTGTGCGGTCGGCACGGTCTTTGGCGATATAATGGAGGGATTGCAGGGGGTTAGACTTCCTTCCTCACCTGTGCGCACATCCTGGCTCTATAGCCTCGCGCATCAGATCAACACCGCCCCCAGCCTCTATCTCGAGGCCGGGGCCATCCACGGCACTGTGCTGTGCCGCGCCGATAAGCCTTTGGTCTATATGGAAGATGTCGGCCGCCACAACGCCGTTGACAAGATCGCGGGGTGGATGTTCGAAACCGGTACCGGCCCCGACGACAAGATCCTCTACACCACCGGGCGCCTGACCTCGGAAATGGTGATCAAGACCGCCCAGATGGGCATCCCGGCCCTGGCGTCGCGCTCGGGCTTCACCGCCTGGGGCGTCGAAATCGCGCAACAAATCGGCCTGACCCTGATCGGACGCATGCGCGGCAAGCGCTTTGTCTGTCTCGCCGGTCAGGACCGCCTGATCTGGGACGCCGATGCCGCTGACGTTCCGGACGAGGACCGCAAACACCGCCGGAAAAGCGCCGGTGCCAACTAGGGTCCCCGGCGTCATCCTTGCAGGCGGCCTGGCCCGGCGCATGGGCGGGGGCGATAAGTCCTTGAAGCTGCTTGGCGGCCGGACGATCCTGGCGCATGTCATCGACCGGCTCCGCCCGCAGGTGTCGCACATGGCGCTCAACGCCAACGGCGACCCGGCCCGGTTCGCGGCCTACGGATTGCCCGTGATTGCCGATTCTCTGCCGGACTACCCGGGCCCCCTGGCAGGTGTGCTGGCAGGGCTCGACTGGGCTGCGGGTCAGGGCGCGGACGCGATCGTGACCGTCGCCGCCGATACTCCGTTTTTCCCGATGAATTTGGCTTCGTGCCTGCGGGCCGCCGCGAAGACCGCAGGCCAGCCCATCGCCCTGGCCGCCACGCCGCATCCCGAAGGGAGGCAACTGCGGCATCCCACCTTCGGCCTCTGGCCTGTCGCCCTGCGCGACGACCTGCGCGCCGCCCTGCGGCAGGGCCTGCGCAAGATCGTCCTCTGGACCGACGCTCACGGTGCCGCGAACGCCCCGTTCGACGCCGATCCCTACGACCCGTTCTTCAATCTCAACACGCCAGAGGATATGGTGAGCGCAGAAAGCATCTTAAGGACCCTCTCGTGACTGAGGTTTTCGGCGTAATCGGCTGGAAGAACACCGGAAAAACCGGCCTGATGGAGCGGCTCGTGGCCGAGATCACGGACCGCGGGCTGACGGTTTCCACGATCAAGCACGCCCATCACAGCTTTGACGTCGACCAGCCCGGCAAGGACAGCCATCGCCATCGGGTGGCGGGGGCGCAGCAGGTGTTGCTGGCGTCCGCCAACCGTTGGGCGCTGATGAGTGAACTGCGCGGCAACGCAGAGCCATCGCTGGACGAGTTGATCGCCAAGCTTGCGCCCGTCGATCTGGTGCTGGTCGAAGGCTACAAACGCGACCGGCACCCCAAGCTGGAAACCCATCGCGCAGCCACCGGGCAGCCCCTGATCGCGGCCGAGGACGACAGCGTTCTGGCGATTGCAAGCGACACCGCACATCCCGGCCTGAACCGTCCGGTCTTCGATCTCGACGACACCGCCGGGATCGCGGACTTCATCCTGCGGGAGACCGGGCTGACCGCGTTGCCCAGGACCGGATCGTGAAACCGCCACGGCTGAAGAACGACTGTTTCGCGTTGCCGCCGGGCGTGGACTGGACCCCGGTAGATCAGGCCCACGCCCGCCTGCAGGCGGTGCTGCACCCGGTGACCGGCGTGGAAGATCTTGAGTCGACGGACTCGGTGGGCCGCATTCTCGCGGCCGATGCCGTTGCGCTCAGGTCCAATCCGCCGATGCCGAACTCGGCCGTGGACGGGTTTGGCTTTGCCGCCGTCGGCACCGGCGAGGGCGTGCAGATATTGCCCCTTGCGCCGGGGCGTGCGGCGGCCGGGGCGCCGTTCGAAGGGGCGGTTCCTCCCGGCCATGCGGTGCGGATCCTGACCGGGGCGGTCCTGCCCCCGGGGATCGATACCGTGGTGCTGGAAGAGGACGTCACCGCCGAAGACGCCAGGATCGCATTTCACGGGCCGGTGAAACCGGGTGCGAACACCCGCCGGGCCGGGGAGGATGTGGCGGCGGGGGCGGTGGTTCTGCAGGCCGGCACAAAGCTGCGGGCCCAGGAACTGGCGATCCTCGCCGCGGTTGGGGTCCACCGGGTGCGCGTGCACCGCCGGCTGCGGGTTGGGATCCTGTCCACCGGGGATGAAATCCGGCCCGTGGGCAGGACCGCCGCGCCGCACCAGATCTACGATGCCAACCGGCCGATGCTGCTGGCTCAGGTGGCGGACTGGGGGTACGCGGCCATCGATCTGGGACATGTGCGCGATGATCGGGAAGACCTTCGGTCGCGGCTCGACGAGGCTGCGGAGCGGGTGGATGTCGTCCTGACCTCGGGCGGGGCATCGGCCGGCGACGAGGATCATGTTTCGGCCTTGCTGTCGGAAACCGGGACGATGGAGCTCTGGCGCATCGCGATCAAGCCCGGGCGTCCGCTGGCGCTGGGGCTCTGGGCCGGCGTTCCGGTTTTCGGGCTGCCGGGCAATCCGGTGGCGGCCTATGTCTGTGCGCTGGTTTTCGCGGCGCCCGCGTTCGGGGTGTTGGCGGGCGGCGGCTGGCGGGTAGCGCGGGGATTTGAGGTACCGGCGGCATTCTCCAAGACCAAGAAACCGGGACGGCGCGAATATCTGCGGGCGCGGCTGAACCGGGACGGCGCGGCAGAGGTGTTCGCCTCGGAAGGCTCGGGGCGGATATCGGGGCTGGCCTGGGCCGACGGGCTGGTCGAGATCGGGGACGGGGCACGCGTGATCGGGCCGGGCGATCCGGTGCGGTACATTCCGTTTTCAAGCTTTGGGTAGGTGACCGAACCGGCAGACCACACGCGGCCAGCGTGATCGGGTAGCTTGGAGCGCCGGAAATGGCGAAGGCAACAACGACGGCGGGGAAATTGACGTGAAGATGCGAAATGCCATGTTTGTTACGACGCTTTTGCTCGCGGCAACGGCTGCGCTGGCCCATCAGGGCGTTCGGAACCCGGCCGTGAAGGCCCGCATGGATGCGATGGGGGCGATCTCGGAAAACACCAAAATCCTGGGGGCAATGGCAAAGGGAGAGCTGTCCTTCGACGCCCGGGCCGCGCGGGAGGCCGCACGCGCCATCGCAACAACGGCTTCGGACGTGCCCGGGCTGTTCGAAGCGCCCGAGACGGACCCCAAGTCAGAGGCCCTGCCGGCGATCTGGGATCGCTTCGACGACTTTGTCGTGAAAACAGAGACGATGGTCGCGGCGGCAGATGCCGCGTCGACCAGCATTGAAACGCCTGCCGATCTGCGCGCGGCGCTGTCGGCAATCGGTGCGACCTGCAAGGCGTGCCACGAGGCGTACCGCCAATAGGTCGACGAATTGCCATTCAATCGCCGGGATGCTGCGGCCGCTGCGGTTTGGGGGGAGTTCTCGCCTGAGACCCGTCCAGACGGGTGCTTTTCACGGAAACACCTTTTCGTAAAGTCAGTCGGGGCTCTCGAACGAAAGCGCCGTCTTCACGGCCTCCAGCAGGTCCGCCCTGCTGACGGGTTTCATCAGACGGATGTCTTCGGGGTGAAGCCCGTTTCCGTGAATAGCCGCCTCGCTCGCGTAGCCCGACATGAACACGATCGGCAGATCCGGCCGTATGACCCTGAGATCTCTTGCCAGGGCGGTGCCTTGCAGGCGGCCCGGCATCACGATGTCGGTTATGAGAATGTCATACGTCGGGTCGGCTTCGAACGCCGCCTTCGCCTCGTCTCCGCTGTTGGTTGAGTGAACGTCATATCCGCCGCTTCTGAGCAGGGCCGAGATGATTCTTCGGACGTCCGGTTCGTCCTCTGCCAGCAGAATTCGGGCTCCGCCCATTAACCACTCCAACGTTTCACCGACATGTCGCGCCCGCGCGCCCTTGCATAGCATATAGTTTGCCCGGAAGTAGAGTTCGAACATCGTGCCGGTTGCGGATCTCATGGCCCGTTCCGGCCGGACCTGGGCCCCCGCTTTCTGCCGGCGCCGATCCTGCGATGCGCCAGACCCATGCCGCCGCGCCTGGTCGGGTTCGACCCTTCAGCCCGGTCGCAGAGGCCGGAGCCGCATCGGCCGTCGCGTTGTCCGGAGATATTTTGGCTCACCGCGCTCTGGAGGTCCGGGTGACGTTGCGTTAACCTGGCGTGGCTTTGGGAGTACGCGCAGATGCCCGGAATCGACTGCAACTATCTACGTTTGGCGACCGAAGAGGACCTGTCGAGCGCATTGGCGGACGCCGCGTGCGTGCATTGCGGTGCTTCGGCCGCAGAGCTTTTGCGGAAGGGCGAGCTTCTTGAGGTGTGCGCAGAGGAGTTTGCCTCTGACATCACCGATGGCGGACGGGTCCTGACCCCCATCGCCTTGTGTCCGGGCTGCCATGATCGCCATCACCGCGATGCGCGCGGCAACCACAACCCCTGTCAGATCAAGGCGCGCCTCAGCCGCGAAATGCTGGACTAGGTGTGATCCACCCACGGTATCCGCGCCGGCAGGGATCTCGGCCCGCCCTGTCTGAAGGATCTGCGTCGCTCCAGCGGGGCCGCCAAAGGCCCGGGAACGCGGCAGGTTGGAAAGTTCTGAGAGCGGCGGGTGGCGCAGTTTTTTGCGATCCGTGCGGTGTGCACTGCCGACCCGGCCTACCTGCTTTGGCGTGCACTCTCGGCGACCCGTGACATCCGGCTGCGCGACGAATCGGTCGCGCGATCATCACGCCAGGGTTGAGAGAACGCGGTATTCAGGCGGTGGCTGATCCGAATTACACCCCTCGATGCTGTTATAACTTGATCTAACAGCACAATATATGTGCATCGCACGGTAGAAATGGACGGCGCAATTGTGTAATGTCAGTCCAATACAAACCACTCGGGCAGACAATAAAGATGGCCAGAAAACCCACCACCGCCAGAAAGACCACGACCCGCCGGACCACGAAACCCAGGACAAAACCGGCCGCAGCCACGGCTGCGCGCGAGGCAGAGGCAACCAAGACCCCGACGCACGCGGCCGACCCCGTCGGTGCACAGGTTGCGGGCAAGATCTTGGGCAAGCGCGAGTTGATCGACCGGGTGGTCACCGCGTCCGGCATCAAGAAGAGCGCCGCCAAGCCGGTGATCGAGGCGATGCTGCGCGAATTGGGCGAGGCCCTGTCGCAGGGTGATACGCTGAATTTACAGCCGCTTGGCAAGGGCATCGTCAAGAACCGCAAGGACCTTGAGAATGCCGAAGTGATCGAGTTACGCCTGCGCCGCAGCAAGCTGGCGATCAAGGCAGCCGCCGCACCCCGCCCCGACCCTCTTGCGGAGGCCGCGGAGTAGCGCTACACCACCCGCCGTTGGGTGATTAGCTCAGTGGTAGAGCGCTTCGTTCACATCGAAGATGTCGGCGGTTCAAATCCGTCATCACCCACCATTTTCCACGGCACAAGCCGATCCGGGACATTTGTCGTGGCAGGGCCGGTGTCAGTGACATAATCAGCCGTTATATGGCGGCTTCCCTTGAATATCGGGCAGGCAACTGAATTTGGGAGCCGCCAAGGCGGACTGCAAGGCCGTCGGCGCGCCGTCGGACGGTGTGGCGGCACGCGATTAGCGCCGCGACGGTCGAAGCCGGCAAAATCCGCCGCCGGGTATTCTGGCATCCGGCTGCGTTGAAGGGGCTATCGGCTGTGCTAAGCTGGCGTTGCGCCCGGGCCGAAAGGCCAGGGCGCGGTATTGAAATGATTTTGAAAAGGATATGATGTGAAGCGCAGTCTTCTGGCGGCGTGTGCCGCGTTGATCCCGGCCGGGCTTTGGGCCGCAGGGCCGGAATATAACACCGATGGTGAGATGCTGTTGCCCAAGGGCTACGAGACCTGGGTGTTTGTCGGTTCGAACCTGGGCCTTGGGTATGTCGAAGAACCCGCGCCCGCGGGCGGGCCGCTGTTCCACAACGTCTATATGGAAACCGAGGCTTATCTGAGCTTCATGGAAACCGGTGAATTCCCCGATCCGACCCAGTTCGTCTTCGAGGTCTATGGGGCAGGTGACAAGGAGGCCGGCGGCGAGTTGACCGAAGGGCAGTTCAACGAAGGCCCGCTGATGTCCGTCGAGGCCGCGATCAAGGATTCGAACCGGCCGGTCTTTCCCGACAGCAAGGAAATGTGGGCCTACTACTTTTTCTCGGCCGACGACGAGGGAACCCCGGATTCGGCCGCACGCGCCTTTCCCGACAGCGCCTGCTGGTCCTGCCACGACCGGCATGCAGGCTATGACAATGTCTGGGTCCAGTTCTATCCGCGCCTGAAGGCGCGGCTGGGGCTGTAGCGCGGCGGACTTGCGCATGGCCGTGCGGTTCGATAGACCGCGCTGCGGTGCCGGGTGATTAGCTCAGTTGGTAGAGCGCTTCGTTTACACCGAAGATGTCGGCGGTTCGAGCCCGTCATCACCCACCATTCCCTTCACGTACCGCCACCCGGCGTGGCCTGACCGCAAGAGGTCGCAATCGGAGCATGACGGACATCCTCCGCCCGGATAGGCTGCCCCTGCGGGAGGCGTGGCAAGGGAGGCAGACGACATGAAATCGCAATACCGGGTCGTGGTGATCGGCGGCGGTGTCGTCGGTGCATCGGTGCTCTATCATCTGGCGAAATTCGGCTGGACCGACGTGGTGATGCTGGAACGCCGGCGTCTGGCTTCGGGTTCTTCCTGGCACGCGGCGGGAGGCTTTCACGCGCTGAACGCCGACCCGAACATGGCGGCGCTGCAGGCCTATACCATCGACCTGCTGAGCGAGATCGAAGCGGAATCGGGCCAGAATATCGGCATGCATATGACCGGTGGGCTGACCCTGGCCGGCACGCCCGAGCGCTGGGAATGGCTGCAGGCGACGTACCGGATCTTCCAGTCGATCGGCATCGAGGATTGCGAGCTTCTGAGCCCCGAAGAGGCGCGGAAACGCTGTCCGATCATGTCCACCGACGGCGTGCTTGGCGCGATGTGGGCCGACCGCGAGGGGTATCTGGACACCACCGGAACGGTGCAGGCCTATGCCACCGCCGCCAGGAAACGTGGCGCGGAATATTACGAGGGCGTCAAGGTCGAGGAACTGATCCAGACCGCCGACGGCTGGCGGGTGGTCACCGACAAGGGCACCATCGCCTGCGAGCATGTGGTCAATGCCGCCGGGCTCTGGGCCAAGCAGGTCGGCCGCATGGCCGGGATCGAACTGCCGGTTTCGCCGCTCAAGCACCACTATCTGGTCACCGACACGATCCCAGAAGTCGCGGCGTCGGATTTCGAGATGCCGATGACCGTGGACCTGGAAGGCTTCACCTATATGCGCCAGGACCAGAAGGGCGTGCTGGTGGGCATCTACGAGATCGATTACGAGCACTGGGCCATGGATGGCGCGCCGTGGAACTACGGCGAAGAGCTGTTCCAGGAACAACTCGACCGGATCGAGAACGAGCTGATGCTGGGGTTCGCGCGGTACCCCGCAATTCAGGATGTGGGCATCAAAACCTGGGTCAACGGCGCCTTCACCTTCTCGCCCGACGGCAATCCGCTGGTCGGGCCGGTCCAGGGCAAGCCGGGCTATTGGTGTGCCTGCGCGGTGATGGCGGGATTCCTGCAGGGCGGGGGGGTCGGCAAAACCCTGGCCGAGTGGATGATCCATGGCGAGCCCGAGGCCGACGCTTGGTCGATGGATGTCGCGCGCTATGGGGCGCATGCCACCAACAAGGAATATATCCGCCAGACGACCGGTCAGTTCTATTCCCGCCGCTTCGTGATGACCTATCCCAACGAACAGCTCTGGGCCGGACGGCCGTTGAAAATGTCGCCCGCTTACAGCGAGATGACGGCCGCGGGTGCCCGGTGGGGCGAAAGCTGGGGGCTGGAGGTGCCGATCTACTTCGCGCCGGACGGATTCGAGGAAGAGCCGTCGCTAAAACGCTCCAATGCCTTCGAGATCGAGGCGGCCGAGGCCAGGTCGGTGCGCGACGGCGTCGGTCTTCTCGATATCTCGGGTTTCTCCCGCTACCGGATTTCGGGGCCGAACGCCGAGGCCTGGCTCGACCGCATGTTCTCGACCAGGCTGCCGAAACCCGGCCGGGCGCGGCTGGCGGTGATGCTGTCGCCCGAGGGGCGGCTCAAGGGTGATCTGACGCTGTTCAACTGGGGCGATGGGACCTGGTGGATCATGGGGTCCTACTACCTGCGCAGCTGGCATATGCGCTGGTTCCACGATCATCTGGAGCCCGGCGTCGTCGTGCGCGACATTTCCGACGGTGTCGTCGGTTTCTCGCTCTCGGGCCCGAAATCGACCGAGGTGCTCGATCGTGTCACCGACGGGCCTGCGGGCCTCCCCTTCATGGGTTGCGCCGCGCGCGACGTCGGCATGATCCGCGCCCATGTCGCGCGGCTGTCGGTTTCGGGCGAGTTGGGCTATGAGATCAACTGCCGCGCCTCGGAACATATCGCGTTGCGCCGGACACTGCTGGAGGCCGGGGCCGAAAGCGGCATGGTCGAATACGGGTTCAACGCCATGTTGTCGCTGCGGCTGGAGAAGTCCTTTGGCATCTGGTCGGCCGAATTCACCCAGGATCGCACGCCGGGCATGACCGCCATGGACCGCTGGATCGCCTGGGACAAGGGCGACTTCGTCGGCCGCGAGGCTGCGCTGGCCGAACGCGACGGCAACGGCCCGGCACAGCGTCAGGTCACGCTGGAAATCGATGCCGACGGCGCGGATGCCAGCGGCTACGAACCGGTCTGGTCGAATGGCGCGCGCGTGGGCTTCGTCACCTCGGGCGGCTATGGCCACACGGTGGGCAAGTCGCTCGCCATGGCGCTGGTCGACCGCGACCGGGCCGAGCCGGGCACCGAGCTGTCCGTCCATGTGGTGGGCGTCGAACGCGCCGCGCGGGTGATCCCGCCGTCGCCCTACGACCCCGAAGGCCGGGCGATGCGCGGGCGCTGATCGCCGCGAGCTACACTGCCGAACGAAAAAGGGCCGCCCGAGGGCGGCCCAATTCGTTGCTATGCGGCGCGATCAGACGAAGTTGAACACCATATCGTCCAGCATGATCAGCGTGCCGTCGCCGCCGAGCCCGGCATTGGTGCCGCCCGACACCTCGAAGGTCACGAGCGACACGGCGTCGAACTGGCTATCGAAGAACACCTGCGTCGCTGGTCCGGTGCCGACGGTGAAGGTCTGCCCGGCACCGGTTGCCACATAGTCGGTGATAAAGAAGAACGGGTTTTCTGGATCCTCGAATGTCTCCAGAGTGTAGCCCGTTGCGGTCACGGTCATCCCGTCGCGGAACACGCCGGACAGGAACGCGCTTTCCAACTCGACGTCAACGCCTTCTTCGGAGCCTTCACCCAGGATCGTGCCGGGGCTGTAGATCTCCAGCGCATCGCCGCCCAGGTTGGTGAGCGCGTTGAAGGGCGAAGAGTCGCCGTTGGTGTAGGGCAACGTTCCACCGCGCCCGGTCACCTCGTCGGTTTCCACGACCGCCGCGTTCGTGCTGAACACGAAGTCTTCGTAGACCCCGATCTGGACGAGGAAATTGCCCGGATCGCCGTCGTCGACATCGTCGAAGTTCAGCGTGACGCCGGTCGCGACAGGTTCGGGGTTGGTCACATTGACCGTCACCGCCCCGGTTTCGACGCTGTTGAAATAGCCGTTGCCGTCATCGACCGTGTAAACCAGCGTCGCGCTGGTCGCCTCGCCGTCCACAAGGCCGAACTGCGCCGGATCCAGCTCGATCACATTGCCGGTATTGGTGAAGGTCACGGCTGTGGCTTCCTCGCCCTCAACGAACGATGTCACGGTGATCGTCAGCGTGTCGCCCGGCGCCGGGTCGGGATCGCTGACCAGCGTGTTGAGGTCGAACGAGATATTGCCGGTATCGACGTCGAGATCGTAGTTGACCGTCAGCGGCGTCGCGGTCGGCGCCCGGTTGCCGGTCAATTCAAGGGTGATCGCGCCAGTGTCGGACAGGCTGCCGTCGGTCGCGGTATATTGCAGAACCGCCGTCGTCGCATCATCCTCGCCCAACGCGAACTGCCCGACGTCGATAAACACCGTGTCACCTGAACCCAGTGTCGGCTGAACCGTGGCGGGCACGCCGCCGACGAGAAGCTGCAAGGTTGCATCGTTGACGATCGATACAGGGTCGCCATCCGGATCAGAGATCAAGTCGGTAAGATCGACGGCTATTGTAGTCAGACCGGCGACCGAGAGGAACTGCGTGTCGTCCTCTGCCACCGGCGCCGCATTCGCCGATGGAGCGCCGGTGATGTTCAGCGTCACCACGCCGGTGGCCGAGCTGTTCGGCGCGCCGCTTCCGTCGTCGACGGTGTAGCCCAGCGAGACGGTGATCGTCTCGCCGTCATTGGCGCCGAACTGCGTCGGATCGACCGTAACAACCCCGTTCACCAGGGTGAACTCCGCCTCGATCTCGCCGCCCTCGTCGCCGAAGGCTGCCGAGGTGATCGTCAGCGTGTCGGGATCGACGTCGCTGACCAGCGCGTTCAGGTCGATGATCACATTGCCGGCAGCTTCGTCCACCGCGATGGTGTCGTCCTGGGCGACCGGCGCGTTGTTCGGGTTGCCTGTGGCCACCCCGGTGATCACGATGACCACCTCGCCGGTGTCGCTGCTGTTCGACTGGCCGCTGCCGTCGTCGACCGTGTAGCTTGCAGTCAGCGTCAGCTCTTCGCCGTCGGCCAGCCCGAACTGGGTCGGGTCGATCGTCAGGACGCCGTCGCCACCAAGGGTGAATGCGACCGGGTCCTCGCGGCCCGCGGCCGCGATCTCGACCGAAACGACGGTCAGCGTATCGCCCGGATCGGCATCGGTCACCAGGTTGAGCAGATCGACGCTGATATCGGTCTCGTCATCCTCTTCGACCACCGTGTCGCCTGCCACCGGCTGATTGTTGGTCGGCGGCGGCACGTCGCCGGCCGACCCGGTGACGGTCACCACGATCTCGCCGGTGGCCGAGTCGTTCCCCGCCCCGCTGTCGTCGGTGACCTGGTAGAGGATGGTGAAGTCCTCGACCTCGCCGTCATCCAGCCCGAACTCTACCGGATCGATGGTCAGCACGCTTCCCGCGATGGCCACGTTGATCGGCTGCTCGCGCCCGGAACTGTTGGTGATCGAAAGGACGCTGTAGCTCAGCACATCGTTGGCGTCGACATCCGAGGTCAAAGGTCCGAGGTCGATCACCAGATCGTCGCCGCTGCCTTCGTCGATGCTGGCGGTGTCGTCGGCCGCAAGCGGCTGGTCGTTGACCCCGTTGATGTCCACGGTCAGCGTTTCGGTCGAGACCCCGCCGTTACCGTCAGAGACGGTATACTCGACCTGGAAGCTTTCGCTGTCGCCGGCAGAGAGACTGTCGAACCCGGTGGTGTCGACACTTATGACGCCGCCCGTTTCGTTGATCGACGTGACCGCGCCGCCCGGCAGCAGGGTGACGCCGGAGATCGTCAGGACGTCGCCCGCATCCGGATCGGCCACAAGGCTGTTGAGGTCGACAATGGCGCCCGTCTGGTCCTCGAGGATGTCAAAGGTCGAAACCAAGGCCCCCGGCGCGTCGTTCAGGCCGGTGACCGTCACCGTCACGGTCGCCGTGTCGGTGCCGCCATTGCCGTCGGAAACGGTATAGCTGAACGTGTCGGTCGCGCTGTCGCCGACGCCGAGGTATTCGAACTGGCCATTCGGATCGTAGACATAGCTGCCATTGCCGTTGTCCAGAACCGTTCCGATCGTGCCGGTCAGATCGATGCCATCGGTGAGAAGGCTGTCGCCGTCTGGATCAGTGTCGTTGGCCAGGGCCGAGGCAGTGGTGAAAAACGTATCCTCATCCGTGGTAAAGCCGGTCCCGCCGTCGTCATTGGCGGTCGGGCCGTCATTTGCGCCGGTGATCGTTATGGTAACGGTCGCCGTGTCTGTCCCGCCGTTGCCGTCAGAGACGGTGTAGGTGAAGGTGTCCGTCGCGGTTTCGCCGACGGCGAGGCTTTCGAACTGGCCGTTCGGGTCGTAGCCGAAAGTGCCGTCACCGTTGTCGGTGACAAGGCCCACCGTACCGGTCGTATCGATGCCGGTGACCGACAGAGGATCGGTTTCGGGATCGCTGTCGTTGGCCAGCACGCTTGCCGTGGTAAAGCTGCTGTCCTCGTCGGTGGTAAAGCCCGCGCCGCTGTCGTCGGCTGCGGTGGGCGCGTCGTTCACGCCGGTGATCGTGACCGTCACGGTCGCGGTGTCGGTGCCGCCGTTGCCGTCGGTTACCGTGTAGCTGAAGGTGTCGGTCGCGGTTGCGCCGACGCCGAGGCTTTCGAACTGGCCGTTCGGATCGTAGGTGAACGTGCCGTTGCCATTATTGGTGACAATGCCGCCATTCGCGCTGACGGCATCGGCGGAGGCGACGCTCAGCACGTCGCCCGTGTCGGGATCGGTGTCGTTGGCCAGCACGCTGGCGGTGGTGACGGCGGTGTCTTCGTCGGTCGAGGCCGTGTCGTCGTTCGCCGTGGGCGCGTCGTTCACGCCGGTGATCGTGACTGTCACGGTCGCGGTGTCGCTGCCGCCGTTGCCGTCGGTTACGGTGTAGCTGAAGGTGTCGGTCGCGGTTGCGCCGACGCCGAGGCTCTCGAACTGGCCGTTCGGATCATAGGTGAACGTGCCGTTGCCGTTGTCGGTGACCGTGCCCAAGGTTCCAGTGGTGTCGAAGGACGCCACGCTCAGGATGTCGCTGGTGTCGGGATCGGTGTCGTTGGCCAGCACGCTGGCGGTGATGACGGCGGTATCCTCGTCGGTCGAGGCCGTGTCGTTATTCGCCGTCGGACCATCGTTCTCACCGTTGATGGTAAGGTCGAAGGTCTGGATCGTCACGCCGCCATTGCCATCGTCCGCCGTGACGGTAATTGTCTCGACCGCGGTTTCGCCGACGGCCAGATAGTCATAGGCGGTGCCCGGATCGAAGCTGTAGTTGTATTCCTGTCCGGTGCCCAGCGGCGACGGGACCGACGTCGGCACGCCGACCTGGGTCAGCGTGCCGCCGCCCGAGACGCTCGCGGTTACAGCGGTGGTGTCGCCGTCGAAATCGTAGATGCCGAGCGCGAAGGCAAGAATCGAGTTTTCACCGGTGGATTGCGGGGCGCCGGTGATCAGCGGGGCGTTGTTGAAGCCATCCAGCCGCAGACTGAAGTCATTGAACTGCAGCACCTCGATCCGCCGCAACTCATCCGAACCTTCATCGCCGTCTGCGAGGTTCAGGTCGGTGACATAGGTGCGGTTACCATTGCCGAACGAAATGGCGTAATCGAGGATCGAGCCGGAGTACACGGCGGCGTCGAACCCGTCGGGGCCTCCCGAATCATTATGGCCATCGATGGTGTCGTTTCCGAAGCCGCCGGTCAGCGTGTCGTCGCCGTTGTTGCCGTGCAGTGTGTCGCTGAACGCACTGCCGATAACGGTATCGTCGCCGTTATTGCCGTTGACTTGGACCGATCCAGTGGCGCCTGACTGATCGATAAAGTCGTCGCCGTTGGTGCCATTGATTGCCATCGAATTACCCCCGCTGAAATACGATCTCGGTATCCAGCCTAGCACAAAAATTCGCCATGTCCCCACCAAAGAGTCATGTCAGTCACCTAGCTGACATCCCGTCCGGTTTCAGCGGAAAAAGGATGAAAAAATAATGGATTACCTGCCCGACCTCCGCGTGCACTCGCCCCGTCGGGCGGATGGCAGGCAATCCGGTCGGCGCGCCGTCACAACGGATTGACATGTTATGGTTGAGCGAGGGTTTCCCGCAGAGCTTAATGATAGAAGATTCCGGCGCAGATGGGTGGCGAACCGTTGGCCGATTCGGCGCGGGACCGGTAGCCGGCGGCATCAGTGATCTGGTTTGCGGAACCAATGCTCCGCATGGCCCGAGAGACGCGCCGCGGCATCGGTTGCGGGCGGCGCCCGCGCGGCCGCGCGAGGTCAAGCCCGCGGCCCGGCATCTCCCGTCATCGCCGCCGCCCGATCCGCGATATCCCTCCGTCTCTTCTGCCCGGGCCTTGTTGTCCGGCCCGGGAAACGTGCTATACGACCCTACCGATATCTGCGGCCGAAGGCTGACGGCCGGCGGATCGCCAAGTGATTTTCAGGGAGGTTTTTTCATATGGGCGAGCCGTCGCCGTGCTTGCTTTCCACCTTGCGGCACCGCGCCCCGAGTGACGCGGCAGACAGCATCGACAGCCCTGTCAGCTCTCCGCAGAACCGACATTGCCGGTGCATGGAGCCTCGGCCCTAAGTGTTGGACGCTCACAGGAAAAGTAATGATAAAAGAAAGACTTAAAGGAGATTACCTATGACAGATTCCGCATGTTTCACCCCGTCCCGCCGCGCCGTTCTGAAAGGCGCCGTCGCCGGATCGCTGATCCTGGCCGCACCGGCCACCCTGCGCGCGCAACCGACATTCGTGCGCAAGAACCTGACCGCGCCCGAGGCCAAGGCCGATGTCGACAGCTATCGCGACGGCGTGCGCGCCATGCTGCAGCTCGACCCCGATCATCCCCATAACTGGTACCGCAATGCCGTGACCCACCTGATCGACTGTCCGCACGGCAACTGGTGGTTCACCGTCTGGCACCGCGGCTACCTGGGCTATTTCGAACAGACGATCCGCAAATTGTCCAAAAACCCGGAATTCGCGCTGCCCTACTGGGACTGGACGACCGAGCCGCGCATCCCGCCGCAGTTCTTTTCGGACCCCAACAGCAGCGATCCGAATTTGCGGCAGAATGCGCTGGATCCGACCAGCGACCTGTTCGTCGACGGGTTCGCCGCCTTCGAGGCGACCCATAAAGAGGCCTATCGCAAGATCTTTGCCGGTTTCGATGCCGAACAGATCGCACAGCTGACCCTGCGCAAGAACACCCAGGATCCGATGAATCCCATCGGCAAGATGGAGTTCGACATCTTCTGGGACGGCTGGTGGAACAGCATCGCAGGCAATTTCCAGTGGACCCGCGCAACCTCGCGCGATCAGACCCCGGCGGCGCCGGATCTGACCGGCCGTGCCGCCCTGGACGTGCGCGAAAGCGTGATCCGCACGGCGATCAGACCGCCGCGTTTCGTGCTCGTCCCGGCCAAGCTCGACGCACAGGGCAATGTGATCGAGGCCGCAAAGGCCGGGTTCAACAGCGTCGTTCTGGCCAGCCATCACGGCATGTCGCGGTCGCAGGCCACGCTGGAGTTGCAGCCCCACAACCAGGTGCACAACAACATGGGCATGATCAACGACGGCATCATGCCGTCGAACCTGTCGCCCGGCGATCCGATCTTCTTCATGCACCACGGCAATGTCGACCGGATCTGGGACGTCTGGACCCGCAAGCAGGCCGGCCAGGGGCTGCCGATCGGGCCGCTGCCGCAGGATGAAACGGCCTATTTCGACGAAAAGTTCGTGTTTTTCATCGATGCCAACGGTGACTATGTGCGGCAGAACACCACCGCGCGGGACTATTTCGACAAGACCCGCTGGGGCTACGGCTATACCGCCGGCACGGGCGAGGATTTGGCCGGTGCGCCGCTGATCGCCTCGAATTTCACCAATGCCAGCGGCGGGATTATGGCCAATGCCCGCTTCGACAACAGCGTGTCGGGCATCGCAGCGCTCAGCCTGTCGCAGGACTTCGCCAAGACGGTCACCGATCCCGGCGCCACCGAAAGCCATGTGGCGCATATCACCTTCGTGCCGCCGGCCCAGGTGTCCGGCGTCACCTTCGACGTATTCGTCTCGCCCAAGGGCGTCGCGCCCGACACGTCCGCCGGCAGCCCCGAACGCGCGTCTTCCTTCGAGTTCTTCGGGATGACCGCCCGTGGTCCGATGGACGGCATGGCAAGCGAACCGGCGACGGTATCCGTGGATATCACCGACGCCCTGAACCGGCTCGAGGATCAGGGCATCATCGCGGCCGGAGCCGATATCGACGTTACAATCCGGGTCGCTGCCGATACGGGCGCGACCAAGGCCGTGGGGGCCGATGTCGCGGGCGAGTTGAAATCGGTGCATATCGAGTCCATCTGATCGGGGTGAGCCACGTTTTGCCCATCGTTCTGGCGGCGGCCCTTTTCGGGGCCGCGCCGATCTGGACCGCGATGCCTCGGCACGCGGCGGCCCAGGAGGCCGAGACAATGGCCGAACGACTTTTGATCCTGCCCGCACATGACCGGCCGGTCATTCTCGAGGTCTCGATCGGCCCTCTGCCGGCCGGCGCCGAACTGGTGCTCGAGACGCTCGACGGCGCTTATGTCGGCGCGGTCGGCTTTTTCGGCGGCGCGCCGGAACCGGCAGCGGGCGCGCCGCAGATCGCCGTGCCGCGCGACGGTTTGCCCAAGGGACCGGCGACCGTTGTCGGGCGGGTTCTTCTGCCGGACGGCGCGGAACGTCCTGCGACCGAAGACGAACTGCGCGCCCTGCGGATCGTTTCCGACTAGGGCGAGGTGCATCAACCTCCGCTCGAGGCCAAAGTCTCTCTCTGCTTTCGTGGACCCCACCTGGTCCCGGGTGCGAAATCGCACAGAATGCCTTGAATTTTGCGCCTTTCGTGCGACACCTGGCGGAATATATTCCACCTCAACGAGACATCATGAGGTACGCCATGAGCTGGAATCCCACCCTCGATCCCGATTGCCCCACCGGTGACGCGGTCGACGCCATCGACACCGTCATCATTCCCCGCGCCCGCGATCTCGGCGGTTTCGAGGTGCGCCGCGCGCTGCCCGCGCCGAAACGCCAGATGGTCGGCCCGTTCATCTTCTTCGACCAGATGGGCCCCGCCGAATTCCTGCCCACCCGCGGCATGGACGTCCGTCCGCACCCGCATATAGGCCTTGCCACCATCAGCTACCTGTTCCGCGGCCGCATGCACCACCGCGACTCTCTCGGCACCGATGCCTGGATCGAACCCGGAGCGGTCAACTGGATGGTTGCGGGCCACGGCATCACCCATTCCGAACGCACCGACGACGAAACCCAGGTCGATCCGATGCCCTTCTTCGGCATCCAGACCTGGGTGGCCCTGCCGAAGGACCACGAAGACCGCCCGGCAGAGTTCGTGCACGCCGCCAAGGACGACCTGCCGCTGATGGACGGCGAGGGCAAACAGGTCCGGCTGATTCTCGGTTCCGCCTATGGCGCGCGCGCGCCCGTCAAGACTGCGTCCGAGATGTTCTATGCCGACGCCGTCCTGCAGCCCGGCGCGCAGATCCCGCTGCCCGACGACCACGAGGACCGCGGCGTCTACGTCGTCGAAGGCGCCGTATCCGTCGCGGGCGAGACCTATGGCGCCGGCCAAATGATGGTTTTCCGGCCCGGTGACCGCGTGTCGCTCAAGGCCGGGGCCCAGGGCGCTCGCCTGATGCTCTTGGGCGGCGAAACCCTCGAGGGTCCCCGTTACATCTGGTGGAACTTCGTCGCCTCGTCCAGGGAACGCATCGAAGCGGCCAAGGAGGCCTGGCGGGCAGAGGACTGGGCGCACAATCCCCGCTTCCACCTGCCGCCGGGCGATGACGCCGAATTCATTCCGCTGCCGGACCGGTGATCCGCCCCGCGACGCAAGCCGATCTGCCGGCGATCCGCGACCTGCAGATCGCCAGCTGGCGGCGCACCTACCACGGCATCCTGCCCGACACCTTCCTCGGTGCCCCCGTCGCCGAGGTTCTCAGCCGGCGCTGGTCCGAATGGCCCGGACCGGACTGGCTGATCGAGACCGCCTGGGACGGCGCGGCGCTCGTCGGGTTCGTCGCAATCGACCGCGCCCACGCGGGCGGCGCGTATGTCGACAACCTCCACGTGTCGGCGGCAAGGCAGGGCAGGGGCATCGGACGGCGGCTTATGTCCCGCGCCGCCCATATCCTCGCCCGCGACGGCCATGCCACCCTCTGGCTCACCGTGATCCGCGAAAATGCCGCCACCCGCGCGTTCTACCGCCGTCTCGGCGGTACGGAGGGGCCGGACCGGCACGAAGAGCTCTATGGCCAGCCCGTCACCACACGGGTCATCCGCTGGAGCGATCTGCCCGGTCTCGCATGTCTGGCGGAAAAACCCGTCAAAACCCGCCCCGACGCATCCGATCCCGCTTGACGCCCCCGGCCGCTTGCCGTATCTGACCGCCTCACGCGGTTGTAGCTCAGTTGGTTAGAGTACCGGCCTGTCACGCCGGGGGTCGCGGGTTCGAGCCCCGTCAACCGCGCCACTTGGAATTGTCGGCTTTCGCAAGGCGGCTTTGAATTTGCATCGCAATCATTTTCTGTTACCGTCCAGCCCAGTAAAAGTCCAAGATGGAATTGCGTTTCGGCCGGATGATACCTAGTACTGGAGTGATAGCCTTGCCTGCCGTGCTGCTTCCAGTGTGATATGGAGCGTCTGGAGAATAGCATTCTGCTATTCTTGAATAGATTGCGGCCTGATATATCACCGTCTTTGGCGATGATTGCAAACACATCTGTTTTCATATTTTCGGTTGCAAACCTGGATTTGCTTCTCGAAAATGAAGGCCGAATTTGGTTGGTGGTAATATTTTTTTCTGCATCTTGTATATCGTTTTATTTTTCACTGGACCGTAACCAGATCTCGACGTCATTGCAAATATTTGCATTGTCGATGTTTCTTGTTCAAATCGTATTGTTGTTTGGTGAGATATACCTAAAAGGCGGCATCGTAAATGCTGGCTACTTTGGGGGCGAGAAGGCAATTTCAAGGGTCGATGCAATTTATTTCTCAATTGTAACGATGACGACGCTTGGCTACGGCGATTTTCAGCCCGAGAAGGATTTACGCCTTGTCGCGGCATTCCAGGGTTTGCTTGGCTACACTTTTCTGGCTCTGTTTGTTACGGTACTTACCAAGAAGCAATAGTTGTAACGATGAGGAGCGATATTGAGATAATCGACAAGGCCCAAACAATTACGGGAATGGATGCGCTTTCTTTTTCTGTCTTGTCGAGATCGCTCGCAGCGGACTCGTCCGAGGTCTGTAGAAGGTTGTGAGCCGCGCTGAGTTCCGCGTTCGTATCCTCGGCAAGCACTGCGGCAATCGACGCCAAGTCATCTTTCGCTACCGGCGCTGTTTCGGTTGCCAAGCCACGGACTAGGGCTTCTTCCTTGTACGCCTGCCAGCCGGAAAACCGGAGCGTGTAGTGTCTCAACGCAGCCGCAAAGGCGTCCAGTTCGGCCTGGTCCTGATCCTGCAGGTAGGTACCTGCATCAGACGCCAGTCTGACGACCCGGTTGGCCTGCATGCCCAGATCGATCTCGCTTAGGTCTTCGAAACTGGACCCCCTGGCGCGTCTCAAGCTGTCCATCGCGCGCCCGAGGTTGGGCATCGCGTTGCTGATCCTCGCCTGCAGCGGCGACAGCTCGTCCAGATAGATCCCAAGCGCCCGCCACGCCTCTTTGGCGCCCGGCGTCTCTGCCTCCGCCAGATCGCCTGGCAAGGCTGCTTCCAGCCTTCCCGATTCCGAAATCTGCACCATCAACGGCGCGGAATTGTCATCGGGCGGTATCGCTGCGCCGTCGGATTCAACGTCCGAGGGCTGTGAGTGTTGCGTTTCCCCGGCCAACTCCCAAGGCAGGGGCTCCGGCCAGGGCGGCAGAGTTTGAAGATACGAACGGGTCATCTCGGCCCGCTCCATGGCGTCGTCGATGTCAGCCAATTCCTGTATCTTGGCATCGGCGACGGCCGCCAGTGTGTCACGAAACCACAGACCGGTGGAGAGATCGCGGGGCCGTCCCTCGCCGGATGTCTCCCAAAGACCGTCGAGGTTGAGCAGTGGGCGCAAGTCGGCGACCCGGGTGCCGTCGAGGGTTAGCGATCGCAAGGCGTTCAAGCTCTGGAGGGGCGCAATGTCGGTGACCCCGGTTCCGCTAAGGTCAAGGCTCTGCAACCTCATGAGCCCTACGAGCGGCGCGAGGTCGCAAACCGGGACACCGCGCAAATCCAGACGCTCCAGGTTCTCCAACTTGCCCAGCCTGTCAGGCAGGCGGTTGAGGGCGGAGAATTCCTTGCCGGTCAGATCGAGCGCGGTTCCGCCCGCCTCCCGGACCCGTTCAATCTCCGCTTCGGCGGCGGCATAGGCGTCGTCGGCGTCACTCATCACGCAGCCTCCTTCGCGCTCAGCTTGGGGGATGCGCGCGGGGATGCAAGCAAAAGCTGCGCACCGTCGCGGCACGCCGACCGGTCGGGTGGGCTTCAACCCACCATCGACGCCTGCCCTGATCCGCATCGGGCGGCAAGCCGCGGGTTCAAACGGCCCACGCCCCACTCGCTTGTAGGAACTAAATCAAGTCACATCAGCGGCTTAAACCCCGGTTCCCGTCGGGCACCTGCCCGGTCTTACGTCAAGGCCGCAAGAATCCGCGCCCAGCTCCGGATGCCCTTGTGGAACGATTCGACGTCGTATTTCTCGTTCGGCGAGTGAATCAGATCGTCGTCCCGCCCGAACCCGATCAGCATCGACTCCATGCCCAGGATGTCCTTGAAATACCCCGCCACCGGGATCGATCCGCCGCTTCCGATGAACGCCGCGTCGCGCGGCCATTCGTCCGACAGCGCCTGCCTGGCCCTCTCAAAGGCCGGGTCCGTCGTCGACATCACCGAGGCCGGAGAGGCTCCGTGACCGGTGAACTCCACCGAGCAATCCGCCGGCACCATCCCCCGCACCATTGCGCGAAAGCTGTCGCGCAGTTTCAGCGGGTCCTGCGTCCCCACCAGGCGGAAACTGATCTTGGCCGACGCCTTGGACGGCAGCACCGTCTTGAATCCGTCGCCGGCATAGCCGCCCGAGATCCCGTTCACCTCGCAGGTGGGCCGCGACCAGATCATCTCGAGCCCCGACCGCCCGGCCTCGCCCGCCTTCTGCGACAGTCCCACCTCGCCCAGAAACGCCGCCTCGTCGAAGCCGAGCGCCTCCCATTGGGCGCGGATGTCGTCGGGCAACTCCGGCACCCCATCGTAAAATCCCGGCACCGTCACACGGCCGGTCTCGTCGTGCAGCGCGGCGATGATCCGCGCCAGCACCCGGATCGGGTTCATCGCCATGCCGCCGTAGCTGCCGGAATGCAGGTCCTTGTCCGGCCCGGTGATCGTGATTTCCTCGCCCAGAAGCCCCCGCAGCATCGTGGTGATCGCCGGGGTCTCGGGATCGAAGAGCCCGGTATCGCAGATCAGCGCCAGATCGGCGCGCAGTTCGTCGGCATGCGCCTTCAGAAACGGCACCAGAGACGGCGAGCCGGATTCCTCCTCGCCCTCGAAGAAGAACGAGATTCGCGCCGGCAGCGATCCGTGCACCGCCTTCCAGGCCCGGCAGGCCTCGACGAATGTCATCAGCTGGCCCTTGTCGTCCGAGGCGCCCCGGCCGCGGATCACGCGGCCCTTGGGCGTGTCCTGAAGCTCGGGGTCGAACGGGTCGCGGTGCCAAAGATCCAGCGGGTCCACTGGCTGCACGTCATAGTGGCCGTAGAACATCAGATGCGGACCGTCGCCCGGGGCATGGCCCACAACCATCGGGTGGCCGGTCGTCTGGCGCTTGGCGGCCTCGATCCCGAGGGTCTTCAGATCCTCCACCAACCAGTCCGCGGCGCCGTCCACATCCGATTTGTAGGCGGGATCGGTCGAGATCGAGGGGATTCGCAAAAGGTGCATCAGCCGGTCGAGCGCGTCCGGCAAGTCGGAATCGATGCGGGAAAGAACGGTATCGAGGCTCATGGCGGGGCATCCTTTGCAAGCGGTCGGGCGCGACGGTAACAGGCCGGCCGTCGGTGTCCAGAGACCGGCTGGGCAACGGCGCCGGCGCACGTTAGGTTGGCGGTCGGGAATGTAGTGGAGATGCCAATGCGTCTGGCGGTCGGTTTCGCGATGGTGATCTTTCTGGCTCAGGCCGGCGCCAGGGCCGAGCCGATCGACGGCGACGAAGCCCGCAGGATGCTGTTCCAGACCAGGGGCTTTGCGGTCCAGATGGTCGAGGACAGCGGCCTTGACGGCACGCATCTCGACTACATCCGGGCGCTGGTTAAGACCCGGGAATTCAAGTCCGCCGCGCATTATTACGGAGCGATCGCCCTATCGCCGGCGTATTTCGACAGGTTGGCGACGGAAGGCGCCGCCGCGGCGCTGTCGGGCCTGTTCCAGGTCTCCGACGGGCTGCACAGCCCCGACGCCGCATCGGCCGTGGCGCTCGATGCCTGCAACAAGGCACGGCGGCAGGGTGAGGCAAAATGCGAGCTGGCGGCGCGGATCCTGCCGAAGCGGTGGAAGCCGCGGCCCGTGTCGCTGTCCTCGGATGCCACCGCGGCCTTCACGCAATACCGCCGGGCCGATGCACCCAAGGCATTTGCGGTGTCGCGGCTGAGCAAAGCTTTTTCGGTTGTCTCGGGCGACGGGGCCAGCGAAACTGCGCTGGACCGGTGTAACCGCCAGGCCGCCGCGGCGGGGCGCCCGGGTTGCGAAATCGTGATAGAAGATTGATCTATGTCATGGCGGCAAAAGGTACCAGTTTTTGAATATGATATTGGCAGGCACGATTTCGTGCTGATAGGGATGCAAGACCGGTTTTCGGGGGGACCTCGTGGATTATACCGCAAAGCTCGATAGCGCGCTGCAGCGCCTGCACGACGAAGGGCGCTATCGCACCTTCATCGACATCGAACGCAAGAAGGGGGCGTTTCCGCACGCAACCTGGCGCAGGCCGGACGGGACGGAGTGTCCGGTCACGGTCTGGTGCGGCAACGACTATCTGGGCATGGGCCAGCATCCCGTGGTGCTGCAGGCGATGCACGAGGCGCTGGATGCGACCGGCGCGGGGTCCGGCGGGACGCGCAACATCTCGGGCACGACGGTGTATCACAAGCGGCTGGAGGCGGAACTGGCCGACCTGCACGGCAAGGAATCGGCGCTGCTCTTCACCTCGGCCTACATCGCGAACGACGCGACATTGTCCACGCTTCCGAAACTCTTCCCGGGGCTGATCATCTATTCGGACGAACTGAACCATGCCTCGATGATCGAGGGCATCCGCCGCAATGGCGGGGCCAAGCGGATCTTCAAGCACAACGATCTGGACGATCTGCGCGCCAAGCTCGAGGCGGACGATCCGGCCGCGCCGAAGCTGATCGCGTTCGAATCGGTCTACTCGATGGACGGCGACTTCGGGCCGATCGAGGCGCTTTGCGACCTGGCGGACGAGTTCGACGCCTTGACCTATATCGACGAGGTCCATGCGGTCGGCATGTACGGCCCGCGCGGCGGCGGCGTTGCAGAGCGTGACCGGCTGATGCACCGGATCGATATCGTCAATGGAACGCTCGCCAAGGCCTATGGCGTGATGGGCGGCTACATAGCCTCAAGCCACAAAATGTGCGACGCGATAAGGTCTTACGCGCCGGGCTTCATTTTCACGACCTCGCTTCCACCGGCCGTGGCGGCCGGGGCGGCCGCCAGTGTGCGGCACCTCAAGGCCGACCAGGCCTTGCGGGAACGACACCAGACCCAGGCGAAGATCCTCAAGCTGCGGCTCAAGGGTCTGGGCCTGCCGATCATCGACCATGGCAGCCATATCGTTCCGGTGATCGTCGGCGATCCGGTTCACACCAAACAGCTGTCCGACATGCTGCTGAACGACTACGGTATCTATGTACAGCCCATCAACTTTCCCACCGTCCCGCGCGGGACCGAGCGCCTGCGGTTTACGCCCTCGCCGGTGCACGGGCCGGACGAGATGGACAAGCTGATCCGGGCGCTCGACGGGCTCTGGTCGCATTGCGCGCTTAATCGCCAAGATTTGACCGCCTGATCGTTCTGCGGGTGCATTGACCCGGGCCCTATGCTAACGTCTTGTTAAATCAAACGTGAAGGGCGAATCGCCTTTCATATGGGGACGCGTAACACTTGGGGCAGGGGGCATGATCGGGCGACGCACCGAACCTCCCACGGATACCACGGAAGAGCTGAAAGGCTTTGACGACTATGACCTGCGCCTTGGCGATGTCATGCGCGGAGAACGTGCGACTCTGGGCAAGTCGCTGCTGGACGTACAGCGTGAGCTGAAGATCAAGGCGACCTATATCGCCGCGATCGAAAACTCCGACCCCAGCGCGTTCGAAACCCCGGGCTTCATTGCCGGCTATGTGCGGTCCTATGCGCGTTATCTCGGGCTCGATCCCGAATGGGCTTACGGAAAATTCTGTGAAGAGGGCAACTTCACCGTGGCCCACGGGCTGTCGGCGGAGGCGGCGGGCAAGCGTGCGGGCCGCGCGGATGTGCCGGCGCGGCAGACCAAGGCCGCGGACCCCTTTGTGAACCCCAACACGCCTTTCGTGCCGCGGGGCGAGGCATTCCTGTCGCGGATCGAGCCCGGTGCGCTTGGATCTTCGCTGGTGCTGGTTGCGCTGATCGGCGCGATCGGCTTTGGCGGCTGGTCCGTGCTGCAAGAGGTTCAGAAGGTACAATTCACGCCGGTTGACCAGACGCCGGGGGTGGTGGCCGAGGTGGACCCGCTGGCGCCGTCGGACGGTCTGGCCGTGACGGAAACCGCGGGGCTTCGGCCGCCGCCGGCAGAGGCGCTCGACCGGCTTTATCGGCCGCAGGCCCTGGAAGTCCCGGTGCTGACCAAGCGCGACGGACCCATCGCGGCGCTCGACCCCGAGGCGGTCGGCACGCTGGTGGAGCTGGGTGAAGATAAACGCGAGATCACTTTGGCCGGGGGGGAAACGGCTGCGCCGGTTGCGGCTGTGCCGGATGAAACGCCGATCCAGGTGGTGGCCAGTGCGGCGCCTGAGGTCATGCTGTTCGCGGTCCGGCCGTCCTGGGTCCGGGTCAGGGGCGCCGACGGCACGGTTCTTTTTGAAAAGATCCTCGATGCGGGCGAGAAATACGTGCTTCCGAAGACCGAGGAACCGCCGTTTTTGCGGACCGGGAATGCCGGGTCGGTGTATTTTGCCGTGAACGGCGAAACCTACGGTCCCGCCGGTCCGGGGCCGTCGGTGGTCAAGGACGTCTCGTTGGGGCCCGATGACCTGAAGGCGGCCTATGCGGTCGCGGACGTCGACAGCGACCGGGATCTTGCGAAGTTCGCGGCGATTGCCGAGGCGTTGGAGACCGCCGAATAGTCGGCTTTCCGTTGCCAGGCACGGCTTTGGCGCCTATCTTTCCTGTCAACCTGATCTGACAGAGTGCAGCGAAGATGTCGCTCAATCACGTGCGCCCGTGGCGCAATATCTACCGCCGCAAATCGCGGCAGATCTTCGTGGGCCCGGTCCCGGTGGGCGGCGATGCGCCGATCGCGGTGCAGACGATGACGAACACCGACACCTCGGATGTGGCGGCCACGGTGGCGCAGGTGCAGGCCTGTGCCGAGGCGGGGGCCGATATCGTGCGGGTGTCGACGCCGGACGAGGCCAGCACGCGCGCCCTGCGCGAGATCGTGCGGGAAAGCCCGGTGCCGATCGTGGCGGATATCCACTTCCACTACAAACGCGCCATCGAGGCGGCCGAGGCCGGCGCGGCGTGTTTGCGGATCAACCCCGGCAATATCGGCGATGCGGTCCGGGTGCGCGAGGTGATCAAGGCGGCAAAGGATCACGGCTGTTCGATGCGGATCGGCGTGAACGCCGGATCGCTGGAAAGGCACCTGCTGGAAAAGTATGCCGAGCCGTGCCCCGAGGCGATGGTGGAGTCCGGGCTCGAGCACATCCGGATCCTTGAGGACAACGATTTCCATGAATTCAAGATCAGCGTGAAGGCATCGGATGTGTTTCTGGCGGCCGCCGCGTATCAGGGGATTGCCGAGGCGACCGATGCACCGATCCATCTGGGGATTACCGAGGCTGGCGGGTTCGTCAGCGGGACGATCAAATCGGCGATCGGGCTGGGGAATTTACTCTGGATGGGGATCGGCGACACGCTGCGGGTGTCGCTGTCGGCCGATCCGGTGGAGGAGGTGAAGGTCGGGTTCGAGATCCTGAAGGCGCTGGGGCTGCGGCACCGGGGGGTGAACATCATTTCCTGCCCGTCCTGCGCGCGCCAGGGCTTCGACGTGATCAAGACGGTCGAGACGCTGGAAACCCGGCTTGCGCATATCCACACGCCCATGTCGCTGTCGATCATCGGCTGCGTCGTGAACGGGCCGGGCGAGGCGCTGATGACCGATATCGGGTTCACCGGCGGCGGCGCCGGGTCGGGGATGGTGTATCTGGCGGGCAAGCAGAGCCACAAGCTGTCAAACGACCAGATGATCGATCACATCGTCGAACAGGTCGAGCGGAAAGCGGCCGAGATCGAGGCGGACAAGGCGGCGGCGGAGCAGGCCGCGGAATAGAGTCTGCGTCAGGCACCGAAGCAGCCTCGCAAGGTTCTTGGCCCTGATCCGGTCGCCGGCGGCGCGTCACTGGCGGGCTTGAAGTTGCGCCAGCGGTCCCGGGGTTTCGCGGATCGGCAGATGGATCAGGGTGGCCAGAAGGCTGAGGGCGACGGCCGTCCACCACATCGGCGTGTAATCCTGGTAGAGGTCGAAGATGCGCCCACCCAGCCAGGCGCCGAGGAAGCTGCCCGCCTGGTGGCTGAGAAAGACGAGGCCCACCAGGGTCGACAGATAGCCGAGGCCTTGCGTCTGGGCCACCAGCCCGGTGGTCAGCGGTACGGTGGACAGCCACAACAGCCCCATGATGGCCGAGAAGACGATGACGCTGGCCGGCGAGAGCGGGATCAGTATGAAGGCCAGGATCACCACCGCGCGGGCAAAGTAGATGCCGGCCAGAACTTTCTTCTTCGACAGGACCTGCCCCGACCACCCGGACGCGAAGGAGCCGGCGATGTTGAAGAGCCCGATCAGCGCCAGCGACCAGCCGCCGATCGCGGCGGCCAGACCGTTGTCGACGATATAGGCCGGCAGGTGGGTCTGGATGAAGGCGACGTGAAAGCCGCAGACGAAGAAGCCGAAGAACAGCAGGACGAAGGCGCGGTCGTGGAACGCGGTCCGAACGGCTGTGGCAAAGGTGCCGGACCCGACGGCGGCGGTCGGGGTCGAGACGCGGGCAATGAAGACCAGCGCGGGCAGGATCAGCAAAAAGCTGGCGGCGATGACGAAGATCGCTCCGTTCCAGCCGAGCCACGCAATCAGACCCAGCGATCCCGGCGCGGCGGCGAACATGCCCGTCGAGGCGGCGGCGGTGCCAAGCCCCATGACGAAGCTGCGCCGCGCTGGC
Organism: Rhodobacter sp.; assembly: GCA_030065095.1. GTDB lineage: Bacteria > Pseudomonadota > Alphaproteobacteria > Rhodobacterales > Rhodobacteraceae > JASJCA01. The sequence goes on from JASJDP010000016.1 coordinate 122,712, forward strand.
GGAACGATCTTGCCGAGGGCGACGATGACCACGGGAAAGGAGCAGGCGCCGGTGCCGATGCCGACGACCACGCCGGTTGCGACGAACAGGGCTGGGTCGGTCACCACGCCGCGCAGGAAGAAACCCAAAGCCGCGGTCACGGCGCCGAAGGCCAGAACGCGGGCCGTGCCACGCCGGTCGGCAACCATCCCGGCCACAGGCTGCGTCAGCCCCCAGCAAAGCAGCTGCACCGCCAGTGACAGTGAAAACACCTCGCGCCCCCAGCCCATCGCCTCGGTCATCGGGCGCAGGAAGACGCCGAATGCCGCCGAAAAGCCGAAGCCGATAAACGCGACAAGGCAGCCCGCGGTGATGGCGGCGGTCACGCTGCCGGGCTGGGACTGGGCGTCTGTCATGGTGGGCCTTTCGGGCGGTGCGTTTGGCTTGGATCAGGTCTTAGTGCAGGTCGGTGGAATGGGGAAGCGTTTGGTGGTCTTGGTATGTGGCGGCGATCGCCCCGCCCCCGCGCGGATTCAAGGAGCGCAGCCCCGCCGCGCCATCGCCGCCCCGCCCCGGAGGGGAGGCGATTTGCTGACGGTGCGTATCGGATTGAATTCGTTCGGACTTTGCCGGGATACATCGAGCCGTTCACAGGTTCGGCTCGCCTCCCCGCGGGTCGGCGACGGCCCGGCTCGTCTCAGGATGGCCGACGTCCCCTCCAGGCCAGGAGCCGCCGCATTGGCCTTTCGGCCACCCGCGGGGGTCAGCCCTCGGCGCGCAGCTCTTCGACCACGTCGCGCATGGCCTCCAGCGGGGCATAGCCACGCAGCATCTCGGTCTCGAAGATGAAGCTGGGCGTCCCGTTGATCTGCAGCCGCTGGGCCAGTTGGCGGTTCTGGGCGATCTGATCTTGCACGACGTCGGAATTCATCGCGTCGAACACGCTGGGGGTGTCGTAGCCAAGCTGTTCGGACAGGTCCGACAGAGACGCCTCGCTGATTTCGCCGCGCAGGGTCATGAGCGTGTCATGCGTTTCAAGATAGGCCTCGGGACCTTCCACCTCCTTTACCGCGATGGCAAAGCGCGAGGCCAGCACCGACTGTTCGCCGAGGATCGGAAATTCCTTGATGATATAGCGGATATTGCCGTCGGAGGCGATCAGCTCGGTGACTTCGGGATGCGCGCGCTTGCAGTAGCCGCAGCGGTAATCGAGGAATTCGACCACGGTGATGTCGCCGTCGGGATTGCCGCCGACATAGGAATAGCCGTCGTTGAAGATCGACTCGGCATTGACCTGCACCAGTTCGATGTCACCGGCGGCCTGTTCGGCGGCCTGGCGCTCTTCCAGCACGTCGATCGCCTCGAGCAGCACTTCGGGATTGTCCATCAGATAGGCGCGGATCTCTGCGCGGAAGACTTCCCGCTCTGCGTCCGTCATGGCGTTCATATCGAAGGCGGCCAGCGGCGCGGCCAGCAGGGCGACCAGGCCCGATGCGGCAAAAGTCTTTAGGCTAAACATCTTCATTTTCTCCGTTTCCCGGCACTTCGGGCCGCGTTTAACACATCCTGGGCGCGGTTCCAGCCGGGCGATCCGCGGGGCAACAGCCCCTCGGCCCGCTTGGCGTGGACCGCGGCGGTTTCAAGGTTTCCAAGCAGGGCGTAGCGTTCGGCCGTGGCCAGCGAGGCCATGCCATTGTTGCCGGTCTTGGCATAGGCGACGGCGAGGTCGCGCATCATGCGGGGGTCCTGGGTGTCGCGCGACCGGGCCCGTTCCAGCGCGTTCAGCGCACGGCGGTTGCCATCGGCGGTTTTCAGCGCCAGAAGCGCCCGGCCATAGCCGGCCAGGATCAGCGGCTCGTTCGGGGCGGCGTTGACGGCGGCGCCGTAGGCGGCGACGGCGCCGCGGAAATCCTTGGATTCAAGCAGGATCTGGCCCTTCAGGTCCAGGATATAGGGGTCGCCGGGGCGCTGCACGGCAAGGCGGTTGATCTCGGCGACGGCCCTGGCACGATCGGGGATACGGTGATAGGCAACGGCGCGGCGCATCCGGGCGATGTCGGATGTGTCGTTTTTGTCGATCCGGCGCAGGGTCCAGCCCGGATTGCGCAAGAAGGCGCCGAGCTTGCCCTTGGCGCGCAGGAACCAGTAATCGGCGGTGGGGTCGTCCTTTGTCCGGTTCTTGTAGGCCGCGACATAGCCTTTGACCGCCCGGATCCGGTCACGCGTCAGCGGGTGGGTGCGCACGTACGGGTCCTGACGGCCGGGGGTCAGAAGTTCCTGGCCCCGAAAGAGATCGAGAACGTCGTTCATCGCCGTCGGGTCGATGCCGCGCATGGCCATATAGCGCAGCGCGGCCTGGTCGGCCGAGGCTTCTTCGGCGCGGGTATGGGCGAAAAACAGCCGCTGCGCGCTGGAAGAAGTGCCGAGCGCGATACCGGCGGCGGCCTCGGCGTTACCGGTTGCGGCACCGGCGGCCAGCGACAGAAGCAGGCCGAATTTCGCCGCGTTGGAGGCGACGCGCTGGTTCGAGAGGCGGCGCGTGATATGGCCGTTGGCGATATGGGCGGCCTCGTGCGCGAGTACGGCCTGCAGCTCCTCGGCGCGGTTCATGCGCAAAAGCAGGCCGGAGTGGATCAGGATGTGGCGGCTGTCGACGACGAAGGCGTTGAGCTTGTCGTCTCTGACGATCAGGACGCGGATATTGCCGGGGCTGAGGCCGGCGGCGGTCAGGACCGGCGCGGCGAGCTTGCGCAGCGAGTACTCGATATCCGGATCGCGGATCAGCGTGATGGCCTGGGCGGGCAGCGCGATGCAAAGCAGCAAAAGCGCAGCCAGGGCTGCGCGTGCGCCTCTTGCCAGATTGCCCGCCATTGACTGTCTGCCTCTCCGGGTGCAGGTCCTGCCGTGAAGGACCATAGAGAGGAAGTCATGCGGAACTCAAGGCGCAGCTCGGTCGATCCCTTCATTGTGATGGACGTGATGGAGCGCGCGCGTCGCCGAAGCGGCCGGCGCCCGGGTGATCCATATGGAGATCGGACAGCCGGGGACGCCGGCCCCGGCGGGCGCGCGGGCGGCGGTGGCGCGCGCCATGGAGGAACAGGCCATGGGCTATACCGTGGCGCTGGGGCTGCCGGCGCTGCGGCAACGCATCGCAAGGCTTTACAAGGATTGGTACAATGTCGATCTGGACCCGAGCCGGGTGATCGTGACGGCCGGCGCGTCGGGGGCGTTTTTGTTGACCTTTGCGGCGCTGTTCGACAACGGCGACCGGGTGGGACTTGGGGCACCGGGCTATCCGTCCTACCGGCAGATCCTGAAGGCGCTTGGATTGCAGCCGGTGATCATCGAGGCAGCGGCGGAAAACCGCCTGCAGCCGGTGCCGGGGGATCTGCCGGAAGGTCTGGACGGCCTGTTGGTGGCTTCGCCCGCCAATCCGACCGGCACGATGCTGGACCGCGCGGCCATGACGGCGCTGATCGAGGCGGCCCGGGAGGCAGGCACGGCCTTTATCTCGGACGAGATCTATCACGGGGTCGAATATGAGCGAAAAGCGGTGTCGGCGCTGGAGATCAGCGACGACGTCTATGTGATCAACTCGTTTTCCAAGTACTTCTCGATGACCGGCTGGCGGATCGGCTGGATGGTGGTGCCCGAGGATCACGTGCGCGTGGTCGAGCGTCTGGCGCAGAACATGTTCATCTGCCCGCCGCATGTCAGCCAGATCGCCGCCCTGGCGGCGATGGATTGCGACGCCGAGCTGCAGGCCAATCTGACGGTTTATGCCGAGAACCGGCGGCTGATGCTGGAAGGGCTGCCCGCGGCGGGTTTCGCCGATATCGCGCCGCCCGACGGGGCGTTTTACCTCTATGCCGATGTCGGTCATCTGACCGACGACAGTCTGGCGTTTTCTGCGGAAATCCTCGACGGCGCCGGGGTGTCGGCGGCGCCGGGGCTCGACTTCGACCCGGTGCGCGGGGCGCGGACCATGCGGTTTTCCTATGCCCGGTCGACCGAGGACATCCGCGAAGGGCTGGAGCGGCTGCGCGACTTCATGAACCGGCGGTAGCCAAATCGTGTGGGCTGCGCCCACGCCGGTTTCCTCAAGCGCGCTGCACGCGCCGGTCGCTTCGGTCTCGCCAAGGCAAAGCTGTTGGGGATTGCCGGGAAGGGCGGTATAAGGGCGGAAAAATCGGGGCGTCATGAGCAGGCTACTTTTTTTGGTGTTGGCGCTGACCTGGACGGGCGGCGCCTGGGCGCAGGCGCTGACCGGGTTGGCGCGGATCGATGCCGAGGCATCGGTGGTGCGCGATACGCACGGCGGGGCCGAGCTGGCGCTGGTCTTGTCGCAGCCGGTGCCGTACCGGGTATTCACGCTGGACGCCCCGCCGCGGCTGGTTCTGGATTTTTCGGAAGTCGATTGGACCGGGCTTTCACCGGAGGCGTTCGACCGGGCCGAGGCGGTGTCGGCGGTGGCAGTCGGGACGATCCGGCCGGGCTGGTCGCGCATGGTGCTGGAACTGGCCGAACCGCTGGCGGTGCGCGAGGTGTCGATGGCGACGGACACGGACGCGGTCGTGACGCTGGCGCTGCAGACGGTGGCGGCGGAGGTGTTCGCGGCGGCCTCGGGCGCGCCGGACAGCGCGCTGTTCCGCCTGCCGCGGCCGGTGGTGGACCTGACCGCGCCGCGCCGGCGGCCGACGGGGGACCGGCCGGTGGTCGTGGCGCTGGATCCGGGCCACGGCGGGATCGACCCGGGCGCCGAGCGGGACGGGGTGGCCGAGGCCGATCTGATGCTGGGCTTTGCCAGCGAGCTGCGCGAGGTGCTGATCCGCGCGGGATTCGAGGTGGTGCTGACACGCGATGCGGATGTCTTCGTGCCGCTGGAGATGCGGCAATCGCTGGCGCGGGCCGGCGGAGCGGACGTGTTTTTGTCGCTGCATGCCGACGCACTGGCCGAGGGCCGGGCGAGCGGCGCGACGATCTATACGCTGGCCCAGACCGCCAGCGACATCGCGTCGGAAAAGCTGGCCGAACGCCATGACCGCGCCGATCTGCTGGCCGGTGTCGACCTGAGCGACCAGGACGATGTCGTCGCCGGCGTGCTGATGGACCTTGCGCGGCTCGAAACCGCGCCGCGGTCGGACCGGCTGGCCGATGCGCTGGTGGACGGGCTGAAACGCAATATCGGCCGGCTGCACAAGCGGCCGCGGCTGGAGGCGGCGTTCTCGGTGCTGAAGGCGGCGGATATTCCGTCGGTGTTGATCGAACTGGGGTTTCTGTCATCGGAACGCGACCTGGCAAATCTGGTCTCGCCCGAATGGCGAGCCAAGGCCGCGCTTGGCATCCGCGATGCACTGCTGGCCTGGGCAGCCGAGGATGCCGCAGAGGCGGCGCTGCTGCGGCAGTGACGGGTCAGGCCGCGGCGCGGCGGGCGCGGGCCATCCAGATCGTGTGGCCGTTGCAGGTGGGGTCTTCGGGCTGGAACCGCAGCAGGTCAAAGCCGTTTTCTGCCATCAGGGCCTTGTAATCCTCCGGCGCGAGGCTGGCGTGATAGACCGGTTCACCCTCGACCTGGCCCACCGGCTCGCCCGCGCGGGGGCCGGCGGTGAACATCAGGACCGCGCCCGGGGCCGCATGGGCGGCAAAGACGGGGAACATGGCGCGCTGGTCGGCCGGCGAGAGGTGGAAAAAGCTGTTCCAGGCGATGATCGCGTCGAAACGCTGGCCAAGATCCAGACCGCGCATGTCCGCATGAACGGCCTCCGCCTCGGGCAGGGTCTGGCGGAAGAGCGCGATCATGGCCGCCGCCCCGTCGACGCCGGTCACCCGGCAGCGCCGGTCGGTCAGATAGGCGGCGATCGGCTGGCCCGTGCCGCAGCCGAGATCCAGCACCCGCCGCGGTGGCGGTGTGTGGTTCAGCATCGTGTCGAGCCATTTCCGCTCGAAGAGCGTGCGGTCGCGATGGCGGGCAAAGCCCTTGGCGACACGTTCATAGGTGGGAAGGATGTCCTCGGGGCGCATGGGTCGCAGGTAGGCGTGCCGGTGGCACGGCGCAAGCGGAAAGTCTCACTTTGGCGCGATGCCGCCGAAGCGTTTTTGACCCTGCCTCGGGCCGGGCGTATACTGGTGACCGAGGCTCAATCCGGGGGCAGTATATGCTGCGGTACATCCTGTCGTTTTTCGGCGGCATCTTCAGCCTGGTCACCCTGGGCGCGCTGTTCGCAGCGCTGACGGTGGGCGGGATTTTCTGGATGTATGGCCGGGATCTGCCGAACCACGAGCAGCTGGCGCAGTACGCCCCGCCGACGATCTCGCGCATCTATTCCGGCGAGGGCCGGATGATGGACGAATTCGCACGCGAACGCCGGCTCTACGCCCCGATCGAAGAGATCCCCGATCTGGTGAAACAGGCCTTCATCAGTGCCGAGGACAAGAATTTCTACCAGCACAAGGGCTACGACCCGCGCGGCATGGTGGCCGCGGCCGTGGATGCCCTGCGCGGCGGGCGTCTGCGCGGCGCCTCGACGATCACCCAGCAGGTGATGAAGAACTTCCTGCTGTCGTCGGACCGGTCGGCGGAACGCAAGATCAAGGAACTGATCCTGGCCTCGCGGCTGGAAGAGACGCTGTCGAAGGACAAGATCCTGGAGCTGTATCTCAACGAGATTTTCCTGGGGCAGAATTCTTTCGGGGTGGCCGCCGCGGCGCAGAGCTATTTCAACAAGACGCTGAGCGAACTGACGGTGGGCGAGGCGGCCTATCTGGCGAGCCTGCCGAAATCGCCGTCGAACCGGCATCCGGTGCGCAACCGGGACGACGCGATGTTCTGGCGCAACAACACGCTGCGCGAGATGTACGAGAACGGCTATATCGCCGAAGCGGCGTATGAGGAGGCGAGGGCGCTGCCGCTGATGTCGGTCCAGGGCGGCGATTACCAGCCGTTCCGGAAATCGCTGCCGCCGCGGGATTACTTCAGCGACGAAATCCGCAGACAGCTGAGCCGAAACGATCAGTTCGGCGAGGACGAGTTCTTCACCGGCGGGCTGTCGATCCGGGCGACCATCGATCCCGAACTGCAGCGCGAGGCGGCGAAGGCCCTGCAGACCGGGCTGGAGCGGTTCGATCGTGGCCTGGGCATCTGGCGTGGCACGAACCTGACCATTCCCGAGGACAAGCTGGCCGACGAGGCAAGCTGGCGCGAGGCTCTGGGCGAGGCGGATGTCAGCCGCGACATCGAGGGCTGGTATCCGGCGGTGGTGCTGGCGGTCGAGGAGCAGCGGCTTCGGATCGGCATCGAGGGCGTCGACGAGACCGAGGCCGAGCCGTTCGTGGTGCCGCGCAAGGACATCGCGTGGATGAAGGGCGATTTCTTCGCCAATTTCGAGACCGGCGACGTGGTGCATGTGCGCCGCATGACCGCCGACAGCGACGGGTCGTTCATCCGCTGGACCCTGCGGCAGGTGCCCGAGGTGCAGGGCGGGTTCATGGCGATGGACGTCCATACCGGGCGCGTTCTGGCGATGCAGGGCGGATTTTCCTACCAGCATTCGGTCTTCAACCGCGCCACCCAGGCGACGCGGCAGCCCGGGTCGTCGTTCAAGCCCTTCGTCTATGCCACGGCGCTCGACAGCGGGTTTTCGCCGGCGACCATCGTGATCGATGCGCCGATCGAGGTGGAGACCGGGGCCGGCGTCTGGCGGCCCACCAATGCCTCGAAGCAGTTTTACGGGCCGACGCCGCTCCGCACCGGCATCGAGCGGTCGCGGAACCTGATGACCGTGCGGCTGGCGCAGGAAATCGGGATGGAGACGGTCGCGGGCTATGCCGAACGCTTTGGCGTGTACGACCGGCTGCAGCCGTTTCTGGCCAACTCGCTGGGCAGCCAGGAGACGACGCTGTTCAAGATGGTCGCGGCCTATGCGATGTTCGCCAATGGCGGCGAACGGGTCGAACCGACGCTGGTCGACCGGGTGCAGAACCGCTGGGGCGAGACGGTCTATCGCCACGATCAGCGGACCTGCGAGGACTGCCAGCTGGCCTCGCTCGAGCCCGGCTTTGCGCCGCGCATCACCTCGAACCGCGAGCGGGTGATGGATGCGATCACCGCCTATCAGCTGACCTCGATGATGCAGGGCGTGGTGCAGCGCGGCACGGCGGCGGGCAAAGTGAAGCTCGGCGTGCCGGTGGCGGGCAAGACCGGTACGACGAACGACGCCAAGGATGTCTGGTTCGTCGGCTTCACCTCGAACATCGTGGCGGGGTGCTATATCGGCTACGACCGGCCGCGGTCGATGGGACGCGGCGCGTCCGGCGGCGGCATGTGCGGGCCGGTGTTCAACCAGTTCATGAAACGGGCGACGGCGAAATACGGCGGCGGCAAGTTCACCGTTCCGCCGGGCGGCCATTTCATCAAGATCGACCGCTACACCGGGGCGCGGCTGCCAAGCTCGGCCTCCGGACCGCATGTGGTGGCGGAATATTTCCGCGACGGCGAAGAGCCGCTTTTCGGGATCATGTTCGACGGGGGCTTTGCGATGGGCGCCAACCTGCCCCTGTTCACGCCGGGAGAGGACGTCGCGGGCGGCACCCAGGTGCGCACCTCGGGCGGCGAGGTGGTGGTGATCCCGAAAAAGGCCGATTTCGGGACGCTGAGTTCGGGCGGCCTGTATTGATCGCAAGGGAACGAATTTTCGCCGAAAATTCGTGCCGGGCCCCGGTCTTGCCCGCTGTGGCCGCGGTTGGTATCACACCCGCCTGAGCGGATCATCCGGGACCTGACCATGCGCGCAGAGACGCAGAACACCGTCGACGCCATCGAAAAATCGCTGGGGCTGTTGCGCCAGCGGATGGATTTCGACACTGCGCAGCACCGGCTGGAGGAATTCAACGCCCGGGTCGAGGACCCGACGCTGTGGGACGACCCCGAGACGGCGCAAAAACTGATGCGCGAGCGTCAGATGCTGGTCGATGCGATGGAGACCTATGAAGGCATCGCAAGGGATCTGAGCGACAATGTCGAGCTGATCGAACTGGGCGAGATGGAAGAGGACGACGAGGTCGTCGGCGAGGCCGAGGCCAGCCTGAAGAAGCTTGCCCTACGTGCCGCGAAAAAAGAGATCGAGGCGCTGCTGAACGGCGAGGCCGACGGCAACGACACGTTTCTCGAGATCAATGCGGGCGCGGGCGGGACCGAATCCTGCGACTGGGCGTCGATGCTGGCGCGCATGTATGTGCGCTGGGCCGAGAAGAAGGGTTACAAGGTCGAATTGCAGTCCGAGAGCCCGGGGGAAGAGGCCGGCATCAAATCGGCCGCCTACAAGATCTCGGGGCCCAACGCCTATGGCTGGCTGAAATCCGAATCGGGCGTGCACCGGCTTGTGCGGATCTCGCCCTTCGATTCCTCGGCGCGCCGGCACACCTCTTTTTCCTCCGTCTGGGTCTATCCTGTGGTCGACGACAATATCGAGATCGAGGTGAATCCGTCCGATATCCGGCTTGATACCTACCGGTCGTCGGGTGCCGGAGGCCAGCACGTCAATACCACCGACTCGGCCGTGCGGATCACGCATATCCCGACCGGGATCGTCGTGACGTCGTCCGAGAAATCCCAGCACCAGAACCGCGATATCGCGATGAAGGCGCTGAAGTCGCGGCTTTACCAGATGGAGCTTGACCGCCGGAACGCCGCGATCACCGAGGCGCATGAGGCCAAGGGCGAGGCTGGCTGGGGCAACCAGATCCGGTCTTACGTGCTGCAGCCCTACCAGATGGTCAAGGACCTGCGGACCGGTCATGAGACCTCGGACACGTCGGGCGTTCTGGACGGCGATCTCGACGGCTTCATGGCGGCGACGCTGGCGCTGGATGTCTCGGGCAAAAGCCGGGCCGAGGCCACCGCCGAAGACTGATCCGGATATGCGCGTCCGCGCACGTCGTTTCCGGATATCCGACAGGCGGCGCGATTTCGGGGGCGGTGGTTCGGGTCGCGGCGTCGGGGCTGCCTTCGGCGGGCGTTTGCGGGACCAAGATCAAGGAGGGCGGCGTTGAGCGAATTGCTGGAGCTTTCGGCCCGGGAATTGTCGGCCAAGCTGGCAGCGCGGGAGGTCTCTGCGGTCGAGTTGATGCGGGCGACGCTGGACCGGGTTGCGGCGGTGAACCCGGCGGTGAACGCGATCGTGTCGCTGCGCGGCACCGAGGCGCTGATGGCCGAGGCGGCGGCAGCGGACGCCGGGCCGCGAACGGGGTGGCTGCAGGGGATTCCGGTCGCGGTGAAGGATCTTGTGGCCACCGCGGGTCTTCGGACGACCTGGGGCTCGCCCCTTTTTGCCCGGCACGTGCCGGAAGCCGACGATCTTCTGGCAGCGCGATTGAAGGCGGCTGGGGCGATCGTGATCGGCAAGACCAACGTGCCGGAATTCGGGTTCGGGTCGCACAGCTATAATCCGGTGCACGGGGTGACGCGGAACCCCTATGACCGGGCCCGCAGCGCGGGCGGATCCTCTGGCGGGGCGGGGGCGGCGCTGGCGGCCCGGATGGTGGCGGTGGCGGACGGCTCGGATGCCATGGGATCGCTCAGGAACCCGGCGGCGTGGAACAACGTCTACAGTCTGCGGCCCTCGCACGGGCTTGTGCCCGGGGATCCGCAGGGAGAGATGTTCCTGCACCCGCTTGCCACGCTCGGGCCGATGGCGCGGGACATCGCGGACCTGGCGGCGCTTTTGGAAACCATGGCGGGGCCGGACCCGCGCGTGCCGACGGGGCGGGTGTTCGAGGCCCGGGGCCTGACCGCCGGCTCCGCCGGGCGGCGGATCGGCTGGCTCGGCGACTGGGGCGGGGCGTGGCCGGTCGAGGACGGCATCTTGCCGTTATGCGAGGGCGCGCTCTCCGTTTTCGAGGAACTCGGCTTTGCGGTGGACCCGGTCGCGCCGCCGTTTCCGGCAGAGGCGCTGTGGCAGAGCTGGACAACGCTTCGGTCCTGGGCCGCGGCGGGCAAACAGGGTACGCATTACGCCGACCCCGAGGCCCGGGCCCAGTTGAAGCCCGAGGTGATCTGGGAGATCGAGCGGGGATTGGCCTTGCCGAACGCCGACATCCTGCAGGCGGGTGCGACCAGATCGGAATGGTTCCGGGCGGCCGCGGCGCTGTTCGAACGATTTGACGCGCTGGTGCTGCCGTCGGCGCAGGTCTGGCCGTTTCCGGCGGACTGGCACTGGCCGAAAGAGATCAACGGGGGGCCGATGGACACCTATCATCGCTGGATGGAGGCGGTCGTTCCCGTCAGCCTGAGCGGGCTTCCCTGTCTCAACCTGCCGGCCGGGTTCGGGGCGGCGGGGCTGCCGATGGGGATGCAGGTGTTCGGGCCGATGGGGTCGGACATGCGTCTGTTGCAGCTGGGGCAGGCCTATCACACCGCGACCGACTGGCCGGGACGACGGCCGCCGCCGTTGGATTGATCCTGGTCAAAGTGCGGCGCCGGTGCGTTGACTAGCGTTGCAGCAGGGAGGGCACGGCATCATGGCAGAGACCGCGCCGCAGGCGTCGCCGCTGCCGAATATCGGCAAGGTGACCTTAGAAGAACTGTTCATCTCGCTACGCGCGGGGTGGTGGGATTTCCGTCGCGCGCCGGCCTTCGGGCTGTTCTTTTCCGGCGTCTACGTGCTGGCGGGGCTGGCGCTGGTGATGTTTGGGGCGGGCACGGTTTCGTGGACGCTGATGATCTCGCTGGGCTTTCCGCTGGTGGCGCCCTTCGCGGCCGTGGGGCTTTACGAGGTGTCACGGCGGCTGGAGGATGGCGAGCCGTTGAACTGGGGCGGCGTCCTGGGCGTCGTGGTGCGGGAAAAGGACCGGCAGATCCCCTGGGCCGGGGCGATCATCGTCATCTACTTTCTATTCTGGAGCTTTCTGGCCCACATGATCTTTGCGCTGTTCATGGGGCTGAGCGTCATGACGCACGCGACCACGTCCTATGAGATCTACCTGACCGCGAACGGGCTGACGATGATAGCGGTCGAGGTGGCGGTCGGCGGTGTGTTCGCCTTTGTGCTTTTCGGATTGACGGTGGTGAGCCTGCCGCTTTTGCTGGAGAAGGAGGTGGATTTCATCACGGCGATGCTGCTGAGTTTCCGGATGGTGCGGCAGAACCTTTTCGTGATGCTCCTCTGGGCGTTTCTGATCGCGGCCCTGCTGTTTCTGGGCATGCTGCCGTATTTCCTGGGGCTCTTTGTCGTGCTGCCGGTGCTGGGGCATGCGACCTGGCATCTTTACCGGCGGGCGCTGTACCAGCCCGTGTGAGGTGTGTTCTTGCCGACGCGGAATGGGCTTTCGCCCATCTGCAGGTATGGCCTTGAGCGGACGGTGACCGGAATCTGAGAAGCCGCGCCATCGCCGACCCGCGGGGAGGCGACCCGGACCTGTGAACGGCTTGATTTATCCCGGCAAAGTCCGAACGACTTCAACGCGATCCGCGCCGTCAGAAAATCGCCGCCCCTTCGGGGCGGGTCGGCGATGGCGCGGCGGCCTTCGGCCTTGATTCCGCGCCAGAATCCTGGTTGCGAATGGCAACTCCAGGCCAAGTGCCGTTCAAGACCCCTCTCTGGTTCAGCGTGGCCTACGCCGCCGGCGCTGGCCGTTTCCGGCCGATCCCGACCCAGGCGATGGCGGCGGAGACGGCCGAGAGCGCCGCGGTGATCCAGGCGATGGTGGCGAAGGCGGCCGTGCTGGCGGCGATATGGGCGGTGTCGGCCAGTGTGGCGCCGAAACTGTCGGGGCCGTCCGCCAGCCCGTAGGCCATCGCGGCGACGCTGCCCATCGCGGCGACGGCGACGAGGCCGGAGGTGCGGCTGACGGCGTTGTTGATCCCCGAGGCAGAGCCGGTCTGGTCCGGGGTGACGCCGCCCATCACGGCGGCAGACAGCGGTGCGACAACCAGTGCCATGCCAAGGCCCATCAGGCACATGAGCGGCACGACGAAGCCCCAGAAATTCTGCGCCGGTGCGGTCGCGCCGAGGCCGGCGAAGGCCAGCGCCACCAGCGCGGCGCCGCCGGCAATGGGCGGGCCGGGGCCGAAACGGTCGGCCAGCCGGCCGCTGAAGGCCGAAAGGGCGGCGATCGCGACCGAGAGCGGGACGAAGGCCGCCGATGCCTCTGCCTCGGCCACGTCCCAGGCCGAGATCACCGTCATCGGCAGGAAGAACAGGATCGCCGAAAGCGAAAAGTAGAGAAAGAAGGTCAGAAGGTTGGCCGCCGAAAAGCTGCGGCTTGCAAACAGGCCCAGATCCAGCATCGGATGGGACGACCGCGATTCGATGAAAAGGAATGCGACCAGCGCCAGCGCGCCGGCGGCGGCATAGAACCCGCGTCCCGACATCTCTTCGCCGCCCTCGGCGGAAAGCGACCAGGCCAGAAGGCCCAGGCCCAGAACGGCAAGGCCCGCGCCGGGCAGATCGAGACCGCGGTCGGGCTGACTGCGGTCCTCCTGCACGGCGCGCTGGATCAGCCAGAGCGCGATCAGGCCGACGGGCAGGTTTATGGCGAATATCCAGCGCCACATGTCCGGGCCGCCGAGGGACAGGGCGATCCCGCCGACGATGGGCCCAAGCGACGTGGTCAGCGCCGAGGCCGCGGCCCAGATGCCGATGGCGCGGCCGCGGTCCTCTTCGGGATAGGCGCGGGCGATGATGGCGAGCGAGCCCGGTATCATCAGGGCCGCGCCGAGACCTTGGGCGGCGCGGGCCCAGATCAGGAACTGGGCCCCCGGGGCAACGGCGCAGGCCATCGAGGCGGCGACGAAAATGACGATGCCGCCGGCGAAGACACGGGCAAGGCCAAAGCGGTCGCCGGCCGCCCCCCCCACCAGGATCAGGGCCGACGAGATCAGCATGTAGCTGTTGTTGATCCACTGCACCTCGGCCAGCGAGGCGTCGAGGGAGCCGCGGATCGACGGGATGGCGATGGCCACGACCGTCCCGTCGATGAAGCTCATCGACGAGGCCAGAATCGCGGCGATCAGGATCAGACGCCGCGCGCGCGCGGCGCAAAAGCCCGAGTCAAACCCGGGCGCGGCAGCGGTCTGCGGCACCCGGGGATCCGGACAATGGGTCACCCTTGACCCGGGACGCTAGGTCTTGGCGTCCGCGGGCCGCGGTGCGGTTTTGACGGCAGACGCCGGGGCGGGCTTTGCCGGGCCGCCGGTCGACAGCGGGTCGTCCTGGCGCTGGACCGAGCCCTCGAAATGCGCGCCGGATTCGATGGCGATCGTCTTGTGGATGATGTCGCCCTCGACCCGGGCGGTCGAGGTCAGGCGCACCTTCAGGCCGCGCACCCGGCCGACGATGCGACCGTTGACGATGACGTCGTCGGCGATCACTTCGCCCTTGATGGTCGCGCCTTCGCCGACGGTCAGCAGGTGGGCGCGAATATCGCCCTCGACCGTGCCCTCGACCTGGATGTCGCCAGTGGTCTTCATGTTGCCGGTGACCGTGAGGTCGGCAGACAGGATCGACGCCGGCGGCTTGGCCTTGGGCGCCGAGGGGGTGAAGTCGCTGCTTTGGCGGGGGGGGGCGGCCGTTTCGGACGGCTTTGCTGCCGCGTCGTCTGCGGGCTTCGCGCCGGGCTCGTTGATTCTGCTTTTAGAAAACATCTCTCGCTGCCTTGATGTAGGTCATCGGATTGACGGGCTTGCCGCCGATCCGCACCTCGTAGTGAAGATGGGTGCCGGTCGATCGGCCAGAATTCCCCATATCACCGATCCGGTCCCCGCGCGAGACCCTTTGACCCACTTTCACGCGAATTTTGGCAAGATGCGCATATCGCGTTTCGATCCCGAATTCATGCTGGATCTTCACCAGGCGGCCATAGCCCGACAGCCAGTCGGCATGGATCACGACGCCGTCGGCGGTGGAATAGATCGGCGTTCCGTGGGCGCCGGCGAAGTCGGTGCCGTTGTGCATCCGGCCCCAGCGCATGCCGAATCCGCTGGTGTAGCGGAAGCTGTCCTTGACCGGCATCGCGAAGGGGGTCTTTTGCAGCGCGATCCGGTAGAGGTTCATCCGGTCGAGTTTCTGCAGGATGCCGTTGGCGCGCAGCCCGTCGGGATCCGGCTCTTGGCCCTTGGTCGAGAATTTCAGCGGGGTCAGCGGTCCGCCCTGGCCGGAATAGCCCCGGCGGATGGTGTCGAGGATCGAGTCGGCGGAAAGCCCGGCAGAGGAAAACATCTTGTCGAGCGGGTCCAGCGATACGCTGACGGCGTCTTCGAGCTGGGTGAAGATCTGGTTGTTGCGCTCTTCCAGCAGCCGGCGTTCCAGTTCGACCTCTTGCGCGGTCAGCTTGGCCTCGGCGGCCAGCATCGCCATGGTGTCGCGTTCGTCGGCGGCGCTGTGCAGCGCGGCGGTCAGGAAATCGAGCGCACTGTCGCCGTCGGGTGACGCGACCTCGCCGTTCGCGGGTGCGCCGTCCAGCCGGGCAAGCGCCGTCTCGGCCTCTTCCCGGGCGGTATCGCGTTCGTTCATGGTGCGCCGCAGGGTGGCCTGGATGACGTCGATGCCCTTCTCCAGCTCTTTGCGGCGGTCCTCCGACGACAGAAGTTCCGACTGCATTTCGGAAATCTGGGTCAGGGCCGCGTTAAAGCGTTCCTGCGCCGCGCGGGCCTCGGCGGCACGGTGGTCGCGTTCCTGGCTGAGGCTGTTCAAGCGGTTTTCGTAGAGCGTGCGTTCGCGTTCGGCCTGGTCGCGCAGCGAGCCGGAGCCGATGGAATCCATCAAGAGGATTGCGGTGGCGACGATCGCCCAGGCGACGAACAGGGCGCTGCCGGACCACGCGACGAGCTGGGATGCCGGGCTGAGCCGGATGAATTTGGTCTCGGCGTCGGAGCGAAGGAATATCCGCTGTTCCGGAAATGCGCGTTCGAGCGCTGTGTGCAGACGCTGTCTCAATCCTGCCTTCACTGCCCAGTGTCCCCGTTGCCCCGTCACGTATCGTACCGCAAGCCGCGTTCCCCAGCGCGGCTTGTCGTCACCGTCCTTACCCAGACAGATTCAATGCTGCAAGAAATTTACGCAAATGCCCGGGAATGCGCGTCAATTTGGTATCTGACCGGCGGTTTCTTGCCGATTCTTTACCGGCGTAAAAAATCCCGCCGGAAAGCGGCTTTCCTGCATGTTTCCGGTCACATAGCCCGCACCGCTTCAAGCACCGCATCGACATGGCCGGGGACCTTCACCTTGCGCCAGGCGTGGCGCACCATGCCGTCGCCGTCGATCACGAATGTGGACCGCTCGATCCCCATGTATTTCTTGCCATACATGCTCTTTTCCACCCACGTGCCGTAGCGTTCGCAGACGTCGCCGTCGGCGTCCGAGACCAGGATCACGCCGAGATCGTATTTGGCCACGAACTTGTCGTGCTTTGCGACGCTGTCCTTGCTGACGCCGATCACGACGGCTCCGGCGGCGTCGAAGGCGGCCAGATGCTCGGTAAAGCCCTGCGCCTCTTTGGTGCAGCCGGGGGTGTCGTCTTTGGGGTAAAAGTACAGTACCACCGATTTCGGCCGCAGCGCCGACAGCGTAAGCTCACCGCCGCCGTCGCGCGGCAGGGTGAAGTCCGGGGCGGTCTGGCCCGTGTCGATTGGGCGGGTGTCGGTCATGGCGAGTTGATCCCTTTTGCTCGTCGTTACCGGTTCAGTTTTAGGGCGCGGCACGCCAAGATAAAGGGCAGGAATGAACGGCCGGTACGACCGGAGCGGAATGAGCGACACAACTCCCCCTACCAAGCAGGCCGGACCGCCCCGGCGGCGCCGGCGTGCGGGCCTTTGGGTGCTGCTCAGCGTCACGGCGCTGATCTTTGGCGCCGGGCTTGGCTTTCTGGCGCTGACGGGCACGCCGCTGACCGCGCCCGACTGGATGACCCGGTCGGTCGAGCAGCGGCTGAACGACGGCATGGGCGGCGGCCGGGTGTCTGTCGGACAGATGCAGCTGGTCGTCGACCGGCGCGCGGTGCCGCGCGTGCGGATGCGCAATGTCGGCATCTTCGACAAGGGCGGGGCCGAGATCGCACGGCTGAACGAGGTCGGCGCCCGGCTTGCCAAGGCGGCGCTCGCCCGCGGCGTGGCAGAGATGCGGGCGCTGCAGGTGTCGGGTGCGCAGATCACCATCCGGCGGCGGGGCGACGGAACCTTCGATCTGACCTTCGGCACCGGGCCCGGCGCCAGCGGCACCCTTGCGGGCGTTCTCGATCTGATCGACCAGGCGTTTTCCCAGCCGCCGCTGTCCAAGCTCGAACGCGTGACGGCCGACCAGCTCACGATCACGCTGGAGGACAGCCGGTCCGCGCGGATCTGGCAGGTGACGGACGGGCAGATGACGCTGGACCAGAGCGCTGACAGCCTGGACGTCACCGTCTCGGCCGACGTGTTCAACGGCACCGAAGAGCTGGCGAGTACGGTGATGGGCTTTCGCACCGAAAAGGGCTCGCCCGAGGCCAGCTTCACCGCCACGTTCGAGAATGCCACTGCCGCCGACATCGCCGCACAATCGCCGGCCCTGGCGTTTCTCGAGGTGATCGACGCGCCGATCTCGGGCGCGCTGCGCGCGGCCATCGACACAAGCGGCACGCTGTCCGATCTGGCGGGCACGCTGGAGATCGGGGCAGGCGCTCTGCACCCCACGCCCGAGACCCGGCCGATCCGGTTCAACGGAGCGCAGGCCTATGTCGACTACGATCCGGCAGAGCAGAAACTGTCGGTCAGCGGCGTGCGCCTGGATAGCGATGCCGCACGGGGAACCGCCGAGGGCGTGGCGTTCCTGCAGGATTTCCGCGCCGGCTGGCCCGAGGCGCTGGTGGGACAGCTCAGCCTGGCCGATGTCGGTCTGCAGCCGGGCGCGATGTTTGCCGAGCCGATGCAGTTTGCGAGCGGCGCAGTGGATTTCCGGCTTCGGCTCGATCCGTTCTCGGTCGAGATCGGCCAGCTTTCGCTGCAGGAGCAGGACCGGAGATTTCTGGGCACCGGGCTGGTGAAGGCCGAGGATGCGGGATGGGGCGTGTCGCTGGATCTGGCGCTGAACACGATCCCGCTGGACCGGCTATTGGCGCTGTGGCCGGTTCGGGTGGCGCCGGGCGCGCGCAGCTGGATCGAGCGAAACACGCTCGCCGGGGAGCTCAGCGAGCTCAGCGGGGCGTTCCGGCTATATCCCGATCAGGAGCCGCAGATCTCGTTGAGCTATCTCTACAGCGGCGCCAACGTTAAATTCATGAAGACCCTGCCGCCGGTGACCGGCGGGGCGGGATATGCCAGCCTTGTCGGCAAGACCTTCACGCAAGTCATTGAAAAGGGACAGATCGAAGCGCCGCAGGGCGGAAGTATCGACATGGCCGGATCGGTCTTTCGCGTGGGCGATATCACGGTTCCCCCGGGGCGCGCCGAACTGACGCTGGAAACCGCCAGCACGATCACCGCGGCGCTGTCGCTGTTGGACCTGCCGCCGTTCGAACTGATGCAGAAGGCCGAGCTGTCACCGGATCTGGCCGACGGCAACGCCCGGCTGCGCGCCGAGGTTGCGTTCGATCTGGAACGGCACGTGGCGCTTGAGGATGTCGGTTTCACGGTCGCCGGCACGCTGACGAACTTCGCCTCGGACACATTGGTCAAGAACCGGCGGATCAGTGCGCCGGAGCTGGAACTGCGTGCCGACGAGGCAGGTATATCCATTGGCGGGCGCGGGCGGTTGGGCGCCGTACCGGCCGATGTGATGTGGGCCCAGGTGTTCGGACCGGAAACAAAGGGCAAAAGCCGCGCCGAAGGCACCATCGAACTGAGCCAGGCATTTCTGGACGAGTTCGGGATTGCGCTGCCGCCCGGGTCGGTGTCGGGGCAGGGCGTGGCCCAATTCAGCGTCGATCTGGTGCGCGGGCAGGCGCCGCGGTTTTCGCTGCTGTCCGATTTGAACCGGCTTGGCCTGCGGCTGGCGGCGGTCGATTGGGCGAAGTCGCGAAACCAGACCGGAAGTCTCGAGATCGCCGGGCGGCTGGGGTCGACACCGGCCATCGACCGGCTGGTCCTCGACGCGCCGGGACTGTCGGCGCGCGGGGTGGTGGACCTGAACGACAGCGGCGGGATGGACCGGGCGCAGTTCGACCGGGTGCGGATCGGCCGGTGGCTCGACGGTCCGGTGACCCTGACCGGCCGCGGGGCCGGGCAGGCGCCCGCGGTGGCCATGTCTGGCGGCAGCATCGATCTGCGCAACGCCCGGTTCGGCAACGGCGGCGGCGACGGCAGTGGCGGCGGGCCGATCACGCTGGCGCTGGACCGGATGGTGGTGTCCGAAGGCATCGTCTTCACCAGTTTCTCGGGCCGGTTCCAGAACACGCGCGGCCTTGGCGGCCAGTTCACGGCGCGGATCAACGGCAGGGCGCCGGTCGTCGGCACCGTCGTGCCGACGCCGTCCGGCGCGGCGGTGCGACTGGTGGCCGACGATGCAGGCGGTGCGATGGCATCCGCGGGCATCCTGCAGAACGCCCGCGGCGGGCGGATGGATCTGACGCTGAATCCCACCGGTGGCGAAGGCGTCTACGACGGACGCCTCCGCGTCAGCCGCACCCGCATCATCCGCGCCCCGGCGCTGACCGAACTGTTATCCGCGATCAGCATCGTCGGCCTGCTCGATCAGATGAATTCGGGCGGCATCACCCTGTCCGAGGTCGATGCCGAGTTTCAGTTGACGCCCCGCCGGCTGACGCTTTACCGGTCGAGCGCGGTTGGACCGTCCCTGGGCATCTCGCTCGACGGCGTCTACGATCTGGCAAGCGGGCGCCTGGATATGCAAGGGGTGTTGTCGCCCGTCTATTTTCTCAACGCCATCGGGCAGGTGTTTTCCCGCCGGGGCGAGGGGGTGTTCGGGTTCAACTTCCGGCTTCGGGGCGAGGCGTCGAATCCCAGCGTGGCCGTCAACCCGCTGTCGATCCTGACGCCGGGAATGTTCCGCGAAATCTTCCGCCGTGCGCCGCCGCAGCCCGGTCAGTAAGGGGCCGATGCGATGAGGCTGTCCGATTTCGATTTCGATCTGCCCGAGGGGCTGATCGCCACCCGGCCTGCGCGGCCACGGTCCTCGGCACGGCTGCTGGTGGCGGGGCCGGACTGGGAGAGGGATGCGCATGTCTATGATCTGCCGTCGTTTCTGAACCCCGGCGACCGGCTGGTTCTGAACGACACCAAGGTGATCCCGGCGCGGCTGACCGGCATGCGCGAGCGCGACAGCGCGCAGGGCCGGGTGGCGGCCCGGATCGAGGCGACGCTGCTGGAGCCGACGCCGCGCGGCACCTGGCTGACCCTGATCAAACCCCTAAAGAAGCTGCGCGAAGGCGAGGAGGTTGTGTTCTCCGACACGTTGTCGGCGCGGCTGGCGGCCAAGGCCGAGGGCATGGGAGAATTGGCGTTCAACCTGTCCGGCGACGATTTCGATGCGGCGCTGGCCGAGGCCGGGGCGATGCCGCTGCCGCCCTATATCGCGGCGAAACGCCCGGCGGACGAGGCCGACAAACGGGACTATCAGGCGATTTGGGCCGAAAGATCCGGTGCCGTTGCGGCGCCGACGGCCAGCCTGCATTTCGACCCGCCGCTGATGGAGGCGCTTCTCGACCGCGGCGTGGGCTTCACCCATGTAACGCTGCATGTCGGCGCGGGGACATTCCTGCCGGTGAAGGTCGACGACGTGACCCGGCACAAGATGCATGCCGAATGGGGCGAGGTCTCAGAGGCCGCGGCCGAGGACATCAACGCCACCCGCGCCGCGGGCGGACGGATCATTCCGGTGGGCACCACGGCGCTGCGGCTGATCGAAACGGCGGCCGACGAGACGGGGCATCTGCACCCCTGGAGCGGCGACACCGATATCTTCATCCGCCCCGGATACCGGTTCCGGATCACCGACGCGCTGATGACGAATTTCCACCTGCCGAAATCCACCCTGCTGATGCTGGTGGCCGCGCTGATGGGGCATGAGCGGATTTTGGCCATCTATGCCCATGCCGTCGCCCGGGGCTATCGCTTTTTCTCTTACGGCGATGCATCGCTTTTGCTACCGGGCGGCCAGAAGCGACCCGGCTGAGTCGCAACGAGACAGGCAAACAACCCACATCCCGTCCAAGGCGGAAGCGCGCGAGTTTAGAGGACAGCCATGATACAGGTGCTGGCAGCGTCCTGGGCCCTGCTGCTCGGGATCGGGCTGTTGATGGTCGGCAACGGGTTGCAGGCCACGCTGATGGGCGTGCGGGGCTCGTTGGAGGGCTTCACCACCTTGGAGCTGTCGATTGTCACCTCGGCCTATTTCGCAGGGTTCCTGGGCGGGTCGCGGCTGACGCCGGAGCTGATTCGGCGGGTGGGGCATGTGCGGGTGTTCGCGGCACTTGCCTCGCTGATCTCGGCGGCGCTGATCCTGTTTCCGGTGATTACCGAACCGTGGGCCTGGATCCTGCTGCGCGTGGTCATCGGTTTCGGCTTTTCCGGCGTCTACGTGACAGCCGAGAGCTGGCTCAACAACGCGGCCACCAACGAAACGCGCGGCCAGACGCTCAGCGCCTACATGATCGTGCAGATGGCGGGCATCGTGTCGGCCCAGGCGGTGGTTGCCGCGGGGGACCCGTCAGGGTTCGTCCTGTTCATCATCCCGTCGGTGCTGGTCTCGATTTCCTTCGCGCCGATCCTGTTGTCGATCTCGCCGACCCCGGCGTTCGAAACCGCGAAACCCATGAGCATCCTGCAGCTTTTCCACAACTCGCCGCTGACCTTCGTCGGCATGACCCTGCTTGGCGGCGCGTTCTCGGCACTTTTCGGCATGGGCTCGGTCTATGCCGCCGAAATCGGGTTGAGCACCGTGCAGGTCTCGACCTTCATCGCGGCGATCTTCATCGGCGCGATGATGCTGCAGTTTCCGATCGGCTGGCTGTCGGACCGTACCGACCGGCGGCGGCTGATCTTCGGCGTCTCGCTGCTGGGCGGGATCGCGTCCCTGGCAGGCTACATCTTCGGAACGAGCTATTCGATGCTGCTTGTGGTGGCATTCCTGCTGGGGGGCACGACGAATCCTTTATATTCACTGCTGATCGCCTATCTGAACGACTATCTGGAGCCCGACGACATGGCGGCAGCCTCGGGCGGGCTGGTCTTCATCAACGGCATGGGAGCCATCGCGGGGCCGTTGGCCACCGGATGGCTGATGGGCGCTGCGGGGACGCAAGGCTACTGGTTGTTCGTTTGCGCGATCATGCTGGCGATCGCGGGCTATGCGCTTTACCGGATGACCCAGCGGCCGGCGACGCCGGTTGAAGAAACTGCCGCATATGTAAGCGTTATGCCTACGGCATCGCCAGTTGCGGTCGAGGCGGCCCAGGAATGGGCCATCGAACAGGGTGAGGCTGTGGAAGAACAATCAGAGCCCGGCTAAAATCAAGGACTTGTCAGAATGTTAAAAGTTTGTAACGCTGATCTCCGTCTGGCGGGGACATATCGAGTAGGAAAGGGTGCTCATGGCGAACCCTGAAGACATACTCAGCTACTGGCTCGACGAGGTTGGACCCGAGGGCTGGTACAAGGGCGGCGCGGCGCTGGACGCGGACATTCGCGCCCGGTTCGAGCCGGACTGGAAACGCGCGACGGAGGGCACAAGCGCCCTTTGGCTGACCTATCCCAGCGGGACGCTGGCCTATATCATCCTCACCGACCAGTTCCCGCGCAACATGTTCCGCGGCACCGCGCAGGCGTTTGCCAGCGACAAGCTGGCGCGGGCGGCGTCCAAGGCGGCGATCGGACGCGGCTGGGACCTGAAGATCGACGAGCCGGCGCGGCAGTTCTTCTACATGCCGCTGATGCATTCGGAATGTCTGGTCGACCAGGATCGCTGTGTGCGGCTCATGAAGACGCGCATGCCGGAAACCGGATCCGACAACCTGCCGCATGCCCGGGCGCATCGCGAGGTGATCCGTTTGTTCGGCCGGTTCCCGACCCGCAACGCAGCGCTGCACCGCATCTCGACGGCGCCCGAAGCGGCGTTTGTCGACGAGGGCGGCTATCGTAAGGCGCTGGAGATGGTGAACGCGGCCTGATCCGGGCGGGGACGAATTTTCGGCGAAAATTCGTGGCCCGAAGCTCTGATGCCGGGAATGGCGGATCACGTCCGCATGCGCCTTGCGCATGGCGGTATCCCGGTCGCCGTGATTGTACGGCCGGAAGAGATAGTTTAACGTTCAACTAAATTTCGAACGGATCCGGAGGAGCCGCGCATGGCTGCCAAGAGCTTTGATATGATCGTAATCGGCGCGGGCCCCGGCGGCTATGTCGCCGCCATACGGGGGGCGCAGCTTGGCCTGAAGGTCGCCATTGTCGAACGCGAACATATGGGCGGCATCTGCCTGAACTGGGGCTGTATCCCGACAAAGGCGATGCTGCGGTCGTCAGAGGTCTTCCACCTGATGCACCGCGCCAAGGAGTTCGGGCTGAAGGCCGAGGGGATCGGCTATGACCTGGACGCTGTCGTAAAACGGTCGCGCGCGGTGGCGAAGCAGCTCAACGGCGGCGTCGGGCACCTGATGAAGAAGAACAAGGTGACCGTGGTCATGGGCGAGGCGAGCCTGCCCGCCCGGGGCAAGGTTTTGGTGAAGACCGAGGCGGGCGTCGAGGACCTGACCGCGCCCGCCGTCATTCTGGCGACCGGCGCACGGGCGCGGGAACTGCCGGGCCTGGAGGCGGATGGCGATCTGGTCTGGACCTACAAGCATGCGCTGGTGCCGCCGCGGATGCCGAAGAGGCTGCTGGTCATCGGCTCGGGCGCGATCGGGATCGAATTCGCGAGCTTTTACAACACGCTGGGTGCCGAAACCACGGTGGTCGAGGTGATGGACCGGATCCTGCCGGTGGAAGATGCCGAAATATCCGCCTTTGCCAAGAAGAGCTTTGCCAAGCAGGGCATGACGATCATGGAAAAGGCCATGGTCAAGCAGCTCGACCGCGGCAAGGGCAATGTGACCGCGCATATCGAGGTTGGCGGCAAGGTCGAAAAGCACGATTTCGACACGGTGATTTCCGCCGTGGGCATCGTCGGCAACACCGAGGGGCTGGGCCTGGAGGCGCTGGGCGTCAAGATCGACCGGACCCATGTGGTGACGGATGCGTTCTGCCGGACCGGGGTCGAGGGCCTTTATGCCATCGGTGACATCGCGGGCGCACCCTGGCTGGCGCACAAGGCCAGCCACGAGGGCGTGATGGTGGCCGAACTGATTGCGGGCCGGAACGACGTGCATCCGGTCAAGCCGGAATCGATCGCGGGCTGCACCTATTGCCATCCGCAGGTCGCCTCGGTGGGCTATTCCGAGGCGAAGGCCAAGGAACTGGGCTATGACGTCAGGGTCGGGCGGTTCCCCTTCATCGGCAACGGCAAGGCGATCGCGCTGGGCGAGCCCGAAGGGCTGGTGAAGACGGTGTTCGACGCCAAGACGGGCGAACTTTTGGGCGCGCATATGATCGGGGCGGAGGTGACCGAGTTGATCCAGGGCTATGTGGTGGGCCGGACGCTGGAGACCACCGAAGAGGACCTGATGAACACGGTCTTCCCGCACCCCACGCTCAGCGAGATGATGCATGAAGCCGTGTTGGATGCCTATGACCGCGTGGTGCATATCTGACCGCGTGGCTGCGCCGCACGGCCCGAGCCCCGTGCTCGCCTCCGGCTCCGTGCGGGCGGGATACCGGGCGGGTGAGGCGTAGAACGCGAACCCGTCCCGGCCCGATGTGGATTTCCCCTTGTTCATAGACGGTTCGGAGCAGCTTTGCCCTGAATGCGCCGGTTCGGGCGTCTGTGAATCGCCGCCCGCCCCGAAGGTGAATGGCCTGCGGTCACGTGCGGCGCGCGCGCTTGATCCGGACGCCGGGGCATGAAGGAACCGTGATGGAGACGCGAACCGACTGGCGGTTGGTCTGGATGCTTTGGGCCGCGGGGCTTGGAGCGGCGGGGCAGTACGGCAAGATCAGCGTGATCTTCGACCGGTTGCCGGAGGTCTATCCGCAGGCCGGGACCGCATTGGGATTCGCGGTCTCTCTGGTGGGGTTCCTGGGCATCCTTCTGGGGGTGGTCGCCGGGGCGCTGGTGGCGCGGGTCGGGTTCCGCCGGGCGCTGTTGTGGGCGCTCGCGCTCGGCGCCGCGATGTCGGCGCTGCAGGCGCCGTTTCCGGCGCTGCCGGTGTTTCTGGCAAGCCGGGTGGTGGAAGGCGCGGCGCATCTGGCCGTGGTGGTGGCCGCGCCGACGCTGATCGCCCAGGTGACCGCCCCGCAGGACCGGGGATTTGCGCTGACGCTTTGGGGCACGTTCTTCGGGGTGGCGTTTGCGGTGCTGGCCTGGGGCGGCGTGCCGTTTGCGCGGGTTTTCGGTTTGGGTGCGCTGATGCTGGCGCACGGCGCCTATATGGCGGTGATGGCGGCGGTGCTGTGGCGGCTGTTGCCGCGGGACGAGACGCAGGAGGTGCGGGCGCCGCGACCGGGCGAGCTGATCCGGGCGCACGCGCGGATCTACGGCTCGGCCCGGATCGGGGCGCCGGCCTGGGGGTGGCTTTACTATACACTGTGCTTCGTGAGCGTTCTGACCGTCTTCCCGCCCTTTATGGCCGAAGGGCCGCGGGCGTTCGTTGCGGGGGCGATTCCGATCATGTCGATCCTGTCGTCGCTGACGTTGGGCGTGTTGCTGATGCGCTATGTCGAGGCGGTGTCGGTGGTGGTGATCGGGTTCGGCGTTTGCGCGGGCTTTGCCGGGGTTCTGTGGCTGGCCCCGGGGCAGGCCTGGCTGGCGCTGGGATTGGGGGCCGGGCTGGGGCTGGTGCAGGGGGCGAGCTTTGCCGCCGTGGCCCAGCTGAATGAGGCACCTGCGGACCGGGCGCTTGCGAACGGCGGACTGGCGCAGATGGGCAATCTGGGCAATACCGGCGGCACGCCGGTGATGGTGGCCGTGATCGGCGTGGCCGGATATGGCGGGCTGATGCTGTCGCTGGCGGGGCTGTTCTTGGCAGGGGGTGCGGTCCATCTGTGGTTGCGGGGAAGACGAGGGTTTTTCTAGTGGCCGGCGGCGAGGGAAGCCTGACGCCGGCTGAAGGTGCGCGATCGCGTTCTACCGATTTTGGCCTGAAACAGGCGTTGCCTGTTGAGCGCTAAGCTGCGCCATCGCCGACTCGCGGGGAGGCGACCCGGACCTTTGAACGGCTCGATTTTTCCCCGCAAAGTCCGCACGACCTCAATGCGATACGCGCCGCCCGCAAATCGCCTCCCCTCCGGAGCGGGTCGGCGATGGCGCGGCGGGGCTGCGCCCCTTGATTCCGCGCCAAGGACAGCGGGAAAATGGCGGCTCCAGGCCAAACCCGACCTCGCGCATCCCTCACGCTGGCAAGCCCTTTAGCGTATCCCGGCGCGGCGGGCTGCGCGGTCGATCGCGGCGGTGACCTCTGTGGCGTGGGTATGGTGCGGCATATGGCCGGCGCCGGGGATCAGACGCAGATTTGCGGTCGGCAGGCGGCGGGGGAGCGGGACGGCGTGGATCTCGGGCGAGACGATCCGATCCGCCGCGCCATGCACGATTTCGACGGGCACCCTTAAGCTTCCGTAGCGTTGCGACATCTCCGTCAGGTTCGACCGCAACGCGGCGATCTGGCGGGCGTTGTTGCGGATCGTGTCGCGGCGCAATGCCAGACCCACGCCGACATAGTCGGCATATCCGGCGGGCGGACGCTGGGGCGAGAAGACCAGCCGCAAGGGCCCCGCCGCATCGGATTCGTCGGCCAGCGCGGCGATCAGCGGCGCCAGGCTGGCGCGGGTGCGTGCGGTGCCGATCACGGCGGACTGGCTGGTCAGTTCCTTCGGCCACGGCAGGGTCGTGCCGGACACAAGGACGAGGCCCGCAGCCGCGTCGGGCGCATCAAGTGCCCAGGCCAGCGCCACGGCCGCGCCGTAGGACTGGCCGAGCACGATCGGGCTGCGGACCCCGAGCTGTGCGGCGGCCGCGCGCAGGGTCCGGGCCTGGGCGGCGGGGCTGTCGCCGCCGGGGACGGGATCGGAATAGCCCAGACCGGGCCGGTCGAAGACGATCACCCGGTAGCGGTCCTTGATCCGGTCCACGAAGCCGAAGGTAAAGTCGCGCGCATTGCCGCTGGCGCCGTGGATCAGCACCAGATCGGGCCCCTGTCCGGCAACGACGGCGTGGACCCGCCGGCCCGAGACCTCGATGAACTGACCTTGCGGCGGATAGGCGGCCTCGGCGGCGGCCTCGCGGTCGTCGAGGGCCGGGCCGCAGGCGGTGAGCGTCAGAGCGACGGCGAGGATGAGGGAGAGCAGGGCGATGCGCATAGGAGTGCAGATAGCGCGATAGGGAGGGAAATCCTGTAGCCGGGCGCAACGATGTGCCGAAGGCTGCGTTTCAAATTCCGGTCGGATCATGCAACGAGGTCTTTTGCGGGGCGGACGTGATCGATTGCCACTTGGCTGGATGTGGTGCGATGCTCACCTGCGGCGCGATCGGCAGCGATGCGATCAATCCGCCGCCAGACCCGCCCGTCGAGCCGCCCGGTCAATCGCCGCGATCACATCATCGGGATTTGTATGGTGCGGCATGTGACCGACGCCCGGCAGCACCGTCAAACGCGCCTGGCCGGTGTCCGCGACCATACGCTCGGCGTGGATCTTCGCCGAAACGGTGGTATCGGCGTCGCCGTGCACGATTTCGAGCGGCACCGGGAAACCCGCGTAGCGCGGGGCGAGCGCGGTGATTTCATCCTTCAGAACGGCGCGGTGCGTGGCGTTGGCGCGCAGGGGCTCGCGCCGCAGCGTCAGCGGTGCGCCGATATGGTCCGCATAGCCCACGGGCATGGGCTGGGGGGCAAAGATCTCGGCGACGGCCTCGCGCACGCGGGCGCCACCGACGAAGGCGGTCAGCAGCGGCACGGCGACCGCGGCGCCGAGGGTGCTGGAATTGACCTGGTAGAGGCGCGGCAACGGTCCGGCCCAGGGATGAGAGGGGCCGGAGACGTTGACCACGGCAGCGGCATGATCGGGCGCGTCCAAAGCCCAGGCCAGCGCGACGGCGGCGCCGTAGCTGTGGCCGAGCACGACGGGCCTGTCTGCACCGAGTTCAAGGGCGGCGGCACGCAGGACGGCGGCCTGTTCATGGATGCCCTCGGCGCCTTTCGGCAGACGGTCGGAATAGCCAAGACCCGGCCGGTCGAACACGATGACGCGGTAGCGATCGGTCAGGCGGTCGACGAAGCTGTGGGTGAAGTCGCGGGTATTGCCGCTGGAGCCGTGGATCAGGATGAGATCCGGGCCCCGGCCCCGGACGACTGCGTGGACCTTGCGGCCCTGCGCGTCGACGATCCGGCCTTCTGGAGGATAGGACGCCATGGCCGCGCGTTCGCGGGCGCCTGCCCGCCAGTGCACGGCGAGGGCTGCGAGCAGCAGGAACGCAAGAAGGCTAGCGGCCAATCTGGTCCAGATCATAGGGCGTCGACTGGTAAATCTCGTTTATCCAATTGCCATATAGAAGGTGCCCGTGGCTGCGCCAGCGGTTTTGTGGAGTCATCGCGGGGTCGTCATCGGGATAATAGTTGATGGGCACGTTTATCGGCGTGCCGTTGGCGATGTCACGGTCGTACTCGCTCTTCAGCGTGTCGCTGTCATATTCGAAATGGTTGAGGATATAGAGCGCGCGGTGCCTGGGATCCTCGACCAGGCAGGGCCCGACCTCTTCGGAACCGAGAAGCGTTGACAGGTCCGGCACGTCGTCGATTTCGCCTTGCCGCACCTCGGTCCAGCGGCTGACCGGGATCACGCAGTCGTCGGAGAAACCGCGCAGGTAGGGCGAAGCCGGGGCGAGGTTCTGGTGCCGGAAACAGCCGAAGGCCTTGTGCGGCAGCATGTGTTTTTCGATCCCGTAGAAATGCGACATCATTGCCATGCCGCCCCAGCAGACACCGAAGGTGGAATGCACATGGGTCTGGGTCCAATCCATCACCTCGCGCAGTTCGTCCCAATAGGTGACCTCGTCGAAGCGCAGATGTTCGATGGGGGCGCCGGTGATGATGAGGCCGTCGAACTTTTCCTCCCTGACGTCCTGGAACGGGCGATAGAACGCCTCCATGTGTTCGGGTGCGGCATTCTTCGAAATATGCTCGGTCATCCGGATCAGCTGCAGGTCGATCTGCAGGGGGGTCGCACCGATCAGGCGGGCAAACTGGTTCTCGGTCTGGATCTTCTTGGGCATCAGATTCAAGAGCCCGATCCTAAGCGGACGGATATCCTGCCGCTTGGCCTGGTCCTCGGACATCACCATCACACCCTCGCGGCGGAGCACGTCAAAGGCGGGCAGATCAGAGGGCAGGGTGATGGGCATGGGGGCAGGTGGTCCTTTCGTCGGACAGCTTTTGTAAGCGTGAATGGGCGGCAGCGCCAGACGGGTTATGCCTGTCGCCGAGTTCCGCCTGACCCCGGGGTCGTGCACGGCGCTTCGGGTCAATGTGCTGCCTGCTCGGCGCGGCCTCGGCAGCGGCGCTTTTTGGGGAACGAGGTTCAGCGCTGCGGATCATACGATTTTCTGCGAATCACCCGAATATGCAGGAATGTCCGCACACCGCGTGCCGGCAAGGCCATTGCGCGATTCTGCGTCAGCGGTCTTCAACCTGAGAGTGTATTTTCAGGGATTTCAACGGGATCGGCCGATCTCCCTTCTCTGTCATGCGGGTGTTTTGTCCAAAAAAATCGCGGCGTGAAGCGCAATACGCCAATTCCTTCACGTCGCAATCACGCTGCGCTCACGCCATCGGTCTAGGGTGGTTCACGGTAGCGAGTTGAGGATTCAAAGAGTTGGGGAATGGATCAGCCGGGGCCAAGTTATTACAGTCCGTGAGTAGAAGCATAGATACCCTGCCTCGGACAAATTTTTGTGTTTTGCTGATCCTCCCGTTCCGCGCGCTGGAACCGAAGGCTTTGCCGGAGGGACCGGCGTGCGGAGCTACTTTCGCAACGCCGCGGCAATAAGACTGTCGAAGTCGTCGGGTGTGCGAACGCAGGCCACGTCCTCGGCAGACACCGTCACCCCCCAGGTCTCCGCCATCGCGCGATAGCGCGGCTGCCGGTGGGCCAGGGCGCGCGCGTAGGTCCACCGGACGAAGGCGTCCGGGTCGACCTCTGCCTCGGGGCCGCCGGTGCCGGAGCGATACTCAGCCCAGGCGGCGTTCAGGAACTCGGGCTGGTAGTACATCGGTTTCGGGGCGGCATCGAACCGGCGCACGAGTTCCTCGGTATGCGCCTCGGTGCCTTCAATCCAGACCAAAAGCACCGTATCGGCCAGCGCCGTCAGCACCGGATCGGCCGGATCGTGGGGATCGACCACTTCACAGATCGATCCGCCGGAGTCGCAAACGAAATGTGCGTAGTCATAGATCTCGCGGGCGCGGTCGATGAAATGCGCCGTGTCGAGCAGGGCGGCGATCTCGGCCTGCCTGTGTTGTTCCTGCCGGATCATGTAGTCGGCGAACGGCAGCCCGCCGCGGGCCGGGTCGCCGGGTTTTCCGAGATAGGTCGACAGCGGCGAGAGGTTGTGGAAGCCGATATTCGAGCCGATGTAGATCGAGTCGGTCATCAGCAATTCGCGCAGGAACGGCACCTGCATCGCCTGGCGCTTGACGTTGTCGACGATGTGCTCGCCCATGTACCGGGTGCCGATGCGATAATCGACGGAATAGTGATACCAGCCGCCGCCTGCGCGCAGCATGGTCGAGACATGGGTCTTGCCAAGGCCCGACATGCCGAAGAGAAGCACGCGCTTGTGCCGTGCGTCCAGCCAATCCCGTGCGGTTTCGTAGATCATCGGCGGCTTCCGTTGCTGACGCCACCTAACCCGAACCGCGCGGGGATTTCCAGCACCCGCTATCGGGTTCCGGCGCAGCCCGAGACGGCCGCGGAGCCGCCGCCCAAGGCACGGCGGAGCCGGACCGCAAAAGACGGTGTCGTCAGGCGCCGGACTTCTGAAACATCCGGCCGGCCAGGCGGCCGTCGAGGATCAGAAGCCCCAGCGCCAGCAGGACAAATCCCAGATAGGCCTGCGGCAACAGCGCCTCGCCGCGCACCCAGGCGCCCAGGACGATGGCCACGGGTGGGATCAGCAGCGTGCACAGCATCAGATTGCCGCTGCCCGCCATCGCGAGAACCCGGTAATACAGCAGATAGGCCAGCGCCGTGGCGGCGACGGCATAATAGGCGATGGCGATCAGAGTGTCGGCCTGCAGCGCCATGGTCGGCGTCCCTTCCAGCCAGATCGCCGCAGGCAGCATCACCAGGCTCGACCCCGTCAGCATGCCCGCGGCGGCAAGCTGCGGCGGCAGATGGGACAGGGTCCTGCGCGCCCAGGCGCTGGCCAGGGCATAGCTGAGCGTGCCGCCCAGAACCGCCAGCTGCGCCAGCGAGCGCAGATCGAAGCTGAGCAGCGAGTCGAACCCGATCGCCGTTGCCACCCCGAGAAACCCGAGGCCGACGCCGATCCCGCGCCGGAGCGTCAGACGCTCGTCGTGAAAGACCGCCGCGGCGACGACGACGCCGAAGATCGCCGTCGCGGCGTTCAGGATCGAGGTCAGACCGGTCTCGATATGCAGCTGTCCCCAAGCCATCAGCGAAAACGGGATCACGTTGTTAAGAAGCCCCATCACCAGAAACGCGGCCCAGACCGAGGGGGCACGCGGGATGGGGATCCGGCGAAGCAGGACGAAGACCCACAGAACCAGCGCCGCCCAGACCACCCGGTGCGCCACCGAGGTGACAAAGCCGATTTCATCCAGCGCCACCCGGATCGACAGGAACGACCCGCCCCAGATCGCGGCAAGCAGCATCAGCTCGGCCCAGGCGCGGCCGGAGAGGGATTTCTGATCGGTCATGCTTGCCGCTTACCGCAGCAATCCGCCTAGGGCGACCCGTATCCTGCGGCAACGAAAAACCCCGCCGCAGAGGGCGGGGTTATTGGGATTTTGCCGGGGCTTTCCCGTCAGAAGTAGAAGCCGATCTTGAACCCGGCGCTGAAGGCGGTGTTGTCGGTGAAACTGGCGCGCGCCACGTCCGGGGTGCCGGTTTCGGGCCGGGCATCACCCAGCCAGGTATGACGGACGCCGCCCGAGACCACGACGTTTTCGTCCTTGTACTGCAGGCCGAGCGTCAGCGAGAAGTTGCCGTTGGTGGGGGCCAGCGGCGACACCAGGTCATCTGTTCCCTCGGGCTCGTATCCGATGATGCCGGACACCGACCAGTTGTCGTTGAGCCTGCGGCCGATGCCGAGTTCGTATTCGAAGGTGTCCTCGAGATCGCTGATGCTCACGCCGCTTCCGACACCGTTCAGCACGCCGTCCGTCGCCAGGTCGTCGAAGGCGGTGGGCGAGATGATCAGGTCGGACCATTTCGCATAGCGGACCGAACCGAAGAGCAGCGTCTTGGGGTTGAGGCCGGTCTGGAAGTCGAGATTGATCGAGGCGGGCGACTTGACCTCGGTATCCGTGATCGGGGCGATGGGAAATCCGCCGATCGTCTCGGTCGACGCCATGTCGTGCGTGATTTCCGAGTTGTAGGTCAGCGCCACGCGCAGGGCGTATTCCGGGATTTCGAAGGCACCGCCGATGACGTATCCCAACGCGCTATCGTGCGCCAGCGCCACGTTGTAGCCGCTGAGCCCGCCATAGGCGAGGCCGGACAGGGTGATGTCGCCGACCACCGTCTGGTGGCGGATGCCGGCATGGACGCTGAAGCGGTCCGAGAACTTGTAGCGCCCGATGGCGGTGATCGATGTCGCGTCGGCAATGGCCGAGGTGCCGCCGAGCTCGGACGTTCCGGGGGCGCCGGGATAGGTGACGTCCGAGCCGAAGGGCTGGTCCCAGAGCAGCGAGAACGAGAACTTGTCGCTGAAGTCGTACTTCAGACCGCCGCCGGCATTGGTGAAGCTGCCCGCAACGTTACCGTACGGCGTACCCGGCGGCAGCGCACCGATGCCGACCCCGGTGCCGGTCACCTCTCCCGAAGTGGCCGAGAAGCGCAGTTCGGCGTAGTTGCCCTCTTCAAAGATGATGCCGATCGGCTGTCCCGAGCGGTCCAGCCCGCCTGCGGACGCACCCGATGCTGCGATAGCGCCGGCAGCGACCGTCGCCAAAAACCTGTTCATGTCCTCTTCCCAACCATGATGTTTTTGCTGGCACTCACCCTATCGGTGTGGCTCGCGCCGGGTCAAACCATGACCCTGCGTCACGAATTTGTTGCATAACAACCGTTGCAATCGCGTCACCCTGCCGCATGCGCGCGGGTCTCGCCGCGAATGTTCAGGTAATTGGCGGCGAAGATCACCGCGGCACCGGCCAGGACGGCCCATTCCAGCGGCTCGGAATAAAGCGCCATGCCGACCAGCGCGATGATCGGCAGCCGGGCGAAATCCATGGGCATCACAACCGTCGCGGGCGCTATGGCAAGCGCCTTGGTCATGCAGAAATGCGCCACCAGACCGGCACAGCCGACCAGCACCAGCCAGGGCCAGGCGGCCGGCGACGGCCAGGCGATTGCGCCGTCGAACCCGGCGGTGATCAGGCCAAACACCGCCTGCATCGTAGTGAGGTAGAAAAGGATGCAGGTGATCGTTTCCGTCCGGGTCAGAAGACGGGTGAAGGTCGCCGCTCCGGCAAAGCCGATGGCCGCCAGCGCGGCGGCGATCAGACCGGGGCTGAGGGTCACGCCGCTTCCCGGCTGCGCGACGATCAGGATGCCGCAGAACCCAAGCAGCGCCGCAAGTGCGCGGACGCGCGTCAGCCGCTCGCCCAGGAAGATCGGCGCGAAGACGGTGACCCAGAGAGGCGAGGTGAATTCCAGTGCGAAGACCTGCGCAAGCGGGGCGGCGGTGACGGCGTAAAACCACAGGTTCTGGCCGGTGAAGTGGCTGATATTGCGGATGAAATGGATGTGCAGACTGCGCCGGGTGATCTGCGTCAGCGTCTGTGCCCACCAGGCCCCGCCAAGCACGATTGCGATGCCGATAAAGGACCGGTAGGTCATGATCTCGAACGTGTCGAGTTCGTCCGCCAGCGCCCGCCCGGCGATGGCCATGGCGGTGAACGAGACGATTGCGCCGATCATCCAGACGGCGGCGTGCAGTGGAGGGTGCGCCGTCATTCCAAGGCCGTGCAGCAGCCGGTCAGCAGGATCGGTGTCTGGCCGCGCTGGGTCAGGATATGCGCGCGGAAAGGGGCGCCGCCGCAGGCTTCTTGTTCGAGCAGCACGATGGCGGTGTCGCGCTCTCCGATCAGGGTAAGGGCGCGCGGCCAGTCTGCGCCCTCGGCGGCGATGTCGTTCATCACGTCCATGTCGGTGGGCGCGGGGAATTCAAACCGGGCCTGCGGGGTGTCCAGTGTAAGCGTCCAGGCAGGCGCCGTGCCCTGGCAGGCAAAGCCGCCGGTCCAGGCCGTCGCCGGAAGAAGTGAGACGACGAAAGGCAAGAGAGGTGCAGCGGGGCGCATGATCCCCGGCTATAGATCAGCCGTTGGGCAAGTGGTAGCCCCGCGCAGGTGCGGGTCTTCTCACCGGCACTGGAGATCAACCGGCAGATCGAAGGGCGCATCTGGCCTGGAGCGGACGTTTGCCTCTGACTCCAGGCGCGGAATCAAGGCCGCAGGCCGCCGCGCCATCGCCGACCCGCCCCGAAGGGGAGGCGATTTTGCTGGTGGCGCGTATCGGTTTGAGGTCGTTCGGACTTTGCCGGGATAAAACGAGCCGTTCAGAGGCTTGGATCGCCTCCCCGCGGGTCGGCGATGGCTTAGCTTAGCGCCCAATAGGCAAACGTCCGCTCCAGGCCGTCTTTTGTCATTCCTCAAAGGGCACTAGTGGAACCCGATATCCAGCGGCAGCCGGCAACATCCGGCGAGGAATCTTTGGCCGCCGGGTGCATCCAGCAGATAGGCGACGGTCCAGGGATAGGTCCGGTCGCTCATCCCGTCCGTACAGGCCGCCGGCCGAATGATGGCTTGGCTCGACGCCGGCCCGCCTGCATGGCTGAGCTGCAGCGGGTAACCCGCAGAGCCCTCGGCAGCCAAGGCACCCGTAAAGCCAAGCAGGAAGCCAGCGCCCGTGATGTCCGAGAAACTGGCCGATCCGGGCGAGAGGCGCAGCGACCAGAACGGCTCGGTCCCGGCGCAGAGCAGGCCGGCGGGCAGCGCCGTGCCGGGAAGGGTCGGCACCGGGTCGGGGGCGAGAAACCGCATGGCGATCCAGCCGTTGGCCTCCTCCCAGACGATCCGTCCCCATTTGCCGGAGGCGTCCGTGCCTGCGACCTCGATGCCGCGCGCATCGGGCGGCAGGTCGCCGATATCGGAGCTGCCGGCCGAGGGCCCGGCGCGGACGTTCAGGGTATCGTCGGCAGCGACGCCGGTAACGCGGAAATAACCCGGTTGAGCCAGCGCGGGCGGGCAAAGCAGGATCAGCAATACGGCGAGGGCGGTTCGCATCGGGCACGGCTCCGGCGGGTCGGGTTCTGACGTGACGCTAGCACGTTTTCGGCCGCTTCCCCACTCTGCGTTTGGTTTGCCGCAATCGGTCACCAGCGGGTTGAGCGGGAAAACCCCGTCGTCCGGATCGGTATGGCGGCTTGAAAACCCGCCTGATATGCGACGGTGACATCGCGCGGTGCGGTCTTGCGTCACCCCGCGATCAGTCGAGCAGGGGCAGATACCGCGCCTCTGGCACACCGATCAGGTCCGCCGCCGACGCGCCGGCGGCCCGGATTGCGTTCAACGGCGTCTTGACGCTTTCGTGCCAAACCTGTCGCAGGCCGCCCCTTTGCCAGTGCTCGTCCGGCGTGTCGGCGGGATAGAGGGTCAGGTCGTGCATCCCCGCCCAGTGAAAGCTGAGCCAGGACCGTGGCAGGTGGAAGCGCTGGCTGACCAGAATCAGGGGGCCCTCGGCGGCGGAGCCAAGCAAGTCTGCCGTAAAAAGGGCGTTCTGCAATGTGGACAGCGCATCGCCGTCAACGAGCACGGCGCCTTCCGGCACGCCCGCATCCAGGGCGGTTTCGGCCATCATGCCGCCGATGGATCGCGTCTCGTGCCGGAGCCGCCCGCCGGAGACCACCAGCTTTTGACCGATACCGGCATGATAGAGCGCCAGTGCTGCCTCCAGCCGGGCGCGGCTGGCGGGACCGAGCGCGCCATCGGGCCGTTGGCCGGCGCCCAGGACCACGAGTGTCGCGTCGCTGGGCAAGTCGGCGGGCGGGTCGTAGAACTCGATGAAGCCCAACAACGTGGCGAGCAGGGCCAGATAACCTGCGACGCCGATCCAGACGAGGCGCCGCAGCCACCGCATCAGGCGCGAGCCGGGCGTTGCAACGGCGCCGTCGGTCACGCGGGTTTTGCCGGCTGCCGCATCCCCGGCCGCCTTTCGCACAGAAAGCCGATGGTCGGCGAGACCGCTTTGGGAACGAACTGGAAGGGAAAGCGGTATTTCTTGACGATCCTGACGTTGTGCCGCAGCGTCTGCGCCAGCCATCGCCAATCGAACCCGATATGCTCGGTGCCGTGCGGTCGGACTCTGTCCAGCTCGCAGATCGAGGCATAGAATGTCTCTGTCCACGTGTATTGCCGATGCCTGATATAGCCCATCAGGGCACTGCCGGTGTTCTTGATGGCCACCGCGGGCCCGATTTCGTTCGGCACGGTGATGAAAAGCTTCTGAAAGTCCGACCGGCCGATGGCCTCGACCACGCGGACGACCTTGTGTTCGGGGATGTGCTCGAACGTCTCGAGCCCGATGACAAGATCGAATCCGTCGATCAGGTCCAGCTTTTCGGCGATATCCGCGCGATGCAGGCGAAAGTTGTTGCGGCCTCCGTATCTCTCGGCCGCCAACGCACAGAAGTCCTCGCGAAGCTCCACGCCGGTGTAGTCGATGTCATCGCGCCATTCGGTCATCAGGCGGTAGGACCGGCACGGCCCGCAGCCGATATCGAGAACGCGGAGCTTCGATCCAAAGCGGGGCGTCAGATCGCGCACGATGCGCTCGAGATAGCGGAAACGGGTTGCGTGCAGGAACCTCGTGATCAGATTGAAGTCCTGGTTCTTTTCATAGCGATGCGGCTCCAAGTCGGGATCCTTTGTGACCTGGTCTGTTCTCGCGCGTGCCTCAACCGATCTTCGCCGTTTCGGGCAGGCGTTGCAATCGTCAAGCCAGGCCCGCCATGACCGGCCGGTCGTGGGCCTACTCCCACTCGATGGTTCCGGGCGGCTTTGAGGTGATGTCATAAGTTACCCGGTTAATGCCTTGAACTTCATTGATGATCCGTGTTGCGGTTTCGCCCAGAAAGTCGTGGCTGAACGGATAGTAATCGGCGGTCATGCCGTCGACCGAGGTCACGGCGCGCAACGCGCAGGCGTAATCATAGGTGCGTCCGTCGCCCATGACGCCAACAGTGCGCACCGGCAGAAGCGCGGCGAAGGCCTGCCAGATCTCGTCATAGAGCCCGTGGCGGCGGATCTGGTCGATATAGACGGCGTCGGCCTGCCGCAGGATGTCAAGCTTGTCGCGGGTGATCTCACCCGGGCACCGGATCGCGAGGCCGGGGCCGGGAAAGGGATGGCGGCCGATGAAGCTGGCGGGCAGGCCCAGTTCGTGACCAAGCGCGCGGACCTCGTCCTTGAACAGCTCGCGCAGGGGTTCGACGAGCTTCAGCCCCATCTTTTCCGGCAGGCCGCCGACATTGTGGTGCGATTTGATGGTGACCGACGGTCCGCCCGAAAAACTGACCGATTCGATGACGTCGGGATAAAGCGTGCCTTGCGCGAGGAATTCGGCGCCGCCGACATCGCCGGCGTGTTTTTGAAACACGTCGATGAACAGCCGTCCGATCGTTTTTCTTTTTATTTCCGGGTCTGTTACGCCCTCAAGCTCATCTAGAAACAGATCCGCCTCGTCGGCGTGTATCAGCGGGATATTGTAGTGATCGCGGAACATGGCGACGACTTCCGCCGCCTCGTTCTGGCGCAGAAGTCCATGGTCGACGAAGACGCAGGTCAGTTGGTCGCCGATGGCTTCGTGGATCAGCACGGCGGCGACCGAGGAATCGACGCCGCCCGAAAGGCCGCAGATCACCTTTGCATCGCCCACCTGGGCGCGGATCTGGGCGATGGCTTCGTCCCGATAGGCGTTCATGGTCCAGTCGCCGGTGAAACCCGCGAGGCGGACAAAGTTTTCATACAGCGTCTTGCCGTTGGGGGTGTGGTGCACCTCGGGGTGAAACTGCACGGCGTAGAAGTGTCTCGAAAGATCGGCTGTGATCGCGAACGGCGCGTTGGGCGAGGTGCCATATACCTGAAATCCCGGCGCGATTTCAGAGACATGATCGCCGTGGCTCATCCAAACCTGTTCGCGCGTATCCAGAAACCAGCCGGTCAGCAGGTCGATACGCTTGTCGGTGGGCGTGACATAGGCGCGGCCGAACTCCGCCGTGCCGCCCCCGCCCGAGATCTTGCCGCCTTCGACCTGACCGCCGAGGTCCTGCATCATCACCTGCTGGCCGTAGCAGATCCCAAGGATCGGCACGCCGAGATCGTAGATCTGGCGCGGTGGGCGGGGACTGCCGGCGCGGGTGACGCTGTCCGGTCCGCCGGAAAAGATCACCGCTTTCGGCGCGATTTGCGTAAGCCTCTCGGCGG
Organism: Rhodobacter sp.; assembly: GCA_030065095.1. Taxonomy (GTDB): domain Bacteria; phylum Pseudomonadota; class Alphaproteobacteria; order Rhodobacterales; family Rhodobacteraceae; genus JASJCA01. The sequence continues at coordinate 161,418 of JASJDP010000016.1, forward strand.
TGAGCGACTGGTAGGGGTGTATCTCGCAATAGACATTCAACTCCCGCAGCCGCCGCGCGATGAGCTGGGTGACCTGAGAGCCGAAGTCGACGATAAGGAGCGTGTCGTGAGATGGCATGGGCAGGCGTTAGGCCACAGCCCGGCGGGATGCAACCTTTGCCGCCCGCCGCATGCCGGGAATTGCGTCAGGCGACGGTGTCTGCGCTAAAAAACGCCGCGATCCGGTCGGCGTCCGACGACGTGTGGATCGAGCAGACTTAAAGCACGCCCTGGCCGAACGTTGCAGCGGCAAGTGTGATCACCGCCTCGCCGAACGGATACTTGAGATCGCGGTTGTCTGGATATCCTCGGCTTTGGCGTATTTCTCCGCGATCAGGGCTTGCCGCTTCGAGTGTCGGTGCGATGTCGGCGCATGTGGCCGTCATGTCGTTCTGCGTGGTCGCGGTGACCGCGATGGACACCACAAAGACGCCCAGGCCCGGGTGTGAACAATTTCAAGCTGCTTTTCCGCGCCGCCGCGGCATCCATCGAATGTCGGTTTTGCCTCTGATCCGACGTAAATCAAGCGCAGTGCGTCCGCCGGATTGGCTATGACCGCGCCAATCAAGTCGGAGGCGATGGCATGGCGGAGGCAGCTGCGCGCAGGCGTGGACGGGGCGGCGGCGGGGCGGCGCGGCGGGCGGAACGCTCGGCCGTCGTGATCGAGACGGCGCGGTTCATCCAGCGCAAGATCCCCGATTTCGAGATCCTGACGGCCGAAGCGCTGGAGATCATCGAGGCCAATGCCGAGACGGTGCTGGAAGAGATCGGGGTCAATTTCGTCGACAACCCCGGTGCGCTGGCGCGCTGGCGCGACGCCGGCGCCGACGTCCGGGGCGAGCGGGTGCATATACCGCGCGGGCTGGCGCGGCAGCTTTGTGCGACGGCGCCGTCCATGTTCACGCAGCATGCGCGCAACCCCGCCCGCAATGTCGAGATCGGCGGCCGTAACCTGGTTCTCGCGCCGGTCTACGGGCCGCCTTTCGTGCGCGACGTCGAAGGCGGGCGGCGCTATGCCACCATCGAGGATTTCCGCAACTTCGTGAAGCTCGGCCATATGTCGAAATGGCTGCACCATTCCGGTGGCACGGTATGCGAGCCGACGGACGTGGCGGTGAACAAGCGGCATCTGGACATGCTGCTGGCGCATATGACGCTGAGCGACAAGCCGTTCATGGGATCGGTCACCGAGCCGTCGCGGGCGCAGGATTCGGTCGAAATGTCCGAGATTCTGTTCGGTGGGCTGAACGGCCGCACGGCGATGACCTCGCTGATCAACATCAACTCGCCGCTGACGTTCGATTCGGTAATGATGGGAGCCCTGGAGGTCTATGCAGCGGCGAACCAGGCCTGCATCGTCTCGCCCTTCATCGTCGGCGGCGCCATGGCGCCGGTCAGCGTGGCCGGCACCCTGACCCAGGTGCTGGCCGAGGTGCTGGCGGGCGTGGCGTATGCCCAGCTGGTACAGCCAGGCGCGCCGGTGATCATGGGCGCCTTCGTCACATCGATCGACATGAATTCCGGCGCGCCCACCTTCGGCACGCCTGAGGCGGCGCAGATCACCTATGGCGCAGGGCAGTTGGCGCGGCGGCTGGGGCTGCCGTTCCGGTCGGCGGGATCGTTTTGCGGGTCCAAACTGCCGGATGCTCAGGCGGCCTACGAGACGGCGAACTCACTCAACGTGGGGCTTTTGTCGGGTGTGAATTTCATGCTGCACGCCTGCGGATGGCTCGAAGGAGGACTGGTGAGTTCTTACGAGAAGTTCGTCCTGGATGCGGACCAGCTCGGCGTCCTTCACAAGCTGGCCGGCGGTGTTCCGGTAGACGAAGACGCCCAGGCGATGGATGCGCTGCGCGAGGTGGGGCCGGGTGGCCATTTTCTGGGATGCGCCCATACCCAGGCGCATTTCAAGGACGCTTTCTGGAGGTCCGACCTGCTCGATTACAAACCGTTCGAGACCTGGGACGAAGAGGGCGCGCGCGACAGCCAGATCCTTGCGGCGGCGCGGGTGCAAAAGCTATTGGGCGACTACCAGCAGCCTGCGCTGGACCCCGCCATCAACGAGGCATTGGCGGACTACGTGGCGAAGAAAAAGGCCGCGATGCCGGACGCCTTCGTCTGAGGCAAAGCGCGGAGCGGGCTGATCGCCGGTATCTTAACCGGATCCTTGGAGATTTCCGTTAAACGCACCTTGACGCCCCGTGCCCGCCGCTTCAGGTCCGCAGCTTCGGCTTGGCGAGCAGGGTGGTTTCGGCAAGCAGTGCGATCAGCACTTCCACATGGCGCGAGACATTGTAAGAGGCGTCGCCCATCTTTCGGGCGTCTTCCAGGGTGGCCTCGACCGTCAAGAGGGTTGAGACCGCGCCTTTCGGGCCGGGCAGTGCCGGGCCGCGTACCAGCCGCTTGAGGGTCCGGTCGCGGTTGTACCCCGACAGACCATGACGTGCGGCCTGCAGCAGCAGGCGGGGGCGGCGCAGAGTTTGTACAAGCGAGATCGGGTCGGCCATCGGGGGAGTCCTTTTGAGGGAATCGTGGTCCCGGCAGCATTGCCTGTCTCGCCGCGCCGTTGCCCGGTCGGCGCCTCTCACGGACGGCGGTTTCAGAAATTGTTAACCAAACGGAAACAATCAACCGAGTTATCCACAATTTTAACCGAATCGAAACCTAATCATCCATAGGTTGTTAAGGCTTGGCGTCGGCGGGATTGCCGCGGTGGGGTGGAAATCCCGCCACCTGGGCCGGGCGACGGGGACTTGGCGGCCAGGGATGAACGATGGTGGCGGTGCAGGAGCGCGACAGAGATGACGGACGGTATCCGCCTTGGCTGCCGAGAGGCCTGAGGCTGTATCTGGATCACACCGAAGGCGGGCGTTCGATCAGGGAACTGGCGCGGGCGCGTGGCTGCCATCCGTCGACCGTATCGCGCCAGATCCGCCGCCAGGAAACCCGCCGCGACGATCCGCTTTTGGACGCGGCCTTTGACCGGCTGGCAGGTGCCGTCCGCCAGCCCTGTTTGTTAGATGACAAGGATGATCGCACGATGACCGCACAGGCCCGGAAGCCGCAGGATGGCTTTCCCGATGAAGACACGATCAACTCGGAGGCGCGGCGCATCCTGCGCCGGCTGGCCGAGCCGGACGCGGTGATGGCGATCTCTCCGGGCATGGAAAAGGCGGTGGTCGTGCGCGACCAACCCGATGGGCGTCCGGTTCGCACGGGCGTTCTGGACCGGGCAATTGCCGAGGCCTTCGCGGTCAAGGACTGGATCAGCGGCAGCACCAAGGGCCGGATTTCACGATACCGCATCACCCAGGCGGGCCGCGCGGCGCTGAAGCGGCTATTGTCCGAACACGAGGCGGCGCGGCAGGGCTTTGCCGAGGCGCCCGCGGCGTTCGGCGATCAGCACCGGGCATGGGCGGTTCGCGACATGCGCCAGGGCGATGCCAGGCCATCGAAGCGAGTGCGCTACAATGTGCTGGAAAGCCCGGTTGCGGCGTTGGCGCGGCGCAAGGGGCGGGACGGCAAGCCGTTTCTCAGCGACGCGCTGGTGGCCGCGGGCGAACGGCTGCGCGAGGATTTCGAGCTGGCGCAGATGGGGCCGCGCGTGGCGCAGAACTGGGACCGGTTTCTGACAGCCGGCGATCGCGCGGGCTTTGGTCCGGTGGGCGAAGGCGGCGGGCCGGCAGCGGCACGCGACCGGGTCGGCGCGGCGCTGAAGGATCTGGGTCCGGGGCTTGGGGATGTCGCTCTGCGTTGCTGCTGCTTCCTCGAAGGCATGGAGCAGGCGGAAAAACGCATGGGCTGGTCGGCGCGGTCGGGCAAGATCGTGTTGAAGATCGCGCTGCAGCGGCTGCGGCTGCACTATGAAGAAGCCGGTGCGCGGACGGGGCTGATCGGATAGGTGCCCGGCGGGGGCGGTCGGATCGCTGATGCGATCCGATCGGGGCGCGGCCACGGTGCGTCGGTCAGCTGCGCCAGCTCAGCAGGCGCCGTTCCAGCGCGCCGATGGCGGCGGAGGTCGCAACGCCGAGGGCCGACAGGATGACAACCCCGGCGAAGAGGCGCTCGAGGTCGTAGAGAGAGCCCGCCTGCAGGATGAAGGCACCGATGCCGAACTCGGCACCGAGCATCTCGGCGGCGACCAGCAGGATGATGCCGATGGCCAGGCTGACGCGCAGGCCGCTCAGGATGCCGGGCAGGGCGCCGGGCAGGACGATCTTTGTGACGATCGAGCGCCAGGTCAGGCCGAAACTCTGACCCATCCGGATCAGCGTCCGGTCGACATTGTCCACCGCACCGTAGGTCGCGACCACGGTGGGGGTGAAGGTGCCGAGCGCGATGAGCGCGTATTTGCTGCCCTCGTCGATGCCGAACCAGATCACGAACAGGGGCAAGAGCGCGATCTTCGGGATCGGGAAGAGCGCGGCGACCAGCGGGATCAGACCGGCACGGACATAGGAAAAGAGGCCGATCGCGACCCCGACGGCCACGCCGGTGCTGACGCCGAGCGCCGAGCCGACCGCAAGACGCGTCAGCGAGGGAACCATGTGATCCCAGAAGCGGCCGGTGGCAAGGAGTTCGCCGAAGATGGCCAGCACGTCGGACGGGCGGGGCAGGGTGAGCGGCGATATCCATCCCGCCCGCGTGCCCCATTCGGCCAGCGCGATGAGCACAACGAAGACGGCAAGGCCGACGCCGCGGATGCGTGCCGGGCGGAAGCCGCCGCCGCGGAACGGGACGTCGCGGGACCGGTGCTGCACCATCTCAGGCAAGTTCACGGTCGGCGGCGGCGGCCTCGTCGCGCATCATGTGCCAGAGCTTGCGTTGGATGGCGTCGAGGTCAGGGTCGCCCAGGGTGCGGGAGTCGAGGGCTGTGCCGATCTCGATCACCTCGCGCACGCGACCGGGACGGCGGGACAGAACGGCGATGCGATGGCCAAGCCGGACAGCCTCGCCCAGGTTGTGGGTGATGTAGACGCCGGTAAAGCGCTGACGCGACCAAAGCGCCACAAGATCGTCGATCAGAAGCTCGCGGGTCTGCGCATCCAGCGCCGAAAGCGGTTCGTCCATCAGGAGCACGGCGGGATTCACGGCCAAGGCGCGCGCGATGGCGGTACGCTGTTTCATGCCGCCGGACAACTGTTTCGGCACCGCATCGGCGAAGTCGGCGAGGCCGGTGCGCACGAGGACATCTGTGATGATTTCAGCTTTGCGTGAGGCGGTTAGGGCGTGATCTTCAAGTGCCAGACTGACATTGCCGCGCACGCTGCGCCAGGGCAGCAGGGCAAAGTCCTGAAAGATATAGGTCAGCGGGTTCAGACAGTCCGGCGGCGGGGTGCCGAGTTGCAGGACACGCCCCGCATCCGCGCGCTCCAGCCCGCCGATCAGGCGCAGCAGGGTCGACTTGCCGCAGCCCGAGGGGCCGATGATACAGAGGATTTCGCCCGCCGGGATGTCGAGCGAGATGTCCGACAACACCTCGACCGGCCCGTAGCTGTGGCTGATCCGGTCGAGGCGCAGGTCCATTGCGTCAGGCGGCCTCGACGTAGGAACCGTCGACGAGCGTCTCGAGCGTGATGCTGTCCTTCACCAGCCCTTCGGATTTGAACCAGTTCAGCTGGTCCTCGATCGAGGTCAGGTTCAGCGCCGCGTTGGGCGACAGGCGCATCGACCCGTTTATGATCGAGGGCGCCGCCTTTTCGCGTGGGCGGTCGGTATAGACGTATTTATGGATCAGATCGACCATGGCGTTCATCGCGTCCTCGCCTTCGGTCTTGTCGACCATGGCGGCGTTGAACTGGGCGATGCCGGCCGAGAACGCCTGCAGGAACGCCCCGGTCTGGTCGCGCTCGTTCGCCGCGTTTTCGGCCGAGGTGAACGCGGTCGTCACCATATAATCGGGGATATAGTCCGACACGTCGCCGATGATGTGCACCGCGCCCGATCCCGCAAGCGGCTTGGCGATATGGGGCACGATGGACCAGGCGTCGATCTGGCCGGATTTCAGAGCGCCGATGATCGCGCCGACCTTTTGCAGCGGCCTGAACGACAGCGAAACGCCCTCGGCGGCGGCGATCTTCGAGCCCATATAGTGGAAGGACGAACCCGCCTGGGTCATGCCGAAGGATTTTCCATCGAGCATGGCGGGCGAGGTAACGCCGGCCTGAAACGCGGCGTCGGAGGCAAGGATCTTCTGGCCATCGACGCCGTCCTCTTCCATCAGCGCGCCGCCGATGACCTTGATCGCGCCCTTGTCGGCGAGCGAGATCAGCCCGCCCGAGATCGCGGTGACGGCGTAATCCACGTCTCCGCTGGCGATGGCGACGGCCATCGGCTGGGCGGCTTGAAAGAACTTGAACTCGACATCCAGACCCGCCTCGGCGAAGAGGCCGCGTTCAAGCGCGATGAAGCTGGCGGAGTGGCTGGTGAACCGCAGCGCGCCGACAGAGATCCTGGTGCGTGCCAGCGCGGGTGCGGCCAGCAGGGGCAGTGCGGCGGTCGCAGCGGCGGACCGCAGGACGGTACGGCGGGTGAGGTCGGTCATTGGTCGTCTCCCTGGGTCTTTGCTTGGCCTTGTCCGGCGGCCATTGATTCAGTGATAGGCGAAACCGGCGGCGCGGTCTATTGCTCATGCCCGTGCACCGGGTTATCCGGTCGGCGCATTGGAAAGGGCGGGGGCAATGGCCGGTTTAAAGTGTTTCAAAAGCTACGATATCCGCGGACGCGTCGGCGAGGATCTGAACGAAGATATCGCCTATCGGATCGGGCGGGCCTTTGTCCGGGTGATGTCACCGGGTTCGGTGGTGCTGGGGCGCGACATCCGCGACTCCTCGCCAATGCTGCAGGCGGCGATTGCGCGCGGCGTGTCCGACGAGGGCGCCGATGTTCTGGACATCGGCCTGTGCGGGACCGAAGAGGTGTATTTCGCGACCGATCATCTGGGCGCGGGCGGCGGGCTGATGGTGACGGCGTCGCACAACCCCATCGGCGACAACGGCGTCAAGCTGATCGGGCCGGGGGCGACACCGATCTCGCGCGAGGGCGGACTGGGCGAGATGGAGGCGCTGGTGGCGGAAGGCGCGTTCGGTCCGGGTGCCGGTCGGGCAGGGGTGTTCCGGCAGGTGGATGTGCGCACCGCGTATGTGGCGCGGGTGCTGTCTTTTTTGGATCTGTCGGGCTTGTCGTCGGCGACGGTGCTGGTCAACGCCGGAAACGGTACGGCGGGACCGACATTCGACGCGATTGCAGAGGGTCTGGCGGCGGCCGGGGCTCCGCTGGCCTTCGTGCGACTGCATCATGAGCCGGACGGTTCCTTTCCCAACGGCATCCCCAACCCGCTTTTGCCGGAAAACCGCCCCGTTACGTCGGAGGCCGTGCGCGCGCACGGTGCCGACATGGGCGTGGCCTGGGACGGTGATTTCGACCGGTGCTTTCTGTTCGACGAAACCGGCGCCTTCGTCGATGGCGAATACATCGTCGGGCTCTTGGCGGCGGCGATGCTGGCGCGCAGTCCGGGCGAAAAGGTGGTGCATGACCCCCGGGTGATGTGGAACACGCGGCGGATCGTGGCAGAGGCCGGCGGCGAGGCAGTCGTGTCGCGCACCGGCCACGCGCTGATCAAGGAGACCATGCGCAGGGTCGATGCGGCCTATGGCGGCGAAATGTCCGCGCATCACTATTTCCGCGACTTCATGTATTGCGACAGCGGCATGATCCCCTGGCTTCTGGTGCTGGCGCACATGGCGTCAACCGGCCAGCCGTTGTCGGCACTGGTTGCCGAGATGCGCGCGCGCCATCCGTCTTCGGGCGAGATCAACTTTCGCCTTGCCGACCCGGAGGCCGCCGTGGCGGCCATCGAGGCGGAATTCGCGCAGGGCGCCGATATCGACGGTCTCGACGGTCTGTCGGCGGCCTTTCCGGACTGGCGGTTCAACCTGCGGCGGTCGAACACGGAACCCGTGGTGCGGTTGAATGTCGAAACGCTGGGCGATGCCGAATTGCTGGCGGAGAAGACGGCGGCGCTGACCGCGGCCCTGCAGCGGTTCCAATAGAGCGGGTGCGCGCTTGCGCGCGGGTCCGGCGGGAGCGTTCGGGACACCGGCACGGGACCTGATCTTGGCGCCAAACGCCGAATCACCTGGGTTCTCTGGGCGTCTCCAGATCCTCGGGCCGCTCAGCCGCGCCGTCCTAGCGGATGGTGGTCCAGCACCAACTCCTTAAGACGCTCGTCCAGAACATGGGTGTAAATCTCGGTGGTCGAGACGTCGGCGTGCCCCAAGAGCGTCTGGATCGCGCGCAGGTCGGCGCCGTTGGCCAGAAGATGCGTGGCGAAGGCATGGCGCAATGTGTGTGGCGTGACCCTGGCCGGCGGCACACCGCCGGCCGCAGCCAATTCCTTGATCAGCATATAGAATCTGTGACGGGTCAGGTGACCGGACTTGCCGCGCGACGGGAACAGAAAACGCGACGGCGCGCTGCCTTCGGCCTTCGCCTCGGCCTCTTGCGCATCGCGCACCGGCAGCCAGGCGCGCAGGGCATCGCGGGCCGGGGGCGACAGCGGCACCATGCGTTCCTTGCCGCCCTTTCCCTTGATCAGCAGCATGCGCGGATCGCCGCGTGCCGCCGATACCGGCAGGCCGACCAGTTCGCTGACCCGCATGCCGGTGGCGTAAAGCAGTTCCAGCAGGCATGTGTTGCGCAGCCGGTCGTTCCGCGCCCGTCCGTGGGTCCGGGACGCGTCCAGCAGGCGGTCGACCTCTTCGACCGACAGGGTCTTCGGCAGGCGGCTGTCCCGGCCGGGACCCTTGATCTGGATCGCCGGATTGTCGCCGCGCCAGCCTTCCTCGTAGGCGAAGCGGTAGAGTTGCCTGATCGACGACAGCCTGCGCGCGCGGGTGGATTTCGCCAGGCCCTGCGCGTCGCAATGCACCAGATAGGCCTCGACATGCCCGCGCCCGGCATCCGCAAGCGTGCAGCCTTCGTTCGCGAGCCAATCGTCGAAATCCTTCAAGTCGCGGGCATAGGCAAGCTGGGTGTTCCGTGCCGCGTCCAGTTCGGCCGCCTGCGCCTCGAGAAACGTCTGGATCCAGTGGCGGCTCATGCGCCCGGCTCGAGGATCATCATCTGCAGCGCGGTGCGGCGCGCGGCGTCCTCCAGTCCGACCGCGCGAAACAGCGCCAGGGCATCGGAGAGTTTCGGCAGGTCTCCCTGCGCCGCATCGCCCGTCAGGGCAATGGCCTGCAGGATCGCGGCGCCGAGGTCGCCGCGGTCGACCAGCCGTGTGAGCCGCCCGGGCGCGCCGGTGCTTTGGAATCCTTCGGCGATTGCCGCCGCGATGCCGTCCGGGGCCGGCACACCGGCAAGATCGCCCCGGGCCAGCGCCTTCAAAAACCGGTCCCTGCCGGACTCCGGCGCCCGCGCCGTGGCCGCCGTCTCGTACCCGTTCGACAGCAGACCGGCCTCAAAGGCGATATCTCCGGCGTCTCCGGACACTGCCACGCCCTGCAGTTTGTCGGCATAGAGCGCGGCGAATATCGGGCGCAGCCCGGCATTGCCCATCGCCTGCCAGACCGGGGGCAGGGTGTCGGCCACCGCGCCCGGATCGCCAGACGCCAGCGCCAGATCGAATCGCTGTACCGCGGCGACACGGTCCCAGACCCCGCCCGAAGCGGCGGGAAGGCGTTCGGTGTAGAGTCCCAAAAGCCTGTTGCCGTCGATCGCACCGCTGCGCGCAAGCCGTTCGGCGGCCTCGATCTGTGCCTTCCAGCCGCGGACGGGCCGCAGATCGGCCTGGGCGAAGGCCAGGGGCAGGGAACCGGTCGGCAGCGGCTCGCCGATCGCCTCGTGCAGACGAAAGAGCAGGGCATCGGGCCGCGCAGGTGCCGGCAATGGCGGCGCGCCGTCGAAAGTCTCGGGATCCAGGAACCGGGTCAGCGCGGCGTCTTCGGCGCCGGTGGTCTCACCCAGCACACGCGCGGTTTGCAGCGTGACGGTGGCGGCCTGCCAGTCGCCGGTGCGGGCAAGGCAGAAGATGCGGGCGGCAAAGGACGGCGCCAGGTCCGGAGAGGCGATCAGCTGGCTGCAGGCGGTATCCTCGGTCCCCGTCAGGAGGCTGGCGTCGAAATAGCGCCGAAAGCTTTCCGGATCGTCCGCGCCCGCGCGTTCGATCAGCGCCCTTGCCTGATCCACCGCACCCAATGCCGTCAAGGCGTCGATGCGCGCCAGGAACAACTGATTGGACGGGTCGCTGTCGGCGGGCGGATCCAGCTCTGCCAGCAGCACCGTGAAGAGCAGTTGTGCCGGCGCGGGCAGAAGACCCGTCTGCGCCGCCCGAATCAACTTGGCCAACTCCGCGCTCGAGGTGCTTCCCCACAGATCGCGCGGCAGGCCGGTGATTGCCGACGGCAACAACCCGACGGCATCGGCGGATGTCTCTCCAAGCGGGGTGACGGTAATTTCTTCCAGCTTCACGCCGCCGGCGGCCGGTTCCACCGGCGCACCGAGCGCGGGCGCGGCGGCCTGTGCCGCGACGCCGTCGCTCAGCCAGTCGATGGCGGACAGCGGTGCCTCCTGTGCCGCCGCGGGCCCCAAAAGGGCTGCGGTGAAAAGGCTTGCCGCGCTAATCCGCATCGAGCGTCACCGGCTGCACCACATCCTGCTGATCCGGCGACAGATCTCCCAGATACGCATAACCCGTCAGCCCGATCACACCCAGGACGGCCAAAATCACGATGAGCTTCAGTAGGGTCGCCAAATCAGCCTCTGTATCCTTGCCGGCCGCCTCTGCTGTCGGCCCGATGGTTTTATATATGGCATTTCCCGCGGGTTCACGCCATTCGTGTGGCTTGAGGAAAAATGATAAGCGGGACGCTGCCGGTTTGGTGTGGGTGTTGAAGAAGACGGTCGTGCTGGTGGGCATGATGGGATCGGGCAAGACGTCGGTCGGAGGCGCGCTGGCCCGCATTCTTGGTGTGCCGTTCCTCGATTCGGATACCGAGATCGAACGGGCGGCCAACATGTCGATTGCCGAAATCTTCGAGCGCGACGGCGAAGAGTTCTTTCGCGAAAAGGAAACCCAGGTCATCACCAGGCTTTTAGAGACGCGGCGGGCCATTTTGTCGACGGGGGGCGGGGCCTTTCTGGCGGCGGAGAACCGGCGGGTGGTCGGCGAGAAGGGGGTGGCCGTCTGGCTGCGGGCCGATCACGATCTGCTGTGGACCCGGGTGAAGCACAAGAGCAACCGGCCCTTGCTGCGCACCGCCGACCCCAGGGCGACGCTGCAGGCGCTGTGCGACGCGCGCGAACCGATCTATGCGCTGGCCGATCTGGCCGTCGATGCGCGGGCGGACTATTCAATCGACGACATGGCGGGGCAGGTGATCGAGGCGCTTTTGACCCGGCCCGATGTGCTGGAGACGCGACGATGAGCGGAAATGTCCGGGTGGACCTGGGCGCGCGGTCCTACGATGTGCGGATCGGCCCGGGGCTGATCGCCGAAGCGGGCGCGCAGATCGCGCCCCTCCTGAAACGGCCGCAGGTCTGCGTCCTGACCGACGAGAAGGTCGCCGCGCTGCATCTCGGGGCGCTGCAGGCCGGTCTTTCGGCGGAAGGGATCACGTCAGAGGCTTTGGCGTTGCCGGACGGCGAGGCGACGAAATCCTGGCCGCAGTTCGAACGCGCGGTGGAGTGGCTGCTCGACCGGCAGGTCGAACGCCGCGACGTCGTGGTTGCCTTCGGCGGCGGGGTGATCGGCGATCTGGCCGGGTTTGCCGCCGCGGTTCTGCGGCGGGGCGTGCGGTTCGTGCAGATTCCCACGACGCTTCTTGCGCAGGTCGACAGCTCGGTCGGTGGCAAGACCGGGATCAACACCGCCCAGGGAAAGAACCTCGTCGGCGCGTTCCACCAGCCGTCGCTGGTTCTGGCCGACATCGACGTGCTGGGCACGTTGACGGAGCGGGACTTTCTGGCGGGCTACGGCGAGGTGGCGAAATACGGGCTGTTGGGCGACGAAGGTTTCTTCGAATGGCTCGAGGTCAACGGGCCGGCCCTCGCCGACGGCGATGCGGACCTGCGGGCGGAAGCGGTGCGGCGGTCGGTACAGATGAAGGCCGACATCGTCGCGCGGGACGAGACCGAACAGGGTGACCGCGCGCTGTTGAACCTGGGCCATACCTTTTGCCACGCGCTGGAGGCGGCAACGGGGTATTCCGACCGGCTGCTGCATGGCGAAGGCGTGGCAGTCGGCTGTGCGTTGGCGTTCGAGACGTCGGCGCGGCTGGGGCTGTGCGCGCAGGAATGCCCCGGCCGGGTGCGGGCGCATCTGAAGGCGATGGGAATGAAGACGGACCTGTCCGACATCCCCGGCGATCTGCCGGATGCGGACGGGCTTTTGACGCTGATGGCGCAGGACAAGAAGGTTCTGGACGGCAGGCTACGCTTTATCCTGGCGCGCGGCGTGGGCGCGGCCTTTGTCGCAGACGATGTCGATCTGGCCGTCGTGCGCGGCGTGCTCAGCGACGCGCTGGCGCAGCGCTGAGCACCAGGAATTCGCCCAGGTTCTCGCGGGTGATATAGCCGATCATCGCGCCGTTCGGGCCGGTGACCGCCACGGCCGGCGCGCCTTGCTGGTAGAGGGCGCTCAAGGCCTTTTCCAGCGGTGCGCCGAGGCCGATCTCGGGCAGCCCGGCATGCATCGTCTCGCCGACCTGCCTGCTTTGGCCGCCCGCGCTGACCGCCTGAAAGATGTCTGCGCGGGTCAGCACGCCAAGAGGGCGGCCCAGCGAGTCGAGAACGGGAAATTCCGCTTGAGTCGTGCGCAGCAGGCTGTTCGACGCGGCTTGCAGGCTGTCCCCGGGTGCCAGCGCCTCGAATTCCGTGATCATCGCTGCCTGGGCCGCCACGCCGTGTACCGCATCGCGCATCGCCACGTCCGAGCTTTCCGCCGCCGCGGCAATGAAGATGAAGATCGCGATCAGCAGCAGGATCGGATTGCCGCTCATCAGCCCCAGAAGGCCGAACCCGAAGGCCAGCACCTGGCCCGCCCGGGCCGCGGCGCGCGTCGCCCGCACCCGGCCAAGCGGCACCGACAGGATTGCGCGGAACACGCGCCCGCCATCCATCGGAAAGGCCGGGATCAGGTTGAAGAGGGCGAGAAACAGGTTGACCGCCGCGAGCCGCCCGAGAAGACCGAGAGAGGGGTCTTCGATGGCGGCCAGTTCGTCGATTCGGGCCTGGGCGCCGAAAAGGACCGTCAGAACCACCCAGATCACGATGTTGACTGCGGGCCCCGCCAGCGCCACGGCGATCTCCTGTCCGGCGCGTTCCGGCATCCGCTCCAGCCGGGCAAGCCCGCCGATGGGCAACAGCGTGATGTCCGGCGTCTTGATCCCGTAGCGGCGCGCCATCAGGGCGTGGCCGAACTCATGCGCCACCACGCAGGCGAAAAGCGCGCAGATGAAGATCAGGTTCTCCACCGCCGCCGCCGCGCCGCCCTCGGCATAGGCCGACAGGCCGATCCAGAGCAGCAGCAGGAAAAAGGTCGCGTGCACACGCACCTCTGAGCCCAGGATGCGGCCGAGCGGGAAAGACCAGGTCATCCCGAAAACGTAAGAAGCGCCGGGTCAAGTCGCAAGCCTCGGACCACGATGGCCTCGTGCACGGGCGTAGGATCGGCGGAACACCGCGCCGCTTCGCAGCGGCTGGCGGAACGCGGCTTTGACGCCATTTCGGATGCGGCTTCGGACCCGTGCGGGCAAGGGCCCTGGAAAGGCCTTATCGCCGCTAGAACGGGATCTCGTCGTCGATGTCGCCCGCGGGCGCCGCGCCGCCGAAGCCGCCGCCCTGGGATCCGCCGCCGTACCCGCCGGAGCGGTCCTCGACATAGCCCCCCCCGCCGCCATCGCCGCCGCCGCGCCCGTCCAGCATCACCATGGTCGAGGTGTAGGGCCGCAGCACGACCTCGGTCGAATAGCGGTCGTTGCCGGACTGGTCTTGCCACTTGCGGGTCTCGAGCTGGCCTTCGAGATAGACCTTCGACCCCTTCCGCAAATACTGCTCGGCGGTGCGCGCCAGGGGTTCCGAGAAGATCGCGACCGAGTGCCACTCGGTCCGTTCGCGCCGCTCGCCGGTGTTGCGGTCCTTCCAGGTCTCGGAGGTCGCCACCCGAAGGTTGCAGACCTTGCCGCCGTTCTGGAACGTGCGCACTTCCGGGTCGCGGCCCAGATTGCCCACCAGAATCACCTTGTTCACCGATCCGGCCATCGCTGCCTCCGTCGAATCCCGTCTTCGCTGTCGTCAAGCGTTACACCACCCAAGCAGGGTGAAGGAAAGGTAAATATTTCCGGCAAAGCTTTGCCAATCGGCCTCGGAGGCCTCTAAGGGGGTGGTCTGCCGGGTCAATTCCACTAGTATTCGCGCCGAGAAGGTCAGGGGCAATGACATGCGGTTCGTCTGGGGAATTTCACTGGGCATGGGCCTGCTGGTGGCGATGCCGGCAGCGGCGGAAGGGCTGAGCTTTTCATCGAAGAACCGGTCGGGCCTGTTCAAGGCGCAGACCAAGGTACTGGATACCCGCGCCGCCTCGCAATACGCGGCCTCGGTGCGTCTGACGCCGCGAAAATACGACGTGCCGACCGGCAATACCCCGGCCTATCGCGGCAAGTATAACGGCCCCTATCTGGCCATGGCCCGCGCGGCGGCCCGCCGGCATGGTGTCCCGGAGGATCTGTTCCTGCGCCTGGTGCAGCAGGAATCGGGCTGGCGCGCCTCGGCGAAGTCGCACAAGGGCGCCTATGGCCTGGCCCAGCTGATGCCGGCCACCGCGCGGTCGCTTGGCGTGGACCGCACCGATCCTTACGAGAATCTTGAGGGCGGGGCACGTTATTTGCGTATGCAGTACGACAAGTTCCGGTCCTGGCGCCTGGCGCTGGCAGCCTACAATGCGGGGCCGAGGGCGGTCGAAAAGTACAATGGCGTGCCGCCGTACAAAGAGACCCGGAACTACGTCAAGATCATCTGGGGCAGCTGACGCCGACGTCGTTTTGCACCTTTTATCGCGCCGGGACTGACGCTATTGTCCGCGCATCGGTGGCCCGAGTGGCGGAATGGTAGACGCAGCGGATTCAAAATCCGCCGCCTTCACGGGCGTGGGAGTTCGAGTCTCCCCTCGGGCACCACCGACTTTCCCCCAGGAAAGTCGTGCGCCCTCGGAGCGGCGCGCGGGGCGGCAGTCGTTTCGAAGAAACGATGAGAGCATACGTAGTTCTAGTTTCGTCCCCTCCGCTGCACCACATCTAAAATAGCGGTTGAAAATCAGCCTAAAGCCTTGAATGGAAAGGCAATATTAGGCGTTCAAATCCCCCTCAATTTGGCCGAATTCGAGGCGGTCCAGGAAGACCAGGTCTGAACACGGTGCGACGTAGGGCAATGTGCCCTGTCTTCCATGGTTTCCAAAGGTTTGCGACGAATGTGAAGGCCGGCTCCAGTGTTTCTTCGAAGGACCCGGGATTCGGCGTCGGAGCAACCTCTCTCTCCTCCATTCTGGCCTTGTCTCTCTTCAATTCGGCGATCATTCTTTCGTAGGATGCAATGATGGCGGCCCAAGAGCGCGCCGATTTGCTTTTCGATCTCAGTCAATTGACCCTTTGTGGCCCGCAGGCGTTTGCTTCGGCGCGCTGTCGGTGGCGATTACTTGAAGGCCTTGGCGTCGATACGGCGCGCAATGCATGCGCCGAAAGTCGGGACTGACGGACTCGTTCTGCAAGTCCGCACGCGCATAAAACCCCTCGCTTTGTTTTCCGGAAGTCCAACGGCCCGGTTGCCAGCAATGATTTCCCGGTTAGCTTACCCTCAGCCACAAAAAATCCGCGGTACGTCCCGGGGCCGCGGCGATGTGGGGCGATGTTTGGCGACATCGCGTTCCGAACCCGGTAAAGGAGGTCTGGCGTGCCCGACTTGACACTCTTTGTTGCTCCGATGACCTGTGCGCGGGTCCCGACGATCGCGCTGGAGGAAATCGGGGTGCCCTTCAGCACCGAGCTTGTGCGCACGGCCGCCAACCAGCAGAACTCGCCGGAGTTCCTGAAGCTCAATCCCAAGGGCAAGGTGCCGACGCTGTTGATCGATGGCGCGCCGCTCACCGAAAACGTCGCCATCCTGAGCTGGTTGCACCGGACCTATCCGGACGCCGGGCTGTTGCCGCCGGTCTCCGACGATCTCGAGAGGCATCGCCAGATCGCCGATCTCGCTTTCTTCTCGGCAACGATCCACCCGCTGGTCACGCGCATCGCGATGCCGGTCAAGTTCATCGAGGACAAGGCGCTGTCGTTCGACACCGTGCGCCCGACGGGCATGGCGGCGATGAAACCGATGGCGGCGATGATCGACGAGAGGCTTGCGAACGGCCCGTGGTGGTACGGCGACCGGTGGTCGATCGTCGACGGATATCTGTTCTGGGCCTGGTGGCGGATCACCGGCGTCGGATTTCCCGGCGACGAATTCCCGAATATCCAATCCCATCAGGCGCGCATCTCAGAGCGCCCCTCTGTGGTCCGCGCGATGCACCGCGAGGCGGACTATATCGATATCCTGAAATCCGAGGGGCTCTATCGCGCGCCCCGGTGAACGAACGCAAAAGCTGCGCAGCACAGCCTACGCCATGTAGGCGGGCAGCGGTGATCGGTCCTGCAGGTCGATCATCCGCCTCAGCATGATCTCGGTCAGGGCATGGCGCGTGGCCTGGGCGGACAGCCGGTCATAGAGATTTATGAGCTCGTCGGGGTCGGCGGAAAGATCGTAAAGCTCGTGCCACGCCTCGCCCTCGCGCAGCGACATGCGGTAGCGGTCCGTCACCACGGTCCGCACCCGCTGCCGACGTTCGTATGCGATCATCGTGCGCTGGCTGTCTTCCTCGACGATGACGGCCTCCGGCGGATCGGTGTTCAGCAGGTCGCGGCCTTGTATGCCGTGGTAGGGCTGAATGCCGGCCCGGCCCAGGATCGTCGCCGAGATGTCGATCGACGAGGCCAGGCCGGTGTCGACATCCCCGGCCGCCACGGCCGCAGGATCGGACCAGATGAACGGCACGCGGATCAGGCCCTGGTAATGCAGAAGCAGCTTCAGCATCAGCCCGTGATCGCCCATGTAGTCGCCGTGGTCGGTCGTGAAGATCACCACCGTGTCCTCGGCCAGACCCAGCGCCTCGAGCCGCCGCAGCACCCGGCCGATGGCGTCGTCGATCATCGTGATCATGCCGTAGGTCAGGGCGATGATCGCCCGCGCCTCGTCTTCCGTGACGGCAAAGGGGTCTTGGGTGTTTCTGGGGTCGGTTCCGGCCTCCAGCGCTGCCTGCATGGCCCGGATCGGCGGCAGGTCGCCCTGTCCGAAGGACTTCGGCAACGGGATATCGGCGGGATCGTACATGTCCCAGTAGCGCCCGGGCGGCGTGAACGGGTGATGCGGGTCGGGAAAGGACATCTGCACAAAGAACGGCTGGTCCCGTTGCGCCCGATCGGCCAGCCAGGCCTCGGTCCGGCCGGCGATCCAGGCGGTCGAGTAGAGCTCTTCCGGAACCGCCGTGCGCCAGGCCTGCGGGGCGTTGATCCGGTTGTCGGGCAGCGCGTTGTCCTTGCCGCGCAGATCATCGAAATCGGGCCGCTGGCTGCGGGCCCATAGCAGGTAGTCGCCCGAAGCAGTGTCCCCGTGGCTGGCCACCACCTCGACATGCTCGAACCCGTAGAAATCGCCGCCGGTCCGCTCAGACAGCGGCGTGTCCCATTTTGGCGCGACCTCGAGGTCGTAGTCAGGGGAATGGCGATTGTTCTTCACCGCATCCCGCAGATGCGCGCTCGGGACCGTGAGGCCCGGCTGCGGTTCATAGGTCTTTTTCGGCGGCAGCCCGCTGAAGCTCTGTAGATGCGACTTGCCGATCAGGGCTGTCCGGTAACCGGCGTCGCGCAGTAGTTCGACAAAGGTGGTGTGGTCCTTCGACAGGGGCACACCGTTGTGCCGTGCGCCGTGGACCGAACTCATCCGTCCGGTCATAATCGACGCCCGGTTCGGCATGCAGATCGGGTTGGCCACGTAAAACCGGTCCCATCGGGTGCCGCGGGCGGCGAGGCTGTCGATATTGGGCGTCCGGACAATCGGGTTGCCATAGCACCCAAGGTGATCGGCCCGGTGCTGATCGGTGATGATGAACAGGAAATTCGGTCGTTTGGTCATGCAGTGGCCTTTCTTCGCCTGGGCTCAGGCGCCTGCGCTGCGGGGGCGTGACGTCATGCGGTTGGCGGCCATCACCACAATCGCGATCACCGCCGCGCCGACGTAGAGCGCCTCGATCCGGGTCATGACCAGAACAGCCAGCCCCAGCCGCAGGGCAATCTCCCACCAGCTCAGCGCGCGACGGTCGAAACCGGCCAGCGCCGAAGACAGCAGGTAGAAAGCCAGCAGCATGCGCGCCAGGATCAGCGCCAGAGCGCCCCAATGCAGGGTGCCGTCATAGCCGGGCAAATAGCCGCCCGAGCCGCCGGTTCCCGCCGGGTCCAGGATCGCCTCGGGGATCAGCAGTATCTCGGGGTACATCGCAAAGACGAACGGCACGACGAACATCACGACGCCGGATTTCACCGCCGAGAACCCGGTGGCCATCGGTTCGGCCTTGGTAATCGTCGAGGCCGCGAAGGCCGCCAGCGCCACCGGCGGCGTGATCGCGCTGGCGACGGCGAAGTAGAAGATGAACATATGCGCGGTAAAGATCGACAGGCCAAGCCCGGCCAGGACCGGCCCCATCAGCAGGGCCGCATTGATATAGGCCGGAACCGCGGGCATGCCCATGCCCAGCAGCACCGCGAGCGCCATGGTCAGGAACAGTGCGATGAACTGAAACAGGATCGAGCCTCCGGCTCCCAGATCGAGTCTGTTGAGCCAGGCCAGCACGTCGAGCGAAAGGAAAACGGGAAGGCCGGTGAACGACAGGCAGAAGTCGATGATCGAGACGGCGAGGAACATCAGATAAAGCGTCGAGATCAGGATCCCCGCCTGGCTCAGCGCATCGACGATCTTGCGCGGCCGCGCGCGCACCTCGGGGTCGACGAACAACAGCCCCAACAGCACGATCACCGCCCACCAGCCCGCGGTGCCCGCGGCGCCGGCCGAATTCTGCACCATCTGCTGGTACCAGCTGAGGCTTTGCACCTGGCACCCGGCATCGGTGAATATGCGCTCGGCCCCAAATATGCCGCCCAATACCCCGCAGCCGACGGCGTCCTTCGGGGTCAACAGCAAAGCCAGGATCACCAGGATCGGCCCGAAGATCATCATCAGGTTCAGCATGTCCTGACGGTTCAGGTGCATCTCGTCGGTGATCTCGCCGATGGCCTCGATGTTCTGTTTGCGCGATTGGAACACTGCCGACAGAAACAGGCAGAAGAAATAGGCCAGGGCGGGGATGATCGCGGCCACGATAACGCTGGAATATGGCACCCCGGTCAGCGAGGCCAGAACGAAGGCCGCGACGCCCATGACCGGCGGCATGATCGACCCGCCGGACGAGGCCGCCGCCTCGACCCCGCCCGCGAAGACCTTGGAAAACCCGCGTTTCAGCATCATCGGAATCGTCAGAACGCCCGTGGACAGCACGTTGACGATCGGCCCGCCCGAAATCGTGCCGAACATCGCCGAGGACACGATGGCGGCATGCGCCGGCCCGCCGCGTAGGTGCCTTGTCCAGCGGAAGGCGAGCTTGATCAGCGATCTGCCGCCCGCCGAACTGCCGAAGAGCGCGCCCAGCACCAGATAGGGAAAGATCGTGTTGAGGATGATGTCCATGAACCGGCCCAGCAGACCGGAGGAATTGTTGACCAAGACGTCATGGACCCGCGGCCTGCCGTCGGCCAGCATCCGCGGCTCGCCCGCCAGTTTCGTCACGAAGTATTTGTTGATGTCCTCGGCGCCATAGAAGTACCACACCAGGACGGTCAGGATCGTGTAGGCCGAGATCAGAATCGCCACCAGCACCAGCGGCAAGCCCCAGACCTTCACGTTGTAGCTGAGGAACACAACGATCGCGAGGCCCACAATCAGCACCAACCAGCCGCCGGTGGTGTTCACGCATTGCGGATCTTCGACGGTGGTCGGCGGATCGAGCCCCAGCGACTCGGCAAACTCCTTAGCCGAGGCCAGGCTTTCGGCGATCAGCCGTGCGCGGTCTCCGGTGATCTGATCGACCAGGCAGATCGCCTCGTTCTCGATCAGATAGGTCAGCGCGACCGTAAAGGCGGTGACCACCAGGGCGATGTCCAGGAAAAGCCCGAACCGCCGCTTCCGCAGCCGGCGGTGCTTCCAGTCGCGCCACATCGAATGCTTCAGCGCGACGATCAGCATCATCAGTGCAAAGAAGCACGGATAGAACCATTCATAGGGAAACTTGCGGAAGGTCGCGCCTTCTTGCCCGAGAATGCTGCTGGCCCAGGCGTCGTAGCCCGGAATGCCCGGGGTCGAGTTCAAGAGGCCGATCAGCACCATCGCCACGGTCAAGACGTAGACAAAGCGCAAGCCGAAATCGGGCTTGGCCGTCGTTTGATCGGGTGCGTCGGTCATCCGCCGGACCTTTCGGCGCAGGGAAGCGCCCGGGCGATGCGGCCGCCCGGGCAAAGGTTGAAGGCTACTTCGCGCAGTCGGGAATGGTGTACCCCGCTTCCTCCCAGGCGGCGACGGCGCCGGGGTGGTACTTGATCGGGTTGTTGCCGCACATATCCGTCAGCGCCGGATCGGTCTCGCCATGCCAGACATTGGGCATGAACGGAGCCTTGGCGCGGTAGATATCGTCGAGATTGGCGATGAAGGCCGCGGTCAGCGCCTTGGCCAGGTCGAAATCCATCGAGGTGTTGACGATGTCGCCGCCGACGGTGCCAGGGCCGCGGAACATGTCGTCCTCTGAAACGACGGTGACACCGTCGCCATAGCCCATATCCGCGATCGCCAGCTCCACCGGTACCGTCCCGGGGATCTTGGCGACATTGGCGAAGGCCTCGCCTTCATAGACGTCCTTCGGGACCGACCAGAGTGTCATGTCGCCCGAGGCGAGTGCCGCCGTGACCCGCGGGTCGGGGAAGGCCTGCGGCAGTACGAAAGCGTCGGCCGAACCGTCCTGGATCGTCTTGACCGCCTGGCCCCAATTCACCTGGACGCCGGTATAGCCCTTGCCCTCTTCCATGCCGGTGTTGAGCTTGATCAGCAGGCGTGCGTTGGTCAGTGCCGCACCGCGCGGCGGGCCGTTGAAGATGGTCTTGCCTTCCAGCCCGTCCCAGCCGGAAATCCCTGCGCTGTCATAGGCATAGAGGCCCTGAACCGAAATCCGGTAGGTGTAGAGCACCGCCAGATTCTGGACCAGTTCCGCGCCCTTTTCCTTGCCCAGGCTGGCATAGGGGCCGACCCCGCGCGACAGCAGGAACGGCAGGATGAAGGGCGCCGCGGCGATGTCCGATTTGCCTTCGGCGACATTCTGGACCGAGTTCGTCAGGGTCTGGCCCGACGTGACCTGGATATCGGCGACCCCCGCCTTGGCGGCGGCCTCCGACAGCGAGATGATCGAGATGCCGGGCGCGGTATTGGGCGAGGCCGTCTCGGCGGTCAGGATGGTCTGCGCCTGGGCGCCGACCGCCAGGCTGAGCACGGCGATCGCGCCGGCAATGAAGTGTCTGGACATCGTTTCCTCCCTGATTGTCCTTTAGTGCCTGACATGATCGGGCGGGTTCAGCCCGTCCTCGACCAGTTCGTCGGTGTCCTTGTACCCGATCAGTATACCCGGCGGTTCCCGGGCGTCGGTCATCTTTTCGATGGTTTCCGCCGGCAGCGTGATGCGCGCATGATGGCGCCGCGCCCAGTCGAAATGCGCCTCGCGCAGGCGCTCGATCTCGTGCGTGTAGGCCGGGTCGGCGCCCAGGTCGTTGAGCTCGCCCGGGTCCGTCTGCAGATCGAAGAGCATCGGGCGGAAGGTCTCGGCATGGATGTATTTCCAGCGCCCGTCGAAGATCATCACCAGCCGCGCGTCGGCCTGATCGACACCCGCGGGGCGCCGCGCGTCGCGCGTGGCGTAGTCGTATTCCGACACCGCGTAGCTGCGCCAGTCCGGGTTTTCGCCGTGCAAAATCGGCTGCAGCGACCGGCCCTCCAGGATATGCGGCTTCGGCGCAGCCCCGAAAAAGTCAAGAAACGTGGGCGTCAGGTCGATGCCCTCGACCAGCGAGTCCGATGTGGCGCCGCGCGTTGCGTCTGCCGGCCGCCGCGGGTCGTAGACCAAGAGCGGAATGCGCGCGGAGCAGTCGTAGAACAGGTCCTTCTCGCCGATCCAGTGATCGCCCATATTGTCCCCATGGTCGGAACAGAACACGATCATCGTGTCGTCCATCCGCCCGCTTTCGCTGAGGTACGAAAATAACCGGCCAAGCTGGTCGTCAAGTTCCTTGATCAGTCCCATATAGGCCGGGCCCACCATGTCGCGGACCTCGTCGCGTGAAAAACTCTGGCTGACGCGCATCGACGTCCAGGCCTGCATCAGCGGATGGTCGGTCTGGCGCTCGCGCGCGTGGCGGTTCACCGGCGGCAGATCGTCTGCGCCATACATCGCATTGTAGGGCGCCGGAGCCAGGTAGGGCCAGTGCGGCTTGATATAGCTCAGATGGCACAGCCAGGGCTGATCGCCCTGCGCCTCGATGAATTCGATCCCCCGCGTCGTCAGCCACGCGGTCTCGGAGTGCTCTTTCGGAACCCGCGCCGCGAGCGGCGCGTTTTCGAGCAACCAACCAGAGCGCCACTCGCCGTCGGGGCCGATGGCGGTGTTGGCCCATTCCTCCCACGGGTTGTCGCCGTCCATCCCATGGTCGCGCAGATACTGGTCATAGTCCTCGGCGTGGCGGCCAGGATAGTCGCTGTGGTTGGTGCCGTCGTCACGCACAAAGACCTCGAACCCGCATTCGCTGACCAAGGCGCCGATGGTGCTTTCGGGTTCGATCCCCAGACGCGCCATGCCTGCGCGATCCGGGATCATGTGCGTCTTGCCCACCAGCGCGCATTTCACGCCCACTTCGCGCAAATGCTCGCCCAGCGTGGGTTCACCAACCCGCAGCGGAAAACCGTTCCACGTCGCGCCATGGCTGCGCACATAGCGCCCGGTGTAAAAGCTCATCCGGCTGGGCCCGCAGACCGGCGACTGGACATAGGCCTTGTTGAACCGCATGCCCTGCGACGCCAGCCAATCGAGGTTCGGCGTGTCGATATGGCTGGCGCCGTAGCAGCCGAGATAGTCGAACCGCAGCTGGTCGGCCATGATCCAGAGCACGTTCATCGCTAGAAATTCACCCGATCGCCGCCCTTCAGCGCAAGGATCTCCCGCGCCTCGTCCGGTGTTGCGACCTCCGACCCGAGATCCTCGATAATACGCCTGATCTTGGCGACCTGCTGGGCGTTCGACTCGGCAAGCTGCCCGCGCGAGATGAACAGGCTGTCCTCCAGCCCGACGCGGACGTTGCCGCCCATTTGGCTGGCGGTGGTCGCCATCGGCATCTGCGCCGCCCCGGCGGCCAGGATCGACCACCGATAGCGGTCGCCGAAGAGCTTATCTGCGGTCTTCTTCATGAATATCAGGTTCTCCACGTCCGCCCCGATGCCGCCAAGGATGCCCATCACGAACTGTAGGAAAACCGGCGCCTTGAAGAGGCCGATGTCCATGCAGAATTTCAGGTTGTAGAGATGCCCGACGTCATAGCATTCATGCTCGAACTTGATGTCGTGCGGAGCGAGCGTCGTGGCCGCCTCTTCGATGTCGCGGAATGTGTTGCGGAATATAAAGGCGTCGGACCCCGCGACGTAATCCTTCTCCCAATCGAATTTCCAGCTCTCGTACCGCCTGGCCAACGGATGGAACGAGAAGTTCATCGATCCCATGTTCATCGAACACATCTCGGCGCTGAACGTCGCCGCCGGTTTGATCCGGTCCTGGATCGACAGCGTCAGCGAGCCGCCGGTCGAGATGTTCACCACCGCGTCGGTTGCCTGCTTGATCCGTGGCAGGAACGGCGCGAAGTCGCCCGGGTCGACCGACGGCGCGCCCGTCTCGGGATTGCGCGCATGCAAATGAAGGATAGACGCCCCGGCCTCCGCCGCCTCCACCGCCTGGGCGGCGATATCGTCATAGGTGTAGGGCAGCGCGTCCGACATGGTCGGCGTATGGATCGCCCCTGTCACAGCGCACGTGATGATCGTCTTTTGCCTGGCCATGTCTCAGTCCCTTTTGCGGACGCGGTAGCTCAGCGGGAAAAGTTCCAGATCGAAGCGGTCGCGGACGAGGCCCCAGATCCCCTTGGGCGCCTTCAGCATCACCACGATGGCGACCAGCCCCAGCACCATCAGATAGATCGTGCCGAAATCGGCCAGCGTCTCGCGCAGGGCGAAGAAGACGAGCGTTCCGATGATCGGGCCTTCCAGCGTGCCGATCCCGCCGATCACCACGATGAAGATCACAAACGCCGTCCAGTCGTTGACGCTGAACGCCGCATCCGGCGAGATCCGCAGTTTCTGCGAGAAGATCAGCCCGCCGATCACCGCCGTGAAGGCGGATGTGACGACATAGACCTCCAGTTTGGTGCGCCAGATATCGATACCCAGACCGCTTGCCGCCACCTCGCTGTCGCGGATCGCGGTCAGCGCCAGCCCCCTGCGCGAGCGCAGGAAGAGGTAGACCGACAGGATCACGATGACCGCGGCTCCCAGAGCCAGCCAGTAACTCAACGCCTCGCGGCCCGAGCGCGACGCGGCCAGCGACTTGACGACGCCCACCGGCAGCGACGAACCCGACCCGCCACCCAACGCCTGGATTTGGGCGAAACTCAATCGGAACACCTCGGCGATAACCCAGGTGCCGATGGCGAAATAGGCGCCTTTGAGGCGGAAGATCAGCGTGGCGATGGGAACCGAAAGCATCGCGGCGAGCAGCCCCGCGGCAAGGATCGCCGCGATCGGATGCAACCCGCCGAAGATCGTCAGCGCAAACAGCATATAGCCGCCGAAGCCCACAAACGCCTGCTGCCCGACCGACACCAACCCCGCATAGCCCGCCATCAGGTTCCAAAGACAGGCGAGCGAGAGATACAGGTATATCTCGCCCATCAACCGCATGTCCGCCCGGCCCGCCCACCAGGGCGCGGCGGCCAGCACGAGCAGCGCCAGCGCGGCCACGACCGTCCCAACGCGCGATGCGCGGGTCGAGCGGGTGACACGGGCGCTCAATGCTCGACCCTCGGGAACAGCCCATTGGGCCGCACGGCCAGCACCACCAAAAACGCGATATGCCCGGCCAGCACCTGATAGCCCGGGTCGATCTTGGCGCCCAGCGTCTGCGCCACGCCCAGAATCACGCCGCCCGCGAGCGTGCCCCACAGATTGCCCAGGCCGCCGATGATCACCGCCTCGAAGCCGAAGATCAGCCGGCCACCGCCGATCGCCGGGTCAAAGCTGGTGCGCATGCCCAGAAGGATCCCGGCAATGGCCGTCACCGCCAGCGCCAGCGCCATGGCCAGGCCGAAGACATGCGCCTTGTTGAGCCCCATGATCTGGGCGATGTCCTGGTTGTCGCTCACCGCCCGGAATCCACGGCCAAGGGCGGTGGCGTAGAAGACCCATTGCAGCCCGGCGATCACGGCGACCGCG
The DNA here is from genome assembly GCA_030065095.1 of Rhodobacter sp. Taxonomy (GTDB): domain Bacteria; phylum Pseudomonadota; class Alphaproteobacteria; order Rhodobacterales; family Rhodobacteraceae; genus JASJCA01. Next base: position 187,158 of record JASJDP010000016.1, read on the forward strand.
ATGGCGAAGGTCAACAGGGGCAGAACGCCCACCGCCAGGCCTCCGACCGCCAGGCTCGCCGTCTCGATCGCCCCGCCGTTCAGTTTTTGCGGATCGGCGGTGAAGCCCTCGAGCAGCGCGTTCTGCAGGATCACCGACAACCCGAAGGTTACCAGCAGGGGCGGCAGGATATCCGGTCCCAAAGTCCGGTTCAGCACCCCGCGCTGCAGAGCATAGCCGATCGCCGCCATGAGAGGCATCACCACGATCAGCGCCACGAACGGATGCACGCCCAACATCAACGTCGTCGACAGCCCAAGATAGGCCGCCAGCACGATCAGGTCGCCATGGGCGATATTCACCAGCCGCATCACCCCGAAGATCAGGCTGAGACCGGCGGCAAACAGGGCGTAAAGCCCGCCCAACAGCGTGCCCTGCACGATGGCGCCGACCCACTCGATCATGCCACGACCCCGAAATAGGCCTGGGTGATCTGGTCGTGGGTCACGTCCTCGGTCCGCGCCTCCAGCGACACGCGGCCTTCTTGCAGGCAATAGACACGGGACGAGACCGACAGCGCCTTCAGGATATCCTGCTCGACGATCATCGCGGTCATGCCCTCGCCGACAATGCCGGGCAGCGCGTCGTAGATCGACTTGATCACCACCGGGGCGAGCCCGAGGCTGATCTCATCAAACATAACCAGGTCCGGATTCGCCATCAGCGCCCGGCCGATTGCCACCATCTGCTGCTGCCCGCCCGACAGCGAGGTCGAGGCCTGACGGCGCCGCTCCTTCAGGATCGGGAACAGGTCATAGACCTTTTCCAGCGACCAGGGCCCCGGCCGCCCGACCTTGCCGCCCAGCAGCAGGTTTTCCTCTACGGACAAGGACGGGAACAATTGCCGTCCCTCGGGCACCAGCGCGATGCCCAAGTGAGCCACCACATCGGCGCGCAGGCCGCCGATGGGCCGGCCGCGATAGACGATCTGTCCGGGCTTGTTCTTCAGAAGTCCCGAGATCGAGCGCAGCATCGTCGTCTTGCCCGCCCCGTTGGCGCCGATGATTGCGATGACCTCGCCCTCGGCCAGCGTCATGTCGACCCCGAACAAAGCCTGGAAGTCGCCGTAGCGCGCATCGAGCGCGTTTAGGGACAAAACCTCAGGCATCGGCATCGATCCCCAGGTAGATCTCCTTGACCTCGGGCAGCTCCATGATCGTGTTCGGGTCGCCCTCGGCAATTTGCTTGCCGAAATCTATCACGATCACCCGCTCGACGACGGCCAAGAGCGCGTGAAGCACATGCTCGATCCAGATGATCGTGGTACCGCTGGCATGGATGCGCTTGATCGTGTCGATCAGTTCCACGCATTCGGCATCGGTCAGCCCGCCGGCGATTTCGTCCAGCAGTAACAGCCGCGGTCTGGCTGCCAGCGCCCGCGCCAGTTCCAGCCGCTTGCGTTCCAGCAGAGACAACGCTCCGGCGCGCAGGTTGGCCTTCGGCATCAACCCGGTTTGCTGCAAGACGTCGAGCGCATGCTCCTCCGCCTCGGCCCCATGCATCCCGGCGCCTTGCGTGGCCCCGACCAAAGCGTTCTCAAACACCGTCATCCCGCCGAAGGGCTGCGGGATCTGAAACGACCGCGCGATGCCGTGCTTGCACCGCGCGGCGGCCGAAAACCCGGTGATGTCCTCGCCCGCGAAGGCGATCCGCCCGGCATCGGGCTTCAGCGCCCCGGTGATCAGGTTGAAAAGAGAGGTCTTGCCCGCCCCGTTCGGCCCCAGAATCCCCAACGCCTCGCCGTTCCTGACATCAAAGGTCGTGTCATCAGCGACGACAACGGCGTCAAAGCTCTTCCGCAGGCCGGAAATCGACAGAATGGCGGACAAGACCCGTGCCTCAGCTCAACAGCTGCAACTCGCCGCCCACCGGGATCTCTGGGGCGTGGCTGTTATTGGTGATCACCAGCTCGACAACGTCCCCGCTCTTCTGCCACTGCCCCGACACCAGCGGCGTCTTCGACACGTTCGGCACCGGCCCGGTGGCCCAGTTCACCTCGCCCACGATGGTCGACATGTCGGTGCCCTTGATCGCCGCGGCGATCGCTTCGTAGTCGTCGAGATCCTCGGCGCGCGACACGACGTCCGCCACCACCTCGAAGAGCGCATGCTTGAACCCGATGGGCTGGGTCCAGGGCCGCCCGGTCGCGGCGGAATACCCGCCCGCCAGGTCGCCCGCGGAAATCCCCGTCAGTGACGAATTGAACGGATGGTTCGGCGACCACCAGATCTCGGTCGTCAACCCGATGCCCCGGTCTCCCAGGGCCTCGATGGCCGACGGGAACAGCAGCGCCTTGCCGATCGTCGCCACTTTGGGCCGGAACCCCTGCTGCGCCGCCTGGGACCAGAACGTGCCGAAATCCGGCGGGATCATCACGCCGGTCACGATCTCGCACCCCGCATCCTTGAACGCACCGATATAGTTCGAGAAATCGTCGTTCAGCGGCTGGAACCGGCCCGGATCGGTCAGCTCGAACCCCTGCGCGGCCAGCGGCTTCGGCAGGCCAAGCTCCGGGTCGCCCCAGGCGTTGCCGTCGGCGTCATTCGGGAACAGACCGCCGACCTTTTTCGCAACGCCGCTGTCGTTCCAGAGCCCGGTAAAGTTGGCGATGACGTCCTCGAGCCCCCAGAAGAAGTGATAGGTGTACTGGAACCCCTCCGCCGGATTGCCGCCGCGGCCAAAGAAATAGGGCTGCCAGGGCGCGTCGGTGGTGATGCAGGGCACCTCGTTGATCTCGGCCTGATCGGCCACCGGGTTGGTGGTGTCGGGCGTCGCCGCGGCGGTGATGATGTCGACCTCGTCGCCCAGGATCAGGTCGGCCGCGACCTCGGCAGCCCGGTTCGGGTTCGACTGGCTGTCCTTCTTGATGATCTCGATATTGTAGGACTTGCCGTTGTTCATCACGCCGCCTGCGAAATGCGCGCGCAGGCCTTCCAAGATGTAGTCATCCGCCTCCGCGAACCCGGCCAACGGCCCGGTCGAGGGCGTCACGAATCCCACCTTGATCGTCGGGCTCTGCGCGTAGGCGCGCGTGCTGCGCAGGATCGCCGGGGTCGCAACTCCCGCGGCCAGTCCACCCAATAGCTGGCGCCGTGTCGTCGTCTTCATGTCTCTCCTCCCATGTGTCCGGATCCGTCGGGCAAGATTGCCTCTAGTTTTCTCAGGTGATCCGCGACCCTCTCCTTGGTAGCAGCGAGATCGCCGTTTTCCCAATCCCTAAATCCAGCCCCCACGGCCATTCCCGTGCGACCCCGGTCGCGGAGCTCTTGCAGATAGGGCGAGGGCGCGGGCCGCGCGTCGAGATCGAAAAGCACCTGTTTGTGGATGTCCTGCGTGAGCTCGATGCCCACGAGGTCGGCATTCTCCAGCGGCCCCAGCACCGCGAGCCGCCGCCCGAAGCTGGCCTTGACCACGTCGTCCACGGCCTTTGCACTGCAAATGCCATTTTCCACGAGGCTCACGGCCTCGCGCCAGAGCGCGTGCTGCAGCCGGTTTCCGATGAAGCCGGGCACGTCCTTTTCGACCATCACCGGGGTCTTGCCGGCCCCGGCCAGCAGGTCGAACATGGCCCTTGCCAGGGCGGGGTCGGTCCATTCGGTCTTCACAACCTCCACCAGCGGGATCATATGCGGCGGGTTCCACCAATGCGTGCCGAGCGCGCGATGGCGCGTTTCGAGGCCGCCCATGATCTTCGAGATCTGGATGACGGAGGTATTCGAGGCGAGAATCGCCTGCGAAGGCGCATGGCCTTCGATCTCTGCAAAGATCGCCTGCTTGAGCTCGAGCTTCTCCGGTGCGGCCTCGAAGACGACATCGGCAGCCGCCACCGCATCGGGGAGGGAGGGGCAGAGGGTGAGCCGGGCCAGGGCGGCGTCGATCTCTGCCTGCTCGGCGCCAAGCAGCGCCAGGCTCTCCGCCACCCGCGCCGGAACGCTTTCCAGCATCTCGGGCGCCGGGTCCACCACCGAGACGCCGTGGCCCGCCCGCGCGAATGTCAGCGCGATGCCGTGGCCCATTAGACCGCCCCCTATGACGGCGATGCGCGTCATCCGGCGGTATAGCCCCCATCGGCGTAAAGGATGTGTCCGGTGTAGAAATCCGACGCTTTCGAGGCCAGGAACAACAGAGGCCCGGCGAGGTCCTCCGGCTCGCCCAACCGGCCCTTCGGGACCCGGGCCAGAAACCCGCTGCGCACCGCCTTGGCGTTGTCGTCGTCGCCGAACATCCAGGCCGTGAGCGGCGAACGGAACACCGTCGGCGCGATGGCGTTCACGGTGATGCCGGTCGGGCCGAGCTCGCAACCCAGCGCCTTGGTGATCCCGTCCACCGCCGCCTTCGAGGCGCAGTAGGCGGTGTAGCCCGCCGGATGCCCCAACAGCCCGCGCGCCGAGGACATCAGCACGATCTTGCCCCCGTCGCCTTGCGCCTTCATCTGCCTGGTCGCCGCCCGCGCCATCAGCCAGCTTTGCGTGACATTGGCGTCCATCACCGCGTCGAAGGTCCCGGCTTCCATCTCGTCGATCTTGGCGACCTTGTTCATGCCGGACGCGACGACGAGGATGTCGATCCGCCCGAACGCCTCGACGGTCTTTGCGATCAGATCGTCGCAGGCCGCTTCGCTGTCCGGCCGGGCGTTGATCTGCACTGTTTCGCCCTTGCAGCCTGCGGCCACCTCGGCCATCGCCTCGGCATTGCCCGCCGCCAGCGCGACCCTGCAGCCAGCCCCCGACAAGCACCGCGCGGCGACGGCACCAAAGGCGCCCGAGGCGCCGGTGATCAGCGCCACCTTGCCCGAGACGTCGAAGAACGACAGTGGATTGTCGAGGCTCATTTCGGACGCCCTCCGTCGGGATAGGGGATCACCACCAGCATCTTGCAGACGTGGTTCGACTTGTTTTCGATCCGACGCACCTGGCCGGGCGGCACAGTGCAGCTGTCCATCGCGCGCAAGACCTCCGTCTTGCCGTCCCACTCGATGGTCATCTCGCCGTCCAGCACGACATAGATCTTCTCGAACGGCGTCGAATCCGGCCCCGCGCCGCCGCCGGGCAGAAACTGGCTGAACCCGACCCACTGGTTTTCCGGCCCGCCGTCCTCGAACCCTTGCAGCCGCAGCCCCGTGACCCCCCAGTGATTGGGAGCCTCATAGGGCACAGCGTCCTCGAAACGTTTGATCAGCATGTCCGCGATCTCCCTCAAGCCGATGTCGGTGTCCGACAAGAGCCCTCCACCGGGCCCGGGCACCGATCAGAACGCCTCGCCGGCCTCGATCCGGTACTGCTGAGCCTTGTCGACCATCGCCACCAACCGGATAATGCAGCCATCGCCGCGGTCCCAGTTCCACGGGAAGAAGGCGAAGGTCACGCGCTTGCCGGTCACCGCATCCAGATCGCCGCCCACGTTCTCGATGCCCAGAATGCCGTTGTTGAACAGGATCCGGTGCACCGGCTCCCACTCGGGAAAGGCTTCGTCCCAAGCAATCCCGCCCGACCAGTCCTTGTATTCCTCGGCAAGATGCGGGTGCAGCGGCCCGTTCCTGTGAGGCCCGATCGCGGTCGCCAGCGGATGGTCATTGGCTTGTGTGTCATGGCCCACGACCTTGATCCCCTTCTCCACCATCCACTCTCCGGCAGATGGCACAAGCCCCGGACAATGCGTAAAGTAATCGCCGTCCTCATACTGATGATGCCAGCCGGTGTTGATGATCAGCACGTCGTTCCTGCGGATTGCATGGCCGCAGGCGGCCTCCAGATCGTCGGCGGTGATCTGCTCCCACTTCTTCTTGGGGATCGACACCACCAGCCCGGACCCAAAGAAGTGCGGCAGCGGCACCTCGTCGATGAACGGCGTGCCCTGCACCACATGCGCCGGTGCATCGATATGCGTGGTGACATGCATCGTCGTGGTGAGCGTCTGGCTCAGCACGCCGGACTTGGCCATGTAATGCATCCGCTCGATCTGCACGTCGCGGAAATACGGCCAGTTCGGACACTGGAACCCGTAGCGGTGGCTGAGGTTGTAGAACTCCAGCCCCATGTCGTTGTCGGTATTGCCCTGAAACTCGATGCCGCGAATGGTGACCATCGTATCCTCCCAAGCGTCTTCGTTATGTTTCGCATCATGGTGCATATGTACCGTATTGCGGTCAATCCTTGATTTTCCTCATGGTGCAGTTTAGCGTCAGGCGACCGCTGTGTGGTTTCCGGAAGGTTTGCGGGTTCGGAATGAACGTCCAAAAGGATCATAAAAATCAGGGGATTCAGGTGATTTCCCGGGCGGCGGATATCTTGGCCACCCTGGCCGAGGACACCGGCGGATTGAGCCTTGGTCAGATCGCGCGCAAGGTGAAGCTGCCCCGTTCTACGGTACAGCGCATCGTCAGCGCGCTAGGCTCCGAGGGCTTCGTGACCACCGATTCCGGCAACGGGGGAATCAGGCTCGGGCCGCAAATCCAGACCCTTGCCCAGGCCTCGGCGCGCGATGCGCGGGACCGGCTGCGCCCGCTGATGCAAGGCATCGCCGAGGCGACCGGAGAGACCGTGGATCTGGCGGTGCTCGACGGCGGTAAGATGCTGTTCGTCGATCAGATCGTCGGCCGTCAGCGTCTGCGCACGGTCTCGAGCATCGGCGAGCGGTTTCCGCTCACGACGACCGCCAACGGCAAGGCCGCGCTGTCCTGCCTCGACCCAGCGCAGGCGGCGAAACTGATCATTGCCGAGTTCGAGGCAGAGGGCCGCCCGGGCGCGCCTCTGACGGACCTGCTGAAAGAGATCGACCTGATCCGCGCAGGGGATCTCGCCACGGACGAAAACGAACACACCGAGGGGATTTGCGCGGCCGGCTTTGCCATCGTCGATCCGGGCGGAGAGATCTACGCGCTCTCGGTCCCGGTGCCAAGCACCCGGTATGACAGGATAAAATCCGACCTCCAGGCGACGCTGAAACAGTGGAGGGTCACGTTCAACGCATAGGCCAAACGGGTGGTCGACGGACCCTCAACGCGCGAGGACCTGCGTCAACACGCGCCGCAACTCACCCGCCGGATCGTCCGCCATCTTGTCCGCGCGCCAGGCGACATGGTGATCCGGACGCACCAGAAGGCAGCCGGTATCGGTGATCTCCGAGGCCCGTGCCCAGTCGCCGACATGGTCCACATAGGCTTGCCGCGGACCGATCACATGGGCGGCGATCCCCAGCCCAAATTCCATACCCACGGCGCCGGCAGCCTCTACCCAAGCCTCGCCCCCGATGCCGGTAAAAACCGTGAAGGCGCCATGGCCGCACAGATCGAGGCTCGAGACCTGCTCGCCGGAATCGTGGTCAAAGACCCAGACATGCGGCAGCCGCGCGCCGGGCCATGTGGTCGGCTGATAGTGCAATTCCGCGTCCCGCTGAAACGCCGGCTCGGCCTGACCGTCGGTGACCGTGGCGCCGGATTTGTAGCGCTGGTTCATCTCGACCCCGTGGGCGTCGAATTCGTACTTCTTGAAGGCGATGGCCTCGCGGATCGCGGCACGCTGCGCCTCCGCCTCGGGCGTGGCATCCGTGCGGGCCGCCATGCCGGCCCTGATCTTCTCGATATCCGTGCCGCCGGTCATGCCAAGGGCCTGGAAAATCGGGCCGAATTCCTCGATCGACTGGTTCGCGCGGGTCACGATCTGCTTGGCGATCGGCGCGCGTTCCTCCGAATAGCTGTCGAGCAGGCCCGCGCCGGCCTGGCCCCTGACGACGGCGGCCAGTTTCCACGCCAGGTTAAAGGCATCCTGAATCGAGGTGTTCGACCCCAGGCCATTTGAAGGCGGGTGCCGGTGCGCCGCGTCGCCCATGATGAACACGCGGTCCTTCTGCATGTGCGTTGCGTATTTGTTGTTGACCGTCCAAGTGTTGGCCGACAGCAGTTCGATCTCGAGCTCCGGGTCGCCCACCAGCTGCCGTGCAACGCCGGTCGCGAACGCCTCGGTCACCTCGGGTTCGGGTTGGTTGATGTCGTAGCCCCAGACGATCAGCCACTCGTTCCACGGCCGCACCATCCGTACCAGCCCCATGCCGATGCCGCCCACATCCGCGCCCGGCTGCATGATCCAGTAGAGCACCGAGGGCCGGTGTGCGACGTATTTCGAGAGATCCGCGCGGAACAGGATATTCATCGATCCGCCGACCCCCATCTGCCCGTCGAACGGCAGATCGCAATGCTCGGCCACCAGGGAATTGCCGCCATCGGCCCCGACGAGGTATTTCGACCGGATGTCGTATTCGCGGCCAGACAACCGGTCGTGCACGGTCGTCGTGACCCCGTCGGCGTCCTGTTCGTGACGAAGGTACTCGGTCGACATGCGCGCCTGGGTGCCACGGCGGCAGGCCGCCCCGAACAGGATCGGTTCCATGAAGGTCTGCGGCAGGTCGATCATGTGACAGGGCGAGGCGAGCTGGTGCGCGGCCCGGCTAAGCGGGTGCTTTCCCCAGGATTTCATCCGGCCGATTTCCTCGCCCGCAAGGCTCTCGCAAAAGATGTTCTCGCCCATGAGATCCTGATGGGTGCCATGCAGATAGGCCTCGGCCTCCACCTCGGGCCCGAGGTCGCGCAGCACCTCCATGCAGCGCTGATTGGTGATATGCGCACGCGGCGTGTTCGCCAGCCAGCGATAGCGGTTCACCACCACGTTCTCGACGCCGTAACTCGACAGCAGTGCCGCCGTCGCCGACCCCGCCGGCCCCGTTCCGATGATCAATACGTCCGTGTTGAATTCAGCCATAGTCTCCCCCCATTTCGCCAGTATGACGCCAATTCCGAACCAGGCGCCAAAGCTTCAATCCCCAGGAAATCGCGCTCGCCACGACCGCTATCATCATCTTCAGCCACCACCAACCGCTTGAGGGTGTCCAGCGGAAAAATGCACGGATTCGACTGTTGGGTTGCTTGTGGAGGTTCGGATGCTTGTCATCTTCACAGCGCACTCAGAACCACCACCAGGATCCTGCCCGAGTCCGGAACGTTGGCGATCAAGGCAAGAGATCGAGACCGGCGAACGGCGCCCATGCTCAAGTGCAGACATGGCGCTGTGGCAGCGCCCGATCGCAAACACAACCTAGACATTTAGGAATGTTGGGGATGCTTCACATGTTCTCTATTTGTTCACGTCATGGACCTGTTTTCACCATCCGGCGGACGAAGCGAGGTTACCCGATTGGCCAAGCCCGCCCGCGCGGTCCCGGCGCGGATCGGCGATATGGGCGTGAGTTTCGTCGTGTTGCTCTGCTGGGATTGTGGTCGCAGCGGAGCGTACCGGCGCAGCAACCTGGCGCGGCGGTTCGGGGCGACGGCACCGCTCTACCGGTCGCTGCAATCGCTTGCATCCGCACGATGCGGCAAAGGTCGAGGCGAGGGCTGTGCCGTCAAGTTCTACCACACCGGCGGACAATTCCATTCTAGAGGCAAATGAGAACGCGCAGCCGCAGCGACGGTAAACGGGTGGCAGAGCGGACCTTTCCGATCCGGCTCCGCATCGATGTACCGGAACGCGGGTTCGGCCGAACCTTCGAGCAAATGTATGACTGGCTCGATGCGCATGCCGGGCGAGAGGGATACGCGTGGTGTGGCGATACGCTCCCGGGGCATTCGGCGGTTGCCGTCTACCTGCGCAATCCTGAATTGGTGATTCCGTTTGTGGCGGCGTTCAATCTGACGCTCACCCGATACGATGAGTAGGCGGTATGGTGTCTTTTCCGCTCGCTGAACGTTGCGGTTTGTGCGGGGTAGGCCGACGAGGCATTTTTTGCTCCTCACACGCTACTGCTCGCAGAGAAGGGGCCCAGTTCATGCCGGCGCCTGGTGTTGGCGACAGTATTTGATCATCCCCCCACTGAAGGGGTCCGCCGCGATTGTCAGGGAAACGGAGGACAACGACGACCGCCCCGGATTTTTTTTTGGAGGCCGCTTCATAACCCCGCAGCCAAGTGGCCAGCGTTGCAGAGGGAGTTCGATTTTCAGTTGCTGGTTTCGCGATATGCCGAAAGCCGGGAAGACTTGTTCGGTCGTCTGTTATCTGGCTTTGGCGGGCATTCCCGCGCTCCGAGATGCGGGCGTTAGGGTCGTCCCGATAAACAGCAGTGACCTGTCTTGAGGTCGAGGGGAGGTGACCTCCCCGACTTACGTCGGGCGGCATCGCACCATTCGGCCTTGAGCGTGTATTCGGTTGATTGACGCACCTCTCGGCCATTCGGGGGTCGACACCCGACCATGGCACGTTGGCCTGGAACGGCGGCCCCACAAGCCGATGCCTGCCGGCATTCATGTCTCAGGCGGACGTCGGCCGACTGGCTGTCTCGGACAGTGTTTCCTGAAGGGCGGACAGGTTGACACGCGCGTCTCTGCTCGGGGGCAAGCCGAACTTGCGGCTGTAGTCTCGGCTGAAATGCGTAGCGCTTTCATATCCCACGGCGTGGGCGGTCTCGGACACCGTCTGGCCCTGTTCCACCAGCAATGCGCGTGCCTCGATCAAACGAAGGTCCTTTTGATACTGCAGCGGCGTCGTCCCCGTGACCGACTTGAAATGCTCGTGAAAGGACGACGCGCTCATACCCGCGGTTTTGGCAAGCTCCGGAACACTGAGCGGCGACCGGAAATCGGCGCGGACCGTTTGGATGGCCTTTGCGATCCGGCTGGCGTGGCTGTCTGCGACCAGCAGGCGGCGCAGCATGCGTCCTATCGGAGAGGTCAGAAGCCGGTAATGGATTTCCCGCAGGGTGGACGGGCCCAGCACCTTCGCGTCCATAGGGCTGTCCATCAACTCGAAATACCGGGTCAGCGGAGCAAGCCAGGCCGGATCGGCGGGCCGGGCCGACAGGGGTTCGGCTTCGGAGGCGGAGGCGGGCGCGTCGGCAACCTGGCCGTAAAGGCTGCGGGCAAGACCGAGATCCAGCGACAGGATCACCGCGATATAGGGTTCTTCAGCGCTCGCGTCGGTGATCCGGGACAGGACGGGCAGGTCGTGGCTGACCAGCAGCGCATCGCCGGGCCGAAGCTGTACCCGCCGATCGCCGATGCCTGTAACTTTGCTTCCTTGCAGGATCAGGCATATGACGGGCTCGTAGACCATGGCTTCGATATCGCTAACCGCGTATCTTCGATAGACGGACAAGTGCGGCAATCGCTGAGTATCTGCCATTGTGTCAGCGTTGTAGCGGGTTGCCATGTCGATGAGATGTGAAAGGTCCATGGATACTCCTTGATGCCATGTTCTATCAGTGACCTGCGTCTGGCACAGCGCATAATTCAGGACTTCGGAGAAATTGATAGATATTGTGGAGGATGAGGCAGGCAGGAATGGACCGTCAGAGCTAACTCTGTATGCAGCAGCAAAGGAGTCCCCGATGTCATCCATTCAAACTCAGTTCCTCGACCTGACGGCGCATCACGACCGCTATGCAGCAATCGACCCGCGTGCAGCCATGAAGGGGAGTGCTGCCGGCAAGACCGTATTCATCGCCGGGGCCTCGCGCGGGATCGGCCAGGCCACCGCCGTCGCCTTTGCCGAGGCCGGGGCCAAGGCGATCTACCTCACCGCGCGGACAGAGGCGGCCCTGAAGGAGACGCAGGCACTGGCCACGACGGCCAATCCGGACACGCAGTGCAGCTATTCGGTCTGCGATGTCACCGATGCGGCAGAGATCGAGGCCGCGGTCGCGGATTGCGTTGCGCAGTTCGGCGGCATCGACGTGGCCGATGCGAATGCCGGCTACCTTGGGCCTTGGGTGAAGATCGGCGACAGCGATCCCGAAGGCTGGTGGCGAAACTGGCAGGTGAACGTGCAGGGCAGCTATCACGTCATTCGCTTCACTCTGCCCCACCTGATCGAAAGCGCGAGGATCCGCGCCGCGGAGGGACGCAGCGGCGGTCACCTCATCCTGCTGTCGTCCATCGGCGCGCAGCTGGTGATGCCCGGAGCCTCCGACTACCAGACTGCGAAACATGCGATCAATCGCCTGTGCGAATTCGTGCAGAGCGATCACGGCGAAGACGGCATAAAGTGCTTTGCCATGCATCCTGGCGGCGTGGCGACCGAGCTTGGGCGGAACATGCCGGATCACATGCACGAATACCTCGTCGACACCCCGGATCTGGCGGCCAGTTTTGCCGTCTGGCTATCCTCGGGTCAGGCAGACTGGGCCAAAGGCCGGTATCTGAGTGCCAATTGGGATATCACCGAACTCGCCGCTCTGGAGGAGCAAATCCTCCGCGACGATCTTTTGGTGAATCGCCTGCGCACTGGGGCTTTTTGACATTCATCCTGACCCGAGGAGACCGGCACAAAGGTCGATAAGCGCAGCACGGGATGTGTCAGGTATTGTCGGGCCGCATCGCTATGCGGCGGATTTCCCAGGGGTTCGCCGGCGCTTTCCCCGCCCGGAGGTCCATGTCGGTTATGCCGACATCGAGACCTGTGATTTCCCCAGCGCCGGTCAATCCCGATATCGGATCACGAAATCGGCGGTCGCGCCGTGCTCTCGGACAAGCCTGCCGTTCGGAAGATCGTTCTCTTCCACCTTGTCCGCGATCTCGGCCGCGCTCAGCTGAAAGCCCTTCCAGCGAGCGCCGAGCCTGTCGCGAAGCACTTCTTCGGGCACGTCCAGCGTCACGGTGACGTCGAAAAACGCCCGCAGGGCCGTCCATGGCGGCCTGTCAAGCAACAGATAGTTGCCTTCCGCCACAAGGATGCGGACCGAGCGGTCGATCAGCCGCGCTCCGGCGCGGGCGATCTCGATCTCGCGGTCGAAGACCGGCACCGCCACGTTGTCTTCCTCGTTCGCGCGAAGCCGGGCCAGCGTGGACGCAAGCCCGCCCACATCGAAAGTGTCGGGTGCCCCTTTGCGCGGCCGCAGTCCGGCAGGCACAAGATAGAGGTCGTCGTAGTGGAACCCGTCCATGGGAAAGACCTCGGCGGTTCCGGGTTCTGCCGCGTTCAGGCGGGCGACCAGGGCTTCGGCCAGTGTCGATTTCCCCGATCCCGGCGCGCCGGCCACGGCGCAAATGATGCGCCGCGCGGGGTCGAACCCAAGCAAATGATCGGCCAGGGCCTCTTCGGAAATTTCCCGGCTCATATCAAACGGTACTGCGCGGCTTTGTTGCGCAGAAAGGGCAGGCCCTTGTCCATCACCTCTTCGAAAGACTCGGCGACCGGACGCCAGATGGCCAGGCCATAGCCCACCTGCGGCGGCATGTTGATGAAGCTTTCCATGGCCAGCCCGCCCTTGAACCCGATGGCCGCAAGCGTGGCATAGATCTCGTCCCAGTCACAGGTGCCTTCGCCGGGCGTTCCCCGGTCGCTTTCGGACAGGTGGATATACCTCAGGTGCTCGCGCGCATCGAGGATCCCGTTGCCCGCGCCCTTCTCCTCGATGTTCATGTGGTAGGTGTCGAGATGAATGAATATATTGTCAGCCCCGACCTTCTCGATCATCTCCCTGGCCTGCCAGCCGGTGTTGATCAGATGGTTCTCGTAGCGGTTCACGGGTTCGATCCCGAAGTCGATGCCAAGGCTTTTGGCGTGCTTTGCCGCCGCCTCCAGCGCGCGGGCGATGTTGTCGTATTCCGACTGGGTTGGCGGCACGCCCGTGCGTTCGCCGATCCCGCCATAGGTCACACCCGACAGGGCCTCGGCCCCCATCTTCTTGGTCATGTTCATGGCGTCGACCAGATGCTCGATGGCGCCGTCGGGGTTGACCGAGGCCCAGCTCTCCTGCGGAAGACCCAGCGAGCAGACGGCGCGCATGTCGTGCTTGGCCAGAAGGTCGCGCGTGTGCTCCGCGTCGACGATGCTGGTGTCCAGAAGCGCGACTTCGATGAAATCCATCTTGTAGGCCGCGGCAGCCGGAATCGTTCGCTCTGCACCTGCGCGGTCCCAATGCATGGTCCACATGCTTGTATGTACTCCGAACCCTTCCATCGTCATGTTCCTTTTCGTTGTCTGTCGCGCCATCGCATCCCGACCCATCTGAGCGCCATGACGGCGATCAGAAACAGGCCCCAGACGGCGGTTGAAAGATGCTGGTTGGCGCCGATCAGATTCAGACCTGATGAAAGTGCTTGCAGGATCATCAGGGCAATGGCCACCGGCAGAACACGCCCGAAGCCGCCGAAGGGATCGATGCCGCCCAGAAAGCAGGCCAGAACCGTGACCAGCAAAAGCGCCTCGCCATGGCCGACGCGAACCGAATTGAAGCGCGCGGCCATGACGAGTCCCGCGACTGCGCAGATCACGCCCGAGATGGCATAGATCAGGACCAGCGTCCTGCGTGTGGGGATGCCGGAGTATTCCGAAGCCTGGATGTTCGATCCGACCATGTAGACCGAGAACCCGTGCCGCGAGCGCTTTAGCATGATGTGCCACAGGATGGCGGCCAGGATGAAAACGACCATCGGGACCGGAACGCCGATCAGGCTGCCATGACCGAGAACGTTCATGAATTCCGGAAAGCCCGAGATGTCGCCACCCCGGGTCAGGAATTCTCCCAGGCCGCGCAGAAAGATCATCATCGCAAGCGAGACCAGGATCGGATGTGCGCCGACATAGGCCACGACCGCGCCCATGGCGGCCCCGGACGCGGCGCCTGCCAGCACGGCCAGCGCCGTTCCCAGGACAAAGGCGCCGATACTGGCGTCCGGCCCGCCGAACTGGATCAACACCCAGGCCAGCGCCAGCCCCGAGATATTGGCCTGGTAGATGATGGCCAGGTTCAGCCCGCCCGACAGGATCGGCACCAGCATGGCCAGTGTCAGCAATCCCAGCACAGGCATCTGAAACGCCATCGACCGCAGATTCGCGCCTGTCAGGAACAGCGGCGTGGCCAGCGAGAAGGCCAGAAAGACCACTCCGAGAAAGCCCAGGAGCGGCAAGGTCTCGGCGCCAAGCGCGGCAGGGATGCGGTCCCGCAGGCTCATGTCGCGCTTTCGGTCAGCCGGGCTTCGGTTTCGCGCGACCTGGTCCACCGGCGGAAGGACAGGTTCGAAGACGAAATCGCCACTAGGATCGCCGCCCCGATGATCATTTGGAAGGCGAAGGGCGAAATGCCCAGCAGGTTCAGCCCGTTTTGCGTGATTGCGACGAACATCACGCCCAGAATGCAGCCGATCACCGTGCCGCGCCCGCCGCCAAGCCGCGCGCCGCCCAGAACCACGGCGGCCAGCACGTCCAGTTCGCGGCCATAAAGCGCGTTTGGCACGACTTCCTGTGCGATGTTGACCTGCATCAGCCCGCCGATCCCCGCCATCATCCCGCACCAGCCGAACGCGACGATCTGCATCTGCCAGAGATTGACCCCGGCGCGCCGGGCACCTTCCGGGTTGTCGCCGAAGGCATAGAGCTGGCGGCCAAGCGTCGTCAGCCGGATCAGGGCCCAGGTCGCCAGCACGCAGGCAATCATGACGGCCACCGACAGGTTCAGTTCCGACCAGGTGCCGTCCGGCGCCTGACGCTCGAAGATAAAGATGCGGTCGGTCCACCAGTCGGGCAGGTTATAGATGTTGCGCCCCTTGGTGAAGAACATCAAGAGGCCGAAAAAGGCGTTGAAGGTGGCAATGGTGATGACGATGGAAATCACCCGGAATCCATGGATCAGCAGCGCATTGACCAGCCCCAGCCCGATGCCGAGCAGGCCGGCCACGACAAAGCCGATCAGCCAGCTGCCGCCGCCCAAACCGATGAATACCTGCGCCGCCACGTATTGCACCACCGACGCCGCCACCGCGAAGGAAATGTCGATGCCGCCCGCGATCAGGACCACCAGCAGGCCCACGGCCCAGATCAGGTTGACCGCGTTGTTGTTCAAAAGCGAGGTGATGTTGCCCAGCGTCAGAAACGTATCCGTGGTCAGCGACAGCCCCAGGATCATCAACAGCAGAACGGCCGAAAGTCGCGCTTCCACCGGGTGGGTACGGAAGAACTCATGCATAGATGCGCGCCTCCAGCTCGGGAACGCCGGTAGAGTGGGGGTCGTATTCGCCAACGATCTTGCCGTCCGCCATATGCAGAACGCGGTCGGCATTGAAAAGTACCTCGGTCACCTCGTCCGAGATCAAGAGGATCGCAAGACCTTCATCCGCCAGTTTCCGCACGATGCGGAAGATGCCGGCACGGGCCCCCACGTCGACCCCCACCGTCGGGCTGTCGAGGATCAGAAGGCGTGGTTCGGTCGCCAGCCACTTGGCCAGAACCACCCGCTGCTGGTTGCCTCCCGACAGGGTCGAAACGGCGTCTTCGGGCTTGCCGATCTTGACCGCCAACTCGCCGATCCAATGGCGCACCAGCTCGGACTGACGCGACGGCGAGATCATCCCAAGCCCGCCGAGAATGCGGTCCAGCACGGAAATCGCCGTGTTGTCGGCGATGGATTGCGGCTGGATCAGACCCAGCGACAGCCGATCCTCTGAAACATAGGCCACACCGCGCGCGATCGCGTCGCGGATCGAGCTGAAACGGACGGGCGCGCCCTCCAGCCTGATTTCGCCCGCATCCGGCGCTCGCATCCCGATCAGCGCATGGGCCAGCTCGCTTCGGCCCGCGCCGATCAGACCGGTCAGGCCCAGCACCTCGCCCTGGCGGACGGTCAGGCTGACATTGTCGAACTCGTCATGTCGCGTCAGTCCCTCGACCTCCAGTACCGGCCTGGCGCCCGAGCGGTCCTGTGCCCGGACGACGTTTTCCAGCTGGGCGCCGGTCATCAGCTCGCCCAGCCTGAACTGGGTCATACCCTCTGTCGGGTAGACGCCGACCAGCTCACCGTCGCGCAAAACGGTGACCCGTTCGGAAATGTCGATCACCTCGGCCAGGCGGTGGCTGACGAACACCACCGCGATCCCCTGCGCGGAAAGCGTCCGCACCACGTCCAGAAGCGCGTTCGTTTCGCTCTGGGTCAACGACGCGGTCGGTTCGTCCATGAAGACCAGCCGCGCCTCGCCCAGCAAGGCCCGTGCAATCGCCACGATCTGACGCTGCGCGATCGGCAGATCGCCCAAACGCGTGTCGAGATTCAGCGGCACGTTCAGCCGATCCAACACCGCCCTGACACGGCCCTTGTAGCGGCTCCCGAAGGACAGGCGCGGCAGGACACCCACCATCTCGTCGAAAGCGATGTTCTCGGCCACGGTCATATGGGGAAAAAGCGCAAGGTCCTGCCAGATCACGGCAATCCCGAGCGCCCGCGCCTTCGTCGGCGAGATCGAGGCGATCCGCTCGCCGAACAGCTCGATCGTGCCGCCGGGATCGGGGGTGTAGACGCCGGTGACGATCTTGATCAGCGTCGATTTCCCGCAGCCGTTCTCGCCGGCAAGGCAATGCACCTCGCCCGCATGCACCTCGAAATCGACGGATTGCAACGCCTTCACGCCGCCAAAGGTCTTCGAGACGTTTCGAAGCCGCAACGCCGGTGCCGTGTCGGGGTCGGTTGTCATGGTGATATGCAGCGCCTGAGAAGGGGACCCGCGCGGCGGATCCCCCAAGGTCAGTGCGAAGGGGTGTCAGAGTCCCTTCGCGGCCAGTTCGTCCACGGTGCTCTTGTTGATCTCAAGCAGGTTGTCCGTGATGATGTTGCGTGTCGCCGCATCGGGCTCGACGACCCCAAGGCCCTCGATCTCGGTCCCGCTGGTGATCTCGTCGCCGTTTACCAGCATATTGCCCATCGTCACAAAGACCCGTCCGGCTTCGGCCGGGTTCCACATGAAGCCGCCCGAGATCACGTCGTTCTTCAGCAGCTTCTGGCCCTGACCGGGCGAGAACGGTCCCATCACATGGACCTTGCCGGCAAGACGGCGCTCTTCGATGGCGCGACCGGCGCCAATGGGGCCCTGGCTGCCAAAGGCGAGGAACCCGCGCAAATCCGGGTTCGCCGCAATCAGGTCCAGCGCCGTCGACCGGCTGTCATCGACGCTTTCGGCCACGCCGTAGCGGTCGCCGACCGGCTGCAGCTTGTCCGCACAGTTCTCGGCGATCCACTTGATTCCTGCATCCGCCCAGGCGTTGTGCAGGGGCACGGTCAACGATCCGACATAGACCGCGTATTTGCCCGGCTCATCCGTCTTTTCGCACAACAGTTCGGCATGGGCTTCGCCAAAGCCGTCGGCCGACGCCAGCTCGAAGTTCCAGTCGACATTGTTCAGGCCCGGGCCCTCATGCGCGACGACCTTGATGCCGGCGTCCATCGCCTTTTTAAGAACCGGCTCAAGCGCGGCTTCGTCGTTCGGCACCACACCGATGACATCGACACCCTTGGCGATCAGGTCCTCGATGGCGCGCACCTGCAGCGCAGGGTCAGCCGAGGTCGGCCCGATCATCTCGGCGCTGACGCCCAATTCGGCGGCGCGCTCCTTGATGCCTTCCTCCATCGCGTTGAACCACGGGATTCCGCCGATCTTTACGACGATGCCCATGGTGGTTTCGGCACTGGCGGCGCTGGCGCAGGCCGCCAACGCGACCGCCGCGGCCGCATTCGGAAATTTCTTCATGTTTTCCTCCCAACGCGGCAGCAAAACGCCGCAATGTCTTCGGGTCCACTTCAATCGGGACCGAGGCTCGACTGGGCCAGTAAAAGGTTGCTCAATCGATGTAGCAACGGTAGGCAGAAAGAAAATTCTCGTCAAGCGGGACGTGAGGCAATTTCACCAAGGGGCGCGGTCTCATGAAATCGGGACAAAAGAGCACCATTTACGATATTGCGCAGAAGGCGGGGGCATCGCCGTCGGCCGTGTCCGCGGCGCTGAACGACAAGTGGAAGCAGAGACGCCTGAAGCAGGAGACGGTGGACAGGATCCTTCAGGTCGCGCGCGACGAAGGCTACACCGCCAACCTGCAGGCGCGAGGGTTGCGAAAGGCCGAATCCGGTCTTGCAGGGATGGTTCTGCCCGACCACGAGAACCGCTTCTTCGCCGAACTCAGCCAGCAATTCGCCCGAGAGGCGCATGCGCGCGGTCTCTGCCCGGCCATCGTACATGCAGGTCGCGACGCGGATGCCCAGCTTTCCTCGGTCGAGAGCCTGATCGCATATTCCGTCGACCTTCTGATGATCGCCGGCGCGACCGAACCTCTTGGCCTTGCCCACACTTGCCGCAAGGCGCGGGTGCCGCATGTTTTCGTCGACCATCCCTGCGCCGAGGCGCCATCGGTCGTCACCGACAATACGGGCGGTGCCGCCCTGCTGACCAAAACGCTACTGGATGTGATGGAACCGCCATCGAGCGCTGACCCGGCCACATGGCTTTATTTCCTCGGCGGAGAGCAGAGCCTGCCCGCGTCCGCTGAGCGAATTCTGGGGTTCCGCCAGCAAACCAAAGCCGCGAAGGCCCTGTTCGATCCGGGCCAGGTGCTGGCCTGCGGTTATGAAAGTGACAAGGCCGAGGCGGCGCTCGCGGCCCTGTATGCCCGGCTTGGGCAATTGCCGGCAGGTCTCTTCGTGAATTCAATCGGTTGTTTCGAAGGGGTCCTGCGTTTTCTCTCGGGCCTGCCCGAGGGCGACATTGTCCGATCCACGTTCGGATGCTTTGACCACGACCCCTTTGCGACGCTGTCGCGTTTTCCGCTGCGCATGATACGGCAGCGCGCCGACCTGATGGTGGGCGAGGCATTTCGCCAGTTGGACGCCGGGACCTCCGAACCGAGGCTGATCCGCGTCGCGCCGGAACTGGTCTGACGTCAAGCGCGGCGGGCGATCCTTCCGGCAGGCGGCAAAGAGCAGGGCCGCGGGGGGCAATGCACCTGCCACCGTCCTCACCGGACCTGACCCCGATTGAGCAGGCTCGCTCCAAGCTCAAGGTTCATCCGCGCAACGCGGGTGCCGGAAGCCTTGCTGGTCTGTTTGATGCCCTGGGGAGAGCCTGCGACCCCTTCACACTTTACCAGTGCTGGACCTACCTCCGTGCCGCCGGGTAATTTTCAGGTTAACGAGGAAGTGCCTTTGGCTTGTGATGGATCTGGAAATCGATGCGGTGCGACAACAAGGTGTTGAATGGCTTCGGGGATGTGCTGGACCCGCTCCGGTTCATCACATGGAAAACCAAGGATGCCCACTGCCCGGCCAGACATGCCCAAGGAACGCGGATGAATGGCGCCAATCTCATCGTTGCGATCGCAGTCTCGGTGGTCCTGTTCGCAGGTGCCGAGGCCCAGACGCCTCAAACCGGTGCAGCGATAGAGGCGGATCTCTTCGGGTCACCCGCGCAAGGAGGCGTGAGGCGATGGCAAGTTGCGCCGGACGTCGAGGTCAGCCTGCATCGCACCCCGTCGGCAGAGGCGGTCGCTATCGCAACGCTTCCAGGGGACGCGATACTCTCGAATTTCGGTTGTTCTGTCGTGGCGGAACAAATCTGGTGCGAGGTTCGTCCCTTCCGGGGCGGTGCCCGCGGATTTGCATTGGCCGAAGCGCTTTTGCCCGCACGGGGACCCGACGGCGTTGTCGCAATGGGTCTGGATGACAGCAAGCGCCGTGCGCGCCGAAAGAAATTCGATGCAACCGGCGCAATCCCTTGTGCGCAAGAGCAAGGTCAGGAACTGGGACGCTGCGGCGTCGGCGTGTCCCGAGGCGATGGTGGGGACGCCACCGTTGTCGCGACATTCGCAAACGGTTTTTCGCGGCTGCTGTTCTTTGTCCACGGAGAGTTCGTTTCGGCCAACCCGACCATGTCCGGGGCCGGGACCGACACGGATTGGCGCGTTGAGACCGGCCGGCACTACATTCGTGTCGACGACCAACGCTTTGAAATCCCGATCGATCTTCTGTTCGGGGGCTGAGCCGCCGGGGCAGTTGCCGCGCCGCCATGACAGCGGCGCGACCGGTTGACCTTGAGCCTCAGGGCGTGAGCTTGTGAATCATGCCCTCGTCGACGGCGGCGTAGAGGCTGCCGTCAGGCCCAAGCGCGACAGACCGGAAGCGCCCGGCCTCCATGCCCTCGGGAAGGGTCATCTCGACAACGTCATAGACCTCGGTTCCGTCGTCCGACAGTTCGAACACGTCGATACGCTGGCCGATCGGGGTGCCGCCAAAGCCGATTCCCATGATGCCGACGACCATGTGACCGTTCCATGCGCCCCAGGCGTCGCCCTCCAGGAAGGCGGCCGACGAGGTGCCCTGCGACCAGCCGTTGTTGTCCCACATCGGGACCATGGCGTCGGGGTAGGTCTCGAGATCGGTCATCGGCATGAAGGCCGCGCGCTCGTAACGGTTCATCCCCTCCATCTGGTTGGGGCTATAGCCGCAATATCCGTCCGGACAGTCGCCGCGGCCGGCCATGTTGCCGCGCGGGTCCCATCCGGCATTGCCGCCGTTCACAAGGAATGTGATCTCGTCCGAATGCCAGGGCCCATGCTCGGCGGTGATTGCGTTGCCGGTGCCGGGGTGGAAGGCGATGCCCTGCACATTGCGGTGGCCATAGGTATAGGTCCGCCTGTCAAAGCCCTCGGGCGGGGAATTGCCTTCGGCCGCATTGCCGTCGGTGTCCATGCGCAACACCTTGGACCCCATCAGTGTCGGGCTCTGCGGCACGTCCTCGTTGTGGTTGTCGCCCGTGGTCAGCCAGAGAAATCCCTCGGGACCAAAACGGACCCGTCCACCGTTATGGGCGCCGGGGCCGCCAAACGGGTGATCGGATGCCGCCATCTTGTAGGGCACGTCGTCGACGATGTCGGTGCGGTCCGACACGCCAGAGAAATCTTCACTGACAACCATCCGCATCAGGCGGTTGGTGTGCGGGGTGACCTTGTTGGAGGTCGAATAGACGTAGATGCGGCGGTTGTCGCCAAAGCCGGGATCGACTGCGACACCCATCATGCCGGCCTGACCTTCACAGAACAGGTCTTCGCCGTTCGATGCATAGCCCTCGGTATCACCCACGCCGTAGAGCGCCATGACCGAGCCATCCGGCATCCGCACGGACAGGCCCTTGCACTTCTCGGTAAAGAACATCGTGCCGTCATCAAGGAACGCCATGTCCCAGGGGTTCTCAAGCCCGTCGAGCACGAGCGTGTGCGTCAGGCTTGTGGTATTCTGGGCCAGTGCCGGCGATGCAATCATGGCCGCCCCTGCCACCAGCGGCGCCATGCCGCGACCTAGTCGAAATGACATATCATCCTCCCTTATTTTTTGGTGTCTATCGCCCGAACCGGCAAACTCGATCCACATGGTAGGCCATTCGCAGCGACATCACGCTACCGTGTAGTCGCTTATAAATCAACAATAATGGCGAATGCTCATTCTGGGGTTGTGCCGGGTTGTGGCCCTAGCGGTGGAACGGAAAGGCCCCAAGAGCCAGCGACCCCTGCACGCGCGATCTGGCCGAAATGAATGATCGGCCGGGAGTTCACGCACCTCTATCGCGTGACTCTATTCCGGCAACGAGGCGATGAACCCCGCGAGATTGAAAATGTCATCATCCGACAGCTTTCTTGCCCGCGGGGCCATCAAAGGCGTGTTCGGCCCAAGCTTTTCGCCAGCGCGATACTGCTTGAGCCGCCCGGCGATATAGTCGGCAGGATGACCGACGAGCCTCGGATAGCTGGCCAAGCCCTTGGCAGTCGGGCCGTGACAGCCTCTGCACTCGCGTTTGTAGAGCTTTTCCGCAGCGGCAATGTCGGCAACGGTTTCGGGTGCGGACGCCTGTGTGCCCGCGTCCGTCCCGTCATTTCCTTCCGCGATGGCCGGCCCGGCGGCAAACCTGCAGACAGCAATGACCACGAAAACCAATTTCCGTCTCATGAGCCTCCAATCCTTTCGTCCGGCTCGTGACACGCGTCGGCCGGAAAAGCGTCGCCTTGAACCGATCATACATCAACCGGCTCAGCCGTTTCGAATTTTCCCTGGCTGCCGCGCCTTGGCAGCGTTCCCGTCATCGCCATCCAGCCAGACCGGATCCGCAACCTTGCCGGCACTCGCTTGGGATTGCCCTGTCCGTTTCGCCTGCCCGACGATCCCGGCGGCGGCCCGTACGACCTCCGGCACCTCCGCCGGATGCACGAAGACCTTCGGCGCGACAGGCACGGCGTCACGCCCTGAGGCTTTCGCGCCCGGCGGCGAAGCTGTCGTGTAGGAAAGTCGCCGCGGTGGCCGCCGGATCATCGCCGGTCAGAATTTCCCGTCCGGTGGCAATGGCGCCGACGAAGCCCTCGGTGTGCCAATGTCCCGGCGCGATCGGGTCGGGCAGGGCGGTGGCATCGAGATGCGGCCAGGGGTTCACGTAGAAATATGGCTGGTTATAGCTGTCGTCTCCGGGGGATAGGCCGACGCCGATGCCTTTGGCGGTCTCCGGATCGCCCCGCTCCAGGCCGACATACGTCGCGATGTCGAAATGGTGCGGCCAGCAGCGGACCGCGCTGGGCCCGGGGTCGATGCCGGTATACGTCCGGGCGAATTCCGTCAGAACCGTGGCGGCGAGCGAAAACCAGGCGGCAAGCGCCGGCAGACCGGGGTCGTCGTCGCCGAAGCGGTCGATGGCGGCGGCGTCTTCGGGCAAGGCATAGGGCAAGTCAACCGCCGCGCCGGGATCCAGGCCGATCTCGCGAAGCCGGTTGTCGAGCCAATCCGTGACCCGGGCGAGGCGCTGGCCGGCGAGTGTCAGTTCGTCGAGCGGCTCTCCATCGCGCAGGAGCACGAGGCGAAGCGGCGCCAGCGACAGCCCCGCCTGGTTCGGCGTGTCGCCGGGTCCCAGCGGGTGGCTCAGGAACATCTGATGGTCCACCGACCATTCCAGGTTCGAATGACTGTCATCGGCCGCCGCCGGCAGGTTGGCCCGCGCCGCCCGGGTCAGGGGCTGAACCGCCGCGTGGGCGATGGCGCGGGCCTGTGAGAGCCTCACCGGATCGCCCAGTCGTGACTTCTGCTGGCTCATCGCGGGCCTCCCTAAACCAGGTCCGTGTCGGTCATGATTTCAACAAGCGCCGGGCCGTCGATGGCCAGGGCGTCGGCCAGCGCGGCCTCGACCTCAGCGCCCTTGGTGACCTTCGATCCGTGGGCGCCGCAGAGCCGCGCGAAGGCGGCGAAGGACGGGTTCACCAGCGAGGTCTCCCACACCGGCCATTCGCCCGCGCGCTGTTCCTTCGAGATCTTGCCAAGCTCATCGTTGTGCAACAGCACATGGGTGACGTCCATGCCGTATTTCACCAGCGTCGTCAGCTCCATCGCATATTGGCCGAGCCCGCCGTCGCCCGAGACCGAGATCACCTTGCGGCCGCGAAATGCCTCGAAATCCTGGGTCGCCGCCCAGGCGCCGATGGCAGCCGGCAGGGCAAAACCGATCGAACCGAGGTAACCCGACATCATCACGCGCTGTCCCCTGGTCTCGAAATAGCGGCCGAAGGAATATGTGTTGTTGCCCACGTCGACCGCGATCAGCGCGTCCTCGGGGGCCAGCCGCGACAGTGCCTCGAAGATCGCGACGGAGGCCACGCCGCGGTCGCCTTCCTCGGCGAGCCGTGCCTGTTTTTCGGCCCGCCACATTCGCCAGCGGTCCGCCAGTTCCGCGATCTGGTCGGGAGCGTCGGGGTGTTTTGCAACCTGCGGTGTGACGGCATTGCAGAACGCGCCGATCTCGCCCCAAACCGGCAGGGTCACGGGGTGGAACCGCCCGAGCTGCATGCGTTCGAAATCGACCTGGATGATCGGCTTGGACGGCGTGATCCCGGTATGGTTGGAAAACGAGCTGCCGAGCGCCACGATCAGGTCGGCCTCGTTCATGAACCAGCTGGCGATCGGCGTGCCGGACCGGCCCAGAACGCCGCCCGCGTTTGGGTGGCTGTCGGGGATCAGGCCCTTGCCCTTGAAGGTGGTCACCACCGGTGCGCCGAGCGTTTCGGCCAGCGCGACGATTCCGTCCTTCGCCTCCCAGGCGCCGTGGCCGATGATGAAGAGCGGGCGCCTGGCTGCGTTGATCATCCCGGCGGCGGCGTCGATATCGGCATCCGCGGGCTTCACCGCCGGCGCGCCCATCCGGCCGTCGGGGCCGGCGGCTGGGGCGCTGCTGGGCTGGGTCTGCACATCGTCGGGAAAGATCAGATGCGCGACGTCGCGTTCGACCAATGCGGTCTTGCAGGCCAGCGATGCGAGTTCGGTGTGCCGCGAGGTCGACAGCACGGGCTGCGAAAACCGGCTGACCGCCTGGAAGGCCGAGCGCAGGTCGATGTCCTGAAACGCACCGGGGCCCATGACCTGCGTCTGCACCTGGCCGGTCAGTGCCAGAACCGGCGCCCGGTCGACCTTGGCGTCCCACATGCCGGTCAAAAGGTTGGTTGCGCCCGGCCCGGCAATGGTCAGGCAGGCGGCGGGCTTGCCGGTCAGCTTGCCGTAGGCCGAGGCGGCGAAAGCGGCCGCGCCCTCGTGGCGGATGCCGATATAGGCCATCTCGCCGTCCACGGTCCGGCGGCGGATCGCATCCGCAAGTCCGAGGTTGGAATGGCCGACCATGCCGAAGACACGGCGAACGCCCCAATTGACCAAGGTTTCGGCCATGGCGTCGGTTACGGTGCGTTCATGGGGCGGCTCCGGCTTAAGGCCGATGAACACCTCGCCGTCCCGTACCTCGACCGGATAGGTCATTTGACCGCTATCTTCGTGCCCGCCCGGCGGCGCGCCGGTCAACGGGTCGAAATCCCAGCCGTGCCAGGGGCAGCGGATCCAGCATCTATCGTCGACGCCGCGCTCGATCGATCCTTCGCCCAGCGGGCCGCCCTGGTGCGGGCAGTGGTTGTCCATCGCGGCCCATTGCCCGTCGAAATGCGACAGGCAGATGTAGATGTTCCCGGCCGAGACGGTCTTGACCCGCCCCTCCGGCAGGTCCGCCGGGCCCACGCTGATCCAGTCGAGATCGTTCATGCCACGCCTCCGAATGCGACGCCGGACAGGTCCGCCATGTCCCGCTTCCAGGTTGTCAGATCGTCTTGGTTGAACTCAGACAGGTGGCTGTGACCGCAGGCGCGCGCCATCACCTGCATCAGTTCGACAGAAGCCTCGAAAAAGTTGGCAAGCTGGCGCGCGGATTTCTCGATCACGATCCGGCTGACCAGATGCGGTTTCTGCGTGGCGATGCCGACCGGGCAGTTGTTGGTGTGGCACGCCCGCATGGCGATGCAGCCGATGGCCTGCATCGCCGCGTTCGACAGCGCGACGGCGTCGGCCCCAAGCGCCATCGCCTTGATGAAATCGGCCGGTTTCCGCAGACCGCCGGTGATCACCAGGGTCACATCCGGATTGGTCCGGTCGAGGTGCCTGCGGGCGCGGGCCAGCGCCGGGATCGTCGGCACGCTGATATTGTCTCGGAACAGGATCGGCGCCGCACCGGTGCCGCCGCCGCGCCCGTCGAGGATGATATAGTCGACGCCGACGTCCAGCGCGGCATCGATATCCTTCTCGATATGCTGGGCCGACAGCTTGTAGCCGATGGGGATACCCCCGGTCCGGCTGCGCACCTCGTCGGCGAAGTCCCTGATCTGCGCGGGTTCGGTCCAGTCCGGAAACCGCGGCGGCGAAATCGCATCCTGGCCTTCCGGGATGCCGCGCACCTCGGCGATCTTGCCCTTGTTCTTCTTGCCCGGCAGATGCCCGCCGGTTCCCGTCTTGGCCCCCTGTCCGCCCTTGAAATGGAAGGCTTGGACGTTTGCCAGCTTGTCCCAATTGAACCCGAACCGGGCCGAGGCGAGCTCGTAGAAATACCGCGAATTGGCCGCCTGTTCCTCGGGCAGCATGCCGCCTTCGCCGGAACAGATCCCCGTCCCGGCAAGCTCCGCCCCGCGCGCCAGCGCCACCTTGGCGGGTTCCGACAGCGCCCCGAAGGACATGTCCGACACGAAAAGCGGGATCTTCAGCCGCAGCGGTTTCTGGGCGTTCGGCCCGATCACCACGTCGGTTCCGACCGGGTCGTCGTCGAGCAGCGGTGCCTTCGAAAGCTGTGCCGTCAGAATCTGCAGATCGTCCCAATCGGGCAGGGTTCCGCGAGGAACGCCCATCGCCTCGACCTTGCCATGGTGGCCGGTCTTCGACAGCCCGTCGCGGGCGTAATCCTGGATCAGGCCGGTATAGGTCTCTTCCTTCTCGCCATGCGACGGGTCGGCATAAAGCCCAAGATAGGCGTCGCGGTCATAGGGCTGCGGGTTCGCAACCGCCCAGGCCGCAATCTCGTCGGCATCGACGTAAACGTCATCACCTTCCATCCAGCTTGCGAATTTCGGCAACGCCTCGTCATTGGCGTATTCCGACACGCCGCTGTCCAGCCGGTAATCCCAATGGTGCACGCCGCAGATCAGGTTCCGCCCGCTGACGAACCCGTCCGACATCAGCGCCCCGCGGTGCAGGCAGCGGCCGTAAAACACCGACACCTCGTCGTCGAACCGTACCACGACCAGATCGACCTCGCCCACCAGGGCATAGCGCGGCTTGCGGTCCGGCAGGTCGCTAAGCTTCATGACTGCGGTTTTCTTCATTCCTGTGTCCCCGTTGCTCAAGATTGCCGTGATTTGAAAGCCTCTGCCGATGGCGTGACGGGCTCCATCTCGGCGCGTTTCTCCGTTCCGCCAAGGTGGCGTGCATACCAACGCGCTCCGGGCGCTGCGGTCACACCGTGCAAGACCGCACTGATCCAGACCGCGTTTACGGCCAAGTGTAACACCTGTTCTGCGATCTCATGCTCCAATTGCTCGACCACAAGTAGCGCAAACAGAGCGGTCGCCAGCCCCCGCGGCCCGAACCAGCCAAAGAAAAGCCGGGTGACGGGCCGGGCGTCGGTTCCGGCCAGCGACAGCCAGATCGCCACTGGGCGAACGACCAGCAGACTGCCGAGGATCAGCGCCAGCGTGGTAGGTGTCAGTTGCGCCGCTGCGTCGGGCACCAGTACCGCGCCAAGCAGCAGAAAGGCGGTCCAGGACAAAAGCTGCCCTTCGCTTTCGGTGAATTCATAGACGAAGGCACAGCGTCCGCGCACCACCGCGCCGAACCCAAGCCCCGCGGAGAACGCCGATATGAACCCGTTTCCGCCGATCAGAACCGCGGCCAGATAGGCCGCCGCCGCCAGCGCCAGCGCCGCGATCCCTTCGTAGATATCCGCCGTCGATCCGGTGCGCTTTGCCCAAAGCAGCACGATCCCGCCAAGGGCTCCGATCGCGCCGCCGGCCAGCGGGCCCAGCGTGATCTGCTTCAGTCCGAAGACCAGCCAGCCGCCTTCGGGCGCCATGCCCGAGGGCGCCGCAAGTGCCGCCATCATCAGGACCAGCGGCAGAGCGAGCCCGTCGTTCAGCCCGCTCTCGACCGTCAGGGCCCGGCGCGGACGCTCGGGCACGGCGGTGTTGCTGATCACGGGCTGGCCCAGTGCCGCATCGGTCGGCACCAGAATCGCCGCCACCAGAAGAACCGCGGCCAGCGGCCAACCGGGCAGCAGGGCCCAGCCCAGTGCGGCCCCCAGGAGGAACCCGAGCGGCACCCCGATCGCCAGCATCCGCACCGGCCACACGTTCCGCCGAAAAAGCGCCCGCTGATCGATCTGTGCCGCGTCGAGAAAGAGCAGCACGATCAGCGCGATCTCGGCCACAAGATGCAGCGCTGCCTCCGAGCCTTCGGCGGGGACCAGTCCGATCAGAGACAACAGCACCCCGAATCCAAGAAAGACCATCGGCGCGGTCACGATGCTGTCGGCCAGGCGGTTCGCAATCATGCAGAACGCCATCAGGAACGCGGCCAGTGTCAGATATCCGATCATGCCTCCCTCGGCTGCATGGCCAATTCCGCGGGGTAAGCGGCTTCAGACCCACACTGGCAGCCAAACGGAACAATTCCGAGTCACGTTTGCGCTGTCCGGGCCGGCGGCGGGGTGCCCGTGGTCGGACATGGGATCAAGCCGTTGTATTGTTCATGAGTGCGCCGGAAAGTTCGGTTCTCCGGTCTTGGGTCGTCGGGAAAGACAGCGGGTGGAGCGGGAATAGATCGACCTCGCCGGCAAGCCCCATGCCGCGCGGAGGCGTGTGTGAACGCTTCGTCGGCCTGGCCATTTGGTTTCGCGGCGTCAGCTGCCGCTGTCTGCCGCCCGTCCCGCCGGGGCCGCGCGATTGTTGGCGGGCGCGCGTCGGGCGCAGTGCTCGGGTGCCGGATGGGCGAAATGCGCCACGGCTTCGACGGGCAGGCGATGCGGGCGGC
Source organism: Rhodobacter sp. (assembly GCA_030065095.1). GTDB lineage: Bacteria > Pseudomonadota > Alphaproteobacteria > Rhodobacterales > Rhodobacteraceae > JASJCA01. The sequence continues at coordinate 216,345 of JASJDP010000016.1, forward strand.
AACTGCCTGGTGTGCAAGTCGAAGATCGCGAAACCGGACTGGCCGGGAACGCCGCGCGGTGCCCCGCCGTAGTCTCGGGGCGGTTCGGTTGCCGTTGGCCGGTCTCGCAGCGCGGACGGCCCGTCCTACTTTGCCGGGCCGATCATCATCACCATCTGGCGGCCTTCCATCTTGGGCATGTTCTCAATCTTGCCGGTGCCCTCGACATCGGTCGCCACACGTTCCAGAAGCTCGCGGCCAAGCTGCTGGTGCGCCATCTCGCGGCCGCGAAAGCGCAGCGTGACCTTCACTTTGTCACCGTTTTCCAGAAACCGGAACACGTTGCGCATCTTGACGTCGTAGTCGTGGGTGTCGGTGTTGGGACGGAACTTGACCTCTTTGACCTCGATGGTCTTCTGCTTCTTGCGGGCTTCGGATTCGCGTTTTTGCTGTTCGTATTTGTACTTGCCGAAATCCATGATCTTGCAGACCGGCGGGGTGGCGTTGGGAGAGATTTCCACCAGGTCCAGCCCGGCCGCCTCGGCCAGCGCCAGCCCGCGGGCCGGAGGCACGACGCCCACATTTTCACCTTCAGCTCCGATCAATCGTATCTCGGGCGCCCTGATCCGGTCGTTGACGCGGGGTCCTGTATCACGTTGCGGCGGGGCGTTGTGCGGTCTGCGGGCTATGGCGTTTATCCTTCGGTGGTGTCTGGCAAAGTCAGGGATGCAAGATACGGGCGGCGGGGCGGCGTTTCAACCGCGATTTCCCGCCGAATGGGCAATCTGTCGCGAGTTTTCCCCTTGAAGCGGGCAGGAGCCGGGGGCCATGTGCGGCGCGGGGCGCATGACTGCGCCCGCGAGCTTCAATATAAGGATTGTTCGGATGAACAGGACGTGGATCATCGCGCTATTGCTGATCGCCGCAGGTGCCGGCGGATATGTGCTCTATCAATCGCAGCAGGAAACACCCGAACCCGAGATTGCCGAAGACACCGGGACCGTGGAAACGCCCGACGCGGTCGAGGTGGAGGAAGCCGCTGAAAGCATCGCAGAGACTGCGGCCGAAGGCGTCGAGGAGGCGGTCGATTCGGTGGCCGAATCTGCCGAGACCGCCGTGGAAGAAGCGGCAGATACGGCGGAGAGTGCGGTCGGGGCCGCAACCGAGGCGGCAGAGGAAGCCGTCGAGGGGGCGGTCGATGCCGCGGCCGACGCTGCGGAAGAGGCCGTCGATGAGGCCATTGATGCGGCGGCGGGTGCTGCCGAAGAGACGGTCGAGTCCGTTGCCGGCGCCGTCGAGGGCGCGGTCGAGGCACTGACCGGAACCGGTGATGAGGCAGCCGGCGCCGCCACCGAAGCCGCAGAAGACGCAACCGAGACGGCGGGCGAGGCCGCCGAAGGTGCTGCGGAAACCGCTTCTGAAACCGCGACCGAAACGGCGGCGGAAACAACCGAAGCGGCAGAGGAGGCAGCCGAAACCGGGGCAGAGGCTGCTGAAACCGCCGCCGAGGCTGCGCCGGAGGAGGCCGCGACCCAGACCGAAGCGGCTGGCGAGACGGCAACAACAGAGGCTGCGGACGGCGCCGCGGAAGCCTCGGCCGAAGAGACCGGAACGGCGACCGGCGAAGGCACAGCAACGGCCGCGGATACCGCCGACGAGGCGACGGGTGCGGCCACCGAAACCGCATCCGAAGAGTCAGCAGAGGCCGCCGAAACGGGGTCTGAAGACGCCGCCGCGGCGATGGCCGACGCGTTCAGCGTGGAAGGCTTTGCGCTCGACAAGGTGACCGAGTTCATCGACGGCTCGGATCTGGGTCCGGTGCAGAAGACGGCGCTCAAGACCGCCATCGAGCAGGCCAAGGACAACCCGGAACTGCTGGGTGCGGCACTGGAGCAGGCCAAAGAGGCGCTGGGGCTTTAGGTCCGGCCGGATAAATCGTGTGCCGCGCGGGCGCCTCGCGCGGCCATGCCGTTTCGACATGGCTTGTTCAGTGCTGTTTGAAACGGCTCGTAAAACGCATTCGGGAACGCCCTTCGGAGGGCGTTCTCGACGCTAAGACCAAATGAAGACTCGGATCAGCCGACAAACGCCTTTTCGACCACATATTCAGCGGGTTCGGAATTGGCGCCCTCGCGCAGGCCGAAGCCTTCGAGGATCTCCTTCATATCCATGTTGAGCCCGATCGAGCCGCAGACCATGGCGCGGTCGGTTTCCGGCGAAATACGCTCGAGGCCGAGGTCTTCGAACACCGTCCCGTCCTTGATCAGGTCGGTGATGCGCCCCATCTTGCGGCTTTGTTCGCGGGTCGTCGTGGGATAGTAGACCAGCTTGTCGGCAAACCCATCGCCGATCAGTTCGGCGAGCAACTCGTCGGTCCGGATGCCGTCGATCAGCTCTTCGCCGTATTTCAGTTCTGCCACGTCGCGGCAGGTATGCGTCAGGATGACCTGGTCATAGTCCTCATAGGTCTGCGGCTCGCGCAGCAGCGACGCGAAAGGCGCAATGCCCGTGCCCGTGGCGAAGAACCAAAGCCGCTTGCCGGGCAAGAGCGCGTCGTGCACCAGCGTGCCCACGGGTTTGGGCCGCAGGATCACCTGGTCGCCGGGCCGGATATGCTGCAGCTTCGACGTCAACGGGCCGTCCTGGACCTTGATCGAGTAGAACTCCAGCTCGTCGTCCCATGCGGGCGAGGCGATGGAATAGGCCCTGAGCAGCGGCTTTTGCTTGCCCGTCACCGGGTCGGGGTCGTCCATCAGGCCGATCATCACAAACTCGCCGGAGCGGAACCGCAACGACGCCGGGCGTGTGGTGCGGAAGCGGAACAGCCGGTCGGTGTAATGCTGTACCTCGGTCACGGTCTGCGCGTCGGGAAGCGTTTTGACGGCTTTGGCGGGTTGCTCGGCGATGTTCATCTGTTCCGTCATGTCCAATGTCACGCAAACCTGACAGGTTCGCCCTTTTGAATGTGTTGTTAGCGGAGAATGCGGTACGGCGAAAGCCTAAGCCAGCCGCCGCAGCCGCGACTGATAGTCATGCGCTTGCCAGTCCGCACGACGCAGCCATTGCGCTTCGGGCTGGCGGGCGGCAAGCGCGTCGGAGATCTCGGCCTCGTCGAAGCCTGCGCGCCGGGCCATCGCGTATTGGTCGGCGATAACGTGGCCGCGGGCCCTGAGCCTGCCGGCAAAGCCCATCAGCCGCAGGCGGCGCGCGATGGTAAAGCCGCGCCCGTCAGCGAAACTGGGAAAGTCGATGCGGATCGCTTCGATTTCGGCCAGCCGGTCCTGCAGCGTGGCGGGGTCGGCGTCGGATGGAACGTCCACTCCCGGAACCGGCCCGTTTGCGGGCAGGTCCGCGAGTGCGGTGAATCCGCCGGTCCAGTCATCGGGCCCGAACCCGGTATCGGTGACGATCACTGCCATGCCGGCCTGCCTGCGATCCGGGTGCCGGTCGCGAAGTGAATGCCACACTCCGTCTTCTCCTGGCCGCGCCAGCGCCCGGCGCGCTCGGGCTCGTGGGCGTCCACCCGGGTCGTGCAGGGGGCGCAGCCGATGGAGGGGTAGCCGTGCGAGGCCAAGGGGTGGCGAGGCAGACGGTTGTTGACGATATACTCCTGGACATCGGCCCGGGTCCAATGCGCCAGCGGATTGACCTTGATCCGCAGGCCGTCCTCGTCTTCGAAGAAGTCGAGCGTCCGGCGCCCGCCGCCCTGAAAGCGTTTGCGCCCCGTGATCCAGGCGTCGAAGGGGCCGAGCGCGGCCTGCAGGGGCTCGGTCTTGCGCAGGCGGCAGCAGGCGTCCGGGTCCGCAAGATGCAGAATGCCGTCGGGGTCGCGGGCAAAGACCTGCTCGCGGTCGGGACGCAGGACGCGGATGTCCGTCAGGCCGAGCTTCCCGGCAACCTCCTGCTGGTAGGCGAGCGTTTCGGCAAAAAGCATTTCGGTGTCGATGAACATGACCGGCGTCGTGCGGTCGAGGACCGAGACCATGTGCAGCAGCACCACCGACTCGGCGCCGAACGAACTGACGAGGGCGGCCCGCCCGACCTGCGGGTCGGTCAGGGCGTGCTCCAGAACGGCGGTGGCGCCGTTGTGCCGGTAGCGGGTGTTGAGGTCGGCCACCCGCTCGGCGACCGCGGCGAGGGGAGCTTCAAGCGGCATGGGCGGCCTCCTGTTCGTAGAGGGCGGTCTTGAACGGGGCCATCCCGAGACGCTTGTAGGTGTCGAGGAAGGTCTCGGACGGATCCCGCCGCAAGTCGAGATAGGCGAAGATCAGGCGTTCGATGGCCGGCACGATCTGGTCATAGGCAAAGCCCGGGCCGGTGCGGGTTCCGATCGCCGCGTCTTCCGTGCCGTCGCCGCCCAGGGTGATCTGGTAGTTTTCGACGCCGGCGCGGTCGAGACCGAGGATGCCGATATGGCCCACATGGTGGTGGCCGCAGGCGTTGATGCAGCCCGAGATCTTGATCTTCAGCGGACCGATGTCGTGTTCGAGCTTGAGGGCGTCGAACCGGGTGGCGATCTCTTGGGCGACGGGGATCGAACGGGCCGTGGCCAGCGCGCAGTAATCCATGCCGGGGCAGGCGATGATGTCCGAGATCAGGCCGATATTGGCGGTGGCGAGGCCGGCTGTCTTCAGCACCGCGTATACGGCGGGCAGGTCGGCCTTGGAGACATGCGGCAGGACGATGTTCTGTTCGTGGCTGACGCGCAGTTCGCCGTACCCGTAGGCCTCGGCGAGGTCGGCCATGACACGCATCTGCCCGGCAGTGGCGTCGCCTGGGGTCTGGCCGTGCGTCTTGAGCGAGATCGTCACGATCGCGTGGCCGGGCTCGCGATGCAAAGCGGTATTCGTATCGACCCAGCTGCGGAAGGCCGGGTCCGTCGCCAGCGCCTGTTCGAACGCGGCAAGTGGCCTCGCAGACAGGCTTGGCGGGGCAAAGGACGCCTCGATCCCACCCAGCCAGTCCTGGTCGACACCCTCGAACAGCGCCCTCCTCCGGATGAATTCCGCCTCGACCAGATCGCGGACCCGGTCGAGGCCGTTTTCATGCACGGTGATCTTGATGCGGGCCTTGTATTTGTTGTCGCGGCGGCCGAGCAGGTTGTAGGTGGCGACGATGGCCTCGACATACGGCAACAGGTCGGCCTTGGGCAGGAAGCCGCGGATCACCTTGCCGATCATCGGCGTGCGGCCCAGGCCGCCGCCGACGATGACCTCGAAGCCGGGCGCGCCGTGGGCGTTGCGGACCATGCGCAGGCCGATGTCGTGGGCGCGGGTCACTGCACGGTCGGTGGGGCTTCCGGTCACGGCGATCTTGAACTTGCGGGGCAGGAACTGGAACTCCGGATGATCCGTCGACCACTGCCGCAGCAGTTCGGCGACGGGCCGAGGATCCTCGATCTCGTCCGCCGCGGCCCCGGCGAAGTGGTCGGCGGTGACGTTGCGGACCGTGTTTCCCGAGGTTTGGATCGCATGCATGCCCACGTCCGCCAGCGCATCCAGCATATCCGGCACGTCGCGCAGTTTCGGCCAGTTGAACTGGATGTTCTGGCGGGTGGTGAAATGGCCGTATCCCTTGTCCCACCGCTCGGCGATCATCGCCAGCTGCCGCATCTGGCCGGGCGTCAGCGTGCCGTAGGGGATCGCGACGCGCAGCATGTAGGCGTGAAGCTGCAGATACAGCCCGTTCATCAGGCGCAGCGGCTTGAATTCCTCTTCGGTCAGCGAGCCGTCGAGCCGGCGTTCCACCTGAGCGCGGAACTGGGCGGCGCGTTCACGGACGAATGCCATGTCGAAATCGGAATAGTGATACATGCGTCGTCTCCAAACCGTGGCGCAAATTCCGTGGCAGAAGCTTCCAGGAGCTTTGAAGGCCTCCGGATTGCGCCTCGCTACAGTCTCTCCTGCTTGCCGTGGAAGTAATTCGACGGACCCGTCGCGCGGACCGCTTCGCGAAAGTGCACAGGGTGCGGTCCGGTCTCTGAAGGCCGGGCATCGGCGAGATACGCGCCGACCACACGGTCCTGCTGGGCCTCGGCATCCAGCAGTCGGATCTGCGCGTGCGCCTCGTCTTCGATCAATTCCGCCTCGGCGATGGAACGGGTCCATCGGTCGTCGGCGGTCTGATAGACGACGTCACCGTCAAGCAGCGCGTTGGCGGTGACGACCTGCGGGGTAAAGGCGCGGGTCATGGCGCGACAGCCCGCTTGCGGGCGGTGGCCCGGTCCGGACCGGCGGCCACATCCCTTTGACGTGCCTTGCAAGGGTTTGAAACGGAGATGATCGGAGGATACCGCATCTTCAACCTCATGGTTTCTTTGTTTGTACTATAGGAAATGGTTCCGTATTTTGGCTACTTCTCTGGACAAATAAGGACGTTTGTTCCAATTATTCCGATGGATTGGATACCCGGTCCGGAAATCGAAGGGAAACGACATGGATATCCGTCTGGACGCGATGGACCGGAAAATCCTTGGCGAGTTGCAGCGCGATGCGGCGCAGTCGCTGGACGAGATCGCGCGCAAGGTGGGGGGCTCGAAGACGCCGGTCTGGAACCGGATTCGCAAGATGCGCGCAGCTGGGGTGATCGGGCAGCAGACGGTGATCCTGGATCCCGAAAAGCTCGGGTTCGAGGCATGTTTTTTCGTGCTGATACGAACGTCGGAGCACGAGGCTGACTGGCAGCAGCGCTTTCTGAGCGCGCTGAAGGCGCGGCCGGAGGTTATGGAGGCGCACCGGCTGGCCGGAGAGATCGACTATATCCTGAAGGTGCGGGTGGCGAATGCGCGGGCCTATGACGAGTTCTACCAGGCGCTGATTTCCGAGGTGCGGATTTACAACGTCACGGCACTGCTCTCGATGGAAGAGATCAAGTCCACGACGATGCTGCCGCTTTGAGCGTCATTCGGCGCAAAGACGGGCGATATCGGCCGCGGTGACGGACATGGCGACGGTTCGGTCGGGACTGGTGGCGGACACGATGCCGACCAAGGCATCGGTTCCATGCTCCCGGGTGAGAACCGGTCCGCCTGAGGTGCCCGGCGGGGAGGGGCACGCAAGCGAGAAGGCGGGGCCGCTGTTTGCGGTGATCTTGCAAGGTCGGATTTGCAGGGCGTGAACGCGGGGAATGCCGTAGCCTGCGATCCGGGCTTGGGTTCCGGGCGCCGGGATGCCCGAGGCCAGCGGTGCGCCGCGGTCGTCGGATGCGTGGCACAGGACGGCAAGATCGCGAGAGCCGTCGCTGCGGAACGCGGTGCCGGGGGCCCGGATGACGCTGGCGGCACTTCCACGGTCGTAGCCGAGCGCAATGGCGACGGTGTCGCCGGCGGCCTCGGGCAGGCAATGAGCCGCCGTGGCGATATGGCCGTCCTGGACAAGGATCGCGGTGCAATGCGCCTTGGTCTTGAAGCCCGCGTGGCTGAGGCGGCCGATATGCGGGGTGTCCTCGGCTATTGCCTGGCCGGCAATGCCCGCCAAGACGCAGACAGCGCATGCCGCGAGTCCGGGGGTCACGCGGCGACCTGCAGTCGTTCGAGGCCGTGGAAGTGGTAGAGATCGGCATAGCGCGGCCGCTCGGTCAGGCGCAGGCGGGGAAGGCGCCGGAACAGGATCGGCAAGGCGATCTGCAACTCAAGCCGGGCGAGCGGTGCACCGACGCAGAAATGGATGCCGGCGCCAAAGGCGAGATTGGGCTTGGCCTTGCGGCCGGGTCGAAAGCTTCCGGGATCTTGATAGACATCGGGGTCGCGCCCGGCGGCGGCGAGAAGACAGGCAACCCGATCTCCGCGGGCAAAGCGGTGGCCGCAAAAGTCAACCTCTTCATAGGCATAGCGGGTGAAGAGATGCAGGGGAGGATCGTATCTGAGGATCTCTTCGACGGTGGCGGCGATGGCGTCCGGTGCAAGTGCGGCGGCCGGCGTCGCGGTCTCGATCAGGGTCTTCACGCCGTTGCCCAGGGTGTGCACGGTGGCCTCGTGGCCGGCGTTCAACAGCAGGATGCAGGTCGATATCAGCTCGTCCGTGTCGAGCCTGTCGTCGTCTTGTTCGGCAGCGATGAGTTGGGTGATCAGATCGTCGGCCGGGCGATTGCGGCGTTCATCGATATATCCGCGCATGAACTCTGCGAATTCGCCTGCGGCCGCTGCAGCGGCGTCTTCGACGGTACGGTCGCGGCGGGCCTGATACATGGCGACCATGGTGTTGGACCAGGCGAGCAACTGCGGCGCTGCCGTTTCGGGCACGCCGAGCAGCCGGGCGATGACAACGACCGGGATCTGGGTGCAGTAGGCGGGCAGAAGATCGAAGGCGCAGTTCGACATCCGGTCGATCAGGTCGTGGCAGAGCGCCGTTACCTCCGGCGCCAGCGCGGCGATCCGGCGCGACGTGAAGGCGCGCAGGACCAGGGACCGCAGGCGCGTGTGGCGCGGGGGCTCGGCATCGAGCATCGAGTGCCGCTCGACGGCCTGGAAAGCGGCCAGATGCCTTGGCGTCGGGCGGATCAGTTCGGCCGGTATTTCGCGGCCGAAGCGGCGGTCGCGCAGGATCGCGTTGACTGCCTCGTAGGTCGTGGCCGCAGGCAAGCCGAACTCGTCCCAGCCGACCAGCGGGCCTGCCGCGCGCAGCCGGTCGTAGAACGGATAAGGGTTCTGGACGAACTCCGGATCGGTGGGAGATTGCGACAGGCAGGGCAGGGGCATGGCGCAGATCCTGCGGCACGGTGGCGGGCATTTGCAACCGTCCAGGCAGGGCAGCGATGCGCTCGGCGGTGCGCGGCGGGCGGATTTCCGGCCCGTCCCGGCGAACCTTGCGTCAAATAACGTCGTTCAATTGCGCCGTTTGGCTTGTGGCAGCGCCCCCATTCGGCTTTTATCTCGACCTAGGCCCTTCACAGGTCCGTGTACCAACAATGACGTCATGCATGGGAGGAACATCAGCATGAGATTCTTGACAACGGCCGCGACGGCGGCGGCCCTGATCCTGGGCGGCCAGGCGGCCGTCGCCGAAAGCCACGAGGACGCCTGCGACGACGGCGAGATCGTCGTCAAGTTCAGCCACGTCACGAACACCGACCGCCATCCCAAGGGGATCGCCGCCAGCCTGCTGATGGAGCGGGTGAATGCCGAGATGAACGGCACTATGTGCATGGAGGTGTTCCCGAACTCGACGCTTTACAATGACGATCAGGTGCTCGAGGCGATGCTGCAGGGCGACGTCCAGCTGGCCGCGCCGTCGCTGTCGAAATTCGAAGCCTTCACCAAGACCTTCCGCCTGTTCGACCTGCCGTTCATGTTCAAGAACATCGAGGCGGTGGATGCCTTCCAGGTGTCCGAGACCGGCCAGGCGATGAAGGAATCGATGGTGCGCCGGGGGCTTCTGGGCCTGGAATTCTGGCATAACGGGATGAAGCAGTTCTCGGCCAATGTACCGCTTGAACTGCCGACGGACGCCGCGGGCCTGAAATTCCGCGTGCAGCCCTCGGACGTGCTGGTGGCGCAGATGGAGGCGCTCGGCGCCAGCCCGCAGCCGATGGCGTTCTCGGAGGTTTACGGTGCGCTGCAGACCGGTGTCGTCGATGGGCAGGAGAACACCTGGTCGAACATCTATGGCCGCAAGTTCTTTGAGGTTCAGGACGGTGTCACCGAGACCAACCACGGCATCATCGACTATCTCGTCGTGACCTCGGTCGACTGGATCGACAGCCTGGATCCGGCCGTGCGCGACCAGTTCCTGACCATCCTGCGCGAGGTGACCGTGGCGCGGAACGGCGAGGCCTTTGCGGTGAACGAGAGCGCCAAGCAGGCGATCCTCGACGAGGGCGGCGTGATCCGCCAGCTGACGCCCGAGCAGCGCCAGGCCTGGGTCGACGCGATGAAACCCGTCTGGGACCAGTTCGAAGGCGACGTGGGTGCGGCAAACATCGCCGCGGCGCAGGACATCAACGCCTCGATGTAAGGCGCGCCTTTGCCTTTGACGAGACCGGGGACGGCCCCGCAGCCGGGGGCCGTTCCTGACGAACCGGCGAGGAGATCAGCGCAATGAGCCATTCGAAATACCAGCCGAAAAAGGTGCTGGGGCGGTTCATCAACGAAATCGAGGAAACCGCCATCGCTCTGATTCTGGGGCTGATGACGATCGTGACCTTCATCAACGTCGTGCTGCGCTATGGCTTCAATTCTTCATTGATCTGGGGTCTCGAGGTGACGCTGATCCTGTTCGCCTGGCTGGTGCTGTTCGGCATTTCCTACGGGTTCAAGGTCACCGCGCATCTGGGTGTCGACGCGCTGACCAACCTGTTTCCGCCTGCGGGGCGCAAGGTGTTCGCGGTGATCGCGGCCGCGTGCTGCATCGCCTATGCGTTTTTACTGCTGAAAGGCGCCTGGGATTATTGGGCGCCCTTCGCGGCGCTGCAGCCGACCGAGGGCCGGTGGTTCCCGTTCGGGTTCACCGAAGGCGTGCGCGACCGGGCGTTTTACGTGACCGACCAGGTGCCGATGCTGGGCATGTTCCGCTGGCTCGAGGATGCGATCAACTACGGCGAGGAGTACGAAAAGCTGCCGCGCGTGGTGCCCTACACCATCCTGCCATTGGGCTGTGCGCTGATCCTGTTCCGTGTGCTCGAGGCGACCTGGGGGCTCTTTACCGGCGAACGCGACAGTCTGATCGTCAGCCACGAAGCCGAAGACGCGGTGGAAGAGGCCGCCGCCAAACAGGCGCAGGAGGGCTGATCCCATGGAAGTCGCCATCCTGTTCCTCATGGTCATCGGCCTGCTCTTGATCGGGGTTCCGATTGCGGTGTCGCTGGGCCTCAGCTCGATGATCTTCCTCTTGGCCTATTCGGACACCTCGCTGGCGAGCATCGCGCAGTCGATGTACCAGGCGATGGCCGGGCATTACACGCTCTTGGCCATTCCGTTCTTCATTCTGGCGTCGAGCTTCATGTCCACGGGCGGCGTGGCGCGGCGGATCATCCGGTTTTCCATCGCCATCGTCGGGCATTTGCCGGGCGGGCTGGCGATTGCGGGCGTCTTTGCCTGCATGCTGTTCGCGGCGCTGTCGGGATCCTCGCCCGCGACCGTGGTCGCCATCGGCACCATCGTGATCGCCGGCATGCGGCAGGTGGGGTACTCGAAGGATTTCGCCGCTGGCGTGATCTGCAACGCCGGCACGCTGGGCATCCTGATCCCGCCGTCCATCGTGATGGTGGTCTACGCCTCTGCCACCGACGTGTCGGTGGGGCGCATGTTCCTGGCAGGCGTGATCCCGGGGCTTCTGGCGGGCGGCATGCTGATGACGGCGATCTACGTGATCGCCAAGGTCCGCAACCTGCCCAAGGGCGACTGGCAGGGCTGGGGAGAGGTCTTTACCTCGGCGCGCGAGGCCGGCTGGGGGCTGTTTCTGATCGTGATCATCCTGGGCGGTATCTATGGCGGCATCTTCACCCCGACCGAGGCCGCCGCGGTGGCCGCGGTCTATGCCTTCTTCATCGCCTCCTTCGTCTATCGCGACATGGGGCCGCTGGCCGCGCACAATCAGCCGGGCGCGCGGTCGCTGTCGGCGGCGTCGGTGTCGGACGGGTTTCCGCAGCCCAACGCCAGCGTATTCCAGAAACCCTGGTCGCTGATCACCGTGTTCTTCCACCGCGACACGCGCGATACGCTGTTCGACGCGGGCAAGCTGACGATCATGCTGATGTTCATCATCGCCAACGCGCTGATCCTGAAGCATGTGCTGACCGACGAGCAGATCCCGCAACGGATCGCGGCGTCGATGCTGGATGCCGGTTTCGGGCCGGTGATGTTCCTGATCATCGTCAACGTCATCCTGCTGATCGGCGGGCAGTTCATGGAACCCTCGGGGCTTATCGTGATCGTGGCGCCCCTGGTGTTTCCGATCGCCATCGAACTGGGGATCGATCCGATCCATCTGGGCATCATCATGGTGGTCAATATGGAGATCGGGATGATCACGCCGCCGGTCGGATTGAACCTGTTCGTGACCTCGGGCGTGGCGGGCATGCCGATGATGGCCGTGGTGCGGGCTGCGCTGCCGTTCCTGGCCATTCTCTTCGTGTTCCTGATCCTTGTGACCTATGTGCCGTGGATCTCCACTTTCCTGCCGACCTATTTCATGGGGCCGGAGATCATCACCAAGTGAGGCCCGTCCCAGAAATGCTTTGGTAGAGCATTTCTGAGCCGAAGGGGCGGCGCCAAGATGTGCGCTTCCGCGCGCGGTTTGCTTTGCCGGTGGTGAGGCGACGCCTTTGGGAGCCGGCGCCGCTGGTCGCAGGGATGGCGACTTGCGTATTTGGGACGAGAAGAATTCAGGACCGTCTTCGGCTTTCGAAGCGGGGCAGCATGGCCGAGAAGTCCTTTCCGGCGCCGTCTTCGCGTTCGACGAATTCTTCGTATAGCTCGGTCGCGGCCATGCCCATCGGCGTGTCGGCGTCGGCGGCCTCGGCCGCCTGCTGGCTGAGGCGCAGATCCTTCAGCATCAAATCGGCAGCGAAACCAGGCTTGTAGCCGTTGTCGGCGGGAGATGTCGGGCCGATGCCGGGGGCGGGGCAGTAGGCGTTCATCGTCCATGAGTAGCCAGAGGACGTGCTGACGACGTCGAACATCGCCTGGCGGCTGAGCCCGAGCTTGTCGGCCAGCGCGAAGGCCTCGCAGGTGCCGATCATCGTCACGCCGAGGATCATGTTGTTGCAGATCTTCGCCGCCTGGCCGTTGCCGGAGGGGCCGCAGTGCACGGCCTTTTGCCCCATGATCTCAAAAAGCGGCCGGGCCTTGGCGAACGCCTCTGCGCTGCCGCCGGCCATGAAGGTCAGCGTGCCCGCCGCTGCGCCGCCGATGCCGCCCGAGACCGGGGCGTCGACGGGAAGAAGGCCCGCGGCCTCGGCGTCGGCCGCCACGGCGCGGGCGCTTTCGACATCGACGGTGGAACAGTCGACGAAACCGGTGCCCTGGGTCATCGCGGGGATGATCTCGGCCGCGACGGCGCGCAGGATTTCACCGTTGGGCAGCATGGTGATGACCAGCTCCCGGCCGGCAGCCGCCTCGGCGGCGCTGGCGGCGGCGGTCACGTCCTCGGGCATCGGCGCGGCCACGTCGAAGCCCGTGACGCTGTGTCCCGCGGCCACCAGATTGGCGGCCATCGGCGCGCCCATATTTCCCAGTCCGATGAAGCCGATCTTCATGGCGTCTTCTCCCATTGCAACGCTTCCTGCGCCAGTGGCCGCATCATATCGGCCACGTCCTGGGCCGAGACCTCGCCAGGCGAGGCGTGCCGCCAGCGCGGGCTGCGGTCCTTGTCGATGATTGCGGCGCGGATACCTTCCAGAAAATCCCCGTCTTCCATAGAGCGCGAGGTAAAGCGGTATTCATGATCGAGCGCGACGCGGATTTCGGGCCGCGCGCGCACCCGGTGCACCAGCTCGACCGTGCAGGCCATGGAGAGCGGGCTGTTGCGGCTCAGGGCCTTGAGCGCGGTGGCGGCGAACTCGGTGTCGGCGGCTTCAAGGCCGTCGAGAATGTCGCTCAGGGTCTTGCCCGCGAAATGCGCGTCGATCTCGGCGGCCAGAGCGGCGAGGGGCGAGGGCGGCGCAGGGACGGCCGCACGCTCCACCGCACGCCAGTCGCCGGTCTCCTGTAATTCGGCGATCAGATCGGGCCAGCGGTCCTCGGGCAGGAAAAAGTCGGCAAAACCCGCGTGGATCGCATCGCCGGGGCCCATACGGTGGGCGGTCGTGCCGAGATATTCGCCCAGGTGGCCGGGTGCCCGCGCCAGGATCAGCGAACCACCCACGTCCGGGATCAGACCGATGCCGCATTCGGGCATCGCGATGCGGCTGGTGTCGCCGACGATCCGGTGCGATCCGTGACAGCCGATGCCGACGCCGCCACCCATGGTGAAGCCTTGCAGAAACGTCGCCACGGGCTTGGGAAACTCGAACATCTTGGCGTTCACGCGGTATTCGTCGCGCCAGAATTTCCGGCCATAGGAATAATCGCCGGCGGTGCCGGTGGCATACATCTCGGCGATGTCGCCGCCCGCGCAGAACGCCTTGTCGCCCTCCGCATCCAGCACCAGCATGGCCACACCGTCGTCCCCGGCCCAGGCATCCAGCGCCGTCTCGATGTCCAGGATCATCCGGTAGGTCAGCGCGTTCAGTGCCTGCGGGCGCCGCAACGTGATGCGGCCTGCGCGGCCGCTGGTGCGAATGTCGATGTCGCTCATGCCCGTTCGGCCAAGAGCGCCCGGCTCACCACCAGACGCATGACCTCCGAGGTGCCTTCGAGGATCGTATGGACCCGCAGGTCGCGGACGATCTTTTCGATCCCGTAATCGGCGAGATAGCCGTAGCCGCCATGCAGTTGCAGGCACTGGTCGGCGACCTTCGAGCACGCCTCGGTCGTAAACGCCTTGGCCATTGCGCAGAACTTGGTCGCATCAGGCGCACCCTGATCGAATTTCCACGCGGCCTGGCGCAGAAAGACGCGTGCAGCCTGCAACTCGGTTTCCATCTCTGCCAGACGGAACTGCAGCGCCTGGAACTGGTTGATGGACTTCCCGAAGGCGCGGCGGTCCGCCATGTAGTCCAGCGTCTGTTCGAGCGCCGCCTGCGCCGCGCCAAGCGAACAGGCGGCGATATTCAGACGGCCGCCATCGAGGCTGGCCATGGCATAGCTAAAGCCCTGGCCCTCTTCGCCCAGAAGGTTTTCGGCGGGCACCCTGCAATCGTCGAACTGAACCTGGGCGGTGGGCTGGCTGCGCCAGCCCATCTTGTCCTCGAGGGCGCCGTAGGACAGCCCGGGCGCGCCGTCCTCGACAATTACTGCGCTGATCCCCTTGGGGCCATCCCCGCCGGTCCGAACCATGGCGATGTAGGCGTCGGAGTAGCTGCCGCCGGATATGAACGACTTGGTGCCGGTCAACGCATAGCCGGCATTGGTGCGCTGTGCGCGGGTCCGAAGCGCGGCCGCGTCCGAGCCGGAGCCGGGCTCGGACAGGCAATAGGACACCAAGGTCTCCATGCGCAGCACCGAGGGCAGGAACCTGGCCTTCAACTCCTCCGAGCCGAATTTGTCGATCATGGTGGCGCTCATGTTGTGGATCGACAGGAACGCGGCGACGCTGGGGCAGGACCGGCTCAGCGCCTCGAAGACCAGCGTCGCGTCAAGGCGCGTAAGCCCCGATCCACCGCTTTCCTCGGACACGTAGA
This sequence comes from Rhodobacter sp., assembly GCA_030065095.1. Lineage (GTDB taxonomy): Bacteria > Pseudomonadota > Alphaproteobacteria > Rhodobacterales > Rhodobacteraceae > JASJCA01. The sequence continues at coordinate 231,540 of JASJDP010000016.1, forward strand.
GCCCGCCAAAGCCCAGTTCGGCGAAGCGGGGCCAAAGGTCTTTCGGAATCGTGCCCTGCACCTCCCACTCGCGGGCGTGCGGCGCGATATGTTCTTCGCCGAAGGCGCGCGCCACATCGAAAATGGCGGTCTGTTCCTCGTTCAGCGCGAAATCCATGCTGTCCTCCCTGCCGGAGCCGTGAATTGAACAAGTGTTTAGTTCTTGGCCCGTCCCCGATGCAAGACCCGTCGGGGGATTTGGCATCGCAAGCCGCGCTGAAGGCGGCTATCGTGCCAGCATTAGCTGCAATCCTCTCCGGGGTGTAGGGGCATGTCGAAGAAACTGGCCGTCGCCGTCATCCACGGTATGGGCGCACAGAAGAAAGCCGCTCCGGACGACAGCGCGGCTTTGAGCTTTTCCGCCGATCTGCACAAACGCCTGCGGGTCGAGATTGGCGAGCATCGGTTCGACAACGAGATCGCCTGGCGCGAGATCTTTTGGGCACAAGAGCTGCAAGACCGCCAGGATGCCTATGAAGATGCGATGCGGCGGGTGTCGTCCTTCGGGCCGTTCAGGCGGTTCGTGATGCACCGGCTGGCGGATGCCGCCGCCTATCATCCCTCGGACAGCGCACGATCCACCTATGAAAAGGTGCATCGGCGTATCGACGGCGTGATCGAGGAGCTTGAAGAGGACGTCGCGCCGGGTGCACCGCTTTTGGTCGCCGCGCATTCCTTGGGTGGGCACATGATGTCGAACTACATCTGGGATGTCACCAAGGGCCGGCGTCCGCGCGGGACCGCGTTTCAGCGGCTGGAAAGCTTTGCGGGTTTCGCGACGTTCGGCTGCAATATCCCCGTGTTCATCTTTTCACACAGCGACGTTCAGCCGATCGATTTCCCGGGGGCCGACCGGGAGCGGATGGTCACGCCATGGTGGCGGAACTACTACGACAAGGACGATCCGCTGGGCTATCCATTGGTTCCTATCGACGGTGGCTATGCCGCGCTGGCACGGGCGGGCGAGATGCAGGACGTCAAGGTGAATGTGGGCTGGCCGTTCCTGCGCGCGACGGTGTTGTCGCATAACGGGTACTGGGACGACCGCGGGTTTGCACGCCGGATCGGGGATTTCATCGACGAGGTAATGCGGGCGTAACGGTCGCCGTCGGGCTACGCCCCTCGATCCCGCGCCAAGGGGCACACCAGCTGGCATCTCCAGGCCGGAATGGCACTGGTCCGGGGCTGGTTGGATAGGGTTCGCGTCTGCCAAAATCCCGGCGGTCACATTGCGCGCGGCCGCAACACTTGCCAAATCAATGCCCCGCCCGCCAGCGCCAGAAACGGCGCCATTGCCAGGTTGACCGCGATCCAGCCATCCTGCGGGTTCCCGCCGGAACAGTTCATCAGCCCCCCGCTTGCCAGCGACGCGACCGTCACGCAGCCGAAGACCAGCATGTCGTTCATCCCCTGAACTCGGCCCCGCTCTTCCGGCGAATGGGCGCCGGCCAGCATCGTCGTCGCCCCGATAAAGCCGAAGTTCCAGCCAACGCCCAGAAGGATCAGGGCAATAAAGAAGTTCCCGATGTCGACGCCTGCGATGGCCACGACCCCGGCGGCCGCCAGGATCAGCAGACCGGCGGCGACGATCCGTTCGACCCCGAAGCGGTTGATCAGATGCCCGGTGAAGAAGGACGGCGCGAACATCGCCAGCACATGGCCGGTCACCACGTCTGCAGCGAGGTTCTGCGAAAACCCGCAGCCGACCACCGCCAGCGGCGTCGACGTCATCACGAGATTCATCAAGGCGTAGCTGACCATCGCGCAAATGATCGCCACCGCAATTCTCGGCGTTTTCAGAAGCTCCCGCCGGCTGCGCCCCTTCTCGCTTTCCTGCGTGGGCGCGGGCGGTTTCGGGATGTCGAGGAACAAAAACAGCAGCGAGCCGACGGCGTTGACGGCGATCACCGCCATATAGGTTCCCATGAAGGGCACCACCATCGCCTCTGACGTGACCTTGACCAGCTGCGGCCCGATCACCGCCGACACCAGCCCGCCGGCCATCACGTAGGAAATCGCCTTGGGACGGAACTCGGCCGACGCCGTGTCGGCGGCGGCAAAGCGGTAAAATCCCTGCGCCGACATATAGATGCCCGTGAAAAACGAGCCGATCAGGAAAATGGTGAAACTCTGGGTCATCAACCCGTAGGCCCCGATCGCCCCGCCAAGCGCCCCGCCGAGCGCACCGGCGAAGAACCCGGCGCGGCGGCCGAACCGCTGCATAAGCGCCGACATCGGGGTCGCCGACAGCATCGAGCCGAGCACGATCAACGAAATCGGCAACGTTGCGAAACAGGGATTGCTGGCCAGCGACTGCCCGGCCAGCCCGCCGAGCACGAAGATCATCGGCATTTGCGCGCCGAGAAAGGCCTGCGCCAACACCAGAACCGTCACGTTGCGGACGGCGCGGCGGTCGCTGGCTGGCGTTTGGGTCGGGGCGAAATCGGTCATCGTGCCGGGCTTACCCGCGGGCAGCGGCGAAGGAAAGGCTCATTCCGCCCTGTCTATGATATGGGCGAAGGATCCGCTGACCCGGCCCTGCCGCAGCCCCATGGGCGGCACGACCCGGCCTTCGGCATCGGAGGCCTCAAAGAGCGGTGCGCCGCCGGCGCGGATCGTTGTGGCGTAGTGGAATTCGTGACCGTTGAGCGGACCGGTGAAGGGACCGCCAAGAGGGGTCAGGCGGCGATAGCCGAGATGCAGCTTCCCAGCGGCGAAACTGGTCTCCAGCGGCAGCAAACCGGCCATGGGATACCGCATGCCGCCGGCATCCGTCAAAGCCTCGCCCAGCACCATATATCCGCCGCACTCTCCATAAATATCAGTATCTTCCGATACTTTCCTCAGGCTTTGCATGAATCTGGAACTGGATGCCAGACGCGCTGCGTGCAGCTCAGGATAGCCGCCCGGCAGAAAGACCATCTGTGCGCCGGGCACGGGCTGGTCGGCCATTGGCGAAAAGAACCGGAGCTCGGCCCCCGCCGCATGCCAGTCCGCCAGAAGGTGCGGATAGGCAAAGGCAAATGCCTCGTCCTGCGCGATCGCGATTGTCTGGGCCGGCGGAGGCAAGCCCCGAACGGCCCTTGCGTCCGGAAGCGGCCGGGCCAGCGACACCAGGGCATCGATGTCGATCGCGGCCTCCGCGGCATCGGCCGCCCGGTCGAGGAAGCCATCCAGATCGGGGTGCTCTTGCGCCTGAACGAGGCCGAGGTGGCGCGAGGGATGTTCAAGGCCCGACTGGCGCGGCAGGGCTCCGAGAACCGGCAGGCCCACGGGTGCAATCGCGGTGCGCAGCATGGACTCGTGGCGGGCGGACCCGACCCGGTTCAGGATGACGCCGGCGACGGCGACATCGCTGTCATGCCGCGCGAATCCCCGAACCAGCGGTGCGATGGATTGCGCGATGCGCCCGGCGTCGACGATAAGGACGACGGGAAGATCGAGAAGGCGCGCCAGGTCGGCGGTGGCGCCCCGGCCGTCGGGCGGCGCGCCGTCGAACAGGCCCATGGCGCCCTCGACGAGCAACAGGCCCTGGATGGCCGCGAGGGCCCGGAGGCGGGCAGGGGACATGGCCCAGGCGTCGAGATTCACGCAAGGCGCGCCACAGGCCGCCTCGTGGAACCTGGGATCGATATAGTCGGGGCCGGATTTTGCGCCGCGGACGGCCGTGCCACGGCGTTTCAGTGCGCGAAGCAGCCCAAGCGTCACGGTCGTCTTACCGGAACCCGAGGCCGGAGCGGCCAGGATCAGCCCGGGCATCGGCGGTTTCGCTTTCTCACTGACAGTGCCTTACGGTTGCATCCTTGGGTGGGGACGAGTCGCTGCGTGCCCCATCTACGCCGCCCGCGCGCGCCTTGAAAAGGCGTGTCTGCGTCTCTGGTTGACGCCTCGCCGGCGCCGGGGCCTATTGGCGGGGGCATGACACGCAAACCGGATCAAGAGCTGCGCCGCGGCTGGACCACAGGCGCCTGCGCCACCGCGGCCACCAAGGCGGCGTTGACGCGGCTGTGGGGCGGTGCGTTTCCGGCGGAGGTCACGATTACCCTTCCGCGGGGCGAGACGCCCTGCTTTCGGTTGGCCCATCGTGCCGCGGGCGAGGGTTGGGCGGAGGCCGGGATCACCAAGGATGCAGGCGACGATCCGGACGTTACCCACGGGGTGCTGGTGATCGCGCGGGTTCAGAGCTCGCCCGGCGGGATCGTCTTCAAGGCGGGTGCGGGGGTGGGTGTGGTTACCAAGCCGGGTTTGCCGATCCCGCCCGGCGAGCCGGCCATCAACCCGGTTCCCCGGAAGATGATGACCGACATTGTTGAAGAAGCAGCGGCAACTTACGGAAAAAAAGCGGATATCGAGATTTCAATCTCCGTCCCGGGCGGGGCGGACCTTGCCCAGAAGACCTGGAATCCGAGGCTTGGGATCGAGGGCGGGATTTCGATTCTTGGCACCACAGGGGTCGTGCGGCCCTTCAGCTGCGCGGCCTGGATCGCCTCGATCCATCGCGGCATCGACGTCGCGCGCGCGGCGGGATTGCCCCATGTGGCCGGCTGCACCGGTGCGACCAGCGAACGCGCGGTGCAGGAGATGTACGGCCTGCCGGACCACGCGATGCTGGATATGGGGGATTTTGCCGGCGGCATGTTAAAGTACCTGCGCACACACCCGGTCGCGCGCTTGACGGTCGGGGGCGGCATCGGCAAGATCACCAAGCTGGCGCAGGGTGCGCGCGATCTGCATTCCTCGCGCAGCCGGATCGACTTCGCAGAGCTTTCGCGTCTCTTTCCGGGCTTGGGGCTGGACAGGGCGAATTCCGCACTAAGTGTTCTGGAAACCGCCGGCCCGGACTATCCCCGGGCAATGGCGCGCATGGCGAAAAACGTCGTGGATCAGGAATTGGAAGGGACCGGGACGATCGTGGACATCGTGGTTATTGACCGCGCGGGCCGGGTGCTGGCCTGCACGCGATGATCCGCTTGCTGTTGCTGGCGGGCACTGGCGAGGCCCGGCAAATCGCCCAGGCGCTCAGACATGAGCCGCGCGTTGCGGGCGTCGCATCTCTGGCCGGTCAGACCCGCATGCCGGTTTCGCTGGGCCTGCCCACCCGAATCGGTGGATTTGGCGGGCGCGCTGCCTTTGTGGAATATCTGCAGCGGGAAAAGATCGACGCGGTGCTGGATGCCACACATCCTTTCGCCGAGAAGATCAGCCACCGTACGGCGGCGGTTTGCAGCGCGTTGAAGGTGCCGTATCTGTATTTTCTGCGGCCACCCTGGCTGCCGGGGGACGGGGACAACTGGACGTTTCTGAACGCCGAAGCTGAGGCGGCAAAGCACATTGCGGCGGGTTCGGTGGTTTTTCTGGCAACGGGCCCGCAGAACCTCGATAAATTCGCCAACCTGGAGGATTGCAGGATCTATTGCCGGCGGATCGATCCGCCTCGGGAAGCCTTTCCCCTGCCGGGCGGTGACTGGATCGTCGGACGGCCGCCCTTTAGCGTCGAGGAAGAAATGGAGCTGTTTCACGAATTGCGGGTCGACTGGCTGGTGGTGAAGAACTCCGGCGGCTGGGCAAGCCGGTCGAAGCTGGATGCGGCACGCGACCTTGGGCTGAGGGTGGCGATGATCCGCCGTCCGCCGCAGCCCGAAGGGCCCAAGGTCAGCACCGTGTCCGACGCGTTGGCCTGGGTGCGCAGTCTGCAGTGACGGGGCGTATCATTCGGACCAACGACTGTGTCGCCGAGGGGGCGGACTATCTTGCCCGGATCGAGCCGAGGTTTGCCTGGGCGCTCGGCCAGACCGGCCCCCTGCCGCTGCGCCGCCGCAAGGACGGGTTCGAGCAGCTTCTAAGCGCCATCGTCAGCCAGCAGGTCAGCGTCGCGGCGGCGGATGCGATCTGGGGCCGCCTGAAGGCCGCGCGCCTGACGGGACCGCGCAAGGTGGCCTGGGCGAGCGAGGAGGACCTGCGCGCCTGCGGTTTGTCGCGGCAGAAGATCCGGTATGCCAAGGCGCTGGCCGGCGCGGGGATCGACTATGCCGCCTTGCGGAACCGGCCCACCGACGAGGTGATTGCGGCGTTGATCGAAATCCCCGGCATCGGCCGCTGGACGGCTGAGGTCTACGCGATGTTCTCGCTTGGCCGTGCCGATGTCTTCGCGCCGGGCGATCTGGCGCTGCAGGAGGCCGCGCGCCTGCTATTCGAGATCGACGAACGCCCGACTGAACGCGCGCTGCGCGAGATGGCTGAGGCCTGGACGCCCTGGCGCGCGGTTGCGGCGCGGCTCTTGTGGGCCTACTACCGGGTGGCGAAGGACAGGGAAGGCATCAGGTGACACGCGCATTGGAAGGGGGACGCCGCCCCGCCGCCTCGGGCAGCACCAAATCGGTGGTGGTGTTTCTGCACGGGTACGGCGCCGATGGCGCGGACCTGCTGGGCCTCGCCGAGCCCTTGTCGCCGCATCTGCCCGATACGGTATTCCTGGCGCCGAACGCGCCGGAACGCTGCGTCGGCAATCCCTTCGGCTATCAGTGGTTTCCGATCCCCTGGCTCGACGGCTCGTCCGAAGAAGCCGCCGAGATATCGATGCGGCAGTCGGTGGACGACCTGAACGCCTATGTCGATCAGACGCTGGCCGACGAAGGTGTCGAACCGGCGCAACTCGTGCTGTTCGGCTTCAGCCAGGGCACGATGATGAGCCTGCACATCGCACCGCGCCGTGCAAAGCCGGTGGCGGCGATCGTGGGCTTCTCGGGCCGGCTGTTGCGGCCAGAGGTCCTGGCTGACGAGGTCGTGTCGCGTCCGCCGGTCCTGCTGGTCCACGGCGACCAGGACGAGATGGTACCGCCGCAATCCCTGCCCGAAGCCGGCAACGCGCTCAGCGCCGCCGGGTTCGAGGTCTACGCCCACATCATGAAGGGCACCGGTCACGGCATCGCGCCGGACGGGCTGAGCGTGGCCCTGGCGTTCATCCGCGACAAACTGGGACTCGACGGCTGAGCCGGGCAATCGCCGGGCGGGGTCCGGCCTGACGCGGGTTTCGGGCTAAGCCGCGCAAAAGAATGTGCAAAACCGTCATCGCGGCGTCATCTTGTCGTGCAACCAACCGCTTGACGGCACTGCATCTAGCGGGGGTTGTCAGGCGGAAAACGCCATATATAGTTGCAGGCGAGCTGGGGCGGGTTCCCCGCCTTGGCGCCGCAGAACCGGGCAGGCAAGGCAGGGACGGAGTCGCGCGATGGAGATGGAGTTCAGGACAAGTTTCGTCAGGGAGCCGGGCGGCCTGCGCCACCATCCGGCGCTTGTGCTGAACGCCGATTACCGGCCGCTGTCCTATTACCCGCTTTCGCTCTGGCCCTGGCAGGATGCGGTCAAGGCCGCCTTCCTCGACCGGGTCGATATCGTCGCCGAATACGACCATGTGGTGCGCAGCCCCAGTACCGAGATCCGAATACCCTCGGTCGTGGTTCTGAAAGACTACGTCAAACCCCAAAAGCGCGTGGCCTTCACGCGCTTTAATCTATTTCTGCGGGACGAATTCTGTTGCCAGTACTGCGGGGCCAAGGGGGACCTGACCTTCGATCATGTCGTGCCCCGGGCACGCGGTGGCGTGACCAGTTGGGAAAACGTCGTCGCCGCCTGCGCACGCTGCAATCTGCGCAAGGGGTCGCGCAGCCTGCGGCAGTCGGGGCTGAGCCTGCGCAAGCCGCCGCGGCAGCCCGGCGCGGAAGAGCTGCGGAACATGGGGCGCAAGTTCCCGCCAAATCACCTGCACGAGACCTGGCTGGACTTTCTCTATTGGGACGCCGAACTCGAGGCTTGACGCGCGCCTGCGTCCGCCCGAATTTGTGGTCCGGCAACGGGAGGGACAGCGATGCCGCTGACAGGCTTCGATCACGTCAATATCCGCACCGGCCGGCTGGACGAGATGATCGCCTGGTATGCCGACGTGCTGGACATGCAGGCCGGCCCGCGCCCGCCCTTCGGATTTCCGGGCGCGTGGCTTTATCTGGGCGATCAGGCGCTGGTGCATCTGGTGGGGCTCGACACGCCGCCCGAGGCGCGCGACCCCGGACTGGAACATTTCGCGCTTCGCGCCAGCGGTCTGCAGGATTTCCTGATGCGTCTGCAGCGGCTGGAGGTGCCGGTCGAGCTGGCCGAAGTTCCGGGGATGGACATCGTGCAAGCCAACATCCACGATCCGGACGGCAACCACATCCATATCGACTTTGACACCGCCGAACAGCAGTAACCCGGCGCCGTTGCCGGACGCCGGGCTGCACTGGTCAGGGTCGGAGGTGGAAGTCAGGCGGCGAAGGGCAGGCAGGTGTCGCTATGGACCTGGCCTTCGTCGTGCAGAACGATCTGGGGACGGTCGAAGTCGAGCATGAAGGCTCCGCCGGCCAACTCGGTCAGCCCGCGCAGGATTGCGGCGCCCGAGCGGGTGACCACGTGGTCTCCGCGGCGCAGCCGCTCGACCGGAACGGTGCCGCGCAGGGTGTAGACCTGGGTCCCGCGATCGAGGCCACTGGCCATTTGCGGCATCGGAGCGGTGGCGGCGGTCAGGGCGGTCTGGGTCATTTTGGCATCTCCCTCGGTGTCGAGCCCAAATTCCACCTCAATTGGGGCAGGAATGAGACATAGGCAGGATCATTTCGGGGCCGGATTTTTTAGCTCGCATCCCAAGTCAGGCTTTGCTAGGGGAGCGCCGGGACCTCGCAAACAGGTGCTATGTGCGGGTGTGGCGGAACTGGTAGACGCACCAGATTTAGGTTCTGGCGCCGCAAGGCGTGGAGGTTCGAGTCCTCTCACCCGCACCACATCTAGAATATTGGTTGGAGATCGCCCCAAAGCCTTGAAGGGAAAGGCGATTTTAGGGATTCTGGCACCCTCAATTCCGCCGTATTCGAGGCGGTCCAAGGCATATAGCCGGCCTTTTGTCGGGGGTCTTTCAAGGGCGCGCGCGCAATTTTCGGTCCGACTAAAAAAGTTCGAGTCCAAGCGAGGCAAAAAAAAGGAACAAGGTATGGAATTGTTCCGCTGGCGTGACCGTATGGCCTGCGCCGCATGGCGGCATTATCGCATCAACGCATCGGTCTTTCTCAGATCGGCAACGCGTTCGTCTTCTTGACGACGTCCAGCACGACGGAGCTTTCCATTTCCTTGACCCCGGGCAACGACACCAAACGCTGGTGCAACAGGGTCTGATAGTGGTCGATATCGCGCACGACGATGTGCAGGTCGTAGTCAAACGCTCCCATCAGCAGCACCGCGTATTGAATTTCGGGGATTTCGCGGATCTCGCGCTTGAAGGCGTCAAGCGCGTCCTTGTCATGTTTGTCGAGTTTCACCCGCGCCACGACAACCGCGTTGAAGCCCAGCTTGCGGCGGTCGAGATCGACGCTCTTGCCGCGGATGAACCCGAGCTGCTGCAAGCGGATGATGCGGCGCGAGCAGGGTGATTGCGACAGACCGATCGACTCTGCGATTTGCGAGACCGACAAAGTCCCGTCGTTTTGCATCGCCCGCAGTATCCTGAGGTCCGTTTCATCAAAACTGTGCATGGATGATCTCCTATTCTGCCAAATCGGGTCTGATCCATGCAAGCTATCGCGGTGCTACGGTGAACAAAAGATCACATATGCTGACATGCTGCGGCACACTCGTTACAGTTGAACAGGAGGACGATCATGGGCACAGGCGTGACCTGCGCGGCCAAACGCACGCCGAAACTCACCTTTCCGCAGCCCCCCGCACGCCCCGACGAAAGCCCCGATTTCGCCGACATCGACATCGGCATCCCGGGCGCAATCGGCGTGCCGCCTTTGGACATCGAGGCAAAGGACAGCCGGGAATACGCAAACGGCCTGATCCGCGTCCTGGATGACACCGGCCGGGCCGTCGGGCCATGGACCGAGCTGATCACCGATCAGGACGCCGGCGCGCTCCGGCAGGGCCTTCGCGATATGCTGAAAATGCGCGCCATCGACAAACGGATGCTGAACGCGCAACGCCAGGGCAAGACGTCCTTTTATTTGCAGTGCACCGGGGAAGAGGCCATTGGCTGTGCCTTTCAGCGCCAGTTGAGCCAGGGCGACATGAACTTTCCGACCTACCGGCAGCCGACCCTGCTCATCGGGGCCGACTATCCGCTCGAGGCGTTTTTGGGGCAACTCTATTCGAACTCCCACGACCCGACGCAGGGCAAGCAATTGCCGACCTTCCATTCTTCGCGCGAGCATGGGTTCTTTTCGATCTCGGGAAACCTCGGAACCCAGTTCATTCAGGCGGTCGGCTGGTCGATGGCAAACGCCTTGACCGGCGACGGCAAAATTGCAGCGGGTTGGATCGGCGACGGCGCCACGGCGTCGAACGATTTCCACTCGGCCCTTCTGTGCGCGTCTGTCTATCAGCCCCCCGTGGTGCTGAACATCGTGAACAACCAATGGGCCATTTCCACCTATACCGGCGTGGCAAGCGGGAAATCCCGTACCTATGCCGCGCGCGCGCGGGGCTACGGCATTCCGGCACTGCGGGTGGATGGCAACGACTATCTTGCCGTCGCAGCGGTGTCCCGCTGGGCGATCCAACGCGCGCGCGAGGGGTATGGTCCGGTCGCGATCGAGTGGTTTACCTACCGCGCGGCGCCGCATTCCACCTCTGACGACCCGTCCGCCTATCGGCCCAAGGATGAAGCCGACGCCTGGCCGCTTGGCGATCCGGTCGACCGTCTCAAGGTGCATCTGATCACCCTCGGCGAATGGTCCGAAGAACGCCATACCCAGGCCGAGGCCGAGATTCTGGCCGAGATCAAATCGGTTCAAAAGACGGTCGAGGCTGCAGGTACATTCGTGATTCCGCAACCGATGTCACCGTCCCTGATCTTTGACGGGGTCTATGCCGACATGCCCGAGCACCTGCGCCGCCAGCGTCAGGAAATGGGGGTCTGAGATGCCCGCGATGACGATGATCGAAGCCTTGCGCGACGCGATGGACGTGAAGTTGAGCGACGACCCCTCGGTCGTCGTGTTCGGCGAGGATGTGGGCTATTTCGGCGGGGTCTTCCGCTGCACCGCCGGGTTGCAGGCCAAGCACGGGCAGACCCGCGTCTTTGACACGCCGATCAATGAAAGCGCCATCGCGGGTATGGCGATCGGCATGGCGACCAACGGCATGCGCCCATGCGTTGAGGTGCAGTTCGCCGACTATGTCTACCCTGCCTACGACCAGCTCACGCAAGAGGCCGCGCGGCTGCGGCACCGCTCGAACGGGCAATTCACCTGCCCCTTGGTGGTGCGCATGCCCACAGGCGGCGGCATCTTCGGCGGGCAAACTCACAGCCAAAGTCCCGAGGCGCTTTTTACCCATGTGGCGGGTCTGAAAACCGTGATTCCGTCAACGCCTTACGACGCCAAGGGCCTGCTGATCGCCGCCATCGAAGACCCTGATCCGGTGATATTCCTGGAACCCAAGCGGCTTTATAACGGACCGTTTTACGGCGATCACGAGGGCAAGTCTGTCGGCTGGGACAGCCATCCTGCGGGCGAGGTGCCGGACGGGCACTATGGTATCCCGATCGGCACGGCAGAGGTCCGGCGCAACGGGAGCGCTCTGACGATTCTCGCCTATGGCACGATGGTTTACATCGCCGAGGCCGCGGCCGAGCGCACGGGGCTCGACGCCGAGATCATCGACCTGCGCAGCCTGCTGCCGCTGGATCTCGGGACGATAAGGGCCTCGGTCGAGAAGACCGGGCGCTGCGTGGTTGTCCATGAAGCCACCCGCACCGGTGGCTTTGGCGCCGAGCTGATCGCCGAGGTGCAGGAGGCCTGTTTCTGGCACCTGCGCAGCCCGATCCAGCGGGTCACAGGCTGGGACGCACCCTATCCGCATGCGACCGAGTGGGATTACTTTCCCGGCCCGGACCGGCTCGCCCGCGCGCTCACGAAAGCGATGGAGGATTGAGATGAACACTCTCCCCGTGAAGCTGCCCGATGTGGGCGAAGGCGTAACCCAGGCCGAACTGGTCGAATGGCATGTCGACGTCGGCGATCTTGTCCGCGAAGATGACGTCATTGCCGCCGTGATGACCGACAAGGCGACGGTGGAAATACCGTCGCTCTATGACGGCAGAATTGCCGAGCGCACGGGCGAGATAGGCGATATTCTGGCCATCGGCACCGATCTGGTACGGATCGAGACCGATGCCGTCGGCGCCGAGGACCCGGCCGCCCAGCAAGCGGCAACCGCATCCGTTGAAACGAGCATCACTGCGGAGGAACCGGTTGTCTCCGAGCCCGCGCTCGCGCCGACAACGACCGCCCACACCGCCACACGGCCTCCACGCGCAGAGAATGCACCGGTTCTGGCCGCCCCGTTTGTACGGGCACGGGCGCGCCGCGCCGGCGTCGACCTGCGGCGGGTGCCCGGATCGGGGCCCGCCGGCCGGATCAAAGACAGCGATCTGGACGCATTCCTCGCGCAAGGCCCTGCGGCGCAGACCAGCCGTCGCGGCAAACGCCAAGGCACCGAAGACATCAAAGTCGTCGGACTGCGCCGCAAGATTGCCGAACGGATGTCGCTTGCCAACGCGCGCATCGCGCATATCACCGTTGTTGAAGAGATCGACGTCACGGCGCTGGAAGACCTGCGCGGCAAACTGAATGAAACACGCGGGGAAAAGCCGAAACTGACCGTTTTGCCGCTCGTCTCTGCGGCGTTGTGCAGGGCGCTGGCCGATCATCCGGAGATGAACGCGCATTACGATGACGGCGCGGGCATCGTGCACCGGCACGCGCCCGTCCATATCGGGATCGCCACAATGACCGAGGCCGGTCTGACCGTCCCCGTCCTGCGCCATGCCGAAGCGCTTGGACTGTTTGACACCGCACGCGAGATTGCGCGCCTGTCGGATGCCGCCCGCAACGGTACCGCCGGACGCGAGGACTTGGCCGGATCGACGATCACCATCACCTCGCTAGGACCTCTGGGCGCCATCGCGACAACGCCCATCATCAACCACCCCGAAGTGGCGATCCTCGGCGTCAACAAGATGGAAATCCGGCCCCACTGGGACGGAACGCAGTTCGTGCCGCGCAAAAAAATGAACCTGTCCGCCAGCTTCGATCACCGAGTCATCGACGGATGGGATGCGGCCGTCTTCGTGCAGAAGATGAAGACTCTGCTGGAAACTCCGGCGCTGATCTTCGTGGAGGGATAGGTTGTGAAGACCGAGCACTGCGAGGTGTTGATCATCGGTGCCGGTCCGGGGGGCTATGTGTGCGGCATCCGTGCAGGCCAGCTTGGGCTCGACACGATCGTGCTGGAACAGGCGCGGCCCGGCGGAACCTGCCTGAATGTGGGCTGTATCCCGTCCAAGGCGCTTATCCATGCGGCGGACGCGTTTCACAGGCTGACCCATTTCGCCGGCGACACTCCTCTGGGGATCGCGGCGGGCCCTGCGATGATCGATCTGGGCAAGACCCAGGCCTGGAAGGACCGCATCGTTGGTCGCCTGAACCAAGGGGTTGTGAGCCTGCTCAAGAAGGCGAAGACCCGTTTGGTCGAGGGTCGGGCGCAGATATTGGACGGCAAGACGGTGCTTGCCGAAACAGCGGACGGCCCTGTGCGCATCGCTTGCGAAAACCTCGTGCTTGCAACGGGCTCTCGCCCGGCGGACCTGCCGAACCTTCCGTTCGGCGGGAAGGTGATTACCTCGACCGAGGCGCTTTCCCTGTCCGAAATCCCGAAGGGTTTCGCCATCGTTGGCGGTGGGTATATCGGGCTTGAGATCGGCACAGCGATGGCCAAGCTGGGGTCGAATGTGACGATTGTCGAGGCCGCCGATCGCGTGTTGCCGCAGTACGATGCAGCACTGACCAAACCGGTCGAGGCGCGGTTGACGGAATTGAACATCGCGCTGCACACCGACGCGAAAGCGAAAGGCCAGTCCGAGGCCGGCGATTTGCGGGTCGACGCATCTGGCGCCGAGTTCGAGATACCCTGTGACAAAATCCTCGTGACCATTGGGCGGGCGCCCAATACCCATGGTTTCGGGCTGGAAGGGCTTGGCCTGACCATGGCGGGGCCGCATGTCGAAGTGGACGACGTCTGCGCGACCTCGATGCGCAGGGTCTTCGCCATCGGCGATCTCACGGGCGATCCAATGCTTGCACACCGCGCCATGGCGCAGGGTGTGATCGTCGCGGAACATATCGCGGGTCTGCCGTCTGTTTGGGACAAACGCGCCATGCCCGCCGTGTGCTTCACCGACCCCGAGATCGTGGTGGTGGGCGATTTGCCCTCAAGCGCCACAGCCGCTTCGGTCTTTCCTTTCGCCGCAAATGGCCGTGCGATGACGATGGCGCGGGCGGATGGGTTTGTGCGCGTCGTTTATGATCCCGAAACGGAATTGGTGCTGGGCCTGCAGGCGGTGGGCGCGGGTGCGTCGGAGCTGGCGGGCGAATTCGCCCTCGCCATCGAGATGTGCGCGACGCTGACGGATATCGCCAGCACCGTCCACGCGCATCCGACACTCGGCGAAACCGTGCAGGAGGTCAGCCATATGGCACTGGGGCACGCGCTGCATATTTGAGGAAACTGTCGATCTCTGCCGGTGCCGGGGCGTGTTCGGGGGACAATCCGCGCCTGTGCCGCAGGCGCTGAAAGGGGGGCCATCGGCCCATCGCGACACCTCGCCTCGGTTGAAGCGGCTCACAAGACATTCGGTGTCCAACGGCATCGCCGCCTTTCGAATTCGATCTCAAAAGGCGGCAAGCGTGTGCTCGAGGCCCTTTTCGATATGGGTCTGCAACTCTTGCGACGCACGCGCGACATCCCGGTCGAGCGCGGCTTCGAACATCCGGCGATGCTCGTTGACGGCTTCGTCGCCCCGGTAGGTCAGAACAAGCATTTGATAACGCAGATACTTGTCATAGAGAACCGCGTGAAGCGACAGCAGGTTCCTGGACCCGCAGGCCTGAATCATTGCCTTGTGGAACTCCCAGTCGTACCGCTTCCAGTCCTCCTTCCGACTGTCGTCGCCACTCATCATCTTCTGTTCCATCAAGTGCAGCTTGTGATGGGCGGCAACCAGGTTCCCCTCCCAGTCCGTGTCGCCCTTTTCCACGGACAGGCGCAGGGCATGGCATTCCAGCAGCACCCGGAGATTGGCGATTTCGATCAGATCCTCGCGCGAAACGGGCGTGACAAAAAACCCGCGCTGATCCTGAGCTTCAACGAAGCCCTCGCTCGCCAGGCGGTTCAGGGTTTCACGCAATGTCGACATGCTGGCAGAGTATCGCTGCCGCAACCCGTCGAGTTTAAGCTTCGATCCGGGCGCGAGATCGCCGAAGATGATGTCGCGCTTTATGCGCTGGTAGGTCGAGGCGCCGACCTCGTTGTATGATTTCGCCATGGATTTCCGTCGGATTTCCTTGATTTCATCGGCAATCTAGTACCGAGGCGAGAAAAACCCAAACTGAAAAACCATCCGTTCTATGAAATAATATCGGATAATACTGTATCTATATGATATTATCTGCTAGGTGTCAGGTGTCGCGAATCCCCCGATGTAAAGGACCCCGGGCCATGCCTGACACAAAGCGTTTCGCCGTGGTCGGTTTTGGGCTGATCGGCCAGCGGCATGCCGATGTCCTGCCACGCTCGCCCGGCCTGACGCTTGCCGCCGCGGTTGATGCGCGTGAGGCAAGCCGGCGTGCGTCGACGGATCTGGGGGCACGGTCCTTGGCGTCGCTCGACGATTTGTTCGATCCCATGACACCGGACGGTATTGTGCTGGCCGCATCAACGCCGATGCATGTCGAGCCGGGTCTGGCCTGTGTTGCGCGGGGGTGCCCGGTTCTGATCAAAAACCTCATCGCGGCCACTGCCATCGCCATCGGCATGCTCTGCGCGCTGATCCTGCTGTCCGACGTCGGAACGCCGATTGGATACTCGATCCTGCTGGCCTCTGTCGTCGATCTCGCGTTTCCTGCGGTTTTGAGTGTGGCTCGCTTGGCGATGATGCCGATGCCCGAGGTCGTGCTTTGGCTGCCGAGGGCTTTCGGGTATCAGGGCTGATGCGCCTGTCGGTCGCGACAACGTCGGTTCCCGGCGATCTGCTCGAAAAGCTCGAGACGATCGCCGGGACCGGCTTTGCCGGTATCGAACTGTACGAGCCGGACCTGACCGGATCGGCGGCTTCGGCCGGTGACGTTAGCGGACGCGCGGCGGCCCTGGGGCTGACGGTCGAGGTGTTCCAGCCCTTTCATGACTTCGAGGGTCTGTTCGGCGCGCCGCGCATGCGGGCGCTGGCACGGCTCGATCAGAAGCTTTCGCTGATGCAGCAACTGGGCGCGCGCACGCTGCTGGTCGGCACCTCGACCCATCCGGAAGCCTCGGACAACCGCGAGGCGATCTGCGCCGACCTGGCCGAACTGGCGGAGCGCGCCGCCGCCTGCGGATGCCGCGCGGCGCTGATTGCCTTGCCCTGGGCCCGGCACGTCCGGACCGAGATTGCGGCCCTGGACATCGTCGAGGCGGTGGACAGCCCGCATCTGGGCCTGGCGCTGAACTCCTTCTTTTCGCTTGCCGACGGCTCGCGGCCGGCGCGGCTGCGGGATATCCCCGGGCACCGCCTGTTCCACGTTCAATTGCCCGACGCGCCTGCGCTCGGCTTCGACATCACCCGGCTGAAAGGCCATTTCAGCCTGCTGCCCGGTCAGGGCGGGCTCAACCTCGCGGGGTTCGTGCGGGTCGTTGCGCGATCGGGCTATGACGGGCCCTGGTCGCTGGCCCGGGTCAGTGACACTGCCCGGGGCAGCCGCGAGACATATGTGCGCGACGGCTTCCGGGCGCTTGTGTCGCTTCTGGACGAGGTCGCGCGTACAGAGCCCTCGGCTGAACGGCCGGTGCCCGACCTGCCGCAACGGGTCTATCCCAAAGGCATCGAATTCATCGAGTTCGCGGTCGATGCGGCGTCACGCAAGGCGCTGACGGACATGCTGAAAACGCTTTGCTTCCGCAAGGAGCGCCAGCATGTCTCGAAATCCGTCGAACTCTGGCGGCAGGGGGCGATCAATCTGGTCGTGAACTCGGAGGCCAAGGGATTTGCCGCTGACGCCTTTGCCGAGCATGGGCCGTCGGTCTGCGACATGGGGCTGAGGGTCAGCGACGCGGACCAGACGGTCGCGCGGGCGACAAGGCTCGGCGCGCCTGCGTTTTCTCAACCCGTCGGGACGGGCGAACTGGATATCCCAGCGATCAAGGGTGTCGGCGGCGGTGTCGTGCATTTCATCGACGAGAAATCCGATCTGCACCGGGTCTGGGATATCGAGTTCGATGCCGTACCCAAGGCCAAGGCGACGCCGCCGGCCGGCCTGCGCCGGATTGACCATGTCGCGCAGACCATGCGTTATCAGGACATGCAAAGCTGGCTCACCTATTACACCTCGACATTCGAGATGGAAAAGGCGCCGGTTGTCGACGTTGCCGATCCCTCGGGCGTCATTCTGTCCCAGGCGCTGGCCAGTCCCGAAGGAGAGGTCCGGCTGAACCTCAACGGAGCAGGCGAACGGCGCACCTTCGCCGGGGCCTTTCTGGCCGATCAGTTCGGCGCCGGCGTGCAGCACATCGCCTTTCTGACCGATGACATCTTTGAGACGTCCGGGCATTTGGCCGACGCAGGCTTTGAGCGGCTGAAGATGCCGGCGAATTACTACAGGGATCTGGCCGTGACCTTTCCGCTGGACGCCGGCCTGATCGAACGGCTCCGTGCCGGGCATATCCTTTACGACCGGGACGGCGATGCCGAATACTTCCAGATTTACAGCGCGCCGATCTTTGGGGGGATCTTCTTTGAGGTGGTGCAGCGAAAAAGCGGTTACCAAGGGTACGGCGCGCGCAACGCGTCGATCCGGCTCGCGGCGCAGATGCGGGACAGGCAGGAAAGGCGAAACGCATGAATGAAGACGCAGATGCTGTCCGCGACTGGTGGCGCACGTCGATCATCGACATGGCCCCCGGGCGCATCGCCTTTCGCGGCCGACCGGTCGAGGATCTGATCGGCAACGTGAGTTTCGGCCAGATGATCTGGCTGATGACACGGGGCGACCTGCCGTCGCCTGCGCAGGCGGCGCTTTTGGAATGCGCGCTGGTGGCGGGCGTCGATCACGGTCCGCAGGCGCCCTCGATCGCCGCCGCGCGGATGGCTGCGACCTGTGGCGTCGGGCTCAACAACGTCATGGCGACGGGTGTCAACATGCTGGGCGATGTGCATGGCGGGGCAGGGGAGCAATGCGCCGAGCTGTATCTCGGCATTGCGGCGATGTTGGATGACGGCGCGGGTCTGAACACGGCGGTCCGCGACGGTATCGCCACCTGGCGCGAGACCTACGGCAAGATCATCTCGGGCTTCGGCCACCGCTTTCACAAACCCGTCGATCCGCGCGCGCCGCGCCTGATGGCACTGGTGCGCGCGGCGGCGGAGGCGGGCACGGTGTCGGGACGGTTCGCCGACATTGGCGAAGCCGTGCAGGCCGAGATCGGCCGGAGCCGCGGCACGAAGATCGCCATGAACATCGACGGCGCGACGGCCGTAATCTTTTGCGAGCTTGGCTTTCCGCCACCCCTGTCGCGCGGGCTCTTCTGCCTGTCGCGCTCGGTCGGGGTCCTTGCGCACGGCTGGGAACAGATGCAACAGGGCGGGCGCAACAAGGGGCCGATGCCACCGAAATTCCTGCCGACATACGAACCATTGGGGGACGATGACTGAGCCTGCGAAATCCTTCCGGGTGGGCCTGATCGGCACCGGTCGCATCAGCGACATCTATCTCAAGACATTGACCAAATACCCGCAGGTAAGCGTGGTTGCCTGCGGCAGCCTGAACCTCGACGAAAGCCGTGCCAAGGCCGAGGCCTACGGCGTGCCGCGTGTGGCAGCGCCCCGGGAGATCATTGCCGACCCAGAGATCGACGCGATCCTGAACCTGACAATTCCGGCGGCCCATGCCGGGGTCAGCATGGCCGCGCTGGCGGCGGGCAAGCACGTCTATTCCGAAAAGCCGCTGGTCAGCGATCTGGCCGATGGGCGGCGGGTGCTGGACCTTGCGGCAGAGAAAGGCCTGACGGTCGGCAATGCGCCCGATACCTGGTTGGGCGGGCGTTGGCAGACCATGCGCAAGCTGCTCGATCAGGGCGCCATCGGCCGGCCCACAGGCTGCGCCGCCTTCGTCGGCACCCATGGCACCGAGCGGCACAACCCAAACCCGGATTTCTATTACCAGATCGGCGGCGGCCCGATGCTGGACCTTGGGCCCTACTACCTGAGCGCCATGGTCTTCCTCCTCGGCCCGGTCGTGCGCGTGGCAGGCATGGCCAACCGTGGCTTTGACCGCCGTATGATCGAAAACGGCCCGCGCCACGGCGCATGGATGGAGGTCGAGGTCGACACCCACGTGCAGGGCATGCTGGAATTCGAAAGCGGCGCGATTGGATCGATCACCATGAGCTTCGACATCTGGGATAGCGAAATGCCCCGCTTCGAGATCTACGGCACCGACGGCACGATCTGCATCCCCGATCCCGATCCGGTCTATGGCGCCAACCGGTTCGAGGGCGAGGTCTGGTATCGCACCCGCGACACCGCGCGCTGGACCCATCAGCCGCGCCCGACGGGCCGTGACGTTTGGCAGGTGGCAGAGAATACCCACGGAATTAACGAGGATAGCCGCGGCATGGGCCTGATCGAGATGGCCGACGCGATTGTCCATGGCCGCAAACCCCGGTGCAGCGGAGAGCTTGCCTATCACGTGCTCGAAGTGATGACGGGTATTCTCGACAGCCCCGCGCGCGGCGCTTTCGTCGAGATCGATAGCCGCCCCGACCGGCCCGGCATTCTGCCGACGAACTTCCCGGAAGCCTGACCCATGCCGATCCGTATCCTCGACATTGCCGAGCCGTTCTTCACCCTGCGCATCCTGAGCGACGAGGCCTCGCACCGGATCGGCGGCAAGACCATCGTGCTGAACCTGTCGGACACACCGGTCCGCGTCCGCGACCAAAGGCTCGGCGCGCTGCAATCGGTGATCCTGAAGGACACCGACATTCACGACATCGCCCATGCCGTTCTGGTCGGACGCTTCGCCGACCACGCCGACGAGGCCGCCCTGATGGCGCAAATCCGCGAAACCTGGCCGTCGGCGTTCGAGGTGCGCGTCGAAGAACGTTTGCGCGGCATCGCGCACTACATGTCCCCCAAGGTTTGGGTGGGGCGGTTCGGCTTCACGCTGTATCATTCCGCGTCGGTGCCGCTGAATGTCGGGTTGCACCGTGACCACGCCTTCTGCCCGGTGCCCGGCTTTCGCGAGGTCCACACCCAGATCATGGGGTTCGGCAAGATGCAGCAGTGCCGCGAACGGGATGTGGCGACGCTCTATCTCGAAGAGCCGATGGCCCCCGGCACCACCCATCGCCCGATGTATGATGCGGAAGGCAATTACCCCTGGCATCAGTTCGAGACGATCACGCCGTCGGTCTTCATGGCGGTCGAGATGCTGCCCGACGGCGCGATGCCGCCGGCCTGAAGGAGTTTGACCATGCTCTTGCCGAAGATATTCGACTTCGACGGCCCCTTTCCGCGCCTGTCGCGCCGACTGCGTCTGGGCGTCGTGGGCGGCGGACGCATCGCGGGCCTCCAGGCCACCGCCGCGCGGATGACCGGCCGCTGGCAGGTGGCGGCAGGCGCGTTTTCGTCTGATCCCGCGCGAGCCAAGGCGGCGGCCGGCGATTGGTTCCTGCCCGAGGACCGCTGCTACACCTCGTTCGAAGAAATGGCGCGGGCCGAGACCACCCGGCCGGATGGCGTCGATGCGGTGATGATCACCACGCCGAACCACGTCCATTTCACCGCCGCCAGGGCCTTTCTGGAGGCCGGCATCGATGTGTTGTGCGACAAGCCCCTGACCAACGAAGTCGCCGAGGCCGAGGACCTGACCCGTCTTGCGGATGCGTCCGGTTGCGTCTTTGGCGTCTCATACACGATGTCCTGCTTTCCGATGATCCGGCAGGCACGCGAGATCGTGGCGGGCGGCGGCATCGGCCGGATCAACCAGATCCATGTGGAGTTTCTGCAGGACTGGATGACGCCCGACGGCGTGGCCGACGCGCCGCACGTGAAGTGGCGGCTGGATCCGGCAAAGTCCGGCCGGACGAGCTGCGTCGGCGACATCGGCACCCATGCGGCGCATCTGGCTCAGTTCGTCAGCCATCTGAACCTGACCGACCTGCGCGCCGAATTCCACGTCTGCGGCGGACCCAAGCCGCTCGAGGACACTGCGTTCATGATGACGCGCTACGCTGGCGACGTGCCCGGCACCTTGATGTGCACGCGCCTCGCGCCCGGCAATCGCGGCGGGCTGCGGCTGCGCGTCTTCGGCTCGGAGGGGGGGCTGGAATGGGATCTGGAACAATCCGAGCGGCTGAAATTCAATCGCTTCGGCGAGCCGGACCGCGTCGTCAGCCGTGGTCACGGGCATGGTGTCAGCCCAAGCGTCGAACGGCTGATCCGCACTGCGCGCGGTTTTCCCGAGGGCATCATCGAGGCCTGGGGCAATCTTTATACCGAATTCGCGATGGCGGTCGCGGCGCGGTGCGACGGGCGCGATCTGCCCGAGGGCTGGCTGGACATGCCGCGTGTCCGGGACGGGGCAGCGGGCGTGCGCTTTATCGACGCCAGCGTGCGCTCGAACGAGGCAAACGGTGCATGGGTATCAATCTAAGGCAACGGCAGGGAAATTGATAATTTACAAAATATCAGTTATTTTGTAAATTATCAGGCATGGACCGCGACGACCGAGTCGGGAGGTGCGTCACATGCCGAAATTGCAGCACCACCATGGTGATCCGCTCTACTCGTTGGCACATCTGACGCTGATCAACTGCACGCCGGCCGAATTGGTCTATGTCGCGGCCCGCGCCGGATATGATGCGGTCAGCCCCCGGTTCATCGCGATGAACGTGCCCGGCGAGTTCCGCCACTTGCCGCTGGCGCCCGACCAGGTGCACGCCACGAAGACGGCGCTCGCGACCACCGGGCTCGGCGTGCTTGACATCGAATTGGCGCGGATCACCGAAGATTGCGACCCACGGGATTTCAAGGCGGCACTTGAACTGGGCGGGGAACTGGGCGCGCGCCACATGATCATGTCGGCCTGGACCCAGACCCGCGACGACCGCGCATTCCTGATCGATGTCTATGCCGGGACCTGCGATCTTGCCGCGCCCTACGGCCTGACCGTCGACCTGGAATTCCCGTCCTTCTCGCGCCTGCGCACGCTGGACGAGGCGCTCGATATCGTACGGGCGGCCGACCGGCCCAACGGCGGCATTCTGGTCGATACGCTTTATCTCCATCTCAGCCGCGTGGACATCGGCGAGTTGCTGCACGTTCCGCCCGAATGGCTGCACTTTCTGCACATCTCCGACTGCCTGCCCGGCATCGCCGATACGCGCGCAGGCATGATCCAGTTGGCACGCGACGCGCGGCTATATCCCGGCGAAGGCTGGATCGACTTTGCGGGCATTGTCGAACGCTGTCCGCCGATGAACTACTCGATCGAACTGCCCAACGAAGCCCGCGTGGCCGAACTGGGTTTCGAAGAACATGCCCGCCGGTGCCTGACGCATGCCAAGGCGACCTTTGGCGAGGTCCGATCCAAACGTCGCGGCACACAGCGGCTCGCGGCCTGAACCAGATGAACGAAGGGAGTGCCAAATGGCACGAGAACTGACCGAAGACGAACGCGCATTGGCCGCAGACATGCTGGCGCGTGCCCGGGCCGCGATGGCCGAAATCGGGGACTGGAGCCAGCCTCGGCTGGATCGGCTGAGCCAGGCCATCGCCTGGTATGCGGGCAACGAAAGAACGTTCACCCGGCTGGCAGAGCAGGGCGTCGACGAAAGCGGCATCGGCGACCGCGCCGGCCGTCCGGGCAAGCGTTTCAAGATCCACATGGTTCTGCGCGATGTTTTGCGGACCCCGTCGACCGGGATTGTCGAGGTGGACGAGGCGCGCGGGCTGGTCAAATACGCCAAACCCGCCGGCGTGATCGCCTCGCTCATACCGATGACCAACCCGGCGATGACGCCGCCGGTGACGGGCGTATCCTCGGCCAATGCGCGCAACGCGGTGATCTTCTCCCCTCACCCTCGCACCGCTCGAACGACCTTCGGGATGGTCGATGTTATGCGCGCCGCCTGCCGGGCCGCGGGCGCGCCCGAGGACCTGTTTCAGTCGATCCGCAATCCTTCGATCCCACTCACGCAGCATCTGATGGCCATCTGCGATCTGACGCTCGCCACGGGCGGCAAGCCGATGGTGCAGGCGGCCTATTCAAGCGGCAGGCCGGCCTATGGCGTCGGCGCGGGCAATTCCTCCATCGTCATAGACGAGACCGCCGATATCGAGATCGCGGCGCGGAATACACGCATTTCCAAAACCTCCGATTTCGGGTCGGGCTGTTCGGCGGATGGCAATATCATCATCCAACGCAGCATCTACGATGACATGGTTGCCGCGCTTCAAGCCGAGGGCGGATACCTGTGCAGCGACGCGGAAAAGGCGCTTCTGGAAAAGGCCATGTGGGATGAATTGGGCAACCGCACCTTCCCGACCATCGCCTGTCGTCCGCAACGGACGGCGGATGTGGCCGGTTTTTCAATCCCCAAGGACCGCACGTTCCTGATGGTCGAAAACCAGGGCCAAATCGGGCCGCAGCACAAGTTCAGCCAGGAGAAGCTGACAACGCTGATGGCGCTTTATCACTTCGAGACCTTTGACGACGCCCTGGACACCGTGCGCCGGATTTACGAGACGGGCGGAAAGGGCCACTCCTGCGGCATCTACAGCCACGACGACGACCACATCGACCGGCTTGCGCGCCTGGCTCCGGTCAGCCGGATGATGGTGCGCCAGCCGCAGTCAAAGGCCAATGCGGGCGCCTGGACCAACGGCATGCCGATGACCAGTTCGCTGGGCTGCGGCATCTGGGGCGGCAACATCACCAACGAGAACGTCACCATGAAGCACATGATGAATTACACCTGGGTCAGCCGCCCGATCCCGGAGGATCGCCCCTCGGAAGAAGAACTCTTCGGTGAGTTTTTCGGGCGGGAGGTCGCGTGATGGACGGCGCCAAGCTGGACGGCAAGACCGTCGCCGAGCACATCGTCGATTTTCTCGAGCGCCGCGACGTGCGCCACGTGTTCGGCCTTTGCGGCCACACGAACATTGCGGTGCTGGCGGCACTTGCCGAAAGCCCCATCGAGTTCGTGACCGTGCGCCACGAGCAGATCGCCAGCCACGCGGCGGATGCCTATGCGCGGGTTCGGGGCCGGGCGTCCGTGGTTCTAAGCCACCTCAGCCCGGGCCTGACCAACTGCGCAACCGGCGTGGCGAATGCCGCGCTCGACTGTGTGCCCATGGTGGTCATCGCGGGCGACATCCCGACGCATTACTACGGCAAGCACCCGCATCAAGAGGTGAACCTGCACGCCGACGCGGCGCAGTGGGAGATCTATCGGCCCTTCGTAAAACGCGCCTGGCGCGTGGACCGGGCCGACCTGATGGCGGAAATTCTCGAAAAGGCGTTCCATCTGGCCGAGAGCGGCCAGCCCGGCCCGGTGCTGGTCAACGTGCCGATGGATATCTTCAGCGAGGTGATCCCGTCCGAAACCTTCGACCGCGTGGCGAGGAACACGCGCGCGCTGAAGAAACCCGCGATCGACGAAGACACAGCGCGAGAGATCGTCGAGGCGCTTGCCATGGCCGAAAACCCGGTGGCCTATGTGGGCGGCGGCATCCTTCTGTCCGGGGCCAGCGATGAGCTTTGCGCCTTCGTCGACCATATGGGCCTGCCGGTGGCGCATTCGCTGATGGGCAAGGGTGCGCTCAGGGACGATCATCCGCTGGTCATGGGCATGACCGGATTCTGGGGCACGTCTCTGGTGAACCGGTCCTGTCTGACCGCCGACACGATCTTTGCCGTCGGCACCCGCTTCAAGGAGGCCGATTGTTCGAGCTGGTATCCGGGGTACACGTTCAACATCGGCGGTGAAACGGACACGACCAGGGTCATTCACATCGATATCGAACCGCAGGAAATCGGGCGCAACTACCCGACCGAAATCGGCGTGGTGGCGGACGCGAAGACGGCCCTGCGTGTGCTGATCCGCGTCGCGAAAGAGATGTATCCGGACGGGTTCGCCCGGGCCGAGAAGAAGGCCGAGATCGCGCGATTCCGCGCGGCGTTCAAAGACAGCAACCGCGACATGGCGGAAAGCGACGCCTTTCCGATGATGCCCGAGCGCATCCTGGCCGACGCCCGCAAGGCGCTGCCCGAGGACGCAATCATCACGACAGACGTCGGATGGAACAAGAACGGAGTCGGCCAGCAGTTCGACATCCTGACCCCGGGCTCGATCCTGACGCCGGGCGGCTTCGCCACAATGGGCTTCGGCCCGCCGGGCGCGATCGGAGCAAAGCTGGCAGCGCCTGACCGCGTCGTGATCAGCCTCGTCGGTGACGGCGGCTTCGGCCAGAATCCCTCGATGCTGGCCACGGCGGTGGAGCGTGACCTTGCCATCGTCTGGCTGGTGATGAACAACAACGCCTTCGGTACCATCGCCGGCCTGCAAAAGGCGCATTACGGGCTGACCTACGGCACGACCTTTCCGGGCTCTCCGGACGCGCCGACCAATGGGCTGGGATATGCCGAGATCGCACGGGCCTATGGTGCGGACGGTGTAAGGATTTCCTCTGCCCAAGACCTGCTGCCCGCACTCAAGGCGGCCATTGCCAGTGGCAAGCCGACGGTTCTCGATGTGCCGATGATCAACAACCCGACGCCGACCACCGGGCACTGGAACATCCTCGACATCTACTCGCCCGATAGGGATGCCGGCCACGTCTCGACATGAACCGGCATCCGGCCCGTTGCCGCGCGCAGCGGACGGGGTGCCGCAAAGTCAAGGATCCGAGGCGTATAAAGGAAAATTCCGATTCCGGTCGCCCTGGACCGCGACGCCGACGTCCAAGGACCATCGCCATCGCCATCGCGATCGCCAGGCGCTTGCTGTCTGATCGCGGCCAAAACCGAACCGATCAGAGAAGCTCGATATTCCCGTCGGTCGCGAGCTGGATCGCCGTCAGTTCGTCATCGACGATCAGAACGGTGCCGAATTCGCCCGAAAGCGCCTCGTACCCGACCAGAACGCCTTCGGCGACGTTGCTGAGCGTCAGGGACAGCACATCGTAGAACCGCAGCACGTCCTCGGCGATGTCGAAGCGTTCGATCCGGTCATCACCGTTGTCGGGCAGGAAATCGAACGTGTCGACCCCGGGGCCAGTACCGCCCTTCATGGTATCGTCGCCGGTGCCGCCGACGATTAGTGTTGCCCCATTCTTCGCCTCGAGAATGTCATCGCCCGCCTCGCCGTGCAATTCGGACCCGTCTGCGCCGCCCGAGTTGCGCAGCTCGTCGGCACCGTCGCCGCCTTTGAGCACGCTGGCCACGCCGACCTTGGACAGCAGACGGTCGTCGAAATCGCTGCCGATGACGTTCTCGATATTCACGTAGGTGTCGTTGGAGGCAAAGTTCTTGCCGGTGCCTTCCTCGAAATTGACCACGACGTAATCGGTCGCTGCGGAGAAATCGAGCGTATCGATTCCGCTGCCGCCGTTGATCGTGTCGCCGCCGGCGCTGCCGACAATCAGGTCATCGCCCGCGCGCGCGTTCACGATATCGTCGTCAGCGCCGCCGCCAAGGGTGTCGTTGCCCAGGCTGCCGTTGATCGTGTCGTTGCCTTCGCCACCGTCGATCAGCGCATCAAGACCGTTCGAGCGCATTCTGTCGTTGCCGAGACCGCCGAACATTTCGGCGCCGTCGCCTTCGGCCAGCATGTTGTCGTCGTTGTCGCGCCCCACCATCAGGGCGTCGTCGCCAAGGGCGCGCATCCGGTCCTTGCCGTCGCCGCCGTCGAGCACGGCGTCGTCGCCTTCGGCCAAAAGCGTATCGTTGCCCAGGCCGCCGTTCAGGGTGGAGTCGCCACCGAAGGCGCGCAGATAATCCTTCCCCTCTTCGCCGAACAGGCTGGTGCCGTCGCCGTAGCTGACGAGCTGGTCGTCGTCATCGCCACCGAGCAGAAAGCTGTTTGCGCCGTAGCTGCGCAGATAGTCGTTGCCTTCGAGGCCGACGAAGAAGGTGGCCGACGAGGATCCGATATCGCCGACGACGACGTCGTCGAACCCGGTCGCCACCACGTTCTCGATGCTGGTATAGGTCTGGCCGGACGCTCCCTTGGTGCCCATCGCTTCGGTCAGGTTGACTTTGACCCGCTGGGTCAAGTCGGTGAAGATGATCGTGTCGACACCGGCCCCGCCGTTGATCTCGCCGGCGCCGGCGGACAGATAGATGACGTCGTTCCCGCCGCCCGCGATCACGTCATCCTGTCCCGCCCCCGTGAAAATGATGTCGTTGCCGGCACGGCCCACGATCGTGTCGTTGCCGCTGCCGCCCCGCAGCGTGTCACCAAAGGCGCTGCCCCGCAGGCGGTCGTCTCCATCGCCGCCGTCAAAGTCGACCGGGCCGGCCGTGGGGGTGGCGAACAGACGGTCGTTGCCCGCGCCGCCGTCCGCCTGGCCGCCCGCAGCTGCGCGGATCAGAACATAGTCGGCCCCGTCACCTGCGTCGAAGCTGTTATAGCTGGTCGTCGAACCCAGCAGCCGGTCGTTGTTGGCCGATCCGACGACGTTTTCGATGCTGTCATAGGTGTCGCCGTCCGCAAAGCCAAGCAGGCCGGTTCCGGTCTCCAGATCGACGATGACACGCCCGCCGCTGGCGGAATAGTCGACCGTATCGATCCCCAGGCCGCCGTTGATTTCGTCTGCACCGGTGCCCTCGATGAACAGATCGTTGCCTTCGAAACCGTTGAGCGTGTCATTGCCCGCCCCGCCGGTCAGCGTGTCGTCCAATATCGTCCCGTCAAGCAGGTCGTTGCCGGGTCCCCCCGTGATGATTGCCATTGGTGTTCCCCCTCATGCGCATTAGGCGTTCGCGCGTCACCCAGACGCAATGTGGGAAGCCCGATCGCGCCCCACAACGCGACAAATTGGACTGGAGAGACCTGCCCCCACCCCTCTGCAACGCCATGCTACGGCGGGAAGAATGGCAGGCTGACATGGTTTTTTCGATTTTTGACGCGGTCACCGAAACAGAGTGTTTCCAATGGCTGGGCAATGACTTGGCGTTCTTCGCGTCACCCCAGCTCGGACAGGATCTGCTGCGCGGCGCTGCGCGGGTCGGACAGCGGGCGGCGGTCTTCGCCGGGGAAGAACCGCGCGCGTGTGGCCGTGGGCATCGGCGGCGGCGTGGCGATATGAACGCGCGGGCCGGTGCGTGCGGTTTCGGCCGCCCAGGCGCGGGCCAGCGCGATCTGTGCCGCCTTGCTGGCGGCGTAGGCACCGAAGAATTTCTCGCCCAGATGCGGGTCGTCGAAAAAGACCGCCGTCGCCCCCGAACCGCGCAAAAGCGGCGAGACCAGCGGGATCAGCCGCGCAGTGGCCGTGGCGTTGATCTGCACCGCCTTGTCCCAGTCGCGCCCGTCCACGTGATCGGCGGGGGTCAGCGGTGGGGCGTGGACGGCGGTGTGCGCCCAAAGGTCCAGCCCGGTCCAGCGGTCGAAGATCTGGCGGCACAGATGCGCCATGGCGTCGGCATTCGTGATATCCATCGGGGCCAGCGTCGCGCTGCCGCCCCTGGCCTGGATCCGGTCGTCGAGGTCTTCGAGCGCGCCGGTGGTGCGGGCAACGGCAACCACATGGTAGTCTGGCACCAGAGCCTCGGCCAGCGCCGCGCCGAGCCCGCGAGACGCGCCGGTGATCAGGGCGAGTTTCTTGCCGTCATCAGCCATGTGCGAGGATGTCTCATCTGGGCGCGCGCGAAGCAAGGGCCGGCTGACGGTTTTGCCGCAATCCCGAACGCGTGCGGGGGCGTCTGCCCGAAAGTATCGCCCGATGACGTCTCGTCTGTCCTCTGTCCTTAGATGACACGGCGGACCCGGGTGCGGATGATGCCGAGCGGGCCGGCGGCGCCGACGACGCGCTGCGGCTGACGCCTTCGGCCGGTTACTCCGGCATCGACAACCGGATCGTTTTTCCGGCGCGGGCGAGGAGAACCTCATCCGCGCCGATCGCTTTGACGGTGCCCCCCGGCGTCCGGTCGCCGGTTGTCACCGGCAGGATCGTTCCATCGCGCTTGCGCAGCAGCGCGCGGCGGCTGTCGGGGCGTCCGGTGATGCCGATCAGAGTGAGCTTGTTGAGCGGCAGTGCGTTCGGCCGTGTCGCGGTCTTCCCGGCCGGGGAGGGTGGTACATCCGTCATCGCGGGCGCGATGTCGCGGGTGTCGGTGGTGGACATGGGAAATTCCTTGGAGTGATCTTCACCGCGGCCCAAGGCGGGGCGGTGGCGGGGGATGCCCGGTTCTGACGTGGCTAGGTATCTTTCCGGCCAGCCGCGGCAAGGCCGGAAATGCCGCGTTGCGGCATCAATCGTGCTGCGTTCGCGAGATCCCGCCGGACCAGGGTCCGGACAGGCGGATTTCAGCCGTCACGCCGGTGAAACCAGCTTTGGTCGTCCTTGCGTTGTCGCATGCACGGGCGTGTCCGCTCTATTCGCCCCCAGCCAGCCGCATCGAACCGACATGCCGGATCAGTTGCGCGATCTCGTCCCGCGACAGCGGCAGCGCGGCCGCGTCCCCGAGCACATATGCCTCGCCGCGTTTGTGATAGTAGTTGCGGATCAGCACATCGCCCGCCTTGCGGTAGTGCATCACCGCGATCTCTCCGACCTCGGGGTCGCCGTTGTAGGCCGTGCAGAACAGCACGAATACCTGCCGGTCCGGTTCGTCGAGGACCGGCTGCAGGGCCGTATCGCGGCAGGCGGTCTGATAGTTCCGCGCCATGCCGTCGCGATACCCGCGCGCCGTGCCGTCCAGCGGGGTTTCGGCCGTCAGCGCATAAAGCTCGATCCATGTCTCGAAGCTTTGGCCTTTGGGGATGAATTCGAGCAGGAAGAAGTCTGTGCCGTTCTGCGTCGGCGCCTGCTGGCGGAAGACTTCGCTGGATTGGGCAGCCAGCGCGGCGCTGCTCCACGGCGGTGGAGCGAACAGCGTCGTATGTGCGTAGGTCTGGACCGAGATCAGGCCGGTGTCCTGGGCGGACGTCTGTGTGGCCAGGCAGAGCAGAAGCGCCAGAAGGCGGTGCACCTACTCGGCGGCCTTCAACTGAAAGCCGTTCTCGATCATGTCGGCCGGTTCCACGGGGTATTCGCCGGAAAAGCAGGCGTCGCAATATTGCGGCTTTGCGGGGTTTCGGCCTCCGGCCTCGCCGACGGCGCGGTAGAGGCCGTCGAGCGTGATGAATTTCAGACTGTCGACGCCGAGATGATCCCGCATCTCGGCCTCGCTCATCGTGGCGGCCAGCAGCTTTTCGCGGTGCGGCGTGTCCACGCCGTAAAAGCAGGGCCACGCCGTCGGCGGGCTGGCGATGCGGAAATGCACCTCTTTCGCGCCGGCATCGAGGATCATCTCCTTGATCTTGCGGCTGGTGGTGCCGCGCACCACACTGTCGTCGACCAGCACCACGCGTTTGCCTTTGATAAGCGCGCGGTTGACGTTCAGCTTCAGCCGCACGCCCATGTTGCGGATCTGTTCGGTCGGCTCGATGAAGGTCCGGCCCATATACTGGTTGCGGATGATCCCCATGGCGTAGGGGATGCCGATTTCCTGGCTGAAGCCGATTGCGGCCGGCGTGCCCGAATCGGGAACCGGGCAGACCAGATCCGCCTCGACCGGGGCTTCGCGGGCCAGTTCGACGCCGATCTGCCGTCGGGTTGTATAGACCGACTGACCGCCCAGGATCGAATCCGGTCGGCTGAAATAGACATGCTCGAAAATGCAGAACCGCGACCGGCGCTTGTCGAAGGGTTTGAAGCTTTCGAGGCCCTCTTCGGTGATCACCACCATTTCGCCCGGCTTGATCTCGCGCACGAATTCGGCGCCGATGATATCCAGCGCGCAGGTTTCGGAACTGAGCGCCCAGCCCTCGCCGATCTTGCCCAGCATCAGCGGCCGCACGCCCAGGGGGTCGCGCACGCCGATCAGCTTGGTGCGGGTCATCGCGACGATCGAGAACGCGCCCTCGACCCGGCGCAGGGCGTCCTTCATCTTGTCGGGCACGTTGCGCTGCAGCGAGCGGGCCATCAGATGGATGATGCATTCGCTGTCCGACGACGACTGAAAGATCGAGCCGCGGTCGATCAGTTCGCGCCTCAGCGCCTCGGCGTTGGTGATGTTGCCGTTATGGGCGATCGCCGCGCCGCCCACCGAGAACTCTCCGAAGAACGGCTGTACGTCGCGAATCTGCGTGGCGCCCTTCGAGCCGGCGGTGGAATAGCGCACATGGCCGATGGCCAGCTGTCCCGGCAACTGCTCCATCAGCGAGGCCTTGGTGAAGTTGTCGCGGACATAGCCGAAGCGGCGGGCGGAATGGAACTCGCCCGCGTCGCAGCTGACGATGCCGCCGGCTTCCTGCCCGCGATGCTGCAGCGCGTGCAGGCCGAGCGCGACGAAATTGGCGGCTTCCGCCACACCGGTGACACCGAACACGCCGCATTCCTCGCGCAACTTGTCGTCGTCGAAGGGGTGGCGGGGGAAATCGTTGCAGGTCGCAGAAGCCGGTGGCGTCACTCGCATCTCAGCGGGGTTCCGAATCTGTTGCGGGCAGCAGTTGTCCCTCACATAGTGCGGATGGCGGGCGCTGTCATCAAAGGATCACAAAAAGCCGGGGATCAGGCGAACAGGACGGGACCCATCGACGCCAGAAGAAGCACCGCCATCGTGACGTTGAACAGGCGCAGGCGGCCGTTGTTCGTCAGGATGCGGCGCATCTGTTGCCCCAGCAGCGTCCAGGAACTGACCGAGGGCAGGTTGATCGCGCCAAAGATCAGCGCGACCCACAGCACGCCCCCCCATGTCTGTCCCGGCGCATAGGCCGAGATCGCCGTCAGCGCCATCGCCCAGGCCTTGGGGTTGACCCATTGAAAGGCGGACGCCTGCAGAAAGCTCATCGGCCGCGCGCCGGTCGCTGCGCCGTCCGGGCGGGCGGCCGTGGCGATTTTCCACGCGAGATACAGCAAATACCCCAGGCTCGCGGCCTTGAGCACCGTGTAGGTCGCTGGAAACCGGTCGAAAAGTCCGATCAGCCCGGCACCCACGCCAACCACCATGATCGTGAACCCGATCCCGATCCCCAGCATGTGCGGGATCGTGCGGCGGAAGCCGAAATTGGCGCCCGATGCCATCAGCATCAGGTTGTTCGGCCCCGGGGTGATCGAGGTCACGAAGGCGAAGGCGGCAAGGGCCAGGGTCAATTCGGTGGTCATGCTGCAACAAATGGGCCAGGTAGGCCGAAATGTTATTGCAAAGTTGCCAGAATTCGACAGGTTATTGCAATAAATGGTGAGAAACGACGACATAAACGACCGGATATTGCGGGAACTTTCCCGCGACGGGCGGATCAGCAATCTTGAACTGGCCGACCGGGTGGGCCTGTCGCCGTCTGCCTGTCTGCGGCGGGTGCAGGAACTGGAGCGCGCCGGCGTCATCAAAGGGTACCGCGCGGTGCTCGACCGGGCCGCTCTGGGCGTCGGGTTCGTGGCCTATGTCACGGTTGGCCTGAACGACCATACCAAGGCCAGCCAAGAGGCGTTCGAGCGGTCGATATCCCGGTCGCCGGAGGTGATCGAATGCCACAACATCACCGGGTCGGTCGAATACCTTCTGCGGGTCGAGGCTGCCGATCTTGCCGCCTACAAGGTGTTTCATACCGATGTTCTGGGGACGTTGCCGCAGGTCGCGGCGATCACGTCCTATGTGGTGATGGGCTCGCCGAAGGACGGTCGCGCTTAGAACGCTATGCTTAGCGAGCAAACCGCACCATAGGTTCATTGCCCTGAAGTGGATGTCCGAAAACCAACCGCCGGAGGAGAGCCGATTTGCCAGCGTCGCGTATCTGATAAGGGTCGTTCGGACTTCGCCGGGATAAACCGAACCGCTCACAGGTCCGGACCGCCTCTGCGCGGGCCGGCGATGACGCGTCTCATCACGCGACAGGCAGCGTCCGCTCCGCGCCAAGCCGGTAGACTGCGGTTCTCTCAAGGTTGATCCCGTTCCAAGCCAACGCGGCCGGCCGGCTCCCAGAATTCGCTTTCAACTGCAGGGAATAACCTTCTAAGCTCTCGCCCATGTCAATCTGGACACGCATTGCCAACGCCATATCCGCCCTCGCCAGCGGCGAGGGGCTGAGCGCTGTCTTCGACCGGCTGCGCGCGCCGCCCGAACGCTCCATCGCCTTCACCATTGCCGTCATCGCGCTGGGTGCGAAGATGGCCAAGGCGGACGGCCGCGTGACCCGGGACGAGGTCACCGCCTTTCGCGAGGTCTTCACCATCCCGCCCGACGCCGAGAAAGACGCCGCACGCGTCTTCAACCTCGCCCGGCAGGACGTGGCGGGGTTCGAGGACTACGCCACGCGGGTCAGCGCCATGTTCGGCGAAGACCGCAGCGTGCTCTGCGATCTGATGGAGGGGCTTTTTCACATCGCCGTCGCCGATGGCGACTATCACCCGGCCGAGGACGATTTCCTGGCCCGTGTCGCCGGGATCTTCGGTCTCGAAGACCGCCAGTTCCGCCGCCTGCGCGCCCGTTTCGTCGCCGATGCGGTGCCGGATCCCTATGACGTTCTCGGCGTCACGCCCGACATGCCGCTCGAGGACATCCGCCGGGCGTGGCGCGACCAGGTGCGTGAAAACCACCCCGACCGCCTGGTCGCCCGCGGTCTGCCGGAAGAAGCGGTGAAGATGGCCGAATCCCGCCTTGCCGCGCTGAACCACGCCTGGGACGAGATCAGCAAAGAAGCGGCGTGATGCGCATCGCCACCTACAATGTCGAGTGGTTCACCAACCTCTTCGACGACAAGGACCGTTTGCTGGAGGACAACGGCTGGTCCGGCCGCCAGGACGTCACCCGTGCCGATCAGCTCGCCGCGTTGGGCATCGTCTTCACCGCGCTCGACGCCGATGCGATCCTGATCGTCGAGGCGCCGGACACCAGCCGCAGCCAGCACCGGTCGACCGTCAAGGCGCTGGAAAACTTCGCCGCCCGCTGCGAGTTGCGCACCAGCCGCGCGCTGATTGGCTTTGCCAATGGCACCCAGCAAGAGCTCGCCCTGCTCTATGACCCCGATGTGATGACCGCCAGGCACGATCCGATGGGCGACCCCACCGGCAAGCACGGCGCCTGGGACGCGCCGCGGTTCGACGGCACTTTCCGGCTCGATCTCGACACCGACGCCACGCCCGAGTCCGTCTCCTTCTCGAAGCCTCCGCTCGAGGTCCGATTGGAAACCGCCAAGGGCGACATTCTGCGGCTGATCGGCGTGCACGTGAAATCGAAGGCGCCGCACGGCGCGGACACGCCCGAAGAGATCATGCGCGTGGCCATCGAAAACCGCCGCAAGCAACTTGCGCAATGCATCTGGCTGCGCCAGCGGATCGACGGGCATCTGGACGCGGGCGAGAACCTGATCGTGCTGGGGGATTTCAACGACGGGCCGGGACTCGACGAATACGAAAAGCTCTTCGGCCGGTCGGGGATCGAGATCGTCATGGGGGAGAATGGTCCGCACCGGCTCTATGATCCGCATGCCCGCATGGCGCTGACCCAGCGCATCGGCGCCATGCCGGCCACGGCCCGGTTCTATATCCACGAGGAAAAACGCTATCTGCAGGCGCTTTTGGACTATGTCATGGTTTCGCCCGCGCTGCGGCCGAAGGCCGGCACCTGGCGCATCTGGCACCCGTTCGACGACCCGGTCTGCTACCGCACGCCCGAGTTGCGCGAAGCCTTGCTTACCGCCTCCGATCACTTTCCGGTCAGCGTCGATCTGACGCTCTGACCTTATAATCCACCGCGAAATCTGCTATATTGATTTTATGAAAAGGATTGCAGCCTACGCGCTCTGCGCCAGCCTCGCCGCCACGCCGCTTGCCGCTCAGGACGCCGACAGCGACCTCCAAGAGGGGATGGATCTGCTTTCGGAAGGCACCAAGCTGTTGCTTCGCGGCCTGCTGGGCGAGATCGAACCGGCGTTGCGTGAGCTTGAAGACGCGCTGCGGGACATGAACGCCTATCACCCGCCCGAAGTGCTGCCCAACGGCGACATCATCATCCGCCGCAAGACGCCGCGGCCGGTGCCGCCGGGCGAGAACGGTGAAATCGAACTCTGATCGAGAAGGTTCGTTTGGGCTGCGATTTTGTGCGATCGCGGGCGAAGCCGTAAAGAGAGGCTCTTATTCACTTGAGGACGCCGATGGCCTTGAGCGGTCGTTTGCATCCGATCCCCTGGCGCGGCTTGTCCCACGATCGGCGGCGACCGCTCCGGGCCAAAGCCGCAAGAGCGCGGTTCCGCAAAGAGCCAGCCGTTTCTATGCGCCGCAGTCCCCCACGAGTTGTTCGTACCGCTGCACGATCCAGCCCGGTGCATCCTCGGGGATCTGTTCGTCGATGCTGTCGCGGGTACGCTCGAAAATCTTGGCGGTGCGCGACTCGTCGATCATCGCGAGGCCGTCCGAGACCACGACGCGGTCATAGACCACGAAGGCCACAGCAACGAGCAACAGGCCCCGAAGCACGCCGAAGAAGAACCCCAATCCCTGGTCGAGACCGCCAAGGGCAGAGCGCTGCACGAGTGTCGAGAACAGCGGCGTGAACAGCGACACGACCACCAGCGCAACCGCGAACACGGCGGCAAACGCGGCGATGATGCTCAACTCGCAGCTATCCTTGAGATAATCGCCGACCACCGGGATTTCCTTGACCAGCGGTTCCGCGCTGGCGGCGAAGACGAAAGCGAGGATGGCGGCGGCGACCCAGCCGAGGATGGCCATGCCTTCACGCACGAAACCGCGGGAATAGGCCAGGATGGCCGAGATGATGATCACTGCCGCAACGATCCCGTCGACGATCGTGAAGCCTTCCATTTGCTCGCTCCTGGGCGGGTCTTTCAGCCCGCTCCGAAAATCTCTCCCACGACCTGGGTCAGGTCGCGCATGGGCCTCAGGGTCAGTGCCGACCCGCCTGTCTTGCTCCGTTCCGGAGCGATTGCGCTGGAAAAACCAAGTTTTCCTGCCTCTTTCAACCGGTTTTCTGTCTGTCCCACCGGCCTTAACGCCCCTGATAGGCTAATCTCGCCGAAAACGACAGTGTGCGGGTCGAGGGATGCGTCTTCGCGGGCGGAAAGTAGCGCCGTGGCCACAGCGAGATCGGCGGCCGGTTCGGCGATCTTCAGCCCGCCGGCGACGTTGAGATAGACGTCCAGCCCGGCAAACGGGATGCCGCAGCGGGCCTCGAGCACGGCGAGGATCATCGCCAGCCGCCCGCCGTCCCAGCCGACGACGGTGCGGCGCGGCTGGCTGTGCGGCGTGGGGGCGACGAGCGCCTGGAACTCGACGAGAACGGGCCGTGTCCCCTCGATCCCGGCGAAGACGACAGAGCCCGGGGCAGGGGTGTCGCGTTCGCTCAGGAACAGGGCGGAGGGGTTGCTGACCTGCTGCAATCCCTGGCCCGTCATCTCGAAGACGCCGATTTCGTCAGCGGGGCCAAAGCGGTTTTTCACGGCGCGCAGGATACGGAACTGATGGCCGCGCTCGCCCTCGAAATAGAGCACGGTGTCGACCATGTGCTCGACCACGCGCGGCCCGGCAATCTGGCCTTCCTTGGTGACGTGGCCCACCAGGATCACGGCGGTGCCGCGCCGCTTGGCGAACTGGGTCAGTTCATGGGCGGCGGCGCGCACCTGAGAGACGGAACCGGGGGCGCTGTCGACCGTGTCGGACCACATGGTCTGAATCGAGTCGATGACGGCGAGGTCGGGTTTCTCGGTCTCCAGCGTGGTGAGGATGTCGCGCAGGGCGGTCGCGGTGGCGAGCTTGACCGGCGCGTCGGACAGCCCCAGACGCTGGGCGCGCATACGCACCTGGGCTGACGCCTCCTCGCCAGAAACATACAACGATGTCAGTCGTTTGCGGGCAAAACCTGCAGCAGCTTGCAAGAGCAGCGTGGACTTGCCGATCCCAGGGTCGCCGCCGACGAGGATGGCGGACGCGGGCACCAGACCGCCGCCGAGGACGCGGTCGAGTTCCTCGATCCCGGACCCGGTGCGGGGCGGCGGGGCATCTTCATGCGCCAGGTCGGTCAGCTGCAGCCTTGCACCCCGGGTTGCGCCGAGGGTTTTCTTTTCAGGTCCGGTACTTAGCGGAGTTTCTTCAACGATGGTGTTCCACTCGCCGCAGGCTTCGCAGCGGCCGGACCATTTCGACGTGACGTTGCCGCAGGCGGTGCAGGCAAAGGTAAGGGATCTCGGCATGGGGCGTTAGTGCCCTTTGCGGGCGGCCGGCGCAAGGCACGGTGCAGGGCG
This sequence comes from Rhodobacter sp., assembly GCA_030065095.1. Taxonomy (GTDB): domain Bacteria; phylum Pseudomonadota; class Alphaproteobacteria; order Rhodobacterales; family Rhodobacteraceae; genus JASJCA01. The sequence continues at coordinate 269,157 of JASJDP010000016.1, forward strand.
GGCCAACGCCGGGCGGGCACCGGGGCAGAGCGTGCGCTAGGCCCGCCGCTTGCGGTCGGTCAGGATCGAGATCGCCAACGAGGCCAGGATACAGCCGGTGAAAAGATAGAGACCCCAGGCGGTTTCGACGGTGGCCAGCCCGACGCCTTTGACCACAACGATGTAGAGCGCGATCAGGAAGACATCGGCCATGGCGAGCTTGCCGAGGATGTGAAGGGCCGGCAGCAGGCGGGGCGAGGCGAGGCGGAAGTGGATGAGCGCAAGGCCGATGGTCTTCAGATAGGGCGCGAAGAGGGCGAAGGCGGTGACGAGCAGCGCGAGGATCACGTCGGTATCCCACAAGGCTTGCAGGCCGGAGATGACGGAGATTTCGGAGAGACCGAATAACGGCAGAAGCCCGGCGCGCATCAGCGGCGCGAACCAGGCGATGGGGAAAAGAACCAGCAGGGTGAGATTGGCATAGCGAAGAAGGCTCATGTGCCGCGAGTTGGCGGCTTGGGGCCCGCTTGTCAATCGGTTCAGGTCACCGCGCCCGCCGTCAATGCCCGGTCACGCGCGGCGGCGGCGTCCCCTGTTTCTTCTGCATGGGCACGACCGTGCTTTCCGGGAATTCCAGCGCATAGCCGATCCTGGGCAGGATTTCCTGCAGGTCCGCATCCAGGCGTCGAAGCTGGGCATGGTTCTGACGTTCTTCCGATTCGACGTCTTCCAGCCAGCGTTTCAGTTCGTCGCAGGTACGCCGTGCGGCGCCGAGCAGATCGGCGTAGCGTGCCGCCTCTTCCTGGCGCTGGGTCAGAAAGGCGCGGGCACGGACAACGCTGTCATCGGAATAGACCTGCGCAAGATCGCGCGCGATATAGCTCATCTGTGCCGAGATCTCGAGAATTTCGGGTTCGAGATGACCCAGATCCGGATGCGCGCGCAAATGCTGCAGCCGTTCGCGTACCGCGGCGAATTCGTCGGACAGGGTGAAGGCGCCGGACCGGTCCGTTGCATGCGCGGCGGAATAGGCGCGGACAATGTCCTGCATGTCGAGTGCGAAATTGCGGTGCGAGTTCTCCAGCCGCAGAATACGCAGATTTGCGGGCATGAAGACGAGCAGGCAGGCGCAGAACAGGGTAAACAGGACCTGCACGATCGGCCCGGCGGCAGGCAGGGCCAACGGACCGAACCGCGCCTCGATCTCCAGCCACGGGATGATGCCGAGCATGGCAAGCAGCGTCAGCGCAAACGACGCCACGGCCAGCGCGCCAAGGACAAGGATCGCCGCGCGTTGTCCGTGCTCGACCAGTTCGCCCAAATCGCGCCGCGATTTTGCAGAGGCGTCCGCCTCGCCCGACTTCATGGTGCGCTCCCCCACATCCACGGCAGCGAGTCTTCCATTTAAAGGGGCGCGATGGCAACAGCTTTTCTTATGGTTCCTTCATCGGAAACAATGGGTTAGGTTTGGTGGAATTGTTGCGTTCCGACAATCATACGGCTTCGGCCGACCGCTCGGCGGAGGGGGGATGCGATTCCACCGGTCCCGGGCAATCGGGATGTTTCACGGATTTCACCGGCTGTGGGTGCATCCGGGGCATTTGTTACATGCGCCTCTGAAAAAGTGAAATTCGTGACTCCAGCTTTTATATTTGGCGCAAATTCAAAATGTCTTTCTTTCATGATGGCTTAGCGCCATAAAGTGCATATTGCACTATGAATAAGTAAGATAGCTACTGCATGCATCTTTTTATTTTTCTTGTTTAAATTGAAATTGCGTTCCGCCTTTCCCAGTTATCGATTGCTAAAATACATGATGAGGAGGAAATGTAATGTCAACCGAAGTTGATGTTGGTTATTGGTGGGATTCTTACCTCGCCCCTGGACAGCAACAGACTTGGTGGCTGACATGGGCATTTGACTCAAGTCACTATGTGCATTTCGATGCGATGCCGAGATCGGACAACTCGGAAGTTGAAGTAACCGCACAATGGGTCAAAAGAGACATCTATGGAAACGTGACGCGCTACGCCACGGTCAAGAACAGAAGCGCGACACAACCTGCGCTGTTCCAGTGGGTCTGCGTTCAGGCACCCAATAAGTGGTAGGAGGACAATCTAAAATGGAAGCGAGAGTTGTAATCGACCGCAAGGGTAAGATTGTATCGGCAGTCTATCGGTCAAAGGCCGTTACGCCGGAACTCGAGGGCCGGCCCATGCCAAATATGGGTCCCGTGCCGGAGAAGGGCCAGACGGTCGTCGAACTGGCGGTGCCGGATGAGTATGCGCTTTATCCGGTCGTGGAGCTTGAAGAACGGCTCGCGGCGGATATCGAAACCAGGATGGCCAAGCGCGGAAAGTAACACGCCGGCGTGTTGTTCATAAAGCGGCGGCGGTCGTGCGGATGATCGCCGTCGCGAAAGATCAGGTCCGTTCTGCGAGGCCGTTGATCTCGCCTAGGGAGAGAGCTCGGCGTGCTTCAGGGACGGCCTGTGGTCCAAGCGGCATCGTCAGCAAGTTGACGTGCAACGAGCCGCGCCAGTTGACGGATCCAACAAAGGTTGCCGGGGCGCGAGCTGCGGTGTCGGGGGCGCGCGGAATCGAAAGGCGCCATCTCTTCGGGGATCCGCCCGAAACGTCGCTTCGCCGGTTTCGTGCGAGGACGGCTTGCCGAAACGTGCCGCATCGATCAAAGCCCCTGCCGAACCGGTGATGAACTGCGCAAGGTGGGCTTGCCCGAAGCGTTGGTTTCGCCCGCCGGGCCGGTCAGGCGGATCTTTCCCGCAATGGCCGCCGGGCAGGGAAGGATCGTTCGTGGCCGGAGCGGCTTGCCAGGCAACCCCCGGGGGTCACTCCAATCCGGCGCTTGGCGACGGCGATACGAGCAGATGCGGTTCGACACCCTCGCCCAGCACCTTCCAGGTCGAGGCACCGTCCAGCAAGCGTATGGGCAGGTGCGCAATCCGCGCGGGATCGTCGATGTTGCGCATGTTGACCGCGCTCATGTCAGACCCGTCCGCACGCCGTTTCGTATGATGGTAATGCGTGACGCACCCGCATCTCGCACAGTGAAAGAACTCCAACTCTCCTTTGCCACAGGTGTATGCATGCAAGCCACCTGCTGCGGACATCACGCGAATGGCCTTTCTCTGCTGGTAGGCCCACAACGCTCCGTAGCGGCGGCAGATCGAGCAATTGCATCGGGTCAGTTTTCGGATCCGGCGCTGCATCTCGATGGTGACGGCACCGCAGTGACAGGAAGTCGTGTAGGGCATTGGCCCCTCCATCGCGCGATCGGCCTTGGTCGAGGGCGGGTGGGAAGGTCCCGCTTTATGGCGTCAGGCTTTCGCACTGTTCGATGAAACCGGCGAGGATCGCCTTGTCGACCGGCTTTCCCGGATAGACCTTGATGTGCTTGCTTGGCTTACCGGAACCCTTCAGCAGCCTGCGCGGGTCCGAAAGCTCGGAACTCCGCAGAAAGCCAAAGTTCACGTGGTTTTTCGAACCGAAAAGATAGATCACCGGAACGCCATGCGCATTGAAAAACACCGGAGCCCCGTATTGCATACCCTCGGTCGCACCCGGCAGAGTGTGATGGATGAAGGCCCGCAGGTCTTCGAGAAGCGGAATCACGGCTTCGGCACGTTTGCGAATGTAGTCGTCTATGCCCTTATGCCTGGGCGTCATCGGTGCCTCGCGGGTTTGCCGTCGTGAAGGCCGAGGGGATGTCCCAGGCCTCGGCAAAACGGCCATCGACGACACGCCAGACCACCACCGCATCGATGGCGATGGGCCGGTTCTGAAAGTCCATCGTGTCGCGGACATGGGTGACCACCAGTTCGTCCCCGGCAGGGATCACGGCAATCGGCTCGACCTTGAAGGTTCCACCGGACACGGAACCGATTGATCCAAAGAAGTCTTTCAGCCCGGCGACGCCGACGTAGTCACCTTGAACGTCCGGCAGCTTGGGATTGAAATAGTGCCAGACGAAATCCTCTGCGAACAGATCGGCCGATCCGTCGAGATCGCGAAGGTCGAGTTTCATCAAAAGCGAGATGTTCGGGTGGTCCTGCATCATTTCCGTCTCTGCCGGGTGTCGAGGTGAATGGCCCTGATCCTTCATACCGCCGCGGCTGTCCGGGTCGTTGACGTGCATCAAGTCCGACTCGAGCGCCGGGTATTGGGTTTCGATGAGTGCCCCTCGATCTGGCGACGCAGGATGAATTGCGATCGGCGCCGTCGGGATCGTCAAACCAAGCGGGCGAGGCTAGCGCACCGCCTCGATCGGACCCTCGGCGCTGCCGGTGATGAATTGCGTCAGGTAGGGATCGCCCGAGGCGTCCATGTCGGCGACCGGCCCGGTCCAGCGGATCTTGCCGGCGTGCAGCATGGCGACGTTGTCGGCGATGGCGCGGACCGAGGACATATCATGGGTGATGGTCATCGCCGTCGCGCCCATCTCGGTGACGATCTCGCGGATCAGCTCGTTGATGACGCCGGCCATGATCGGATCGAGACCGGTGGTGGGTTCGTCGAAAAAGATGATCTCGGGGTCCGCGGCGATGGCACGGGCAAGGCCGACGCGTTTCTGCATGCCACCGGAAAGTTCGGCGGGATATAGATCGGCGGTCTCTGGCGTGAGCCCCACGCGGCGGAGTTTTTCGATTGCGATGGCGCGGGCCTCCTCCTTGGGGCGCTTGAGCGCGCCGCGCAGAAGGCGGAAGGCGACGTTCTGCCAGACGGTGAGCGAATCGAACAGCGCGCCGCCCTGAAACAGCATGCCGAAGCGGGCGAGGAACGGGTCGCGGTCGGCCTGTGCCACGTTCTGTCCGTCGAGCAGGATGGTGCCGGCATCGGGCCGGATCAGCCCGAGGATGCATTTCAGCGCGACGGACTTGCCGGTGCCGGAGCCGCCGATGATCACCATCGAGCTGCCCTTGGGGATGGTCAGGGTCATGCCGCGCAGGACCTGGTTCGATCCAAAGGCCTTGTGGACGTCGTGCAGCTCGATCATCGGGAGGTCACCCAAAGAAACCCCGTCCCGGACTTGATCCGGGACGCGCGGGCAACAGGCGGTTTGTCGGGCACATCAGAAAAACAGCTCCGTCAGCAGGTAGTTCGATGCCAGGATCAGGACCGACGCCGAAACCACGGCGTTGGTCGTCGCCCGGCCCACCCCTTGCGCGCCTCTGCCGGAGTTCATGCCGTGATAGCAGCCCATCAGCGCGACGATAAAGCCGAAGACGGAGGCCTTGACGAGACCCGAGACGATGTCCGCCGCTTCGAGGAAATCGGCGGTATTCTGCAGGTAGGTGGCCGCGTTGAACCCAAGCCGCGTGGTGCCGACGAGGTAACCGCCGAGGATGCCGATGGTGTCGCCGACGGCCGCCAGCACGGGCACCACAATGGTGGCGGCCAGCACACGCGGGACGGTGAGGTATTTCAGGGGATGGGTCGAGAGCGTGACGAGGGCATCAATCTGCTCGGTCACTTTCATCGTGCCGATCTCGGCGGCGATGGCGGCCGAGACGCGGCCGGCGACCATCAGCCCGGTCAGAACGGGCCCAAGCTCGCGCACGATGCCGATGGCGACGATCTGGGGCACCACGGCCTCGGCGTTGAACCGGGCGCCGCCGGAATAGATCTGCAGTGCCAGCGCACCACCGGTGAAGACCATGGTCAGGCCGACGACCGGCAGGCTGAAATAGCCGATGGTCATCAGCGCCGACAGGAATTCGCGCCAGTAGAACGGAGGACGCACCAGGTGGCTGAGCGTGGCGCCGAGATAGAGCGTCACCCGCCCGATGATGGCGAGAAGTGCCAAGAAGGACCGGCCAACCGCCGCAACGGGGTGCAGAAAGATCATTCCCCGGTGCCGCTGTAGCGGCGATGATAGCGCGGTCCCAGCGAGGTGAGGATTTCATAGCCGATCGTGCCGGCGCAATCGGCCAGGTCGTCGACGCTTTGAAACGGCGACAGGATGTCGAGGGATTTCGGATCGCCCTCGAGATGGGTGATGTCGACGGTGATCAGGTCCATCGACACGCGGCCCGCAAGCGGGCAGGGCGTGTCGCGGTGAAACAGCACGGCGTTGTTGGAGATCGCGCGCAGGATACCGTCGGCATAGCCCGCCGACACGGTCGCGATGCGGGTCGGGGCGTCGGCCCGCCAGCTGGCGCCGTACCCGACCGCCTCGCCCGGTTCCAGATCGCGGGTCTGCACGACAGGCAGCGACAGACGCACGACCGAGGCGGCCTTGTCGAAGGGCAGTCCTCCGTAAAGCCCGATACCGGGCCGGGTCATTTTCATATGGAACCTGGGATCCAGCAAAATGCCTCCGGTGGCCGAAATCGAGCGCGGAACGCCAAGACCCTCGGTCATCTCGCGGAAGGTGCGGAATTGCTGGCGGTTCATCTGGCTTTCGGGATCGTCGGCGCAGGCGAGGTGGCTGATGATCAGCCGGGGACCCATCCGCATGGCGATGTCGCGCACGGCGGCCCATTCGGCGGGTTCCATGCCCAGACGGTTCATGCCGGTGTCGAGCTGGATCCCGAAGGGCGCGCCGGGCAGCGCCTCGAACTGCCGCGTCATCTGTTCGATGGAGTTCAGCATCGGAACCAGGCCGAGATCTGCGATCATGTCCGTGTCGCCGGCCATATGGCCGGAATAGATCAGGATCTCCGGGCCGGGCCCCAGCGCGTCCCGCAGAGCGGCGCCCTCTTCGGCGACCGCGACAAAGAAGGTGCGGACGCCCGTGTTCGCAAGCGTGCGGGCCACCGGGCCAATGCCGAGGCCATAGGCGTCGGCCTTGACGGTGGCGGCGGTTTCCACGGTGGCGGAGGTCAACGCGTCGAGCGCGCGCCAGTTGGCGGCGATGGCGTCGAGGTCGATGGTCAGGCGTCCGGTGCTCATGGGGCGAGGTTTTGGCCGTCCGGCGCGGGGGAGGCAAGCGGAATGTGCCGGCGGCCGGTCAGGGCAGCATAATGCCGTCGCCATAGTAGCGATCCCAGATCTTTTCGCCGATCAGGCAGTCGTAGGATGGCCCTGGCGCGTATTGAACCGGGACCGGTTCCGATCGCGGGCGCCAGACCATTTCCAGCACCAGCTTGCGCTTTACGGCCGCGGCGAAGTCGTTCCAGTCATGGACCGGGATCACGAAGCCGCCGGGGCCGCCGATCACGCAATCGCGGTAGTAAAGGTCGAGGTCATCGAGATGGAACTGGCTGCCCATGCCCTCCTGGGTCATCAGGGGCAGGCCGTTGATGGTGATGCCCTGTGCGGTCACCGCGTCGCGGGCGCGCCGGACCGGGCGGCCCTGGTTGTTCGGCCCGTCGCCCGACACGTCGACGACCCGGCGCAGGCCTTGATAGGCGTTGTCGCGCAGACTTTCGGCGGCGAACAGCAGAGCGCCCGAGATCGAGGTGCGGCGCAGCGCGGGGTCGAATTCGGCGGTAAGCGTCCGGGCGAAGGCGTCCAGATCCTCGCGTGTCTCCAGAAGCCGCCAGTCGACGATCACCCGCTGCGAGGCCCAGCCCGCCCATTCCACGTAAGTCATCGCGACCCGCTGCAGCAGGCCCGACCGCAGGGCCGCGAAGACCTCGTCGCTCTGCAGCGCCGCGGCATAGCCCCGGCGCTGGATTTCCAGCTCTCGCTCGGTCATCGACCGCGAGACGTCGACCATAAGGATCAGTTCCAGATCGACCTCGATGCCGTCGGCGGCGACGGAACGGCCGAACGACATCAGCAACAGGATCACGGCTGTCAGGCGTTGCATGTCGCGGATGTTAGCGAACTGGACGGGCGGGCGGGACTCACAAAATGCGCTTCGGCACACAGAGATCGGGTCGGCGAAGATCCGGCGTACGGAATCCGCTGGCGGTGTGCGAATGGGCTAATGGTAACCTTTTCATATGGTTGGCCGGGTATCTTAACAGGACCGTCTACCCGTCCGGCGGCACCAGCCCAAGCCCGCGCAGGTACACACCGATCCCCGATTCCAGCAGATCCTCGGCCGAAAACGGCGATCTGGATCCCGCTCCGCCGCGCGTGAACAGCTCTACCACGCCATGAGACATCGCCCAGATATGCGCCGAGAACATCGCCGCGGGCGGGCGTTTTTCGGGCGGGATATGTTCGGAAAGCTGCTCGGCGGCCTTTTCCAGCACCCCGCTCGCCCGGTTCGCCGCCATCGCCAGTTCGGGCGTCCGGTTGATCGAAATGCCGCTTTCGAACATCGCTACGTAGTGCCCCGGATAGCGCCGCGCAAAGGCCAGATAGGCGCGACCTGTGGCTTCGAAGGACGCCAGCGCCGATGGCTGGCCGGTCTCGTAGGCATATTCCATCAGATCGGCGAAAATTTCGTAGCCCTGCCGTGCGGCTTCGGCGATCAGATCCTCGCGCCCCTCGAAATGCCGGTAGACCGCCGCCGGCGTCACGCCCGCACGCTTGGCCGCCTCAGACAGGGTGAAGCCCGACGGTCCCTTTTCCTCGATCAGTGTCAGCGCTGCCTCGACCAGCGCCTCGCGCAGGTTGCCGTGGTGATAGCCGCGCTTAGGCATGCCAGATGTCGGGCCCGCCGCAGATCTTCGGGTCCGGATCGCAGGCCACGTTCGCGACCTTGCCGGCATAGTCGATCCCGCACAGAACCGCCCGGATTGCGGCGATCCGCGCCCGCCGTTTATCGTCGCTGCGCACCACGGTCCAGGGCGCCACGTCGGTGTGAGACTTGTCGAACGTCTCGGAAATGGCAGCGGTGTAGTTGTCCCACTTCGCCAGCCCTTCAACGTCGATCCACGAAAGCTTCCATTGCTTTAGCGGGTTTTCTTCACGTTTCAGGAACCGCCGCAGCTGTTCGGCGCGTCCGACGTTGAGCCAAAGCTTCACCATATGGATGCCCTCGTCCACCAGCATATCCTCGAACTCGGGCAGCTGATGGAAGAACCGCGCCCGCTGGCCGTCGGTGCAGAACCCGAACACTTTTTCGACGACGGCCCGGTTGTACCAGGACCGGTCGAACAACACGATTTCGCCCGCGGTCGGCAGCTGCCGGGCATAACGTTGAAAGTACCACTCGCCCTGTTCGCGATCGGACGGTTTCGGCAGTGCCACGACTTTTGCCACGCGTGGGTTGAGATTCTCCCGGAAGCGCTTGATCGTGCCGCCTTTTCCGGCAGCATCGCGACCCTCGAACACCACCACGATCCGTTTGCCCGTCGCCTTCACGTCGGCCTGCAGTTTCACCAGTTCCAGCTGCAGCTGCGCGATGGCCTTGTCGTAATCGTCCCGGTCCATCCGGCCGTCATAGGGATAGTCTTCGGACAGGATGTCCTTTTTGCCGCCATCCCGGATCGCGGCGCGCACGTCCGCAGGCGCATCCTCGCGGTAGAACTTGCTGATTGCGCCGTCGAAGGGCAGGGTCATGTTTACACCTTTCACTTTCCCCAGCGTTACCACCTTGGGCCGCGCGATGGCAATGCCGCGCCGAATGTCCACCGATGTAATAATTCCCTGTGGATGTTCGCGGTATGTTCCAGATTTTGATTGGAGACTCGCCGGCTTTCCGCTATGTATGAACGACTGGTTAAGAGGTCCGGGCATGGCAGAGCTGAAAAAGATCGAGGTTCGCGGCGCGCGCGAGCATAACCTCAAGAACATCGACGTGGACATCCCGCGGGACGAGCTTGTGGTGATCACCGGCCTTTCGGGATCGGGCAAGTCCAGCCTTGCCTTCGACACGATCTATGCCGAGGGCCAGCGGCGCTATGTCGAATCGCTCAGCGCCTATGCCCGCCAGTTCCTCGACATGATGGAAAAACCCGACGTCGACCACATCTCGGGCCTCAGCCCGGCGATTTCCATCGAGCAAAAGACCACCTCGAAAAACCCGCGCTCGACGGTCGGCACCGTCACCGAGATCTACGACTATCTTCGCCTTCTGTTCGCCCGCGTCGGCACCCCCTTCAGTCCGGCGACCGGTCTGCCCATCGAGGCGCAGCAGGTGCAGGACATGGTCGACCGGGTGATGACGATGGACGAGGGCATGCGCGGCTATCTGCTGGCCCCGATCATCCGCGACCGCAAGGGCGAGTACCGCAAGGAATTCCTGGAACTGCGCAAGCAGGGCTTTCAGCGGGTCAAGGTCGACGGCCAGTTCTACGACCTCGACGAACCGCCAACGCTCGACAAGAAGTTCCGCCACGACATCGACGTCGTGGTCGACCGGCTGGTGGTGAAGGAGGGGATCGAGACCCGCCTTGCCGACAGCTTCCGCACCGCGCTTGATCTCGCCGACGGCATCGCGATCCTGGAAACAGCCCCCAAGGAGGGCGAGCCCGAGCGCATCACGTTTTCCGAAAACTTCGCCTGTCCCGTCAGCGGATTCACCATCCCCGAGATCGAGCCGCGCCTGTTTTCCTTCAACGCCCCGTTCGGCGCATGCCCGTCCTGTGACGGCCTTGGCGTCGAGCTGTTTTTCGACGAACGCCTGGTCGTGCCGGATCAGGGCGTGACGCTGGCCAACGGCGCGCTGGCCCCCTGGCGCAAGGGCAAGAGCCCCTATTTCCTGCAGACCATCGATTCCATCGCCCGCCACTACGAATTCGACAAGAACCTGAAGTGGAAGGATCTGCCCGCCCATGTGCAGCAGGTGTTCCTCTATGGCTCGGGCGACGAGGAAATCCTGTTCCGCTATGACGAAGGCGGCCGCGTCTATCAGGTGACGCGGCCCTTCGAGGGCGTGATCCCCAACATGGAACGCCGGTACCGCGAGACCGATTCAAGCTGGATCCGCGAGGAATTCGAGCGCTATCAGAACAACCGCCCCTGCGGCACCTGCCACGGCTTCCGCCTGCGCGAAGAGGCGCTGGCGGTCAAGATCGCGGGCCTGCATGTGGGCGAAGTGGTGCAGATGTCGATCAAAGAGGCCTTTGCCTGGATCGGTGAGGTCCCCGGCAGCCTGACCGACCAGAAGAACGAGATCGCCCGCGCGATCCTGAAGGAAATCCGCGAGCGGCTGGGCTTTCTCAACAACGTCGGCCTGGAATATCTGACGCTCAGCCGCAACGCCGGAACCCTGTCGGGCGGCGAAAGCCAGCGGATCCGGCTGGCCAGCCAGATCGGCTCGGGGTTGACCGGCGTGCTCTACGTGCTGGACGAACCCTCGATCGGGCTGCACCAGCGCGACAACGACCGGCTGTTGCTGACGCTGAAGAACCTGCGCGATCAGGGCAACACCGTGATCGTGGTCGAACACGACGAGGAGGCGATCCGAGAGGCCGATTATGTCTTCGACATCGGCCCGGGCGCGGGCGTGCATGGCGGCCGCATCGTCGCGCACGGCACACCGGCCGAGATCGCCGCGAACCCCGCTTCGATCACCGGACAATACCTGACCGGTAGCCGCGAAATCGCCGTCCCGCCGGTGCGCCGCAAGGGAAAGAAAAAGGCGGTGCGCGTCGTCGGGGCGACCGGCAACAACCTGCAGGACGTCACGGTCGATTTCCCGCTTGGCAAATTCGTCTGCGTCACCGGTGTTTCCGGCGGCGGCAAGTCGACGCTGACGGTCGAGACGCTGTTCAAGACGGCATCCCTGCGGCTGAACGGCGCCCGCCAGACGCCCGCACCCTGCGAAACCATCAAGGGGCTGGAACATCTCGACAAGGTCATCGACATCGACCAGCGTCCCATCGGCCGCACGCCGCGGTCGAACCCCGCCACCTATACCGGCGCCTTCACCCCGATCCGCGACTGGTTCGCCGGCCTGCCCGAGGCCAAGACCCGCGGCTACAAGCCCGGGCGCTTCAGCTTCAACGTCAAGGGCGGCCGCTGCGAGGCCTGCCAGGGCGACGGTGTCATCAAGATCGAGATGCACTTTCTGCCGGACGTCTACGTCACCTGCGAAACCTGCCACGGCGCGCGCTATAACCGCGAGACGCTGGAGGTGAAGTTCAAGGGCAAATCCATTGCCGACGTCCTCGACATGACCGTCGAGGAGGCGCGCGAGTTCTTCAAGGCGGTCCCTGCGATCCGCGACAAGATGGAGGCGCTGCATCGGGTTGGGCTCGACTATATCAAGGTCGGCCAGCAGGCGACCACGCTGTCGGGCGGCGAGGCGCAGCGCGTGAAGCTGTCGAAAGAGCTGTCGAAGCGCTCGACGGGCCGAACGCTCTATATCCTGGACGAACCCACGACCGGGCTGCATTTCGAGGATGTGCGCAAGCTTCTGGAAGTGCTGCACGAACTGGTCGAGCAGGGCAACACGGTGGTGGTGATCGAACACAATCTCGATGTCATCAAGACCGCCGACTGGATCATCGATATTGGCCCCGAGGGCGGCGACGGCGGCGGCCGGATCGTGGCCGAGGGCACGCCGGAAGATGTTGCCGAGAACGGGCGCAGCCATACCGGGCGTTACCTTAAGGGAATGCTCACGGCGGATCGGCGCGTGGCGGCCGAATAGGCCGGCGATCCCCTTTTGGTTGTTTTGACGCAACGGTTGCACGTGCAACTTTCGGCAACCTGTGGTATCAGGGGGTATCGGATTTTGAGGTAGTGTTATGTCGATTGTTCAGTTGATTGCAGTTTCTGCATTTTTTTCCGTGTTTGGCTCTGTTGCCTGCGCGCAGGTCAATGTCCTCCCCGGCATTCCGGGGTCCGGAACGGGTGGAGTAGACGACAATAGATGGTGCGCGGCTTGGTGGGACCTGCTGCAGACGAGTGATTTCGCCGCCGGCGACAGTGTTTGCATCAATGTTCTGGCGCTTGAAAACGACAGCATCCTTGTCCGTCTTCTGCATCAGGATGGAACAGCCGGAAGCGCGGCCGGCATCGTGGGCGGCATACGGCAGATTCCGCAGAACAATGCCGTGCTGGTGCCGTTGACCCGGCCCTATCTGGGCATCCGCCAGATTTCGGTACACGGGTGCAAGTGGGCCTTCGGCAGCCCGTTGCCGAACGACTCCGATATCGGCAGGCTCACCATCACGGGTGCCAGCGTGGTGTTCGACGCCGCACAGTGCCAATGACCGGGACTCGGTATTCGGTACCCGGATGTTTGACATAGTTGGCGATATACTGGGTTTGGCGGTGGCCCTGGTGACGTTGGCCGGTATCCTGCTGCAACCCCCGTCGCAGAACAATACGCCAGCCGGACGACCGCAGAGTGCCGGCGATCCGGGTCCCAGGAAGCTCTACCAGAGAAACTGGGTGCTGGTCAGCGCCTCGATCCTCGTCGTGATACTGCTCTATCTCGTTCTGGCCAGGCTTTCGGAACAGCGCGCGGTCAATGCGGCGCAATCGGACGTGGAATCGCTGCTCGCGGCCAATGGCCAGATGAGTTTCGAAGACATCTATGCCGAGATTTCACCGCGCCGGGAGCTCACGATTCTCACCTCGGCAATCGACAAAGGGCTGGGGGAGAGAACGATTTTCGCCGTCCCGCAAAGTGCGACCCTGGCTGACAACAGACTTGTGGGCGTCAGGCTCTACAAGACAAATGCGGACTTTCCGTCAGCCGGGCGAAATGCCGCCGGCAATTGAGATGCGGCCGGCGTTCGCCTTGTCTACTCCGCCGCCCTGACCTTGAGCATCCGCACCAGCGCCTCGTCGAGCTGGGCGTCGACCTCTTCCTCGGTTTCGGTTTCTCCCTGCGGCAGGTCGGGACCGGCCGCCGCGACCTCCCAGACGATTTCGGGCGCGCGGACCTTCTTCGCCGCCCGCTTGAGCGCCATGTCCTGTGCGATCCGGCTCGACCGGCTGGAGCCGAGCCAGGCCAGGAGCCGGAAGAAACCGCGCACATAGGCCGCCACCCAGACCCGCGCGGCCAGCATCGAGGGCGTGAAGATCAGCGTCAGGAAGGTCGCGATGCCCAGGCCGAAGACCACGGCCGTCGCAAGCTGCTTCCACCACAGCGAGGTGGGCGAATCGATCGAATAGCCGCCGCCGATGAAATCCAGGCTGAGCCCGAACATCATCGGCGTCAGGCCCGCCATCGTGGTGATCGTCGTCAGCAGCACCGGCCTGATCCGCGCCTCGGCGGTGCGGATGATCGCCTCGACCCGCGGCATGTATCTGGAATATTCCTGATAGGTGTCGATCAACACGATATTGTTGTTCACGACGATCCCGGCCAGCGCGACGATTCCGGTGCCGGTCATGATGATCGAGAACGGCTGTTGCATCACGCCCATGCCGATCAGAACGCCGGTGGTCGACAGGACCACGGCCAATAGCACCAGCACCGCGTTGTAGAAGCTGTTGAACTGCGCCAGCAGGATGATGAACATCAGCCCCAGCGCGCCGGCAAACGCGGTTTGCAGGAAGGCCTGGCTTTCCGCCTGTTCCTCCTGGTCGCCGGTCCATTCGAAGTCGATGCCGTTGGGCAGGGGCCGCTCCGCCTCCAGCCATTGGGTCAGCACCGCGATCCGCTCGTTGGGATTGACCGGCACCAGCCGCGCGGTCTGGTCGGCCAGCCGCGCGTCGATCTCCTGGGCGCTCAGGTCGCTGCGATAGATCTGGCCGTCGCCGCCCTCGCGCGCCGTGGCCAACCCAAGCACCTCGCCGCCTTCGGCGTCCACGATCTTCGACAGCCCCGGCGCCACATCCGCCTTGACGTCGAAATAGCGTTTCTGGTCGACCCGGTCGATCTGGCCGAGCTTCGCGACGGGCTTGCGGCTGATGAAGTTCGACAGCGGCACCAGACCGTCCGGCGTGCGCACCTTCAGGCTGTCGAGCGTCGACAGCACCCGGTCCTCTTCGGGCAGCCGCACCCGGATTTCGATCTCTTCATCCGAGGACGGCACCCGCATCGTATCCAGAAGGATGCCGCGGGTCACCAGCTGCACCATGCCGCCCACCGTCGCCACATCGGCGCCATAGCGGCCGGCCTTTTCCACGTCGACGTCGATCTGCCAGTCGATGCCGGGCAGGGGGCGGGTGTCCTCGATGTCGATCAGCCCGTCGGTGGTCTCGAACCGGGTCCGCACGGTTTCGGCCGCCGTCAGCAGGTCGTCCCAGTTCTCGCCCTTCATCCGCAGATGCACCGGCTTGCCGCTGGCGGGACCACGGCTGAGGTTCAGGATCTCGGTCCTGATCCCGGGGATCCGGTCAAGCTCGGCCTGCAGCCGCTCCAGCACCACGTCGCCATCATAATCGGCGTCGATCTCCGAGGTCTCGAAGGGCACCACGCCGCCGATCAGCTCGGTCTCCTCGACCCGCGGGCGGTCCTCCCAGCGCACCAGCTCGATCTGCACCTGGCCGATGGTGTCGCGCGGTCCCGCGGCGCCGCCGGTGTTGGAGTTCAGCCCGCCTTCGCCGGCAAAGGCAAAGACGCTGTCGACCCCCCGGGTGCGCAGGATCACCTGCTCGACCTGGTCGACCAGGATGTCTTTTTCCGCCAGCGACAGGTTGCCGCGCGCACGGACGTAGACGATGGCCTGCTCGGGCTCGGATTCGACGAAGAACTCGACCCCCAACGCCCGCTCGGGGAACCAGACGAACATGATGTAGCCGACGAATCCGACGACGGCGGCAATCGCCACCAGCGGCATCACCGGATTTCCGGCGATTGTCTTGATGAACCAGCCGAACGGCGTGCGCCGGTACCCCGCACGGATCCGGCGCGGCTTGAAATGGATCGCGGCGGCGCCCATCGTCATCGAGGTCAGAACCGCGCCGCCCAGAAACAGCACGACCCCGGGCAGGGCGGCCAATGCGCCGGGCAGGGGATTGACCCCGCCGAGCGCGGCGAAGATGTAGTTCGAATTCAGCACCTGCATCGCGCCGACGAACACGATATAGGCGCTGACGGGCACCAGCGCGGCGCGCACGATCCACCACGGCACCGCGCGCCGCAGCCAGGCAGAGCCCCATTCGAACCGCCGGCTCAGCCGGCCCGCAACGCCGCCCATCACCGGCAGATAGATCAGCGCCACGACCAGCGAGGCCGACAGCACGAAGATCAGCGTCACCGGCAGCATGCCCATGAACTCGCCCGGCACGCCGGGCCAGAACAGCATCGGCAGGAAGGCGCACAGTGTCGTTGCAGTCGACGACACCACCGGCCAGAACATCCGCTTTGCCGCCTCGATATAGGCGTGCATCGGGCCGATACCCTCCTTGATGCGCTTGTCGGCATATTCGACGACGACGATCGCACCGTCGACCAGCATGCCCACCGCAAGGATCAGCCCGAACATCACGATGTTCGAGACCGCGACGCCCATCACCGCAAGGAACGCGAAACACAAAAGGAACGAGGTCGGAATGGCGAAGCCGACCAGCAGCGCCGCACGCGTCCCAAGCGCGCCCAGCACCACGATCATCACCAGCGCGATCGCCGTCAGGACCGAACCTTCCAGCTGGCTCACCATCGAGCCGACGGTAAAGGACTGGTCGTTCGACGTGCCGACCTGGATCGCCTTCTGCAAATCCTCGGGCCAGCTTTCGCGTTCCCTGGCGACCTCCTCGCGGATCAGGTTCGCCGTGTCGATCAGGTTGAAGCCCTTGCGCTTGACCACCTGCAGCGCGACGGTGTTGACGCCGTTGAACCGCGCCGTGCCCTGACGGTCCTCGAATGTCAGGCGTATCTCGGCCAGGTCGCCCAGCGTCACCACACGGTCGCCGTTGACCTTGACCGGCAACTCGTAGACGTCGCGTTGATCGTCAAAGCTCGACGGGATCTTGACGCTGAATGCGCCTTGTGCGGTCTCGACCTCGCCCGCGGCGATCAGCTGGTTGTTGTTGACCACCACGTTGATCAGTTCGCCCGCGGTGACGTTGTAGGCCTCGAGCCGCAGGGGGTCGATCACCACCTCGAGCATCTCGTCGCGATGGCCCGCCAGCGCTGCCTCCAGCACCGCATCGAGCCCTTCAAGACGATCCTGCAAGTCCTTGGCAATGCGCAGCAAAGTACGTTCGGGCACAGCGCCCGTCAGGTTCACGATGACGATCGGGAACTCCGAGAAATTGATCTCATCGATGGTATAGTTCTCGAACCCGGCGGGAAACTCCGCCTCGGCCTTGTCCATGCCGTCGCGGACATCCGCCAGAACCTGGCTCTTGTCCCAGCCGAACTCGAACTCGAGCACGACGTTGGCATAGCCTTCGACCGCGGTCGACGTCATGCTTTTCAGCCCGTCGAGATCGGCCAGTTCGGTTTCCATCGGCTTGATCAACAGCTTTTCGCTGTCCTCGGCCGAGATGCCGGGGAAGGGCAGCGAGATCACGATGGCGGGAATTTCGATATCCGGCTCGCCTTCCTTGGGCAGCAGGAAATAGGAATAGCTGCCGGCAAAAAGCGACAGCGCGATGAAGGCCAGCACCATGCGGGCGCGTGAGCCCGCCCAATCGACGATACCGGTCATTGCACCGCCTCCCGGAAGGTCGGCTCGACGGCGACGCCGTCGGTCACGAACTCCTGACCCACCACGATGATATTGGCCTCCGCCGCCAGTCCGCTGACAAAAATCCCGTCGACGCTGTCGCGCAGCACGGTGACCGGCGTGAAAGCGGCGAGGTTCCGGTCGTCGATGGTGCGCACGCCCAGAATGCCGTCGTCATCCAGCGTCAGCGCCGATTGCGGGATCAGGTGCGCAGATTGACCGGCCGCCTGAATGCCGATCTCGGCGGTCTGCCCGTCGCGGATCGACAAGTCGCCATTTCCGACCTCGATCTCGACCCGGAAGGTCCGCGTGGTCGGGTCCGCCGCGCGGCTGAGGAACGTTACCTGACCCGCCACGTCGCGCCCGGTGGCAAGCCGCGCGCCGGCAAGCGCGCCGACCGTCACCGCGTCCACCTCGGTCTCGGGCACGAAGCCCACAAGCTTGATCGGGTCGAGCTGAATGATCGTCGCACACAGGGATCCCGGCTGCAGCAAGGCACCCAGTTCCGCCGTATCGGTCTCCAGCAATCCTCCGAACGGCGCATGAATGTCCAGCCGTTCGATTTCCTTCTCTGCCGCGGCAACCGTGGCCTCGGCGGATTGGATCCCGGCCAGCGCGCCTTCGACCCCCGACTTGGCCGACTGAATGCTCGCCTTCGCGCTTTCGATCTGCGACAGGGCCGAGGCGACGCCGGCATCGGCCCCCTCGACCCCGGATTTGGCCGCTTCGACCGTCGCCTTGGCGCTTTCCACCTGGCCCTTGGCCGTCTCCACCGCGGCCTTCGATCCCTCGATCTGGCTCTTGGCCGATTCCACCGATGCGTTCGCGCTTTCGACCTGGCCCTTTGCCGACTGCACCGCGGCCTTTGCGCTTTCCACCTGGCCTTTGGCCGACTGGACCGCGGCGCGCGCGCTTTCCACCTGTCCCATCGCCGCCTGCACCGCCGCCTTCGAGGTCTCGACCTGGCCCTTCGCCGACTGCACCGCAGCCTTCGCACCTTCGACCTGGCCGAGCGCCGAGACCACGGCGGCCCTGGCGCTTTCGACCTGACCCCGGGCGGCCTGCACCGCGGCGCGCGCGCTTTCCACCTGACCGATCGCCGCCTGCTCGCCCGCCCTGGCACCTTCCAGCCGTGACAGCGCGTTCTGCACCCCGGCTTTGGCCGCTTCGAGTTGCGACAGCGCCGCCTGCACCCCGGCCAGCGCCCCTTCGGACGCAGCCTCGGACGAGGCGACCCGGGTTTCCGAGGCAAAGCCGCCCTCTGCCAGCTTCGAGGCGGCGTTGAGGTTGATATCGGCCTCCTTGACCCGCGCTTCCGCCTCGGCCACCCGAGCTTCCGCCTCGGGAATGCGCGTCCGTGCTTCGGCAAGGCTCGCCTCGGCGGCCGGTATGGCGGCCCGGGCCTCGACCAGCCGGGCCTCTGCGGTCGGAACGGCGGCGAGCGCCTCGGCGAGCCGCGCCTCAGCCGTGGGGATACTGGCCCGCGCCTCGGCGAGCCGCGCCTCGGCCGTGGGGATACTGGCCCGCGCCTCGGCAAGCCGCGCCTCCGCTGTCGGAATGCTGGCACGGGCTTCGGCCAGGCGGGCTTCTGCCGTCGGGATGCTGGCCACCGCCTCGGCGAGCCGCGCCTCTGCCGTCGGGATGCTGGCCACCGCCTCGGCCAGCCGCGCCTCGGCAGTGGGAATGCTTGCCCGCGCCTCGGCGAGCCGTGCCTCTGCCGCCGGGATACCGGCGATCGCTTCGGCGAGCCGTGCCTCTGCCGCCGGTACGTTGGACAACGCTTCCGCCAGCCGCGCCTTCGCCTCGGGCACCCGCGCCCGCGCCTCGGCCACTGCCGCCTCGGCCGCCGGCAGCGCCGCTTCGGCCTCGGCCAGCCGCGCCCGCGAGGCGGGCAACTGCGACCGTGCCTCGCCCAGCCGCGCCATGGCTTCGGCCAGCGACACCTGACGCGTGCCCGGATCGATACTGCACAAAAGATCGCCCGCCTGAACCGACGCACCTTTGCGCAGCGGTTCCGACACCACCTGGCCGTCGGTCTCTGCCCGTACGTCCACTTGCCGCGCGGCCTCTGTCCGGCCGCGCACCAGAACCACCTGTTCGATATCGGAGGCCACCGAGGCCATCGCCACCACCGGCACGCGCGTTCCGGTTTCCTCTTCCGCCGCAGCCCCTTCGGCGGCCTCCGGCGCCTCGCCTGCGGCGAAGGCCAGGAGCGCCTCGCGCTGGAACACAACCAGGTACAGCGTCACCGACACCAATAAAGCTGTCAAAATCGAAATCAAACGCATTGTCAGGTCCTGGGTTCTCAGTTTCTGGCCACGGTCGGCAAACAGACTGCAATCCGGCAAAATTCCGGACGCACGAGCCTCCTCGCACGTCATATACGCTAAACCGTTCGGTTTAGATTAGTCTTTTCCGCAGTGCGGCGCAAGCAACCGCATACCGGCGCAGGCCGCCGCACTTGGCAAGCCGAAGCGCTTGCGTGTAATAGGGGCGGAAAATCGCGCCAGAGGCACCAAAATGAGCGAAACCGACAGCTTTATCGAGGAAGTCAGCGAAGAGGTTCGGCGCGACAGGCTCTTTGGCTATATCCGCCGCTATGGCTGGATCGCGGTGCTGCTTGTCGTCCTGCTGGTCGGCGGGGCGGCCTATAACGAGTGGACCAAGGCCAGCGCCCGCGCGGCGGCACAGGCGCGGGGCGATGCGATCCTCGCCGCGCTCGACGCCGACACGTCCGCCGACCGCCAGGCCGCGCTGGCCGAAATCGACGCAGACGGGCAAAGCGGCGCGATCATCGGGCTGCTCGCCGCCTCCGAGGCTGTGGCCGACGAGGACGCAGACGCCGCCGCCGCCGCGCTGCAGGCCATCGAGAACGACGGCGCTCTGCCCGAACTCTACCGCCAGCTGGCGATCCTCAAGCGCACAATTCTGACCGCCGACTCCACGGACCCCGCCGATCGCATCGCCGCGCTGGAGCCGCTGACCGCGCCGGGCGCCGCCTTCCGCGTTCTTGCCGAGGAACAGATCGCGCTGGCAGAGGCCGAGACGGGCGATACCGACGCCGCCCTGGCCCGGCTGCGCGCGCTGCTGAACGACACCCAGGCCACGCCGGGCTTGCGTCAGCGCGTCAACCAGTTGATTGTGGCGCTGGGAGGCGACCCGGAGCAGGCGTGACCCAAGCAGGCATTCCCGCCGCTTCGCGTGGGCAATAAATCGGGTGGCAAACCCGGCAGAGACGAGGAGACGCGAGCCGTGAGCATTCTTCGAGCCGTGGGGGCGGGTCTGACCATCGCTGTTCTGGCCGGCTGCGCCGATGAAGAGATCATCCTCGAGGGCGAACGCCTGGACGTGCGCACCCAGACCGTCGTTGGCGTCGCTCCGCCCGCCGATCCCGAAGCCCCGCCCGTCGACCGCGCCTTCGCCGCCCCGCCGCAGCAATCGCCGGCCGAGTGGACGCATCTGTCGGGCAATCCGCTGCACCGCACCGAACATGTCGCCCTGCGCCCTGTACCCGAACGCGTCTGGACCGCCGGGATCGGCGCCGGCAACAGCCGCAAGCACCGCATCACCTCCAGCCCGGTTGTCGCGGACGGGCGCATCTTCACCCTCGATGCCCGCGCCCGCGTCACCGCCACCTCGACCGGCGGTGCGACGCTCTGGGCGCGCGATCTGACGCCCGAAAGCGACCGCGATGGCGACGCCTCTGGCGGCGGGGTGGCCTATGCGGACGGCCGCCTTTTCGTCACCACCGGCTTTGGCGAGATCGCCGCGCTCGATCCCGCCACCGGCGCGGAAATCTGGAGCCAGCGGCTCGATGCGCCCGCCACCTCCAGCCCGACGATCTATGGCGATCTGGCTTATATCGTCAGCCGCGACAACGTCGCCTGGGCGATCGAGACCAAAGAGGGGCGTGTGCGATGGCAACTGCCGGGCACGCCGAGCGTCTCTGGCGTCGTCGGCGGTGCGGCACCCGCGGTCTCGGACACGGTGGCCGTCTTTCCCTTCGGCTCGGGAGAGCTGGTGGCCGCGCTGCGCCAGGGCGGCGTGCGGCTCTGGGGCGCCGCCGTCTCGGGGGCGCGACGCGGCAAGGCCTATGCCAATATCACCGACATCGCCGCCGACCCGGTGGTGGCGGGCGACGTGATCTATACCGCGAACCAATCGGGCCGGGCCGCGGCGATGAGCCTCAACTCAGGCGCCCGGCTCTGGACCGCGAACCACGGCGCCTATGGGCCGGTCTGGGTCGCCGGGGGATCGGTCTTTCTGGTCTCGGACGCGGCCGAGCTGGTGCGGCTCGACGCCGAAACGGGCGGCGAGATCTGGACCCGCGAACTGCCCTATTTCAAGCGCGACCGGGCAAAGCGGCGCCGGTCGATCTTTGCCTATTACGGCCCGGTGCTGGCGGGCGGGCGGCTTTGGCTGGCCTCGGACGACGGCAGCCTGACCGCCTACAACCCTGAAACCGGTGATCCGATGGCGACTGTCGAGATCCCCGGCGGAGCGGCCAGCAACATGGCCTTTGCCGGCGGCACCATGTACGTGATCTCGCGCAACGGCCAGCTTCACGCCTATCGCTGATCCGGCGGGCACGGCGCTTCGAAGCGCCTTGCGCAAGGTGGTTCGAACGGCCTTTTGAACGCGATTTCGAATTCGCGCGACCAGCCGCTTCGCAGCGGCTTGCGCCGGTGCCGCAAACCGACGGATTGAAATTGCATCCGCCGGTCAATGCAAGGTAAAAGCCGCGATCTGCAGCAAACCATGCGCGTGGCCCATGTCCTTTACCCTTGCCATCGTCGGCCGCCCCAATGTGGGCAAGTCGACGCTCTTCAACCGCCTCGTGGGCAAGCGCCTGGCCCTGGTCGATGACCGGCCCGGCGTGACCCGCGACCTGCGCGAGGGCGAGGCGCGGCTTGGCGATCTGCGGTTTACCGTGATCGACACCGCCGGGCTCGAGGAGGCGACCGACGAAAGCCTGCAGGGCCGGATGCGCCGGCTGACCGAGCGTGCTGTGGAGATGGCCGATATCTGCCTGTTCATGATCGACGCCCGTGCCGGCGTTCTGCCCGCCGATGAGGTTTTCGCCGATATCCTGCGCCGCAAATCGGCCCATGTGATCCTCGGCGCCAACAAGGCCGAGGGGCAGGCGGCCGAAGCCGGCGTCCTGGAAGCCTATGCCCTCGGTCTTGGCGAGCCGATCCGGCTGTCTGCCGAACATGGCGAGGGTCTTAGCGACCTGCTTGCCGTTCTGACCCCGCTTGCCGACGGTTTCGCGGCCCGCGCCGTGGCGGATGCGCCGCGGACGGATGTGGATATCGATGCCGACGCCGGTCCCCAAAAGCCTATGCAGATCGCCGTCGTCGGCCGTCCCAACGCGGGAAAGTCCACATTGATCAACGCAATCCTCGGCGAGGACCGCCTGCTGACCGGTCCCGAGGCCGGGATCACCCGCGACGCCATCTCGGTCACTGCCGACTGGCAGGGCACCCGCATGCGCATCTTTGACACCGCCGGCATGCGCAAGAAGGCGCGTGTGCAGGAAAAGCTGGAAAAGCTCAGCGTCGCCGACGGGTTGCGCGCGGTGAAATTCGCCGAGGTCGTGGTCGTCCTGCTGGACGCCGCGATCCCGTTCGAAAGCCAGGATCTGCGCATCGCCGATCTGGCAGAGCGCGAGGGCAGGGCGGTCGTGCTCGCCGTCAACAAATGGGACGCGGAGCCCGAGAAGCAGGCGAAACTGAAGGAACTGCGCGAGGCCTTTGAACGCCTCTTGCCGCAGCTTCGCGGTGCACCTCTGGTGACCGTTTCGGCGCTGACGGGCAGGGGGCTCGACCGTCTGCACGCCGCGATCCTGAAGGCGCACGAGGTCTGGAACCGCCGCGTACCCACCGCCCGGCTGAACCAGTGGCTGACGGGCATGCTGCAGGCGCACCCGCCCCCCGCACCCGGCGGGCGCCGCATCAAGCTTCGGTACATCACCCAGGCCAAGACCCGGCCGCCCGGCTTTGTGGTGATGTGCAGCCATCCCGACAAGCTTTCCGACAGCTACACGCGCTATCTGATCAACGGGCTGCGCGAGGATTTCGACATGCCGGGCACGCCGATCCGGCTGCATCTGCGCAGTCAGGCCGACGCGAATCCCTACAAGGATCGGAAGAAATCCACCCCGTCGCGGCTGCGCAAACACCTCGGGAAACCGGCGCCCGGCACGTAAGGCCCGGGTGGCGTCCGGCAAGGGCCGCCGGGCGCGGCACTGCAATCGATTGCATTCACCCCGCCCGGGGCTATGATCGCCGGCGTCGGATGCGGGGGGCATCCGGGTGTAGTCAGGGGTAAGGGGCTCGGGCAGACATGGGTAGCATCCGGCAGATGACCCGCGCGTATACCACGCGCGACAACCGTATCGCTGCGGTCAACACCGTGTTGACCTTGGCGGTCTACATGGCGTCGCTGATCGGCGCGATCCTGGCCTTCCAGGCGGGCCGATGGTATGCCGGACTGCCCGCTATGGCCGTCTCGGCGATCTGTGGCGTGCGGATTTACATGCTGCAGCACGATTGCGGCCATGGCTCGTATTTCACCACCCGTAAACTCAACGACTTCGTCGGGCGCCTGTTGTCGCCGTTCTCGCTGACGCCGTTCAACGCCACCCGCCACAACCACAACCTGCACCACGCCCATATCGGCGACCTCGACCGCCGCGACAGTTCGGAGATCTACGTGATGACGCTGGCCGAATACCGCCAGGCCTCGTGGCACCGGCGCCTCGGCTATCGTTTCTACCGCAGCTTTTTCGTGCTGTTTCTGGTGGGCCCCACGCTGCTTTATGTCCTGCAGTACCGCTATCCGAAAAACTCCCGCGAGGCGGGGCTGGCCGATCTGTGGGTGCATAACGCGATGGTCGCGGCCTTTCTGGGGGCGCTGTTCTGGTCCTTCGGCTGGACCGGCCTTCTGGTCTGGCTGGGCAGCGTCGCGCTGGCCGTCTCGACGGGCGTTCTGATACCTTATGTCCACCACAATTTCGAAACCGTCTACTGGGGCCGCAAGCCGCAGCTCGACTTCGACACCGCGGCGATGGAAGGCTCTGCCGTGCTGGATTTCGGCTGGTTCTTCGACCTTTGCACCGCGAACATCGCCTACCACGACATCCATCACCTGAACGCCAATGTGCCGAGCTACCGGCTGAAGGACTGCCACCGCGCGCTCAGCCCGCATTTCAACTCGGTCCGCATCGGTCTTATCGACGGCCTGCGCTGTATCCGCTGGAAGCTCTGGGATGAAGAGACGCGCCGGATGGTGCCGTTCCCGCCGCTGCGCGCCGAATTGCGCGGGCTGCCGCCTGCGCAGGTTCCGGCCGAATAGCCGCGTCTTTCTGCGCCTGCAAAGCTGGACAAAGGCCGGGCGAATCCAATATTAACCATTCCAAGCCGCTTTCCTGGGCCCGTGACAGCTACGCGCACGAGGGAGACGATGAGCGTCGCATACGACACCGACATTCGCGAATATCTCAAGGACTGGACCGCCAAGGACGACCGGATCGGCGCACTCAGCTTCTTTGGCAGCTACGCGGCGTTTCTGCTGGTGTTCTTCGCCACGGTGCTGATCGTGGCCTCGCCCTATTGGTGGGCAGCGCCGCCGTTCATCCTGGTCTCGGCCTTTGCCGGTGTGCGCCTTTACGTCCTGCAGCACGATTGCGGGCATCATTCGCTGTTCTCCAGACGCTGGATGAACGAATGGGCGGGCTATGCCCTGTCGCCGATCACGCTCGCCCCGTTCCGGGCGATGCAGTACAATCACAACATGCACCACGCCTATCTCGGCAATCTCGATCACCGCGAGACGACCGAGATCCACACCATGACGCTGCGCGAATGGAACGAGGCGGGACCGTGGAGGCGCCTGGGCTACCGGCTTTACCGCAATCCGTTCTTTCTGATGCCGATCGGCGGCGTTTTCGTGTTCTTCTTTCACTACCGTTGGCCGAAGAACACGCTGAAGATCGGCGTCCCGGGCGTTCTGGCGCACAACGCCATGCTCGCAGGCTGGATTTTTCTGCTGTATCTGCTTTTCGGCTGGGTCGGGCCGATCACGCTGGCCGTCGTCGCCGTCGTCTGCGCCGTGATCGGCGTGTTCCTGGTCTATCTGCAGCACAACTTCGAAGATGCGTATTGGGACCGCAAACCCGATCTCGACTACAAGCAGGCCGCGCTGCAGGGGTCGTCTGCGCTGGATCTGGGTCATTGGTGGGACATCGGCACGGGCAACATCGCCTATCACGACATCCATCACTACAACCCATCGATCCCGTCCTACGCGCTGCGCAAGTGCCATCACGGGCTGCCGGCGAAATATTCGCCGCGCCGCGTGACGTGGCGCCAGGCGATCGCGAGCCTGCGCCTGAAGCTCTGGGACGAGGATCAGGCACGCCTGGTTCCCTTCCCGAAGCAGGCCGAACCTGCCGCCGTGCCGGCCGAGTAGCGGGCGTTTGCCATATTGTGCGCGCCGTGTGACGCAGTCAGTTCGCGGGCCCTGCGTCCCGCTTCAGACGTGCGGCGCGGCCGCCGCGCCGCTGGCGCAACAGCCCGGCACGCGCGGGCAAGTCCGCCATCACCATGCGCCGCTCCGCCGGCGTCATCCTGGACCAGCGCGCGATCTCGTCGATCGACCGCAGACAGCCGGTGCAAAGCCGCGCCTCGGGGTGCACCACGCAAATGCGCACGCAGGGCGACTCGATCTCGTCCCGGGTCCAGATGTCGTCTTTCACGGGGCTTCCCTCAGATGGCGCAGGCGGTCCAAAACTCCCTGCAGGATATACCCGGCTGCGACATGGTCGATCACCTCTGCGCGACGTTTCCGTGTCGTATCCGCCTCCAACAGCGCCCGCTCGGCGGCCACGGTCGACAATCGTTCGTCCCAGAACCCGATCGGCAGGTCGCAAAGCCCCGCCAGATTGCGGGCAAAGGCCCGCGTCGACTGACAGCGCGGTCCCTCGGTGCCGTCCATGTTGAACGGCAGCCCGAGCACAAACCCTGCCAGATCGCGCTCTGCCGCGATCTGCAACAGCCGCCCTGCATCCGTTGCGAATTTCTTCCGCCGGATGGTCTCCAGCGGCGTCGCCACCGAAAGCAACGCGTCCGAGACCGCGACACCGATGGTCCGCGTCCCCAGGTCGAGCCCGGCGATCGCCCGGTTGGGGGGGAGGGCGGCGGCGAAATCGGCGATGTCGTCACAGATCACTCGGCGACCCCGGCATTGCGGGCGGCCTGCCGGATCGCCTCGACCGCCTGCGGCGCGTCGGCGAACACCTCCTGCGCCTCGGCCCAGATCGCGCCCGCGCGCTCGGTCTCGCCCAGAACGCCAAGCGCCCCGATCAGCCGGGCCCAGTCCTGCGGCGGTCCGCCCTCGTCGGCCAGCCGTTCGGCCAGACCGTCGACCATGCCGCGGATCATCGCCTCGCGGTCTTCGGCGCTCATCTCGGCCGCGGCCGCCATATCGGCGGCACTGGGGCCCGGGCCCGTGGGTGTCGCGGGCGGGCGCGGCGGGACATAGCGCTCGCCGGCCAGTTGCGCCATCTGCCGGATCTGCGCCTCGATCGGCGGCACCCAGGGCGCGTCCGGCCGGCTTTCGGCCAAAAGCGCCCGCCAGACACGGAACGCCAGATCCGGGCGCCCGGTCTGCGCGTGCAAGAGCCCGGTGTAATACCGCGCCGGGCCGTTACGCGGCTCCAGCTCCAGCGCCCTGGTCAACGCCGCCTCGGCCTCGGGCGAGACATAGCCGCCCGCCGCCAGCACCATCAGGTCGGCCAGCGTGCCGTAGTCATCGGCGATCGCCGCGTCGCCCTTCAGTTCGATCACCCTGGCCTGCGCCAGGTGCGAGGCCGAGAAATTGCCCAACCGGGCCTCGTTGCGGGCCAGCAGTTCCTGACCCTGCAGGTCGTCGGGGCTTTCGGCCACGGCCGCGCGCAGCCGGTCCATCAGAGCCAAGAATTCCGGGCTGGCCTGCGGCACCGAGGGCAGCCCCGCGGCGGCCTGTTCCTCTGCCTCGGCCTGGCCCGGCCGGTCGGCCCGGGCGGCATCGGCCAGCGCGATGCGGGTTTTGAGCGGCAGGTCCGAATAGCCCGGCGCGCCGATCACGGCGTAAAGCCCCAGCGCGCCGCCCACCAGCACCAAGGCGATCCCGCCCGCAGCGGCCAGCGACAGCGTCCGGGGGGCCGTGCCTGGCGCACCGGCCCCCGACGCTGCCTTGTCGGCCTCCAGCAGCCGACGCGAGATCTCGACCCGCACGCGCCCCGCCTCGTCCTCGGTCACCACGCCGCGGGCAAGGTCGCGCTCGACCTCGCGCAGCTGGTCGCGGTAAACCTGCACGTCATGGGCCGGTTCCCGGTCGGAGGCGGCGCGCGCACGCATCAGCGCCATGACCAGCAGCCCGGCGACGGCCAGGGTCAGCGCGGCGGCGATCAGCCAGAACAGCATGTTGCACCCATCGTCATGGCTTTCCATGTAGAACGCCTGTCCCCCCGGCAAAACCCCCAAAGCGGGACAGGATGCCTCACGCCCGCGGCCCCCATGTCGTTTATCGGGGGCCGAGTGCCGCGATGCGTCTTGGCAGTGCGGGCCGCGGATTCCATAACCCTCAGCGGGCCCTTGCGCCCGACAAGGGGATTCGAGCCAGAATGAAACGCTATTCCGCCTTTGCCATCGCCCGCGAAGCGCTGCGCGGCCATACCGGCTGGGACCGGGCCTGGGGCAGCCCCCAGCCGAAGGACCGCTATGACGTCGTGATCATCGGCGCCGGGGGCCACGGGCTGGCGACGGCCTATTACCTGGGCAAGAACCACGGGGTGAAGAACGTCGCGATCCTGGAAAAGGGCTGGCTCGGTGGCGGCAATACGGGCCGCAACACCACGATCATCCGGTCGAACTACCTGCAGGACGCCTCTGCCGCGATCTACGAGAAATCCCGGTCGCTTTACGAAACCCTCAGCCAGGATCTGAACTACAACGTGATGTTCAGCCCCCGCGGCGTGATGATGCTGGCCCAGACCCAGCACGAGATCCGCGGCTATCGGCGCACCGCGCATGCCAATGCGTTGCAGGGCGTGGCGACCGAATTCATCGGGCCGCAAAGGGTCAAGGAGCTGTGCCCGATCATCAATATCGACGGCCCGCGCTATCCGGTTCTCGGCGCGCTCTGGCAGCCGCGCGGCGGCACCGCGCGGCACGATGCGGTGGCCTGGGGCTATGCGCGGGCCTGCTCGGCCATGGGCATGCATGTGATCCAGAAATGCGAGGTCACCGGCGTGAAGACCGAGGGCGGCAAGGTCACCGGCGTGGCGACCACACGCGGCGATATCGCCTGCGGCAAGCTGGGCATCGTCGTGGCCGGGCATTCCGGCGTGGTGGCCGAGATGGCGGGGTTCCGGCTGCCGGTCGAATCCGTTGCGCTGCAGGCGCTGGTCAGCGAACCGATCAAGCCCTGCATGGACGTCGTCGTGATGGCCAACACGGTGCACGGCTATATGAGCCAGTCCGACAAGGGCGAGATGGTGATCGGCGGCGGCGCGGACGGCTATAACAACTATACCCAGCGCGGGTCGTTCCACCATATCGAGGAAACCGTGCGCGCGCTGGTCGAGACCTTCCCGATGATCAGCCGGCTGAAGATGCTGCGGCAATGGGGCGGGATCGTCGACATGACCGGCGACCGCTCTCCGATCCTGTCGAAGACGCCGGTGGAGGGCGTGTTCATCAACTGCGGCTGGGGCACCGGCGGGTTCAAGGCGATCCCCGGCTCGGGCTGGGGCTTTGCCGAACTGATGGCCAAGGGCGCCTCGCCGCTGACCGCCGAGTTCGGGCTGGAGCGGTTCCGCGAGGGGCGGTTCATCGACGAAAGCGTCGCGGCGGGTGTGGCGCATTGATGTCCGCCGGGGCCAACTTTCTTCGAAGAATTTCGCCAAGAATTTTTGAAGATTCTTGGGCCCTGGCAGATACTACGCGTTGCTTTGGGCGGCAGTGTCGACCGGGTCGAGATGCCGCTGCAGCAGCGGCGCAAGCTGGAATCGGCGGTGCGGCCTTGTCGCGACCGGTTGCGAAGCTGACGGGATGGGCGGGCTGGTGAACAACCCAAGGGCGAATTTGAGCGTTTCGGCAATCTCTAGCCGGGCATTCGGGGCGGTATTCGCGGCATCCGGCGCAAACCGGCCGGGGAATTCCGCCTATCTTCCCAAACGCGCGCCCGTAACTGCAGGATCGGGTCCTCGAAAGGAGGACACATCATGTCTGACGATTATCTGCGCCCGAACCCGGGCAGGGCCAGCCGCATGGCCGGTTCTGAAACGGGCGGCGGCGGATTCTGGATCCTCGTTGCCGGGATCGCCGTCGTCCTGCTCTTCGCCGCGATCTTCATCAGCGGCAGCACGGGCCTCGATCCCGCCGGTCCCGAGATTGCGCCGGCGGGGATTGGGGACCCTGCCGATGTCGCGCCTCAATCCGGCACCCCCCCGGCCGCGCCCGTCGAGGACATCCAGTAGCGGCCAAATCGCAGCGGACCGGGGCGCGACGCCGCCCCGGTCCACCTCTCCGGTTCCACGGACCGTGTGCGCCGCGCCGGCGTTGGTCTTGCCTTCGCGCGGTCGCGCCATATCTGGCGGCAGGCAATCAACCGACGGCCCGCCATGCACGCAATTCTCTCCCGAATACCGACCAAAGACGCCCTGCACCGCAGGCTGCCGGCCATTGCCGGCTTTACCTTCGGCGTGGCCGTCACGCTTTGTGCCGGAGCGCTGTTTTCGGTCATCTACACCGGACAGGGGCTCAGCCACGTGCCCGTCGAGATCCCGCCGGTCTACCCCAACTTTTGACCCAAGGGACGGCGGCGTCCCGGAAGGACGCCCATGCTGATCCTGCACTGTCCCTATTGCGGCGTCGACGCCGACGAAACCGAGCTTTCCCCCGGCGGCGAGGCGCATCTGAAACGGGCCGGGCCAGGCACGCCGGACGATGCCTTCGAGCGCTACCTGTTCCACCGCGAAAACCCCAAGGGCGTGCATTTCGAACGCTGGCGGCATGCCAGCGGCTGCGGCAAGTGGTTCCACGCCGCCCGCTGCACGGTGACGATGGAGGTGTTCGGCACATACCCGGCGCAGGTCACCGAGCCGCCGCAGGAGATTTGCGACAGGATCACCGGCAAACGCCCGGGCTGGTCGTGGGGGGCCTTCTCATGAGCACGCGGCTGGCATCAGGCGGGCGTCTGCTCGACCGCAGCAAGGCGGTGGACTTCACCTTCAACGGCAAGCGCATGCGGGGCTTTGCCGGCGACACGCTGGCCTCGGCCCTGCTGGCCAACGGCCAGACGCTGGTCGGCCGGTCGTTCAAGTACCACCGCCCGCGCGGCATCGTCGCGAGCGGGGCGGAAGAGCCGAACGCGCTGGTGAACCTCGGCCAGGGACCACGGCACGAGCCGAACCAGCGCGCGACCACGACCGAGCTGTTCGACGGGCTGCGCGCGACCAGCCAGAACCACTGGCCGAGCCTGGAATTCGACGTCGGCGTCATCAACAACTACGCCAGCCGGTTCTTGCCGGCGGGGTTCTATTACAAGACCTTCATGGCGCCGCGGCCCGCCTGGAAGCATGTGTTCGAACCCTTCATCCGGCAGTCGGCGGGCCTCGGGAAGGCGCCGAAGGACCGCGACGCGGATATCTACGAACACTTCTACGCCCATGTGGACGTACTGGTGATCGGCGGCGGCATCGCCGGCCTTGCCGCCGCGCGGCAGGCCGGTGCGGCGGGGGCACGGGTTTTGCTGATCGAGCAGACCGCCCATTGGGGCGGACGTGCGCCGGTGGATGGGGCCGAGATCGACGGGATGCCAGCCGCAGAGTGGGTGAACGACACCGTCGAAGCGCTTGAGGCCGAAGAGAATATCCGCCTGCGCAGGCGCTGTATGGGGGCCGGGATCTATGATCATGGTTACGTCATGGCCTACGAGCGGCTCGGCGATCACGATCCTCAGGAGGGCCTGCCGCGGCACCGGTTGTGGAAGATCCGGGCGAAACAGGTGGTCACGGCCACCGGCGCCATCGAGCGGCCGCTGAGTTTCGCGGGCAACGATCTGCCCGGTGTGATGCTGGCGGGTGCGATCCGGGATTACGTGGTGAACTGGGGCGTCAGCCCCGGCGACCGCACCGTGGTGGTGACCAACAACGACGATGCCTACCGCACGGCGCTGGCGCTGAAACAGGCGGGACTCGAGGTGCCCGCGATCATCGACGCCCGGCCTGCGCCGGCATCCCCCCTGATCCAGGCGGCGCGCGATCTGGGCATAAAGGTCGAGACCGGCCGCGCGGTGGCCAAGGTCAAGGGCCGCGCGCGGGTCGAGGGCGTGGCGGTTTCCGCCCAGGCGGGCGAGGGTGCGGCGCTGCAGGATATCACCTGCGATGCGGTGGCGATGTCGGGCGGCTGGTCGCCGGTGGTGCACCTGTGGTCCCATTGCGGCGGCAAGCTGGTCTGGGATGAAGAGAACGCGCATTTCCGCCCCGATGTCGCTCGGCCGCCGATCGGCGCCGACGGTGCGGGATTCGTTCGCGCTGCCGGGATCGCCAACGGGGCGATGGGCACGCGGGACGTGCTGGCCGATGCCGATGCCCAGGGGCGGGCCGCTGCGCTGGCCTGCGGGCACAAGCGGCGCAAGAAGACGGCGCCAAGCGCTGCTGCCGAAGAGGCCGCGCCGTTGGAACCGGTCTGGCTGATGCCGCAGGGTGCCGGGGCTGCCTTACGCGCCAAGATGTGGCTGGATTTCCAGAACGACGTGAAGGTGTCGGATGTGCAACTGGCCGCGCGCGAAGGGTTCGAAAGCGTCGAACACACCAAGCGCTACACCACGTTGGGCATGGCTACAGATCAAGGAAAACTCAGCAATATCAACGGTCTTGCGGTGCTTTCTCAGAGTTTGAATGAGGAGATTCCGCAGGTTGGCACCACCACGTTCCGCCCGCCCTACACACCGATTTCGATGGGGGCGATTGCGGGTGAGGCACGAGGCGCGATCTTTCAGCCGCTGCGCCGCACGCCGATGCACGATTGGCACGCCGAAAACGGCGCCTATTGGGAACCGGTGGGCCATTGGCGGCGGCCCTATTGCTATCAGCGGCCTGGCGAAAGCGTCGAAGAGGCCGTGCAGCGCGAGGTGCGCAATACCCGCGAAAATCTCGGGCTGCTGGATGCCTCGACGCTTGGCAAGATCCTGGTGAAGGGGGCCGATGCGGGCAAGTTCCTCGACATGATGCACACCAACATGATGTCGACGCTGAAGCCGGGGCGCTGCCGCTATGGGCTGATGTGCACCGAGAACGGGTTTCTGACCGATGACGGCGTGGTGGCCCGGATCGACGACGAGACGTTCCTGTGCCACACAACCACGGGCGGCGCCGATCGGATCCATGCCCATATGGAGGAATGGCTGCAGACCGAGTGGTGGGACTGGAAGGTCTGGACCGCGAACCTGACCGAGCAATACGCGCAGGTGGCCGTCGTCGGCCCCAAGGCCCGCGAGGTGCTGGACCTGATGGGCGGCATGGACCTGTCGGCCGGGGCGCTGCCCTTCATGGGGTGGGCCGATGGCCAGATCGGTGACTTCAAGGTCCGCGTCTACCGCATTAGTTTCTCAGGGGAACTGTCGTTCGAGATTGCCGTCGATGCCCATCGGGGCCGGGCCTTTTGGGACGCGCTTCTCGAGGCGGGCGCCGGGTTCGGCGTGATGCCGTACGGCACCGAGGCCCTGCATATCATGCGGGCCGAGAAGGGCTTTATCATGATCGGCGACGAGACCGACGGCACGGTGATCCCGCAGGATCTGGGACTCGATTGGGCGATCTCGAAGAAAAAGACCGACTATCTGGGCAAGCGCGCGCAGGAGCGGACCCATATGACCGATCCGGACCGGTGGAAGCTGGTGGGCCTGGAAACGCTCGATGGATCGGTCCTGCCGGATGGGGCCTATGCCACCGCGCCGGACAGCAATGCCAACGGCCAGCGCAACGTGCAGGGACGCGTGACATCGACGTACCACTCGCCGACGCTGAACAGGGGCATCGCCATGGGGCTGGTGAAACACGGACCCGACCGCATGGGCGAGGTATTGGAGTTCCCGCGCACCGATGGCGGCAAAGCGGCCGTCAAGGCGAAGATCGTCAGCCCGGTCTTCTACGACCCGGACGGGGAGAAGCAGAATGTCTGAGCCGGTCTCTGCGCTGCAGGGCGCGATCTTCGAAGGCTTGGTGAAAGTCGAGGAAGCCGGTCCGTGCGGGATGATCACGCTGCGGGGCGATCTCGCCTCGACGCAAGTGAAGACCGCGGCCACCGGTGTTGCGGGCGTGGATTTTCCCGGGCAGGGCGAGGCGAACTGCGCGGGCGACAAGGGTCTTTGCTGGATGTCGCCCGACGAGATTCTGGTGCTGTGTCCGTACGATCAGGCCGGCGCCGGGGTTGCCGCCATCGATAAACTTCTGGCCGGCACGCATTACCTGGCGACCAACGTGTCGGACGCCCGTGCGCGGTTCGTCGTCTCGGGTCTCGACGCCCGCGAGGTCCTTGCCAAGCTGACGCCGGCCGACATGTCACCCGCGGGCTTTGCCCCGGGGCGGTTCCGCCGCACCCGCCTGGCACAGGTGCCGGCGGCGTTCTGGATGCGCGACGAGCACATGTTCGAGGTGATATGCTTCCGCTCGGTCGCGCAATATGTCTTCGACATCCTGACGGCGGCCGCGACCCCCGGCAGCGAAGTCGGGTTTTTCTGAGCGGGCGGATTTCCGGCGGAAGCGCCTGCGGCGCTGCATCGTTCTCCCCGTCTTCGCCTCCGGCTGCGACGGGGCCCCGCCGCCGCTTGTGCCGTTGCGGACCGGGTTCGGGGTGGCGCGGAGTGCCGATTGACGGCATTCTGCCGGAACGCCCGCCCCGGGCGCGGTCAACGGAGGGTCCGAGCGATGAGGATTGGTGTTCTAGGCACCGGCATGGTGGGCCGCGCGCTGGCAACGCGGCTCGTCGGTCTGGGTCATGACGTCAAGATGGGCAGCCGGAGTGCTGCCAGCGAGCCGGCGCAGGATTGGCTGCGGGCGCAGACGGGCACGGCCTCTGCGGGCACTTTCGCCGAGGCTGCGGCCCATGGCGAGGCGGTCTTTCTTGCCGTACGCGGCGATATCGCGCTGGACGTGCTGGATCTGGCCGGGGCTGCGCCGCTTGCCGACAAGATCCTGGTCGACGTGTCAAACCCGCTCGATTTCTCGCGCGGCATGCCGCCGGTGCTGATCGAGGGGCTGTCGAACACCACCTCGCTGGGCGAAGAGGTTCAGAGTAAGCTGCCCGACACGCGTGTGGTCAAGACGCTCAACACCATGAACGCCGACGTGATGGTGCATCCCGACCGGGTGCCGGGCCGGTCGGATGTGTTCATCTGCGGCGAGGACGCCGCGGCCAAGGCGGCGGTGGTGCAACTTCTGAATGAATTCGGCTGGACCGGGCCCATCGACCTGGGCGGCATATCGGCCGCACGCGGGACCGAGGCCATGCTGCCGGTCTGGCTCAGGCTCTGGCAGGCGCTTGGCACGGCGGATTTCAACTTCCGCATCGTGCGATGATGCGCCTTTGGACTTGACCTTTGGGTCGGCTGCCCTCCATCAAGCGGCAGATTTCAACCGCCGCCAAAGGGGGATTAGACCATGGCTTTCGAACTTCCCGATCTGCCGTATGCGCATGACGCACTTGCCGCAGACGGCATGTCCAAGGAAACGCTGGAATACCACCACGACTTGCATCACAAGGCCTATGTCGACAACGGCAACAAGCTGATCGCGGGAACCGAGTGGGAAAACAAGTCGCTGGAAGAGATCATCACCGGCACCTACGACGCCAATGCGGTCGCCCAGAACGGCATCTTCAACAACATCAGCCAGCTTTGGAACCACAACCAGTTCTGGGAGATGATGGGCCCCGGCGCCTCGTCGATGCCGTCCGAACTGCAGGCGGCGATCGCCGACAGCTTCGGCTCGGTCGATGCGTTCAAGGAACAGTTCACCGCGGCCGGCGTCGGCCAGTTCGGCTCGGGCTGGTGCTGGCTGGTCAAGGACGCCGATGGCGGGCTGAAGGTAACCAAGACCGAAAACGGCGTGAACCCGCTCTGCTTCGGCCAGACCGCGCTTTTGGGCTGTGACGTGTGGGAGCATTCCTACTACATCGACTTCCGCAACAAGCGCCCGGCCTATCTGGCGAATTTCCTCGACAACCTGGTGAACTGGGAAAACGTCGCAAGCCGGATGTAGGGCGCGGCGAGCCGTTCGAACGATGCGACGCCCGCCGTCAGGCGGGCGTCCTTTTCATTCTCTGATGCGGGCGCCCTGCCGGGCACCGCACCGCGCTTGCTACGATTCCGGTTCTTCCAGGCAGAATCCGACGCTTGTGCGCCGCCACCAATGATCGTTTTCACTGTTGACGATCGTGCGGTCGCGTCCGTGGATTTCGACGGTAAACCCGCAGGGCAACATACCCGTGGTGTCCAACTGCCAGGTACCGGACACCGGATTGCCGTAGCCGGGATCGTGATCGTCGACGTCGAAACTGACGACCGTGGAGCTCGCGCTGGTATCCTCGGCGATCAGATTGGCCGGCGACACCGCACCCAGGTACATGCTGATCGTTCCCCCTTTGGCCTCGGCGTTGGGCTCCACTCTCAGCGAGACAGAATTGAAGTGCATATCCAGCATCTCGAAGGTGCCTTCGATCTTATCGCCGATGGTGAACTTGCCACAATTGCCCGCGCCGCTGGTGATGGCGAGCATGACTTCGGGGCGGGTATTGTCCACCACGAACGGTTTCTCGATGGTTTGGCCGAGATCCGCCTTTGTAACCGCATGCCGGAACCTCACTTGAACGGTGTGCAAGCCGTTTTTCTGTCCAGTCAGCCTTGCGACCAGCATCGGGCTTTCCAGGATCTTGGTGCTCGCCGTCGGCAAGTGCGTAAACCAGCCGTCCGGGGACGCCACTTGCGTCTCGGGCTGACTGGTGCCGTCGGTTTGTCTCACGATCTGATGGAATGAACTCGAGTAGACTTGCTGGCCGGACCCGGATGGTTCCGTAAGCAGGATCTGATACTCCAGGGGCCCCGGAGCGGACGTCACATCGACCTTGATCACGATCTGCCCACCGAACGGGCTCTGGTCCGCTTTGAACGTACCGTCGTTGTTCCAGCCGTCCGCATATCCCGTCGGTTCGATATTGCCCTTGGGAATATTGCCGATTGAGTGCAGGGTGATACCAAGCTCTCCGACGGGTGCGCCTTCGGGCAGCGGCTCGACCTCGATCCAGCTTTCGAGCCAGTTGCCGAACTTGGGGTTGTAGGTCTCGTCTCCGGGCGTCGGCTTGGTGTTCCATGACAGGATCGCCCGCACCCGCGCCTTGCCGGTATTGCACCATTCCTGGCGGTGACCGTCCAGATCGACGGGATGCGACACCTGATACCAAAGCCCGCCTGCGGGAAGCGGAGAGATGTCGTGAACCTCGACCTCGGACGTGCCCTGATATTCCCAGCCGCTGCCGAAATCGACATAGAAGGCCACGTATTCCTTGCTGCCTTTGTCGCAAAGACCGCCCGAGAACCCGTAGGGCTTCTTGACCTGAACGATGCCGTAAAGCTCTCGCGCAGCGCGGTCGAGACCGACGCAGTGCAACTGCTCATAGGTCATGTCGGACGCCAGCCCGACATACTGATCGGTCATCTCGCCGATATCAAATCCCAAGGACTTGAACTTCTTGGCCTCGTTCGTCGCGTCGAAACTCGACGGCTTGGCCGCAAGCTTCTGCATCTTGGGCATCAGCGCCCGCAGCGCGGTCTTCTGGTCCGACCGGTCGATCGCTTTCAGCTGTTTCGACAGCGACAGCGCCTTTTTCGGCGGCAGCGGAAACGGCTTTGCCGCCGCCTTGACCTTCTCGATCATGACCGGGTCGATCTTTTCCGGAATGCCGATCTGAAAGCCCTCGAACAAAAGCTCGAGGTTGGGCAACGGTTCCAGCTGGATATCGGCCTCGAGCACGTTGCCCCAGACCGGCGGCCAATCGGGTTGGTTTTCCGGCGGGATGTCATCCCAGGACAGAATCGCACGGACCTTGGGCAACACCGCGTCCTTGTAGCAAAATGCCCGCTTCACCGGGTCCAGCGCGACCTTGACCGCATACACGAAATCCTCCGGCATCCCGAAATCGTGCACGTTGAAACTGCCGACACCTGAATCGACCCAAGTTCCGTCGCCGTAGTCGACATAGAACCGCACATACTCGAACGAGCCGGGCGAACACGGCCCGCCGGAATACCCGGATTGCTGTTTGATCTTCACCGTCGCCGAAAGAAGATCGTTCAGCGGGTTGAAGCCGATGCAGGTCAGTTCCTCGTAATGCGTGTCCCCAATCAACTCGAAGACCGGTGGCTGTATCTCCTGCACCCCCATCTTTGACAGGGTGCCGAAGAAATTCGGATTCTCCAGCAGCCGCATCTTAAAGTCGCTGCGGTACTGGATCTTGTCTTTCGACGTCGCCATGAGTGCCTCCCATCCTGACGTGTCAGTGAACCGGCGCTTTCTGCGCCCCGGCCGGACTTTGGCCGGACACGCAACCTATCCGGGCATGGCAGGCCGAAACTTGATCTCACTCAAAGGGAGAATACTTTTTAGAAACAAACGTTTAAGATGAATGCCGGCGGCACCTTTTCATTGCGAAAATCCACGGTTAAACGCGTGCAACGCAATGGAAGCCCACTATAAGGGGCGGGCCTGTGGAGTTCGGGAATGCGCGCGTCTGAGGCGGCCAAAGGCATCGCGGCGATGATCGCGGCCTGCCTGATCTGGGGCCTGTCGCCGATCTTCTACAAGCTCTTGGCGCATGTGCCGCCTCTGGAGGTGCTGAGCCACCGAACGATCTGGTCGCTGGTGCTTTTCGGGCTGGTGCTTGCGGCACAGGGGCGGGTTGCCGAGATCGCGCGCGTTCTGGGCACGGCGCGCGGGGCGCTGGCCGTCCTGTTGGCCGCGGCGACGATCTCGGTCAACTGGGGCCTTTTCATCTGGGCGATCCAGGTCGGGCGCACGGTTGAGACCAGCCTGGGCTACTTCGTCTACCCGCTGGTTTCGGTGCTCTTCGGCGTGGTTCTGTTGCGCGAACGGCTCAGTGGGGCGCAGTGGGCGGCGGTGGGGTTGGCGGCGTTCGCCGTGGCCGTCCTTACCTGGGGCCTCGGCGCGGCGCCTTGGGTTTCGCTGACGCTGGCGGCGAGTTTCGGGGTCTATGGCGTGATCAAGAAATTCGTCACCACAGGCCCGGTGGTGTCGGTCACGACGGAGGTGCTGATTTTGATGCCGCTCGCCGCCGTGTGGCTTTGGGGCGTGCACAATCAGGGCTGGATCGGGCCGTCGGGCCGCAACCTGGGAACATTCGGACACAGCCTGTCCGACAGCCTGGTCTTGATGCTGTCCGGCCCGTTGACCGCCGCGCCGCTGATCCTGTTTTCCTACGCCTCACGGCGGATCACCATGGCGACGGTCGGCCTGGTGCAGTACCTCAACCCGACACTGCAATTCCTTGTGGCGACGCTGGTCTTTGCCGAACCCTTCACCCGCTGGCATGGGATCGCCTTCCCGCTGATCTGGGTGGCGTTGGGGGCCTATTCGCTCAGCGCGATCCGTCAGGAAAGATCGTTGCGCAGGGCGGCGACCAGCTCGGGCACCTCGTCGACCACGCCGACATAGGTTCGCAGGCTCTGATCGGCGAAGCCTTCAGAGATCACATGATCGACGAGAGAGATGAGCTTGTTCCAGTAACCGTTTGTGTTCAATAGAAAGATCGGCTTGGCATGCAACGCCAGCTGGCGCCATGTCAGGACCTCGAAGAACTCGTCGAGCGATCCCGCGCCCCCCGGCAGGACCACGATGGCGTCCGAGTTCATGTACATCACCTTTTTCCGCTCGTGCATGTTTTCGGTGACGATAAAGCTTTGCAGGTTGCGCCTGGCGACCTCGCGGCTCAGCAGGTGCACCGGGATCACCCCGAACGTGTCGCCGCCGGCGGCCTGCGCCGCCTCGGCCACCGCGCCCATCAGCCCGATATCGCCCGCGCCATAGACCAGCCGCCAGCCCTCGGCGGCCATCGCCGTGCCGAATTCCTGCGCCGCCTGCCGGTAGCCGGGATGCACGCCGTCGCGGGAGCCGCAGAATACACAGATCGAGACTTGCGCGGGGTCCATATCTTGTCCTTGCATCAATGTGTTTTGACCACAGATAGCGGGGTTGATATGCTCTCTCAACTGCAGGCATGGCCGTGTCTGTGGGCTGGGGGAAGAAAATGCTGGCAAGGATCGGAGCGTGGTTCGGCGGAGGCGCGGTAAGCGGCACGGTTGCCGTGGTTGCGGCGGTCGTCGCCGTGGGCGTCGGCGGCTGGCAGCTGGTCAAGCCAGACGTCCCAACCGCGCCCCTCAACATCGCCGCCGCGCCGCCGCACGATAGCGCATCAGTGGCCGATGCGTCGCGGGGCTCGGATGCGGAAGTCCCGGCGCAGACATCTTCCGACACCGCCGAAGGCAGCGCGCCAGAGGCCGGCGATGCCGCATTGCCCAGCTTCGATGTCGTCCGTGTCGACGCCGACGGCAATGCCCTGGTCGCGGGCCGGGCCGTGCCGCGCTCGGACATCCGGATCTTGCTCGACGGGGCCGAGGTCGGCGCGGCGCCGGCCGATCCGGGCGGCAATTTCGTGTCGCTGTTCGTCGTGCCGCCGGCCGACCAACCGCGCACCGTGAGCCTGGTGATGGAGGTCGAGGGCAAACCGCCGGTCGCCTCGAACGCTACGGTCATCCTGGCCCCGAGCCCGGCAGAGACGGCGCCGGAAACCCTGGCGAAACTGGATCCCGACGCGACACCGCCGCCCGCGCCCGAGGCCGCGGCCCCCGCGCCCGAGGCGGCAGAGGCGCCGGTCGAGGCCGCCGAGACTTTGGACGGTCCCGTGGAAACGCCGACGCTGAAGGCCGAGGCCCCGGTCGATACCAGCCCTCCGCCGCCCGTGACCGCACAGGCAAGCGTCGAGACAACCACGCCCCCCGAAGAGAGCGAGGCGGCAGAGATCGATGCGGAAGAGCCGCAGGTTGCGGTGGCCCGGGCACCTGTCACTGCCGCAGAACCGCAGCCCGAAGCCACGGCGCCCCCGACAGAAGATCCCGAGACGACGGCTGAAACGGTGCAGGCCCCTGCCGACCAGGCGCCAACGCCCGTTGAGACACCCGGCGCCGCGACCAGGCAGACCGCCGTTCCGGTGGAAGCGGCGCAGATATCCTCTGCGTTGCCAGCAGCCCGGGCCGAGACCACCGAACCGCCCGCCCAGCCTGTTCAGGCGCCTCTCGAGAGCGCCGAGGCGACGGTCACGGTGGCGGAGGCCCCGGCGGAGACCCCAGACGCACCCGCCGCCGCGGCAGAGACGGCATCGGTATCGCCGGAGACAGCGGCGGTTGAAGCCGTGGACCGCGGCGCTTCGCCGGCAGTGGAGGCCAGGGTCGCCGCGCCATCCGCGCCCGTGCCCGATAATGGCGGCACGCAGCTCGATGCGCTCGACCCACCGGACCGGTCCGACAGGCCGAGCGCCCCGTCGGTGCTGCTGGCCGACGACACCGGCATCAAGGTCCTGCAGCCCGGCGGCCCCCAGCCGGATGTCGCGCAGGCGGTGGTGATCGACAGCATCAGTTACGACCCCGCGGGCGAGGTGGCGCTCGGCGGGCGCGGCGCCTCGGGCGGGTTCGTCCGGGTCTATCTCAACAACCGGCCCATCAAGACCACCGAGATCGGCATCGACGGCCAGTGGCGCGCGCCGCTTCCGCAGGTCGATACCGGTGTCTACACCCTGCGCATCGACGAGATCGACGCAAGCGGAACCGTGACGTCGCGCGTCGAAACCCCGTTCAAGCGGGAAGAGCCCGAGCTGCTGGCCGCGCTCGAACCCGCGGCCCCGGCGCCGGCCCCGGGGGACCCACCGCGCGCTGAGGTGATCACCGTGCAGCCGGGCAATACGCTGTGGGGCATCGCGACGGACTCCTATGGCGACGGCTTCCTCTATGTGCGTGTCTTCAACGCCAATCGTGACCGGATCCGCGACCCCGATCTGATTTATCCCGGCCAGGTCTTTACCGTGCCCGACCGCTAGGGCGCTCGCGCGGCGGGGCTTCGCGCCGTGATTCCGCGCGGTGTGACGCAACCTCCGCACCGGGCCGGAGACTGTAGAATGCGGTTCCAGCAAATTCATCTCTGTTGCGAAGACTGGCAAATCCCGCCCCGTCACATTAGGTGTGGTCTTCGGGCCGGACGAAAGGCGGGCGATGGCCAGACGAACCACCATGACGGATTGGGACAGCGAGGCGGCGCGCCGCAGTGGCTGGCGCACGATCCGCCGCGTGGCGCCCTATCTTTGGCCCGCGGCGCATCCTTGGGTAAAATGGCGCGTGGTGCTGGCGCTGGCGGCGCTGTTCGTGGCCAAGCTGGTGGCCGTCGGAACGCCGTTCTTTTACAAGGCCGCGGTCGATGCGCTGGCGGGCGAGGGCGCCGACCCCGTGATGATGCTGGCCATCGGCGCCGTCGGGCTGACGGTCGCCTACGGCATGGCGCGGCTGATGACCGTGGGCTTCCAGCAGCTGCGCGACGTGATCTTTGCGCGCGTCGGGCAACGCGCGCTGCGGCAACTTGCACTGGAAACCTTCCGGCATATCCACGCGCTGTCGTTGCGCTATCACATCACCCGCAAGACCGGAGGCCTCAGCCGGATCATCGAACGGGGGGTCAAGGGCGTCGAGTTCCTGCTGCGGTTCCTGCTTTTCTCGATCGGCCCGCTGATCCTGGAACTGGCGATGATCTCGGTGGTGCTCGCCGTGGTCTTCGACCTTTGGTATCTCGCGGTCGTGGTGATCACCATCGGCATCTACATCTGGTTCACCTTCAAGGTCACCGAATGGCGCGTGAAGATCCGCAAGGAGATGAACGACCAGGACACCGACGCCAACCAAAAGGCCATCGACAGCCTTCTGAATTTCGAGACGGTGAAATATTTCGGTGCCGAGGGGCGCGAAGCCGCGCGCTACGACGGCGCGATGGAACGCTACGAGGCGGCGGCGCTCAAGACCTCGTATTCGCTGGCTTTCCTGAACTTCGGCCAATCCCTTCTGATCACCACGGGCCTGGTGATCGTGATGGTGATGGCGGCCTTGGGGGTGCAGTCCGGCGCGCTGACGGTGGGCGATTTCGTCATGGTCAACGCCTACATGATCCAGATCACCATGCCGCTGAATTTCCTCGGCACGGTCTACCGCGAGATCCGCCAGGCGCTGGTGGACATGGGCGAGATGTTCGATCTTCTGGAACAGCCCGCCGAGGTGCAGGACAAACCGGGCGCGCCCGCGCTGAAGGTGCAGGGCGGCAAGGTGGAACTGGACGATGTCCGCTTTTCCTATGAAGATACCCGTGCGGTGCTGAAGGGCGTGTCGGTCGCCGTCGGCGCCGGCCAGACGGTGGCGATCGTCGGGCCGTCCGGTTCCGGCAAGTCGACCATCGGGCGGCTTTTGTTCCGCTTCTACGACGTCAGCGGCGGGGCGTTCCGGATCGACGGCCAGGACCTGCGCGACGTCACCCAGGACAGTCTGCACGCCGCCATCGGCGTGGTGCCGCAGGACACGGTGCTGTTCAACGATTCGATCTACTACAACATCGCCTACGGCCGTCCCGACGCCGGCCGAGGCGAGGTCGAGGCCGCTGCCATGGCGGCGAAGATCCACGATTTCATTTCCACGCTTCCCGACGGCTACGACACACAGGTGGGCGAGCGCGGGCTGAAACTGTCGGGCGGCGAGAAACAGCGCGTGGGCATCGCGCGCACGCTTTTGAAGAACCCGCCGATCCTGCTTCTGGACGAGGCAACCAGCGCGCTCGACAGCGAGACCGAGCGGGACATTCAGGACGAGCTGCGCGCCATGGGCGAGGGCCGCACGGTGATCACCATCGCCCACCGCCTTTCCACGATCGTCGACGCCGACCGGATCGTCGTTCTGGAACGCGGCGAGGTGGTCGAGGAGGGCCGCCACGAAGACCTGCTGATCCGCGGCGGCCGCTATGCCGCCATGTGGCAGCGCCAGGCCGCCGAACAGGACGAGGCGGCTTAGGCCCCCCGGTCGGTAAACCGGCGGTCAGGCGTCAAGCTCCACCCAAACCGGTACGTGGTCCGACGGCTTTGTCCGGTCCCGTATATCGGCGTCGATGCCGCAGCCGGTCAGCAGGTCGGCGGCCTGCGGGGTCAGCAGGACATGGTCGATGCGGATGCCGTCGTTGCGCTCGCGTGCATTGCGCTGGTAGTCCCAGAAACTGTAATGCCCCGGGCCGTGCACGCGGGCGCGGAAGGCATCCGTAAACCCCAGGTTCAGAACCCGGCGAAAGGCCTGGCGGGTCTCGGGCAGGTACAGCGCATCGGTTTCCCACGCCTGGGGCCGCGCGGCGTCCTCAGCCTGCGGAATGACATTGTAGTCTCCTGCCATCAACGCAGGTTCTTCAGTGTTCAGAAGGGCTTGCGCGCGGGCCTTCAACCGCTCCATCCAGGCGAGCTTATAGTCGTATTTCGGCCCCGGCGCCGGGTTGCCGTTGGGCAGGTACAGCCCGCAGATCCGCACCGCCCGGTCGCCCACCACCGTCGCCTCGATCCAGCGCGCCTGTTCGTCGGCCTCGTCACCCGGCAATCCCCGCGCCACATCCTCCAGCGGCAGCTTCGACAGGATCGCCACCCCGTTGAAGCTCTTCTGC
Organism: Rhodobacter sp.; assembly: GCA_030065095.1. GTDB lineage: Bacteria > Pseudomonadota > Alphaproteobacteria > Rhodobacterales > Rhodobacteraceae > JASJCA01. Next base: position 313,352 of record JASJDP010000016.1, read on the forward strand.
CCGTGGGTCTCGACGTTATAGCCGCGCGCTTCGAAGACGTCGCGCGGGAACGCGTCGTCCACCGACTTGATTTCCTGCAGCAACGCCACATCGGGCCGCGCCTCGTCCAGCCAGTCGGGCAGCGCCTCGGCCCGGGCCTTGATGCCATTGATGTTGAAGGTCGCGATTTTCATGCCGTTGCTCCCAAGGCGTCCGGTCGTGGCACCCCCGCGCGGGAAAGTCCCCGCGCAAGGACGGCGTCAGTTGCCCGAAGGGGCCGTCGACTCGCTGTCCGCATCGACCGCCTGCCAGGCCGAGATCGAGGCGGCCAGGACCTGCTGCGCGGCCAGCATCGTCGATTTCGACCGGTCGATCTCGCCCGATCCGGCCTGCACCAGCGCTTGTCCGAACCCCGCATTGGCCAGTGTCAGCGCATTGCGCAGGAAGGTCAGCGCATCATAGCGCGCCATGACCGAGGAATGCGCCTTCATGAGCGCGACGATCTCGTCCGGCGGGGCGGCGGTGCCGGTCCCGGGCGTGTCGGGCGCGGCCTTGTTCATGACGATGTCCCGCTTTGGACCGTTTGCGCCGCGGCGATGGAGTCGCTGATCGTGTCGACGGAATAGATCTGCATGACGCCCTGGGTGGTGGCCGCCTGGGCGGCGATATTCAACTGCTGCTGCGCCGCGACCGCGTTTTCCATCAAAAGGCTCAGCGAATGCGCCATGGTCTGATAGAGCGTGGCAACGGCCATGGCCGGGGCTTCGGCGACGACCGAGACATTGGTCTCTGTCACGGCGTCGGTGATCTGCGGGTTCACTTCCTGCGGCATAAAACTTGCTCCAATCAATCGGCTGCGCCGCGACCGTAACAACCGCCCGTGAGCGGCACAAGCGGCCCGTCGGCGGGGCGCTCGAGCGCTGGGCACCGGAGGGAAACAACCTGGGACCGGCCGACTGCGTTTTGGGTCTCGACGCATCGGAGAACTGGGCGGGCAGACCAGGCACGAATTGCCGTGCTCTCGTGATTCAGGCATGCCTCAGAGCCCTGGTTTACAGGTGAGTCGAGCCTTGACGGCGTTGGCGAACCGTTCGTTGCTGATTTTCCTTCGGCCCGCTCGCGTCGTGCCTTCGAACGTCGCGCGGGTGAAACGCCGTACCCCGGATGCTCGATGCATCGCTATGAACGTCGGTCAGGTGGTCTTTGGTGCTTGGCGGGGCAGGGAACCGCACGGGCTTGGCCGCGTCGGCAGACGGGCGGTCCGCGCGCGTCCCGCCGGGTTTTAGAGGCTCGCAAAGGCTTTATTTGAGTGTGGCGACGGCGAAACGCAGCTGCCGTGACTGTTTCTTGGCGAATTTTTCAACATTGCCCATACCACGACAGATTTCGGCCGCTCGGATGCCTTTTTGCGCTGGATGAATGGTGCAGGCTCCGGACGCCTCCGGCGGGCGCGGGAAGAATGCGTATGGGAAGAACGCAATCGGAATAATGCAAACCGGCGCCATCCCGGCGCCGTCAATCGAACACGTACCTATGCAACGCGATCATACTTGTCGCGAGGGATCATGCCAAATCTGGGATCGAATACTTCGGCACTGAATATCGTGAATCTGCAGGTGATGGCCGAGGATCAAGTCGCGGCTGACAAGCAGGTCATCGTCGACGCAGCGACCGGCGAAACGCTCTATGACGCCAACGTCGCCGCCAATTCCAAGCATTACCTGTGGCACGGGGATCATCAGACCTTCCCGATGGGGATGGACGGAAATCCGGAACAGTTCGCAGCCAAGCTTGCCGAAGCGCTTCCGATAGCCACCACATTGCGACTGGCGTTCAATGAACATTCCTTCGACGCAAACGGCAATCTTCACGAGCAGTACGAGCGGTTTCTGATCGCGGCTGCGAACGAGGGCTTCACGATCCTTCCCATTTACTCGTCCGGCGATGTGCAGAGGCTCGGCGATCCCGATGCGCCCGGCTACGGCGCCCTGTCGAATACAGAGGCCTATGCAGCGCTGCAGGAGAATTTTTCCGACATCTCGGACGCATGGACCAAGATGTTGGATTGGCTCGAGTCTCACCCATCGGTGGACTCGGCGGTGACGGGGTTCGAGCTGATGAACGAACCCGCCGGCTATCGCCACAGCATTCGTGAGAACGGAACCGGAGAAGGGCTCAATCGAACCGATTTCGTCGAACTCTATGCGGACCATGTGGTCGCTCTTTCAGAGCAGATTCAGGCGCGGTCGTCCGGTTCGATCTTTGTCGGCCCCTGGGGATATTCCGGAAACATCGCGACCCTCGATCAAACCACGATCGGTGGTATGAGCGCCATTGACTATATCGCGTCAGGCGTTGGCGCCGATTTGGTCTGGTCCGTACATCTGTATCCAGGATGGTCCGGCACCAAGTCGGCAACGTCGACGGCAGAGCTCGAGTCGATCCTGGACAGCCATTTTGCCCCGCTGGCGGGCTATAATGTCCACGTCACTGAAACCAACATTCATGGAACCGCCGACGATATCACCGGCGGAACGACGACGGCCGATCTATTTGCACGCTCCTTTGAATGGTTCGCAGAGAATGGCATCGGCCTCGGCTGGTTCCCCGGCGCCGAAACAGGCGGCTCGAACCTCGTTGTGATTGATGGTGCCGGCTCGCTACGGTTTCTGCATCAGCACTCCCTCGCACACGCATTCAACGCCTATTCGTTGGGCGGCGCACCGGCGGCACCGACCGGCGACCAGACGATCTTTGTGCAACTTGTGGCCGGCGGGCTTCGCAATGAAGTTTACGAAGCCGATTACGATGCCGCAGATCCGTTCGACACCGTTGACCACCTTGGCACCGCCTTCGGATATGACGGCGACGACACCCTGCACGGGACCGACGGTTCAAACGATCTGATGTACGGAGGCAGCGGACACGACCGGTTAACAGGCGGTCAGGGTGACGATTTTCTGTTTGGCCAATATGGCAATGACATTCTCTCGGCAGCCGGCGGCATCAACCACCTCTTCGGCGGCGACGGCGAAGACACGATGATCGGCGGCAGCGGATACGACCAATACACAGGCGGTGAGGGCGCCGACACGTTCCGCACGGGTGTGTCGGGCGACGACGTGATCATCGACTTCGAGGCCGGAACGGACCTGATAGACTTGTCCGGCGCATACAACAGCTATTCGGAAATTCAAGGCAATCTGAGTGCCTTGGACGCGGATGGTGACGGGCTGCAGGACGACCTGGTGCTGCATTTTCAGAACGGCAGCACTCTTAGGATACTGGATGCGGCTCTCGAGCAGCTTAGCGCTTCCGATTTCGTCGGGCTTACGCCGCCGAGCCTTATTTCAGGCGACGTTGGCGCAGACTACCTGCGCGGCGGCGCTGGCGACGACACGCTTTTGGGTCAAGGCGGCAACGACATATTGCGGGGCGATCAGGGCGCCGATGTTCTGGACGGTGGGGCCGGGTCGCTGGACTGGGTCTATTACAACACCTCCGACGCCGCTGTCGCCGTCGATCTCGGCGCCAACACCGCCAGCGGCGGCCATGCGACGGGCGACAGCATCACCGGCGTCGAGCGGGTTCTCGGATCCGACTACGACGACACGCTCACTGGCGACGCAGGCGCAAACTACCTGCGCGGCGGCGCTGGCGACGACACGCTTTCGGGTCAGGGCGGCAACGACATATTGCGGGGCGATCAGGGTGCCGACGTGCTGGACGGCGGGGCCGGATTGAGCGACTGGGTCTACTACAACGCCTCCAATGCCGCCGTCGCAATCGATCTCGGCGCCAATACCGCCAGCGGCGGCCATGCGGCGGGCGACAGCATCACCGGCGTCGAGCGGGTTCTCGGATCCGACTACGACGACACGCTCACTGGCGACGCAGGCGCAAACTACCTGCGCGGCGGCGCCGGCGACGACACGCTTTTAGGCCAAGGCGGCAACGACATATTGCGGGGCGATCAGGGCGCTGACGTTCTGGATGGCGGGGCCGGATTGAGCGACTGGGTCTACTACAACGCCTCCGACGCCGCCGTCGCCGTCGATCTCGGCGCCAACACCGCCAGCGGCGGCCATGCGGCGGGCGACAGCATCACCGGCGTCGAGCGTGTTCTCGGATCCGACTACGACGATTCCCTGACCGGCGACGGCAGCGCAAACTACCTGCGCGGCGGCGCCGGCGACGACACGCTTTCGGGCCAAGGCGGCAACGACATATTGCGGGGCGATCAGGGTGCCGACATTCTGGACGGCGGGGCCGGATTGAGCGACTGGGTCTACTACAACACCTCCAATGCCGCCGTCGCCGTCGATCTCGGCGCCAACACCGCCAGCGGCGGCCATGCGGCGGGCGACAGCATCACCGGCGTCGAGCGGGTTCTCGGATCCGACCACGACGACACGCTCACCGGCGATGATGGTGCTAACCACTTGCGCGGCGGCGCAGGCGACGACACGCTTTCGGGCGATGACAACGCCGACCGCCTCGAAGGTGGTGCCGGAAACGACCTGCTTCACGGCAATCACGGAAAGGACACCTTGCTGGGCGGCCAGGGTGACGACCAACTCAGCGATTGGGCTGGTTGGAGCCGTCTCGACGGCGGCTCGGGAAACGACCGCTTGTTCGCCGGCGCCGGCGGCGACACCTTGATCGGCGGAAGGGGCAACGACACATTGCGGGGCGATCACGGATCGGACAGGTTTGTGTTCCGGGTGAACGATGGCGCCGATCAAATCCTCGATTTCGAGACCGGAACCGATCAAATCGAGATCGTTGGAGGTAATTTCGGCGCTCTGGTGTTCTCGCAGGGCCCTGCAGGTGCAATCGTTGACTACGGCACCGGAACCGTAACGCTGCAGGGTATCGACATGAATGATCTGACGCAGGATGATTTTGTGTTTTCGTAGCGCCTATGCTCTTAGGCAGGCGGGTGAGGGCGGAATATTTCTCGCCGGTTAGGCGAAGCTCCGTTTCGCCCGTCACCGGGTCCTGTTCGATCTCCGCCTAGGCAGCGACGAAGGCGTCGTCGCTGGCGCAGATTGCCAGCCGCCCCGGCCGGTCAGGGGCGGGGGCTGCAGAGGACGGAAGCCGGTCCTCACCCCGTCAAGATGTCGACGCTATCGTGAATTCTATCGACCGGTTACGCCCCTGTTCTCATGGGAGCATCTTCCGGCCTCACATCGAAAACGACGTCCCGCACCCGCAGGACGACGTCGCGTTCGGGTTCTCGATCACGAACCGCGCGCCGATCAGCTCCTCGGAAAAATCGATCACCGCGTCGGCCAGGAACGGCAGCGAGACCTCATCGATCACCACCCGTTCACCGCCGCCTTCCAGCACCAGATCGCCCTCGGCAGGGTCGTCGAGCGCGATCTCGTACTGAAACCCCGAACAGCCGCCGCCCTCGACCGCCACCCGCAGGGCCTTGCCCGTCTCTCCCGCGCCGATCTCGGCGAGGCGTTCGAAGGCTCGTGGCGTCACTTTCGGCGGCAGGATCATCGCGCGAACTCCGGCGTTTCTAAGCGGTTCCGATTGCAATATATGGGGTGCGGGACAGGCGGACAAGAACAGGCGGAACCATGCAACCCTTTGCGGCGCGGCCCGAGACTTCGCGCGGGCGGCTTCACGAGGAACCCGAAAGCCGGTTCCGCGACTGCTATCAGCGCGACCGCGACCGGATCATCCATGCCAGCGCGTTCCGGCGACTGAAACACAAGACGCAGGTCTTTATCGAGCATGAGGGGGACTATTACCGCACGCGGCTGACCCATTCGATCGAGGTCGCCCAAGTGGCGCGGACGATCGCGGGCGCCCTGGGGCTGAACGTGGAACTGACCGAGGCGGTGGCGCTTGCCCACGATCTCGGACATCCGCCGTTCGGCCACACCGGCGAGGACGCGTTGCAGCGGCTGATGGCGCCCTATGGGGGGTTCGACCACAATGCCCAGGCGATCCGGATCGTGACCTCGCTGGAACGGCATTATGCGGATTTCGACGGGCTGAACCTGACCTGGGAGACGCTCGAGGGGATCGCCAAGCACAACGGCCCGGTCACGGGCGACGTGCCCTATGCGCTGGCCGACTACAACGCCCGGCACGACCTGGAGCTTCATACCCATGCCGGGATCGAGGCGCAGGTTGCGGCGCTGTCCGACGATGTCGCCTATAACAGTCACGACCTGCATGACGGGCTGCGGGCCGAGCTGTTTTCGACCGACGAACTGGCCCGACTGCCGATCCTGGACGGCTGTTTCGCGGCGGTGGACGCGAAATACCCCGGCCTGAATTATTACCGCCGCCGCCACGAGGCGCTGCGGCGGTTCTTCGGGCTGCTGGTCGAGGACGTGATCGACCAGGCGCAAGCCCGTCTCGCCGACCTGCAGCCCCGGACGCCCATGGAGATCCGCCATGCCGGACGGCCAATGGTGCGGTTTTCGGATCCGGTCTGGGAGCGGCTTCAGGTGACCCGCGATTTCCTGTTCCACCGGATGTACCGCGCGCCGGACGTGGTATCGGTCCGGGCGGACGTGACCAAGGCGATCGAGTCACTGTTTCCGCTATTCATGCAGCGAAGCGATCTGTTGCCGAAGCAATGGCGCAAGGATGTGGCCGATGCGGCTGACGAAACCGCGCTTGCCCGGATCGTGGCGGATTATATCGCCGGAATGACGGACCGCTTTGCGCTGCAGGAATACCGCAGGCTGTGCCTCGACGGGTCCTAGACCGAACAGAGCCCGCCCCGGAACGGGACGGGCCCTGGCGTGCGGCGGAGTGAATTGCGGTCTATTCGACGCCGAGAAAGAACATCGCCCAAACCTGAAGCGCCTCGAAACTTTCGTAGAGCTCCTCGTCTTCGACCACCGGGAAGACGATCATCAGCGGGCCGAGCTTGCCGACCTCCAGCGGCACGCCGTCGCCATGGGTCGCCATGATCGGTTCGTACTGCACCATCTGGTCCCAGGGGATTTCGGCCTGATAGCCGTCGAAGGCCAGCGGCAACGCGGTCTTGCCCTCGGCCCCGGACGCCCGGAGAACGTCGCTCAGCCGCGGGCCGGTATAGGCGATTTCCCGGCCGAGATCGAGCAGTGTCGCCTTGACCTCGTGCTGGGGCAGGGCGGCCAGCATGGCGTCGTCGAAGAGCATGGACTTTTCATATTCCAGGTCCAGGTAGCCGAGGAAGTTATAGTCGTCTTCGGTGGCCCCCGGCCCGTTCGCGACGGCAAGATCGCCTCCGACGGTCAAAATGACCCGGCCTTCCGGGGGCGCAACATCCGCGTTGGCGGCGGTCAGCCATCCGAGCGCCAGAAGAGATGCGAAAAACAGTCTCATAGGGTGTCCTTTCGAATGGGTGTGATGCGGTCGATGGTTAACAGAACACAACCAAAAGGTGAACAAATTCTTAATGACTCTGCACAGGGTTAACAAACGGCATTGATTGACCCCCGCGCCACCCGTGCTAAACCGCAGCGCGGCGAAGAAAGAGCAGGACATGAACCTATTCTCTGATATCCGGGCGCTGGTCATCGACAGGCTGGCGGCGATGGCCGAAGCCGGCGCGCTGCCCGCCGGGCTGGCGATGGACAACGTCTCGGTCGAGCCGCCGCGCGATGCGGCCCATGGCGACATGGCAACCAACGCCGCCATGGTGCTGGCCAAACCCGCGGGGCTTAAGCCGCGGGATATCGCCGAGGCGCTCGCGGCGCTTTTGCGGGACGATCCACGCATCGACACCGCCGAGGTGGCGGGGCCGGGATTTCTCAACCTGCGATTGGCCACCCCGGTCTGGTCCGGGCTGGTCGAAGGCATTCTGGCCGACGCCGACTTTGGCCGGTCGGACATGGGCGCGAAAGAGCGTGTGAATGTCGAGTTCGTCTCGGCCAATCCCACGGGGCCATTGCATGTGGGCCACACCCGGGGTGCGGTGTTCGGCGACGCGCTGGCGTCGCTGCTGGGCTACGCCGGCTACGACGTCACCCGCGAGTATTACATAAACGACGGCGGCGCCCAGGTCGATGTGCTGGCCCGGTCGGCCTATGAGCGGTATCGCGAGGCTTGCGGGCTTAGCCCCGAGATCGCCGAGGGATTGTATCCCGGCGACTATCTCGTGCCGGTGGGCGAGGCGCTGAAGGAGACGTATGGCAAGGATCTGCTCGACAAGGGCGAGCAGTACTGGCTGGCCGAGGTGCGCGAATTCGCCACCGAGAAGATGATGGACATGATCCGGGGCGATCTGGCCGCACTTGGGGTCGAGATGGACGTCTATTTCTCGGAAAAGTCGCTTTACGGCACCGGTCGGATCGAGGCGGCCCTGCAGGATCTCGAAGGCAAGGGACTGATCTACGAAGGCGTGCTGGAGCCGCCCAAGGGCAAGATGCCTGAGGATTGGGAGCCCAGGGAACAGACGCTGTTTCGATCCACCGAACACGGCGACGATGTGGACCGGCCGGTGAAGAAATCCGACGGGTCCTGGACCTATTTCGCCCCGGACATCGCCTATCATTATGATAAGGTTTCCAGGGGCTTCGATGCGCTAATTGATGTGTTCGGCGCCGATCACGGCGGCTATGTCAAGCGGATGAAGGCCGCCGTTTCGGCGCTGTCGGACGGCAAGGTGCCGCTGGATATCAAGCTGACGCAGCTGGTGCGGCTTTTCAAGAATGGCGCGCCGTTCAAGATGTCTAAGCGGGCGGGCAATTTCGTCACCTTGCGCGACGTTGTCGACCAGGTGGGCGCGGACGTCACTCGCTTCGTGATGCTGACGCGCAAGAACGACGCACCGCTTGATTTCGACTTCGACAAGGTTCTGGAGCAATCCAAGGACAATCCGGTCTTCTACGTGCAGTACGCGCATGCGCGGGTGCGCAGTGTCCTGCGGAAGGCGGAGGCGCAGGCGATCACCCTGTCGGATTGCCCGAAGCTGGAGGATGCCGCCGAGGTCGCCGTCGCCAAGAAGCTGGCCGAATGGCCGCGTCTGGTGGAGATTGCCGCCCGCACGCATGAGCCGCATCGCGTGGCGTTCTATCTGTACGATTTGGCCAGCGAGTTCCACGCGCTGTGGAACAAGGGCAATGAAAAGCCGCATCTTCGATTTCTGCAGGACGGCGACCCTGCCGCGTCGGCTGAAAAAATCGCACTGCCACGGGCCGTTGGCGTTGTTATTTCAGCCGGTCTTGCTATTCTGGGCGTGACCCCGGCCGAGGAAATGCGCTGACCCAACAGGCGCACCCGGCCATCTCGGCGGGTCACGAGCAGGCAAGATAGACCGGGGACGCATCGCAGTCCCGGGCAGTGAGGCAGAGATGGCGGACTTTTATCAGGGCGACGGGGCTGAGGCCGAAGTCGGCGACCCGGGCCTTCTGGGCACGCTTTTCAACTGGATCGGAGCGCTGATGTCCATGGCGCTTGTCGCCGGGCTGGCGGTGTGGGGCTATCAGCTGGCGATGCGGGACGTGACGGGGGTGCCGGTGGTGCGCGCGCTGGAGGGACCGATGCGGATTGCGCCCGAGGACCCGGGCGGCGAGCGCGCGGCGCATCAGGGGCTGGCGGTGAACTCGGTGGCTGCCGAAGGGGCGGCAGAACGGCCCGCCGACCGGCTGATCCTGGCGCCGAAGCCGCTGGATTTGACCGACGAAGATTTGCCGCAACCGCGCCTCACCGCGGAGGTGCCTGAGGCGGCCGAGCCCGTGCCCGAGGCATTGGTGGCCGAGGCCGAAGCCCTGGCCGAAGCCCTGGCCGACGGGGTCACGCCGCTAAGCGCTGCGGTGGCCCCGGCGAAACCGCAGATCAAGGTGATCCCGGCGTCGGTGAAGGGCGTGAAACGTTCGCCTTTGCCGGTGCCGCGTCCGATCGGCGATCTGACGGCTGAGGCGGTGGCCGAAAGCGTGGCGCTGGCGATCGCGGCGCCTGCGGTCGAGGTCGACCCCGACACGCTTGCCCCCGGCACGCGGCTGGTGCAGTTCGGCGCCTTCCCCAGCCCCGAGGCGGCGCGCGAGGCCTGGGCCAAGCTGGATGCGAAGTACAGCGACTTTCTGATCGACAAGAACCGGGTGATCCAGCGCGCGGTGTCGGGCGGCAAGACGTTCTATCGTCTGCGCGTGGCGGGTTTCGAGGATATCAACGATGCGCGCCGCTTCTGTTCGACCTTCGTGGCCGATGGCCAGGCCTGTATCCCGGTCGTGACCCGTTGATGGGCCGCTTGGGCGCGATGATCCTCGGCTGCCGGGGGCCGCGCCTGTCACGCGAGGAGCGCGCGTTTTTCGCCGAGGCACAGCCCTGGGGATTCATTCTCTTTGCCCGCAACTGCGAGACACCCGATCAGGTGCGGCGCCTGACGGAGTGCCTGCGCGATGCCGTGGGCCGCGACGCGCCGGTTCTGATCGATCAGGAAGGCGGCCGGGTACAGCGCATCGGCCCGCCGCACTGGCGGCAATACCGTCCGCCCCTGGATCAGTGCGATGTGGCCGGTCCCGACGCCGCGCGCGCGATGTATCTTCGGTTCCGGCTGATCGCGTCCGAGCTTCTGGCGATTGGCATCGACGTCAACTGTGCCCCGATGGCCGATATCGCCGGGGCAGGCACGCATCCGTTTTTGAAGAACCGCTGTTACGGAACCGATGCCCGGGCCGTTGCCGAGACCGCCCGCGCTGCCGCCGACGGCCTGCAGGATGGCGGCGTTCTGCCGGTCATGAAGCATATTCCGGGCCATGGCAGAGCCACCGTCGACAGCCACACCGTGCTGCCATTGGTCGACGATGACGCCGCCACCTTGCACGCACGCGATTTCGCGCCCTTTGCGGCGTTGCGCGACCTGCCGATGGCGATGACGGCGCATGTGGTCTATTCCGCGTTCGATCCCGATGCCCCCGCAACGACGTCTCCCACGATGATCCGGCTGATCCGCGCCGAGCTGGGATTCCGCGGTCTGCTGATGACCGACGACATTTCGATGGAGGCTCTTGCGGGCGATCTGGCCGCCCGCTGTGCCGCCGCGCTGTCGGCGGGTTGCGATCTGGTCCTGCATTGCAACGGCGAATTGGCCGAGATGCGGACGGTGGCCGAGACCGCAGGCCGGTTGCGGGGCGAGGCGCGGCGCCGTGCCGAGGCCGCATTTGCCGCGCGCCGCCCGGCCCAAAGCATTGACATTGCCGCCGTGGAAGCCGAGCTTGAGGCGCTGTTGCACGGAAAGGTCCATGGCTGAGCCGCAGGCTTTCGACAATGTCACAAGCGTCGATGCGCGCCGGGCCGCCGAGGCGCTGATCGTCGACGTCGACGGCTTCGAGGGGCCGCTCGACCTGCTGCTGACATTGTCGCGCACGCAGAAGGTGGACCTTCGCAAGATCTCCGTGCTGGCGCTCGCCGAGCAATATCTGGGCTTCATCGACCGCGCCCGCAGCCTGCGCATCGAACTCGCCGCCGACTATCTGGTGATGGCGGCCTGGCTTGCCTTTCTGAAGTCGCGGTTGCTGCTGCCGCCCGATCCCGCCGAAGAGGGTCCGTCGGGCGAGGAACTGGCCGCACATCTGGCGTTTCAGCTCGAGCGCCTTCAGGCGATGCGCAACGCCGCCGCGCGCCTGATGGGACGCGACCAGAAGGGCCGGGATTTCTTTGTCCGCGGGATTCCCGAGGATGTCGCACGGACCAAGCGCGTTACCTACACCGCGACGCTTCTGGACCTGATGCAGGGCTATGCCCGCATCCGCACCCGCGACGAGTTCCGGCCCTATACCATGGACCGCGATCGCATTCTGACGCTGGAACAGGCGCTCGACCGGATGCGGCCGCTGATCGGTTTTGCCGGGGACTGGACCGATCTTCTGTCCTACTTGCCCGAAGGCTGGGAGACCGACCCGGGGCTCAGGCGATCGGCCACGGCCGCAACCTTCGCCGCCTCGCTGGAACTGGCCAAGGAGGGCCGGATCGAGATCCGCCAGTCGGAAACCTACGCCCCGATTCAGATCCGCCGGAAGGATGGCGATGGCTGAACCGGACAAGGAAAGCCTTTTCGAGGCGCCGCCGATGGGCGAGCAGGAACGCATGGTCGAGGCGATCCTCTTTGCCTCGGCCGAGCCGGTCGGCGTGGCCGAGCTGAACGCGCGCATGCCGCATGGCTGCGACGCCGCCGAGGCGCTGGCGCATCTGCGCAGGCGCTATGACGGCAGGGGGGTGCAGCTGGTGCGTGTGGGTGATGCCTATGCGCTGCGCACCGCGCCGGACCTCGGGTTCCTGATGCAGAAGGAAACCGTCGAAACCCGGAAACTCAGCCGCGCGGCCATCGAGACGCTGGCGATCATCGCCTATCATCAGCCGGTCACCCGCGCCGAGATCGAAGAGATCCGCGGCGTGTCGGTCAGCCGCGGTACGGTGGACCAGTTGCTGGAATTGGAATGGATCAAGTTCGGCCGCCGCAAGATGACGCCGGGCCGCCCGGTGACCTATGTCGTGACGGACGAATTCCTCGATCATTTCGGTCTGGAAAGCGCGCGGGACCTGCCGGGCCTGAAAGAGTTGCGCGCGGCCGGGCTGCTCGACAGCCGCCGACCGCCCGGGGGGCTGCCGGGGTCTGGCGACGAGGACGAGGACGACGGCGAAGCGCCGGAAGACCAGGGCGAGATGTTCGACACGTGATCCCTTGGATCGAACGCCACGGGCGGGACGCATTGTAAGGGAAGCTTGAGTTCGGTCCTGATCTGGAGCGGATATTGCAAATCCGGCGAGAAGCCGCGTTATCGCCTCACCCTCGGGGCGGGGCTCCGCCCCTTGATCTCGTGCCGGGACGTGGTGAGAGCATCCGCTCAAGGCCGGAGCCGGCAGCACGCGGTTGCGTCATAAGTCGGCGCGGCCTAGCCGTTCGGCCCATAAAGCCCCGGCACAAGCCGTTCGGCCTGGGCCTTCAGATCGCAGGCTTGCGTGCCGGGCGGCAGCGGTGCGCCGTAGAACACCTCATAGCAGCCTCCAAGCTTGTCGCGCAGTTCCTGCGCATGGCGCAGCGAGGCGATCATCGCCGCGAAGTCGTCATTGCCGCGGCTGAGCCGGTAGGCGAGCCGGCGCGTGCGGTAATAGGCGTCCGAGTTTTGTGCGTTCAGCGCCGCCGGGATCACCGGCACGCCGCAGGCCGCCGAGATCCGCGTCGGTCCCGACCGCCAGTCCGGCTCGACCAGATAGCCGTTCTGCCGGTGCGGAACCCGACCGGAGCCAAAGATCAGCAAGGCGCCACCGCCCTCAAGATGTTCGACCATCACCCTGCGTATCCGCGGCCCTGCGCGCGCCCGCCTCTGACGGTTGATTTTGACAGGCACGATCAGATCCGAGCCCAGAAAGCGTTCGGCATCCTCGTTGGCGACGACCTTCAGATCGGGCCGCTTATCCATCAGCGAATCGGCGTGTGCGATGAAATCGAACAGACCCGTTGCGTGGGTCGAGGCGATCAGGGCGGGCCCCTCGGTCGGCACGTGATCCAGCCCGTGTGGCGTGATCCTGGTGCCGTTGTTCTTGCCCAGCAGCGCATGGGTCAGATCTCGGCCCTTGAGACCGTCAAGCTCTTTGACCAGCGCTTCGGTCTCCCGCAAGGCAAAGAACGGCTTGCCCGTGGAGATGCGGCTGATGGCGTCGCCCGCCTGAATGACGGCGCGCACCAGCCATAAAGACAGGCCGGCATCTGCCCCAAGTTGCAGACGGTCCTTGATCGACTGGTCGAGCGGGTGCCCGCTGTTTTTCAGAGAATGACCGGGACTCAAGGGTGCCGTCCTACCAAAAAATCGAGATCCGAGAGGTGTGAAATGCCGCGAATTCGACATATTTAGGCATTACGCTTCCCGGAAAACAACCAAATGGTGAGAGCAGTCATGAATGTCAATCAGATCATCAATATGATCGTGCGGCTGGTGCTGCGCCGGGCCATCAACTCCGGGATCAATGCCGGTGTCGACATGGCGACGCGGCGTAACCGGCAGACCCAAGACCCCGAGGCCGGCCGCGAGCAGCAGGCTCAGGGCCGGGAAACCGCAAGGCGGGCAAAGCAGGCCATGCGGATGGGCCGGCGCATCGGGCGCCTCTGATCGGCGCCTGGCCGGACGCGCGGGGACAAAGTTGACGGCCCAGGCTGGTTTTTAGTCGCGATGAGCCCCAAGGCGATCGGGATTGCTGCACGGATATGAAACCGACCCCGCCAATTTCGGACCACAGGCGACTTGCCCGAACAGGCACCCGTCACTGACCGTCGTGTCTCTGCAAAAGGCCCTGCGTTATAAGCTTCAAATCTTCGGTTTCGGGCAGGGCATCCTTCATGTCTGCGGCGGGGCGCTGGCGGTGAGAAAGGCCTCGATCCGGGTCATCACGCCCATCTCTTCCAAGCGCGCGAGATCTGCCACAAGGGCATCCACGGCACGGACATAGGCGGCGGTCGCGCTGTCGCGGACCGACGGGCTCGAACTTGCCCGCGACAGCGCATCGCAATGCCTGGCGTCGGCCAGGTGCCGGCGCGCCCGCCGAAACACCGTCAAGGACTCCCGATCCGACACCGCATGCTCCTACCTACGCCACTCGTTAAAGAGACGGGCGATGCACCGCCTTCGAGGCACCGCCCGCCCGGACGCGTCTTTAACCGACCACTCGATTTCAACGTGTCCAAGCACGATAGTGCACAGTTATAGGGGGAACGCAAGTACGATAATGCATTGTTTTTTAATCATCTTCCAAGCTTTAACCATTTGATGGTACATCGCTGATGTGCCGCCTGCCGCCAACAAGACCCCAACCGACCGCCTGCGCGACCTCGTGCGCCAGGAGATTCGCCGTGCCGGGGTGGGCGAGCGGCGGTTCGAGGAACAGGTGGGGCTGAAGAAATGGTCGCTGCGCGGTTTTCTCGACCCCGAGCGCCAGCAGGCCCCGAGCCTCGACCGGGCTGCCGAGATCGCCGCAGCGCTTGGCCTCAACCTGCAGATCGGCCCGCAGGATCCCGGCGCGGGTCTCGCCGAGCCGGGCGAGGACAGCGACCTTGGCAAGCGCGAGGCGCTGCGCGCCGGTTTCCTGCCGTTTCCCTATCATTCCGGGTCCGGGCGGCGCGGGATCGGTCCGGTTGCCTTTTCCCGTGCCTGGCTCGACGAGGCCGGACTTGACCCCGCAGCGCTGTCGGTCGTCGCCGTCGACCAGTCGCTGCTCCCGCCCGCGGTGCCCGACGGCGCGATGGCTTTGGTGGATGCCACGGCGCCACGGCAGGGCGGTCCGGCGCGTTGGTGTTTCCGCGAGGCCGGGCAGAATTACCTGGGCTTCCTTCACTGGATCGAGCGTGGCGGACTTCTTGTCAGCGGCACCAACGGGTCGACGCCACGGGTTCTTGCCAAGGGCGGGACCGGTCGACTCCAATTGCTGGGCAAGGTCGTGTGGACCGGTGCGGCGGCGGCGTGAGCCGGAACGGCCGGTCGCGGCCAGTCTCTCGGCAGGCAACCCCGGCAGAAAACAGCAATCCTCCGGTCCGCCCGCGTCCCCCTACGCTCAGGTGCGTCTGGCCGGTGCGAACGGTTGCGCCCGGAGGCGCGGCGTGCAAGCTGGTCTGCAATGGCTGATATCGGCTTTCTTCTCGATCTGGAACACCGCGTCTGGCAGGCGCTGGCCGATGGCGATGCTGCAACCGATGCGACATTGCTGGCGCCGGAGTTCCTGGGCGTCTATGCGACCGGCTTCGCGGACCGGGCCGCACACACAGGCCAGTTGGCGGACGGCCCGACCGTATCCCGGTTTGCGCTGTCCGATGCTCGCCTCGTACCGCTTGGAGAGGGCCGGGCGCTGCTGGCCTATCGCGCCGAATATGTCCGGGTCGGTGCTTCGACGCCCGAGGTGATGTATGTCAGCTCGATCTGGGAAAACCACGGCGGACGCTGGCGCAACACGTTCAGTCAGGACACCGCAGAGGATGATGCGGCTCCGGTCTGACCCTCTCTCGCCGGCGGGCCCGACGTCTGCGCTTTGCGCTTGTGCGGTCGCGGGCGCCGCGCTACACCCGCTGCCGAATTCCACATTCGCTGTACGTTGTCCAATTGTAGCGGCGCGGGGTGCATGTCGTTTGCTCACAGGATAGCCCGCGCGCCGCGCGCCTATGATCCCCTGATTGGTGCGGAAACGGCGGGCCTGTTTCCCCAGTTTCCCCCCGAGGTGCGGGCGTTGTTGTCCGGCGCGGCCGGATGCAGCCCCTATCTTGCCGGACTGATCGGCAACGAGGCCGATTGGCTGGACGAGGTGCTGCATGCCGATCCCCACGACAGCTTTGCCGCGATCTGTGCCGATGTCCGTGCGCTCGATTACCCTGGCCTCGCCACCGGGCTGCGCGCGGCCAAGCGCCGTGTCGCGCTGCTGACCGCGCTTGCGGATCTCGGCGGCGTCTGGACGCTGGAACAGGTCACCGCTGCGCTGACGGATTTTGCCGACCTGGCCACAGATCGGGCGATGAAGGCCATGGTCGCCGCCGAAATCGCCCGCAAAAAGCTCCCCGGTGCAACCGAAGACGACATCGAGACCGCGGGCGGCATGGTCGCCATCGCAATGGGCAAAATGGGCGCGCACGAACTGAACTACTCCTCGGACATCGATCTGATCGTGCTGTTCGATGGCGAGCGCTACGATCCCGCCGACTATCACGACGCGCGGGCCGCGCTGGTGCGGGCGACGCGCCGGATGACCGCCATGCTCAGCGAGATCACCGGTGACGGCTACGTCTTCCGCACCGATCTGCGCCTGCGCCCGGATGCCGCCGTCACGCCCGTCTGCCTGTCGATGGAGGCGGCGGAAGCGTACTACGAAAGTGTCGGGCGCACCTGGGAACGCGCGGCCTATGTCAAGGCGCGCGCCTGCGCGGGCGATATCGCGGCGGGCGCGCGGTTCCTGCAGCACCTGACCCCCTTCGTCTGGCGCAAGCATCTCGATTTCGCCGCGATTCAGGATGCCCACGACATGCGGTTGCGGATCCGCGCGCACAAAGGGTTCCACGGGCCGATCACGCTGGAAGGCCACAACATGAAGCTTGGCGCCGGCGGCATCCGCGAGATCGAGTTCTTCACCCAGACACGACAGATCATCGCCGGCGGCCGGGACCCCAGCCTGCGCGTGCGCGGCACGGTCGAGGGGCTTGCCCGGCTGGCGGCCAGGGATTGGGTCGCGCCCGAGACCGCCGACACGCTGACCCGGGCCTACCGGGCGCATCGCGAGATCGAGCACCGGGTGCAGATGATCGCCGACGCGCAAACCCACGACCTGCCCGGCGATGCTGAAGGATTCGACCGGCTCGCGGCGTTCATGGATTCTGACGCTCGGAGCCTGCGCAAGACGCTGGCCGACCGCCTGACCGAGGTTCATGGGCTGACCGAGGGATTCTTTGCCCCGCAGGCGCCCGTGACCGCACAGGACGTGCCCGACGAAACCCGGCGCCTGGTCGACGGCTGGCGCCGCTATCCCGCCCTGCGGTCCGCGCGCGCGGTGGAAATCTTCGAACGCCTCAAGCCCGAGATCCTCGCCCGGCTGCAGAAGGCCGCCAAGCCGGAGGAGGCGCTGGAGCAGTTCGATGCCTTCCTCGCCGGCCTGCCCGCCGGGGTGCAGGTGTTTTCCCTGTTCCAGGCCAATCCGCAACTCATCGATCTGATCGTCGACATCGCCGCCACCGCCCCGGCGCTCGCCCGCTATCTGGGCCGCAATGCCCAGGTCTTCGATGCGGTGATCGGCGGGTCGTTCTTCGACCCTTGGCCGGGCTGTACCGAGTTGACGGCGCACCTGCGTGGCATGCTGGACGAGATCCCGGACTATGAGCGCCAGCTCGACGCGGTGCGCCGCTGGCGCAAGGAATGGCATTTTCGCATCGGAGTGCACCACCTGCGCGGGCTGATCGGCGCCGACGAGGTGGGGCGGGAATATGCCGATCTGGCCGAGGCGGTGCTGGCCGCCTTGTGGGACCCCGTGGTCGCAGAATTCGCCCGCAAGCATGGGCCGCCGCCGGGACGGGGTGCGGCCGTGCTTGGGATGGGGTCGATGGGGGCGGCGCAGCTTTCGGTCAGCTCGGACCTTGATCTAATCGTGATCTACGATGCCGAAGGGGTCGATATGTCCGACGGCCGCCGCCCGCTGGCCACGCGGCTCTACTATGCGCGCCTGACCCAGGCGTTCATCACCGCGCTGACGGCACAGACCGCCGAGGGCGCGCTTTACGAAGTGGATATGCGTCTGCGGCCCTCGGGCCGTCAGGGGCCGGTTGCCACGTCGCTGAGTTCGTTCTGCAGCTACCAGCGCGACGAAGCCTGGACCTGGGAGCATCTGGCCCTGACCCGTGCCCGTCCGGTGGCCGGGACCGGAGCGCTGGGGGCGGATATCGAGGCGTTTCGGCAGGACCTTCTGTCTGCGCCGCGCGATGCGGCGCGTGTGCTGGCGGACGTGTCGGACATGCGCGCCCGGCTGGCCGACGCCAAGCCCGGAGACGGCGGTTGGGACGCCAAGCTCGGACCTGGCCGGATGCAGGACATCGAGCTTCTGGCGCAGGCCGCGGCGCTGCTGGCGGGCTCGTCGGCGCGGCATGTGCCGGATCAGCTGGCGGCGGGGCAGGGGACCGGCTGGCTGTCGGCTGCGGGTGCGGCCACCCTGACCGAGACGTACCGGTTCTTTTGGACCGTGCAGGCCGCCAGGCGACTGTTGACCGGCACCACTTTGAACCTCGCCGACCTAGGCGAGGGCGGTCGCGGTTTTATCCTGCGGCAGACCGGGGCCGGGAGTTTTGACGAACTCGCCGAGCGCATGCAGATGCTGGCCGGCGCCGCGGCGGCGGTCATCGAGGCAGCTCTTGCCGGGGCGCCCGAAGCGGGGGCGGCGGCGCCATGACATTGGACGAGATCGACGCAAGCGGACTGATTCGCGAGGCCTACCGGATCGACGGGATCGGCGCCGCCGAATGCCGTTCCATCTTCGTCGACTGGGCGATCAAGCTGCCCGCCGGGATTGCGCCGGCGGCGGCGATCCGGCGTCTGTTGGCCGAATACGGGACCGATGCAGAGCACCCGATGACGGCGGTCCTGCAAGAAGGTCTGACCGCACCGCCGTCGCCGGTCCGCCGCGGCGGCCGGCGCGGCCGGCGTTGCCTACCTGATTGACACGGTTCCCGCGTCGTCCGGGGCGTTCCGGATTGTTTCGGAAAGAGCTGCGTTGTGAGCTGCCCTCAAGGTGGGTTTTCGGCCTGAAGTTGCCATTCGCAACCGGTCTTCAGGCGCGGAATCAAGGCCGTAGGCCGCCGCGCCATCGCCGACCCGCCCCGGAGGGGAGGCGATTTTCTGACGGCGCGCATCGCGTTGAAG
>JASJDP010000017.1 GCA_030065095.1 Rhodobacter sp.
CGGCTCGATTTATCCCAGCAAAGTCCGAACGACTTCAACGCGATGCGCGCCGTCAGAAAATCGCCTCCCCTCCGGGGCGGGTCGGCGATGGCGCGGCGGCCTACGGCCTTGATTCCGCGCCTGAAGACCGGTTGCGAATGGCAACTCCAGGCCGGAACCGGCAGAACGCGGTTCCAGCGAAACCTGCCCTGCTCTAGCGAAGGGTGCGGACGTATTTGCCGTGAAACCGGGCATAGCCCCGTTCCGTCTGCCGCAGATGCTCCGCCGCCAGCGCATGCAGATCGGGCAGCTTGTGGAACGGCACCGACGGAAAGGCGTGGTGTTCGATATGGTAAGGCATGTTCCAGGACAGCCGGCGGATGACACCCGTGGTGAATGTGGTGCGGGTGTTTTCGAACATATCGGCCACATGCGGGCAGCGGCCGTGTTCGGCCAGAAGGAACAGCCGCAGGAACGGCTGTCCGAGCAGCACCGGCACGATCCAAAGCCAGATCAACAGCGGTGACACGACCAGAGACGACAGCAGGACGGCATAGGCGGCGGCCATCCACCGCGCCTCGGCCACCACACGGGGCCGGGCCTGCGGCGGTATGTAATCCGCCATGCCCCGCCCCATCACCAGCGCGCCGAATTGCCGCGCCATGCCGGCCCAGTATGGCAGTCCCGAGATATGCAGCAGATAGGCCGGCCAGCTGTCCGGCTTGGCCCCGGCAAGCAGTTCCGGGTCGCGGTCGGGATCGTTGGTGTAGCGGTGATGCGCCAGATGGAAGTAGCGAAACCACGTGAAGGGCAAAAGCAGTACGACACCTGCCGCCTGCCCGATCCAGTCGTTCAGGCGCTCGCTGGCGAACGCGGTTTTGTGCGTCGCCTCGTGTTCCAAGGCAAAAAGAAAGGTCAGCAGGATGCCATGGAGCGGCAGAAGAAGTGGCCAGAACGGGGCTTGCATGGCGATCGGCGTGCCGGTGACTGCAATGGCCGTGGAATGGATGGCCAGGTGCACCAGCCCTGGCGCGTTTCCGCGCTTTGTAAGCATCGCCCTGGTGCTGGCGGGCAGTGAGGCGAGGAAGGCTCGGTGATCGGTCATGGCTGGCGAACCAAGGCAATAGGAAGATACCATGAATCGCAAGACGATTCTCGGCCGGGGCGGGTGCGCGCCGGCAAGGGAAAGGCCGTGGCCGTGGCAGACTGCGAACGGCAAGGCCCGCCCGGTACCATTGCCGGCCGATACCCGACTTCGCCGACATATTCACGTATCGGGCTCCGGACCGAACCGTGGCAACCGCCGAATCCCTGCAACCGGCTCATGATGCCGGTCAGTCAGCGCGTTGCGCACCCGCCACGCTGTAAAGACTCAAACGCGGAATGCGCCAGTCGCCGCATGAACCCGTCGCTAGGAACAGTCGATATCGGCGCGTACATAGTTCGTATCGCCATCAAGCGACGTCGGCAAAACCCTGCAGCCGCTGGCCAGTTCGATCGCCTTTGCGCCTTTCAGCACCACCTCGCCCCGGCCAGGACGCAATTCTTTGCTGATCCGCACAGCCTCGGCGTCTTGGTCCGTGTGCCGCACCGAGAATTGCGAGCCGTCGACCGAGATCCGATGACCGGTTAGTCCAGAGAATTTCGGGCTGGGGCTGTCGCAGCCCGCAAGTGCCGCGGCGGTGGCGACCATCAGAACGCACAACCACCACAGAGGCATCTTCCGTGTCATGAACTCATCGTCGGCGAATTCAGTTAACAGGCGGTTAGCGGCGAACGTTGGTTTGACGCAGATCAATGCGGCCTGGCGGGAAATATATACATTCAAGTTAATGAATGTGAAATCAGAGGCTACCATGTCCCACCCAATCGAACGCCCGGCGGACACCTATTCGCCGCTCTACTTCCTCGCTTCGCTCGGTGCCGGCGGCCTCGCCGTCACCTTCTTTATGTACCTGTTCTTCTGGATCCCGCATCCCGGCCAGCCGGTCCCGGTCTTCGAAGACAGCGCCCGTGCCTTCTCCGCCGGTCATCTCGGCACCCAGACCGCCATCGTCCTGGCCTTCCTCGGCATTGCGGTTTTCGGCGTTCTGAACATCAAGTCGCTGATCTGGAACCTGATCAGTTACCGTACCTTCCGCCAGACCGAGGCCTACCGGACGCTCACCCACTCCAACGCCGAAACCCAGCTTCTGGCAATGCCCCTGGCCCTGGCGATGACCGTCAATGTCGGCTTCATCCTCGGCCTCACCTTCGTGCCAGGGCTCTGGACCATCGTCGAATACCTGTTTCCGTTGGCGATGATCGCATTTCTCGCGATCGGGTATCTGGCTCTGCGCCAGCTCGCCGGTTTCCTCGGCCGCGTGCTGACCCAAGGCGGCGCCTTCGATGTCGCGGCGCACAACTCCTTCGCCCAACTCCTGCCCGCCTTCGCGCTGTCGATGATCGCCGTCGGCCTTGCCGCGCCCGCCGCGATGAGCGTCACGCCGGTTGTTCAGGGTGTCAGCCTGGTTCTGTCGACCTTCTTCGGCTTCGCCGCAATTCTTTACGCGATCGTCGCGGCAATCACCGGCTTCAACGCGATGCTGCATCATGGCACTGCCCGGGAATCGGCACCGACGCTGATGATCGTCGTGCCGCTTCTGACGGTGCTCGGCATCATGTTCCTGCGCCAGGACCACGGCCTGCACGTCTCGTTCGACGCCCATACCCAGGCCGCCGATATGCTGGTCTTCCTCACCCGCATCGTGGCCGTCCAGGTCCTGTTCCTGCTGCTCGGGCTTCTGGTCCTGCGCCGGCAGGGTTATTTCGCCGAGTTCATCTTTGGCCGGAAAACCTCTCCCGGCGCCTACGCCCTGGTCTGTCCTGGCGTCGCCATGGCGGTCATGCTGCATTTCTGGATCAACAAGGGTCTTGTGGCGAACGGTCTGCTGACCAAGTTCTCCGCCGGCTACTGGGCGCTGACCGCCGTCGCACTGGCCTTCCAGGCGGCGATGATCGCGCTGGTCCTCTACCTCAACCGCCGTCATTTCGGCCACCCGGCCGAGGGCACCGCGGTTCCGGCGGAATAGACCACTTGCGCCCGGCGGGACTTCGGTGTCCTGTCGGGCGCATGAAGACCATCGGCATCCTCGGCGGCATGTCCGCCGCCTCGACCGCGCTTTATTACGACCGGCTCAACACCCAGGCGCGCGCGCGTCTGGGTGGCCTGCATTCCGCCGACTTGCTGATCCGCTCGGTCGACTTTGCCGAAATCGAGGCGATGCAGGCCAGCGGCGACTGGGACGACGCGGGCCGTGCCCTGAACGCCGCCGCCCTCGGCCTGCAGGCGGGCGGGGCCGAGATCCTGATCCTGGCCACCAACACAATGCACAAGGTGGCCGACGCGATGCTGGACGGCATCACCATCCCGTTCCTGCACATCGCCGGCGCCACCGCCGCCGAAATCACCGAGGCGGGCTTGAAACGCCCTGGCCTGATGGCCACCGCCTACACGATGGAGCAAAGCTTCTACACCGACGGCCTGCGTGCCGCCGGCCTCGACCCGCTGATCCCCGGACCCGAGGATCGCGCCGAGACCCACCGCATCATCTATGATGAGCTGTGCAAGGACATCCTCCGCAAGGACAGCCGCGCAGCGTACGAGGGGATCGCCAGGCGCCTTGCCGAGGCCGGCGCCGACTGCCTGATCCTCGGCTGCACCGAGGTCGGGCTGCTTCTGAACGACGGCAATGTGCCGGTGCCGGTCTTCGACACCACGCGCATCCACTGCGACCGCGCCCTGGATATGGCGCTCGCATGATCCTGCGCCGGGCGGGACCGGATGAAGACTGGGCGGCGCTTCTGGCGCTGCTGCAACAGTCGTTTGCCTATATGACGCCGCTCATGGGCTATCGGCCCCGTGTGGCCACGATGACCCCGCAGGACATCGCCGACCGCGCCGCCGCGGGCACGGCCTGGATTGCCGAGGCCGACGGCGCGCTGGTCGCCTGCCTCTTCGCCCGCCCGTCGCGCGACATCCCCGACGCCCTGTTCCTGCACATGCTCGCCGTCGCCGAACCCGCCCGCGGGCAGGGGCTCGCCCGGCGCCTGATGGCGCTGGCCGAGGCCGAGGCATGCGCCCAGGGCATCCCGCAGCTGACGCTGGACACCGGCACCGCCCTGACCGATCTTTGCGCCACCTATCTGCGCTGGGGCTTTCACGTGACGGCGGATGACGGCGAGACCGTGACCTTCGTCAAATCCCTGGCACCGACCGCCCTGGAAGGAGACCGCATATGACCGACGAGACCTCCGGCGACCTCGACCGCCACGCCGCCAAGATGGCCAAGAAGAAAGCCGCACGCGACAAGATCATGGCGACGAAGACCGACAAGAAGGGCCTGATCATCGTCCACACCGGCAAGGGCAAGGGCAAGTCGACCGCGGCCTTCGGCATGATCTTCCGCTGCATCGCCCATGGCATGCCGTCCGCCGTCGTCCAGTTCATCAAGGGCGGCATGTCCACGGGTGAGCGCGACCTGATCCTGTCGCGGTTCTCGGATCTCTGCCAGTTCCACACGATGGGCGAGGGCTTTACCTGGGAAACCCAGGACAAGAGCCGCGACACCGAGATGGCGCAGGCCGCCTGGGAGAAGGCCAAGGAACTGATCCGCGACGAGCGGAACGCGATGGTGCTGCTCGACGAGATCAACATCGCCATGCGCTACGATTATGTGGACGTGGGCGAGGTGGTGGCGTTTCTGCGAGAGGAGAAGCCGCCGATGACCCATGTCGTGCTGACGGGGCGCAACGCCAAGGAGGAACTGATCGAGATCGCCGATTTGGTGACCGAGATGGAGCTTGTGAAACACCCGTTTAGGTCGGGGATCAAGGCGCAGGTGGGGGTGGAGTTTTAGTGCGTTGAGAGAGATGTGCTAACTACTTTGTATCAAGGCTGCGTTCTTGACTCGCAACTTCTCGTATCTTCTCGCCCAATCACACATTTTTCTTCCTCGTTCCGGCAATGTAACTTCAGCCTCCCAAAGAGAAACAAGTCGGCACTCTGCCATGTGCTCTAGAAGCAAGTATGCATGTGATCTCTTCATGTGTAGCTCCCAGAGCGCAATCAAATCTGATCTCGACTGCCACCCATCTTCAGTAAAAGAATCACAAATCCAATAAAAAATCATTTGACTTGTAAATCGATATTCTTTGAAGGCCGGTGTCGATAAAAATTTATCCAAGCTCCAAGTGTCAAATGGCGGGTCTGGCAACTTGTAAAATTCGGGCTTCGTATTTGTACTCTGGCTAAGGAAATACACTCCGGTGTCATCTGCGATTTCCGGAACCACTTTGGAGAATGTCTCCAATTCAGGGGGGAGTTCGTTTCCGTTCTCGGCTTTGACCCAACCTTTGGCGGGAAATCGTTTTTTGGCATCCTCGAGCGCTTCTCTGACCCTCAACCCCAACTCAAGCTCGTTGCTCCAATGACCAACTAGTCGACTTGCACGCATCTTATTTCTAAAGTCTTGGAGTTTCTCCTTTCCAACATCAGTTGGTTCAATGAATTGGCCCTTCAGCTCATTGAACGGATCCTTGTGCAACAACCGGATCACCGGCTTGCCCGTCTCCACCGCATAGTCATACTCCATCTCGGTATAGCTCAGCCCGGTCTCCGGATGGATCGACCCGTACCGCCCCGCCGAGATGATGATGTAATAATCCGACTGGTCGATCACCGTCTTGATGAACGCGAACTGCTCCTCGTCCGCCGCCGGAAACAGCTCCATCCCCGCCGGAAAGCAATCGGCGCGCAAAAGTGCCTGGCTGACCTCCTGCCGCGCGTTCTGCAGATCCTGGAACGTCGAGGAAATGAAGACCTGATACCGCTTTTCCAAAACCGCCACCGTGACCGCCGCAATGCCGCCAGATTACCGCGCTATGGCGCGCTGGCAAGGAAGGATACAACCAGGACGATCGACGACCCAACGCATGCCCCCCTCGCTCCACACCCGTGACGGGCCATGACCCCGCGTGCGCTTTTCCTCAGCGGGGCGGTCGTCTTCACCATGGCCATGGTGCTCGGCATGACGCGGACCGAGGAAACCGCCGTCGCGGGGCCGTTCGTCGCGGGACAGGTCACCACCCGGACCTACGACGTGTCCGGCCCCGACCTGGCGACGGTCGAACGGCAGATGAACCGGCAGGGCCCGTTCGGGCACTGGGCCTATGCCCGGACAAGCTGGGACTGGGACGATGCCTGCAACGTGACCTTCAAGGCACGGATCACGCTGCCGAAACTCGTCAACCGGCACCGGCTCGACGCCGCCGAGCTGGCCGAATGGGACAGGATGATCGCGGTGCTGACCGAGCACGAGATGAACCACGTCCGCATCGGCCAGGGCTGGGCGACGGCGATCAAACGGGCGGGTTGCGATCCGGCGGCGATCAAACGCATCAACCGGGAATGGCGCGGCAAGGACGGTGCCTATGACCGGCGCACGGGGCACGGACGGACCGAGGGTGTGTACCTGACCAAGCCATAGCGAAATAGCCCGCTCGTCGCCGGGCCGCGTCGATACCGGATCAACGACATTCGCCGAATTCCGCCGAGGCTCAAGCAGCGCCGGACCCCGTCCGGCCGTCTCAGCAAAATGCCGATACCGCCCGCAACCGTCACGACGCATGAAGCAAGGCGTCGCTTCACAAACCGCGGACTCCAACGCAGGCGAAGCCGAGGATGGAGGGAAACCGGCGTGCGCGGAGCGCACTCAATTTGACAGCCGCTCTCCCGCCGCCCGCGCTTCGCTCACCGTCATGGATGTCGACAGCATCCCGGGATCACAGCGCAGTTCCACCACCGCCGCCGTCCCCGCCGCCCGCGCCGCCGCGAAAGCGTCGGAAAAGTCCGCGCCGTCCTCTACGACCACGCCGAACCCGCCATAGGCCCGCGCCAGGGCGGCGAAATCCGGGTTCGCCAGATCGGTCCCCGACACCCGCCCGGGATAGGTCTGTTCCTGATGCATCCGGATCGTACCGTAGCGGCCGTTGTTGCAGACGATCACCACCGGCGCCGCGCCATGCTGCAGCGCCGTCGACATCTCGTTCAGCGTCATCTGGAAACACCCGTCCCCGGCCAGGCACACCACCGTCCGGTCCGGATGCGCCAGCGACGCCGCCACCGCCGCGGGAAACCCATATCCCATGGATCCCGAGGTCGGCGCGACCTGCGTGCCGAACCGCTTGAACCGGAAATACCGGTGCAGCCAGGCGGCATAGTTGCCGGCCCCGTTGGTCAGGATGGCATCGTCCGGCAGATGCTCCGACAGCCAGCCCACCACGGCCTCCATCTTCACCGCGCCGGGCGTTTCGCGCGGCACCTGCCACGCCTCGTACTCCGCCCGGGCCTCTGCCGCCCAATTCCCCCAATCCCCGGCCTTGGGCGCCTGCGCCAGCCGCGCCACCACATCGGCCGCCCGCGCGGTTACCGCCAGATCGCAGCGATAGACCGATCCCGGCAGGTCCGGATCGGGGTGCACATGCAAAATCGTCTTTCCCGGCGCCGCCACCTCCAGCGTCTCGTACCCGCCGGTCGCGATGTCCGACAGCCGTGATCCCAGCACCAGCAGGCAATCCGCCGCGCGCAGCCGCGCCGCCAGGGCCGGGTTCGCCCCGACGCCCAGATCGCCCGCATAGGACGGCGAGCGGTTGTCCAGATAGTCCTGGCGCCGGAACGACACCGCCACCGGCAGCCCCTGGCCCTCGGCAAAGGTCTGCAGATCCCGCGCCGCCTGTGCGGACCATCCCGGACCGCCCGCGACCACCAAGGGGCGCTTCGCCCGGCCGATCCTCTCCAGCAGCGCATCGATCTGGCCCTCCGATACCGCCGCTTCCGGCGCCGCCGTGGGCGCCAGGGCCGGTATGTCGACCTCCGCCGCCAGCACGTCTTCCGGCAGGGCCAGGATCACCGGCCCCGGGCGCCCCGATGCGGCCACATGGAACGCCCGGTTCACATATTCCGGCAACCGCGCCGCCGTATCCACCTCGGCCGCCCATTTCGCCAGCGGCCCGAAAAAGCGGCGGTAATCCACCTCCTGAAATGCCTCGCGGTCGCGGTGCGCTCGCGCGATCTGCCCCACGAACAGCACCATCGGAGTGGAATCCTGCCGCGCCACGTGCACCCCGGACGAGGCATTCGTCGCCCCCGGCCCCCGTGTGACGAAGGCCACGCCCGGGCGGCCTGTCAGCTTGCCCGTGGCCTCCGCCATCATTGCCGCGCCGCCCTCGTGCCGGCAGACCACGTTCTCGATCCCGCTATCAAAAAGCCCGTCGAGGACCGGCAGAAAACTCTCGCCGGGAACCGAGAACACCCGGCCCACGCCCTGCGCCTTCAACTGATCGACCAGGATCTGCCCGCCGTGCCGCATATCTGCTCCTCCGCTGTCTGGAGCTACAGGTTTCCACCGCCGCAATCCCGCTTGCAAGAGGCAGACGGCGATCTATCTTCGCGGGAACCAGTCAGGAGCCCAAAATGATTCAACACCGACTGCTCGGCATCTGCGGCTCGCTCCGTGCGCCATCCGTAAACCGCAAGTTGCTGAACGAGGCGATCCGCCTCTATGGCCCCGCCGACGTCCAGATCGCCGATCTTCGCCTGCCGCTTTACGACGGCGATCTGCAGGACGCCGAAGGCATTCCGCAGGCCGTCGAAGCCCTCTCGGCCCAGATCGCCGATGCCGACGCCGTCCTGATCGCCACGCCGGAATACAATAAGGCGATCACCGGCGTTCTGAAGAACGCCCTTGATTGGGTCAGCCGAACCGACGCCAATCCCTGGAAGGCGAAACTCGTCGCGATCGTCTCGGCCAGCGCGGGGCGGACCGGCGGCGAGGCCGGGCAGTACAGCGTGATCCATGCGCTTGCCGCGTTCCGCCCGCGCATGTCCAGCGGGCCGATGCTTACGGTCGGCGAGGGCTACAAGCAGTTCGACGAAGACGGCCGGCTGATCAATGAACGCTATGTCGACAAGCTTACCCAGGTCGTGGAAACCCTGCGCGCCGAGGTCGACGACGCGCGCAAGTCGTAGCCTGGCGAACGCCGCATGCAACTTGCCGTGCTCTATCTCACGACCGCCGCGATCTTTCTGATCGCGGACGCCTTGATGTTGCGCACCGTCATGGCCCCGCTGTTCGAACGGCATATCAAACCGATCATGCTCGACGACATCCGCCTTGGCGCCGCGGCCGGATTCTATCTCTTCTACATCGCCGGGCTGATCTATCTGGTGTCCGCGCCGGCGCTGGCCGCCAACGCACCGCTCAAGGCGCTGATCGGCGGCGCGGTGCTGGGGGCAGTGGCCTACGGCACCTTCGAGGTTACCAGCTACGCGATCCTGCGCGACTGGTCGCTGCAGATGGTGGTGGCCGACACCCTGTGGGGAACCGTTCTGACCGGCGGCGCGGCCTGGGCCGGGGTCGTCATTTCGCGCGCCCTGACGTCCTGACCGCAGGCGGAGCCTGCGACGCCCGGCAGCACCGGATATCGCGGAAATACCAATGGCTGGAATTGACCTGGAACGGACGGTGGCAGACTGCCCTCAGGCGCGGATGCAAGGCCGGAGGGGACGGGGCCAAACGCGGCCGGCGCACTCCCGCCCCGGACGTCCCGGTCCTATCGCTCCCGCTCGGTTTCGACAGGCGCACCGGCCTCACGCCAGGCGCTGAATCCACCCTCGATCTCGGCGATGTTGTCCACACCCATGGCCTGCAGCGCGTCCACCGACAGGGCCGAACGCCAGGCACTGGCGCAGAACAGGATCAGCGTCCGGTCGGTGGCGAGCGCGGGTTTGTGATAGGGGCTTGCGGGATCGACCCAGAACTCCAGCATGCCGCGCGGCGCGTGAAACGCGCCCGGGATGCGGCCCTCGCGCTGCAGTTCGCGGATGTCGCGGATATCGACCAGCAACGCCTCGCCGGCCTCGGCCTTGGCGCGGGCGGCCTCGGGGCTGAGGCTGGTGATCCGGCCCTTGGCCTCGATCACCAGCTCTTTGACGGGGCGGATCGGCATGGCAGTTCTCCTCAATAGCCCAACGCGCAGCCATCCTTGCGCGGGTCGGATCCACCCTCGAGCACGCCGATGTCGTGATCGATGCGGATCGCCTGTGCTCCGCCGATGCCGTTGAGCGGCGTCACGACCTTGTGGCCGAGATCGATCAGGTCCTGCCGCACCTCGTCGCGATAGCCCTTTTCCACCTTCATGTCGCCGAATTCGTCGAAACAGCGGGGCGCGTCGATCGCCGCCTGCGCATCGAGGCCGTAGTCGACGAGGTTGGTGACGAACCGGGCGTGCCCGGTGGACTGATACTGACCGCCCATCACGCCAAAGGACATCGTGACCTTGCCGTTCTGCCGCAGCATGGCCGGAATGATCGTGTGCATCGGGCGCTTGCCCGGATTGGCCTCGTTGGGATGGCCCGCTTCCAGCGTGAATCCGGCGCCGCGGTTGTGGAACAGGATGCCGAATTTCGAGCTTGCAAGCCCGCAGCCGAAATCCTTGAAGATCGAATAGATCAACGAAACGGCCATACGATCCTTATCCACCACGGTTATGTAGATCGTGTCCTTGTGAAAGGCCTCGGTCAGGGGCGCCGGGCTGGCCATGGCGCGATCGGGGTCGATCAGCGCGGCGAGATGGCCCGCGGTGGCCGGGTCGAGCATATGGGCCAGCCGGGTGGTGTGGTCGAGATCCGCGATGAAGCGGTTACGCGCGTCGTAGGCAAGTTTCGTGGCTTCGGCTTCGATATGCGCGCGGGCCGTACCGAAGGGGTCCATCGACGGCAGGTCGAAATGGGACAGGATGTTGTTCAGCAGGATCGCCGTCGCGCCCTGGCCGTTCGGCGGGTGCTCGACCAGTTCGGTGCCCTTGTAGGTGCCGCTGATCGGATCGCCGTAGGTGCAGGCCGTCGCGGCAAAGTCCTGCAGTGTGTGGGTGCCGCCGAGCGCCTGCAGCGAGGTTGCCATATCCTCGGCCACCTCGCCCGCGTAAAAGCCGTCGCGACCCTCGGCCGCGATCCGGCGCAGCACCTCGGCCTGTCCGGTATGGCGGAAGAACTGGCCTGGCACGGGGGCGGCACCGGCCATCGAGTAGCGGTCCCGAGCAGCGCCCTGCAGCTTGCCGACATGGTGGACCCAGTCGAAGGCGACGCGCGGTGCGACGGGCACACCCTCTTCTGCATAGCGGATTGCGGGAGCAAGGACCGAATCGAGGCCCTTCAGGCCATAGTCCCGCGACATCTGGCAGAAGGCGTCGACGGCCCCGGGAACGGTGACGGGATCGGCGGTGTCGAGCGGCATTCTGTCATGCCCCGCAGCGCGCAGCTTGGCGGCTGTCAGGCCCGCGGGCGCCCGGCCAGAGCCGTTCAGGGCGACGACGCGTTCGTCACCTGCCGGCTTGATCAGCGCGAAACAGTCGCCGCCGATGCCGGTCATCTGGGGTTCGCAAAGACCCAGAAGGACGGCGCCGGCCACGGCCGCGTCCACGGCGTTGCCACCCGACTCCAGCATCTCGACCGCCACCTTGGCGGCCAAAGGGTGCGAGGTGGCGCACATACCGTTTGCGGCAAAGACCG
The DNA here is from genome assembly GCA_030065095.1 of Rhodobacter sp. GTDB lineage: Bacteria > Pseudomonadota > Alphaproteobacteria > Rhodobacterales > Rhodobacteraceae > JASJCA01. Next base: position 11,588 of record JASJDP010000017.1, read on the forward strand.
GGGAGCGCCCCGGCAGGTGGAAATCACGCATATCTGTCCCCGGTTCGATTCGCCGGACCCTAGCCAGAATTGTCGGAATTGCCAGCCCCACCGTCGGGCTCTGCATGTCCCGGCGCAGCGACTGAGTGGGGGCTATGATACCGCCGCGCCGGGTGAAGCCATGCAGCTACGGTTTCCGGATGCCTTGGGAATCGGGCGGGTATTGGGGCGGAATGGGGCGTTTCCTGGGATTTCGCGCGACCGCCGCCATCAGCCCTTGCCGAACCGGGATTTGGCAGGCTGGGCCGACCGCAGGGATCGGTCCGACGCGAATGGAAGATGCGCTCAAGGCCAGAGACTTTGTTAACCAAATGGGTTCATTTCAGATAGGTCCGCAGCGCCGCGAAGGTGTCGCGCGTGACATGAACCTGGATGACAGAACGGTGCGCCTCTAGCCGCCCCCGCGGCGGGGTTCGGGATCGATCCTGAACCGCAGCGAGTTCCATCCCTCCATCCGCCGGTAGCTGAGATCGCAAGCAAGCGTTCGGATCATGAACCAGCCAAAGCCGCCTTCGGGCAGATCGGGCAATGCATCGCCAAGCGCGGCCAACTCGCCAGCCGGCAGGCCGCCACCCGGCATCGGGGCGCCATCGTCGCGGATTTCGCAGGCAAGCGCCGCCTCTTGCAGCGACGTCTCGACCGTAATCGCCCCGCCGTCCCGCCCGGCCTGGGCATGTTCGACGACGTTGTTCAGCGCTTCGGCAAGGACCTGCTCGGCCACGTCCCACAGCGCCGGGTCGATTCCGTGGCCCCGCCATGCCGCCCGCAGGGCGGTCAGCGCCTCGCGCACCGCAATAGCCTCGGCGGAGAGCCCGAGACGCTCGGTGGGCATCGGACGTCGCCTAGCTGGCCTGCCACATGTCACCGATCGCGTGGTCGGCATCCGGGTGAATCGTGAACACGGTGTCCATTCGGGTCAGCCGGAACACCTTTTCCACCGTTGGGGTCAGCGCCGCCAGTTCCAGCGTGCGCCCCGGCCCAAGTTGTTTCAATGCGGCGACCACCGCGCCCAATCCGCTGCTGTCGAGAAACCCGACCTGGCCCAGATCCAGCACCACCCGGTCGGGACCATTGCCGGTCAACTCGCGCAGACGATCCTTGAACTGGATCGCTACCGCCGCGTCGATTCTCGGTTCGCCGACCGTGATGACCATCGCGTCGCCGAAATCCTGTCGGTTCAGCTGCATCTTGCCCTCCTGCTCAATTCGCCGCAGACCCTAGACGGCATTCGTTACCATTCGGTATGCAGGCGTGGACCCAAGGCAAAGGAGACGGCGATGCGTGATGTGGTGATAGCCGGGGCAGCCCGGACGCCGATGGGCAGCTTTCAGGGCGTATTCTCGGGCGTCGCCGCGCCGGAACTGGGCGGAGCGGCCATTCGGGCGGCACTGGACGGCGCCGGCGCCGCGGGGTTCCGGGTGGACGAGGTGATCATGGGCTGCGTTCTGCCGGCGGGTCAGGGCCAGGCCCCCGCGCGGCAGGCGGGGTTCAATGCGGGGCTGGCCGAGGATGTGCCCGCCACGACCCTGAACAAGATGTGCGGATCGGGCATGCGGGCGGCGATGGCCGGCTTTGACCAGATCGCGCTCGGCCAGTCCGACGTCGTCGTCGCCGGCGGGATGGAGAGCATGACCAACGCGCCGTATCTGTTGCCCAACATGCGCGGCGGAGCACGGATCGGACATGGCCAGGCGCTGGACCACATGTTCTTTGACGGGTTGGAAGACGCCTATGACAAGGGCCGCCTGATGGGCACCTTTGCCGAGGATTGCGCCGAGAAATACCAACTGACCCGCGATGCGCAGGACGACTATGCCATCGCCTCGCTCGACCGCGCACTGGCGGCGCAGACGAGCGGCGCGTTCGACGGCGAAATCGTGCCGGTGACGGTGAAGGGCCGCAAGGCGGACACAGTGGTTCATCGCGACGAGCAGCCCGGCAAGGCCAAGCCCGAAAAGATCCCACATCTGAAACCGGCCTTCCGCAAGGACGGCACGGTAACGCCGGCGAACTCCTCGTCGATCTCGGACGGGGCGGCGGCGCTGGTGCTGGCGTCGGCCGAGGCGGCAGAGGCGCGGGGGCTCACGGTGCGCGCGCGGATCGTCGGCCACGCCAGCCACGCGCAGGCGCCGGGATGGTTCACCACCGCACCGATCCCGGCGGCCCGCAAACTGCTGGACCGGATCGGCTGGAGCAAGGACGACGTGGACCTGTGGGAGGTCAACGAGGCCTTTGCGGTGGTGCCGATGGTGTTCATGCAGCAGATGGGGCTGTCCCACGACGTGGTGAACGTCAACGGCGGCGCCTGTGCCCTGGGCCATCCCATCGGCGCGTCCGGCGCCCGGATCGTCGCCACGTTGCTGAACGCGCTGGAAAGGCGCGGGTTGACGCGCGGTGTGGCGGCGATCTGCATCGGTGGTGGTGAGGGGACGGCGATCGCCATCGAGCGGGTCTGATCGCCTTCGAACCAGAGATCTCCGCGGGGTCGGGGGCCAATCGGCCGTCGTGACCCCGCCGACAAGAGGTGCGATATGCGGGCCGACTATACGAGACTGGCAAAAACCATCGCCGCCCTGACCGAGGGCGAGGACGACACCGTCGCCCTGATGGCCACGGTCGCCTGCGAGTTGCACCATGCCGACGACCGGTTCGACTGGACCGGGTTCTACCGGGTCGTGGCGCCGGGCCTGATGAAGATCGGGCCGTATCAGGGCGGGCACGGCTGCCTGGTCATCCCGTTTGACCGGGGCGTGTGCGGCGCTGCGGCCCGAACCGGCGAGGTGCAGATCGTACCGGATGTCGAGGCGTTTCCCGGGCATATCGCCTGCGCGTCATCGACCCGGTCGGAAATCGTACTGCCGGTTTGGGATGCGGCAGGAGAGCTGATCGCGGTCCTTGATATCGACAGCGACCGGCCGGACGCGTTCGACGATGCGGACGCCCGGCATCTGTCGATGATCCTGCATTCGGTCTTCGGCGCGTGAGCCTGCAGGGCTGGCTGGTTTTTGCGGCATTCTGGGTGGTGTTCGTCACCACGCCCGGGCCGAATGCGGTCAACTGCATCTCGAACGGCATGAGTTTCGGCTTCCGCCGGTCGCTGTGGGGCGTGGCCGGCATCCTGACGCAGGCGACGGCATTCCTGATCCTGTCGGCTCTGGGCGTCACGGCACTGGTCGCGGCGTCTCCGGTGGCGTTCTTCTGGGCGAAGTTGGCCGGTGCCGGGGTGCTGATCTGGCTGGGGGTGCGGGGCTGGATGAATGCGGGCCGTCCGGTGCACTCCGGCGCGGGCTCGGCGCATGGCCTCTACTGGCGGGCGCTGGCCGTCGCCACCTTCAACGTCAAAAGCGTGGCGGGCTACCTGGCGGCTTTTTCGCAGTTCGTGCAGCCCGACATTCCGATCTGGACCCAGATGCAGGCGATCCTGCCGACGGCGCTGACGATCACGGCGTTGAGCTATTGTACCTACACGGCATTGGGTGCCGGGCTCGGGCGGCTGGCCCTCGGCGCTGTGCTGAATAGGTGGTTCAGGCGGGCGATGGCGGCGTGTTTCATTGGATATGGAGTGGCGCTTGGCGTTCTGTCGGCGCCGCAGATAGAGAGGGGATGATGGTCAGGGGTAGTTGCCTGTGCGGCGCGGTCGCATTCGAGGTCGAAGGCGATCTGCCTGCGCCGAACGCCTGCCATTGCGGCCAGTGCCGGAAACAGTCGGGCCACTACTGGGCGTCGTCGGACGTGCCGGAAGATCGGCTCACGCTGACGCGGGACGAAGGCCTGTCGTGGTTCCGATCGTCCGAAAATGTGCGCCGCGGATTTTGCAGGCTGTGCGGCTCGTTCCTGTTCTGGGACCCAGCCACGCAGCCGGTCATCGCGGTGGCGATGGGAGCGATTGAGGCGCCCACCGGCATCACCCTGCGCAAGCACATCTTCACCGCGGACAAGGGCGACTACTATGACATCGCCGATGGCTTGCCGCAGGAATGACCGCCGACTACCGCCCGCCGCAAACACCGCTTTCGGTGGTGCATGCCGATCATGAGATCCTGGTCGTCGACAAACCCTCGGGTCTTTTGTCGGTTCCCGGCAAGGGCGCGCATCTTGCCGATTGTCTGTTGGCTCGGGTGCAGGCGGTCTATCCGCAGGCATTACTGGTGCACCGTCTGGATCGAGACACCAGCGGGGTGATGGTGTTTGCCCTGACGCCGCAGGCACAGCGGCATCTGGGCCTGCAGTTCGAGAAGCGGACGGTGAAAAAGATCTATATCGCAAGGGTACGAGGCCGGCTGGAGCCGAGAGCCGGAACGGTGGACCTGCCGCTGATCGTCGACTGGCCGAACCGGCCGCTGCAGAGGGTGGATTTCGTGACCGGGCGGGACGCCGTCACCGACTGGAAGGTTCTGCGGTATGGCGAGGACGAGACGCGCGTGCGGCTGATGCCGCAGACGGGGCGCAGCCATCAGCTGCGGGTGCACATGAAGGAACTCGGCCATCCGATCCTTGGGGATCCGTTCTATGCCGATGGCGCGGCGCGCGCCTTTCCCCGCCTCATGCTGCATTCCGAAAGCCTGCGCCTGCGGCATCCGGATGGTGGTGCAGGGGTGACGTTCAAGGCCAAGGCACCGTTCTGAGGGCGTATGATCTTCATATTAGCCGGCGGGCTGGAGCGCCGTGCTTTGAGTGTGGATTGCAGAGCTGGAGGCCTTCGGCCGTGATTCCGCGCCTGAAGACTGGTTGCGCATGGTTGCAACAGGCCAATTGCGCCGCGGTTCCGTTGGCTGCAAACACGCCCCCGAACGCCGGCCCAAGCGGCACCCTCAGACCACTTGCCGAACCAGCAGCACCGTCGCTGCCAGCCCTGCCAGACCCAGCGCCCAGGGCCGAAGCCGCGCCTTCGCCACCCGCCGCGCCAGCGGCTGCGCGACCCATAGCGCCAGCAGGACCACCGGCGCCAGCGTCGCCGCCAGCACCGGATGCCGCCAGCCGATCAGCCCGGCCACAGCCAGCGCCGTGATCGACACCAGCATCCCCCAGGCAAAGAACGCGTTCTGCATCGCCGCCGACCGCCGCTGTTCCTCGTGCTGGTAAAGCAGCGCCATCGGCGGTGCACCCACCGCCGTCAGCGTCCCCATGATCCCGGCCACGGTCCCCGCCGTGAACAGCGAGACCGGCCGGATCGCCACCCGCACCCCCAGCAAGGACAGCGCGATCCCCAGATAGACCATCCCCGCCACCAGCGCGGCGAATACCCCAGGGTCGGCCAGGCTGGATGCGATCCAAGCCGCGATTCCGGCGCCCAGGGCCCGCCCGGCAAATCCCGGCGGCAACTCGCGGCGCGCCACCGCCGAGACATCCACCGAGGCCGAGCCCAATCCCACGACCGCCCCCAGAAGCAACAGAGCCGCCGGCAGGTACTCGGGCGCCACCAGCGCAACGCAAGGTGCCGCGATCATCCCGAATCCCTGCCCCGCAAGCCGCTGCAGCAACGTCCCGCAGAACGCCGCCAAAGCACAGAATCCCCAGACGCCCCAGCCGAGAAGCAGAACCTCAGCCACGCACCGAAACCTCGATCAGGTTCCCATCCGGGTCCCGCACGTAGATCGACATCAGCGGCCCCGTCGCCCCTGTCCGGGCCACCGGCGGGATCTCGACCGGCACTCCATGCGCCCTGAAATGCGACATCCACTCCGCCAGCGGCGTCTCGGTCAAAAAGCACAGATCCCCCGACCCCGACGCCGGGGCCCGGGCCTTCGGTTCGAATTCCGCACCTGCCAGGTGCAGGTTTATCTTCTGCATCCCGAATTTCAGCGCCACGCGTTCAGTCCCGTCCGCGGGCCGGAACAGCTCGCGCTCCATGCCCAAAACGCCGCAATAGAACGCCACCGTCGCCTCGATATCGTGCACCGTCAGAACCAGATGGTCCAATGCCGTTACCTGCACCGTCTGTACTCCTGTGAAGTTACGAGCCGCGCGGAATCCCTCCGTGACGCGCTTTGGATACTATTCCTTCCGGGGGCAAGATGCCCTGTTCTTCGCGATATCGGTTTCATCCAAATCCGTCACGCTCTACGGTCGCGCCACCATGCCCGATGCCATGCCGCAAGCGCAAACCCTGACCGACAGGCTCGACCCGGCGCGCGCCGCCGCGCTGCACGCCACGCTCGGCCGGCCCGGCCCCGCACCGCAAGCAGGCGATCCCCTGCCGCCCTTCTGGCACCAGATCTACTTCTGGGACCCGCAGCCCCCAGGCGCGCTCGGCCCCGACGGCCATCCCAGGACCGGAACCGGCCTGATCCCGGATCTCGGGCTGCCGCAACGGATGTGGGCCGGCGGCCGGCTGTCGTTCCACGCCCCCCTGATCCTCGGGGTCACGGCCGAAAAGACCACCACCGTCGAGGCGGTGACCGAAAAGACCGGCCGCACGGGCCGCCTTGGCTTCGTCACGCTGCACCATGCCATCCGGCAGGGCGGTGTGCTGAGGGTGACCGAGCGACAGGACCTCGTCTACCGGGAACCGCCCGGCGACCGCACCCCCATTGCGCCGCCGATGGCCCGTGCCGACGAAACGGATGCACAAGAGGTTCGCTTTACCCCGACCCTGCTCTTCCGCTACTCCGCGCTGACCTTCAATGGTCACCGCATCCATTACGACGCCGACTATGCCCGCGGGACCGAGGGTTACCCGGGCCTCGTCGTCCATGGCCCCCTGCTCGCGCAGCACTTGATCCATCTGGCAGAGGCCCGGCTCGGCTGCCTCAAGAGCTTCGACTTCCGCGCCACCGCGGCCCTGACCGTGCAGGAAAGCGCCACGCTCTGCTGGCAGAGCGACCGCACCCTTTGGGTCCGCGCCCCCGATGGCCGGCAATGCATGACGGCCACGGCCGGCTGAGCGCGGCCGGGGTCTTTGGTCCTCTCAGATGCGTGTGGCTGGCAGAGAGCAATGCGGCGCATCATTTGCCAGGATCTGCAGCGATGGCGACTTGAAAGGCCCGACGGTATCGGCGGTGGGTTTGGCCTGGTGCCACTTCTGACGTGCGACGCATTGTGAGTGGATCGCGAGGCCTATTTTGGCCTGAAACGGACGTTGCATATTGAGCGCGAAGCCGCGCCATCGCCGACCCGCGGGGAGGCGAATCAAACCTCTGAACGGCTCGATTTATCCGAGCAAAGTCCGAACGACCTCAATCCGATATGCGCCGCCAGCAAATCGCCTCCCCTCCGGGGCGGGTCGGCGATGGCGCGGCGGCCTGCGGCCTTGATTCCGCGCCTGAAAATAAATTGCTAACGCCCACTCCAGGCCTAAACCGGTAGAATCCGGTCCCGTCAAACCTCCTAGTGCTCCAGCAATCTGGGTACCCATCGCGTCCACTTAAACGGGCCTTACACGTTAGAGCTCAGTCGTCTCGCCGACGTGGCTGCGCAGGACCAAGGCGCAGCGCTTCGAAACCGAAAGCGGCAGCAACCCATTTCAATCTATTGGCGCCATTTCTACCCCAATCAACAAGTTAGATGTGTGCGCCCAGGGGGACGCGCCTTAAAGGTTGTCCTCCACCCGGAACCCGTCCGGAATGGCGTCCCGTCCGCCCAACACCAGATCGGCCATCACTTCGGCCACCTTCGGCGCGATCCCAAAGCCGATCTTGAACCCCCCGTTGGCGACGAAATGCCCCGGCCGCCCCGGCCAGCCCCCCAGCACCGGCGCCCGCGACCGCGCCCGGGGCCGCACCCCCGCCCAGCGGGCCAGCACCCGTGCGTCCGCCAGCGCCGGCACCAGCCCAACCGCTGTCCTGTGCAACGCCTCGAGCAACCCGTCCGTCCCGGCCGCCGACGCATAGTCCCGCTCGCTGGTCGATCCAACGGCGACCGTCCCGTCCTCGTGCGGCACGAAATGCACGCCGTCGGCAAAGATCTGCGGCAGCCCCCGCGCATCGTGATCCAGCACCAGCGCCTGCCCCTTGATGCCGCTTCCTACCGGTTTGCCCGACGCCGCGTTCAGCATCAGCAGCCCGTCGATCCCGGTCGCCCAGACCACCCGACCCTCAGGCGCGATATCCCCCACCTCCACCACTCCGCCCAACACCGATACGGCCGCCGCCAGGCTCTCGCACGCGCGTTTCGGATGCAGCCGCGCGCTCAACGTGTCCCAAATGAGATGCCCGCTGGCTGCCGCCGGGGCCCAAGTCCCGGCCTCTTCGGCAGACATCACCCGCCACGACGCAAAGCCGCGCCACAAGGCGTCCGCCCCGGCAGCCCGCGCCTGCGCCAGATCCATGCCGCCCATTGCCACCGGCTGTATCCGCCCCAACCGCGCATAGCCCGACGAAAGCCCCGATAGCCCGTCGACGGCCGCCCAAAACGTTTCTGCCATCATCAGGCTCTCAAGCTGGAACGCCTTCTTGGCATTCCAGTTTTCCGGCACATGCGGCGCCAGCGCGCCGACCACCCCGCCCGAAGACCCTGCAGCTACGCCGGCCCGGTCGACCACCCGCACGCGTGCGCCCCGCCGGGCGCATTCGAACGCCGTCGCAAGGCCGAAAATGCCGGCCCCCATCACCGTGACGTCCACGCTTGCCATTCGACCGGCCTTTCCTCATTGTCGCGGTCCGCACAGGCGGGCTCATAAGGCACGGAATGGACGACCACCAGTCACAGACGCTCTGGCAGGGCGGCGTGCCCGTCTCGGCCCGCTTCGACGACCCGTATTATTCGCTGCAGAACGGTCTGGCAGAAAGCCGCCATGTCTTTCTGCTCGGCAACGGCTTGCCCGGCCGGTATGCCCCCCGGTTCCACATCGCCGAGCTCGGCTTCGGCACCGGGCTCAACCTCTTGGCCGCCTGGCAGGCCTGGATCGCCTCGGGCACCGAGGGCCCCTTGCACTTCACAAGCTTCGAGGCCTACCCGCTGCCCGCCGCAGACCTTGCCCGGGCTCTGGCCGCCTTTCCGGAACTTGCCGCTCTTGCCGCGACCCTCACCGCCGCCTGGTCCAGCGGAGCGACCCGGATCCGCACCGACACCCTGCGGGCCGAGATCCATATCGGCGACGCCCGCCGGACGCTGCCCCGCTGGAAAGGCCGCGCCGACGCCTGGTTCCTCGACGGCTTCGCCCCGGCCAAGAACCCCGAACTGTGGGACCCCGCCCTGCTGACCGAAACCGCCCGCCATACACGGCCCGGCGGGACCCTTGCCACCTACAGCGCCGCCGGCCACGTCCGCCGCGCGCTCGCATCGGCCGGGTTCGCCGTCACACGGCGCCCGGGCTTCGGCCGCAAGCGCCACATGACCACGGGTCGGATGGAATGACGCAGACGTCCCATGGCCTGGGGATTGCGCTTATGGTCGTCACCACGCTGATCTTCGCGATCCAGGACGGCATCTCGCGCCACCTTGCCGGCGAATACAACGTGCTGATGGTGGTGATGATCCGCTACTGGTTCTTCGGCGCCTTCGTCATCGCCGTCGCCGCCCGCAAGGCCGGTGGCGTTGCACGCGCCGCAAAGACCGACCAACCCCTCCTGCAGGCAATCCGCGGCCTGCTTCTCGCCGCCGAAGTCTCCGTCATGGTCGCCGCCTTCACCCTGATGGGACTTGTCGAAAGCCACGCCGTCTTTGCCTGCTATCCGTTGCTGATCGCCGCGCTTTCCGGCCCGATCCTCGGCGAGCGGGTTGGCTGGCGCCGCTGGACGGCGATCGCCATCGGGTTTGCCGGCGTCCTGATCATTCTGCAGCCAGGCTACACGGTCTTTTCGCCCGTCGCCCTTGTTCCGCTTGCCTCCGCCACGATGTTCGCGCTCTACGGCCTGCTTACCCGCTACGCCGCCCGCCACGACAGCGCCGCCACCAGTTTCTTCTGGACCGGCACAACGGGTGCCGTGGCGATGACCGCCGCGGGTCTTTGGGCGTGGCAGCCGATGACCGGCCCCGACTGGGCCTGGATGGCCGTGCTTTGTGTCACCGGCGCGACAGGGCACTGGACGTTGATCAAATGCTACGACGTGGCCGAGGCCGGGACGGTGCAGCCGTTTGCCTATCTGCAACTGGTTTTCGCCTCGCTGATCGGCCTGACGGTTTTCGGCGAAACGCTGGCCGCCAACGTGGTTTTCGGCGCCGCCTTGGTCACCGCTGCCGGCGTCTTCACGCTCTGGCGCGAACGGAAAGCCGCGGCCTGAACGCTGCATCAGTCAATCCGTGGGCTCCGCCCCTTCGCGACCGGAACGGTGCGTTCGGCCGGTACCGGACGCCGTTCACCCGGGCAAAGCGGCCGGAGGAACCCAGAGCCGTGCGCACGCCACACTACGGAAACGTCTACTTCGCCTTCAGTTCCGCCGACAGCCGGAAGGGCGCAGTCTCGCCCGACAGGCGCGCGCGGTAGACGGGCAGGCTTTCCATCACGCGCATCACGTAGTTCCGCGTCTCGCGGAACGGGATGTGCTCGATCCAGTCGACCACGTCGACGCCCTTCGCCCTGGGGTCGCCATTGGCCTCGATCCAGCGACGCGCCCGGTGCGGCCCGGCATTGTACCCGACCGAGACCAGGACATGGTTCTCGCCGAACTCCTCGATCAGATGCGCCAGATACGCGCCGCCCAACTGCGCGTTATAGCCCGGATCGGTGGTCAACCGCGTCTTGGAATAGGGCAGGCCCACCTTCGCCGCCATCTCGCGCGCGGTGCCGGGCATCAGCTGCATCAGGCCCCGGGCACCCGCACCGCTGACGGCGCCGATGTGAAACTCGCTCTCCCGCCGGGCGATCGACAGCGCCAGCGCTTCGGACACCGGCAGATCCTCCGCCCCCAGATAGGTGACCGGATAATAGGCCCGGTGCGCCACCACCCCCGCCCGCGCCGCGCGCTTCGATACCCGCACGGCCAGATAGGGATCGCCCAGCGTCAGCGTGTAATCGGCCAGTTGCACAAGCTGATCCTCGGGCAGGGTTTCGGCAAGGTGCCGCAGGAACCGCCCGGTTTCCCAGTATTGTCCGGCCTCGTGAAACAGCCCGGCGGCCTGAAACACGCTCGAACGGGTGAAGGGGGCCAGACGCCAGCTTTCCGCCTCGGCCCGCCCGGTCAGCGCGGCCTCCATCGGCACGCCGGCCTTCTCGGCCGCCAGCTGGCCGTAAAACGACGTCTGGTGCCGCGCACCGTCGCGATAGGCCGCCATCGCGGCATCCGCCTCGCCCATGGCGTCCAGCGCGCGGCCTTCCCAGTACCCGGCGCGGCCGAGACTAATCGGAGTATAGACTGCCTTCTTGAACTGCCGGAAATGCGTCAGCGCCCTGGCCGGATCCTTCAGGTAGGTCAGCGCCAGATAGCCCGACAGCCATTCCAGATCGGCATAGACATAGGCATCCGTGGTGAAGGCAATCCGGTGTGAACTGGCCAGATCGTAGGCCCGCCTGCCGTTCCCGGCCCGCATCTCCTGCCGCGCCAGAATCCGCCGCCACTCGGCCCAGGCCATCGGCCGACCGAGGCTGTCGGCCGACCCGCTGCGCTCCAGGATCAGATCCGCAGCCAGGTCGCGCCGCCGCTTCTCGACCCGCCAGACCATCCGGTCATGGGCCAGTCCCGGATCGTCCCGCAGCGCCGCAGGGACCTTGTCGATTGCCGGATCGGGATTGCCCACCTCGCGCTGCAACGCGATCCGCGCCTCGGCCAGCGCCTTCTGCCCGGCCTCGACCAGCCCCAGCATGCGCGCCGCGCCCTTGCGGTCGCCGCGCCACAGCGCCGCGTCCAGCCGCGCGGCATGGTGAGGCTTCAATGCCGCGCCATGGGCGGTCAGAAACGCCCGTTCCTCGCCCGCGCTCATCTCCAGCTCGCGCCAGGCGCGCAGCGCCTCGGCCGTTGCCGCCTCCGAAGCGCCCTGCGCCGCATACGCCGCGGCCAGCCGCAGCGCGCCGGACCCGGTCTGCGGCGGCCGCCCTTCGAAATAGGCGATCACCTGTGCGGCGGGCGCGCCCGGGCGGATCGCGTCCTCGCCCTTCTTGTGCAACAGGCCCAGACCCGGCCAATCGGCGTTGCGCAGCATGAAGCCGTAGTAATCGTCGAAACCGCCGGACCCCGAGCGCAGCCGCTGCCACTCGATCACGTCCGCTGCGACGTCGCCCTTGGTCCCGGCCAGCGCCCCCGCGCCCGTCCAATCGCCCTGCCGCGCGGCCGACAAAGCCAGCCGCATCTTCTGCGCATCCATCAGATCGGCCGGCCGCGGCACCGGCGATTTCGACGACATCACCACGCCGCTGCGCTCAGGCGCGGCAGCGTTGTCAACGGTCTCGGTTCCGGGCCGCAGCGCCGGCCGCGGACTGGTGTCCAGCGCCGCCGCCTCGAAGGCCACCGCCAGCCCCGCCACCGCCATGAAAACCACGTGCCTCAAACCGCCTCCTGCCCTTGACGGATTTTCACCCACAGGATACCCGGCGCGGAGGTGAAGGAAAACTCACAAACGCGCCAAACCCGCAACCACCGGCCAGTGTCCGCCTACCGCACATCCCAAGGGCCGGCCACAGCAAGAGGAATGCATCATGATCAGGGGGTCTCTTCCCGCCCTTGTCACGCCGTTCAGGAACGGCGAACCGGATCTCGATGCGCTGAAACACCTCGTCGAGTGGCATATCGAACAGGGCAGCAACGGCCTCGTCCCCGTCGGCACCACGGGCGAAAGCCCGACGTTGAGCCACGACGAACACGAAGAGGTCATCGAAACCGTGGTCAAGACCGCCGCCGGGCGCATCCCCGTGATCGCCGGCGCCGGGTCCAACAACACGGCTGAATCGATCCGCCTGATCCGCCATGCCGAGGCCGTCGGCGCCGATGCCGCGCTTGTCGTGACGCCCTACTACAACAAGCCCACGCAGGCTGGCCTGATCGCGCATTTCACCGCGCTGCACGATTGCTGCGACCTGCCGATCATCCTCTACAACATCCCGCCGCGCTCGGTCGTCGACATCACGCCCGAGACGATGGGCCAGCTCGCCAGGCTTCCGCGCATCGTCGGGGTCAAGGACGCCACGGCCGATCTGTCGCGGGTCAGCCAGCAGCGCATGGCCTGCGGCAAGGATTTCATCCAGCTTTCGGGCGAGGACCCCACCGCCACCGGCTTCAACGCGCAAGGCGGGGTCGGCTGTATCTCGGTGACCGCCAATATCGCCCCGGGGCTCTGCGCGGCGCTGCAGGCCGCTTGCACGGCGGGCGACTATGCCAAGGCGCTCGAAATCCAGGACCGGCTGATGCCGCTTCACAGGGCGGTCTTCACGGAACCGGGCGTCTGCGGCGCCAAATACGGCGTCTCGGTTCTCGGCAAATGCAGCCCCGACGTCCGCCTGCCGCTGGTCGATTTGCAGCCTTCGACCAAACAGGCGATCGTCGACGCGATGGTCTTTGCCGGCCTTATCGACTGACCGCCCGGGTTCACATGATCACCGGCCTGACCGGTGCCGGCAAATCGACCTATGCCGAACGCCTGCGCCGCGACCTGCGGGGCGTGCGGTTTTCCATCGACGACTGGAACGCACGCCTCTTCTTCATGGACCGAAGCCCGGCGTCCGATTTCGAATGGTTCTACGAACGCGTCCAGCGCAGCTGCGCCCAGATGCGCGACACCGCCGAACAGGTGCTGGAGGCCGGGCGCCCGGTGGTGTTCGACTGCGGCTTCACCGACCGCACCGAACGGACTGTCTTTTACGACTGGGCTGCCGGGCGCGGCGAAGCCGTGGCGCTGCACTTCCTCGATGTCGACATCCACACCCGCTGGGCGCGGGTGCAGCGGCGCAATGCCGAAAAGGGCGATACCTTCGCGCTTCACGTCACGCGCGAGATGTTCGACTTCATGCAGACCATCTGGCAGCCGCCGCAACCCGACGAACTGCAGGACCACGGCATCGATTTGATTGCACCTTGAGACGTCTCAGGACGACCAGTCGCGCCCTTCCGCCTGGACCGCGCGCACGCGCCGCAGCACCTCGACCAGGATCGCCGTCTGCAGCCCGATCATCAAGAGCCCGTTGATCGCGGTCATCCCCGCCAGGAGCCGCCATTCATGCGGCAGCAGGATGTCCCCGAATCCGAGCGTGGTGAACGCCACGATCGAGAAATAGACCGACGCCTCGAGCGTGATGAACACATCGAGCCACAGGAAAGTCAGCGCCCATAACCAGACCGACGCCGTCGCGATCAGCAGAACCCAGACCACGGCGGCACATAGCAGAAACAGCAGTTTGCGCGCGTGCGGCGGCCTGAGAAGCCAGCGCTGGTTCCGCGTCAGCATCCGCTCCATCACCAGATAGCCCCCGCCCGCGATCAGGGTCGAGATCACGATCAGAAGCGTCCCGAGGGCAAGCTGCACCACCATACCGCCGATATCTTGACCGTCCGCGCGGGCGTCAAGCCCCTGCGACACACTGGACTTGGCGCATGCGGCCACTTATGTGGGCCCGGTTATGGCCAAGACCAAGACCGATCCCAACTACAAGGTGGTCAGCGAGAACCGCCGCGCGCGCTTCGATTACGCGATCGAGGACGATCTCGAATGCGGCCTCGTCCTGGAAGGGTCCGAGGTCAAGTCGCTGCGCCAGGGTGGGGCCAATATCGCCGAGAGCTATGCCGAGGTGGCCGAGGGCGAGCTATGGCTGGTCAACAGCTACATCGCACCCTACGACAAGGCCAAGACCTTCGGACATGCCGAGCGCCGCCGCCGGAAGCTGTTGGTGTCGCGGAAGGAACTGGCGCGGCTCTGGTCCGAGACCCGGCGCAAGGGCATGACCCTGGTGCCGCTGGTTCTGTATTTCAACCACCGCGGCATCGCCAAGCTGAAGATCGGCATCGCCAAGGGCAAGAAGCTGACCGACAAGCGCCAGACCGAGGCCAAACGCGACTGGAGCCGCCAAAAACAGCGCCTGCTGCGCAGGGGCGAGTAGCGCAACCCGACTTCGCAGGACATCGCGACCACCTGACACGGCATACCTAACATCCCGGGCAAGGACCTGTCCCGCACCTGTCTGGCCGCATTGCGCACGGCTCATGTCCACAGGCAGTTGCGCTTTGACGAAACTTAGTTGACTGGTGCTGGCCTTGAGCGGACGCTGGCAATCAGTCTTCTGGCGCGGAATCAAGGGGCGCAGCCCCCCTGCACCCTTCAAAGCCCCGGCGCGCGCCACGGACGTTCTCGATTTGCAAGACCGGCTCGCACGCGTCATGGTTTGCCAAAACCGATAAGGGGAAAGCGCAATGCAACTGAAACACCGGCACTGGGTCCCTCCCGATTGCGAAGCCTTGGTCCGGGACATTGCATCGCGCACTGCACGTAGCCCGAGCCCGTCCATCGCCGACCGCATCGACACCCTCGCCGACCGCAACCGGGAAATCCACGAACGCGAGTGCTTCAACCTCAACCCGGCCACCAATGTGATGAACCCGCGTGCCGAGGCGCTGCTGTCGGCGGGGCTCGGGTCGCGTCCGTCACTGGGCTATCCCGGCGACAAATATGAAATGGGGCTGGAGGCGGTCGAAGAGATCGAAGTGATCGCGGCCGAGCTTTGCGCCGAGGTGTTCGGCGCCGAATATGCCGAGATCCGGGTACCCTCCGGCGCGATTGCCAACCTCTACGGTTTCATGGCCACGTGCCAGCCCGGCGACACGATCATCGCGCCGCCGGCCAGCATCGGCGGACATGTGACACATCACCTTTCAGGCTGTGCCGGGCTTTACGGGCTTCACACGGCAGAGGCGCCGGTGGACGCCGACGGCTACACCGTCGATCTCGACGGGCTGGCCGCCTTGGCGCGCAAGGTGCGACCCAAGCTGATCACCGTCGGCGCCAGCCTGAACCTGTTCGAACATCCAATCGCCGGCGTGCGGGCGATTGCCGACGAGGTCGGCGCCAAGGTGATGTTCGACGCCGCGCACCAATGCGGGGTGATCGCAGGAGGGGCATGGAAGAACCCGCTGGCCGACGGCGCGCACTTCATGACCATGAGCACCTACAAAAGCCTCGGCGGCCCGGCCGCGGGGCTGATCGTCACCAACGACGCCACCCTGGCGGAACGGTTCGACGCCATCGCCTTTCCGGGAATGACGGCGAATTTCGACGCGGCGAAGTCGGCGGCCCTTGCCGTGACAATGCTGGACTGGCGCGAATTCGGGGCCGGCTACGCCAACAAGATGATCGTCGTGGCCCGCGCACTGGCAGAAGCGCTCGACGCCGAGGGCCTGCCGGTGTTCGCCAAAACGCAAGGCTTCACCCGGTCCCATCAGTTCGCGGTCGAAGCGGCGGGGTTCGGCGGGGGGCAGGCCGCGTCGAAGCGGCTTCGCCGCGCCGGCTTTCTGGCCTGCGGCATCGGGCTGCCCTTGGCCGAGGTGCCGGGCGACATGAACGGGCTGCGGATCGGGACGCCGGAACTGGTGCGCTGGGGCCTGACCGAGGCGGACGCGCCGGAACTGGCGGGCCTGATCGCCGCAGGCCTGCGCGCCAACCGGCCAGAGGACCTGGCCCCGCGGGTCCGCGACTTTCGCCGCCGGTTCGATCGGCTGCACTACGTTCTCGGCTGAACGGAACGGCGGCGGGGTTTAGGGGCGCTGCGGCCCTACCGCCGCGGCTTCGACCGCCAGCTGTCAAGCCAGCGGCCCAGACGCCCGCGGGTGCCGGATGCCCGGTCCTCGACCCGGTCCCAGGCCTCGCCTGCATCCTCGATCACCGGATCGATGGTGCGCTCGCGGAATTGCCGCCACATGGCGCGCACGAACAGGACCGCCACGATCAGGAAGACGAAGAAGACGATGTTGAACCACGGGATGATGCGGGCGTCCGGCCCTTCGACGGGGCGGATCGCGATGGCGTTGGGATAGATCGTGAAGAACCGGTTGCGCCAGCCGTAATGGGTGATCGACACCCACTGTTCCTGATCCGGCGTCGACAGGTTTGCCGCCGCCGCGGCCTGCAGGTCGGAACTGTCGAACTTGAAGTAGGGCGGCCAGATCCAGCCGGTATCCTCGTTGCGGTAGACCATCACGCCCTCGGCATCGCGGCGGATGAAGCCCAGCAGAAAGCTCTTCTTCCGCACGGTCTGGATCAGCCGGATGTCTCGCGTTGCGAATTCCCGCGAGGCGCTGTCGGGCTGCGCAAAGAAGATCCGGTTGATCGACGAGAAATCCATCCGGATCACTTCGGTCTGGGTGATCCGGGCGATGTCGTGCTGCGGCAGGACATAGTGGAAAAGCCCCAGGAAGAAGACGACGACGATGGTGCGGAAGGTCAGTCTGACATAGCGCATGGCACTCAGTTCCAGTTCGTGACGATAAGGGCCGCGATCACCAGCACGGTCGGGATCACATAGACCAGCAGGATCAGTTTCGGACGAAAGCTGTCCTGATACTCGGCCATGCCGGTCTCGATGAAATCCCGCCGAGCGCCGGCGTCGCCGCCGTCCGGGTGGTCCGCGGCCCACTGGTTTTCAAGCTTCTCGCGCCGGACCGACCGGGAATAGAACCAGATCGCCAGATAGATCACGCTGAGCGCGAGAAAGCCGAAGACCACAAGCCGGATCAGCGCCATGTTCTACCTCCGCCGCACCGCGCCCCAGGGGCCGACCAGATCGATCATGCGATCTGGTTTCGGCGGCGGGGGCGGCGCGGGCTCTTCCATTCCCGGTTCCGGGCCAAAGAGTGCCGCGCGGGTACCGGCCTTGTCCACCTGATATTCGCGTTCCAGGAAATCGGCGACAAAGGCCTTCTTGCCGTCGGCCCAGCCCTGGTAGGTCTGGTAGAACAGCTCCTTGTGGCAGATGAACAGCTGCCGGACGTCCAGCGGGGTCAGTTCCGCCAGCATCTGGTTCACCAGGTCGCGGTGTTTTGTCGGGCCTGCGCGCAGCGTATAGAAATAGGCCGGATGGGCCGATGTGATCTTGGGCCAGCTGCCGCCGCCGTCGACCCAGCGCAGAAGGTCGGCGAGCCCGTGGAATTCGTCCGGCAGGGCCGAGCCGAGGCTGCGCGCCAGCATGCGAAGATCGCGCCGCGTCGCGCCGGCCAGGTTCTGGCCCAGCGTGGCGGCGACGTCGACGAGGATGAAATCCATCTTCTGGCGCAGGATCGCGGCGGCATCGGTGTTGCGCGCCTTGACGATGGGTTCGGTCAACCCGTTGAGTTCAAAGAATTTCGCCACATGGTTATGGGCCTGCAACGGATAGACGTGGTCCATCGGAATGGCGCCGGGCGCTTCGCCCACGGTGAACAGCGCCGGGTGCTCGACGTCGCGGAACAGGTACATGCCGCCGAAATGCGCGGTCCAATAGCTTTCCGTCTCCACCGTGACCGCGCCCAGGTCCACCGGGTTCCGCGTCACGTCGCCGGTCTGTTTTGCCAGCCCGATCATCTCGGCGATCAGCACGTCGTCCCACCAGGCGTCGTCCTCGGTGCGGAACCGCTCGATCTTGTCCTGCAGCGAGCGGGCGTTTTTCACGTCGCCGCCGGTGGTATCGGCCTCGACGGTGATCCGCCGGATGTCGAACAGCCGCACCGGGGTGGCAAGGTCGTAGACCGAGTTCATCAGCTCGCCCGCCACGGCGTCGCGGGTGATCAGCGCGAAAAGCTTCGCCTCGTTGGCCTCGATATAGTCGCGCAGGATGTCGCGCGAGAACGAGAACTTGGCGTTCAGGAGCGGCGCGGTCTTCTGCTCGGTCGTCAGCAGGATGAACTGCCGGTTGCATCCTTGGGGATTGAGATAGAGGTGATCGTCCAGCTCATGGCCGATCTCCGGCGAATAGCCGGAGATGTCGATGTGGAAGTCTTCGAGTTTGGTCGTCTTGCCGGACAGGTGTTCGAGCGCGCGGTTGTAGCGTTCCACGAGCGCGGGCGAGGCAACCTCGATGAGGTTGCCGAACATCAGGCCTTTTTCGATGAGGCGTTTCATTGCCGAAGTTCCAAACAGAGACGGGCGGCGACCGCCCGAGGTGGGTGCGAAGCGCCCGCCTTGGGGGCGGGCGGGCGCTGCCCGGCGTGCCGCCGGGCGGAACATCGCTTCCGGACATGGCTATCCATTTCTGACCGAATCCTCCCCCTTCCGCCTCTCCACCGCCTGCGCCATGCCCAACCATACCAGAGCCAAGAGCGGCATCCAAACCACTGCCGCGAAACCAGAAAGCCGCAGAAAGAACCAAGCCGTGGCCAGCGGCGCCTCGGCCAGCGCCGTGCCGATACCGATCCCGCGCGCGCCGTAGATCACCGCGAACACCACAGCGCCTGCCAGCAGCAGGAACCCGGCCGAGGCCCAGATCGCCAGCGCCACCTCCCAGTGCGACCGCGTCCGCCGCCGCATCAGCAGCCGGGGCAAGACCAGCGCCAGCGCGCCCAGTAACACCAGCGGCAGGCCGGTGTTGACAAGGCCGATGGGCTCTGTCTGGATCACTGCTGCTCACTCCCCCTCGGACCGGCGCCGCCGGGCGATGGCGTTGAAGGCGTAAAGATAGAGCGGCAGCCAGAACAGCCCCGAAAACGTCGTCATCGTCGCCGTGCCGCCCACGCTCGGGGGGCCGTCGCGCTCCGGCGGGTCGGGGTTCAGCGTCCAGAGAAATCCGAACACCATCGCCGCGCAGACCACGCCGCCCGTGGCCCCGGACGCCGTGCTGGTGATATCGCGCGGGAACAGGTGCCACAGATAGCCATGGCCGATGAACGCCGCCAGCACGCCGCAGATCGTGGCAATCGCGACGAGAAAGCCAAAGGTCAGAAGGACCGCACCGATCATGTCTTGCGCTCCGCATAGCGCCGCCGCGCCTCTTCCATCCGGCCCATCTCGCGCACCGCGGTTTCGATCGCCACCTCGTCGGACTTGTCGGCATAGCGAAACTCGCTGTCCGCATAGCGGTTGATTTCCTGGATCACCATCTCGACCGTGATCTGCTGGCGCAGATCGCCGATCATCCCCAGCTTTTCGTCGTAAGGCTTGAACAGGAACAGGTCGGGCTCCTCCATCCATTCGTCCGGCAGTTCGAAATCCATTGCGCGGACCTTGACCGCGTCGGTGATGTTCTTGATCGCGCGGCCGGTGAACCGGTCGTCGGCCTCCTGGATCGCCTTCAGATAGGCGCCCATCTTGGCGATGTCATCGAGATTGCCGATCTCGCGTTCGACCCGCTCCCACACCCTGAGCAGCCCCGCCTCCTTGGGCCGCCCATGGCCCTCGAACGACGCCGCCACCGCGCGCTTGATCTCCTGCGCGGCGTAAAGATCGTGCGACCCCAGCGGGATGTCGTGGTTCTTGCCCATCAACAGCGCCAGGATGTCGATGTAATCCTCGCGGGTCTGCGGCCCGTCGACCAGGAACCGCGCGCCCGCCCGCTGGCGCAGGGCGTCGTCGACATTCTCGGGGTAGTTCGAAAACATGCCGAAGGTGCAATTGCCGCGCACCACCGTGTTGGCGCCCGAAAACGCCTCCATCAGCACCGCAGTGACCTCCTGCTGCCCGGCGCTGGATTGCCGGTCGCCGCGCTTGCCCGCGATCTGGTCGATGTCGTCGACGGTGCCGAAGCCGATGACGTTGGGATCCAGCACGTTGTCGATGAAGGCCTTGGCGTTCTGGCCGGACTTGCCCTGATAGCTGTCGATTTGGTCGATCGAGAAGTTCTGATAGCGGAACGGATAGCCGGCGATCTGGCAATACCCGTGGATCAGCCCGGCCATCATCTGGATCAGGGTCGTCTTGCCGGTGCCCGGCTTGCCGTCGCCCATGAAGGTGAAGATGAAGCCGCCAAGCTCGGCAAATGGGTTGAGCTTGCGGTCGAAATCATAGGCCATCAGCATCTTGGCCAGCTTCATCGCCTGGTATTTCGCGATGTGGTTGCCGACGACCTGATGCGGTTCCTTGAACTGCATAGTCAGACGCGTGCCCCGGGCATGGCGCGCGGGCGCGAAACCCTGGATGGTGAAATCGTCGGCCTCGACATGGTAGGTTGCGCCGGTGAAGGGGCCAAGGCGCGGGGCCGTCTGGGCGCGCAGGGCCACCTTTTCCATCAGCATCTCGGCAAAGGCCAGGCAGGTGGCCACCATCCTGGGCTCGCTGTCGGCGAACCGTTCAAGGTCCTGATCCAGCTCCCAAAGCGCGCCGTGAAGGGCAAGCTGCGCGTTGTCGGTCAGCACCTCCTCGACACCGCCGATCTCGACCGTGGCTTCGCTGGCCGAGGCAGACAGCAGAAACGCCGTGGCGTTGGCGAAGGTGTAAAGCACAGCCAGCGCTTCGGCGGCGAGCAGTTCCGAGAATTCGGTCGACTTTGCAGACGACAGCCGCCCCTCCAGATTCTCGCGCTTCAGCTCTTTCAGCCCGGTGGTGCCGGAAAACGCCTCGCCCACCGCCAATGCGACGGCAATCGCCCGTCGCAACCCCTGCATGACCGTGGCCTGCACAGGCGATATCAGCGCATCGCTTCCGTCCGCCCCTTCGATCCGCTCCAGCAGCCGCACGCCCTCGGGGCGCGCGGTCGACCGGCCCACGAGCCCCGGCGTCGTCGACCGGAACCGCCGCCGGGTGCCGATCCCCGGCGACCGCCCGGCCACCGGTTTCGCCGCCGCCGCGGCGATGCGCGGGGTGTGGTCGAAACCCTCCAGCATCGACAGGGCCGCGCCGTAATGGGCGGTGATCTCCTCTTCGCGCAACTCCATGCGATCGGCCGGCACGCTCATCAAAGGCTCCTCTTCATCTGGCCCAGAATATCCTGTGGGAAGCGCGAGGGGGCAGATAGCCCCCTCGCCCACGGCGCGCGAAGCGCGGCGAAATCGGGATTGCCTGCAGACGGCACTCCGTTTGACGGCGGTACCCTCACCAGTAGCTCACCACCTGCCCCGAGGGCGACACCACGAACTTGCGCACCTCGCGGAATCCCGGCGGGTTCTTTTCCGCCAGCACCTGATAGGGCCGCGCCGGCATGATCAGGGCGCGCTTCGTCGACGTCGCCCCGGTGTCGGCGGCGCTGCCCGCGAACGGGTCCAGGGCAAAGATCTCGCGGTCCACCTTGCCGAACCAGCCCGCGCGCTCCTGCATCACCCGCTCGCTCTCAAGCGTCTCCACCGTCCAGACCAGCGCCCAGTCCTGCCCGGCCGGGGCGCGCGCCTCTTCCAGCACGGCGCGCAATGGGCCCGTCTGCCGTGTGAACGCGCTGGAATACATCGGGCCCACATGGAACCGGCGCAGCCGCTTGGGGTGCAGATCGTCGAAATCCCGGTCGAAGCCCTGCGCGATCGTCAACAACTTCAAACCCGCCACCGACTGCGCCATCAGAGCGGCCTGCGCCTCGGGCCAGCGGCGGTCGTCCACCGGCAGGCCGGTGCGGCCCGAATCCTCCAGCTCCATCAGGTAGATCGTCGGCAGGTTGACCTGGCTGTCATAGACCGCCCAATGCAGCAGATAACGCCGCCGCCCGCCCTCCAGATCGCCCAGCCACTGCGCCTGCGGATCGTTCTGCGCCCAGAACAGCCCGCCTTGCTCCAGCGCTTCGTAATAGAGCCGCTGCGACATGGCGAATTGCAGCTTGGTGGGAATTTCCAGATCGCCGACGATCTGCCGGATCATCGCGTCCTTCAGCTGACCGGCCGTCCGCGTTCCCGCCAGATGCCGCCCGGCCTGCTGGGCGTCGTTGGCCATGGTCAGAAGCTCGCGGAAGATCGGAAATCCGCTTTCGACCCGGTCGATGGCGAGCGAGCCAAAGAAGGTGCCGGTATCGCGCCCTGTCAGAAGGTATTTCAGCGACAGGGCGCGAAAGGTTTCGGCAATCGCCTGCACATATTTGCCCAGAACCCGCGCGTCGAGCTTCGACAGTGTCCCCTCGCGCTCCATCACGCCGGCCACCCGGACCATATGGGCGGTGATCGCCTCGAATTTTCGGAAATACCGCCGCGCCGCGAAGGTGTCGGTCAGCCCGGTGTGGTCGCGGGTGAGGTCAACGTCGGTCATGCTGCTTTGGATCCGAATGCGTACCTTTGAGCGTTCGACCTCGGTGTCTGCGCTGTAGGACACCCCATTTCAGGACCACCGCAACCACAGCCAGTCCCGCGAAGATGGCCAGCATCCCGCGCTCGCCGATCCGGGGGTGGCCGAGCCAAATGTCCAATCCGGCGAGCAAGGCCAGGACAAACAGAACCACAAGCGGCCATATGGGCTCGCCGGTGCTCATCCGCTACGCCCCATACAGGTTCTTGTCGTGCTTCTCGACGATCTCGGCGAACCGGCGCGCGAACCGCTCGTCCGCCTTGGCCTTCTGTTCCAGCACCTTGCGGGCATAGACCATGTGGTCCTCGTGCGCCTCCATCATCTCGGCCATGCGCTGGTTCGTCGCCGTACCGATGGCCGCCATCGCCGCCTGCGCCTCTTTGTCGGTCTCGACGCCGATCTCGTTGATCCGGTGCGCCACGTCCTGCTGCTGGGCGGTCTTCAGCGACTTGGTCAGCGCGTCGTACAGCACGACCCGCTGTTTGGTGTCGGTCTGCAGCTTGTTGATCAGCACCATCTGCGTCGCCGCCTGGTTCTGCAAGCTGTCGACCCAGGACTTGCCCTTTTCGATATAGCGCTCCAGCGTCTGGCTCTTGGCCAGCTTCACCTGCTCCTGCTGGACCATCTCGTTGTATTGCGCGTTCACCTCGGCAAGGTCCGATTCCAGCTTGGTCCGCGCCGCGGCATCCTGCTCGACGCTGATCTTGTTTTCCAGCTCGATGATCCTGGGATCCATCGCCGTGATCTCGGCGCGCAGACCCTCCAGCTCGCCCACCGTGACCTCGCGGTCCTCCAGCGTGCCGGACAGGTTGGCTTCGACCTTATCCTTCTGCTCGTTCAGCAGGCCCAGCTGGTTTTCCAGAAGCTTCACGATCACATCGGACTTGCCGATCAGGTCCTGTAGCTTGTCGTCGATATTGGCCGCGCGAATGCGTTCCTGACGCATCGATTCGGCCTTGCCGCGGCTGAAGATACCGACGAACCCCTCCCAGCCGGTCCTCGACCGCATCTCGTCGAAATCCTTGGAAAACGCCGCCGTGACGTCGTCGAGCCCCATGATGAGTTCGGCAATATTGGCGTTCATCAGATCGGTATGGGCGTGCACGTCTTCCAGCGTCGCGTTCTCGATATCGACAGAAATGTCATCGCCGGTTCTGATCTTCGTCCCGATCTCCTCGATCCGCCCGGTCAGCGCCTGCATACGCTGGCGCGCCTCGGCAATCTGGTCCTGGGACTCTTTGATCTGCGCGTCGAAATCGCTCATGCGTCTCCCCGTCTGGCCAATTACGTGCACGTTATATGGGGAGCTTTAACCGCTTTGCAGCGTGGCGTCATCCGGATTTGGACCGCGCGTGGCCAAAAATATACTCCTCCCCCTCCCAAGAAGAGGGGGAGGTTTTCAACGATATCAGTGGGTTCAGCCGGGATACACCGCCCCGACCGCACGGTCGAGCGCGAATCCCAGTCCAAGGCCCTCGTTGCCGTCCATCATCGCCGCCTTCAACTCTTCGGCGGTCGAGGTCGACGCAAGCGCGGCTTGCCACTGGTCAAGATAGGCCCGGGTCGCGGCAAAGGCGCTGGCGTCGTTCATGGCATCGGTGCTGCGGTGCCCCGGAACCACGGTGCCCGCGCCGATCGCCTCCAGCTTGGCGAGGCTCGCGCGCCACATGTCGATCTTCTCTGGCGTGGTATTTTCGGCCACCCAGGCATGCGTGCCGGTATAGGCAAAGTCGCTGGCGACCAACGTATCCAGCGCGGGGATATGCACTGCGCTGATCAGGTCGGTATCGCCATGCATCGGGTCCAGCACCTCGATGCGCTCGCCCTCCAAAAGAATCGCATCGCCCTCCAGCGCCTCGGGGATCACCACGCGGTCGGGGAAGTTGTCCGGCTGCCCCGCCTTCATGTAGTCCAAGAGACCCTGCGCCGCCCCTTCGATCAATGGCTGGATCGAGGGATGCGCCACCGGCCTAGCCTCTGGGAACCGGTCCATAATGACCGCAAGCCCGAGGTGGTGATCGGGATGCACATGGGTGATTAGGATCGTCTCGAGCCGCTTGCCCGTCGCCGCGATCACATCCGCAAGCTGCGTGGCATTGGGCAGGGTGAACTGCGCGTCGATCAGCACCGCGCTGTCTTCGCCCAGGATGACGGTGGAATCGACCACACCGCCAAAGGGATCGGCAGTGAAGATCTCTGCACCAGACAATCCGGCGCGGGCCGGGGCGGCAAGCCCGGCAGCGGCGGTGCCAGCGGTGAGGGCGAGGAAGGTTCTGCGGTCTAGAAGTTGCATTTGCTCTCTCCCGAGAAGTCAGTTACGAATCAATACTTGAGAGATTAAGGCCCAGTTCCCGCAACGGAAGACGGCACTTTTTCGATACCCGGTTACGGAAAGGAACCGCCATGCCCACCGGTCCCGGCGGCATCGAATATGATCCCAATATCTGCCCGGTGCGGCACGTCCTGGACGGGGTCGGCGACAAATGGACGATCCTGGTGATCACCGGACTGAAACCCGGGTCACAGCGATTTTCGGAACTGAAGCGCGCGATTCCCGATATCTCGCAGCGGATGCTGACCCAGACACTGCGCAAGCTGGAACGCGACGGCTACGTCACGCGGGACGTGACGCCGTCGATCCCGCCGCGGGTCGATTATGAACTGACCGATCTCGGCCGGTCGCTGCTGGGGGCGTTGGAACCGCTTGCCGCCTGGGCGCTTGACGCACGCGACGCGGTGGCGCGGTCACGGGCGCTCTACGACGCGCGCGACGGCTGACCGTGGCCTAGTTCGCCAGGACCGCCTGCATCGCCAGGTGCGCCGCACGGGTGTGCCAGATCGCAGCGCCGATCTGATCTTCGAGGGGGTACATCGCATCGACGATCGGGCTGTGGAACGGCGACGGGAACAGCGCGATGTCTTCCAGGATATCGCGTTCGTGGCGCGGCATATACTGCGAGACCTGTTCTAATAGGCCATAGGCGTCGCTCACCCCGCCGAAATGGGCCCCGACGATCTGGAAATATGCGGCAACAATATCATCGTCGTCCATCGACGGCGCCTGCGCGGCAAGCGCTTCCATCGCTGCGGCGCCGTCGTTGAAGAGCGTCCGGAATGCGGCGACATCGGGGGCGATCCCGGCAAAGGCCGAAAACGCCTCGGGCAGGATGCTGGCGTCATAGGACTGCTGCCCGACCTCTGTTCCGGGCACGCCCTCGACATGCGCCAGCGACGCCTCCAACCCGGCCTGGATCAGCGGCACCAACCGCACCGTCTCGGCCGCGGCGTCGAAGGTGTCCGCAATGTCGCGCAACAAAGGTGCCTGGCCTGCCGGGTTCGGCACGATCAGGATGAAACCCAGAACTTGCGAGATCGGTCCAAGATCCTCGATCGCGGTGTGAAAGTTCCAGAACGCCTGGGCCCGGGTGAGACCCGCGTCCGACAGCACGTCATAGACCAACATCGCCTGCTGGCTGAGATAGGACAAGCATTCGTAGGTCGGCAGCACCTCGTAGATGCCGGTTTGCGCCGCGGCGGCCATGTCGCTGAGCGCCTGCAGGTAGGCCGCGCGCGACAGCAGCGTGGCGATGTCGAGCGGCACGCCGGGCCTATGCGGCCCGCGCATCCACGGATCGGTTGCGGTGGCCTCGATCAGGCCAAGCGGATTGGCGGTCAGCGCGGCGGCCGATGGCAGCATCGAATTCATGATCCGCGTGGCGTTGGCCAGTGCGTCATCGATGCTCATGACGCGGGGTTTGAAAGAGGTGATCAGCTTCTTGCCCTCGATCGCCTCAAACAGCGGGCGCAGCCGGTCGGACGCGCCGAGCTTGTCGTTCTCAAGATCCCAGGTCGTCAGGCCGCGGACACCGCCCTGCCTGCGATAATCGATCAGTTCCTTGATCTGCCCCTGGCGGGCTTGCCAGTAGGCGATGACCGCCGACCGGTAGGTGGCCCACCCATCTGCGGCCTCGGCGCGCGCGGCATTGGCCGCGGCCTGCATCTCGGCTGTCCAGCTGTCGTGGGCTGCAAGATCGTCGGTGAACTGCTCCAGCCGCATCGCGCCGCAATAGCCGGTGCCGTCATAGTATTCGTGATAGGCGGCTTGTGCAGCCACAGTCGTGAGCAGGCAGAAAGCCAAGGACGTCAGAATTCTTGAAAACATCACCCCCCCTCCCCCGAAGTGCTGTGCGCTTTAATCTATCGGGCGCAGGACAGGACGTCCTTGACACGGATCATGCCTGCGGACGGCACAGAACACGGGCGGGGGAAGTCCGCCGCGCATCTCGTACGGTCGCAGCCTCTTCGACTTGGGTGGACCAGTCCACCTGACCGATCGGGAAGAACATCGTCTCGCCGACCTTGGTGACACCCTCGACCCCGAACCGGCGCCCGACCGCCATCAACTCCGGCGGCAGGCAGATCTCGCCCGTGCGGTTCCGGATCACACCTTCTGCAGTCACATGACAGATCGCACGCGGTATGACCCGACCGGTGCAGCCGTCGCTGGCCAAGTAGAAACCGCCCTCGCCATCGAGCGCGATGCCTTCCATGTCGATCCGCTGGGCCGGGTTGCCGTCCTGACGGACGACGCGGATCACGTCGACGATCCTTGCGGGCCTCTGGGTGGTGCCGATCTCGAAGATCGACGGCTGGACCAGGTAGAAGCTGCCGTTCACGGCCCGGACGATGCCGTCCGCGGTCACGTCGATGATCTCGGGGCTCGACTCGCGGCTTTGGTCCTCGGCCTCGGCCAGGTTGGCGATCACCGGGAAGGATGCGATGCGGTTGAAATTCATCTCGGCCAGTGCCGGGCCGGCGGCGCAGAGCGGCGAAACAGGCCTGTTAGGGATTTGTGGCGGACGCATTGGCGGGCATGTACCGGCATTTCCCGGCTTGCGCGGCGCCAAGACTTCGGCCATCTGGCGGAAACTGCAGGAAAAGCGAGGGCGCGATGGTCTGGTCAGCCGACAAAACCCAGGTCAAGAGCTGGAACGAATGGGACGCATTGCGCCATGTGATCGTGGGCCGGGCCGACGATTGCCACATTCCGCCGGCCGAGCCCGCGCTGGATGCCAAGGTGCCCGAAGACAGCGACATGCGGGGCCAATGGGGCCGCCGCCCGCAGGAAACCATCGACCGGGCGAACGAGCTGCTGGACAACTTTGCCGACCAGCTGCGCAAGCGCGGCATCCGCGTCGACCGGCCCACGCCCGTCGACTTTGCCCAGTCCATCACAACACCCGATTTCCACACCGACAGCCAGTTCGGCTGTATGCCGCCGCGCGACGTGCTGTTGACCGTAGGCCATGAGATCCTCGAAGCGACCATGTCCTATCGCTGCCGGTGGTTCGAATACCTCTGCTACCGCCCATTGATGCAGCGATACTGGGAGGAAGATCCGAACTTCCGGCACGAGGCCGCCCCGAAACCGCGCCTGACGGACGCGGATTACCACCCCGACTACCTCTCCGACAAAATCGGCGAGGCCAAGCGGCTGGAATGGGCCGCCCGGAAATTCTTCGTCACCACCGAAGAGGAACCGCTCTTCGACGCGGCAGACGTCCTGCGCTTCGGCAAGGACCTCGTCGTGCAGCACGGGTTCACCACCAACCTCAAGGGCATCGAGTGGCTGCGCCGCCATTTCCCCGATCACCGGGTGCATGCGGTCAACTTCCCCGGCGACCCCTACCCGATCCACATCGACGCAACCTTCACGCCGCTCCGGCCCGGTCTGATCCTCAACAATCCCCAGCGCCGCCTGCCGCAGGACCAGCGCGCAATGTTCGAACGGAACGGCTGGCAAATCGCCGATGCCGCCCAACCCGCCCATAACCAGCCGCCGCCGCTGTGTTATTCCAGCGTGTGGCTCAGCATGAACGTCCTTGTGCTCGATCCCAAGACGGTCTGCGTCGAGAAATCCGAGGTCTATCAGGCGGACCAGATGGACAAGCTGGGGATGGAGGTGGTCGAGGTCGAGCTACGCGACGCCTACGCCTTCGGCGGCGGCCTGCATTGCTGCACCGCGGATGTCTACCGCGAGGGCGCGTGCGAGGACTATTTTCCGAACGGCTAAATGGGGATGCGCTCCGAAACGGGCGCATTCGACCGGCGTTGGTGCGGAGCGGGGTTTCCCGCCGATCTGACGCGCGGCGCCAGCGATCGGGCCATGCTATTTGATCCGGCGGCAGGCCACTTCGCAGCCGACGATCGGCCGATGCCCGCCCCGCCTCTCACATCAACGCTGCCACTCGCCAACCCCTAGGCGTTCGCCTCGCCCACCAATACGTCCACATAAAGCGGGACGTGATCGGAAGCTTTGGGTGAACTGTGCCCGACATCGTCATACCGGTCTGTGTCGACTTCATCCGCACGCCACGGCAGCCCGCGCAGTTCGCGCTCTGGAACCGGATTGCCGGATGCGTCGTCCAGCTGCTTCGACAAAAGCAGATAGTCCAACTGGCGATACTCGTTTTCGCGGGCAAAGTAATGCGTCCAGCGGTCGTCGCGGGGCAGCCGGTCGTTCACGTTAACAAGATTGTCGTCATCCAGCAGCTTGCCCAGGGCGGTGGTGGTCCCGTCGCCCCGCTGCGGATAGTCGTTCAGATCGCCCAAAACAACGAAATCGCCCTCGAAATCCGGCCCCCAATCCTCGGTCAGGATTTCATGCACACGCTCGGCCTGATCGACACGCCGGGCTCTTGTATCCCTGCGCCCGCCGATCATCGACTTGAAGTGATTGCCGTATAACGTCAGCACATCCCCGTCCACGTCGATATCCACCCGCACGCAATCGCGCGAAAACGCCTGGGCTGTATTTGCCGGGTTGCGGTCGTGCCGGTGGGATCGGATCGACTTGATCGGATAGCGCGACAGGAACGCGACGTCTATGTGACGCGGATCGTTGCCGTCGATTAACACCCGGTGGCGATAGCGCTTGTTCCGGCTCCGGGCCAGGAACTCGCTGTTGAATCGGTCGAGAACCGGCTGGTTTTCAACCTCCTGCAGACAGACGATATCCGCGTCGATATCCTTGATCGCTTTCCCGGTGATGCGTTTGGATCGCGTCGAATGGATATCGAAGGAAAGATCATTTATCGAAAACTCCGGCATCGGCGCAGGCACGTTCTGGCCGAACCGGTATCTGGCAAACAGGTTTTCGCAGTTGAACGTCGCGATTCGGACTTTGGTCATGAACAATCTCCTTATCGAATCGGTACGGATCGCGCCCCTACCTTGCAGCCGAATGACGCGTTTCGCAAAACAGTCCCGGCAGCGGAGCGCGACGCGGGCGGTCGTTATCCCGGCACCAGATGCCGCGGCTGGTAGGCTCCCAGCGCAGCCCCGCTTGGCAAAGTGACCGTCATCAGCACCCCCCAGCCTTCGTCCACCGGCTCTGTGCACCTGGCCCCCCTGCCTTCCATCTCGGCCTTCAATGCCGCCACATCGTCGGTCATCAGGTAGATCTGCTGCCGGCCACCCGCCGCATCGGGATGCACCGCCATCTCGGACGGCGGCAGCGCGAATATCAGCCATCCGCCGCCGGCGTCGACGTGGGCGGTGCCTAGAATGTCGCGCAGGAACGCCCGGTCGGCCTCGGCATCCTTCGAAAACAGAACCATATGCGCGCCAGTGATCATCTGCGCCTCCTTGTTCCTTGCCGCATCGCCGGTAAGATACAACGAAACCACGCCGGGAGGGACTATGCGACTGAAGGACAAGACGGCCATCGTCACCGGCGGCGGGTCGGGCTTCGGCGCCGGGATCGCGCGCAAATTCGCCGCCGAGGGTGCGCGGATCATGATCGCCGATATCGACGGGGATGCCGCCAGCCATGTCGCCGCCGAACTGAACGGCTTTCACCTGCAGACCGACGTCTCGGACGACACCGGCGTGCATGCACTGGCCGAGGCCGCAATCGCCGCGCTCGGCCATGTGGACATCCTTGTCAACAATGCCGGCATCACACATCTGCCGATGCCGATGGAGGAGGTGCCCGAGGACGAGTTCGACCGCGTTCTGGCCGTCAACGCCAAATCCGTCTATCTGACCGCCAGGCACCTGGTCCCGCACCTGAAATCCCGTGGCAGCGGCGCAATTCTCAACATCGCCTCCACCGCCGGTCTCAGCCCCCGCCCCAATCTCAACTGGTACAACGCGTCGAAGGGATGGATGATCACCGCGACCAAGACCATGGCCGTCGAGCTCGCCCCGTTCGGCATCCGCGTCAACGCGCTTTGCCCCGTCGCGGGCGAAACCCCGCTACTGAAAAGCTTTCTCGGCGAGGACACGCCCGAGCGCCGGGCCCAGTTTCTCGCCACCATTCCCATGGGCCGCTTTTCGACGCCCGAGGACCTCGGCAATGCCGCCTGCTATCTTTGCTCGGACGAGGCCGGCCTGATCACCGGCGTGGCGATGGAAGTCGACGGCGGGCGCTGCATATGACCGAGGCCACCGTCTTTGCCGGGATATTCACCAGCCAGCCGCTGGTTTTCGCGCATCTTCTCGACGCCGCCGACCAGCATCGGCTGGTCCTCGATCTCGACCATGTCGAGGTGATCCAGGGCGATCCGGAAAAGCGGCTGGCGCATGTGTTCGAGATCAACGATGCCGCCTGGATCATCGAGCAACAGGGGCTGGACAGCACGCTGGTGGTGGTCTTCCCCGAAGCGCTGATCCCGGGCGCGCAGCTCTTTCAGGCCACCCCGCTGCTGCGCCGCATCGGTGCCTTTCGCCCGATCCGGACGCGGGGCCTGTCTTGACGGCCCGCCACCGGCACACCGCGCCTGTCCCCTCTGCCCCGCGGCCTGGCGGCGAACGGGGCCGGATGCCGTCGGCCGGGCCGAAGAACCTGATCACCGATATCGCCGGCCTGCGGGTCGGCAATGCCGAGGACCACGCGTTGAAATCCGGCGTCACCGTCCTGACCGCCGATCACCCCTTCGTCGCCGCGGTGCACGTCATGGGCGGCGCTCCCGGCACGCGCGAGACCGACGCACTGGCCCCCGACCGGCTGGTGCAACGTGCCGACGCGCTGGTTCTGGCCGGCGGCTCCGCCTTCGGTCTCGACGCGGCTTCGGGCGTCGCCGATGCCCTGCGGGACCAGGGCCGCGGTTTCGCGGTCGGCCCGGCCCGCGTGCCCATCGTCCCCGCCGCGATCCTGTTCGATCTCGCCAACGGCGGCGACAAGGGCTGGCGGACAAATCCCTATGGTGGCCTCGGCCGCGCCGCCATTGCCGCCGCCGCCCCGGACTTTGCCCTCGGCACCGCCGGGGCCGGCACCGGCGGCATCACGGCGACGCTCAAGGGCGGGCTCGGCTCGGCATCGCTGGTTCTGCCCTCCGGCCACACCGTCGGCGCCCTGGCGGCGGTCAACGCGCTCGGCTCCGCCACCGTCGGCGACAGCCCGCATTTCTGGGCCGCCCCCTTCGAGCTTTCCGCCGAATTCGGCGGCCTCGGACCGGCCCCGTCCTATCCGGGCGACACTTTCGTCACCAAGCGTCATCGCCTGGGCGAGGCCACGACCATCGCCGTCGTCGCCACGGACGCGACCCTGACGCAAGCACAGGCGACGCGCATGGCGGTCGCGGCCCATGACGGCATCGCCCGCGCGCTGGTCCCCAGCCACACACCCTTTGACGGCGACCTGATCTTTGCCGCCGCCACGGGGGAAAGGCCCCTGCTGGATCCCGGCGGCGACACCCTTGCCCTCGGCCACGCCGCAGCGCTCTGCCTCGCCCGCGCCATTGCCCGTGGTGTGTTCCACGCCGCACCGGCTGCAAACGACGCAATGCCCTGCTGGTCCAGCCTTACCGCATCATAGCACGTCCGGGCGCCTTGCCCCCGCCACATGTGCGCGTGGGATCATCTCTGCAGCTTTTTGAAAGGCCGGATCGTGGCGCCTCATCGGCCAGGCGCGACAAAGCTCCGCCGCAGGCGAAGCCGGGGATGGGCAGACCCCGTCGGCGCGCCTTGCACGCCGCATCCGGATCACGCCACGCCGTCCAGAAGCGCCTGCGTCAATGGGCTGTCGGCCTCACCCAGCTCTTCGATAACGTCGAAGTGATGCCGCCCCGGCGCAATGCGTAAATCCGATTCGGGCCATGCCTCTGCCAGCCATCGCGCCTGATCCAGAAACGCCGGACGCTCATCGGCACCCACCCAGACCACTGTCTCCGCCGGCCAGAGATCGGTCTTCGACACCGGGCTCTCGGCCTCTGCCTCCGCCGCATCCAGCCGCAGATCGTCGTTGATCGCCGTTTGCAACAACGGCCGCAGATCCGACACCGGCGAGATCGGCACCACCCGCCGGATCCGCCGAGCCACATTACCCGGCAAACCGACATCGCGGCACCGCATGCGCGCCGAGAGATGCCCGCCCGCCGAATGTCCCGTCACGACCACCGGCCCCGGCACCTCGGCCGCAACGGCCGCCAGCACGGTGGCGATCTCGCTCGTGATCGAAGAGATCTGCGCTTGCGGCGCCAACGTGTAGGACGGCATCGCCACCGCGAACCCCCAAGCCAAGGGTCCGGCCGCCAAATGCGACCACAGCGATTTGTCGAACCGCCGCCAATACCCACCGTGAATGAACATCACCAGCCCGGCCGGCGCGCCCTCGGGCAGAAACATGTCATATCGGTTGCGTTCCAGCGGACCGTAGGTCAGATCGCACCGGGCCCGATCCCTCAAATCCTCGCGAAACGCCGCTGCCTTGGCCGCCCACATCTCAGGATAAGCGTCGGCTCCCGGAATATAGGCGGCGTTTTCATAGGCGTCCGTCAGGTCCATCGCGCAACTCCCAGCTTGCATCCGCGCCTTTATAGCGTGACAAAGCCCCCGCGCCATCGCCCAGGGAGGATACCGTGCTCGACGCCGCCACCAATCTCGCCAGCCTGCTCAAAGACCCGTCGCTCTTGGTCACCCAGGCCTATGTCGCCGGCGACTGGGCCGATGCCGACAGCGGCGCCACCTTCGCCGTCACCAATCCCGCCCGCGGCGATGTCATCGCCGAGGTCGCCGACCTCTCGCGTGCCGAGACGGCGCGCGCGGTCGCCGCCGCCGATGCGGCGATGAAGGACTGGGCCGCCCGCACCGCCAAGGATCGTGCGAACACCTTGCGCGCCTGGTTCGACGAGATGGTCGCCAATGCCGACGATCTCGCCGTTATCCTCACCGCCGAACAGGGCAAACCGCTGGCCGAGGCGAAGGCCGAAATCCTCTACGGCGCCAGCTTTATCGAATGGTTCGCCGAAGAGGCCAAGCGGATCTATGGCGAAACCATCCCCGGCCATCAGCCCGACAAGCGCATCACCGTGATCCGCCAGCCGATCGGCGTCTGCGCGGCGATCACGCCCTGGAACTTCCCCAACGCGATGATCACCCGCAAGGTCGGCCCGGCGCTGGCCGCGGGCTGTTCGATCATCCTCCGCCCGCCGACCCTGACACCGCTGTCGGCCCTTGCCCTCGGCGTGCTCGCCGACCGCGCGGGGCTGCCCAAGGGCGTGCTGTCGGTAATCCCGTCGACCGATTCCTCGGGCATCGGCAAGGAGTTCTGCGAAAATCCCCTGGTGCGCAAACTCAGCTTCACCGGCTCGACAGAAGTGGGGCGCATCCTGCTGAAACAGGCCGCCGACCAGGTCATGAAATGCTCGATGGAGCTTGGCGGCAACGCGCCCTTCATCGTCTTCGACGACGCCGATCTCGACGCCGCGGTCGAAGGCGCCATCCTGTCGAAATACCGCAACAACGGCCAGACCTGCGTCTGCGCCAACCGGATTTACCTACAGGCCGGGATCTATGACGCCTTCGCCGAGAAACTCAGCGCCGCCGTCGAAGCCATGAAGGTGGGCGACGGGCTGGATGACGGCACCGCCCTGGGGCCGCTCATCGACGCGGCCGCCGTCGCCAAGGTGCAGCAGCACGTGGACGACGCCGCCGCAAAGGGCGGCAAGATCGTGCTCGGGGGCAAACCCCACGCGCTTGGCGGCACCTTCTTCGAACCGACCGTCATCACCGGCGTGACGCAGGATATGGCGGTCGCGACCGAAGAGACCTTTGGCCCGCTGGCGCCGCTCTTCAAATTCGACACCGACGACGAGGCGATCGCGATGGCCAACGACACCATCTTCGGCCTCGCCGCCTATTTCTACGCCCGCGACATCGGCCGGGTCACCCGCGTCCAGGAGGGTCTGGAATACGGTATCGTCGGGGTAAACACCGGTATCATCTCGACCGAGGTCGCGCCCTTCGGCGGCGTCAAGCAATCCGGTCTCGGCCGCGAGGGATCCAGCCACGGAATCGAGGACTATCTGGAGATGAAATACATCTGCTCCAGCGTCTGAGGCCGGTCCGCGACGAGTTCAAACCATAAAATACAAGGTTGCGAGCGAGCCGATATAGACGGCCATCACCAGCCAGCTGTCGAGCCCGGCATCGAGGATACTTGGTGTCCGGCGGATCAGGATCCCTGCGACATAGATCGCCGTGACCGCGATACCGGTGGCAATACTGAACTGAGCCGCGACGCCCGCCTCGCTCAATATCGGACCGGCTTCATAGGCCAAATCCGCGGGCAGGATCAGCGCCAGCATGATCAGGTTGGACCCGAAGATATTGGCGATCGCCATGGTGTAGGCCCCCACCCGCGCCGCCGCGAGAGTGGTGGATAGTTCGGGCAGCGACGTCGCGGCCGCGAGAAGCGCCACCCCGACGAACGAGGCACCGAGCCCGGTGCGGTCCGCCAACTGGTCCGCAGACAGCGCCAGCAGCACGCCGCAGATCAAGATCAACACGCTATAGCCCGCCATCTCCACCACAAGCCGCGCCGAGCTGTGCCCTTCGAGCCGCGCGGTAGACCGCACCAGAGCACCGCGAGGAGCGTCGTCTTCCGGCAGGTCCACCGGCGCCCAGCTCGATTTCTGATCGAACTGGCGCTGCAGGGCAATCACCACTGGAAAGCCGATGGCGAGGCACAGCGCGCCGAGACCGACGTGTCCAAAGAGCACGACGTCGCCGACCAACGTCACCGCCAAGAGCGCGCTCAGCAGCACGATCAGCATCACCGCCACCAGCGCATGCGTGGGCTTGCGCGGCCAGGACGTCAGCGCGTAGCGGACCGCGAAAAAGTCGGCGACGGCCAGTATTGCGGTATTGATCGTGATGCCGCCGAACAAATTGCCCAGAACCAGAGCCGCGTTTTCCACCTGCGCGGCGGTCACGGTCGTCACGATCTCAGGCAATTCGGTGACGGCAGCGAGGAAGATCAGCCCCACGAACTCCCGCGCAAGGTTCCATCGCTCGGCAATCTCGTCCCCATGCACCGCCAGCCGCGTCCCGGCGACCCAGACGATCCCGCCTGCGGTGGCAAAGACCACGGCCAAGGCCCAGATCGGCAACTCTACCAGATCGATCATCCGCCGCTCCGCCTGATTTCGGCCATGATGCCAGATTCGACCAGGCGAACATCGCAAGGCAACGATCTGGATCAAACCGCACCGAACGGCGCCCCTGCGCGATCTCGCACCCTTTCGCCTGTCGATAAGATTTTCGGAATGAATTTAACCGGCGGGCAACCTTTCTCTGTCATCCGGTGTATCGGGTTGGGGCTGCGTCAGGCAGTGAGGGTGCGATGACCGCGCAGGGTCCCGTCGGCAAAGGTCTAGATTATTTCCCGTGCCACTACGGTACGTCCAGGAACTTGTTCCGCGGTCCGCAACAAGGGCTGCGCGGTGACTATATCGTCTGCCTCGGCGGCACAGAGACCTTCGGGCGTTTCATCGAGGCCCCCTACCCTGCCCTGATCGAAGGCAGGCTCGGTCTGCCCACGGTCAACCTCGGCTGCCAAAAGGCGGGGATCGATGCGTTCCTAAGCTGCCATTCCCTGGTCGACATCTGCGCCATGGCGAAAGCCACGGTTGTTCATCTCATGGGCGCGCCGAATATGTCGAATCGGCACTACACCGTCGATCCGGGCCGCAACGAACGCTTCCTGCGTGCCTCGAAACCGCTAAAGGCGATCTACCCCGAGGTCGATTTCCGCAATTTCGACTCCACCGCCGACCTGCTGACCGGCCTGGCCCGGATCTGCCCCAAACGGCTGCACCAGGTGCGGCAGGAACTGCAGACCGCCTGGGTCGCCCGCATGCGCACCCTGATCGAACAGATCGGCGGGCCGGTCGTGCTGCTTTGGGCGGCGGATCACGCGCCCTATTCCAAAGCCGCCGGCGGCACGATCTGCCGCGATCCGGTGTTTGTCGACCGCGCCATGCTGAACGCCGTGGCGCCGCGCGCCGCCGCCCTTGTCGAGGTTATCGCAGATCCCGGCGACATCGCCGCAGGATTGCGGCAGATGACCTTTGGCCCCTTCGAGGCCCAGGCGGCCCGGGAAATGCTGGGCCCCGTCGTCCACCACCGCATCGCAGACGAGGTGTCCACGGTGCTTGCGCGGTTGCTCGGTCTTGAGCCCAGGCCCGAGCCGGTGGAAGAGCCGCTGCGATTTCTCGATGCGGGCTAGGACCGGACAGCGGATTGAAGAGAAACCGTGACGCGCACGTCAATCGCATAACTTGAGGTCTTCTGGCCGGATCTACCCCGGACCATGTTCGTCCGGCAGCACCTTCCCGGGGTTCATGATCCCCGTCGGATCCAGTGCCGCCTTGATCGACCGCATCACCTCGACCGCCGCGGGGTTCTTCCGCCGCGCCATCGACGGCTTCTTCGATAGCCCGATGCCGTGCTCGGCCGAAAACGACCCGCCGAGTTCCAGCGCCACCTGTTCGACCGTTTCCATGATCGCATCGTGCACCTGAGGGTCCTGCGAGGCCGGCAGCACGGTGTAATGCAGGTTTCCGTCGCCCAGATGCGCCACGGTTCGTGCCTCGGCCCCGGCATCCAACCCCGGCAGCGCCGCCCCCATCCGGTCCAGAAAGACGGCAACCTTGTCCAGCGGAACCGCGATATCGTTGTTGACCATCGGCAGCTGCCCCAGCGTCACCTCGGCGGCATCCTCGCGACGCTTCCACATCTCTGCGCGCTGCGCCTCGCTTTTGGCGACGACGGCGTCCAGCACGGCCCCCTCGTCCATCAATGCCGCCAGCGTTTCCTCCAGAAAGTCCACCACCGGCACCGATCCGTCCGCCCGCGGTTCGGCGTCCCGCGGCGCGGTCGCGCCGACCTCGACCATGACGTTCACGTCATAGGCCTGCTCGAAGGGCGCCCGCGCGTCGGGGAAAATCGCCATATGCGCCTCGACATAAGACCGCGGCATGTATTCGAACGCTTCCACCGCGCCGCCGGTCGCCTCTTGCAGGCGGTTGAGCAACGTCAGCGCCTGCGGCAGCCCCGGCGCCGCCACCATCGCGGTGGCATAGGCGGCCGGCTTCGGAAACAGCTTCACGACCGCGGCGGTGATCAGCCCCAGGGTTCCTTCGGCCCCGATGAACAGATCCTTCAGATCGTAGCCCGAGTTGTCCTTGTGCAACTCGCTCATCAAATCCATCACCCGCCCGTCGGGCAGAACCACCTCCAGCCCCAGGCACAGACCCCGGGTCGAGCCGTAGCGCACCACGTTCGAGCCGCCCGCATTGGTCGACAGCGCCCCGCCGATCATCGCAGAGCCGCGCGCGCCGAAGGTCAGCGGAAACACCAGACCCTCGGCCTCGGCCGCGGTGTGCAAATTCGCCAGCACGACGCCGGCCTCGACCACCGCAATCCGCGCCTCGGGGCGGATGTCGCGGATGCGGTTCATCCGGTCCAGCGAGATCATCAGCGCGCCCTGCGCCTCGGTGCCGCCCGCCAGCCCGGTATTGCCGCTGACCGGGACCACCGGCGTTCCCGTCCGATGCGCCAGCCGCATCACCGCGCTGACCTCGTCCGTCATGCCCGGGCGAACCACGGCAAGCGGCTGGAACCGGTATTTCCCGGTCCAGTCACTGGCGAATTTCGCGGTGTCGGCCCCGGTCAGAACCTGCGACGCGCCGACGATCTGCTTTAGCTCGGCAATCAGATCCATACGCGTGCCCTTTCTCTGCAATTCCGGCAGAGAAGACGCGAAAACACGCCCCGGGGCAAGAAGCCTGCGGCGGTAAGGCACCGATCGGCGACGCTCAGACCGCGTGGCTGTGCCCGGCCTGGCTCATCTCATAAGCGTCGAAATGACGGGCGATGATCCGCGCCAGGGGCCGGGCGTGGTCGAAAATCTCGACCGCGCCGTCCCGGGCCTGCACCATGCCGGGAAACGCCGCCTCCAGCCCGTCGGCCAAGGCAACCGCCCGCGTCGCGGGCTGCCCCACCCGGTCCGCCGCCGCAGACAGATCCACGCGGAAGTCGCAAAGCAGAGCCTCGATCACCGCGGCACGCAGCATGTCGTCCTCGGTGAAGGCATGACCGCGTTTGGTCGCGAACCGTCCATCCCGCACAACGCCCTGATAGCCCGAGGTGCTGGGATCGTTCTGTGCGTACCCTTGCCGGAACCGCGAGATCGCCGAAGCGCCCAGGCCGATCAGCGTTTCGGACGTATCCTCGGTGTAGCCCTGAAAGTTGCGCCGCATCCTTCCGGCACGCTGCGCCACCTCCAGCCCGTCGTCCGGGCGCGCGAAATGGTCGATGCCGATCTCTTTGAAGCCGTCCCACAGGAACAGGTCGCGCGCGACGTTGAACAGCTCCAGCCGTTCCTCGGGCACCGGCAGGGCATCGGTCGGGATCAGCGTCTGACGTTTCGCCATCCATGGCACATGGGCATAGCCGAACAGGGCCACGCGGTCGGGGTTCAGCGACAACAGCAGCTGCACCGACTCGGAAATCTTCGCCTCGGTCTGGTGCGGCAGGCCATACAGGATATCGACGTTCAGGCTGTCGATCCCCCGCGTCCGCAGACCGTCGACCGCCGCCTTCGTCACGTCATAGGATTGCGGCCGGCCGATCGTCTGCTGGATCTGCGTATCGAAATCCTGGATCCCGATCGACGCCCGGTTCATCCCCGCCGCCGCCAGCGCATCCAGCCGCGCGTCGTCAACCTCGTTGGGATCGATCTCGACCGAGAACTGCGCGTCCGCCGTCAGCGGTGCGATGTCGAAAATCGCACCGGCCAGTTCTCCGATCATCTGCGGCTCCAGCAGCGTGGGCGTGCCCCCGCCCCAGTGCAGATGCTCGATTTCGACCCCCTGCGGCAATTCGGCGCGTAGCAACTCCAATTCGGCCTTCAGCGAGCCGAGATAGGCAGCCAACGGTGCGGCGGTTGCCGTGCCTTGTGTCCGGCAGGCGCAAAACCAGCATAAACGCCTACAAAATGGAATATGAACATATATCGACACGGTATCCCGCTCGGGGATCAGGCCAATCCATTTCCGGGTGTTTTCGGCCCCCACGCGGTCCGAAAAATGCGGCGCCGTGGGATAGCTTGTGTAACGCGGAACACGGGCGTCAAACAGCCCCAACCGCTTGAGTTGTGCATGTATCGTCATTAGTCTTCTATCGATCAGTTGCTTGCGCCCCACTTTGATCAAGATCAATTGGCAGGGACTCCGACCATGAACGACCTGACACTCGACCTGCGAAGCTGCGCCAGCTGCCCGATCCGGCACCGGGCCGTTTGCGCCCGCTGCGAACCTGACGAGTTGGCCCGTCTGGAGGAAATCAAGTATTACCGCAGCTACGAAGCAGGGCAGCCGGTGGTTTGGGCCGGCGACCAGATGGATTTCGTCGGCTCGGTCGTCACCGGCATCGCCACGCTCAGCCAAACCCTGGAAGACGGCCGCACCCAGATGGTGGGAATGCTGCTGCCGTCGGATTTCCTCGGCCGTCCAGGCCGGGCGATCGCACCCTACGACGTGACCGCCAACTCGGACCTGATGCTTTGCTGTTTCCGCCGCAAGCCGTTCGAGAAGATGATGAACGAGACCCCGCATATCGCACAGCGGTTGTTGGAGATGACGCTGGACGAGCTCGATGCGGCACGTGAATGGATGTTGATCCTCGGCCGCAAGACCGCGCGTGAAAAGATCGCCAGCCTGTTGTCCATTATCGCCCACCGCGAAGCCGCGCTGCAGCAGACATCGCCGCATGACGGATCAAGCTTCGACTTGCCGCTGACCCGGGAATCGATGGCCGACTATCTGGGCCTGACACTGGAAACCGTCAGCCGCCAGATCTCGGCCTTGAAGCGGGACCACGTGATCGAGCTCAAGGGCAAGCGCAAGGTCGTCATCCCCGATTTCGAAGCGTTGATCGAGGAAACCGGCGATGACGCCGACGGCGGCATGCTGGTCTGACACGCTGCCGCCCGGGGCAAGGGCCGTCAGCTGCCAGAGCCCGATTCAACCGCGGCGCAAACTGCGGCGGATGTCGGATAGCGGGAGACCGCCGAGCAGGTGGGCCGCCGCAAAGTAGACGGTACCTCCAAGTGTGACCAGCAGCGCCAGCGCAACGTAGCGGAGCGCGCCCGGGGCGAAATAGGGCGCGAACGCCAGCGCGGCGGCCCAAAGGGCGAAACCCATCAGCGCCGAGGCCAGCAGGATGCGCCAAATGCGGTGGTGAAAGCGGTCGTCGATCAGCGCGGCCTCTCCCAGCCGGCGCGAGCCATGCCAAAGCAGTGCGACCATGGCCCAGGCGGCAAGCGTCGTGCCGACGGCGGCGGCGACATAGCCGATCACCGGCGCAAGGCCGATGGCGGCGACGGCGTTCACCACCATGGCTGCAAGCGCAAAGTAGAACGGCGTTTTGGTGTCTTCACGGGCAAAATACAGCGGCTGCAGAACCTTTTGCAGCACGAATGCGGGCAGGCCGAGGCCGTAGATCGCCAGCGCGAGCGCCGTGGCGAGCGTGTCCTCGGATCCAAAGGCGCCGCGCTGAAACAGGACACCGACCAGTGGCACGGGGATCACGACGAGCGCGACGGCAGCGGGAACGGTCAGCGCCAGGCTAATCTCGGCGGCGCGATTGAAGGCATAGCGGCCGCCTGCCGTGTCCTCGGCTCTCAGTCTGCGCGAGAGGTCGGGCAACAGCACCACGCCGACCGCGATGCCGACGACACCGAGCGGCAGTTGGTACAGCCGGTCGGCGACGCTGAGCCAGACGATGGCGCCGTCGAAGAAGCTGGCAACCTGGCGGCCGATCAGCAGGTTGACCTGCACGACCCCGCCCGCCAGCGCGGCGGGGGCGGCGATGACGGCAAGGCGCCTGAGGTCGGGGCTGAGGCGCGGCCGGGTGAAGCGAAGGCGGAATCCGGCGCGGGCGGCCGCGGACCAGACCAGCGCAAGCTGGGCGATGCCGGCGATCGGGACCGTCCAGGCGAGCGTATCGCCAAGCGGCCAGCCCAGGCCGACGGCGGCCGTAATCGCCGCGATGAACAGCACGTTCAACAGCACCGGCGCCGCCGCAGCGGCAGCAAAGCGGCCGGTGGCGTTCAATAGCCCCGACAGCAGCGCGGCAAGCGAGATGAACAGAATGTAGGGAAAGGCGATGCGGCCATAGCTGGTGGCCAGATCGAACCGGTCATCGCCCAGAAAGCCGCCCGCCATCGCCAGAACCAGCCAGGGCATGGCGAAAAGCGCGATGACGGTAAAGGCGATCAAAACGGTGGCAAGGCCGGAAAACGCGTCCTGCGCAAAACGCTCCGGGTCCTCATGGCCTTCGAGCTTCTTCGAGAACATCGGGACGAAGGCCATGTTGAACGCCCCTTCGGCAAAGAAGCGGCGGAACATATTCGGAAGCGCGAAGGCAATCAGAAACGCCTCTGCCACCGGGCCCGCGCCCAGGAAGGCGACGATCAGGATATCGCGGACGAAGCCAAGGACACGGCTTGCCATGGTCCAGACGCCGACGGTGAAAAACCCGGCCATCAGGCGGATCGGTTTCAAGGTGGTGTCGTCCTGCTCTTCTCGGTCTTTGCAGCGAGTTTAGCCGGTCGAGGCCGCGACGGATAGGGCGCGGCACGGCGAATGCCGCGATCAATGAAATATCAAGACAATGGACGTTATTTCTGGCCTGTGACGCAGTCTCAGAATGAGAGCCGAGTGGGTCGGACGCGGTACTTCCTTGCGGTCTTGGCATATGCTCTGTCAGGCCTCGGCGCCTGGGCGTCGGACGGATTGGTCCCGCCGCCGCGGCAAGAGCCGTTGACGGCCGCACGGGCGCCGCTGATCGTGTTGCAGCCCGCCGCGCCCGGCATCGCGGCGCGCGGCAGCCTCGGCAGCCTGTTTGCGGGCCGGCAGGGGACAAGTCTGTTCGCGCCCGTGCCAAGGCTCCGGACCTCGCCACTGGGGCCGGCCGGGCGAGGCGCCGGGGCACAAATTGCCAGCTTGCGGCGTCTGATCGGTCAGGCCGAAGCCGGCTCGAAAGGGTACGATGCGGTTCAGCATGGCGCCGCGGTCCCGCCAGCCAGGCGTCCGACACAGCTGACGCTGGCCGAAATCTATCAATGGATCGATGAAACGCCGGGCCAGCCGCATGCGATCGGCCGGTATCAGTTCATTCCGGAAACGCTGCGCCGTCTGGCCGCCCGGGCGGGCCTCGATGCGCAGACAGTGTTCTCGCCGGATGTGCAGGACCGGCTCGCCAACCTGCTGCTGGACGAGGCCGGTCTGGACGCGTTCAGCCGCGGCGGGATCGGGCGGCATGCCTTCATGCACAACCTCGCCAAGATCTGGGCGGGTCTGCCGACCGCGTCCGGGCTGTCGTACTACCATGGATATGCCGGGAACCGCGCCACCATGACCTGGGCGCATTTCGACCTCGAAATGGCGCGCATCTTTCCTCGGCAAAGCGCGCAGGAAACCGAAGCGCATTAGGTGGCTTAGGGCCTGGAGCGGACGCTCGCAATCTGTCCTTAGGCGCGGGATCAAGGCCGAAGGCCGCCGCGCCATCGCCGACCCGCCCCGGAGGGGAGGCGATTTTCTGCCGGCGCGTATTGTACTAAGGTCGTTCGGACTTTGCCGGGATAAATCGAGCCGTTCACAAGTCTGGGTCGCCTCCCCGCGGGTCGGCGATAGCGTGGCTCCTCAAGAAAATACAACGTCCGCTCCGGGCCAAGACCTGACATCACGGTCCACCCCAAGACTGTCCCGTCCCGGGCCTATGCCCCGAAGTGACGGCTCTTGGCGATCCAGCCAACCATCAGCACCGTGAAGGATATGCGGTAAAGGTGATGTGCGGCGACGATAACCGGGCTGACCTGCA
This sequence comes from Rhodobacter sp., assembly GCA_030065095.1. Classification (GTDB taxonomy): domain Bacteria; phylum Pseudomonadota; class Alphaproteobacteria; order Rhodobacterales; family Rhodobacteraceae; genus JASJCA01. The sequence goes on from JASJDP010000017.1 coordinate 55,751, forward strand.
GGCTGAGCGCGATCAATCCCATCTCGGTCACACCTCCGGGCGCGTAGCTGATAAACAGCGCGTCGAACGGAACCGGCAGCCATAACGCCAGCGCGGCGGCGAAGGCGAAGCCGAGGCTCAACATCAGCGCAACGCTGAGAAGACCCAAGCCGAAAGTCCGCCCCAGCAGCCCAGCCGAGACCGAGGAAAACTGGGCGCCGAGGCCGGCCCCGATGACAAGCTGCGCGAGGTTCAGCAGCCATTGCGGCGAGACGGCCGAAGCGAGCCCCAGGACATGGACCGCGGCGCTGAGCAGCAGCGCGCCCATCAACTGTCCCGCCGGAATGCGCAAGGCCAAGCCGAGCGGCGCACCGATGGCCGCCAGCGCGACGATCAGGGCAATGTCGGCAGCGCCCGCCGGGGCGGACGCAAAGCTCTGCCCCGCGGCGCTGCCCACCGCGATGCCGTTCCAAAGCAGAAACAGGGCGGGCACCGTAACCACGACGATGATGATGCGGGCGAAATGCTGCACGGTCAGAATGCGCACGTCACCGCCGGCCTGCTCGCCCAGAGTGATCGCCTCGACCAGACCGCCGGGCATTGCGGCGAAAAGGGCGGTGGGCCTGTCGTAACGGCCGATGCGGCGGAACAACAGATAGACCAGCGCATGCGCCAACATCACGAACAGGCTCAGACCGATCAGCGACGGCCAGAGCGAGGGAAGCGCCTGCAGAAGATCCGGCGTGAAGGTCGCGCCGATCATCGCGCCGATCACGGCGATGAAGGCGTAGCGGAGCGGTCTGGGGAAGGCGACGGCGCGGGATTTGGTGCTGGAGACCCACATCGCGTAGGCGGCCGAAACGATCAGGCTGCCGATCAGGAAGGGCATGGGAAACCCAAGTGCCGACGCCGCGGCGCCACCGGCCAGTGCCCCGGCCAGAAGACCGGTGATTTCGGGCCAGTTCGTGGGGATCGTCGGGACACGGGGCTTCATGCGTCCTCTGTGCGCCGATGCGGCGGGGGCCGCAAGCCGACACGTGTCCGAATGCCGTGTTGATGTTTGCGGACGGGTCTTTCACCATGGCTTCGAGGGGAGCACCGCATGACCGTCCGTTTCTTTTCCGACAAGCACAGACCGGTGCATCTGGGCCCCTACCCGCTGGAACGTTTGGTACGGGGCCAGATGCCGGATTTGTCCGCGGTACCGCCGACGCAACCGCTCAGCTTCCGGCGCGGGAACGCGCCCTCGTCGATCGTCAACGCGATGGGCGAATACCAGGCGATGATGGACGCGATCCGCGACGGGCTGGTCAACAAGACCCGCGCGGTCTGTCCCGAGGACCCGCAGGACCGGGCGGACCACCTCAAGGCATTTGGCTATTTCTCGGATGCCTCGATGGTGGGGATCGGCCCGCTGCCCGAGGCGGCGCTGCTGGCCGAACCGTACCGGAATCCCGATATCGACCGGTTGGCGCAGGATTTGCGCACGCGGCAGACCAAGACGCTGGCCTCCGGTATCGACATGATCATGGCCGATCTGAAGGACTCGATGCAGGCTCCGCCTTCGACCATTGCCGGGCATGCCCATGCCGTCGTGTTCCTCTACGAGATGCCGCGCGATCCGCGCCCCGGCGAACGGGGCTGCGACTGGCTGGAGGACGCGCAGGCGCACCGCGCCTGCCTGCGCGCAACCGAAACGGCGGTGGTGCTGGCGAACTACATCCGGCTTCTGGGCTGGGACGCCAAGGCGCACTCGGCGACAAGCTCGGATGTGGATCTGAACCGGCTGACCGTGGCTGCGGGTCTGGCCACGGTCGAAGACGGGCGGCTGGCGGCCCCCTATCTGGGCGAGAGGTTCGGCGTGGCCGCGCTGACCACGGATTTCCCCCTGGCCCATGACGGGGCGCTGGCGCCGCTGGTCAAGCAGCCGTGGTTCCGGACCAGGGGGCCGGCCTGGTGGGTCGGCGCCGGGTTCCGCCGGTCGGCGCTGAACGGCGATCCCTTCGCGCGGCGCGACTTTGCCGACGGACCGCACCCCTTCGAGACGCTGAAGCGGGTTGAGACGCCCACGACCTATATCGACGAGCCGAACGTGGCACGGGTACCGAAACGGGCGGACATGTTCGCGCGCGCCCAGTTCGGCGACATGGGCAAGGCCAATCAGGAAGCGGCGAAGGGTGGCTACTATGCCCGCAAGGCCGCGCCGTCGATGGCGCAACGGCGCATGCTGGGGGCCTTCGTTCTGCTACAGGACGGCGCGCCGGAAGCCGTGGAGGGGCCACGGGATGCGGAGACAAACGCGCTGAACGTCAAGGCGGCGAGCTATTTCCTCGGCATCGATGCGGTGGGGATCTCGCGGTGTCCGGACTGGACCTGGTACAGCCATGACGCCACCGGGGCCGTGCTGGACCCGCCGCACGACCAAGCGATTTCGATGATCGTCGACCAGGGCTACGAGACCATGGAGGGCGCCAGCGGCGACGACTGGATCTCGGTCGCGCAGTCGATGCGCGCCTACCTGCGGTTTTCGCTGCTGGGCGGGGTGATCGCCAAGCAGATCCGCAATCTGGGCTATGCCGCCAAGGCGCACACGGTGCTGGACGGCGAGGTGCTGCAGCCGCCCCTGCTGCTGCTGAGCGGACTTGGAGAGGTCAGCCGCATCGGCGAGGTGATCCTGAACCCGTTCCTGGGCCCGCGGTTGAAATCCGGGGTGGTGACGACCGACATGCCCCTGGCGCACGACAAGCCTGTCGATTTCGGCCTGCAGGCGTTTTGCGAAGCCTGCAACAAATGCGCGCGCGAATGCCCGTCCGGTGCAATCACGGCCGGGCCGAAGCTGATGTTCAACGGCTACGAGATCTGGAAATCCGACAGCCAGAAATGCGCCACCTACCGGATCACCACGGCGGGCGGGGCGATGTGCGGGCGCTGCATGAAGACCTGCCCGTGGAACCTGGAGGGGCTGTTCGCAGAAAAGCCGTTCCGCTGGGCGGCGATGAAGATGCCAAAGGCGGCGCCTTTGCTGGCGCGGCTGGATGACCGGGTGGGCAACGGCGGCCTGAACCCGGTCAAGAAATGGTGGTGGGATATCGAGCTTTATGAGGATGGTGGCTACAAGCCCGCGCGTCAGCCGGTGAACGCGCGCGATCTGCAGACCGATCTGGACCTGAGATACGAAGACCAGACGCTCGCGGTCTATCCCGCGCCGCTGGCGCCGCATCCCTGGCCCTACCCCTTCCCCATGGACCGCGAGGCCGGGATCGAGGCCTATCAGGCGCTGGTGACTGCGGAAGAGTACCAGGACCGGCTCAGGCGCGGCGATGACAGTGTCGTGCACCGCTACGCCGCTGCGGGCGAAAGCCCGGTTCTGCGGGTCGAGGTGACGAAGGCCGAGAGGATGACGGCGGATGTGACCAAGTACGAATTCCGCGCGCTGGACGGCACCGACTTACCCGCGTGGGAGGCAGGGGCGCATCTGGATATCGTGGTCGCTCCCGAATTCTTGAGGCAATACTCGATGTCGGGCGATCCCGCGGACCGGTCGGTCTATCAGATCGGCGTTCTGCGCGAGGATGACGGACGCGGCGGGTCGAAGCTGTTGCACCGGATCTTCAGCGAGGGCCGCAAGGTGTTCCTCTCGCGCCCGATCAACCATTTCCCGCTGGACGAGACGGCGGCGAAAACCTTTCTGATGGGTGGCGGCATCGGGATCACGCCGATGATCGCCATGGCGCACCGGCTGCACCGCCTCGGCGCCGAGTTCGAGATGCACTATTCGATCACGTCGCGGGATCGGGGCGGGTATCTGGAGGATCTGGCGGCGGCGCCCTGGGCCGGGCGGGTGACATGCCATGTCTCGGACGAGGGCACCCGCGCCGATCTGGACGCCGTCCTGCAGGGCTATCGGGACGGCTGGCATGTCTACACCTGCGGACCGGACCGGTATATGACCGGTGTGATCGAGGCGGCCGAGAGGCAGGGCTTTCCCGAAGACGCCCGGCATCTGGAATATTTCTCGGTGCCCGAGGTGCCGGACTACGTGAACCACGAGTTCACGCTGACGCTCGCGAAAACCGGCAAGTCTTTCGTGATCCCGCCGGACAAGTCGGCGACCGACGTTTTGGCCGAAAACGGCATCCACGTGGACGTAAAATGCTCGGACGGCATCTGCGGTGTGTGCAAATGCGGGCTTGTGTCGGGTGAGGTCGAGCACCGGGATTTCGTGCTGTCCAGAAAGCAGCGAGAAGGCGCGATCATCCTGTGCCAGTCCCGCGCCGCCGAGCCGGATGGCGAGATTGTCGTCGATCTTTAGGCCCGCCAGTTCCTGACCGGAATCGGCGGTGGTTCGCGCGGTCCGTCGGCGAGCAACAATCGGGGCGGATTGTGTGCCGATGCGGCCAAGGCCGGATGTGTTTTACCGGAACCGCGTTCAACCGGTTTTGGCCTTGAGCGGACGTTGCCGGTTAAGTGATGAGCCGCGCCATCGCCGACCCGCGGGGAGGCGACCCGGACCTTCGAGCGGCTCGATTTATCCAAGCAAAGTCCGAACGACCTCAATTCAGTGCGCACCGTCAGGAATTCGCCTCCCCTTCGGGGCGGGTCGGCGATGGCGCGGCGGCCTACGGCCTTGATTCCGCGCCTGAATACTGGTTGCGAACGGCGGCTCCAAGCCATTCCCGGCCGTGCGACCACAACAGCCCTCGTCCGCCCAAAACCTTCAATCGGCCTTGGCCCGGGTGGCTCCGCGTTCGATGGCCTCGCGCAGCTTCTTTTCCAGCGACTTCTGCTTGGCCTCGGAATAAAACTTCAATCCGAACATGTCCTTGACGTAAAAACTGTCGACGACCTGTTCGCCATAGGTCGCGATCACCGCCGAGGCGATGTAGACATTGGCGTTGGCCATGGCGCGGGTCAGGTCGAACAGCAGCCCCGGGCGGTCGCGGGTATCGACCTCGATGATCGTGTAGATCTCGGACCCGTCGTTGTCGAAGGTGATCGAGGTCGGCACGCGGAAAGCCGCTTCGCGTTTCTTCAGCCGGTCACGGGTGACCATGGCCTCTTTGGCTTTGACCTCGCCCTTGAGCGTCTTCTCGATCATGTCCCTCAGCCGCGGCAGGCGGCTGGCGTCGTAAGGGGTACCGTCGGCATGCTGGATCCAGAAGGCGGCAGTGGCCCAGCCGTCCTTGCTCGTGAAGGTGCGGCCGTCCTTGATGTTGGCGCCCACGAGCGCCAAGGCTCCGCACATCCGGCTGAAGATGCCGGGATGGTCGTGCATGGCGAAACAGACGCGGGTGGCATCGCGGTCTTCATCCGGTGTCAGCTTGACACGAAATTCGTCCTCGCCGATGCCGCGCAGGAGATTGGCGAAATCCACATGCGCGGTGACATGCAGCCCCTGCCAGTAGGGTGGGTAGTGCCGGTCGATTTCCGTCTTGATGTCTTTCTTGTCCCAGCCTTGCAGCGCCGCGCGCAGGTTGCGCTTGGCCTCGGCTCCGCGCGTGGTGCGGTTGAGCGCTTCCAGCCCGTCCTCCATCGCCCGGCGGGTCTGCCGGTAAAGCGCGCGCAATAGTGCCGCCTTCCAGTTGTTCCAGGTGCTGGGACCGACGCCGCGGATGTCGCAGACGGTCAGAACCGTCAACAGGTCAAGCCGTTCGCGGGTCTGTACCGCCTTGGCGAAATCGCGGACAGTGCTTGGGTCGGCAATGTCGCGTTTCTGCGCCATGTCCGACATCACAAGGTGGTATCGCACCAGCCATTCGGCGGTCTCGGCTTCCTTGGCGTTCAGACCCAGGCGCGGGGCGATCTTGCGGGTCAGCCGCGCGCCCAGAACCGAGTGATCCTCGTCGCGGCCCTTGCCGATGTCATGGCAAAGCAGCGCGACATAGAGAATGCGCCGGTTGATGTCCCCGGTCAGGATACGGCTGGCGACGGGCAGCTCTTCGACCAGTTCCTCGCGTTCGATCCGGGCCAGGGTCGCGATGCACTGGATGGTATGCTCGTCGACGGTGTAGCTGTGGTACATGTTGAACTGCATCATCGCGACGACGGGTGCGAATTCGGGGATGAACGCGGCAAGGACACCCATCTCATTCATCCGCCTGAGCGCGCGTTCGGGGTTGCCGTGCTTTAGAAGCAGGTCGAGGAAGATGCGGTTGGCTTCCTTGTTCCTCCGCAGGTCGTCGTCGATCAGATGCAGGTTGGCCATGATCAGACGCATGGCGTCGGGATGGATCAGAAGGCCGGTGCGCAACGCCTCTTCGAAAATCCGCAGGATGTTGAGACTGTCCGACAGAAACGCGGCCTCGTCGGCGACGGCCAGACGGTTCTGCAGGATCACATAACCGTCCCTGACCCTGCGGCGGCGGCGGAAGAAACCGACAAGCTTGGGCTCTTTTTTGACATGCCGCGCCTCGAGCGCGGTCAGGAAGATGCGGGTCAATTCGCCGACCTTGGTCGCCTGCCGGAAATAGTCCTGCATGAAATGCTCGACCGCGCGGCGCCCGCCGTGATCGGCGTATCCCATACGCTCGGCAACCTCGACCTGCATGTCAAAGGTCAGCTGGTCCGCCGCCCGCCCCGCGATAAGATGCAGATGGCAGCGTACGGCGAGAAGGAAGTTCTCCGCCGCGATAAAGGCGTCGAACTCTTCTTGCCGGAAGACCTTGAGCGACACCAGATCGGCGGTCTCGCGCACGCCATGGACGTATTTGTCGATCCAGAACAGCGACTGCATGTCGCGCAGCCCGCCCTTGCCCTCTTTGACATTGGGCTCGACCATATAGCGCTGGCCGCCCTGCTTGCGGTGCCGGCTCGCCCGCTCTGCCAGCTTGGCCTCGATGAAATCCGCCGCCGTGTTGCGGAAAAGCTCTGACTGCAGCCGCGTCCGCAGCTCGTCGGCCAGCGGCGAATGACCGTCGATGAACCGGTGCTCCAGCAGCGCCGTGCGGATCGTATAATCTTCGCGTCCCAGACGGAGGCAGTCCTTCACCGTGCGGCTGGAATGACCGACCTTCAGCTTCAGATCCCATAGGATATAAAGCATCGATTCGATCAGGCTCTCGGCCCAGGGGGTGATCTTGTAGGGGGTCAGAAACAGCAGGTCGACGTCGGAAAACGGCGCCATCTCGGCCCGGCCGTACCCGCCGACGGCCAAGAGCGCGATGCGTTCGGCCTCGGTCGGACTGGCCAGCGGGTGCAGCCGCCCGGTCGCCACGCCAAGCGCCGCCTTTACCACCTGATCGGTCAGATAGGCATAGGCGCGCACCGTGGGCCAGGCGTTTTTAGGATCGGCGGCAAAGGCGGCGGCAATGGCCGCGCGGCCGTCGGTCAGAACCTGCTGCAGCACATCGACCGTGACCCGGCGGGCGGCTTTCGCGTCCTTCGCCTCGGCCAGACCCGACTGCAGCGCGGCGTCCACTGCGGCATCGTCGAAGATCACCGATGCCGGACATATCAGCCTGTCCGGCGCCCAGTCCTGCGAGGTGTCGGGCATCCGGTCAGAAACCGGCGCCGCCAAAGCTTCTTGGGGCGGGATCAATCACTTTCACCTGCTGGTCGCTGATCTGGGCCACTGCCAGACCGCGCTCGATCGTGCCGTCGGGCCGCAGCCGGAAGATGCCGTTGACGCCCGCGAAACCGGTGCCTTGGGTCAGCGCGGCAGTGGTCAGCGCATCGGACTTGCCGGCGCTGATCAGCGCGCCGATAGCGGCGATGCCGTCGTAGGCAAGGCTGGCGATCGGGTGGGGCGGCGCGCCGTTGGCGGCCTCGTAGCGGGACCGGAACTGCGCATTCAGCGCAGGCGACGGCAACGCGAACCAGCCGCCCTGCAGACCCGGCAGTTCCGGCGCGCTGGCCGGGATGTCCCAGCGCTGCAGGCCGATGAACTGCCTGTCGGCACTGCTGAGACCGTTTTCCGGCAAAAGCTGTGACAGGATCGGCAAGGCACCGGCGGTGCCGGAGGTCATGAAGATTGCATCGGCGCCCGAACCGTTGGCGGTGCTGGTAATGCGCGGAACCGCCTGCACCACGCCGTTCTGCGACAGCTCGAACGACACCGCTCCGGCCTGCGTGGCGCCGTTGCGCGCGATCGCGGCGGCGATGGCGGCGCGGCCCTTAAGCTCTGCGGTGTCTTGGCCATTGACGATCAGAAAACTGCGCTTACCCTGACCGACGGCATAACGGACAAGCCGGTCGGCGGTGTTCTCGAACGTGTTGCCGAGGACAAAGACATTGCCCCCCGCGATATCGGTATTGTTGGAAAACGACAGCACGTTGACGTTGCGCGCGGCGACGGCGACCCCCGCGGCATTGGCGGCCTCGGCATAAACCGGACCCAGGATGATCTTGGCGCCCTCGTCGGCGGCTTGCGTGGCGACCGCCGCGGCTTGCCCCGCATTTCCGGCGGTCCGGTAGACGCGCAGGTCGATCCTGGCGCCCTGCAGATCGGCGATCGCCAGCCGCGCCGCGTTTTCCAGCGACGAAGCCAGCACACTGTCGCCCGCCTGGCCGGAGCCGGCCGGGACCAGAAGCGCAACCGCAACGGGCTTGTCGGTGTCGATGCGCGGCCCGGTGTTGAGCCGGTCGGGCACCGGCAGTCCGTCGCAGGCGGCCAGCCACAGGGCGGAAAACAGCAAGAGCGCGCGCATCAGGACGGCGCGCGGGAAGCGGGGGATGGGGGACATGGGTGGTCTCGTGGCCTCGTACTGCGCTTGCGGACGGTGGCAGACTATGCGCAACACTTGTCAGAGTAAACGTCCCAGGCACCATGAAAGGCCCATGACCGCCGAGCCCAAGCACCTTCCCGCCGGTCTCTATTTCGTGGCGACGCCGATCGGTGCGGCGCGCGATATCACCTTGCGGGCGCTGGATATCCTGGCCGCAGCAGACGTGCTGGTGGCCGAGGACACGCGCAGCCTGCGGCATCTGATGGAGATCCACGGCGTGTCCACGGGGCAGCGCCGGATCCTGGCCTATCACGACCACAACGGCCCGCAGATGCGACCGCGGCTGCTGCAGGCCCTGGCCGACGGCAAATCGGTGGCCTACGCGTCCGAGGCCGGCACGCCGCTGGTCGCGGATCCCGGGTTCCAACTGGCAAAAGCGGCGTCCGAGGCGGGGTATCGGGTCACGGCCGCACCGGGTGCCTCGGCGGTGCTGGCGGCGCTGACGGTGTCGGGGCTCCCGACGGACAAGTTTCTTTTTGCGGGTTTTCCGCCGGCCGCAAAGGGCGCCCGGACGGCCTGGCTGACGGAATTGCGGGATATTCCGGCGACGCTGGTGCTGTTCGAATCGCCGAAACGTGTGGCGCGTCTTTTGGCCGAAGCGGTGGAGATCCTGGGCCGGGATAGGCAGGTTACGCTTTGCCGCGAGCTTACCAAGCGGTTCGAAGAGGTGCGGCGCGGAACGCTGGCGGACCTGGCGTCGTCTCTGTCCGACGCGCCCGTGAAAGGCGAGGTCGTGCTGGTAATCGACCGGGGCCGCGCCCGGCCGGGCGCGGAAGAGCTGGAGGGGGCACTGCAGACGGCCCTGCGCGAGATGACCGTCAAGGACGCGGCGGCTTCGGTCGCCGATGCGCTGGGACTTCCGAGGCGGCAGGTATACCAAGCGGCCCTGCGCCTGCGGGAGCCGGGTTAACCAAAAGTCAAAAATGCACGTTTACTGGACCGAACCATGCACTATAATGCAGTTATCCAGCAAGGGTACGATATGTCAGGTTCGGTTTCCTATCAGGCGGGGCTCTCCGCCGAAGACACGGTCTCGCAGAGGTATGAGCGGTCAGGGTTCAGACCCAAGGCGCGGCGCTGGCGCGGGTCGGGCGGCGAGATCGACCTGATCTTTGAAAAATTCGGCGCGCTGGTCTTTGTGGAGGTCAAAAAGAGCCGCGACTTTGCCAGCGCTGCCGCACGGCTGTCGGAACGCCAGAAGCGGCGGATCTATGCCGCCGCAAGCACGTTTCTGGCATCGATGCCGGAGGGTCAGGATACCGAAACGCGGTTCGATGCGGCCCTGGTCGATGGCACCGGCGCCGTGAAAATCGTCGAAAACGCATTCGGGCATTGAACCGACGCAAGCCGAGCTTGTTGGCGCTGAGTGATTTCATTTCGGTGAATTGATATACCCGTCCACGGGAACATTGCGCTCTTCGGTCGGTTTTGAACCCACCGCTGCGGCCCAGCACTTGCACCGCACCAGAGCCTGCGCCATGTAGTCCCGGCAAGTTGTTTCCCGGAGCCTCCTCATGCCGCTCAAAGTCGCTTTCCAGATGGACCCGATTCACGCGGTCGACATCGAGGCCGACAGCAGTTTCCGGCTTGCCGAAGAGGCGCAGGCACGGGGTCACATGCTGTTCTTTTACACACCCGATCACCTTGCCTACCAGAACGGACGTGTGACCGCGCGCGGGCACGGGCTGACCGTCCGGCGCGAGCAGGGCAATCATGCCGATCTGGGGCCGGCGGAAGAGGTCGATCTGGGTCAGTTCGACGTCGTCTGGCTGCGGCAGGATCCCCCGTTCGATATGGGCTATATCACGACGACGCATCTGTTGGACCACATCCATCCCGCCACGCTGGTGGTCAACGACCCGTTCTGGGTGCGCAACTATCCCGAAAAGCTGCTGGTCCTCCAGTTCCCGGGCCTGATCCCCCCGACGACTATCGCGCGCGACCTGTCCACGCTGAAGGCCTTCAAGGACGAACATGGCGATATGATCCTGAAGCCGCTCTACGGCAATGGCGGCGCCGGGGTGTTCCGGCTGGACCCGAACGACCGCAACCTGTCGACGCTGCACGAGCTTTTCACCGGGATGTCCCGTGAGCCCCTGATCGCACAGAAATTCCTGCCCGAGGTCGGAAACGGCGACAAGCGGATCATCCTGGTCGACGGCACGCCCGTCGGCGCCATAAACCGTGTGCCGCAGCCCGGCGAGGTACGGTCGAACATGCATGTAGGCGGCAAGGCGGTGAAAAGCGCATTGACGGAGCGCGAGCGGGAGATTTGCGACACGATCGGACCGACCCTGCGCGAAAAGGGGCAGATCTTTGTCGGCATCGACGTGATCGGCGATTATCTGACCGAGATCAACGTGACCTCTCCGACGGGCATTCAAGAGCTGGAGCGGTTCGACGGAACCAATGTCGCCGCGCTGATCTGGGAAGCGATCGAGGCGCGGCGGGCAGGCTGATGAGCCTGCGGCAGCGCCTGCTGAACGGATTTCTGCGGCGCGTCGAAAAACCCTGGCTGGCACGTGTAACCGATCCGGCGATGGAACGGCGGGCGTTCGATCGGGCGGCACGTTTTTTCCGGACGCCACCCTTTGCATGCTATTTGCCCGACGACGTGGCCGGGGTGCCGGGAGACTGGGCGTGGGTGCGCCCGTCACGGGATGAAATCATCCTCTACATTCACGGCGGCGCGCATTTGATCGGCAGCCCGCGCACGCATCGGGCAATGCTGGCTCGGCTATCACAGATGACGGGCCTGCGCGTGTTCCTGCCCGACTACCGGCTCGCCCCGGAAAACCCGTTTCCGGCCTCTCTGCAGGATGCCCGGACCGTCTGGCAGGGTCTGGTCGCACGGGGCTACGCGCCGGACCGGATCGTTCTGGGCGGCGACAGTTCGGGCGGTGGGGTGATGCTGGCGCTTTTGGCCGCATTGCTGGCAGACGGACAGCGGCCGGCTGCGGCCTTCGCGTTTTCGCCCTGGACCGATTTGACGCTGTCCGGCGAGAGCTTCACCTCGAATGCAGCGCGGGACGTTTTGCTGCCGGCGTCCCAGGCAGAGACCGTGCTGGAGTATTACCTTGCCGGACAGTCGCCCGACGATCCGCGCGCATCGCCCCTGTTCGCGACGTTCCCCGACGCACCGCCGATCTTTCTGCAGGCGGCGAAAACGGAAATCCTCCGCGACGACACGCTGCGGATGGCCGGGGCGTTGCGAGCCCAGGGGGCCGAGGTGACGGTCGATCTATGGGGGCATCTGCCGCATGTCTGGCCGATCTTCCAGGGCTGGCTGCCCGAAGCGGACGAGGCACTTGGCCGGGTGGCCGGGTTTATTGAGACAGTGCTTCGCGCGCCTCGACCAGGCGGTAGCTGACCGCTTCGGCCACATGGTGTTTGCGGACGGTGTCCGAGCGTTCCAGATCGGCGATGGTGCGGGCAACGCGCAACACGCGGTGATAGCCGCGCGCCGAGAGGCCGAACCGTTCGGCCGCGCGGGTCAGCAGCTCACGCCCCTCCCCGTCGGGTGTGGCGACGGCCGCCAGCGTCTTTCCCTCGGCATCGGCATTGACGCGCACCTGCGGCTGATCGGCATAGCGACCGGTCTGGACCTGCCGGGCCGCGTCGACGCGGGCGGCCACCTGCGCCGAGCTTTCGCCGCCGTCTGGCAGGTCGAGGTCGGCAAATGCCACCGGCGGCACCTCGATGCGCAGATCGAAGCGGTCCATCAACGGGCCCGAGATGCGGCCAAGATAGTCTTCTCCGCAGTGCGGGACGCGGGCGCAGGCGCGGGCCGGGTCCGAAAGGTAGCCGCATTTGCAGGGGTTGGCGGCGGCGACCAGCATAAAGCGGCAAGGATATCGGACATGGGCGTTTGCCCGGGCAACGACAACCTCGCCGGTCTCGATGGGCTGACGCAGGGTTTCCAGAACGGCGCGCGGGAATTCGGGGAATTCATCCATGAACAGCACCCCGTTATGGGCAAGGCTGATTTCGCCCGGCTTTGCACCGCGGCCGCCACCGACAATGGCCGCCATCGACGCGGTGTGATGCGGTTCGCGGAAGGGTCGCGTGCGCGAGATGCCGCCTTCGTCCAGAAGACCGCTCAGCGAGTGAACCATCGACGTTTCAAGCGCTTCGGCCGGGGTGAGCGGCGGCAGGATACCGGGCAGGCGGGCGGCCAGCATGGATTTGCCCGAGCCCGGCGTACCGATCATCAGCACGTGGTGGCGGCCGGCGGCGGCGATTTCCAGCGCGCGTTTGGCGCGTTCCTGCCCCTTGACGTCGCGCAGATCGCGGTCCGGGGCGTCCTTGGCGACCTCGCCGGGGTCGGCGGGGTCAAGAATCCGCTGGCCGGTGAAATGCTGGATCGTCTCGGCAAGACTGGCGGGCGCGATCACTTTGGTTGCGCCGACCCAGGCGGCCTCGGCCCCGCACGCCTTGGGGCACAACAGCGCGCGGTCTTCTTCGGCCGCGGCCATGGCGGCCGGAAGCGCACCGACCACGGGGGTGAGCGTGCCATCGAGGGAAAGCTCGCCCAGGGCAACCGTGGCCTCGACGTCTTCGGGCGGCAGGATGTCGATGGCGGCCAGCAGCGCCAGCGCGATGGGCAGGTCGAAATGGCTGCCTTCCTTGGGCAGATCGGCGGGCGAGAGGTTGATGGTGATGCGTTTCGACGGCAACGCGATCGATATCGCCGTCAGCGCGGCGCGGACGCGTTCCTTGGCTTCGCTGACCGCTTTGTCGGGCAGGCCGACAAGGTTGAAGGCCGGCAGGCCGGGTGCGACGGCGCATTGCACCTCGACGATCCGGGCGTCGACGCCTTCGAATGCAACCGTGTAAGCGCGCGCAACCATGCAACCCTCCGCCAGGATGGTTAACGGTTCGCAAAAATCGGTTTAGGAATCGTAAATTTCCATGAATGCCGGCCAGGCCGCGGGATCGGCGGCCGTCTTGTCGCGGCAGAAGGCGTTGCAGAAGCCGAATACGCGGCCCTGTACCTCCAAAAAATGCGAAACAGGCTTGCCGGAGTAGGGGCACGTGGCGTTTTCGCTCGGACCGGTCCCGACCGCGCTGGCAGGAATTGGCGCCGGCCCGGGCCAGGGCACTTGCGGGCAATCACGGGCATACCAGGGCAGTGTATCGCCCCTTACCAGCCCCATGGCACGCCAGCGGCGGAAGGCGGGGTCGGCAAGGTGCGCGGCAACGTAGTCCCGGGCATGCCGAGAGACCGGAAGACCGTAACCGGCGATGCGGGCGGCAACAGGTGCAAAAAAGACGTCGGCCACCGAATATGGACCGCAAAGCCAAGGGCCTTCGCCGCCGGCTCCGGCGCGGGCAAGAGACCAGATTTCTTCGAGACGGGCGAGGTCATCGAGGACTTCGGGCGGCGCCGGGAAATCGGAATAGGCCGTGCGCAGGTTCATCGGACAATGTTCGCGCAACGCGCCGAAGCCGGAATGCATTTCGGCGGCCAACGCGCGCGCGGTCGCGCGCGAGGATGGGTCGGCAGGCCAGAAGCCTGCACCGGGGTGCCGGGTGGCGAGTTCTTCGGCGATCGCCAGACTGTCGGCAATAACTGCGCCTTCGGGCAGTCGTAGCGCGGGGACGGTGCGGGCCGGGGCAAGATGGCCGAGTTGCTCGGCCACGGAACCGGCGTTGAAGTCGACAAGACGCGTTGTCACGGGGATGTCGAAGCGGTGAAACAGCAACCAGCCGCGCAGGGACCAGCTGGAATAGGCATAGTCGCCGATATAAAGTTCGTAGGTCATGGCGTCAGGATAGAGTTGGCCGGGCCGGGACGGAAGCGGCTACGGAATATGATTGATCGGACCGGTCCGCCAGATGCCGTCGAAGGTGATTTGAGTGACGGACAGGTTGTCGATACGATGAGAAAAGGCGTCGTATGGCTCGAGGTCCAGCGCGCGCTGGATCTGGGTGACGATGGCGCCAAAATGTGCCACCACGATGATGTCGGCGCCCTTGTGCGTGTCGATCAGTCGGTCCACGGCGGCAGAGACACGCGCGAGCGCCTCGTTCCAGGTCTCGCCGCCTGGGGCGCGGACGTCGCCGGGCTGATCCCAGTAGGCACGGATCCGCTGCGGATCCTGCGCCTCGATCTCCGAATGGCGTTTCATCTCCCAATCCCCGAAATGGATCTCGCGAAGGCCGGGATCGTGGGCAAGGCGATTGCGGCCGTTTTCGATGGCATCGGCCGTGGCGCTGGCGCGGATGAGATCTGAAGAGATGACGAGCGCGGGGTCCGGCAGGAACGCGGTCAGGCGCGCGATCCGGGCCGTGTCGGACAGATCGGCGGGCAGATCGGTCCAGCCGACCATCCCCTTGGCATGCGTCGGGCCATGGCGCACCCACCAGAAACGGGTCACGGCAAACCCTTTGGCAGGGTGCCCTTCAGGATCAGCGGCAGGCCGGCCGTGACCAGTACGACGAGATCGGCGGCAGAGGCGAGTTGCTGGTTCAGCCGGCCTTGTTCGTCACGGAACCGGCGTGCAAGGGCATTCTCGGGCACGATTCCCGAACCAACTTCGTTCGAGACCGTCACGACAATGCCGGGACAGCTGGCGAGCGCGGCCAGGAGGCGCGTGGTTTCGACGGCTACGTCGCTTTCGGCAAGCATATGGTTGCTGAGCCAAAGCGTGGCGCAATCGAACAGCACGGCCTCCCCTGCCCCGATCCCCGCAAGCGCCTCGGCTGCGTCCAGATGCGCCTCAATTGTGCGCCATCCGTCATCGCGGCGGCTGCGGTGTTCGGCGATCCGGATTTGCATTTCGGAATCGAAGGCCTGCGCCGAAGCGAGGTAAACCTTTGGCGCGCCGTAAGATTCCACAACGCGTTCCGCGAACGCGGATTTGCCGGAGCGGGCTCCACCTAGTATCAGCGCGTGGCGTGGCAACTTTTTTTGACTTTCTCTGATCCGAGCGGGTCTGCCCTGCGTAACAAGTTCAAACATCGGACGTAAGGGCCTGCGTCACCGGCCCGAGACCGGGGGGTTGAGATGGCACTTGATGGATTTGCTGACCAGTCGTTTTCACGCCGCGCGATGCGGGCCGAGTTGCTGGACGCCGAAACCGAGCTTCAGCTTGCCTATGCGTGGCGGGACAACCGCGATGAAGAGGCGCTTCACCGTCTGATCACCGCCTACATGCGTCTGGCGATTTCGATGGCGGCAAAGTTCAAGCGCTACGGCGCCCCGATGAACGATCTGATCCAAGAGGCGTCGCTGGGGCTGATGAAGGCCGCGGACAAGTTCGACCCCGACCGCGGGGTGCGGTTTTCCACCTACGCGGTCTGGTGGATCAAGGCGTCGATTCAGGACTTCGTGATGCGCAACTGGTCGATGGTTCGGACCGGATCGACATCGTCGCAGAAATCGTTGTTCTTCAACATGCGCCGCGTACAGGCCCGGCTGGAGCGCGAGGCTGCGGCAGCCGGCGAGCGTTTGGACAAGCACCAGCTTCGGCAGATGATCGCCACCGAAGTGGGCGTACCGCTGCATGATGTCGAGATGATGGAAGGCCGCCTGGCCGGCTCCGATTTCTCGCTGAATGCCACTCAGTCGACCGACGACGAGGGACGAGAGTGGATCGACACGCTGGAAGACGACGGCGCTCAGGCGGCAGAACTCGTCGAGCACGACAAGGATATCGACACGCTTCGCTCTTGGCTGGTCAAGGCGATGTCGGACCTGAACGCGCGCGAGCGGTTCATCGTGCGTGAGCGCAAGCTAAGAGAGGAACCGCGGACGCTTGAGTCTCTCGGTCAGGAACTTGGGCTGTCGAAGGAGCGCGTGCGCCAGCTGGAGGCGGCAGCTTTCGGTAAGATGCGCAAAAACCTTGAAGCGCAGTCCAAGGAAGTGCACGAATTCTTCGCATGAGACATTCACTCCCCTGCTCATGCGCGGCCGCCGGAATTCTGGCGGCCGCTTCGTTTTCTGTCAAAGCCGAGCAGATCGACGCCGCCGATCTCTACAACCTGCCTGCCGCGGATGTGGTGATCCTTGGCGAACTGCACGACAACCCGGCGCATCATGCGCATCAGGCGATTGCGGTCGCGGCGATGGAAGCAAAGGCGCTGGTCTTCGAGATGCTGTCCGAACGGCAAGCCCTGCGAATTACGCCCGAGCTTTTGGCATCCAAGGAGGCGCTCGAAGAAACCCTGGATTGGGAAGCCAGCGGCTGGCCGGATTTCGGGATGTATTTCCCGATCTTTCTGGCCGCCGAACAACCGGCGTTCTTCGGCGGTGCGCTGGACCGCGACGACGTGCGGCGTGCGGTATCGGACGGGGCGGCGGCCGTTCTGGGCGGCTCTGCGGCATTGTTCGGGCTGAATGAGGCGCTCGACAGCGACGAGCAGGCCTTGCGCGAGGCCGGACAGATGGCGGCACATTGCGATGCCCTGCCAGCGGAAATTCTGGGCGGCATGGTCGAGGCTCAGCGGCTGCGCGATGCGGCGATGGCGCGGGCGGTGATCGCGGCGGTGGCGGAAACCGGCGGTCCGGTTGCAGTGATCACCGGCAACGGTCACGCCCGCGCAGACTGGGGGATACCGCGTGCCCTGGCGGCTGCCGCGCCGGAGTTGACCGTCCTGACCGTTGCGCAGTTCGAATCGCCGCCGGACGGGAACACGCCCTACGATTTGTGGCTGGTGACCGTTCCGGCAGAGCGCGACGACCCTTGTCTGGCGTTCAAGTAGCCAGATCGAAATCGTTGGCGATCAGCCGGTGCCAACGGCGCTGCCGGTGAGCATAAAAAGCGCGCACCCAGGGCATGATCAGCGGCGTTATCAGGCCCGCCTCGACACGGATCCGGTCGGTGTATCGCGTGGCCGTCGCGGTCAGCGGTTCGAGGATGATCCAATGGTCCCAGACCCGAGCAATCGCCCCGCTTCCGTTGTCGCGCAGGGCGCGTTTCGGCGGATCCATCTCGGGGAACTCGACGCCCATCACTTGTTGGCCGATCGGCAAAATTCCGAAGGCGCGGAGCGAAACGCGGTAGTCGCCGGGCGACCAGCGATCCGGCAGCTGTGGCGGGTCGACCGGCCGAAAGCTCAGAAAGCCCTTCGAGACGTGGATCAGGGTGGCGGGCTTTTGCAGCGCGTCCCAGATCGCGTCGATCGGGGCGGCTAGCGTCGTCGTCAGTGCGGTCTCGGCCATGGCGATCCCATTGTCTCGCCCATTGGATGCGCCTAAGACGAACGTGGAGGGCGGATATGCTGGCTGGCAAACGGATACTTCTGATCATCGGCGGCGGGATCGCGGCTTTCAAGTCGCTGGATTTGATCCGAAGACTGCGCGAGCGCGGGGCTTCGGTGGTGCCGGTGCTGACACCAGCAGCCGAAGAGTTCGTGACACCGCTTTCCGCGTCGGCCCTGGCGGCAGAGAAGGTTTATCGCACTCTGTTCGATCTGACCGACGAGGCCGAGATGGGGCATATCGAGCTGTCGCGCGACGCCGATCTGCTGGTCGTTGCCCCCTGCACCGCCGATCTGATGGCGAAGATGGCAGGCGGGCACGCAAACGACCTGGCCTCGACCGTTCTGATGGCGACGGACAAGCGAGTGCTGATCGCACCGGCGATGAATGTAAGAATGTGGGAGCATCCCGCGACGCAGCGGAACCTGGCCACGCTGCGTGGGGACGGCGTGCTGATCGCCGGGCCGAATGAGGGCGACATGGCCTGCGGCGAATTCGGACCGGGGCGGATGGCCGAGCCGCTCGAGATCGTGGCCGCCGTGGAGGCGGCGCTGATGGACGGTCCGCTGAAGGGCAGGCATGTGGTGGTGACATCCGGACCGACGCACGAGCCGATCGACCCGGTGCGTTATATTGCGAACCGCTCGTCCGGAGCGCAGGGCGCCGCAATTGCGCGGGCCCTGGCGGCATTGGGGGCGAAGGTGACCTTCGTGACGGGACCTGCAAGCGTGCCGCCACCCGACGGGGTCGCCGTGGTGAAAGTCGAGACGGCGCGGCAGATGCTTGACGCGGCGACCGCCGCGTTGCCCGCCGACGCGGCGGTGTTTGCGGCGGCCGTTGCCGATTGGCGGATCGCCGAAGACCGTCCGCAGAAGATCAAGAAGGACGGTTCAGGAAAGGTGCCGGTGCTGGAGTTTTCCGAAAATCCCGACATCCTGGCGACCGTGGCACGGATGGCAGAGGGCCGGCCCCGCTTGGTCGTCGGCTTTGCCGCCGAGACCGAGGAGGTGATTGCCAATGCCACGGCAAAGCGGCAGCGCAAGGGCTGCGACTGGATCGTGGCGAACGATGTGTCACCCTCGACGGGCATCATGGGAGGGTCCGAAAACGCGGTGACGCTGATTTCTGCCGATGGCGCCGAGGAATGGCCGAGGATGGGCAAGGATCAGGTCGCCGCGCGACTGGCCGACAAGATTGCCGAGGCCCTGGAGTGAGCACGCCGGACCTGCGCCTGATCTGGGACCAGGGCGCGGACCGCACGCTTCCGCTGCCGTCCTATGAGACCTCGGGCGCTGCGGGGGCGGACTTGCGCGCCAACCTGCCAATCGCCCGCCGCGGCGAGGGGATACTGCTGGAGCCGATGGACCGGGCAATCGTTCCCACCGGTCTGCGGCTCGAGATCCCGCCGGGATTCGAGGCCCAGATCCGCCCACGTTCGGGTCTGGCGCTCAGGCACGGGCTGACGCTGGTGAACACGCCCGGCACCATCGACAGCGACTACCGCGGGCCGCTTGGGGTCCTGATGATCAATCTGGGAAGCGAGCCCTATGTGGTTGGCCATGGCGACCGGATCGCGCAGATCGTTGTCGCACCGGTCGTGCAGGTTCGTTTCGAACTGACCGAACACCTCAGCGAGACCGGGCGCGGCGCGGGCGGGTTTGGATCCACCGGGCGCGGCTGATGGTCTATTTTCTCGCCCTCGCCGCCGGGCTTTGGGTCCTGGGATGGCAGCTGAAGGCGCCGCCGCAAGCGCGCTGGATCATGATCGGGTTGCTCTATCTCTGCATACTTGCCGCGCTGGCGGTGGTTCCCGACGGACACCCGCTGCAGCGCGCCATCGGGGGAAGGCTGGCGGAATGGCTGGTGCTTGGCCTGTTGGCGGCGGCGGTGTTCGGGTATCGCAGCGTGCTTTCGGCCCTGAAGCGCCGGGCCCGGCGACCTGCCGACGAGCCGCCCGCCGACACTGGCCGCTTCCGGCCGGAAGAACTGAACCGCTATGCCCGCCACATCATCCTGCGCGAGATCGGCGGGCCGGGGCAGAAACAGTTGAAACAGGCCCGCGTGCTGGTTGTCGGCGCCGGCGGGCTGGGATCGCCGGCATTGCTTTATCTGGCCGCGGCGGGCGTCGGCACCATCGGTGTGATCGACGACGACGCGGTGGAAGGCACCAATCTGCAGCGGCAGGTGATTCACGCAGACGAGCGGTTGGGCATGCCGAAGGTGTTTTCCGCCGAAACCGCGATGAAGGCGGTCAATCCGTATGTGACCGTCCGGCCCTACAACCGGCGGCTGACCGAAGAGATCGCCGGCGATCTGTTCGGCGATTACGATCTTGTACTGGACGGAACGGACAATTTCGACACACGGTATCTGGTGAACCGGGTCGGCGCCGCAAAGGGCGTGCCCCTGGTCGCCGCGGCCCTGACCCAATGGGAGGGGCAGATCAGCCTCTACGACCCGGCCCGCGGAAGCCCTTGCTATGAGTGCGTTTTTCCCAAGGCCCCTGCGCCCGGACTGGCGCCGAGCTGTGCCGAAGCGGGTGTGCTCGGGCCGTTGCCGGGCGTGGTGGGGTCGATGATGGCCGTCGAGGCGGTCAAGGCAATCGTCGGCGCGGGAGAGACGCTTGCCGGACGGATGCTGATCTATGACGCTCTGTTCGGCGAAACACGGGTCATCGCTTTGAAGCGGCGCAAGGACTGCCCGGTTTGTGGGGCCGGTGAAACATAATCCGTTTGCGCGCCTCCGCGCGCCCTGTTCCCAAAGAACCGCACCGCGTTGCGCTGGACAGGCATGCCGGGGCGGCTCTAGGCTGGAGGTATTGGATTTGCTGGGAGAGCCGTGATGAAACCCCTTGCCCTTGCCGCGGGCCTTGCCGCCGCGGTGCTGACGACCTCCGTTTTCGCCGGGTCGCATCTGCCCGATCTGGACGGACGCACCGTTGTCGTCGTGACCGAGAACGCCTATCCGCCGCTGCAATTCGTCGATCCCGCGAGCGGCGACGCGATCGGCTGGGAATACGATGCGATGGCCGAGATCGCCGGCCGGATCAACATCACCGTCGAGTACGAGAACATCAGCTGGGACGCGATGATCGCCGCCGTGGCCGAGGGCCAGTACGATCTGGGAATGACCGGTATCACGATCCGGGAGGATCGGGCCGAGATCGTGGATTTCTCCGATGCCTATATGCGGTCGGAGATGGTGATGATGGTGCGCGGCGATGAGGATCGCTTCAGCGACGCCGCCGGGTTTGCCGCCGACGACGATCTGCTGATGGCCGCACAGCCGGGCACGACACCGTTCTACGTGGGCGTCTATGACGTGCTCGACGGCGACGAGCAGAATCCGCGGATCAAGCTGTTCGAAACCTTCGGTGCGGGCGTGCAGGCGCTGAAGGCGGGCGATGTCGATCTGGTGCTGACGGACGGGACAGCCGGGAACGGCTATGTCGAGGCCTCGGACGGAGGGTTGAAGATCATCGGCGAGAAACTGGGGACCGAAGATTTCGGGTTCATCTTTCCCAAGGGCTCGGACCTGGTGGAGCCTATGAATGCCGCGATCGAATCGATGAAGGACGACGGCACCATCGACGCGCTGAACCAAAAGTGGTTCCTCGACTACAAACTCGGCGGGTGAGGCGCGCGCCGGGAACGCTCCGATGGAGTGCGTCGGCGCCGATCGGGCGGAGCCCCGGGAGCCGTCGGGCGTGACCCGGGGCGCCGGCACGTGATCCCCGAACCGCAGGACGATGGCGATTTTCCCTGGTGGCTGGTGTTCGCCGGGGCACTGGCCGCGTTTTTCATCTACCGGATCATTGCCGACGACCTTTACACTCAGGTTTTGGCAACGCTCGCCAAGGGCGTCGGAATCACCGTCTTCGTCACGCTGGTCGGCTTCGGCGCGGCCTGCGTGATCGGCTTGCTGCTGGCCGTGGCATGCCAGTCGCGATCCCTGATTCTGCGCCAGATCGCACGGTTCTATATCGAGATCATCCGCGGCATCCCGATCATCGTGCTGCTTCTCTACGTGGCCTTCGTGCTGGCCCCGGCGCTGGTGGCGGCCTGGAACTGGACCGCCGACACTGTCGGGCTCAGCCCGATCCGAACCCGTGACTTCCCGTTGTTGTGGCGGGCGATTTTGGCGCTGACCATCGGGTATTCCGCCTTCATCGCCGAAGTGTTTCGCGCAGGCCTGCAATCCGTGGACAAGGGCCAGATCGAGGCGGCAGAGGCCCTGGGGCTGAACGGCTGGCTGCGATTTCGCCTGATCGTCTTTCCGCAGGCGTTCCGGATGATCCTGCCGCCCCTGGGCAACGACTTCGTGGCGATGGTGAAGGACTCGTCGCTGGTCTCGGTTCTGGGCGTCAGCGACATTACCCAGCTCGGCAAGGTCACGGCCGCGGGAAATTTCCGGTATTTCGAGACCTACAACGTGGTGGCGCTGATTTATCTAATGATGACCGTCACCCTGTCTTTGGCGCTCAGGCGGCTGGAACGGCGGCTCAGGGCGCGCCAGGAGCCATGATTGGCCGACGCTGTCATATGCGCTAGCTTCGGATCCATCAGAGGAGGAAAAAACATGAAAAAGCTCATTGCCGCCGCCATTCTCGCCGCCGCCCCGGTTTTTGCCGGTGATACTCCGGCGCCAGAAGGCGCCGTGGTGTATTTCGTCGGGCTGGAAGACGGCGCCACCGTCTCGAGCCCGCTGACCGTTCGTTTCGGTCTATCGGGCATGGGTGTGGCTCCTGCCGGAACCGAAAAGGAGAATACCGGCCACCACCATCTGCTGATCGACCGCCCGCCGCTCGGCGAGGGGGAATACGGAGCGGAGGAGCTCGAGCTGTCGCTCCCGTCCGACGACAACCACAAGCATTTCGGGGGCGGTCAGACGGAAACGACGATTGAGCTCGCTCCGGGCAGCCACACGCTGCAACTTGTGCTGGGCGACGCCCTGCATGTGCCGCATGACCCGCCGGTGACCTCGGATGTGATCACGATCACGGTCGAATGATACTGGCCGATCCGGGCGCGGCCACCTAGGTAAGGGCAAAGCCTGCCTAAGGAGCCGCGCCAATGACCAACCCGCTTCTCGACGACTGGGACACGCCGTTCGGGATCGCCCCGTTCGACCGGATATCGGACGGGGATTTTTTACCTGCGTTCGAAGAGGCGCTGGCAGCCGCACGGGCAGAGGTGGCACGGATCGCGGCCAACCCCGAACCGGCGACCTTCGAAAACACAATCGAGGCGCTGGAACGCGCCGATGAGCCGCTGGACCAAGTTCTGTCGGTGTTCTTCAACCTCGCCGGGGCTGACAGCAACCCCGCACGCGAAGCCCTGCAGCGCGAGTTCTCGCCGAAGCTGGCGCAATACGCCAACGAGATCGCGATGAACGTGGCGCTGTTTCAGCGGATCGAGGGGCTGTGGCAGTCGCGAAAGACCCTCGGCTTGAGCAAAGAGCAGGACCGGCTGCTGTATCTGCGGCGGCGCGGCTTCGTAAGGGCTGGGGCGCAGTTGGAAGGTGCGGCACGCGACCGACTGGCCGCGGTGAAAGAGCGGCTAGCGGTGCTGGGCACGCAATTCACCCAGAACCTACTGGCCGACGAACGCGACTGGTTCATGGCGTTGTCCGAGGAGGATCTTAAAGGACTGCCAGTGTTCGTCATCGACGCAGCCCGGTCGGCGGGTGAAGAAAAGGAGGCCGGCGGGCCGGTCGTGACGCTTTCGCGGTCATTGGTTGTTCCCTTCCTGCAGTTTTCGCCGCGCCGGGATTTGCGGCAAAAGGCTTACGAAGCCTGGGTTGCGCGCGGGGCAAACGGGAATGCGACGGACAACCGTGCCATAGCGGCCGAGATTCTGGCGCTGCGGGCGGAACGGGCCGATGTGCTGGGCTATGACGGTTTTGCGGCCTACAAGCTGGAAGTCGAAATGGCCAAGTCGCCCGAGGCTGTGGATGAGCTGTTGATGCGGGTCTGGCGGCCGGCACGGGCGGCGGCCGAATCGGACGCTGCCGTGTTGACCGAGATGCTGCATGCCGACGGGATAAACGGCAGTCTGGAGCCGTGGGACTGGCGGTACTATAGCGAAAGGCGGCGCAAGGCCGAACACGACCTCGATGAGGCGGAACTGAAGCCGTATCTTCAGCTGGACAAGATGATCGACGCGGCGTTTGCCTGTGCCGGACGGCTTTTCGGGCTGCAATTCGCGCCGGTGGACCTGCCGCTCTACCATCCCGACGTGCGGGCCTGGGAGGTCACGCGGGACGGACGGCATTTGGCGCTGTTCGTCGGCGACTATTTCGCGCGCGGCTCAAAGCGGTCGGGGGCGTGGTGCTCGGCCTTCCGCCAGCAGCAGCGGCTGGCTGACGACATCCGGCCGATCGTCGTGAATGTCTGCAATTTCGCCAAGCCTTTGGCAGGCGCCCCGGCGTTGCTGAGCTATGACGATGCGCGGACGCTGTTCCATGAGTTCGGCCACGCCCTGCACCAGATGCTGTCGGATGTGACCTACAAGTCGATCTCGGGGACGTCCGTGGCGCGGGATTTCGTGGAACTGCCGAGCCAGCTCTTCGAGCATTGGCTGGAGGTGCCGGAGGTGCTGGAAGAGTTCGCGACGCATGCTCGGACCGGCGTGGCGATGCCGAAGGACATGCTCGAAAAAGTGCTGGAGGCCGTGAATTTCGATATGGGTTTTCAGACGGTGGAATATGTCGCCTCTGCCTTGGTCGACCTGAGGTTTCACCGCGGATCGCCGCCCCGGGATCCGATGGCGCGGCAGGCCGAGATACTGGACGAGATCGGGATGCCGCACGCCATCCGAATGCGCCACGGCACGCCGCATTTTGCCCATGTGTTCGCCGGTGACGGGTACTCGTCGGGGTATTACAGCTATATGTGGTCCGAAGTGATGGACGCCGACGCATTCGAGGCTTTCGCAGAGGCCGGCGGAGCCTTCGACGCGGCAACGGCGAAGAAGCTGGAACGGTTCATCCTGTCGGCGGGCGGGTCGGAAGAGGCCGACGTTCTTTACAGAAAATTCCGCGGACGGCTGCCGGGGGTGGAGGCACTGCTGAAGGGCCGCGGGTTGTTGGACGCGGCGTGACAGGCCAAGGCCTGGACTGACGCACCGCGCGGCGCCGAAGCGACGGCGCCAGTCTTACGATCGGTTGCGCCGCGCATCTTCCGGATGCGCCGCAACGCCGGCAGGGTCCTTGTGGATGATCACATCGGCCTGCGGATAGGCCTTGACGATGGCCCGGCGGAGCGCGGCGCCGGTGGCATGGGCGTCGTGCAGGCTTTGTGCGCCATCGAGTTCGATATGCAGGTTGACGAAGACGCGGCTGCCGGCGGTACGGGTTTTCAGGTCGTGGAACCCCTGAACGCCAGGCCAGTCGCGGGCGATGGCCTCAATCCCGGCGATCATCTCCGGTTCGGCGGACCGGTCCATCAGCGCGTCCCAGGCCGCCTTGCCGATGCGGATCGCACCAAAGGCGAGCATGGCGGCGGCGCCCAGCGCAACCACGCTGTCGATCTGGCCGAGGCCAAGCCAGGCCGAGGCGGCCAGCGACAGGATCGCCCCGGCATTGGGGATCAGATCGCCCAGATAATGCAGTTGATCGGCGCGCACGACCTTGTTTCCCGTCGCCCGGATGACCCGGCGCTGCCAAAGCACCAAACCCGCAGTCAGCAGGATGGACAGCAGCATGACTGCAATGCCCGCGCCTTCGGCACGGATCGGTCCCGGCGGACCGGCAATCAGTCGCGCCACGGCGGCCCAGGCAATCACGGCGGCCGAAATCAGAATGATCACCGACTGGCCCAGCGCCGCCAGATCTTCGGCCGAACTGTGTCCGAAGGCATGATCCTCGTCCGGCGGTCGCATGGCATAGATGATCGCCGCAAGCCCGCCCAGCGACACCATCAGGTCAAGCGCGCTGTCAGCCAGGCTGGCGGCAACCGACAGCGCGCTGGTTTCGCTGAGCGCCCAAAGCTTGGCAAGCACCAGGACAAGGGCGACGCTGGCCGACAGCAGCCCCGCCGAGCGGTTCAGCCAGTGCGGTGACCGCGCGGTCACCGGTTCACCGGCACATTACAGAAACACCTTGTCCTTGATCCGCGCCCAGGCGCGCTTTTCAAACTCATCCTTGGCAGATTCCAAACAGCTGCGGTCCAGAAACCAATATAGGTACTTCTCGTAGGGGAAGTCAGCCATCGCCTCGGGGCCGAACTGCAGCGCCTCGCGCAGGTCGCTTTCGCGTTTCGGCGTCAATGTGGCGTGCCAGTAATCGGTTTTGCCGCAGGTAATCACACACCGCCGCTGCATCAGCGCCTCGAAACCGGCGGCCGAGTTCTGCGTCACCACCATGCGGCTGGCATCGGTCAGGTCGTGGATCGACGCGTCCGAGACGATGACGTTCTGATAGTCGGCGGCCACGTCCATAATGGCCTTTCTGACCAGTTTCGATTGGTTCGGGTGCGGTTTTACATAGACCTTTTCGTCCGAGCAGGTACTGGCGGTAATGCGGATCATCTGCTCGGTGTTAAGGTAATGGCTGCGGTGGCGCTCGCCTTCGATTTCCTGACAGTAGACGACGGCGGCCGCCTCTTGCATCGGGTTCTTCATGCGAACCTCTTGCGGGAACTTCGACACGTTCTCGCGCAGCATATAGCCGGTGACACCGTTGAAGAAATACTCGGCCTTGCCGAAATCGATCTGATCGGGGCAGAAACGCGCAAAGCGCAGGCTGGAATTCCAGTGCACGCCGACCTCGTCGAAATACCAG
The DNA here is from genome assembly GCA_030065095.1 of Rhodobacter sp. Lineage (GTDB taxonomy): Bacteria > Pseudomonadota > Alphaproteobacteria > Rhodobacterales > Rhodobacteraceae > JASJCA01. The sequence continues at coordinate 82,439 of JASJDP010000017.1, forward strand.
AAACCCCAGATATAGGTGGGCATGGCGTGCAGGCGGCCCGGGGCATAGCCCGGCAGATCGCCGGCGATGATGTGGATATGGTCCTGATCCAGCAGCAATTTCGAGGCGTTGCCCTCGGCCGCGACGAGGCGGCTGGTGACACCCTGTTTGGTGGCGTGGCGGACAAGCTTGGTGAAGAAATCGAACTTTTCGGCCTTGATGGAATCGTGCCAGTCGCCCGCGGCATGTATCACCAGGGCGTGGACCTCTGTGGCGCCCCGGCGGATGACGAACGGATTTCTCATCTGGTTCATGGCTTGCCCCTCGCCGCGCTAGTCCGGTTCAACACCCCAAAGGGCCGCGCGCGGAACCCAGCCGCGGTGCCGGTCGGCCCGGATACGGCACCAGTCGCGCACACATTCCTCAAGCCGGGCGACAACCCCGGCCTCGGCCTGAGCGTTCACCGGCGCAGCGGTGTCGGGCTTGGTCAGAAGCGGCAGCATGTCGCGCTCGACGATCACCGTCCGGGCGCCGGACAGCAACGAGTAATGCACCCAGCCGCCGACGCCGTCGCGGTCCTTTACCCGCCGCCAGTGGCCGAACTCACCGGTCACCTGCAGCGGCATGTTGCGCCGTTTGAACACCCAGTCGATACGGTGGCTGAGCGACGGGCCGCGGCGGACATTGCCCTCGCTGGCCTTCAGCGACACATAGCGCGGGATCGGCAGATTGGTGACAGGCCCGCGTTCGGTGCCCGTCGCGGGAACGGCCAGGCATGCCGCCAGAATCACGCCCGCCGCGCTCGGCCCGACCCGAAGCTTCGTAATGTCGAATCGCACAATCTGCCTCGTCATGCCTCTGGGCCATTTTGACCCGTCCGGCGCTTAGGGAATGAGTTGTGGTTGTACCCCGCGCCGGTTGCTGTAACTCTGGCACCGCACGCATCTGAAGGGAAGCGAAGGGAGCGTCTGGATGCCCTCTGAACGTCTGAGTGTTGTTGTAACGCGACGGTTGCCCGAGGCGGTCGAGACCCGCATGACCGAGTTGTTCGACGTGGAGTTGCGCAACGAGGACAGACCCCTGAGCCGCGAGGAACTGGCGCTGGCGATGCAAAGAGCGGACGTTCTGGTGCCGACGATTACCGATCATATCGATCAGGCGCTGCTTGCGCAGGCTGGCGGCAAGCTGAAGCTGATCGCGAATTTCGGCGCGGGCGTCGACCATATCGATGTCGCCACGGCACGGCAGCGCGGCATTCTGGTCTCGAACACACCGGGCGTGGTGACCGAAGATACCGCCGATATGACTTTGGCGCTGATCCTGGCGGTGGCACGGCGCATTCCGGAAGGGCTGGCGATCATGCAGGCCGGAACCTGGGCGGGTTGGGCGCCCACGGCGCTGATGGGCGGACGCGTCGGCGGCCGGCGGCTGGGGATCCTTGGCTGCGGGCGGATCGGCCAGGCCGTGGCGCGCCGCGCCAAGGCGTTCGGTATGCAGATCCACTATCACAACCGCAAGCGCCTTCGGCCCGAGGTCGAAACCGAGCTCGAGGCGACCTATTGGGAAAGCCTCGACCAGATGGTCAGCCGGATGGATGTCATCAGCGTGAACTGTCCGCACACACCGTCGACCTTTCATCTGATGAACGCGCGGCGGCTGAAGCTGATGAAACCGTCGGCGGTGATCGTGAACACCTCGCGCGGCGAGGTGATTGACGAGAACGCTTTGACCCGGATGCTGCGGTCGGGCGAGATCGCGGGCGCGGGATTGGATGTCTATGAACACGGCACGGATATCAACCCGCGGCTGCGTGATTTGCACAACGTCGTGCTGTTGCCGCATATGGGATCGGCCACAGTCGAGGGCCGGGTCGAACAGGGCGAGAAGGTCATCATCAACATCAAGACCTTCGCCGACGGGCACCGGCCGCCGGATCTGGTGGTGCCGGCGATGCTGTGAGGCATCGCGCAATGATCCTACGGGGAAGTCTCGCCGCAGCTTGCCTTTTCACAACCGCGGCAGGATCGTCATGGGCAGGCACTCGTACAGAATGCATGGCCGCAACGCCGTTCGGGATCGAAACGCTCTCGATCAACAATGCTGCCGCCGACGGAGGGCCAATGGGCGAAGCGATTGCGGCGACGCAAGCGGCAACCCACGCAAATGTCTGGAAACTGCATTGCGGAACCTAGCGGATCTTCGGGCCAACGGACGGCGCTTGTTCTGGGTATGGACCTTGGTCTTGGTTTTCGCCGCCGCCTGCACGCGCCCCCTGGCCGAGGGCGAGCGGGCGTTTGCGCAGGATGTGTTCGGCGACGGTCTGGACGTCGAAAGGACGCGCGTGGCACAGGGGCTTGGGCTGTTTCCTGCAACGACACGGCCCAAACCGCTGCCGCAAAGCTCTGGGCAAATCGAACCGCGCGCCGGGGTCTGCGACCGGACCGAGCAGGGGCTGGAGCCTGGACCTCCACCCGCCTTTGCGGTCCGAAACCGGGTGCATGTGATGTCGGACTGGTACCGGGCCGACACCATGCCCGGCTGGCCCGATGCGGTGCTGCTGCCCCAGGCGCTGATCATGGCCCATGAACTGATGCATGTCTGGCAGTGGCAGAACCGGAACATCACCGGCTACCGGCCGCGGCTGGCGGCGCTGGAGAGTTTTTCGAATGCGGATCCGTATTTCTATGTGCCGGAAGAGGGCGAAGGATTCCTGAAATATGGCTACGAGCAGCAGGCGGCGCTGATCGAGGATTACCTGTGCTATAGCCTGTTCGATCCCGAGGCGCCGCGGCGGGCGGAGTTGCGAGAGATACTTGCACCATTCTTTCCGGTGGACCGGCTGGACGCGGCTCTGGCACGGTGAGCGCATCCAAGGGAACAGCCATTCAAGGCCCCGAAACCAGAAAATGCAGCGAAGGCCGGTGCGGATGTCTATCCGAGCGCGGCAAGGCGGCGTTCCTGGCGTGCGACCAGCGCCGCGACCTCTGCCACGGTCGCCTCGGTCAATGATGGCCCTGGCTTGCGGACAGTGGGATGGGCGATGGCGCCGCGGTTGGCGAGCGTGTGCTTGCGGATCGCCAGACCGACGCCGGGCTGGCTTTCGTAGCGGACGAGCGGCAGATAGGCATCGAAGATATCCCGCGCGCGCGCCACGTCGCCGACCTTCATCTCGCTGACCACATCGGCCATCATCTCCGGGTAGGCAAATCCGGTCATCGCGCCGTCCGCACCCCGCAGCATCTCCTCCAGCAGGAACAATCCGCCGTTGCCGCACAGGATCGAAATGCGGCGCGCGCCGGCGCTGGATGCGGCGCGCAGGGCGCTGATTTTCTCCAGCCCCGGCCAGTCTTCGTGCTTCAGCATCACGCAGGTCGGACAATCCGCGACGATCTGCAGGATCACCTCGACCGGCACGACCACATCCGTCACCAGCGGGAAATCCTGCAGAACGAAGGGCGTTTCGCCCAGCACCTCGGCAACGTTGTGGTAGTAGCCGACGATCTGGCCGTCGGTCTTGAGCGTGTGCGGCGGGGCGACCATGACGCCGGCGGCGCCGGCGTCCATCGCCTTGCCCGCCAGCGCCTGCATCGGCGCAAAGCCGGCGGCCGAAACGCCGACCACAACCGGCAGGCTGGTACGGGCGGTGACGCGTTTGACGACCGCCTCGGACTCGGACGCGGAAAGCTTGCCGGCTTCGCCCATCATGCCGAGGATCGTCAAACCGCTCGCACCCCTCTCGGCATAGAAATCGACCATGCGATCGACGCTGTCGAGGTCCAGGGCACCGTCGGGCAAAAACGGCGTGACGGCGATGGTGAAGACGCCCTTGGCGGTTTCGTCAAGCATGCGCGGCTTCCTTGGGTCGGTGGCTGAGGCTGAGGGTGATCTGGCCGATGGCCTGCGCGGCGGCGGCCTGGCAGGGGTCGACGACCGGCAAGCCCGTGGCGTCCTCGAGCGCGGCCCGGTAGGCTGCCATACCGGCGCATCCCATGATCAGGACGTCGGCGCCGTCAAGCTCGCGCAGGACCTTTCCAGTGTCGATCATGGCCTGCTTCGTGGTCCTGGCGTCGCTCAGTTGCGCGACGCCAAGGCCAAGGGCGCGGTCCCCGGCGAGGCGGTTCAGGACGCCCATGGCGCCGAGGCTGCGCATGTGGCGCGGGATCGACGCGGGCAGGATCGAGACGATGCCGAAACGCTGGCCCAGTTGCAGGGCGGCCGCGACGGCGGCCTCCTGGATCCCGACCACCGGCAGGCCGGTCTGATCGCGCAGCGCATGCAGGCCGGGATCGCCGAAACAGGCGATGACGTAGCCCAGGGCCTGCGGTTCAAGGCGTTCGGCCAGCGCAAGCATCGGCGCCACGGTCAGGTCGGCCTGACGCTGGCTTTCGATGGCGGGCGGACCCTCGGCGAGGGTGGCACAGTGGATCGGGACGCCGAGGGTGCGAAGGGGGTCCACGGCCGCATCGATGCCGTTGGTGACGGTATCGGAAGAGTTCGGATTGATGACGATCAGAGCCCTTTCCATTCATGCCCCCGGCCGCGTGGCGGACTGGATTTCGATCTGATAGCCCTCCGGATCGTCGAAGACGAAGGCGCGGATGCCGATCTGATCGTTGATGAAAAGCTGCGAGAGGTTGTCGAGGTCCTTTGCCTGGGCATAGGCGTACCAGGCGTCCACATCGGGCACGCGGATACAAAGCTGGACGGGCTTTTCGGGGGTCCAGTTGTTCATGCCCTTGGTTTCGTCGACCAGGCCCACATGGGCGCCGTCGGCGATGCGATAGATCTTGCACCAGCCCTGATCGATGGCGAGCGGCAGGCCCAGGACGTTCTGGTAGAAGGCCATCGCCCGGGGCAGGTCGCGGTAGTAGAAAAAGGTGATCGCCAGTTGGTTCGGCGCCGAGGGGCGGTCGGTCATGCAGGTTCTCCGGATTGCGAACGATCGATCCAGCGACCGGCGCCGGGGGCGCCGAGAAACGTGCCACGGTCGGCGACGAGTGTCCCGCGTAGGTAGGTCTGCACCGGCCAGCCCGTGACGCCATGCCCGGCCCAGGGATTGTAGCCGACGTTGTCGTGCAGGTCGTTGGTGCCGTAGATATGCTTGTGCACCGGGTCCCAAAGGGTGATGTCGGCGTCCATGCCGGGAACGAGATCGCCCTTGCCCGGCAAACCGTAGATACGTGCGGGTGCAGTGGCGGTGAGGCGGACGAACTCCTGCAGGGTCCCGCGCCCCTGCGTGACCATGGTATCGAAGATCAGCGGCAGGCGGGTTTCCAGCCCGGGCAGGCCGTTGGCGATCTGGTCGAACCGCGCATCCGGCCCGGCGGCGAGCTTGCCCGTGTGATCAAACCGGTACGGGGCATGGTCGGAGCTGATCAGGTCGAGCGTGCCATCCTGCAGCGCCTGCCAGAGCGCGGCCTGGTCGGCCTCGGTGCGTTGCGGCGGAGAGCACATCCATTTGGCGCCATCGAGGCCGTTCCGGCGCAGGACGTCTTCGGTCATCAGAAGGTAGTGTGGGCAGGTCTCGGCCCAGACCGGTGCGCCGTTCCGCCTGGCCGCACGAATTGTCTCGGCGGCCTCTGCGGTCGAGATATGGAACAGCATCACAGGCTGGTCCAGATACTCGGCAAAGCGGCAAAGCCGGCCCACCGCCTCGATCTCGGCCGCGCGCGGATGCGACGCGGCGTGGTGTTCCGGGCCGGTCCTGCCATCGGCCAGCAGGGCGGATTTGGCATGCTGGATCAGCGCGTCGTTTTCGGCATGGACACAGACCAGCGCCCCCGCCTGGCGGGCCAGGGTCATGACACGCAGGATATCGGCATCGTCGAGCCTGATATTGTAGGTCGTGAAGATCTTGAGCGAACGGTGTCCGGCGGCGATCAGGCTGGCAAGATCGGCTTCGAAATGCGCGACGGAGGTGTCCGAGACGATGATGTGAAAGGCAAGGTCGACGCTGGCGCCGCGTTCCGCCCGGGCAGCATAGCCGGCCACGACCTCGCTCAGGCGCTGCCCCTCGTGCTGCGCCGCAAAGGAGATGACCGTGGTGGTCCCCCCCATGGCGGCTGATCGGGTTGCGGTTTCAAAGCTGTCGGCGTTCCACTGGCCCATGCCGGATTTCTGCTCGATATGGCAATGGGGATCGATGCCGCCGGGCAGGACGTAAAGACCGGTCGCGTCCACTTCGTGCGCGCCGGTCAGGCCATCGCCGATGGCGGCAATCTTGCCGTCCGCTATGGCAAGGTCGGCCTTGCGGCTGTCTCTGGCGGTGACGACGGTGCCGTTTCTGATGACGCGGTCAATGCCCATGGCCGGGATCATGGGTGCCTGGGGCTAAAGTTGCAACGGGCGTTACATCAGGTCGGGCAGATCGCAGTGGAGGCTGCGTTCGATCGTGCAGCAGCGAGCCTTGGCGCGGGGGCCGTAGGGGCCGCCGTAGCAGGCAAGTCCGCGGGGGGTTTCCGCGCCGGTGACGGTGAAGCTTGCGGCACGGTTGCCGACCGACCGTTCGGAGAGGCGGTTGAGATGCGCGATGGTGGCAGCGGCACGACCGGACGGCGGGCGGCGGGGGACCAGGTGGACGCCCTTGAGCGGAACGGCCTCGAGCGCCCGCAGACGGGTCTTGCCGCGGGTCACCGAAAAATAGGCGCGACCCAGAAGGCCGTAATCCTGACCGAGTCCCTTGGCGTCCTTGCCGGCACCGCCGATGAAAAGGAGGTTGCCGAGCGAATAGAAGATCGCGGCATTGTTCCGTGGCGAAACCTCGACCCCGCGGACTACATGGGGGTGGTGGCCGATCACCAGATGCACGCCCGCCTCCTCGACGGCGCGCCGATAGAGCGCAGCCTGCCCAGCGTTAAGCGATATCTGGTTTTCCGTCCCGTAGTGGACCGAAAGCAGCTTGATGTCTGCGTCCACCTCTTTGAGGCCGTCGAGAACGCGGTCGTAGTGGTCGGCATGGAACAGATAGGCCATACCGACCTGCCCAGGGCCGGGAGAGAACCGCCCGTTTCCGAAACTGACCGCGGACAGGGCGATGCGGATGCCATGGACCGTGATCACCTTGGGGTGAAAGGCCTGGTCCCCGGCCCCGGCGCCGGCGTAGAGCAGCGGGCGGTGGACTGAGTCTTCGGAGCGGAAAAAGTCGAGGGTCTGGCGCAGGCCGGGGCGGCCGTGGTCGAAGGCGTGGTTGTTGGCCAGCGCGAAGGCGTTGACGCCAAGGCCGATCAGATGGCGGAACTGGTCCGGGTGGCTGCGGAAAACGAAGGTCTTGCCCCATTGCGGCGCGCCGTCACGTTCGGCCACAGCGGTCTCGACATTGACGAAATTGACGTCGCCGTCCCATTCCTGACGCAGGGTCTCGGTGGTCTCTGCCAGCGGGTGAACACCGAACTTGCGGATGATTTCGGCCGATGGCGCCTGACGCGACCGGGCAAAGTTGACGTCACCCCCAAAGGTGATCACCAACTCATTTGCTGCCGCGCCCGACGCGACGATCAGCAAGCCTAGCAGCGTGGCGAGCCATCGGAGTACGAACATGGTCAGATGCCTGTTGTCGGCGTGCCCGAACCATAGGAATCGCCGGGCGTCTTGGCTATCGCAAAATTTGCGAGGCGCCCCCAGGGGTTCGTGAAATCCGCCACGCCCGGCGGCCGGGCGGTCCCGCGGCCCTCAGGGCGCATCACCGCATGGCGATGTCGCAGGCGTCATTGCCCGGGCAGACCAGCCTGGCTGATACCGCTGGCCCGCGAAGGCGGGGCGCCCGCAGGTCACGAACCGCTGCTCCTGGACGTCACGGTGCCCCTACTGTGCGATGACATTGAATGTCGACGTCGCCCTGCCGTCGTCTGCCCCGATCGGCGGCGGGGGACAGGTGCTGCCGCCATCGGCATTCACTTTGCAGATATTGTAGAAGAACCGCTCGATTTCGTTCTCCAATGCCCCATCGCGCGATACGGAGCTCATTTTGACGTTCAAACCGAATGCATACTCGGCCGGGGTCCACCCCGATCCGCCATAAAAGCAGCTGAATGGCAACGAGACCGTGCCCATCAGCGAGATGGTCGCCTTGCCGTCCGGCTCGACATGGGTCCAGTTCAGGCCGCCCACGAATGCGCTCTCCTCCAGCTTCGTCATACGCACCGGCCCGAATGCATCCGGCGTGAAGGCGGGAAGCCCCTCTTCATCACTCAAGGTCGCACTCATCTCCTTGATTTCGGACACCAGGAAGTCCTGTCCCACAACTCGGATCGGGATGGGCGCATTGCTTTCGAGATTCAGTGCCATCCGGATAGGGAACCGAAGCGTCACGGAGTCGGTCCCCGCCTCTGCGCAAAGCTCGTAGAATTCCCGACCATCGGCAGTGCTTGGCGACACGCCACCAAGCGCGGGATACAAGGCGACATGCAGGACACCGCTCGTGCGCGTCCGCAAGTCCGCGGCCGTGATCTCGATATCAGCCGCCGTTTTGGGAAAGAGTACGTTCCACTGGAACAAAACCCAGAAACCGCCCACGATAATCGATATGGAGGTGACCCAATTCTTGACGTCTTCACTGGTCAGTCTCGCCATCCTGCACACCGGTCATTTTCGTTTGTGTCAATCATCGTCCCGGAAGAAAACGAACAGTACCGAATAGCCGGGCTTCGTCAGCCGCGCGCCGGTCGCGGCATCATGCAGGATCGTGCCGTCGCGGACATAGCCCCACCGGGCACCGCGGCCCTGGCTGGGCGGCGATTTGAAATAGCGCGGCACCTCGGACCAAAGCGGCGAGGACCGGCCCGGGCGCGCCGTCCCATGAAACATCGCCCAGACCTTGTCGGCGTTTTCCTGTTCCATGCGGATGCAGCCGTGGCTGTCCGCGCGGCCGAGAAGGCGGTATTTGTTCCGGGGCGTGCCGTGCATGGCGACGCCCGAAGCGCGGCCCGAGCCGTAGTGCAGGTCGATATAGATCGAGTTGTACATGCCCGGAGACCCCCAACCGGGGCGATGCCGGAAGGCGCGGTCGTCGGGATTGAAGATGCCAAGCGGCGTCGGGCCGGATCGCTTGTCGCCGGGATATTTTCGCCCCGTCGAGACCGGCCAGGAATACGGCGGGGTACCGGTGACGCCCTCGCCCGACCAGAAGTCTTCGTCCCAGAGCGCCAGTCGCCAGCCGCCGCCGTTGCGCTCGATCACCCACATCTTCTGACCGCCGTCGCTGTGCAATGCGGCGTTGACATAGATCGCATGGCTATAGGCCGGGTCGATCCGGCTGGGCGGCAGATAGGCGATCTTGAGGGTCAGGGCGCCGGGCTGTCCCAGCGCCTCGAGATAGCCGATCCCAAGGCCGGGGGCATCGATCGCATGGGCCTGACGGCCAAACCCGAGCGCGGGGAGTGTTGCGAGGCCAAGTAGTGCGGTGCGTCTTGTCCAATCCATCTCAATTCGAGCCCGGAACGCCATGATTGGCCGCACGAAGGGCGGAAAACGCAACCGGCAACCCGAGGCTTCCCCTCTTCGAGAACGACAGCCCCCGCAATGACGATATCATCGAGACGGCGCAAATCTACCCTCGCGAAAGCGACGTCGAGGAATCGTGCGCCGGATAGTAGCCAAGCTACAACGAGTGCGGCGAGGAGTGCTGTGGTGAAACGCGGTGCCGTTCCCTTCTTTCGTCCTGGAATTTAAGGCAGCTGACGGGTGCAACGCCCTCTTGCGCGGCCGCGAGCCAAAGCGGCGAAATCGGGCGCCCAAGGACAACGCGACGCCAACGGCAATGCCGGAACAGCCCGAAGGGCGCAATAGATCTGCACGGCATAGCTGCTGCATCCAACCGTCGACATCGCCGTTCATGGCATGGGTGTCGGTGCCGAATTACGTCGGATCGTGGCTGTCGACGAGGATCGCCGGACAAGCCCGTCACCGGCCCCGGGGTGAAGCGCCGTTTCTGCGCATCAGCCTGCCTCGGTCAGGGACTCCGCATAGCGCTGGATCGCCGTCACCGTGCTTGGCCCGGCGATACCGTCGACCGAACCGCGAAACACGCCTTCATCGCGCAGACGCTGCTGGATGATGCGGATCACTTCGCGGTCGCGGTTGCCGAGCTGGGTGGTCAGTCGGTCGGTCGCAGTCGGATCGCCCTTTTCCAGCGCCGTCCAATAAAGCTCGGCCGCACGGTCGGGCTGCTGCTCGGTTCCCTTGCCGTGTTCATGCAGTTCGGCGAGGAACGAATAGGCGTGGGTGTAGCCCTGGTCGACGGATTTCTGCAGCCAGGCCGCAGCCCGGCCCGCGTTCGGTTCCACCCCGGTTCCGGTCAGGTAGTAATAGCCGACGAAGAATTGCGCCAGCGCATTGCCCTCGTCCGCGATGTTCTGCGCGATGGCAAAGGCGTCTGCCGGCGTCTTGTCCGGCGCCAGCCCCTTGGAATAGATCACCGTCAGGATTTCCTGGCTCAGCCAGTCACCCATTTCGGCTCCGACAAGCGCAAGATCCTCCGCCTTGTCGAGATCGATGGGTTCGCCCTGGGGCGGGGCGTAGTGCGAATAGGCGGCCAGACCGTAGGCCGCGGGTGTGTTGTCGGCCATGCCGAAATCATAGGCCGCCTTTGCCGTCTCGAAATCGCCGGCGGCCTGCGCGACGCGGCCCAGCATCGTGCGGATCAGCCCGTCATCGGGAAACTCCTTGGCGGCGATCTCGCACACGCCATGCGCCATGTCCTGATCGATGGCCTCCAGCTTGCGCGGCCCGCCGTGTTGCGGCAGTGCGGCAAGCGCAAGGCAAGGCGCGCTGAACTCTATGCGTCTGGTCTCGACCAGCACGGCTGCGGCGACCGCGTCGCGGCCGTCGCAGATCTTGCATCCGTCGAGATAGGCCTGCAGCGCGTCGAGGCTGCGGGCGCCCAGCGCCTGTTCCAGCATCGCGCGTTCGGCCTGATAGACCGTGTCGGCCTCGATCTCGGCAATCTGACGACCGGCGGCCTCGGCATGCGTACAGACATGACAGCTGTCGACATAAGCGCGAAGCGCTTCAAGGTCGCCGGTCTCAGACGCGGCCCGGAACCCCTCGTTTTCCCGGGCCAGCGCAGCTGCCTTGGCGTCGATATCGGCAATGCGTTCCTCCGCGCGTTCGCGGTAGGTGCAAAGCGCACAGTTCTCGACGTAGATCACCAGCCGGTCGCGGCCCTCGTCGCCTTCGATCCGGGTCCAGATCTCGGTCTCCAGCGCGGCCGTTCTGGCCCGATCCTCCATCTGCTGCAGGCGGTCGAGCAAGGCAACCTCGTTCGGGCAATAGACGCAGGAATTCAGGAAGTCCTGAACGGTGCCGGCATTGGGCGAGTCCATCAGGAACATCGCCTCGAAGGTCTCGTGATAAAGCTGCGCCTCCATCTCGCCGAAGGCGGATTTGCCGTTGTGGGTAACCATCGGATGTGCCGGATCGTTCGACGCCTTCAGGATCAGGCTGTAGCTCGGCCCGCAGACCGGATCGCGGGCGGTCTGGCGTTTGAGCGCACGGGTCAGATAGGCCTCGACCTCGACCGCGGTCGAGATGCCGTCGCCATTGCCGAACGGCACCCGATCGGCAAGCCCGCTGATCACGCTGTAATGCAGCGCCTGGGCAGGCGCATTGCCACAGGAACCGGCCGGCCCGTCCCGGATCATCAGCACCAGCATGTCAAAGCCCCAACTGTCAAGCGTGTCCTGAATGTCGGTCATCGCCATCGGAAAGGCATCCTGTCCGTCTGTCAGACTCAGGAACCCGATGCGCCGGTGTTCGGGGGTGAAAGCCCCAACCACGGAGGACATCCGCGCGGCGAAATCGCCAAGGGCATAGCTGTCGCCGCCGACACCGAATTGCGGACCGGATTCGCCGGGCACGAGCGTCACCTCGGCGATCAGGAAGAACTGGTCGAACTCCCCGTTTGCGGGCGACGGCTCGGACACGAAGGTCGAAACCGGGCTCGACCGCAGGCGGGACGCAAAGATTTCCTGCTTGGCTGTTTCGACGCTGGGCAGGTCTCCGATGGCGATGATCGGCAGGACGGCGGGCACGCCTTCTGGCGCACCGGCGGCGGGGCTGGCGCCCACGAACAGGATCTGCATTTTGCCGTCGTCCCCGGCGGCAAAGGCCGAACCGACGGCACCGCCGAGGCACAAAAGCTGGACCAGCAGATGCTTGATGAATCGGTGCGAAATCACTTTCCCATCTCCTCTGTGGCAGCAGGGCGGACACTGTCCGCTTCGAGATGGTCGCAGCGTAGTGAAGCCCCGGTTACCGGACAAACGAAATACGCAGGCAAAGTCGGAAACGCTGTGTGAGCTTTTCCTCCGCAATGCCGATAGTTGCGTCTCGACCACAGGATATTGTGGTCTGCAAACCTCCACCAACAAGTTCAAGTCAGCCGATCGACGGATCCCATTGCGTCCGGGCACTGGTCTGCCCGTGTGCAATGCCGCAAACTCCGGGAAACGGCCGTCGAACATTGCGGCCGGCAAACGCATCTTGCACGCTTTGCTCCAACGGTCTAAGTGCTGTATCGGTGTGCCGCGTTGGCTCAGCTGGCAGAGCAATCGCTTCGCAATTGGCGGGTCGGTCCGCAATTGACGTTTGATGCCAGCGGGTTGGTGAGGGCGCGCTGTAATTGGTAGGGCCATAGTAGGGCCACGGAAGAGAGGGATGCCGGTGTAGCTCAGCTGGTAGAGCACGTCATTCGTAATGATGGGGTCGTAGGTTCGAGTCCTATCACCGGCACCATTCTTCTCGTTGGATCAGACAGTTATGGCGATGCAGGCGGCGAGGGCTTAGCCCGGGTATGTGTCCGCAGGTTGCCCAAACGAGCGCTGTGCGGCCCGGGAAGGCCGGTTTCGGAACGCTTCTGCGCAAGGCAAGACCGATGCAGAGGGCCATCGTGGAAAACTTCGACGGTAGCGTCGGCGGACTGTCAAAGAGATTCCAGAGCCCAAGTCGATTTGCCGAGATTTTCTGTCCAACCAAGGCGCTGACTTCACGCCTGCTCATGCCCTGCCGGTTAAAAAACCACCCTTTGCGACCGTCGCCGAACCACGCATCATGGACGGCTTGCGCAGGGTCGAAAACGACACCTACCGGCCGCGTTCGATAACCTGCGTAATCCGTTTCCGGTCAACTTTTCCGTGCGGGTTCAGCGGCAGTTTGTCGAACAAAACAAACTTCTGGGGAACCATGTACGCCGGCAGAATTCCGGAAAGAAAGGCCAACAGGTCGTTCGGCAAGCCGTCATGCGCAACCACGGCCGCGCACAATTCCAGACCGATGCCTTCACCGCACAGCGTTGCTGCCGCACGCTTGACGCCCGGATGCGTCGCCAGGTTTGCATCGATTTCCTCGAGTTCGATTCGAAACCCGTTGAGCTGAACCTGAGTGTCCGTCCTGCCGCAGAATTCGATAAGCCCGGCATCGGACACGCGCCCCTGGTCGCCCGTCCGGTAGACACGTTTCGGCGTTCCGTCGATTGCGTCGGTGGTGACGAATGCCTGGGCGGTTCTTGCTTCGTCCCTGATATATCCCAAGGCGAGGCCCGGACCGGATATGCAGATTTCGCCGATTTCGCCAGTCTCGACGGGTGCCAGGTTCTGGTTGAGGATGTGCACACCGCGATGGGACAATGCATATCCCAAAGGCACGTTTGCCGCATCCGGGCTCATTTCGGAGATCGGAAAATACGTCGCGATGAACGTGGCTTCTGTCGGGCCGTATGTATTGTGCAGGATCAGATCCGGCGCGATCGATCTTGCCTTCAGCGCATGAGTCAGCGACATCACCTCGCCACCGACCAAAAGCGTATCGAGGGTCATGAGCATCTCGGGCGCGTCGTCGACAATCATGTGAAAAAGCGACGGCGTCAGAATGACCGTGTTGACCTTCTGTTCGACGATGGAGGACAGCATCCGACCGATTGTCGGGACCGTGCTATCGAACACGGCACATGTTCCACCGTGCAGCAGCGGCCCCCAGATCTCGAACGTCATGGGATCGAAACTCTGCGCAGTCTGCTGCAACGTCACCATGCTCGGCGAAAAATCGGCATAGAATTGATCGAGCACCACGCTCGTAATCCCGCGATGCGGGATCATGACGCCCTTGGGATTTCCGCTGGAGCCGGAGGTAAAGGTCACATAGGCGAGATCTTCCGGTGTTATGTCGACATCGAAGGGCAAGTCGGCGTCATGGCCGGTTTGTTCGGCCAAGGCCTCCTCGACGGCAATGATCGGGGCACCGCCGGACAGGTTGCGTTCGGTGGTCCCGTCCACCACGGTAATGCATGCGGACGCAATTTCGCGCACGGCGTCCACCCGGGCGTTCGGCCAGGCCTGGTTGATCGGAAGATAGGCGGCTCCGGCCTTGAGAACTCCCAGCAGCGTCGTCACGAACTCGGGCGATTTGGCCATGGAGACAGCGACGACGCTGCCCTTTGCGACTCCGAGATTCCGCAGGGCCCGGGCGATGCGATCCGAATTCTGGTCAAGCTGTCCGTAGGAAAGCGCGGTTTCCATCGAGGTCACCGCCACCGCCCCGGGATTGCGCCGGACCTGTTGCGCGAACAGAGAAAGGACGGTTGCCTGAGCAACCAGGGCCGTATCGCAGCCTGTATCAGAGCGAGGCATTTTTGCCGATTACCGATACGATGGAACCAAAGGCCGGGTCTTCGTACAACTCCTCGGGTGACAGGGCATCAAGCCCGAATTCTCTCTCGATGGCGGTGATGAACTTGACCGCTGCCATGGAAGTCCCGCCAAGATCAAAGAAACTGTCGGAGGGGCGGATTGCCGTTGCGCCGAACAGCTCCCGCCACGCGGTTTCAACGAAATTGGCGATGTCCTTGTTCAAGGTCAGTTGCCCGTCATCCATTTTGCAATCCTCCGTCAGCTTTTCTGTTTGGCCGCACCAAGGCAAAGGTGAAAATCCCGCCCACGCCTGCCGTGAACGCGCAGACCAGGAACAAGACGGTAAAGCGACCGAACGGCCCGTCGTCGATGGCCAGCGTCAGGCTGAGCAGGGCCGTGCCTAAAGCGAAACCGCCCTGGCGCAGAATCGTCATGATGGCGGATACCGCACCGGCCTGGTCCTGTGGGACGGATGCGATCAGGGCGCCGGAAACTTGCGTCTGCATGGCGGCCGCTCCGACACCGGCCAGGACCATGCCCGCGATCGAAAAGACGTAGCTGGCCTGATGGGCCCCCAAAGCGATCACCACGCAGCCCGCGGCCACGACGCCAAGGCCGAATGAAAAGAACTTCTCCTCCGACCATTCCGTCGCCAGACCGGTGACCAGGTAGGGAACGACGAACATCGGCAGCGTGAAGGCCAGCATGATATAGGCGACCTGCTGCGTTTCGATGCGGAAGACGCCCTCCAGGTAAATCGGAATGAAGACGATCAGCGACCAGTAGCTAACTGACAGGCAGAGCGGTACCAGCGCCAATCCATTGAACGACCGGTTGCGGAAAATCTCGAGCTGAACCGCCGGCGCGGGACTGCGTTTTTCGATGAAGACAAACGCGGCCAGCAGCACCGCCAGAACCGCGACGACCGGCACTATACCGACATCGCGACCGGCGAAGCTCAATCCGTTCAGCATCGACCAGGACGCGACAAGCAGGAAGGCACCGAACACAACGATGCCGATCAGGTCGAGCCTTTTCGCTCCGTCCCCTCTTCTTTCAGCTATTCCAATCAGGGCGCCGGCCGCGATCATGGCGCAGACGGGAACGTTGATCAGAAAGATCCAGGTCCATCCGAACTGGCTGGCGATCACGCCGCCAAGCCCCGGGCCGATGGCCAAGGCGGAACCGCTGATAACGCCCAGGATTGCAAAGGCCTGAACGCGATCCGCCTTTTCCGGGTACAGGTGGCCCATCAGCGCATAGCCGCCGCACACGATGAACGCGGCGGCGAAACCCTGCAGCACCCTGCCGGCGATCATCGCCGCAAAACTTCCAGCCAGCGAGCACAAAACGGACGCAACAAGAAACAGCAGCGTTCCCGTGACCAGCGCCAGCCTGTTTCCGTATCGGTCGGAAACCGCCCCCGCGCCGACCAAAGAGACCGTGAACGCCAATCCATAGGAGTTCATGATCCAGATCGATTTCGTCACCTCCAGTTCCAGCGTCTCGCTGATCAGGGGAAGCGCAAGCGATACGGCCGTCACGTCAAACGTCGCTATGAACGCCCCGAGGCCCATGATCGTCGCCGGCCAGTATCGTATCAATTTCAAGCCACTGTTGCTCATACAAGTTATATCCGCTGCCAGGGCAACTCGACCAAGCAAGCCGCCAGTTTTCGATAAGTCAGTATACTCATTCTGCCTCGCTGATGGCACCGAGCAAAATGAGATATTCCTCGATTAACTGACAGCAATCCTCGTGAGAAAACAGACTGTCGGAGAATTGCCAGAACATCCGAGTTTCGACAGTTCCCCGATCGGCACTCGCCGGGATGACAATAACGTTGATGTCAAACTTGGCGGTCTGGTTCTGGGTTTCCTTGATGTACCCGTCGATATTCTCCATCTCGATTTTGGGAACGCGGGAATCGTGAAAGCTAAAGCAATGCTGGAAGATCGGGTTCTTGCCCTTTTTCTGAACGACGCCCAGTTCGCGAATGAGGTGGCTCAGCGGCAGATCCTGATACCGCAACGCCCGAAAAAGCGAACTCTGGACCGTTCGGCAGACCGACCGCCATGCTTCGCCCGGCTGAACACGCACCCGGAGGGGAACGGTGTTCACCACCATGCCGATCATTGGTTCAAGCTCTACCTCGGTGCGGGCGTTGACGGCGGTGCCCACCGCGAAATCCGTCTCGCCGCTTGCCTTCGCCAGCAAGGCCGAAAACACCGAGAACATGACGACGAAATTCGAGACGCTGAACCGCCGGGCGGCGGCTTTGACGGCGGCAAACCTGTCCGGCGACAGGTTGACTTCATAGTTCCTGCCATCAAGCGACGATCCATCGGAGTGCCGTGACGAGATGGAGATTTCCGGACTGGTCCCGTCAAGGTAGTCGCGCCAAAACGAAATGGCCTGCCGGCCATAGTCGCCCTGCATCCTCGCGCGCTGCCACGCAACGAATTGCTGGTATTGAACCGGCGGCGCGGCAAGGCGCGGCGTGCGGCCTTTTTTCAGGGCGTTGTAGGTCTGCTGAATCTCGTGCCAGAGCAAGCCAAGCGACCAACCGTCGTGTATCGCGTGATGCTCGACATGAATGAGCCGCCATTTGTCGGCCCGGAACCGCACGGCGCGAATATCCATCAAAGGCAGTGTCTCAAGGTCGAATGTCCGGCTTGTGCATTCCGCCTTGAGGGCGGCAAACCTGTCTTCCTGCCGGGCTTCCGGCACGTCCGAAATGTCGTGGATATCCACCTTGAAGTGGAACTGCGGGTGGACCTGTGCCTGGTATCCCCGGGCCTGCAGGGTGATCGTGGTCCGCAAGGACTCGTGCCTGGCGATCACGTCGTTCACCGCCCGCTCGAGCGTGGCCGGATCAAAGGCGCCGTTTAGGTGGACGACCAGTTGAGCGTTGTAGGCCCGGGTGCCGGGATAAAACGCCTCCAGCAGGCATATCTGCTCCTGGTTGAAGGAAATCTGAGACGAGGGAGGATAGCTTTGAATGCTCTCGGCCATCGGCTCCAGCGCGGTCAGGGCGGAGGACGGCGGCGTCATGGCGTCGCCTTGGACACGAACATATAGCGGAATTGCTCGATACCGGCCTCGTACTCCGCCTCCCTGTATCTGAAATCCCAAAGCGCGTGATTGCCCTCGTCGGCGAAGCTTTGCTCAAGCGATTTCAGGACCTCCGTCTTTTTGCGCCAATGCTCGTTTTCCTCGACGCTGAAATCATAGGCGTCGTAGCCGTTGAACACCTCCCGTAGCAAAGACGCCAGCTCGGTCAGGTCCGGCGACCAGGTCTCTCGGGTGAAGGTGCGTTTGGGGAAGGTGCGAATGATGCCAAGCCCCAGGCCCGGCTTTCCAATCTCCTTGAATTTCAGCAGCAGATTGTAGAGCGACGGGGCATAGTAAACCGTATCGATGGAAATGATGTGGCTGAATGTATCCGGCGGGAAGTCGAGATTGGCGATATCCATTTCATGGAATTCGAGCCGGCCGTTTTCCTCTGCCAGGGTGTTGGCGAATTTGATCGCGCTGGCCGAAAGGTCCACGCCAACGACCTTCGCACCGGTCTTTTTGGCGATGTAGTCGGATATCAGACCGTATCCACAGCCCATATCCAGAACCGTATCCCCTTGGCCTATCGAAAGTTTGTCGATGAACTGGTCGAGCTGATCAAGGTCGGCCATGCCATGCTGGCCGAAGTTGTCACCGTATACCTGGCGGCAGAACTCTGCATGCGCTTCGCTTTGCATCGCCTGCGAATAGAACTGTTCGAACCACGTATTCCGCATCTGGCGCCGCTCGGGCGAATTGTAGCCCAGCAGGCGCTCCGACTGCGTGGCCGAACCGTCCGGGGCCCGGGCCTCGACCACGGGTTCATCCTCGTCCAGATTTGCAACAAACCCCGAAAATGCGGCCAGCGTCGGATTCTCCACCAGCGCAAACAGCGGCACCCGCTTGCCCATCTTCTTTTCAATTTGCGTGACAACCAGCATTGCGGTCAGGGAATGCCCGCCAGCGCCGAAGAAGTCCGTTTTTTCCGAAATCTCGTTTTCCGGAATATCGAGCAGTTCGGCCCAGATGGGCGCCACCGCCGCGGCGGCCTGTTGCGGGTCAAGTAATTGTTGCTGTGTCATTTGGGGCTTCCTTCTTTCCGAAAAAGAGACAGGACCTTGTCGCGGTCGATTTTCTGGTTTGGCGAAAGCGGGAGTTCACCGACGATCTTGACGGATGTGGGCACCATGTATGCCGGCAAGCGCCCGGCAAGCGCGTTCTGGATATCCTTGGCATCCGGGCCTTCGTCATCGACGACAATCGCCGCCGCCAGGGAATTGGTACTGTGTTCCGGAATGGCGAAGACAAACGCCGACCGAACCGACCGAAGCCTCAGGATGGCAGCGGTCACCTCGCCCAGTTCCACGCGATTGCCACGGATCTTGACCTGATCGTCCGTCCGGCCGAGAAACTCGAGCGTCCCATCGCCCCGTCGCCGCACCAGGTCGCCCGTGCGGTACGACCTTCCCCCTTCGCCGTCGGAATTGCCCGTAAACACCTCCGATGTCCTGTCCGGCAGATTGATGTAGCCGGGCGCGACATTCCTTCCGGCGACGACCAGCTCTCCGCTGCAGGCCCCGTGCAGTTCGGTGCCGCCTTCGTCGACGACAAAGGCCCGGACCCCGGGAATCGGGCGCCCGATGGGGACGGAACCGCGCGTGTCCTGCAGCGGTTTGAACTGGTGGACGACGCAGCCGACGGTCGCCTCGGTCGGGCCGTATTCGTTGATGATGTCAGCCCCTGCGCCAAGGCGCGGTTGTATTTTGGCGGCAAGCTCCACGCTCAGGTCTTCGCCGCCCACGATCACGCGTCTCAGATGCGCAAGATCGGTCGGCAATTCAGAGAGCAAATGCAGGTAAGCCGGCGTAATCTTAAGAACATTCGTTGATTTGTCGGTGGTGATGTCGCGTATCACCAACGGATTCGTGATGCCGTCGAATACCGAGATCGAAGCGCCGGCAAGAAGCGGCGGGATGATACTCGTCACGGTGAAATCAAAGGTCAGCGTGGAGTAGAGCGCAATGCGATCGTCCTTTTCGGGAAAATACGCAGATAAGGCCCAATCCGAATATGTCAGCAGGTTCGATTGCGTTATGCCGACGCCCTTCGGCCGGCCGGTCGAACCGGACGTATAAAGAATGTAGACGAGGTCATCCGCGCGTGACCCCCTGTCGGGGTGATACCGCTTCGATTGGCGTGCCTCATCGACATGCACCGGACAGACGTTCAAACTCTCCATGTGCTTGAAGTTTGCGTCATCGACGACCGCCAACTCGGCGCCACAGTCGTCAATCATGAATTTCAGGCGTTCGAGTGGGGCTCTGGCATCGAGGGGCACATAGGTCGCGCCGGCCTTGATCACTGCAAGGATCGACGCCACCAGATTCGGAGAATGCGCAACCAGCAGCGCAACCCGCGCACCAGGCTGGCAACCGTGGTTGATAAGGACGTGTTTGAGCCTGTCGCAGGCATCGTACAGGTCCGCGTAGGTATAGGACTCGTCGCCCCACACCAGCGCCGTCCGGTTCCGGTTTTCGGCGAAACTGGCCTCGAGTCTGTCAAGAAGGGTCTCGGCGCCCGTCCCGGCCTCGCTTTCAACCACCGCCAAGTCGATCATCTCGGCACTCCTGTGCAACTTTCTGTCTTCCGGCTCAAAATGCGCGCTGACGTCGAAGGACCCTTTTGAAGGCATCCGGCCGACGGCATTTCGGCCGATTGATCCGGGCCGCCGACGTCGGCAGGCAGTCTTCGTGCCGGAACGGATGGTTGCTCGACCGTCATGTCAACTTCGCCCGAAACTGGTGACGGCGGCGCTGCCGCGGATTGCCTTGGGGCCTATCGAATAGCCCTTGCTCATCGAAATCGAACCTCGCCGGGATCCCCGCAAAAGCAAAGTTCTTGTGAGATAAACACAAAACTTATTCACCCAGAATTGAATACTTAAAGCAGAGAATGCTCTCCGCGCCCCATCGAAAGCCGATTTATAGGTAAGTAGGTTCGATAGTTTTTCAGAAGGAAGATTTCCCAACCGCATCTGCGGGCACTCCCCAATAAATACTACGCCGAACCCCGCCGCTAGTGGACCAATACGTTTGCACCTATATGGCGATTCTTGGCAGAAATCAACAACTTTTGCAGGAGCCTCAGCCGAACGGCCACATTTGGCTCGGCGCAAGGCAGAGGTGTCGCCGTACCGCCCTGTGATCGCTGGTAACCGGATATTCCCGCGTGAAGATAGACCTGCACGCAAGCGCTAAGCCCGACAGCATCGGGGGCCACTCAGAGGCGAACCTGATCAAATCGCCCGCGCATGCCACGCCGGTTCGGAACCGGCCCGCGGTATTGGGCCGGGATTTGCAAGGGAAATGTGAACCGGGCGGTGGCACCACGGGACCGGGCAACCGGCTGCGTCTGCCTGGACGACCTCCGCCGCTTCGGGAACCCCAAGACCGTCGTGATCGGCGTATTGCCATCAAACCCGACAAAGAGCCCATCGGGATCGGCCGCATGAAAGGCCTCGGCGTCGCCGGGACCAGGTGCCTGGCCCTTGTCCGCAGGCCGGTCCGGCACCGTGCGAAGCTCGGTCCGGGGCGGGGGCCGGCGATGGATTACCGCGCCAGTGCCTCGCGAAGCGACGGGGCCTGTGCCGGATGCTCGCGAAGATCGAGCTGAGAGACCAGATCGAGCAGATGGCCCTTCATGAGGTCTTCGGCCATTTCCCCGTCATGCCGGCGCAACGCGTCCAGCAGCGCGTGGTGGGCATGGCTTTCACACATGGCGTTGCGCCGCCGCCAGTACAGGGCAATCACCAAAGACGACCGCGAAACAAGCTGGCGGATGAACGCCTCCACCGTCGCCTGGTCGGCGATCCTGGCGATCTCGATGTGAAAAAGACCCGACAGTTTCAGCGCACGGCCCGCTTCCTCGGCATCGAGGGCGGCATGCTCCTCGACGATATGCCGTTCCAGCAGCGCGATGTCCTCTGGCGTCACGCGCTCTGCCGCCGCGCGGGCTGTGCGCGGTTCCAGCAGTGCGCGCGCCTCGAACACCTCGCGGGCCTCTTTCACGGTGGGTTTCGCGACAAAGGCCCCGCGGTTGCGTTCGATGCTGAGCAGCCCGCTGTGTTGCAGCGTGCGCAACGCCTGTCGAACCACCGTACGGCCCACGTTGAAGATTTCGCCGACTTCGTCTTCGGACAACTTCATGCCCGGCAAGATGCGATGCTCGTGCACCGCTTCGGTCAGTTCTGACGCAATCGTCTCGGCTGATGGTGGCGCGGACATGAAAGAGCCGACCCTGTTCGACGTGTAAGCCTCGGTTGATTCGACACTGCCAGAGCTTGGGAAGAGCGGCAATATGGCTGTCTTTGTCGACGTCTAGGCGTCAAGATTGTGTACAATATTTGCACTTTTTTTCGACATTCCGGAGATTTCCTGCCCGCCTTCGCGCCATTGTTCGACCTTGCCCGATCACGGCGTCGATATCGCTACGGACGGTCTGCGCGCCGCGCAACACTCAGCGTCGAAGCGCGCGGAGGGCGGAATGCGGTCCGATCTCGATCTTGAATTGGTGAACCTGACAAAACGCTATGGTGACGCGGTCGCGGTGGATGCGATCAACCACCTGTTCAATCACGGCGTTTACGCATGCCTTTTGGGGCCATCGGGCTGCGGCAAATCCTCGACCCTGAGGATGATCGCAGGGCATGAGCCGGTAACGGACGGCTCCGTCGTGCTGGGCGGGCGGGACATCTCAGGCATGCCGCCGGCCAGGCGCGGCACGGCAATGATGTTTCAAAGCTACGCGCTGTTTCCGCACCTGACCGTGACCGAAAATGTCGCCTTCAGTCTACGGATGAAGAGGGTCGACGCGGACACTCGAAGACGCCGTGCGCTCGAGATGCTCGACCTCGTGCACATGACCCAGTTTGCCGATCGCCTGCCGGCACAGCTTTCGGGCGGCCAGCAGCAGCGCGTGGCGCTGGCGCGCGCGCTGATCACCGAACCGCAGGTCTTGCTGCTGGACGAGCCTTTGTCGGCGCTGGACCCGTTCCTGCGCGTGCGGATGCGGGGGGAATTGAAACGCCTGCAGCGCGAGCTTGACATCACCTTCATCCATGTCACCCACGGCCAGGACGAGGCGCTGGCGCTGGCCGACGAGATCGTGGTGATGAACGCGGCGCGGATCGAACAGGCCGGCCCGGCGCGCGCGGTCTTCGACGCGCCCGCAACCGCCTTCGTGGCGCGCTTCATCGGCGCGCACAACGTGATCGCACTGCCCGAGGGCAAGGTCGCCGTACGGTCCGATGAGTTGAAGATCACGGGACCCGAGGGCGCCAGGCTGCAGGGCAGGATCACCGGGGTCGAATACCAGGGCACGCATGTCGCACTGACCGCCGCCGTCGCCGGCGACCAGGAAGTGACGGCCCTGCTGACGGACAAGGATTTCTTCGGCGCGCCGAGGGATATGGGCGAGGCGGTCGGCCTCGACTGGGACGGCCGCGCGGCACATGCGCTGCGAAGCTGACAGGACGCACAACTCCAAAAAAGGGGAGACTGACATGACGACGATTTCCAAGGTCCGCTATTCGCGGCGGGCCATGCTCAAGGCCGGTGGTGCCGCGGTTGCCGCTTCGGCCCTGCCTGCCCCGATGGTCTGGGGTCAGGAGACCAGGAACATCACCCTGCGCCAGTTCGGCACCGGCGTATCGAACCTCAACGAGGTGGCCACGAAGGTGAAGGAAGACCTGGGCTTCACGCTGGAAATGACGGCGCTCGATTCCGACAGCGTGACGCAGCGCGCGGCGACCCAGCCGGACAGCTTCGACATCGCCGATATCGAGTACTGGATCTGCAAGAAGGTCTGGCCGACCGGAAACCTGCAGGCGATGGATACGTCGAAGATCGCCAATTACGACAAGATCGTCGGCATCTTCCGGTCGGGTAAGCTGACGCCCGAGTCGGTCATTGCCCAAGGCACCGCGCCGCACACCGTGGGATTTGTCGACGGGCCGGGCGGAACCAGCTTTGCCGATGCCGAGACCGGCTGGATGACGCTGATCCCCACGATCTACAACGCCGACACCCTGGGCATCCGCCCCGACCTGATCGGCCGGCCGATCAGCAACTGGTCGGAGCTGCTGAACCCCGAGTTCAAGGGCAAGGCCTCGATCCTCGACATCTCGTCCATCGGCATCATGGACATGGCGATGGTCGTCGAATCGATGGGCGAATACACCTATCCCGACAAGGGCAACATGACCCCTGAAGAGATCGACCTGACCATCGGTATCTTCACAGAGGCAAAGCAGGCCGGTCAGTTCCGCGCCTTCTGGAAGACCTTCGACGAAAGCGTGAACCTGATGGCATCCGGCGAGGTGGTGATTCAGTCGATGTGGTCGCCGGCGATCACGGCGGTGCGCTCGCGCGGCATTCCGTGTGTCTACCAGCCGCTGGAAGAGGGCTATCGCTCGTGGGGCGGCGGCATCGGGCTGTCAGCTTCGCTGTCGGGAATGGAACTGGATGCGGCCTACGAGTACATCAACTGGTACCTCTCCGGCTGGGTCGGCGGCTTCCTGATGCGCCAGGGGTATTACTCGGCGGTGCCCGAGACGTCGAAGGCGTTCATGAGCGAGAACGAGTGGGGCTACTGGTTCGAGGGCAAGGAGGCGACAGATGTGATCACCTCGCCCTTCGGCGACCCGCTGGCGCAAGCCGGCGAGACGCGCGACGGCGGTTCCTTCTACGACCGCATGGGCGCGGTCGCCTGCTGGAACGCCGTCATGGACGAAAACCAATACATGGTCCGCAAGTGGAACGAGTTCATCGCGGCGTGACCCGGCGCAGATGACTCCGGGCGCCCCGGCCATTCCCTTCCGCGCCGGGGCGCCCTCCAGCAATGAGACGCCCGCCATGACCGACCAGGCGATTGCCAAACCTGCCGTTCGGACCCGCGTATCCGCCTCGCGGCTGGGGGCGTTGTCGCACCACGCCGCCGGCTGGCTTCTGGCGGCGCCGCTGGCGCTGGTCCTGGCGGTTTTTCTGGTGCTGCCGATCGTCATGATCGTGATCGTCAGCTTCTGGGGCGCGACCGAGTTCTCGATCTACCCGGACTTTCAGTGGGACAACTACCGGTTCCTGTTCGGGTCCGACGTCACCTACCGGGTTTTCCTCAACACCTTCAAATACGCCGCGATCACCTGGGCCTTTACGCTGCTGATCGGCTTCACCGTCGCCTATTTCCTGGCCTTCCATGTCCGCACCCTGGGCTGGCAGGTGGCGTTGTTCCTATTGTGCACGATCCCGTTCTGGACCTCGAACATCATCCGCATGATTTCGTGGATTCCGTTTCTGGGCCGCAACGGGCTGGCCAATTCGACGCTGATTTCCTGGGGCGTGATCGACGAGCCGCTGGAGTGGCTCTTGTTCAGCGATTTCAGCGTGATCCTGGCCTTCGTGCATCTCTATACGCTGTTCATGGTGGTGCCGATCTTCAACACTATGATGCGGATCGACCGATCGCTGATCGAGGCCGCCAGCGATGCGGGCGCCAGCGGCTGGCAGACGCTGTGGCACGTTGTCATTCCGCTGACCAAGCCGGGCATCATGATCGGCACGATCTTCGTCGTGACGCTGGTGATGGGGGATTTCATCACCGTGCGCTTCATGTCGGGCTCGCAATCGGCCAATGTCGGCCGGCTGATCTCCAACGACATCGGGCTGCTGCAATACCCGTCGGCCTCCGCCACCGCCGTCATCCTGCTGATCACCGTGCTGATGGTGATCGGCATCCTCCTGCGTTTCGTCGATATCCGGAAGGAACTCTGATGGACCCCCGCCCGCGTTCCTTCTACATCCTCGCCGCCGTCTTCGTGCTGTTCCTGATCTTTCTCTACGGGCCGACGCTGACCATCGCGATCCTGTCCTTCCAGGGCCCGCAGGGCGGGCTGACCTTTCCGATGCGCGGGGTGTCGCTGCACTGGTTCAGCGATCTGTTCGAAGAACAGGCGGTAGGCGATATCTGGGGGTCGTTCCGGCGCTCTTTCGCGCTGGGATTGCTGGTCATGGTCACCACCGTCGTCGTCTCGGTGATGGGCGGGCTTGCGTTCCGCAAGCGCTTTGCCGGATCGACCGTGCTGTTCTACCTGATCGTCACCTCGCTGGTGATCCCGTCGATCCTGATATCGCTGGGGGTCGGCCTGATCTTTTCGCAGGTCGGTCTCAAGGTGCATTGGGCCACCAGCGGCTTCGGCGCCCAGCTGACCTGGA
This sequence comes from Rhodobacter sp., assembly GCA_030065095.1. Lineage (GTDB taxonomy): Bacteria > Pseudomonadota > Alphaproteobacteria > Rhodobacterales > Rhodobacteraceae > JASJCA01. Next base: position 108,360 of record JASJDP010000017.1, read on the forward strand.
CGCTGCCCTTCGGTCTTCTGATCATGTTCGCCGTCTTCAACCGGTTCGACCGCGCCTACGAGGAAGCCGCGCGTGACCTCGGCGCATCGCCCTGGCAAACCGTCCGCCACGTCGTCCTGCCGATCATCGCGCCATCGCTGATCGGCGTGGCGCTCTTTGGTTTCACCCTCAGCTATGACGAGTTCGCCCGCACGCTTCTTACCGCAGGCAGTTACAACACGCTGCCGCTCGAGATCTTCGGGATGACCACCAACGTTACCACTCCGGTGATCTTCGCGCTCGGCACCCTGACGACGGTGTTTTCGTTCGCGGTGATCGGCGTGTTTTTTCTGGTGCTCTGGCTGAGCGGCCGGCGCCGCGCGCGGCAGGGCACCGATGCCGGCAAAGGGATGGTCTGAGGCCTTGCCCGTCGTCATCATCAACCCCAACAGCACCGCGGCGATGACCGATGCGATGCTGGCAACCGCACGCGCCGCCGCACCGTCGCTGGACTTCGAGGGCTGGACCTCTGATAGGGGGCCGCCCTCGATCCAGGGCGCCGAAGACGGGCGCGCCGCCACGGCGCCGCTTCTGGACCTGGTCGCCAAGGCACGGGACGCGGGCGTAAACGGCATCGTGGTCGGCTGCTTCGACGATACCGCTCTGGCGGACGCCGCCGCCCTGGCGCCGTGCCCGGTCATCGGCATCGGTCAGGCGGCTTTCCATGCCTGTGCCCTTCGCCAGTGGCGTTTCAGCGTGGTAACGACCCTGTCGGTGTCGGTTCCCGTAATAGAGAGCAACATCGCCCGCTATGGGCTGGCCGGACTTCTTGGCCGCGTCCGCGCGTCGGAGGTACCGGTCCTCGATCTCGACCAAGCGCCCGAAGCCGCGGTCGCGCCGATCCTTGGCGAGGCGGAACGCGCCGTTCTGGAAGACGACATAGGCGCCCTGGTTCTCGGGTGCGCCGGTATGGTCCATGTGGCGGCGGCCGTCAGGGCTGTGCTGCCGATCCCCGTCATCGATCCGGTCGAAGCCGCCGCCGCCAGCATCGCCTGGCTATGCGACCTCACCGGCTGATCCGCGCGGCCGCCTTGCATCGATCACGCTGGGGCCCTCGTGCGCGACCGTCAGGTCCCCAGCTCTCAGGCCTTCTCCACCGGCGGCATGTCGCCCATGGCCATTGGTCCGCCTGCGTAACCCAGCCAGGGACCCCAGGATCACGGACAGGTATCGGCCCCGCCGTTGAATGCGATCGTGTTGGCGTTGCCGCCCAGGTCGTTGCACGAGAACGTCGTCGAGGTGTTGCCAGAGCCGTCCAGCGAGGTGCCTGCGGTCTCGACCGTAAAGCCGCCGGTGGTTTCGACATCGGTGCCGTTCAGGGTGAAATTCAACGTGCCGCCGGTGCCGTCCAGCACGATGCCCGAGCCGGTCAGGGTGTCGATGGTCCCGCTCCCGACATCGAGGTTGAACGAGGTGCCGAGACCGCTGGTGTCGACCAACAATCCGGTGCCGCCGGAATTCGCGATGGCCAGCGTCTCGATTGCCAGATCACCCGTTGTATTGACGAATGAAAGCCCATTGCCAGTGACGCGCGTCGTCGTGGACGGTGGGGGCGTACCTATCGTCAATTCGTTGGTGAACTGCACCTGTTGGAATCCATTGCCTGTGTTGCCGTCGGCATCGAATGTCACCTGGTCGAACAGAATGCCGCCGCCCGCCGTGCCCGGAACCACCGCGCCGATCACCTGATTGGGAAACTCGAAGGAGCGCACAATCGTGGAATGAAGACCCCCGCCGGTGTGTTCCTGGGTGAACACCCCGGGTGTGTCTGTGGTGATTGGGCTGTTTTGAAGCAGCAGTATCAAAGAGCCGGCCGTCGTGCCGGACGTTGTCTGGATCGCCTGGTTGGTCGAGGCAATCGTATTGAACCGCACATCCGCCTCCAGGCTGCCAGTGCCGCTGGACTCGATGAAGATCCCGCGATTGGCGATCCCGGTGCCGGTCAACTCGAAAATATTGCTGTTGATGATCGACGCCGTCCGGTCGGTGCCGTCGTTGTTGACGATCTGGATGCCGTCGTCGCCGATTTGCGCGTTCACTCCGATGCTGGCGAACTCGACGTCCAGGTTGGTGTTCGTTACGTTGATGCCGTCGCCGGTGGTGTTGTCGATATCGATACCGAGGATGTTGAGCGCTCCGCTGTCGTTGGCCAGAACACCCGCGCCGACCGCCTGATCGATATCGACGTCCTGCAGGTTCACCGTGCCGGGGCTGCCATCGATGTTGATCGCGCTTCCCTGGTCGTTGGTGATCTGGATCGGATTGCCGAACTCTCCGGCGAATGTGAAGGTGCCGGCGGAGCCGCCAAGTATGTCGATGCCGGTGTCGGCCGCATTGGAGGTGCCGTCCAGAACGATCGTGTCCGTTCCGGCCGGGTCGAAGGTGTAGGTGCCGTCGGCATTGCTGAACTGCAGCCCGTCGCCGTTGGTGGCGTCGATGCTGGCGCCGACGCTTACTGTGCCGGTCATGTGATCGACCACGGAAACGGTCGAGGCGTTGTTCGACTGCATGATCGACCCGCCGAGAATGTTCACCGTCGCGTCGCCGCCCATAATGTCGATCGCCTCTTCGCCGGTATCGGTGATGTCGACATTCGCGAATGTGAAAGTGCCCGAGCTGTCGATGATGTCTATGCCCGACGCCTCGGGGTTGGTGATCGTCGTCGTGCCTGTGACGTCGAACGTGCCACCGCCGACGTTTTCAATGAGGATGCCCGGTGCCGGCATGCTCGGCTGGGTCCCCGGCGGCAGCTGCAGCGCGTCGATACTGGTGACGTTGTTGAAGGTCACGTCGAGATTGGCAACGTCCGTGATTTCGACCGCCGTCTCGCCGGTGGCGAAAATGTTGCTGTCGCCATTGACGACGAGCGTCCCGCTGTCGCGAACAAGGAACGCGACATCCTGATTGGTGTTGGTGGTCACGTTGAGATTGGTAAAGGTTACCGTGCCGGAAATATCTTCCACGGCAACCGGGATCTGAAAGGTTCCCGGGTCGGTCGCGTTGATCGTCGTATCGACGAACGTGATATCTCCGGTGCCGAGAACCGCGGTTAGGCCAAAGTCGGTGTTGTTCAGCGTCATCGGCGTTTCGACAAGCACCGATCCGTCGATTCCGAACAGGAACGGCCCGCCCAAGGCGTCCCCGGGCGTGTCGTTGCCGACGATGGAGTTCGTTCCGGTGCTGTTGAAATTGACCTCACCGCCCGCAAAGAGGTTGATGATGTCGAACGGGCTCGCACCCAGGCTGGCCTCGATGCTGCCGTTGTAGTTGAAGAGCCCGTCGAAATCGAAAATCTCGACGGCGGCACCAACGGGGAAGTTCTTGTTGACGTTCGTGTTCTCGCCAAAGGTGAAGGTCCCGCTGCTGGTGCCGAAGAACAGCCCGACCACGATCCCGGCGCTGTTGGTCAGCGAGGTCGTTCCGTTGAAGTTATAGGTGCCGTCGGCTTCGCTGAAGACCAGGCCGGTTCCGTTTGAGCCGTTGATGAGGCCATCGAAGGTCAGCGTGCCGCCCATGTGGTTGTTCACGCTGACGGTTTCGGCGTTGTTGCTTTGCGTGATCGAGCTGTTCACCCCGAAATTCACGGTGGCGTCGCTGTCCTGGATGTGAAGCCCGGCGCCGCTCGGGTCGGTGATGTCGGTGTTCGTGAAGGTAAAGGTCCCGGCCGACCCGCCCAGGATATCGATGCCCGCGTCGCCGCCCGACAGCGTCACCTGGCCGTTGAAGTTGTAGGTGCCGTCGGCATCGTTGAACTGCAGCCCGTCGCCGTTCGTCGCATCGATGGTACCTGCAAAGCTGAGCGTCCCGGTGGAATGGTTGTTGATGCTCACGGCAGATGCGTTGTTGGTCTGGGAAAGGCTGCCGTTGAAATTCACGTCGGCGCTGCCGCCATCGATATTGAGGCCGATCCCGGCGGGATCGGCGATGCTGGTGTTGGCGAAGGTGAAGGTCCCGGCGCTGTCGCCCAGGATATCGATGCCGGCGTTACCGCCGGACAGTGTCACCTGGCCGTTGAAATCGTACGTGCCGTTTGCATCGATGAATTCCAGCCCGATGCCGGCCGTGGCGTTCACCACGCCATCGAAGGCAAGGCTGCCCGTGTTGGACGCGCTTCCCGGGGCGACCCTGACCGCCGCCGGATCGCTGTTGTGTGCCACGGAGCTGTTCGCGTCGAATGTGATCGCGGCGTCGCCCCCCCGGACCGAGAGCGCCTCGCCGCCGGACGTGCCCGAGATATCGGTATTGGCGAAGGTGAATGTGCCGCCGGCGTCGAGAATATCGATGCCGGAATCGGCGGACAGGCCGACGGTGACGTTGGAGAAGTTCAAGACGCTCGAATCCCCCGGCGTGCCCATGATCGACACGCCGTCATCCCCGGCGTTCTGGATGTTGACGTTGGCGACATTGACGGTCGCGTTGTTCAGGACCAGCGCGAGCCCGTGGCCATGCGCATCGAAAATGTCGGTGTTGAAGATGTTGATCCCGGTGCCGCCCAGCGTGAAATCGATGCCGTCGCCGCCGGTATCGCTGACGTTGACGCGCCGGACAAAGGTATTCGACGCATTGGTCCGGCCCTGGATGCCGTCATTGCCGCTGCGCAGGTGGCCGGCATGGATGGCGTCCGCCGCCCCGGGATAGGTCGTGCCGCCCTCGCCGACGATGTTGAAGCCCAGCACATGGGTGTTCGACCCGACCGTCAGGTTCGGCTGGCCGGCCGGCCCGACGCCGAGATAGGTCAGCGTGGGTGTCGTCCCGGCCTCGGAATAGACCGCTGTCCGCCCGGACGTGCGGCCCCGGACGGTCAGGTCGGTGCCGGCTCCCTGGAACGTGACGTCGTCGGGCAGATCGAACGCACCGGTGAACGCGGCGCCATCGGTGACCACGATGTGGCTGTTCGCGCCGGCATCGTCGATCTGGGTCTGCAGATCGCCGGAACCGACGAAAATCGTCTGATTGAGCTCGGTTCCCGTCAGCGCATCGTTCACCGGCTCGGTGAAAAGGGCGGTGCCGGTGGTCCGGGTCCGGGTCGACAGGCGCGTCACGACATTCGGATCGCGCTGGATAAAACCGGTCATCAGCGGGTCGTACCGGTCGGGCGCGACGGCACTGCGCTTTCGGCCCAGCGGCACGTTGAGCCGCAGACCGGCCTGAAACAGCCCGTCCCGCACGTCATCGTACTGATAGGCGACATCGAAGGCTGCGAAGGATCCGGGCAGGGCGGCAATGACGTCGTTGACACGCCATTCGGCGCGGGCCCGCACGCCGGCGATCTCGCCCGCGAAATCGTCGTGATCGAAATAGAACGCCCCGCCGTAAAGCCGCAGGTCGTGTTTCGGCAGGGCGCGGGAGCCCGAATTGCGCGACACGGCCGGGCCGTTGCCGTTCAGCGGCACGCGGACGCCGAATTCGACATCGACGCCGTACATGGCCAGTTCGTCGACCGTCGTCGTCGTGCGGCCGCCGCCGGAGGTCAGAAACAGCTGCGAGCCGACGAAGGACAATGTCGGCGTACTGCCGGGTCCCGTCGTGACGGAACTGCTGGACGAGACGCGTTTCGTGTCGGTCAGCGGCAGATAGCCGTTCAGCCGGAACTCCCAGTTCGGGTTCAGCACTTCGATGCCGCCGGCGATCTGGTCAAAGTAGTTGCCGAAGTCCGAGGTCCGCCCGTCATAGCCGATCCACGCACCGTAGATGCGGTCGCCGACACGCTGCCGATAGCCGATCGCGGCGTTGCCCTCGTTGACGCCGCCATCGAAGAAGCGCCCGCGCAGGTCGCCGAACACCAGCCTGTCGCTTTCCTGGTAAAACGGAAAGAACAGCCCGACCTCACCGCGGGTCAGCGCGCTGTCGCCGCCATAGCCGCCGACCTCGCCGCGCGGTCCCCAGTGCAGGCCGTTCGCCGTCTGCGCGTCCGCCGGTGCGCCAAGTGCCCCGAAGACGCAGCAAATGATCGCGACGCGGGACGTCGACTGAAAAAACCCCGGCTGCATACCCCGATCCCCCCGGAAAGCGCGTAGTACAATTGTTAGCATCCAATACAGGCGACTTCGGGATTTCAAGTCTGACGTTTACCTTGCGGAAACTCTGCCGGTTCGTGATGCGGCCATGCACTGGCCGAGGACGCGGTGCGCGTGCGTGAGATAGAGATGCCAGAGACGGCGCGCCGCAGCGGCGGATTGCCCCGAAACCGAAGGTATTCAGAAGGCAAAGGTCGAAGCCTGCCGGCCTGACAGTTTGCCGGCAGCGCGCACCGGAGGATCCTCGTGCAAATCGGTCAAAACGGTCTTGATCGGTTGGGGTCGAGGACGGCCGGGCTTAGATCTGCTGCAGGAAGTGCGGAATGTCGGGTCCAAATCTCTCCGGGCTCGGGATCAGGTTCCGGGTCGGCTTAGACGGTGCTGCAGCCGGTGCATGCTCGGCGGCCAAATGCGCCAGGAGTTGACCCGAGAGGCGCGGGGCCGCGACGCTGGATCCGTTCATCGCTCGGTCGGTGCCGGAATTCGTCGCCGCCCTGTAGATCCCCGGAAACGCCCAGCTTCGATCCGAGACGGCCGAACACTCCGGACCGGGCTTGCCGGGCAGGCGCGGCCCCGATGCCGCATAGGGCGACGGCAGGTGCGGCACGGACGGCTCGACATCGCCGGTTCCGTCCATTCCCGATCCAGCCGCATAGACGTGCGGACTGTCGATGCAGGTGAAAACGGAACTGGTGAAGCGCTTGGTCAGATGGCTGCAATCGCCGATCCCGTCGTAGTTGCCCGTGGCCGCGTCGAACTCATGCGCGTGTGGGTCATCAAGATAGGATTGCCGCGCAATGACGTGATAGGTGCCGGGCTGGTCGTCACGTTGCACAAAGGCGCGAAGCTCGATTTCCGCGCGGGATGCATTCACGATTTCCAGCTTCCAGCGGCCCGAGGGCACCACGCCCGACCCGTCGCCGAGGGCGAAACTGGGCGCCAGACCCAGGAAGGCCCGGGCGGACCAGCGTGAAGACGGACCCGGTTTCCACGAACCGACGCATGCAAGCCGTTCGCCGCCGTCCGTCAGATGCAGGTTCACCTCGCCGTCCGCCGCGATCCGCCGAGCGCGTATCGGCGGCAACCCCGGATCGGGCGGCGTCAGGGTCAGCAAGAATTCCGCCGGGTCTTCGCTGTCGACCGAGGCCGCAAAAATCTCCATATAGCTCGGCGTCCGATCGTCCGGCTGAACGACCCAGTCCAAATCCAGCCGCTCGCCCGGGGCGAGATGGGTGCGCGCGACGCCACGATCATTGTATCCGTTGCCCATCGCGACGACCATCTTCGTGATGCGTCCCAAGTCGTTCCTGCCGTCGATCATCCGGCCAATGATTCGATTGAGCGGACTCGACCCGTCCTTGGGACCGGCCGGAAACCCATAGCTGAGGTTGATGACAAGCGGCGGAAAATTCCCGGGGCCGCCTGCATCGCATTGGCCGGCGACATCGGCCCACATCATCGCCTGCCGGATCGCGGGCAGCAAATAGGCCCCAAGCGTCGCCCCCGATGTTTCCGCCGTCACATGTGTCGGCACCGCGATCCCATATAGCGCCAAGGGTTTGTCCCCGGCCCCGTCAAAATAGTCCCGGCAGGCCGTGGACGCGACATGCGTGCCGTGGCTCTGTGCGAAGCCAAGGGGCTGGTGGTCTTCCGTCGTTAGATCGAGCGGCACGAATTGCCGTTTCATCGACGTTATCGGGCTGGAATAGATCTCAAATTCTGACGCGTTCGATACCCCTGCCAAAGCCCGATTGATTGCGGTGTTTTCAATTCTGCTGCTGTTGTAGGGCGTGCCGTCGGCACCCGTGGACGGCACGCCTTGAAGCCAGATTTCCCGGAACAGGGACGTTCCGTCCTCCTTCACGAAATCCTGGTTCAGGAATGCAAAACTGTCGTCAATTACCACAAGCACCGCACCGAATTCCGATGCGGTTTCCGTCTTGCGCGCAAGAAGATCGCAATCGTCCACGATATTTTTCTGTGCGGGCCCAACATAAAGTATCGTGAAATGCGGCTGTGCCCAATACGCACCGGCTCCTTCGGTTCTGGGGAAAAGCTCGCTTTCCTCCGCATGGACCAGGTACAACCGCGCATAGTCGATCCGCGCGGGAACCGGCGCCTCATCGCTGTCGCGAAGCGGCTTGTCTCCATCATTCTCGATTTCTTCGGTACTCGCTTCGAGATGCCTGCGCTCATGGTGCGAGATGTAGAATTTCGGATCATCCGGAAATTCGGGCGAGTCAATCTGCCTGGCCAGTCTTTTCAGGTTCTCGATCAGGGACGCCCTGTCCTCCTGGCCGATCTGAACTTCGATTACGACCGCACAGAGCCTTTCGGGACGCACGCCGTTTTGGCCATCGTCCGGACGGGTGACGCCGGCGGCCTCGCGGTCGTAGATCCAGGCATGGTAAGGGTCGTCATCCCTGGCCCTCGCCACCGGATCCCACGTGGCCATTGCTATTCTCCGGGGTCGGCTTCGGAAGCAGGCGTCGGGGCGGAGGCCGGCCCTGGCGGAGCGGCCGGCAACGAGCCAAGATGCTCCCACTCCCGAATCGCCTTGCCCCAAAGCTGATTGAGGATCGAGCCTTGCGCCCGGAACCGGCTGACGAAGGCCGGCGCCAACGCATCCGCAACCTGGAAGCCGGCGATGCTGTCACAGGGATAGTGCACACCGGCGATGACCCGGTTGTGCGCAATGCGCTCGGCATGCCGCGTTATCTGTTGGGACCATCTTTGGAAATTCGCATTGTGGCTGGGCAGTTTCCACGCCGCTTGCAGAAGCTCGATCAAGACCAGAGCGAGGGTTCGTGCCTCTGTTGCGTGTCCGCTTGGGTAGCTGCCGTGCCCGGGAACGGGCAACATCGGCTGCACCCGCGGTTCGATTTCGGACGGACGCCTGACGGCAAGCCGATGCTTCAAGGGCATATGGCAAAAGACGGTGGCGTCCAGCACGACATTCAACAGCTCGACCGTATATTTTTGCCGCTCGGCGTTCAGGTTCACGACCGACCCGAAGAACGGCAGAAGATCCGAGGTTTGAACGTGGATCTCCGCCTCTCGCTCTCTTCGAAGCTTGGCGTTTCCCAAGACCATGCCGATTTCGGTGCTTGCGTTCAATTCCTGCTCGGTAGGGCGCGTTAAACTAACGGTTTGTCCGTTTATCTGCAGCGTTGCGCGGGGCTGACCATCCACGACGCCGTCGACAAACTTTGCGTCATGCGCCAGTTCGCCGACGAACAATGTGCGCCGAACCTCGCCGGCCCATCGAAACACGTCGCCATTGGCGCCGAACCGGCCGTCGTGATCAAACGGAAGCGGATCTTCTGCATGCCCGATGACGCCTTCACGGGATGTTATCAGGGCATCCGCAAGATAGGGGGAATGATAAGCATCCGTGTAAAATTCGTCGTCGGTGAAACCCATTCGCGTGTTGAGATGGCTTCGTGTATTGAGCCCGGAGCGCGTGTTGGCGCCTGACCTTGTGTTGTAGAAGTTAACAGCCATATCAACTCTCCCCGAGGTCGGAATCGAGTTAAGATTGCACCCGATTATCGGTCAATATCACTCGCTAACCGTCTCCCGAGAATTCACTGATAATTCACGCCGTCCGCACAAGGTGCCTAATTTGCGTTCAACCGGCGTTGCGCTATGGTGGATTGCAGACAAATGCGCGCGATTTGCTTTGGAATCGGATGTCGTTCGGAACGCAGCGAATGCTCGAAATCAACCTGATAGGGTCGTTCGAAATACGGGACGACCAGGGCGTGGACCGGCGCCCGAAACTGATGAAATCAAAGGCAATCGTCGCGGTATTGGCCACGATACCCGGGCATCGACACAGCCGGAGCTGGTTTCAGGGTCTGTTTTGGGCGGACCGCCAACACGAACAAGCCTTGTCCAGCCTTCGATCGGCGCTTGCAGACATCCGGCGGCAACTGGGACCGCATTCGGCCGCATTGATTTCGGATAATACCGACGTCGCGCTCGACCCGAACCTTATCCGCGTCGATATTCATTCGGATCGCAACGCGGCCGATTTGCTGAGCGGCGGGTTTCTGGAAGGATTTGACATCGCGCATGCCGAGGCGTTTGAAGATTGGCTGCGACAGGCACGTATGGAGTATGAGTGCAAATCTCTGCCCCGATTGTCGCCAGCCAGTCCTTGCCCGCCCCAAACCGATGCCGAAACGGGTGATGTAACGCGTTTGTATCTGGCGTCCGGCAATGACGTCGCCAGCACTGTTACGCAGATCCAATGCGAGACCCTTGTTGACGGGCTTGCGAAATCCGTCGACGATCTCGGGTTTGCCGAGATCGTCGACGGCCGCGGGCGGGGCCGGTCGATGGATGATTTCATCGTTGCCGCGACCGGCGCCGAATGTTCGCTGCTGCTGGTGGCGGACGCCGCCGAGGCGCCGAGCGGCGCCATTGCCAGGCTGAAGATGATTGAAACGCCGTCGGGCCGGTTGGTCTGGAGCAAGAGTGTCGTCGGATCGGCGACGCTGGATCTCGAGGATCCTGCGACGATCGGCGTGGTCGCCGAGTTTGTCGATGTGCTTTCAGAGCGCCTGTTTCGAACCTACCAGGAAAGGACCGATCGTCTTTCTCCGCAACTCCTGGGGGCTGCGGGGATCAATCATGCCTTCAAACTCGGCTCGCAGAACTACGAGGCTGCGGAAGACCTTTTGAAACGTGCCCATGAATGGGACCCGCGCGGCAGTTACCTTGCATGGCGCGCCTATCTTCGAACCTTGCTGATCGGCGAACTGAATTACAGCGACCGTGAAGCCGTGATCGAGGAAGGGACCTATTTGGCGGAACGGGCGTTGGAGATCGCGCCGAACAATTCCATGGTGCTGGCGGTCTGCGCGCATGTTCAGAATATGCTGCACGACGACTACGAGCGCGCATTCGACCTTTCGACCCGAGCCTTGGAGCTCAATCGCTGCAATCCCATCGCGTGGATTGGGCTGGGTGCCTCGGCGATTTTCCTGGGGAAAGAGCAGGCAGGCTACAAAATCGCGAAAGTGGGTTCGCGCCTGTCCATCGGGTCCAGGTTCAGCTTTTTTGCGGACAGCTGGGCCAGCGCGGCGGGCGTGCTGGCCGGAAGCCTGAAAACCGCGGAGCAATACGCCGAAAGAAGCCATGCCGCTGCCCCCACCTATGCGCCGCCGCTGCGGTACTTGACCGCGCTTTACTGCGCAAGCGGTCAATTCGAACGGGCCGAAGCCATGGCCGAGAAGTTACGTCAGCGCGAACCCGACTTCACGCTGGAGCGTCTGAGAGATCACGGCTACCCGAGCGACAGTCTCAGAAGAGCACGATTACTGGAGACGCTGCCGTATAGGGAAATTTAACGCATCCGTCATACATAATTCATGGCCGGTCCACGGCGAATTCACGCCGTTGGTTTGGAATTGTCGTATGAGTGATTCCAATTGTTCAGGTCTTGAGTCATTGCTGGCGGCTGTTGGAGCGTCCTCGGTCGCTGGGTTGAGTGGGCGTATGGGCCGTGTTGAAAAGCTGTTGCCCGATACTTCAACTGAAATGGCCTGCGCATCGCCGGACACAATGGATGCCGGCTGCGATATCTTTTCGAATGTGCCCCTCGCCTACATAACCGCGCTGCAATTTGCGTATCATGATATCGCCTATCCGGTAAAACTGGACGCGTATTGGGATGGCTTTCCCTCCTTGCGCCCCCCCGGCCCGCGTGCCTGGGCCAATCTAAGGTCCGGTGCGCTGTCGCTTGGATCGGTCTATGGGGGCACCGGCCTGCAAGGCGATGTGTTTCCCGGCCTCGACAGCAACTTTCGATGGCCGGTCGACCGGGCGAAACTCTGGATCGACACTCCCGGATACGCAAACCGGATCGGACCCGACATCCTGCGCCTTCATCGCGTGATCTATGGAGGATACGCGATATTCAGTGAAAGTCAGCTCGGGCATCTTCCGTCCCACCTGAAAAGGGGGCTCTACCGAAAGGGCGATCTGGCCGGGAACCGGGCGATCATTCCCGAGATGCGCAACGACATGTCGCTTTTGCTGTCGCAATTTCATTGCGCCGTTGCCCGGTTCCATGCGCGCGAGGTCGATCATCTGGACGATGACGACGGATCTCCGACAGATCGCCAGGCGGTTTTCGAGGCGGCGCGGAATGCAACCCTTTCCAGCTTTCGCGCTGCGGTCGTTGACGATGTTCTTCCGCGGCTGTGCGATCCCAAGATCCTTGCCTGGTGCCGCGAGCGCAAGGCCCCGGTTCACGAGTCGATGGTCAGACGCGACAACTGCGAGCCGCATACGGTGCCTTTGGAAGCCGTCGTCATTTTCGAAGGTTTGTTCGATCTGTCGGAACCGTCGCGGCTTTTTCCCAACCGGCTCAGCCTATGCAAACACTGTGCCTTGCAGCACGATCAGATGTACGCCGGTCCCGACGCGATCGCGCTCCCGGACGCCTTGTTCGTCAGTCCAAGGGTTCCCACCCGCCTGGCACATTCGAGCACCGTGGACTGGGGCCTTTTTCTGGATCATGAGCTGCCATCGCAGACCCTGCTGGATCTGGGCCGTTTCACAAGGCCGGTCTCGAGACTGGACAGCTTCAAAGACGCCAAGGTCGCGACCGGCCAGGCCTGGATCAGACATCTTCGTGCAGAATTCGGGCTGGATCTGCAGCCGGTTTGTCAAAGCGGTCTTCCGCAATCTCCGAAGCGCCCTGCAACCGAACACGGTGACGCCGAGAGCACGCCGCTTTTCGACTACGTGATCGCCGAAGCAAAACACTTGGGCACACATAGCCGATTGGGTCCGCTTGGGTCGCTGATCGTCGCCGAAACGCTGATCGGCGCCGGTGCCGGCGCGCGTGGCCCCGCCACCGCAAACAACTTGGCGAACTTTCTGGGAGTTGCCGAATGTCCGAACCGAGCACGATGTACCGGTGTGTCGAGGGTCTGAGACTTACAGATTTTCGTGGCGGCCGGCTGGAGCTGGTTGGCGCGGGGGTATCGGTCCCTGCGACGGAAATGGCGCGAAAAATCGCGGTTCATTTCGAAAAGGATGCGCACTGGGCCGATTTCGCGCTGGCTGACGTTCAGGAAGCAAAGCTTGAATTCCAAAAGATGAAAGCCGCCGGAATTATCGGCGAGGCCGGCGCAGTCAAACCAGCGGAGACATCCGGGCCGGAACCGGAGAGGCCTGTGCAAACGATGTTCGGCGCGCCCTTTCGTGCCCTGGCGGATATTGGCCCGGGCGAGATCGTTTTCCTCGGCGCGCCGATTGACATTGGAACAACCGGGATTCCAGGCGCGCGATTTGGTCCCGACGCGATCAGATCCGCCTCGCTCGAGCGCTATCGGTGCAGGTTGGACGTCGCGACCGGTGGCATGATCGCCTGGAATGTCCCGTCTCTGGGCGGTGCCGTGCTTGGCGGCGCTCATCTTTCCGACGCCGGCAATGTCGTCTACGCAGCAGGCGAGCCGCAGAGCGCATATTATGACCGGTTATCCGCAGCTGTCAGGGCGGTTTTCGCCGCCAAGGGGTTCCCGGTGATCCTCGGCGGCGACCACTCGATCACCTATTCGACCGTGCCCGACCCGTGCGAGGCATTGGTGCATCTCGATGCCCATTGCGATTTGGCCCCGCTGGTGACCGGGCATTGCCATCATCACGGAAACGTACTGACCAGACTTCTTTCGGAAAACCGCGTTGGTGAAGTCCACCATTTCGGCCTGAGAGACACCTCTGGCTGGGATACCGTCGATGCCGGAACGTTCGGCAAATCCGTTGGCGATCTGGAGCGGCCCGACTGGACCGCCGGGATCGATGGAAAGGAGGTGTTTGTCTCGTTGGACGTCGATGTTCTGGATCCGGGCATTCTGCCCGGAACCGGCACGCCGGTGATTGGCGGCTTGACTTTGCGGCAGCTATGCCAGGCGCTTTCACAAATCATCAGATGCACGCGCCCGGTTGGATTGGATCTGGTCGAACTTTGTCCGACGCGGGACCGGGACGGGCTGTCGGCCCGCGTGGCGATCGAAGCGTTGTTGTGTTTTCTCGCCGTCTATCACGAAGTGCATGTCAAATCTTCACAGCGTTTGGCGCAATAATCGCGCCTTGCGTCGTGAGTGAATCGGGGGGTGGTTTTTTTGGCCTGGAGCGGACATTAACCGGAATCTGATAAGTCGCGCCATCGCCGACCCGCGGGGAGGCGACCCGGACCTGTGAACGGCTCGGTTTATCCCCGCAAAGTCCGAACGACCTCAATGCGATATGCAGCGTCAGAAAATCGCCTCCCCTCCGGGGCGGGTCGGCGATGGCGCGGCGGCCTTCGGCCTTGATTCCGCGCCATGGGGTGTGTGCAAATGACAGTAAAAACAGCCAGAACCGGCAAAACGCGGTTCCCTACAATCTTCCTGCTCTAGCCGGTCCTCCCATCCCGCCACCGGTTCACGATCGGATAGCGCCGGTCCAGCCAGAAGGCGCGGCTTGTCAGCCGGACGCCGGGGGCCGATTGGAACCGCTTGTATTCGCTGACGTAGATCAGGTGCTCGATGCGTTTGACCGTCTCGGCGTCAAACCCCTGCGCCACCAGATCGGCGACGGAGGCGTCGTTGTCGACCAGAGCTTCGAGGATCCGGTCGAGGACCTCGTAGGGCGGCAGCGAATCCTCGTCCTTCTGGTCTTCGCGCAGTTCGGCCGAGGGGGGTTTGTCGATGACGCGGGGGGGGATGACCTCGCCAGCCGGTCCGTTCATCCAGGGGCGGTGGTTGGCGTTGCGCCAGCGGCAGGTTTCGAACACGCGGGTCTTATAGAGATCCTTGATCGGATTGTAGCCGCCGGACATGTCGCCATAAATCGTCGCATAACCCACGGCGACCTCGGATTTGTTACCGGTGGTCACCAGCATCTCGCCAAACTTGTTCGACAGCGCCATCAGCAGAAGACCGCGGAGACGGGACTGGATGTTCTCCTCGGTAACATCCGGCTGAGTGCCTTCGAATAGCTCGGCCAGCGTCCGGGTGACGGCGGCGCGGGGGCCCGAGATCGGGAGTGTGTCGAGGCGGGTGCCGAGGTTTCGCGCCACGGCTTCGGCGTCCTCGAGCGAGTGGTCCGAGGTGTACTCGGACGGCAGCATGACGCAGCGGACATTGTCCGGCCCCAGCGCATCGGCGGCAATGGTCGCGGCAAGGGCCGAGTCGACGCCGCCGGAAAGGCCCAGCAGGGCCTTCTTGAAGCCGGTCTTGCGCCAATAGTCGCGCACGGCCTCGACCATGCAGCGATAGTCCTGTTCCCACGCGTCGGGCTGCAACGCCCTGTCGCCCGCATCGATGCGCCAGCCGTCCGGCGTGCGGGTCAGGTCGATATGCGCCACGGTTTCGTCGAAGACCGGAAGCTGGACGGCCAGCGCTCCGCCCGGGTTCAGCCCGAAGGAGGCGCCGTCGAACACCTGGTCGTCCTGGCCGCCGACCATGTTGAGGTAGATCAGCGGCAGGCCGGTCTCGACCACGCGGGCGACCATGGCGTTCATGCGCACGTCGCGCTTGCCGCGGTAATAGGGCGAGCCGTTGGGAACAAGAAGGAATTCGGCGCCCGTCTCGGTCAGGGTTTCGGGAACGTCCGGGTGCCAGGCGTCCTCGCAGATCGGCGAGCCGATGCGGGTATTGCCGACCGAGTACGGCCCGCCGAGGGGGCCGTGGCTGAAGACCCGGACCTCGTCGAAGACGGTTTCGTTGGGCAGGTTGTGCTTCAGAACGCGGCTGACGACCTTGCCGCCCCTGCAGATCCAGTAGGCGTTGAAAAGTTCGCCGTCTTCCAGATACGGCCCGCCGACGGCCAGGGCCGGTCCGTCGGCGCATTCCAGCGCCAACGCCTCGATTGTGGCCATGGCGGCGCGGGTGAAGGCGGGTTTCAGCACCAGGTCCTGGGCGTTGTATCCGGTGATGAACATTTCCGTCAGCGCGACCATGTCGGCCTGCGCCGCCTTGGCCTGCCGCCATGCGTCAACGGCCTTGCCGGCATTGTCCTCCAGCGCGCCCACGGTCGGGTTGAGTTGGGCCAGGGTGAGGCGAAATCGGTCGCTCATGGGCGTTTCCCGTTCAAATCTTCCAGCGTCTTACGGCACAAGGGCCGGCCAAGGAAAGCCGATAGCCGGAAAAACCGTTGTAAGGCCACCGGGCGTCAACTAGGCTTTACCAAACTCTTATCAAACGTGGCATGGGGCATTGGCCTGATAGGGGGCATCGTGCAGAGATCTTTCCGTCTTTCGGTCTTGTTGGGGGCCGTGTTCCTGGGGACCGCGGCGCTGGCGCAGGACCCGGGCGAGGTCGTGCTGAAGCAGTACGAGGACGGCGGCGTCTATGAAGGCACCTTCAAGGACGGCAAGCAGCACGGGATCGGGACCTACCGGCTGCCGAACGGCTACGAGTATACCGGCGCCTGGGTCGACGGCGAGATCCGGGGCCAGGGCGTGGCGCGGTTCCCGAACGGGTCGGTCTATGAGGGCGCCTTCGCCAAGGGGCGGCCCGAGGGGTTCGGCAAGATCACCTTCGCCGATGGCGGCACGTTCGAGGGCGACTGGGTGGACGGCAAGATCAACGGCCAGGGCGCGGCGGTCTATGCCAACGGGGTCCGGTACGAGGGCGGCTTTCGCAACGCGATGCATCACGGGCAGGGCCGGATGGAGAGCCCCAACGGCTATATCTACGAAGGCGCCTGGGTCGACGGCGTCAAGGAGGGCAAGGGCACGATCACCTATCCCGACGGGGCGGTCTACGAGGGCGATCTGGTGCGCGGGGCGCGCGACGGCCAGGGCGTCCTGCGCACCGCCGACGGGCTGATCTATGAGGGCGCCTGGGCCGGGGGCCAGATCAACGGGACGGGTAAGCTGACCCAGCCCAACGGCGACGTGTTCGAGGGCGAGCTTGTCAACGGCGAGCGGCAGGGCCAGGGCAAGGTGACCTATGCCAACGGCGACATCTACGACGGCCAGTTCCTGAACGACCGGCGCCACGGCCAGGGCCGGTTCACCGGCACCGACGGATATGTCTACCAGGGCGAATGGGTCGCGGGGCGCATCGAGGGACAGGGTCGGGTGACCTATCCCGACGGATCGGTCTACGAGGGCGAGTTCCGCGACGATCTGGCCGAAGGCCAGGGGCGCATCGTCTATCCCGACGGCTCGTCCTACGAAGGCGACTGGGTCGCCGGCGTCATCGAGGGCGCGGGCGTGGCGCGCTATGCCAACGGGCTGGTCTATGACGGCCAGTTCAAGGCCGCCAAGAACCACGGGATCGGCACGATGACCTATACCGACGGCTATTCCTATGTCGGCGAGTGGCAGGACGGCCAGCGGTCGGGCCAGGGCAAGGCGACCTATGCCGACGGCACGGTCTACGAGGGCCAGTTCCTGGATGGCCAGCGCCACGGGCAGGGAACGATCACCATGCCCGACGGGTTCACTTATACCGGGTCCTGGCTGGGCGGCGAGATCGACGGGCAGGGCCGGGCGACCTATGCCAACGGCGATGTCTACGAGGGCATGTTCGCCAAGGGCAAGCGCCAGGGCGAGGGCACCATCCGCTATGCCAGCGGCCAGCAGGCCAAGGGCCAGTGGACCGACGGCGTGCTGGACGAGGCCACGGCGGAGATCTCCGAAACCGGATCGAACTAGGCGGTGCGCCTGCGGCGCGCCGTGCATGCCCGTAGGCGCCTGCGGCTGCGTGCGAGCGGTGCAGGGGGCGCTGCCCCCTCTGCGCCTGCGGCGCATTCACCCCCGGAATATTTGAAAACCGAAGATGCCCCCACGTTTTTGGCATGGCCGGACGGCCCGCAGCTTTCACGGCGGAGATGGGACCCGCGGGAGCGAAGCTTTCTCTGACTGGGGGGCGGTGATTTGCCGGGTGAGGTGGCGGCGCCGCCATGGACCATCCGCGGGGTGTCCCCCGTGCGGTCTGGAACGCGCGTCACCGCGTTCCGCGATCTGAACCTGTCCCCGTGTCCGGGACCGGATTGTCGAGTTATGCGCGGGATGCCACACCCGCACGGTGAGCGCTCGGGCCCGGTGTCTATACGACCGGAGTTAGCGGGCGGTTACCGTTGCGGTCGGTGGGTCAGATGCGGCCGCCCGCATCAAGGCGGGCAAGCAGGCGCTCTGCGTCCTGCAGCACGGCGGCGCGGCGGGCATCGTCCATGCGATCCCAGGTCCGGTACATGTTCGCCATTCGCGGGTTCTTTTCGAACATCGCGCGGTGACGGTCGAGAAAGTGCCAGTAAAGCAGGTTATACGGACACGCGGTTTCACCGGTCTTTTCCTTGACCCTGTAGGCGCAGGATTTGCAGTAATCCGACATCCGGTCGATATAGGCGCCCGACGAGACATAGGGCTTGGATCCCACAATTCCGCCATCGGCGAACTGGCTCATCCCGATGGTGTTCGGCGCCTCGACCCATTCGCAGGCGTCGGCATAGACGCCGAGGTACCATTCATGGACCTCTGCCGGATCGATGCCGGCCAGCAGCGCGAAGTTGCCGGTGACCATCAGCCGCTGGATATGGTGGGCATAGGCCTCGTCCCGGGTTTGCGCGACGGCGGCACGCAGGCAGGCCATGTCGGTTTCGGCATCCCAGTAGAAGGCGGGCAGTTTGCGGGTATGGCCGAGGGCGTTGCGGGCGGTGTAGCCGGGGCCCTCGTGGAAGTAGATGCCGCGAATGAACTCGCGCCAGCCGAGGATCTGGCGGATGAACCCCTCGACGGCATTGATCGGCGCATGTCCGTCCCGGTAGGCCCGTTCGGCGGCCTGGCACACCGCGAGCGGGTCGAGCAGGCCTGCGTGGAGATACTGGCCGATGACGGCGTGGTAGAGAAAGCGTTCGCCGGTCAACATGGCGTCCTGGTAGTCGCCGAAGCCGGGCAGCGCCTTGTCGATCCAGCGGGCGAGGTGGGCTTGTGCCTGGGCCGGGGTGACCGCGAACCAGAACGGGCGCAGACGGCCGAAGCCGTTGCCGAAGCGGGTTTCGACGAGTTGAAGGACCTCTTCGGTGATGGGATCGGGATCGAACCGCATCGGGCCGGAATAGGCGATGGCACCCGGGGCGGGCTTGCGGTTGTCGTGGTCGAAGTTCCATTTGCCGCCGGCGGGCTGGCCGCCGTCCATCAGAATACCGGTCTTGCGGCGCATCTCGCGATAGAAATATTCCATCCGGAGTTGCTTGCGGCCCGCGGCCCAAGTGTCGAACTCGTCGTGGCGGGCCAGAAAGCGGCGATCTTCCCAGATCAGAACGTCGAGCGGCATGTCGTGCAGGCGTTCGATCAGCCGAAACTCGCCGGGTTCGGTGGCAAGTACCTCGCGCGCACCGTACCGGGCGGCATAGCGCAGAAGCTCGCCGTCGATGGAGCCGGTGTTTTCGGGATCGTCGAGCCTGGTATAGGTGACCTGCCAGCCCTCGGCGCGGAGGGTTTCGGCGAAATGGCGCATCACCGAGAAGACGAAGGCGATCTTCTTGACGTGATGCGGGACATAGGAGGCTTCCTCGGCGACCTCGGCCATGACGACGATATCGCTGGCCTTGTCGGCCTCTTGCAGCGCGGCGATGTCCGGGGCGCACTGGTCGCCGAGGACGAGGACCAGCCGGGTCACCACGGGATCGGCTCGCCGGCATAGTCGAAGAACCCGCCGGATTGCGCCGACGTGAGGCCGTCGAGCACGTTCAACAGGTTGCTCGCGGCATCGGCCGGGGGTGTGGCCGTGCCCGGTTTGACGAAATCGGCGGTGAAGGGCGTGGCGACCGTTCCAGGGTGCATCGCGGCGAGAACGGCATGGGGGTGGGTGCGGGCGATCTCGATGGCCGCCGAATGCACGATCTGGTTCACCGCGGCCTTGGCGGCGCGGTAGCCGTACCAGCCGCCCAGCCGGTTGTCGCCGATCGAGCCGACGCGGGCGGACAGGACCGCCAAAACGGCGCGGGCATCGCGGGGCAGAAGCCGGGGGGCATGTTTCAAAATCAGCGCCGGGCCGATGGCGTTGACCGCAAATTGGGCGTGCAGGTCGTTTGCGTCGATCTGCCGGAGCGACTTTTCAGGGCCATGGCCGCCGATCTGCAGGGCGCCGGTGGCGACGAAGATCAGGTCGAACGGGCCGTCGAGTGCCGCCAGGGCGGCATCGACCGACGCCTGCGACGTGATGTCGAGGCCGGTTTCGGACCGCGAAAGCGGGGTGACCCGCATGCCGCGGCGGGCGGTCTCTACCGCGAGGGCGTTGCCGATGCCGCCCGAGGCTCCGATGATCAGGGCGCGTTTCATGTCCGTTCCAACCGTTGACCGCGGGCGACCTAGCGCCAAACTTTGACATGACGAGCCGAAGGAGACCGTTATGCGCCGATTACTCGTCTGCCTTCTTGCCGCCGCTGCCATGCCCGCGCAGGCGCTCGAGCTGGAGTTGCGCGGATTTTACGACCTGAACCGTCCGGCAAGCCTGGACTACGACCCGACCTTTTGCGGGCTCTGGATTGCCAACGAAGGGCCGGAAGTGATTCTGGTGACGCTGGACGGGCTGGAGCTGCAGCGGTTCCGCAGCGGATTGAGCCGGATCAAGGCCGTGGCGGTCGAGGGCAACGGGCTGTTGGTGGCGGATGGCTATGGCCGGTACCAGCGGCTGAGCAAGTCCGGCGATCCGCTGGGCGATCCGTTCCGGCTGACGGGAACGTTTTCGGACACCGAGGGCATCGCGGTGGAGCCCGACGGCACGCTGGTGATGGTCGAGGACGATCCGGCGCGCATTCTCTGGACCGATCCGAACGGCCACGTGCTGCGCGAGCTCGACACAAGCCGGCTCGACCCGCCACTGACCGAGCCGCAGGGCGTCGCGCGGGATCCGCGGAACGGGCATATGCTGATCGTCGACGATTGGGAGGGGTCGAACAGCCTTTTCGAGTTCGGCGCGGACGGGGCGCTGTTGGGCACCACGCCGCTGATCGCCTACGGCACCGATCCCGAGGGGATCGCGATCCGGCCCGGATCGGGCACCGTGTTCATCGCGTTTGACGGCGGGGCGCGGATTGCGGCCTTCGACTATGTTCCCACCGGCGGCGCGGCGTCCGACCCCGATACTGCCGACTGCATGATTTCGGGTTTGCGGAGCGGTCCGAAACCCGTATAATCGCGCCCATGAGGACCAAGGGCGATATGGCTGGTATTCCTGCGCACCGCGCGGGCACGCTCCTTGACGGCCTCCTGCTCCTTAGCCGCCTCTGAGCGCAGCCTTCGGCGCGACCGCTCAGAGGATGCTTCCGCGCCAAGACACGGGCTAAGGACTATGCTATGAAGAAAATCAACCTGCAGGAGAAGCTTCGGCTTTTCGAGACCCATTGGGACCCGCATGTGGTCGCCGATTACAACGACAACGACGTCATGGTGGTGAAGTTCAAGGGCGAGTTCCCGTTTCACAAGCACGACGCCACAGACGATTTCTTTCTGGTGCTCGAGGGTGAACTGACCATGGACTACGAGGATCATCCGCCCGAGAGCTTCGGTGCCGGAGAGATCGTCGTGGTGCCGAAGGGCGTCGTGCATCGACCCCGGGCGGCCGAAGAGGTCAAGGTGCTTTTGATCGAGCCGAAAGGCGAACCGAATTCGGGCGACGCCGACCGCGCGCCCGCCGCGAAACCCCGGATCTGAGGGATCAAGACGATGGCTGACAAAGACGTTTCGCAAGCCGTAAAAAACGACACCGCCCCGAAGGCGAACAAAGATCGGGTGCTGATCTTCGACACCACCCTGCGCGATGGCGAACAAAGCCCCGGCGCGACGATGACCCATCACGAAAAACTGGAGATCGCGCAGCTTCTGGACGAGATGGGCGTGGATATCATCGAGGCCGGGTTCCCGATCGCCTCGGAAGGCGATTTCGCCGCGGTGAGCGAGATCGCCAAGCAGGCCGACCGGGCGGTGATCTGCGGGCTGGCCCGGGCGAACTTCAAGGATATCGACCGCTGCTGGGAGGCGGTGAAGCACGCAAAACGGCCGCGCATTCACACCTTCATCGGCACCTCGCCGCTGCACCGCGACATCCCCAAACTTAACAAGGACGAACTGGCGGACCGGATCCACGATACGGTCACCCACGCCCGCAACCTGTGCGACAACGTTCAGTGGTCGCCGATGGACGCGACGCGGACCGAGTGGGATTATCTGTGCCGGGTCGTCGAGATCGCGATCAAGGCCGGGGCCACCACGCTCAACATCCCCGACACCGTGGGCTATACCGCACCGATGGAATCG
Source organism: Rhodobacter sp. (assembly GCA_030065095.1). GTDB lineage: Bacteria > Pseudomonadota > Alphaproteobacteria > Rhodobacterales > Rhodobacteraceae > JASJCA01. The sequence continues at coordinate 130,686 of JASJDP010000017.1, forward strand.
GCCGATCTGATCCGCGGGCTGATCGAGACGGTCCCTGGGGCCGACGAGGTGGTGTTCTCGACCCATTGCCACAACGATCTGGGCATGGCGACGGCGAACTCGCTGGCCGCGGTCGCGGGCGGCGCGCGGCAGATCGAATGCACGATCAACGGGCTGGGCGAACGCGCCGGCAACACCGCCCTGGAAGAGGTGGTGATGGCGATGCGGGTCCGGGGCGACATCATGCCCTACTACACCGGCATCGACACAACGAAGATCATGAACATCTCGCGCCGGGTGGCCACGGTCAGCGGCTTCAACGTGCAGTTCAACAAGGCGATCGTCGGCAAGAACGCCTTTGCGCATGAAAGCGGCATCCACCAGGACGGCATGCTGAAGAATGCCGAGACCTTCGAGATCATGCGGCCCGAGGATGTCGGGCTGACCGAGACCAATCTCGTGCTGGGCAAGCATTCGGGCCGCGCGGCGCTGCGGGCGAAGCTGAAGGACCTCGGCTACGAATTGGCGGACAATCAGCTGAACGACGTCTTCGTGCGGTTCAAGGCGCTGGCGGACCGCAAGAAAGAGGTCTTCGACGACGACCTGATCGCGTTGATGCGGGATGCGTCGGTGGAGCAGTCCAATGACCGGCTGCAGATCAAGTTCCTTCGCGTAATCTGCGGGACCGAGGCACCGCAATCGGCCGACCTGACCATGTCGGTCGATGGCGTGGACCACCAGGTGACGGCAACGGGCGACGGGCCGGTCGACGCGACCTTCCGGGCGGTGAAGAAGGTTTTTCCCCATGACGTCGACCTGCAGCTCTATCAGGTCCATGCGGTGACCGAAGGCACCGATGCCCAGGCGACGGTCAGCGTCCGGCTGGAGCAGGACGGGCGCATTTCGACGGGCCAGGCGGCGGATACCGATACGGTGGTGGCCTCGGCCAAGGCCTACGTCACCGCGCTGAACCGGCTTCTGGTAAGGCTGGAAAAGACCGCACCGGATGCGGATGTGAAAGACATCAGCTACCGCGACACCGCCTGAAGGTTCGACGCGCAGGCGCGCAGGCTGGGGCGGGGGGACGCGGTTCCCCCGATTTCCCCGGCTTTCCTTCAGCGCCGCAACCGCGCCGGCGGTGCGGTCGGTGACCGCCGAAACAGCGGCAAACCGCCAAAAACGAGTAAAATGATCGCGGCGAAGGGCGCGCCGCAACAGAAAGCGGCCGTGCCGGTTGGGTTGTCTTATTCACCCACTACTGACCCCATCCGCGCGGTTGTTGGCAAATTGCCTGTACTTATCAAACAATCCAGAAGGCCTTGTACGGAACGAACATCGTTTTCCACAGGCTGTCCGGAACCCCGGCGCAGCGAAATTGCGCTGTTTTCCGGGCGGGGTGCTCTTTTCCTTGCGGCGGGCACTCCATATAAGGCGCTGATCCCGACGCGGCAGAGTCGTTCGGGGCGCTGCTGCTCGACCAAAAGCAAAGGTCCGCTTGATGTCATTCCTGTCAGGCCTGTTCTCGTCCGACATGGCCATCGACCTCGGCACCGCCAACACGCTCGTCTATGTGAAGGGGCGCGGTGTGATCCTGAACGAGCCGTCCGTGGTGGCCTACCATGTCAAGGACGGCCGCAAGCAGGTGCTCGCGGTGGGCGAGGATGCCAAGCTGATGCTGGGGCGGACGCCGGGCAGCATCGAGGCGATCCGGCCGATGCGCGAGGGCGTGATCGCCGATTTCGACGTGGCCGAGGAGATGATCAAGCATTTCATCCGCAAGGTGCACCGGCGGACCACGTTCAGTAAGCCCAAGATCATCGTCTGCGTGCCGCATGGCGCGACGCCGGTCGAGAAACGCGCGATCCGGCAATCGGTCCTGTCGGCGGGCGCGCGGCGCGCCGGTCTGATCGCCGAGCCGATCGCGGCGGCGATCGGCGCGGGCATGCCGATCACCGATCCCACGGGCAGCATGGTCGTCGATATCGGCGGCGGGACGACCGAGGTCGCGGTTCTGTCTCTGGGCGACATCGTGTATGCAAGGTCGGTCCGGGTCGGCGGCGACCGGATGGACGAGGCGATCATCAACCACCTGCGGCGCCAGCAGAACCTGCTGATCGGGGAATCGACGGCAGAGCGGATCAAGACCTCGATCGGCACCGCGAGGATGCCCGACGACGGGCGCGGCGCATCGATGCAGATCCGCGGGCGCGATCTGCTGAACGGTGTGCCGAAAGAGACCGAGATCAGCCAGGCGCAGGTCGCCGAGGCGCTGAGCGAACCGGTGCAGCAGATCTGCGAGGCGGTGATGGCCGCGCTGGAAGCGACGCCGCCCGATCTGGCGGCGGATATCGTCGACCGCGGCGTGATGCTGACCGGCGGCGGGGCGCTGCTGGGCGAGCTGGACCTGGCCTTGCGCGAGCAGACCGGTCTGGCGATTTCGGTCGCCGACGAGTCGCTCAATTGTGTGGCGCTGGGGACCGGCAAGGCGCTGGAGTATGAAAAACAGCTCAGGCACGTTATAGATTACGAGAGTTGAGGCGCGGCGGGGCATCGCGGCAGCAGTGTCCGCGAGGCGTGCCTGACAGCCGGCCCGGCCGGAGGACGACGTGGCGAAAGACAGGGGCAACAGCGAGGATTATGTCCGCCCGATCCGGCGCATCCTGATCGGCGGGCTGGTGCTGTGTCTTCTGGCGCTGTTCCTGCTGTGGCGCGTCGACAGCCCGCGGGTGGAACGGTTCCGGGCGCAGGTCGTCGACCGGATCGTGCCGAGCTTCGACTGGGCGCTGGTCCCGGTGTCCAAGGTCGCCGGCATGATCGAGGATTTTCAGTCCTATTCCCGCATCTACGAGCAGAACCAGGAACTGAAACGTGAATTGCAGCAGATGAAGGCCTGGAAAGAGGCGGCGCTGCAGCTGGAACAGCAGAACGCCAAGCTTCTGGACCTCAACAACGTGCGGCTCGACCCCAAGCTGACCTTTGTCACGGGGCTGGTTCTGGCCGACAGCGGCTCGCCCTTTCGCCAGTCGGTGCTTCTCAACATCGGCGAGCAGGGCGGGATCGTCGACGGCTGGGCCGCGACCGACGGGCTGGGGCTTGTCGGGCGGATCAGCGGTGTGGGGCGGACGACGTCGCGCGTAATCCTGCTGAGCGACAGCAGCAGCCGGATACCGGTGACGATCCAGCCCTCGGGGCAGCGGGCCATTCTGGCGGGCGACAACAGCAAACAGCCGCCGGTGGAGTTTCTGGAAAGCCCCGAACTGGTGCGGCCGGGCGACCGCGTGGTCAGTTCGGGCGACGGCGGGGTGTTCCCGGCGGGCATTCTGGTGGGCCAGGTGGCACAGGGCGCCGACGGGCGGCTGCGGGTGCGGCTGTCGGCGGATTACGAGCGGCTCGACTTTCTGCGCGTGCTGCGCACGATGCCGAAAGAGCCGCTGACCGAGCCCGGCGGTCTGGTCCTGCCGCGGGGGGACGCCGCGGGGCCGGACGGCGCGGCGGCGGCCTTGCCGGTCGCCGACGAGGCCGCCGATGGATAGAAGCTTGGCCGCCAACCGGTGGATCTATGGGCTGGCCTATTTCGGGATCACCGGGGTGATCCTGCTATTTCGCATCCTGCCGATCGATATCGGCCCGAACGGGTATCCGGGCCCCGACCTGATTTTATGCATCACCTTCGTCTGGGTGCTGCGCCGCCCGCAATTCGTGCCGACGCCGCTGATTGCGCTGGTGTTTCTGGTCGCCGACATGCTGCTTTTGCGTCCGCCGGGGCTGTGGACCGCGCTGGTGGTGCTGGGGGTGGAGTTCCTGCGGGCGCGCGAGGCGGCGTCGCGCGAAGCGCCGTTTTCGGTGGAATGGGGCATGGTGACCGGGGTGCTGACCGCAATGACCCTGGCCTATGCGCTGACCTTGAGCCTTTTTGCCGTGCCCCAGGCGCTCGGACTGACGGTTCTGCAGCTGATTGTGACGGTCCTGATCTATCCGGTCATCGCGCTTTTGGCGCGCTACGTGTTCGGAGTGCACAAACTGACCCCGGGCGAGCTGGACGCGGCGGGGCGGCCGAAATGAGACGTACCCCGAAGGATACCGAGGAAAGCATCCGCACCATCAGCCGCCGCGGTCTGATCCTGGGCGGGGCGCAGCTGGCCTTCATCGGCCTGCTGGCGGGGCGGATGCGCTATATGCAGGTCGATCAGGCCGACACGTTCCGCCTGCTGGCCGAAGAGAACCGCATCAACATCCGGCTTCTGCCGCCGGCGCGCGGCCTGATCTATGACCGCAACGGTGCGACCCTGGCCGAGAACGAGCAGAACTATCGCGTCGTGCTGGTACGCGAGGATGCCGGCGATGTGGACGAGGTGCTGCGCCGCCTGCAGCGGATCGTGCCGCTGGACCCCGAGGACCTGGCGCGGGCACGGCGCGAGATCGACCGGCGCAGCCCCTTCGTGCCCGTTACGATCGCCGACCGGCTGAGTTGGGAGGACATCGCCGAGGTCGCGGTGAACGCCCCTGCCCTGCCGGGCGTTTCGCCCGAGGTGGGTCTGAGCCGGGTCTATCCGCTGGCGGGCGATTTCGCCCATGTCGTCGGCTATGTCGGGCCGGTCAGCGACTATGATCTGACGCGGGGCTATCTTTTCGAAGACGAGGACCCGCTGTTGCAGATCCCGAAATTCCAGGTCGGCAAGACCGGGGTCGAGGCGAAGCTGGAAACGCCGCTGCGCGGCAAGGCCGGTACCAAGCGGATCGAGGTGAACGCCACCGGCCGGGTGATGCGCGAGCTGGACCGGCGCGAGGGGCGGCCCGGCGATACCATCCAGCTGACGATCGACAGCGCGCTGCAGAACTACGTGCAGGCACGGCTTGGCGACGAGAGCGCCTCTGCCGTCGTGATGGACCCCGCCAGCGGCGACATCCTGGCCATAGGCTCGGCACCGGCCTTCGACCCAAACAAGTTCGTCCGCGGGATTTCGGTCGCCGACTACCGGGGGCTTCTGGAAGACGACCACCGGCCGCTGGCCAACAAATCGGTGCAGGGCATCTATCCGCCGGGCTCGACCTTCAAGATGGTCACCGCGCTGGCCGCGCTCGAGGCGGGCGTCATCGATCCGTCCGAGACGGTCTGGTGCCCCGGTCACAAGGAGGTCGGCGGCCGCAGGTTCCATTGCTGGCGGCGCGGCGGGCACGGCTGGGTCGATCTGGTGAGCTCGCTGAGCGAAAGCTGCGACGTCTACTATTACGATATCGCCGAACGGGTCGGGATCGAGAAGATCGCGGTGATGGCGCGTAAGCTGGGGCTTGGGCAGCGCTATGACCTGCCGATGTCCGCCGTGGCGGTCGGGCTGATGCCGAACAAGGCCTGGAAGCTGGAAAACCGGGACGCGGAATGGGTGGTCGGCGACACGCTGAATTCCGGCATCGGCCAGGGTTTTGTTCTGGCCTCGCCACTGCAGCTGGCGGTGATGACGGCGCGCCTGGCCTCGGGCACCGCGGTCGCACCGCGTCTGGTCAAGTCGGTGAACGGGGTCGAGACCCCGGTCGCCGCCCCGCCGCCGCTGGAGATCGATGCCGATCATCTGCAACTGATCCGCAAGGGCATGCACGATGTGATCAACAGCCGCGACGGCACCGCCTTCGGCAGCCGGATCGTGGCCGATGGCATGCGGTTGGCCGGCAAGACCGGCACCAGCCAGGTGCGCAACATCACCGCCGCCGAGCGCGCCCGCGGCGTGACCCGCAACGAGGACCTGCCGTGGGAGCGGCGCGACCATGCGCTGTTCGTTTCCTACGCGCCGCATGACGCGCCCAGGCTCGCCTGTTCCGTGGTGGTCGAGCATGGCGGCGGCGGATCGCTGGCGGCGGCGCCGATTGCGCGCGACATCGTTCTGCAGGCGCTCTATGGCGGCAAACCGCCCCTGTCGGCCTACCCGTCCAGCCAGCGCGGCACCATCCGCACCCGGCAGGAACGGCTGATCCTGCGCGATCCGTCCGATTTTGCGCCGGGGCGGTCGCGGGCATGAGTTATCTTGAATACACCGTCACCCGGGTGCCCACCGGATTTTCCAAGGTGCTGTACCTCAATTGGGCGCTTGTGCTTTTGCTGATCGCCGTCTCGGGCGTCGGATTCCTGATGCTCTATTCGGTGGCAGGCGGTTCGCTGTCGCCCTGGGCCGATCCCCAGATCAAGCGGTTTGCCCTGGGGCTGGTGCTGATGTTCGCGGTGGCCATGGTGCCGGTCTGGTTCTGGCGCAATGTTGCAGGCGTGGCCTATGGGGTATCGATCCTGATGCTTCTGGCGGTCGAGTTCTTCGGCGTTACCGGCATGGGCGCGCAACGCTGGATCGACCTGGGATTCATGCGGCTGCAGCCGTCGGAGCTGACCAAGATCACCATGATCATGCTTCTGGCGAGCTATTACGACTGGCTCGACGTCAACAAGGTGTCGCGGCCGCTTTGGGTTGCGATCCCGCTGGCGATCATCCTGGTGCCTGTGTTCCTGGTGCTGCGCCAGCCCGATCTGGGAACCGCCCTGCTGCTGGTGGCGGGCGGGGCATTCCTGATGTTTCTGGCCGGGGTCAGCTGGCTTTATTTCGGTGCGGTAACCGCAACGGGCGCGGCGCTGGTCACGGCGGTATTCCAGTCGCGCGGCACCCCCTGGCAGCTGTTGAAGGATTACCAGTACCGGCGGATCGACACCTTTCTCGACCCGGCTTCCGACCCGCTGGGCGCGGGCTATCACATCACCCAGTCGAAGATCGCACTCGGTTCCGGCGGCTGGACCGGCCGGGGATTCATGCAAGGTACGCAGTCGCGGCTGAACTTCCTGCCCGAGAAACACACGGACTTCATCTTCACCACGCTGGCCGAGGAATTCGGCTTTATCGGTGCGTTCTCCCTGCTGCTGCTTTATACCTTGATCATTGTCTTCTGCGTTATTTCGGCGCTGAACAACAAGGAACGCTTCGGGGCGCTTCTGACGCTTGGGATCGCGGCGACGTTCTTTCTGTTCTTTGCCGTTAACATGTCGATGGTGATGGGACTGGCGCCGGTGGTGGGTGTGCCGCTGCCGCTGGTAAGCTACGGCGGTTCGGCCATGCTGGTGTTGATGGTGGCCTTCGGTCTGGTACAGTCCGCCCATGTCCACCGTCCGAGAGGCCGCGCATGATCAAGGTTCTGTTCGCGGCGGGCTGGCCGCGCTGGAAGCAATACAAGCACGCGCTGTCGATGGCGCTGGCCAAGGCGGGTCTCGAGGCCGAACTCTCGCAGCGCCATTCGCCGGACGAGACCGACTATATCGTCTACGCGCCGAACCGGCATTTCAGCGACTTCTCGCCGTATACCCGCGCCAAGGCGGTTCTGAGCCTTTGGGCCGGGGTCGAGGATATCGTGACGAACGAGACCCTGACCCAGCCGTTGTGCCGGATGGTCGATGCGGGTTTGACCGAGGGCATGGTGGAATGGGTGACCGGCCATGTGCTGCGGCATCACCTGGGCATGGACGCCCATATCGTGAACCCGGAGCGTGAGTGGATCGCCGTACCGCCGCCGCTGGCGCGGCAGCGCCCGGTCACCGTGCTGGGGCTGGGCGAGTTGGGGGCGGCCTGTGCCAGATCGTTGGCTGGACTGAACTTTCCCGTCACCGGCTGGAGCCGGCGCCCGAAATCCATGCGCGGCATCCGCTGCCTTGCCGGGCCGGACGGTCTGGAGGCCGCGCTGGACGGGGCGCAGATCGTCGTGCTTCTGTTGCCGCTGACGTCCGGGACGGAGAACCTTCTGAATGCGGCACGCATCGCCCGGCTGGAGACCGGCGCGGTGGTGATAAATCCCGGCCGCGGCCCGCTGATCGATGACGACGCGCTGATCGCCGCCCTCGACAGCGGACAGCTGTCGCGCGCCACGCTCGACGTCTTCCGCACCGAGCCGCTGCCTGCGGACCACCCGTTTTGGGCGCATCCCGGCGTGACCGTGACCCCGCATATCGCCGCGGACACCCGCCCCGCGACGGCCGCGCAGGCGATCGCCGAGAACATCTGCCGCTCTGAAGCGGGAAAGCCCCTCTTGCACCTGGTCGACCGCACAACCGGATATTGAACCCGGTGGAGGGGACTTCGGGGACCCTTTCTGGAACGGGGGTTCTGTGGGTGAATCGCAAGGTCGGTTTTCGGCCTTGAGCGAACGTTGCCCATTAAGCACGAAGCCGCACCATCGCCGACCCGCGGGGAGGCGAACGGAACCCTTGAACGGCTCGTTTTATCCCAGCAAAGTCCGAACGAGATCAATTCGATGCGCGCCGTCAGAAAATCGCCTGCCCTTCGGGGCAGGTCGGCGATGGCGCGGCGGCCTTCGGCCTTGATTCCGCGCCAGAATCCTGGTTGCGAACGGCGACTTCAGGCCAGACCGACAAAGCGTGGTTCCCTCGAAATTCACCCCGTTCCACGCGGGGCCGAAACTGCCTGGGCCTCGGATCTGGAACCGCGTGTCCAAGGCATGTCGAAACGCCCTGCCCCGCAGCCCGGTCAGATGACACCGTCACGGGCAAAGAGCACCTTCAGATCCGCCTCGGCCCGCGCACCCAAATGGCTGATCACCTCGGCGCCCGCGATGTTTCCCATCCGTCCGCAATCGGGCAGGTCGAACCCCTCGGCCAGCCCCCAGAGGAAGGCGCCGGCAAAGAGATCGCCCGCGCCGGTGGCGTCGACCACCTTCGTCGGGACCGCAGGCACATGCCAGCGGTGGCCGCCGGACAGAATATGCGCGCCATGCTCGGATTCGGTGCAGACCACGGTTTCGATCTCGGCCGCCGCCGCGCTCAGGGCCGCAGCGAAATCGTCGGTTTCGTACATCGACAGGATTTCCGCCCGGTTGGCGAACAAAAGGTCCACATGGTCCTTCAGCATCGCCGAGAACGCGGCGCGGTGGCGTTCGATGCAGAACGGGTCGCTGAGCGTGAGCGACACCTTGCCCCCTGCCCCGCGGCAGGCCTGGATCGCCTTGGCGAAGGCTTCGTGACTGTCGGGCCCGTCGAACCGGTAGCCTTCGAGAAAGATCCACTCGGCCTGGGCCATCATGGCCTCGTCGATGTCGTCGGGTGCGAGGTATTCGGTGACCCCGAGATAGGTGTTCATCGACCGTTCGCCGTCGGGCGTGACCAGTACGATGCAGCGCCCGGTCTCGGCCGGGTGGTCCTTTGGCGCCAGCGCGGTCTCGTAGACGGCGCCCTGGGCGCGCAGGTCGTGGGCGAAGATCGCGCCCAGCTGGTCGTCCTTGACCTTGCCGACATAGGCCGTGCGGCCCCCCAGATGCGCGATGCCCGCAATCGTGTTCGCCGCCGAGCCGCCCGAGATCTCCTGTGCCGGTCCGATCTTGCCGTAAAGCTCGACGCCTCGGTCCATGTCGATGAGCTGCATGATTCCCTTTTCGACGCGATGCTCGGCCAGAAATGCGTCGTCGGCATGGGCCAGCACGTCCACCATGGCGTTGCCGATCCCGACAATCTGAAACCGTTTGCTCACGTGGTCTTCTCCTCGTAGGGGCACAGATCTTCGATCGGACAGACGCCGCACATCGGCTTGCGCGCTTTGCAGATATAGCGGCCGTGCAGGATCAGCCAATGATGGGCGTGGCGCTGGAATTCGGCGGGGATATTGTCTTCGATGGCGCGTTCGACGGCATCCACGTCCTTGCCCGGCGCGATACCGGTGCGGTTGCCGACGCGGAAGATATGGGTATCGACGGCCTGTGCCGGCTGGCCCCACCACATGTTCAGAACCACATTCGCGGTCTTGCGGCCGACCCCGGGCAGCGACTGCAGCGCGGCGCGGGACGACGGCACCTCGCCGCCGTAGTCATCGACCAGGATGCGGCTGAGCTTGATGACGTTCTTCGCCTTGTTGCGGTAAAGGCCGATCGTCTTGATGTAGCCGATCAGCCGGTCTTCGCCCAGATCGAGCATCTTTTGCGGCGTATCGGCGACCTTGAAGAGATCGCGCGTCGCCTTGTTGACACCGGCGTCGGTGGCCTGCGCGCTGAGCGCCACGGCGACGAGCAGGGTGAAGGCGTTGACATGCTCGAGCTCGCCCTCGGGTTCCGCCTCATGCGCGCGGAAGCGGGCGAAGATCGTGCGGATCGTGTGATAATCGAGCTGCCTGGCCATCGCCCGCGGTATGCAACGCGGGCCTGGCGGCGGCAAGTTGGAAATACGCCTGGCCGTTAACCGGTTTTTTGCCATCCGGGTGCAAGGCTCTGCCGGACAATTGACAAGGCCCCTGCCCCATGACCATCGGATATTCCCCCGAGGCCCTGGTTTACGACCCCATCGGCGGCACCTGGTCGCTGCGCCCGGATTATGACCCGGCACTCCACCGGCTGGAATTAATCTGGGACGACGACGACGACGACGACGCCTATCTCGACGGCGACCAGACCGCCGACGACGTCGGCTATGACGCCACACAGAACGTGCTGGTCCGGACGATGGACGGCACGGCAATCGCCAGGGGCCAGGTCCATGACGAGGACCATTCCGGCCTGACCGTCGGCGGCTCGGGCCCGGTGATCGACATGGAACGGCTGGAAATCGGCGGCAAGCTGGTCGGCTATGTCGTCACCCAGCCGCTGCGGCCCGGTGTGACATATGAAGAGACCTGTTACGACAACGTCACCGCCGGCAACACCTTGCACTTCAGCCGGCTGATCGACGTGATGGGTTTCGGGCCGGCCACGATGATTTCGACCATCGACGGGGATTTGCCGGTCGAGTGGCTTTCCCCCGGCGACCGGGTGATCACCCGGGACCACGGCGCGCAGCCGCTGCGCTGGGTCGGGCGCTTTCACGTCACGGCCCAACAGATGGCCGGCAATCCCGACTTGCGGCCTGTGGAACTGGGGGTCGGGGCCCTCGGCAGCAACGCTCCGACCCATCCGCTGCTGCTGTCACCGCTGCATCGCGTTCTGCTGACCGGCGCCGACGTGCAGTTGCATTTCGGTGCCGCCGAGGTCCTGGCGGTGGCCAAGCATCTGGCCGTGCCAGCCCCGCGCGGCCTCGGCCTCGGCGGTTTCACCTACACGCATCTGCTGTTCGACGCCCATCAGATCGTCCGGGCAAACGGGCTTTGGTGCGAAAGCCTGTTCGCAGGCGGCCGCGCGGACCGTGTGGCGCGGACCAGTGCGGCCCGCCCGCCCGCAGTGATCCGTCATGGCGGCAGAGCGAGACCCTGCCTGGCCGGTTGGGAAGCGCGGTTTGTTGCGGACCTGCGCGGACTTGCCGTGCATCAACGCCCGGCACGGGCCGCCTGACCGGCGAAAGCCGCAGGAATCGGGTCGCGTCGCGGGGCCTGCTGGCCTATCTCTGGATCAGCCAAGGAACCTGCCATGACCGACCAGAAACCCGAATCCGCCTATCACTATGCCGTCATCCGCCGCGCGCTGGACATTCTGGACGCCGCCGGGGCCGAACCGATGCCGCTCGACGACCTCGCCCGCGAAATGCATATGAGCCCGGCGCATTTCCAGCGGGTGTTCAGCCGCTGGGTGGGCGTGTCGCCGAAGCGCTATCAGCAATACCTGACCCTGGGCCACGCCAAGGAGATGCTGCGCAACCGTTTCACCATGCTCGAAACCGCGGCCGAACTGGGCCTGTCGGGCAGCGGGCGGTTGCACGATCTGTTCCTGCGCTGGGAGGCGATGAGCCCCGGCGACTATGCCCGCCACGGCGCCGGGCTGGAAATCTTTTGGGGCTGGTTCGAAAGCCCGTTCGGGCCCGCGCTGGTAATGGGCACGGCCAAGGGCATCTGCGGCATCGCCTTCGCCGCCGAAACCGGCGCCGAGGCGGCGATGGAGGATCTGCTGTCGCGCTGGCCCAAGGCCACCTTCACCGAAGATCCGATGGCGTTGAGACCGTGGGTGCTAAATGCCTTCGGTATGGAAAAAACGCTGGAACCGACGCCGCTCTATCTGATCGGCGCCCCGTTCCAGATCAAGGTCTGGGAGGCGCTGCTGTCGATCCCCTCGGGCCAGGTGACGACCTATTCCGAGATTGCGCAGGCCGTCGGCAATCCGCGCGCGGTGCGCGCGGTCGGCACGGCCGTGGGCCGCAACCCGGTCAGCTGGCTGATCCCCTGCCACCGCGCGCTACGCAAATCCGGCGAGCTTGGCGGCTATCACTGGGGCCTGCCGGTGAAGCGCGCGCTTCTGGCCTACGAGGCCGCGCGGGCCGATGCCAGCGCCTGAGCCCCGGCGGAAAGCTGCCGAAACGGCGTTTTTCCCCCTTTAGTGTGCCCCCGCTTGGGCTGTAGGCTGGCAACATAACACCAGCGAGGCATGAGGCAGACATCATGGCACTGAAGACATCCCTGGCGGCGGCCTGCGCAGGCCTGATCGCGTTGAGCGCCTGTACCGATCCGGCGACGCAGACCGACAACCCGCGCCAGCGCACCCAGGAAGGCGCGGTGATCGGCGGACTGATCGGCGCCATCGCGGGCGCGGCCACCGGCGACGACGCCGGCGAGCGCCGCCGCGGCGCCCTGATCGGCGGGGTGATCGGCGCGGGCGTCGGTGCGGCGGTCGGCTACAACCTCGACAAACAGGCAGCGGAACTGCAACGCGACTTCAGCGACGGGCGGATCCAGATCATCAACAATGGCGACAGCCTGCTGGTGCGGATGCCGCAGGACATCCTGTTCGACATCGACAGCGCCGTCGTGCGCCCGGCCCTGCGGTCTGATCTGCAGGTCCTGGCGGGCAGCCTGCAGAGATATCCGGGCTCGACGGTGCAGGTCGTGGGCCATACCGACAACACCGGCGAGGCGTCCTATAATCAGGGCCTGTCGCAGCGGCGCGCCGATTCGGTCGCTTCAGTGCTGATCGGATCGGGCGTTGCGGCCTCGCGAATCGTCGCCACCGGACGCGGCGAGGATCAGCCGATCGCCTCGAACCTGACCGTCGAAGGCCGGGCGCAGAACCGGCGGGTGGACATCACGATCATTCCGACCGGGTCGTAACCGGCGAGGTCCCCCAAGAGGCCGGGCCGCGCCGCCCGGCCTTTTATGTTGTTTGAGCGCGCATGTGGTCATATGAAATGACCAATTCGCGCGGGGGTGGGATGCCGTTTCAGAAGGTCCAACCGGAAAAGCTGTCACAATCGGTCGTGCGGCAGATCGAACTGCTGATCCTGCGCGGGATCCTGCGGCCCGGCGAACGGCTGCCTTCGGAGCGGGAACTGTCCGACAAGCTGGGCGTCTCGCGCCCGTCCCTGCGCGAGGCGGTGGCGGACCTGCAGGACCGCGGGCTTCTGACCAGCAAGGCGGGTGCCGGGATCTATGTGGCCGACGTCCTGGGCTCGGCCTTTTCGCCGGCGCTGACCAAGCTCTTTGCGGCCCACGACGAGGCGGTTTTCGACTATATCGCCTTTCGCCGCGACATGGAGGGGCTGGCCGCCGAACGCGCGGCGACCCACGGCTCGGACACGGACCTGAAGGTGATCGGCGCGATTTTTGCCAAGATGGAGGCCGCACATGCCAAGCGGAATCCGGCGGACGAAGCGGGTCTGGACGCCGAATTTCATCTGGCGATCATCGAGGCCAGCCACAACGTCATCATGCTGCACATGATGCGGTCGATGTATCAGCTGTTGCGCGAGGGCGTGTTCTACAACCGCCAGATCATGTTCAAGCAGCGCACGACGCGCTCGGATCTGCTGGACCAGCACCGTGCGATCAACGACGCGCTGCAGGCGCGCAACGCTGCGGGCGCGCGGGCGGCCGTCGAGCGGCATCTCGACTATGTCGAGGCGGCGTTGAGCGCGCAGGTCCGTGCCGAGCGCAACGAGGCCATCGCGCAGCAGCGCTTCGAGCACGAGCGCACGCGCTGACAACGCCTTGGAAAGGCGTATCCGGTAGCTTGCCGTGTCATTCGAGCCCGCAACGTCATCGGATAACGACAGCGCTGTCATCGCCTGACAGCGGCCTGACATTGCCTGACCGGACGCAGGTGCGGCGAACTTGCAGCATCGGCCGGTGCGACCTGGCCGCGACACGACCGCAAAGGATCAAAGACCGATGACGTTCTGCACGGCCCACGCCCAACCCCGCCGACCGGTGTTTCAGCCGGCGACCCTTCCGAACGCTCACCGCCGCGAACGACGGCGCACGGCTCCGCAAACGGTTCCGGTGCATGTGTTCACCGATTGGGCGAGCATCTGACCGCACGGCCGTTTGGGCCGGAGGCACCATTTTTCTTCGAAAAATGACCTCTGCGGTCCGCCGTCCCGCAAGGATCGCGGTGCGGCCTCAGCGCGGCGAGAACAGCGCAGGCGCCTCTCCTGCGTTCAGGATCGCGATCTGGTTGCCGAGCCGGGTCTGGACCGCCGGCGAGGCGATGTTTTTCGAAAACAACAGGATGTTCAGCGACCCGCCATAGAGGAAGCCGCCCAACCGGGTCACCCCCTTGGTCACCGGGGTCCCGGCCACGGTTGTGGGATCGAAGGTCACAGATCCGATGGTATTCAGGCCCACCGGAATCTGCGCCACATAGCCGGTGATCTTTTCCTCGGGCGTCGCACCGGAATAGGTGGTCTTCATGATGATCACGCCGCGCTGGAACACCTCGAACTGCGAAAAATCGGTGCCGGGCTGGGCGACGTTGCCGTTGAGCGGCACCCAGTTCGGGAAGTCGTAATAGCCGTAGGTCCCCGCGGCCGATCCGTCGCCGACCTGGACCCGTTCGGCATAGACGATCTCGCCATCCACCGGTGCGTGATAGTGGTGATAGGTGTTGGGCATCAGGATGCAGCTGAGCCCGCTGCCGCCGACGAATTCGCGTTTCAGCGCATCGGGTGCGCCGGCAAGCATCCGGTCCATCGACAGCGGATAGCTCTTGACGTCGATCACGGTGTCGAGCTGCAGCGGGTTGTCGATCAGCGCGCGCACCTGTCCGCGCTCGGCGCCCAGGTTCAGGGTCTGCACCAGCGGGTTCATGATGCAGTCGGTCGGTGAGACCACGACGTAAGAACGGTCGGGCATGGTGACGGGGCGCGAGGGGATCGAGCCGTCGGGCGCAGTCGTGATCGAGCGGGAGAAAAAGTCGTTCCAGTTCCGGAACCCGCCTTCGGGAACATCGTAGTCGCCGATCTCGATGCGCGGATCGTCCATCCATTCCCGGACATACCGGGTCGAGGGTTCGGTATCCATGAAGTCGCCGCGCTGGTCCGAGAAATCCTTGAGGAATTCGGCCAGGACGCGGTCTTTCTGACCGGTCATGGGATTGACGCCCTGGGTGAAGGTCTGAGCCGCCGGGTTCTGGTAGTAGAACCAGCCGATGTCCTGAATGAAGGCGAGGCCGTTATCCTCGTCGCCCTCGATCCGCGGCAGGAACACGCACCAGGCGGTAAAGACCTCGGCGAACTGGCGCATCAGCCCCTCGAAGGGGTCGGTGCCGACGGGCTGCGCCCACATGTTGGGCTGGTTTTCCGGCGTATAGCCCACCGGCGGCGGGGTCATGCCCGCGTTGATCACGGCGATCAGCGGCGCATAGGTCGCGCGACCCCGCGCCATGGCGTTCTGGAACGCGATCAGCGACGCGGCACAGGGCGATCCCGCCATGCGCGAGATCTGCGGGCCGCTGAGGATCCCGGCCTCGAAGCTTGGAACGGCCATATCGAGATTGGCCTGATAATCGGCCTCGGTGACGATCGCGCGGATGCGTTCCGGCACCGCCTGGTCATACGGCAGGGTCTGGGCCGCGGCGGCTGTGGCGGCGAGAAACAGGGCGGTGGTGAGCGTGGTGAAACGGGGCATCCTAAAGCGCTCCTTGTGCAAAATTGGTCGGTGGAATGGCCGGCAGGTATGCAACCAGCCTACTGCCGCCGGGCCCGGCGGTGCAATCCCGGAGTCAGCGCCGAAATGCGTCTATCAGACCGAGTGCCGCAGCCTCGACCAGATCGAGTGCGGTACCGAAATCGCCTGTGTAGTAGGGATCAGGCACCTCGCGGACGCCGGTATCCGGGGCGTAGTCCAATAGCAGGCGCACAGGCGTCGTATTTCCCGCCGGACGCAGCGCCTCGAGCCCGGCGACGTTGTCGTCGTCCATGCCCAGGATCAAGTCGAACCGTTCGAAGTCGGTCCCCGAGACCTGCCGCGCACGCTGCCGGCTCAGGTCGTAGCCGCGCGCAGCTGCGGCGCGGATCGCGGGTCCGTAAGGCGGATTGCCCAGATGCCAGCGGCCCAGCCCGGCGCTGTCGGCTTCGATTTTCAGTCCGGCACCGGCGGCGAATGCGCGAAACACACCCTCGGCCGAGGGCGAGCGGCAGATATTGCCGAGGCAGACGAACAGAACCGACCGGGCCATGAGCCGCCATTGGCCCACAGCCGGTCGAAAAGGTCAAACGCGTCAGCCGCTGACGGGGTGATAATGTCCCTTGGTCTTACCGGCGGTCGCCATCGCCTCCATCGCGTCGGCCATGGTGATCAATTTCGTGGTCCGCCCCGACGACATCGCGCCGGAGCCGCCGACCAGCATCGAGCCCGCGGTCATCGCCGTGTCGTCCGGCATCTCCATGATCGCCACCACGTCCTCGCTGCCGAAACAGAAGAAGAAATGGTGCAGCGTGCCGCCCAGGGCCTCGATCATGCCCCGCGCGGCGGCCTCGCGGTCTTGCGGCGTGTCGATCATCGCGTTGATCGAGTCGGACGTGTATTGGCCCTGAAACATATAGAACGGCATGGGAATCTCCCCCTTCAGGATTGGACGCGCAGGGGCAGGCTAGCATGGCCGGGGCCTATTCCCAAACCAATCCGCCCCTGCGCGCGCCGGATCAATCCGGGGTGGCATAGGCCGTCATGCGCATCTCGGACGCCTCCTCGCGCAGCGGCACAAGATCGGCGTATTCCGGTGAGTCGTACCAGCGTTCCAGCGTTTCAAGGTCGGGGAACTTGGCGATCACCACGCGGTCGTGTGGATCGTTCGAGGTCAGCGGCCGGGCAAACTCCGCCTGCGCAATCATCTCGGCGCCGAAACGGGCGGCCAGCGCCCTGGTTTTGGCCATGTAGTCCTGCAGTTTTTCCGGCGATTTCACGGTTATTTCAGAGATCATCAAAGCGGGCATCGGGGCCTCCTCGGGCTGTTTGGTTTCGGTGGCGATTACGTAAACTTTATTTTTTAATGTATCAAGTCCTTTTTTTATATCTCAACCACCTTGATTTTGGAGTTGGCTGCCCCCATAGACCGATTATGCCCGGCCACCGTTCTTACGCACTGCTTTGCCCGATCGCCCGCGCGCTCGACCATGTGGGCGACCGCTGGAGCCTGTTGATCCTGCGCGACCTGCATGCCGGCCCGGCGCGATATTCCGATCTGATGGCCGGGCTGCCCGGTATCGCGGCGAACCTTCTGTCGGCACGACTGGTCGATTTGACGGCAAGCGGGATGGTAGAAAAGGACGGCGCGGGGCGCGGCGCGCGGTACCGATTGACCGACCTGGGCCGCGCCACCAGACCGATCCTGTTCGAACTCTCCCGGTTCGGGGCCCGGTTGCCGGCACCGGCAGAGCCCGTCGAGCCGGGCAACCGGCGGCATGTGGCGGTAACCTTGGCAGCCGCGGCGGAACGCGTGGCGCCGGCGGATCTGTCAGTACGGGCCGAGATCGTGCTGGACGGGCAGCCGTTTTCCTTCGTGGCCTCCCGCGGCCGGGTATCGATGGAGGAGGGCGCGATGCTGGCGCCGCCGCTGCGGTACACGGGGCGCTACGACCTGTTGGGACCGGTGGTGGCCGGGACCGTTTCGTTCGCGGATCACCTTGACAGGGACGCGACGCTGGAAAGCCTTGATGGCACCGATGCCGCACCCTTTGCGGCGCTTCTGGCGGAGGCGCTGGATGTGATCGGAGGACGGCGGTGACGCGAAAAATCTTGATCCTGACGGGGGCGGGCATTTCGGCGGAAAGCGGGTTGGGGACGTTTCGGGATGTCGACGGGCTCTGGACGAAATACGACCTGGACGAGGTGGCGACGCCCGAGGGTTTTGCGCGGAATCCCGCGCTGGTGCACGAGTTCTACAACGCGCGGCGGAAGAACTGCCGCGAAGCGGCGCCGAACGCGGCCCATGCGGCGCTGGCTCGGCTGGAGCGGGAGTTCGATGGCGCCGTGCGGATCGTGACGCAGAATGTCGACGACCTGCACGAACGGGCCGGGAGCAAGGCGGTGTGGCACATGCACGGGACTCTGAGCAAAGCCGTCTGTGCCGCCTGCACGCATCGCTGGGACGCACCGGCAGTGATGGTGCCGGCGGATCCGTGCCCGGCCTGCGGGGCTGCGGCGACACGGCCGGACGTGGTGTGGTTCGGGGAGTTTCCGTTCTTCATGGACGAGATCCATGCCGCGCTGGAGGTTTGCGATCTGTTCGTCTCGATCGGCACCTCGGGCAATGTCTACCCGGCGGCGGGCTTCGTCGAAGCGGCGGCCGGGGCCGGGGCCGAAACGCTGGAGCTGAATCTGGAGCCGTCCTTCAACGCGACCGCCTTCGGCGAGCGGCGGCAGGGACCGGCAAGCGAGATCGTGCCGGCCTGGGTCGATGAGGTGTTGGCGGAGGGGTGAGCCAGCGTTGTTCGCCTATCGGCCAGTTCTGGACTGGAGCGGACATTGACCGGAATTTGAGAAGCCGCGCCATCGCCGACCCGCGGGGAGGCGAACCCAAGCTTTGAACGGCGCGATTTATACCGGCAAAGTCCGAAAGACCTCAAGTCGATACGCGCCGTCAGCAAATCGCCTGCCCTCCGGGGCGGGTCGGCGATGGCGCGGCGGGGCTGCGCCCCTTGATTCCGCGCCGGGGACAGCGTGCAAATGCCCGCTCCATGCCAAAACCCGCCTTGCAAGCCACGCAAAGCGCATCGCGCTCTAGGAATCGCTGCCTTGATGCTTCTGCATTGCGCCATGGCCCATGCCGCCCGGCCCGGGCTTTCGGTCGTTATCAACGGGGATCTCGACGACCACGTCGCCCGCCTGCTCGAAGGTCAGCGTGACGGACACCGTGGCGCCCTGTTCCAGCGGGCCGGTGAGCCCCATGAACATCACGTGGTCGCCGCCACGGGCCAGCGCGTGGCTGCCGCCGGCAGGAATGACAAAGCCCTCCTCGACCTCTATCATCTTCATCACACCGTCGCCGAGGTCCTTGTGGGTGTGAAGTTCCACCCGTTTGGCGATGTCCGACGACGCAGCGACAAGGCGGTCGTCGGTGTCGGCGGTATTCGTGATTTCCATGAAGGCGGCGCCTGCCTTGGCCATCGGGCTGGAGGCGCGGGCGTAGGCATCCACGATCTGGATCTCGGCCACCGCAGGGGTGACGAGAATCGATACGGCGAAGGCCGCGAATGCGGTTCTGGTGAGGGACATGTTTCGGCTCCTGAAGCGTTGGTTACGTTTGGCGAAAGACGTCAAACGCTGGGCGGAGCGCGTGCCCGGGGTGTATCGGTGCGGGATGCCGCCGCGGTGACCGGCGCGTCCGGGGCAAGGGCGGCAGGCCGATTTGCGGGCGCTACGACTTCGGAAACAGGCGGTGCGGCCGCGTCCATCAGGTGCAGCGCGCAGTCGGGGCAGATGTGGGCCGGCCCAACGGGGCGGCCATCGGCATCGATCCGGACGCTGACCGGCCCGGTGCCCGCGCAGATGACGATACTGCCCGCCGCCGCATTCTGGCCGCGCGCGACCGCCATCGCACCGCTCGTCAGCGCAACGATCAACGCAAGGCAGATGCCGAGAAACGGGGTTAGCCGGGCCATAGGAGAGATATGGCGTCAGGTGCGCCGCAGTGGAAAGCGGCAAAAAGAAGCGGCCCCGTCCGGGCGGGACGGGGCCGTGATCCCAGTTCGGTCCAGGAGGCTCAGGCCGGGGCCTGCGCCTTGGCGATTGCCTTCTTGATGGACAGCGCGTTGGCCGAAAGCTCTTCATCCTTGGCCTTGGCCAGAAAGGCGTCGAGCCCGCCGCGGTGGTCGACCGTGCGCAGGGCCGACGCCGAGATCCGCAGCTTGAAGGTACGGCCCAGCGTGTCCGACATCAGCGAGACGTCGTTGAGATTCGGCAGGAACCGGCGCTTGGTCCTGTTGTTGGCGTGGCTGACATTGTTGCCGACCATCGGGCCCTTTCCGGTCAGTTCGCAGCGGCGCGACATCGCTTTATCCTCATCCTTCGGTGCAAGGCGCATTCGGGGCCTTACAAACGCAAACGGGCGCTGTGACGGCAGCGCCCCTGAATTTCGTCCGCGGGTGATATGCACCGGCACCGCCCGCGTCAAGGGGGCACGCGCATTTGGCTTGCCTTTGGGGCGCGCAGCTGCCTTGACTGGACGCCGGAGGATCGTGTGATGGATTTTCAGCTTTGGCTTGCATTCGTGGCCGCATCGACGGCGCTGTTGCTGATCCCGGGGCCGACGGTTCTGCTGGTGCTGAGCTATGCATTGAGCCAGGGCCGGCGCGTTGCGCTGGCCACGGCGGCCGGGGTGGCGCTGGGGGACCTTGTGGCGATGTCGGCGTCGCTGGCCGGTCTGGGCGCGCTGGTCTTGGCGTCGGCAACCCTGTTCTCGGTGTTGAAATGGGCCGGCGCGGTGTACCTGGTCTGGCTTGGGATAAAGCTGTGGCGCAGTGCGCCTCGGGCGCAACTGGCGATGTACGACATGGCGGCCGGACCGTCGGGGCGCGGGGTGTTCGGGCATGCGGCGGCGGTGACGGCGCTGAACCCGAAATCGATTGCGTTCTTCATCGCCTTCGTCCCGCAGTTCATGGTGCCGGCCGCGCCGCTGATGCCGCAATTTGCGATTCTGATCGGCACCTTCGTGGGTCTCGCCGCGGTGAACGCGCTGGCCTATGCGCTGCTGGCGGACGGGCTGAGGGCCCGCATATCCCGTCCGGGCGTGGTGACATGGCTGAGCCGCGCCGGCGGCGGCGCGCTGATTGCGATGGGGGTGATGACGGCAACGCTGCGGCGCAGCGCCTGAAAGCGCGTGGCCGGTCCCGGCGTCAGTCGTTCAGATGTTTCAAAATCCGCGCCGCAGCGGCGCTTGGGCTTTCTGCGCCCTCGGCGACGGCCTGTCCCAGCCGTTCCATCTCCGCCCGGACCGTGGAATCGCTGCCGAGCCAGGCCAACAGACCATGCCGCACCTCTTCCTCGAACCAGTGCCGGGCCTGATCGGCGCGGCGGGCGTCCCAATGGCCGCTGTCCCGCCGCCAGCCGACCAGCGCCTGCATCTCGGACCACGCCTTTTCCAGCCCATCGCCGGTTGCCGCTGACACCAGCATCGCCTTCGGAAAGCCGTCCGGGTCCTGCGGGCGGCGGCGCAGAAGGCGCAGGGCACCGGCATAGTCGCCACAGGTCCGGGTGGCGGCGGGTTTGAGGTCGCCGTCAGCCTTGTTGACCAGAATCAGGTCGGCGATCTCCATGATCCCGCGCTTGACCCCCTGCAGTTCGTCGCCACCCGCTGGCGCGATCAGCAGAACAAAGAGGTCGGACATTTCGGACACCAGCGTCTCTGACTGGCCGACGCCGACGGTCTCGATCAGGATGACGTCGAACCGCGCCGCCTCGCACAGTGCGATGGCCTCGCGCGTGCGGCGGGCGACGCCGCCAAGCTGGCTTTGACTGGGCGAGGGGCGGATAAATGCGTTGGGGTCGCGGGACAGGCGCTCCATCCGGGTCTTGTCGCCCAGAATCGAGCCGCCGGATCGCGCAGAGCTTGGATCGACGGCCAGCACCGCGACCCGCAGGCCCTGGCCGGTGAGCATGCAGCCGAACGCCTCGATGAAGGTCGATTTGCCGACGCCGGGCGTGCCGGACAGGCCGATGCGCAGAGACTGGCTGCCATGGCCGAGATTCGCAAGCAGCGCGGTGGCCAGGGCGCGGTGATCGGCGCGCTGGCTTTCGATCAGGGTGATCGCCCGCGCCAGCGCACGGCGTTCGCCGGAGGCAACCCTTTTTGCAAGCTCCGTGGTGCTTTCGTCAGCCATATTCCGCCGATCCGTTCATGGCATCTTCACGTTGTCATGATGTCTGGTGTTGTCTTGCCCGCAGCCGCAGCAAAATGTCCAGTATGTCGTCTAGAAATCAGTTATCCGCACTCACGCGTCTGTTGACCCTTTTCGTACTGTGCCTTGCCGTTCCGGCACCTGGCGCGGCGGAAAGCCAGAACAAGGCCGAGTTCGTCATCAAGATCCGCGGGATCACCGCCGGGATCGCGCGTCTGACGGGCATCGAACAGGACGGGCTTTATGCCGTGCGGGCCGAGATCGAAAGTGCGCGTTTGGTCAAGGTGTTCCGCCCGTTCACCTATCGCGGTGCGGCGCGGGGCGGGCTGGAGGGACGGCGTTTGAGCCCGGTACACTACGAAGACACCGCCAATACCGGACGGCGGCAGTCGGAGGTCGTGCTCGACTATGACGGCGGCGTGCCGCGGGTCACCCGCTACGTGTCAACCGTCCCGAACGGCGCCGACAGCCCCGACCCGGCGACGCAGGGCGGCACGCTCGACCCGCTTTCGGCGCTCTATGCGGTTCTGCGGGACGCACCGGCGGCGGATCTCTGCGACAAGCGGCTGGTCCTATTCGACGGGCGGAGGCGCAGCGCCGTCATACTGGGCACGGCGCAGGCGGCCGGTGATGGCATTGTGTGCAACGGCGAGTTCCGGCGGCTGAAGGGGTTCACCCAGAAGGAGCTGTCCCGCCACCGGGCATTTCCGTTGCAGGTGTTCTACACGCCGCGATCCGGCGGCATGCTGCAGGCGCAGCGGGTGTCGATCCAGTCCATCTATGGTCTCGCGACGTTGGATCGACGATAAGGTCCACGTGGCGACCGACCTGCCTATCGATGCCGTTCTGCCGGACCTGATCGCCGCGCTTCGCCGCGCGGGCTGCGCGGTGCTGCAGGCGCCGCCCGGGGCGGGCAAGACCACGCGGGTGCCTCTGGCGATGCTCGAGGCAGGACTCGTCACAGGGCGGATCGTGATGCTGGAGCCGCGCAGGCTGGCGGTTCGGGCCGCAGCCGAGCGGATGGCCGAAACGCTGGGCGAGCCGGTGGGGCAGAGCGTCGGCTACCGGATGCGGGGCGAAACCAGGGTGTCGCCGGAGACGCGGATCGAAGTGGTGACCGAGGGCATCCTGACCCGGATGATCCAGTCGGACCCGGAACTGGCCGGGATCGGCGCACTGATTTTCGACGAATTCCACGAACGCTCGCTCAACGCCGATCTGGGGCTGGCACTGGCGTGGGAGGTGCGTGGCGCGCTGCGCGAAGACCTCGTCGTGCTGGCGATGTCCGCCACGCTCGATGCCGATCCCCTGGCAGCGATGCTGGGCGGCGCGCCCGTTGTGACCTCCGAGGGCCGGAGCTTTCCCATCGAAACGCGCTGGCTGGACCGCCCGGTGCCGAAAGACGCACGATTCGAGACGGCGGTCGCTGGGCTGGTGCGGCAGGCTGTGGACGAGACCGAAGGGGGCGTGCTCGTGTTCCTTCCCGGTGAGGGCGAAATCCGCCGCGTTGCCGGAATGCTGGACGGTCGGCTGCCTGCCGGTGTCGAGGTTCGTCCGCTCTATGGCGCGCTGCCCTTTGCCAGACAGCGCGCGGCGATTGCGCCGGCCTTGTCGGGCCGCAAGGTGGTGCTGTCGACCGCGATCGCGGAAACGGCGCTGACCATCGAGGATATCCGCGTGGTGGTGGATGGCGGCAGGGCGCGCAGAGCGCGGTTCGATCCCGGCCGAGCCATGTCCCGGCTGGTGACCGAGCGGGCGACCCGCGCCGAGGCCGCCCAGCGGCAGGGCCGTGCCGGACGGGTGGCGCCGGGGATCTGCTATCGCCTGTGGGCGAGAGGCGAAGAGGTCGGGATGCAGCCCTATCCGCCGCCGGAAATCGCGGCAGTGGATCTGACGGGCCTGGCGCTGGAACTGGCGCTTTGGGGGTCGCGGGACGCGGGCGATCTGGCCTTTCTCACGCCGCCCTCGCAGGGCGTCCTGGCCGAGGCGCGCGGATTGCTGCGCGACCTTGGCGCCCTCGATGCGGCAGGTGCGATCACCCCGCACGGCAGGGCCATGGCCGCCATGCCTCTGCATCCGCGGATCGCACATATGCTGCTGTCCGCCGGGCCTGGGGCCGCGACGATGGCGGCCTTGTTGTCCGAACGCGACCCGCTGCGGGGCGCGGGGGCCGATCTCACGCTTCGGCTGGACGCTCTGCGCGATCCGGTCAGAGAGCCCCGCGCCGCCCGCGCACTTCACCGGATCGCCGCCGAGGCCGACCGTCTGCGCACGGCATTGCAGCGACGCGATGGCCCCTGCGTCGGAGAGGGCCGAGACAGGCCGTTCCCCGCGGGGCAGCGAACACCGTCACCGGGCGCTCTTGCCGCCTTGGCCTATCCCGACCGGGTCGGGCTGCGGCGCAAAGGCGATGCGCCGCGCTGGGTGCTGTCGGGCGGCACCGGGGCGGTGATGGACGCCGCCGATCCGCTGGCGGGCGCGCGGCTGATCGTGGCCACGGATCTGGACGGCGCAGGACGCGAGGCGCGGATCCGGCAAGCCGTTCAGATCGGCGAGGCCGATCTGCGGGCGCTTTACGACGACCGGATTGCATGGCGGGATGTCTGCAACTGGTCGCGGCGCGAGCGTGCCGTGGTGGCGCGGCGGCAGGAGCGGTTCGGCGCGCTGGTGCTGGCCGACAGGCGGTGGGACGACGCACCGGCGGACGCGGTGGCCCTGGCGATGCTGGACGGCGTACGCGATCTGGGGCTGCCCTGGAGCCCGGCGGCGCGGCGGCTGCAGGCGCGCACCGAATTCCTCCGCACCCAGGGCGCGGATTTGCCCGACTGCTCGGACGCCGGATTGACGGCGGCGCTGGAAGACTGGCTTTTGCCCTATCTGCCGGGGGTCCGGACGGCGGCAGAGTTGAAGGCGCTGGACCTCGCCGCACCGCTGCGGGGGCGGCTGGGCCGGGACGGTGGCGAGATGCTGGACCGGCTGGCGCCCGGTCATGTCGAGACGCCGCTCGGCCGGAAGGTGCCGGTCGACTATGCCGGAGGCGTTCCGGCCATCGAGGTCCGGCTGCAGGAGATGTTCGGCGTGACCGAGCATCCGGTGGCCGGCCCGGACCGGCTGCCCGTGAAGGTGACGCTGCTGTCCCCGGCGCAAAGACCGTTGGCGGTGACGACCGATCTGCCGGGGTTCTGGGCGTCCGCCTATGGCGATGTGCGCAAGGACATGCGCGGGCGGTACCCAAAACATCCCTGGCCGGAGGATCCGACCAAGGCCGAACCGACCCTGCGCGCCAAGCCACGGAGGCAATAGGGGCCTGTCCGCCGCCCCAGAGCCTTTGCCGCCTGAGCGCAATCGTGGCCAGATGACCCGGCTTCGTCAGTTGCCCCAGGGGCCGTGGTATCCGTCGCCGTCCCGGTCGGTGCGTTCGAACCCGTGCGCGCCGAAGAAGTCGCGCTGCGCCTGGATCAGCGCAGCGGTACCGCGGGCGTGGCGCATGGTGTCGAAATACGACAGCGCGGCGGCCATGGCCGGGACCGGCTGGCCGGAGAGGCTGGCGCGCGCGACCAGGCGGCGGAGCGCGCCGATATTGTCGTTCAAGAGCCGGGTGAAGGCGGGCGCGAGGATCAGGCTGCCGCCGGGAAGGTCACCGCGGAAGGCCGTGGCGATGTCGTCGAGCAAGGCCGAGCGGATGATGCAGCCCGCGCGCCAGATCTCGGCCGTGCGGGCCAGATCGAGGGTCCAGCCGAACTCGTCCGAGGCGGCGGCGAGCAGCGAAAAGCCCTGGGCATAGGCGATGACCCGGGCGGCCAGCAGCGCGCGTTCGAGATCGGCGTCGAGCAGGATCGGGCCCGGGTCGGAGGATTGGGGGCCGTGCAGGCGGTCCTGCCCGATCTCGCGCAGATCCTTCACGGACGACCACGACCGCGCACCCACAGCGGCCTCGATGGCCGATGCCGACTGGCCAAGCTTCAGCGCTTCGATCACGGTCCAGCGCCCCGTCCCCTTTTGCCCTGCCCGGTCGAGGATGACATCGACCATCGGCCGGCCGCTTTCGGGATCGGTCGCGGCGAGCACCTTGGCCGTGATCTCGGCGAGGTAGGATTGCAGCGGGCCGCCGTTCCAGTCCTCGAACAGCGCGCCGATCTGGGCGGGTGAGCGGCCGTCGGACTGGCGCAGGATGCCGTAGACCTCGGCGATCATCTGCATGTCAGCATATTCGATGCCGTTATGCACGGTCTTGACGAAATGGCCCGCGCCGTCGGAACCCAGATGGGCGGCGCAAGGGGCGTCCTGATATGTCGCGGCGATGGCCAGCACGATGTCCTCGATCTCGGCAAAGGCCTCGGGCGCGCCACCGACCATGATCGACGGACCGTTGCGCGCACCTTCCTCGCCGCCCGATACGCCCATGCCGACAAACCGGAAACCTTCCGCGCTCAAGGCGGCCTCGCGGCGTCTGGTGTCGTTGAAGTCGGCATTGCCCGCGTCGATCAGGATGTCGCCCGGATCGAGATGCGGTTTCAGGGCGTCGATGGTGGCATCGACGGGCGCGCCAGCCTTGACCATGATGATGATGGCGCGCGGCGCGGTCAGGGCTGCGGCGAGGTCGGCAGGTGTCATGGCCGGAACGAGGCTGGCGGCGAGATCGCCCGCAGTGCCGATGAAGTCGCCGATCGCGCTGGTTGTGCGGTTGTGGACCGCGACGGGGAAACCCTTTTCAGCGATGTTCAGCGCCAGGTTCGCGCCCATCACGCCGAGCCCGATCAGCCCGATCCTTGCCTGTGCCATTGCCGCCTCCCTCGCGTCGTTAGGGCTAACGTACCGGCGCGTGGCAGCAATTCAAGCAGGGATTGCGGCGGGGCCCCGCCTATTTGCGAGGCCGGTGCCGGGGTATCTGCAGCATACTCGTGCCATGGGCGGACGGGCTTTGGAGGAATTGCGGTGAACATCGCGAGGATGGTGCGGCACCTGCGGGAATCGGGGCGGGTCACCTGATCCATCCAGCGAAGGGCCGGCGCGTGCCACCGACGGCCACGCCGGCTGTCGGTGCCGCTGGAACGCGATGCGTCGTGCTTGTATCGCGAGCAATATTGGTCTGGAGCCGTCGTTTCGGGTTGGGTGACGAGCCGCGCGAGGGCGGCTTCGATGTCCGCTCCAGGCCAGAACCGATACAACACAGTCCCGCCTGATCTCATCCCGTTCTAAACGCCGAGGCACCAGCGCATGATGGCCTTCTGGGCGTGCAGGCGGTTTTCGGCCTCGTCGAAGATCACCGAGTGGGGGCCGTCCATCACCGCGCTTGTGGCCTCTTCGTCGCGATGCGCGGGCAGGCAATGCATGAAAAGCGCATCCGGTTTGGCATGGGCCATCAGCTCTTCGTTCACCTGGTACCCGCGCAGCTGATTGTGACGGCGTTCGCGGGCCGATACTGGGTCATGCATCGACACCCAGGTGTCGGTGGCGACGAGATCGGCGTTCTGAACCGCCTTTGCGGGATCACGTTCGATGGTGATGTGGGGGTGCAGTGCGGGCTCGGGGTCCAGTGTTTCCGGGCCGGTGAAGACCAGGTCGAAGCCGAATTGCTGCGCGGCGTGGGCGAAGCTTGCAAAGGTGTTGTTGCCGTCGCCGGACCAGACGACCTTTTTGCCGCCGATCGGGCCGCGGTGCGCCTCGTAGGTCATGACGTCGGCCATGATCTGGCAGGGATGCGAGCGGTTCGTCAGGCCGTTGATGACCGGCACGGTGGCATATTCGGCCATCTCCAACAGCGTCGCCTCTTCGAACGTGCGGATCATGATCAGATCGACATAGCGCGACATCACGCGGGCGGTGTCGGCAATGGTTTCCCCGTGACCCAGTTGCATGTCGGCGCCCGACAGGACCAGGGTCTGGCCGCCCATCTGCCGCACCCCCACGTCGAACGAGACGCGGGTGCGGGTCGAGGGCTTTTCGAAAATCAGCGCGACCATGTGGTTGGCAAGCGGCAGTTCGGCGTCGGGCGTGCCCTTGGGCCGGCCGTCGCGCGCCTGCTTCATCGACTGGGCGTGGTCGATGATATGGCGAAGGTCCTCGCGAGAGGTTTTGTGAATGTCGAGGAAGTGGTTCATTTTACGTCGCTTTTGGCTGGTGTGTGCGGGGCGCTGCCCACATACCCGGTGAATTTCGGTCAGGATGAAGGGGCGTAGGTGAGGATCTGCACCATTTCACCGGTTTCGCATCGTCGCTGGGCGTGCGGGCGAAAGCCGGCGGCGCGGTACATGGCGATACCCCGGGAATTGGTCAGGCGCGGATCGGCTACGACCATCGGAGCACCCTGGGAAAGGAGTTGATCGGAGTACAGGCGCGTGTAGGCCTTGGCATGGCCCTTACCCAGAGAACCGGGTTCGCCGAGCAGGGTGTCGATCGCGCGGGTGCCGCGCGGAAGGTCGCGATAGTGCCCTTCCGCGTGGGCGTCCCAGTTCTGGATGTAGCCGATGGGCGTTTCGGCGTGAACGATGTGCATCTGGCAATCGCCACCGTCGATTTCGCGTTCGATCAAGGCAATCTCTTCGTCCGGGCTGCCCCAGATCCCGACGACATGGCGTTCGGCAAGCCATCGGCGCAGCAGCGGATAGTCGGCGCGGGTCACTTTGACGAACCTGTATTCAGACGGCGGCATCTTGGGCGAGATCACTTGCGGCCTGGTCGAGGCGGGTGACAGCCTCGGCGATTTCCGTGTCGGTGATGGTCAGCGGCGGCAGCAGGCGAACCGTGTTGTCCGCCGCAGGGACCGTCAGCAGGTGCCGGGCATAGCCCGCCTTGACGACATCCGTGTTGGGGACCTTGCAGACAAGGCCAAGCATCAGGCCGGACCCGCGGACCCGGTCGAAGACATCCGGATGTGCCGCCACCAGGCCTTCGAGTTTCTGCCGCAAGAGACCGGCCTTGCGGTTCACCTCGTCCAGAAAAGCCGGCTCGGAAATGATCTTTGTCGCCGCAAGACCCACGGCGCAGCCCAGGGGATTGCCGCCAAAGGTCGAGCCATGGGTGCCCGGGGTCATTCCCGACGCGGCGTCTTCGGTGGCGAGCACCGCACCGAGGGGGAAACCGGCGCCGATCCCCTTGGCCACCATCATGATGTCCGGGGTGATCCCGGCCCATTCATGGGCAAAAAGCCGGCCCGTGCGGCCCATGCCGCATTGCACCTCGTCGAGGATCAGCAAGATCCCCGTTTCGTCGCAGAGA
The DNA here is from genome assembly GCA_030065095.1 of Rhodobacter sp. Lineage (GTDB taxonomy): Bacteria > Pseudomonadota > Alphaproteobacteria > Rhodobacterales > Rhodobacteraceae > JASJCA01. Next base: position 159,874 of record JASJDP010000017.1, read on the forward strand.
TCGCGCAGGCCCTTCAGGCACTGATCCGGCAGCGGCACGATGCCGCCCTCGCCCTGTACCGGTTCGATCAGGATGGCGGCGACGGTCTCGCCTATCGCGTTGTAGAACGCGTCGTGGTCGCCCCAGGGAAGGTGAATGAAGCCGGGCAGCAGCGGGCCGAAGCCCTTGGTCATCTTTTCCGACCCTGCGGCGGCGATGCCCGCCGAGGACCGGCCGTGAAAGCTGCCCGAGAAGGTGACGATGTCGGTACGCTCCGGCTGGCCTTTGTCGTGCCAGTACTTGCGGGCCATCTTGACCGCCAGCTCGCAGGATTCTGTGCCGGAATTGGTGAAGAATACCGAGTCGGCGAATGTCTGATCGACCAGCAGGTCCGCCAGGGCCTGCTGATTGGGAATCTCGTAGAGGTTCGAGACATGCCAGAGGTTCTGTGCCTGGGCGGTCAGCGCCTCGACCAGCGCGGGATGGGCGTGGCCCAGCGCGTTGACCGCGATGCCCGCGCCGACATCGAGATATCGCGTGCCGTCCTCGCTCGTCAGCCAGCTGCCTTCACCTTTGACGAAAGCGAGGGGCGCGCGGTTATAGGTCGGCAGGACGGACGGGATCATGGATTTGGTCCTTGTCGGAAAGAAGCCTGGATGTGCCGGATCGGCAATGGGCTGTCAATGTTTTGAAGGGTGCGCTTGGCGCGCAAGGGCGAGCGTGGCCGGACGGATCAGCGTCGGCGTCGGATGGGCAGGGTTGGGCTGCAGATGCTCATGGAACGCCTCTTAGGCGAGAGTGCCGGTCAGGGAAAGCAGAAAAAATCACCGCGACTGTGGCAGGACGTGTTTTTTTAGGAACCGCATCCGGCTTGCGCTGGCCCGAAGTTGTCGTTCGCGACCCGCATTCTGGCGCGGAATCAAGGCCGAAGGCCGCCGCGCCATCGCCGACCCGCCCCGAAGGGGAGGCGATTTTCTGACGGCGCGTATCGCATTGAGATCGTTCGGACTTTGCCGGGATAAATCGAGCCGTTCACAGGTCCGGGTCGCCTCCCCACGGGTCGGCGATGGCCCGGCTATTCCCTTAATGAGCGACGGCAACTACAGGCCAAGACAAAGCTTTGCAAATCACCCGCAATGCATCGCGCCCTAAACCGACCGTGCCGCCTCGGTCAGGTTCCTGAGCTTCTGCATGGCAAGATCCCGCCCCAGAAAGCCCAACCCGCAATCCGGTGCCGCAAGCAGCCGGTCGCGGGGCACGTGCTGCAGCACCTCTTCGATCCGGGCGCGGATTTCCTCGACCGGTTCGACGCGGGACGAGGCGACGGTGACGAAGCCGACGATCAGGGACGAGCGATCAAACAGGGTGAAAAGCTCGGCCGGATTGTGGCGGTGGGCGTCCTCGATCGAGATCTGGTCGACGATGCCGTCGACCCCGCGGGCGATCCGGACATAGGCCTGCTGGTCGGCCTTGGGATAGTCGGTGTCGTCAAGCCGGTTGGGATAGCCGCAGCACATGTGCATCACGCGCGTAACGCGCTCGGGGACATTGTCGAAGCAGGCCGCGAGCGTATCGATGCCATAGGCCAGCGCCGCATTGGGCTTGCGGGCGAAGATCGGCTCGTCGATCTGGATATAGCGGCAGCCGGCCTCGGCCAGCGCGCGCACCTCGTGGTTCAGCGCGGCGGCGAGATCCGCCGCGAGGCGTTCGGGGTCGCCGTAATGCTCGTCCGCCGTGGTGTCCGAGATCGTCAGCGGTCCCGGCAGCGTCATCTTGACGGGTCTGTCGGTTGCCGCCTGGGCCAACTGCCAGTCACGCACCAGCACGCTGTCGCCAACGGCGCGGACGGGGCCGCGGATCGCCGGCAGGTCGGCCTCGTACGCACCGTTCCGCAGCACCCGGTGGGCGAGGTTTTCAAAGTCGAAACCCTCGAAGTGACGGCACTGGTAGTGGACATAATTCTCGCGCCTGATTTCGCCGTCGGTCGGTATGTCGATGCCACAGGCCGTCTGATCCGCGACGGCCTCTGCCGTGGCGCGGTCGAGTGCCGCCTGGATTTCAGAGCCTTCGGACCAGGTTTTCAGGACCCTTTCGTTGTAGTCTTCGACATCGTGGCCGACCTGGAACCAGTCGGTGATCGGCACGTAATCCGGTTTCGGGTAGGCGCCGATGCAAGTCGTTTTCAGTGGCATGGCACGGGCTCCATCAACGGTCCGACAATCTTCCTGCCCGATCGCCTTGCACCGCGCAATCCCCTCGCATCGGAAATTCCGATTGCGCCCCGCGCGTCATGGGCGCATGAGCCTGACCATGTTCACTCCACGCGCGCAGAATCCGCCGCTGGCCATCGGACTGATGCTTTTGGCGACCGTGTTCATCGCTGGCACGACGCTGTTGGCCAAGGCGCTTGGCACCGGGCGACTGGGGCCGGACTTGCACCCGCTGCACGTCAGCCACGGGCGGTTTCTGTTCGGGTTTCTGACGGTGGTGGCGGCAACGCTGATCATGCGTCCGGCGTTCCACCGGCCGCACTGGCCGCTGCATATTGCGCGATCGATACTCGGCTGGGGCGGCGTCACCCTGATGTTCGCGGCGGTGGCGTTCATCCCGCTCAGCGATGCCACCGCGATCAGTTTCCTCAACCCGGTCTTCGCAATGGTGTTCGCAATCGCGTTTCTGCGCGAACATGTCGGACCGGTGCGTTGGGCCGCCGCGGCAATCGCCTTTGCCGGCGCCATTGTCCTTTTACGCCCCGGGCTCGACAGCTTTCGGCCCGCCGCGCTGCTGGCGCTCGGCGCAGCCCTGGTGATGGGAGCCGAGATCACCTGCCTCAAGCGGTTATCCGGGCGCGAGGGGCCGTTTCAGATCCTGCTGATCAACAACGCCATCGCACTGACCGTGGCGAGCCTGGCGGTCGCCGTGGTCTGGCAGACGCCGACACCCGTACAATGGGCGGCGCTGGCCGGGATCGGCGTGCTGATGGCGGCAGCGCAGATGTGCTATGTCAATTCGGTGGCACGGGCCGATGCCAGTCTGGTGGTCCCGTTCAGCTATGCGACGCTGGTCTTCGCGGCGATTTACGACCTGGCGGTGTTCGGCGTGATCCCCGATGCGGTGTCGATCCTCGGCGCACTGGTGATCGTCGCAGGCGGCGCAATGCTGGCCTGGCGGGAAGGGCGCCGGCAGAGGCGATCCTGAGGCTCCGGCCGGATGCCCGGCAACGCAAATCCGTCTCAGATCCGGATGGCTCAGGCCTTCAGCCGGTAGCCGCGCCTGAACCAGTGCCAGCACAGCAGAAGGACCATCGCAGTGGTCAGGCCCACGACAAACAATCCGGTCCAGGGCGAGCTGTCGGATCGACCGATCATACCGAACCGGGCGCCGTCGATCAGGTAAAAGACCGGGTTCAGGTGGGTCAGTGCCTGCATCAGCGGCGGCAGCGATTGGGCGGAATAAAACGTCCCCGACAAGAAGGCGAGCGGCGTGATGATGAAGTTGGTAATGGCCGCCATATGATCGAATTTCTGCGCAACGATCGCCGCCACGATTCCAAGACCGCCAAGGAAGGTGGCACCAAGGATGACGAAGGCGATCAGCCAATGGGGATGCGCCACGCCGGCGCCGATGGTCAGCATCATGCCGGTGACAATCACCGTCGCGACAACGATTCCGCGGCCGATCGGGCCGGCCATGTAACCGGTGAGCAGCTCCAGAGGCGACAGAGGCGGCATCAGCGTGTCGACGATGTTGCCCTGCACCTTCGAGATCATGATCGATGACGACGTGTTGGCAAAGGCGTTCTGGATCACCGTCATCATCAGGATGCCCGGCGCCAGGAACTGCACGAAGGGCACGCCCATCACCGCGCCGCGGGCAGGTCCGATCGCCAGCGCGAACACTGCAAGAAACAGGCCCGCCGTGATCAGCGGCGCCAGGATCGTCTGGGTCCAGACGCTCAGGAAACGCCGCACCTCGCGGCTTGCCAGCGTGTAAAGGCCAAGCCAGTTGATCCGGCCGAACCGGCGAACGCCCATCTGCAGTGTCTGCGCCATGGTAACTGCCCCTTAATCCTGCCTGCGCTTGTATCCCGCCCAGAGGTGACTACAATAGGGCGCTGACCAGATGGACCAGAACGGCCAGAATTGGCGCGGGGATGCACTTCCCGTTTCGCTTGCCGTGTCACGGAATTGAGGATGAGACCATGTCGTGGACCGACGAACGCGTCGAGCTTTTGAAGAAGATGTGGGGCGAGGGTCAGAGTGCCAGCCAGATCGCCAAGGAGCTTGGCGGGGTGACGCGCAACGCGGTGATCGGCAAGGTGCATCGGCTGGGCCTGTCGAACCGGGTCGGCGGCACCCCCGCGGCGGCCGCAAAGCCGGCCAAGGAAGCCCCCGCCGAACAACCCGCGCCCGAAGCGGCCCCGGAGGCCGCAGCCGAAGCGCCCGAGACCGCTCAGGTGACGTCAATCGTGCGCAAGCCGATCATCCCCGCGGGTCAACCCTTGCCCCCGCAACCTTCGGCCAACGAGATCAGCCCCGAAGCCCTGGCCTCGGTCCGCGAGGTCGAGAAGAAGGCCAAGAAGATCAGCTTGATGGAATTGACCGAACGGACCTGCAAGTGGCCGATCGGCGACCCCGCGACCGAGGATTTCTGGTTCTGCGGCCTCTCCGTGCAGCCCGGCAAACCCTACTGCGAGGCGCATGTCGGCGTCGCCTTTCAGCCGATGAGCGCACGGCGCGACCGGCGCCGCTAGCGGCCCGGGCCCGGCAACGGCACGGCGCGCAGGTCCTGCTGTAACTTAGCTGACATTCGGCGCAGTTTCCCGCCTGTGCGAACCGGCGCGTTAACCCTGCCTTAACCCGGATTGGCGACCTTCGCCGTGACCGTTGGTGGGGAAATTGTGATGACCCAGTCCGCCCTGGCGCAGGCCCGGACAATTCAGGATAGATCCTACTCGCTGACCGAACTCGGCCTGCTGGATGCGCCTGCCGAGGCCGGTTTCGATGCGATCACCCGGCTGGCGCTGCGGCTGTTCGACGTGCCGGTCGCACTGATTTCCGTCATCGACGAACCCAACGACCGGCAATTCTTCAAAAGTCAGATCGGCCTGCGCGACCCCTGGGCCGGTATGAGCCAGACCCCGCTCAGCCATTCCTTTTGCCAGCATGTGAAGGCCAGCGGCACGCCGCTGGTGGTGCCTTATGCCCCCGAAAACGCATTGGTCTGCGGCAATCCCGCGATCCGCGACCTCGGCGTGATCGGGTATATGGGCGTGCCGATCCTGGCGCCGGACGGGCAACCCATCGGCGCGCTTTGCGTCATCGACGGGCAGAGACGCTCGTGGACCGACGAGAACGTCGGCCTGCTGGCGGATCTTGCCAACTGCGTCAGCGACGAGATCGCGCTGCGCAACACGGTCAAGCGAAACGCGGCGCTGTTCGCCCAACTGGAGGCGGCGCATCACCGGATCTGCCGCTACACGGCTTTGCGCGAGTCAATCGTGATGGCGTTCATGGCGCCCGAACTGTCGGTTGACGACCGGTTTCAGGCGATGTTGCGGGCGGCATGCACGGCGCTTGATCTGACCCACGGCGCGATCGTCCGCATCGCCGGATCACGCGCCGATGCCGTCTTTGCCGTTCCGCCGTTCGACGACCGGGCCGGGGGGGAATGCTTCGGCACCGGCCAAACTTTGTGCGCCGCCGTCGCCGGCGGCGAAGCAATCCGGCACAGCCACGATCTGACGCGGTCTGAGCTTGCGGGGCGAGCGAGCGTCTTTGGTCATGTTCCATGCACGTTCATCGGGGCGCCGATCGTGATGAACGGCGCGCTCTACGGCGTACTCGAGCTAAGCAGCCGGGTGCCGCGGGCCGCGCCCTGGGGCGAGGAGGAGCTGTCGGCGATCAGCATCGTCGCGATGTTCGCCTCGGCGCACTTGGCCCTGCATGGCGAGATCGCTGCGCTGAAACGGTCAGAAACGGCGCTGGCCGGACATCTGCTTGATGCCAAGCGGCAGACAGGAATGGATCTCTTTACAATGGCGATCAAGGACAGCTAGGTCCGAGACACGTTCCACGGTTCAACCGATTATCCGCCACGCCTTACGGCCGACCGCGACGTTTGCTGGCTTCGCAATCTGCTGCGTGTCTCGCGGCCCCTCCGGAACCGTCTGCCCCAAGCGCCCGGACCGTGCGGCCGATCAGTTGTTCCCGCTCAGCATCTCCAGCAACCCCTTGCGGGCCCGCTCTTCCAATTCCTGTTTCAGCACGTCCTCGACGTCGTCGAGCGTGTCGACCTCGACGCCCAGTTCGTCCCGCAACTTGTCCACCACCACCTCTTCGGCCTTGGTCTTCAGCTCTTCGACATCGTCGGCCAGCTCCTGCCTTGCCAGAGCCTCCAGATCGAGCTGGAATCTCGGGTCGGCCCAGCTGCCGGTGACCATGACCGGTATCTTCAGGCCGCCATTGGTCTGTCCCTCGAGCAGCGCGGCGGTCAGCCGGTAATCAAGCGTCTGCGCCCCTATGCCAACCGTGCCTTTGCCCGTCGCATCAAGCAGCGGCGCAGTCAGTTTGAGGTCGTCGTTGCGAAGGACGCCGTTTTCGACGGCGAAGCTGGCCGAAATGCTGTCGAAGATCGTCTTCTGCCCCTCGCCCACGTAGGAGGCATCGAGGTTGCGAAGCATCCCGACAAGATCCAGCCCGCGCAGCTCGCCCTGCCCAACTTTGACAGAGCCTTCGCCCGAAAGCGAGTTCATCAATGCGGCCATGTCATCGCCCACGGCAAGCAGGTTGACCGCCACGTCTCCGCCAGCGAGCAGCCGGTCAGAGCCCGCCATCTGCTGCAACAGCGGCTGCAAAGCCAGACCGTTACCCTTTAGGTTGGCGCGGGCCGACAAACCGCCACGGCTGTTGACCACGAATGACCCGCCGACGGCGCCGCCATAGGCGGCAAGCTCGCGGATTTCCGTCACCGCGCGGCCGCGGTCGAGCGTTGTCAAAAGCCGTGTCCGGCCAAGCTGCGCCACACCCAGATCGATGCTTTCGGCAGCAAGCTTGATCTGTGCATCCAGAGCTTGCAGCGCACCGACATCGATCGGGTCCCGCGGCCACCCGGTGGCTGCGCCGGCCTCCGGTTCATCGGCGGCCCCCGCGCCGCCCGTCGTCGCCGCCGTGAAATCGAGCGCGCCCGCGGTGAGGTCGGCGGTGACCGAGGGGCGGTCTGCAAGCAGCACATCCACCGCACCGCCGAGCACATTCTGGTCCAGCCGGATCGTGCCGTTCCGCAATGTGATGCGGCCCGACTCGTCGAACGTCACATCACCGCCCAGCCCGATCCGGCGGCCAAGGCCCGCGGGAACATCGGGGGCGGCAAGGCCGGCCAATCCGAAGATGGCGCTCCGGTCCGAAATATCGGCATCGATCTGCCCGCCAACCGCGAACGGTTGCAGCCCGGCAAGACCGTCGAAGCCCAGCTTTGAGCCGCCAACGGCCGCGTCTGCGATCACCGGAACCGCGCCGCCGGAAAGCAAAGCGGCGAACTCGGCGACGCGCATGTCGAGCGAAAGGCGCTGACCGTTCATCGCCGCCGAGAGCTGCAGATCCGCGGCCCCCCGGAACTCAGGCACGTGCAATGCGGCGTCCAGATCGCCAAGCTCGGTGCGGCTGCCGCTGGAATGATCGAGATAGGTAACGCGCGCGTCGGTGATGATGGCCTTGTCGAGCGAGAAGCCCGAGAGATCTGCTGTGGCGCCGGGGTCGGCGGCGGCGTCCGGCGACGAGGCGGGCGCGGCGAGATCCCAGTTGGTGCGGCCATCTGCCGCGGCTTCGAGGAGGATGCGGGGGGCATCTGCCTCGATACGTGTGATGCGGATGTCACCGCCCCAGAGCGCGGCCATATCGACGCCGATCGAGAGGCGGTCCGCCCGCAGCATGGGACCGTTTTCCGACCATGCCGCATTTGCGACGCTTACGGCCCCGGTAGAGATGCCGAGTTCGGGCCAAAGCGTGGGGCGGATGTCCCCGCCGATCGCCAAGGCCCGGCCGGTCGCGGATTCGAACTGATCGGCGGCGAGCTTGGCGATGCGGTCCGCCGGTAAAAGAAAGAGGACGGCAACGGCAAGACCGGCCAGGGCGAAGAGGCCAAAGAAGATCCGGAAAAGCCAGCGCATGGTCGGGTGCTCCTGCTCGTTGTTTTTCTTTGATGATAGCAGGAAACGGGACCGGCTCAAAGGGCGCGATCGGGGCGGGTCCGGACGACGTATCCGGGCTTGGGCACATCCTTGGCCCCTTGCCGCTGCAATGGTTGGCGATGCCAGTTGCTCGTCCGGACCTCGCCGGAGGACCGCGCCGAACGGGCGGCGCGCATCACAGTAGGCCAAGTGCCTTTCAACTACCTGAGCGCGGCAACGGCCGGTCGGGCGCGGGGCACGAAACGGGCGCCGACGCGCTTAGGAGGCCGCCTTCAGCGACGGAGCCGTGGCTTTTTCCCGCGCCTTTGAAATCACCTGCTCGCGCTGCACCGCGGCCTGGCCGCCAGAGGTTTCCTGGAACAGCGCCAGGCTGGAGGTGTCTTCGTCCTGCGGGGGAGTGGTGGCAAGATCGGTATAGGCGAACCGGTCGGGATCATCCATCAGGCGCTTTTGCAGCCGGTTCGCCCGCCAGACGCCCCAGCCCAGTGCCGTCAGATTGCGGACGGTCTTGGCCCAATGGCGCGGATAGAACCGAAGCGGGCTTTCAAGCGGCAGGCCGGGGCGGCGGTCGCGGCGGTGTCTGCGGCGTAAAAGCCCCCCCTCGAGCGGATGGATGCCTTCGAGTTTGTAGAGCAGGAAGAATTCGGTGACTTCGTTGAGGTTGACGCCCTTCTTTTTCTGCGACATCGACCGGCGTCCGATGCGTTCGATGTGCTCGGGTGTGTAATAGGCGAACCACGCGTCGCGATAGGCCTGCTCCCATTCCGCATCGGACATCACCGCATGGTGTGTCACCCGCTGGTTGATGTCATATTTGTTGGGATCGGGATCCATCCAGACGCCGTCTTCCACAAGTTTCTTGTGGTCGGCGGACCCCGGCAGAGGGGTGAGGACCGCAAACTCCAGAAGATCGACCGGCAATTCCTCCTGGATGATCTTGATGTCGCGCAGGACACTGTCACGGGTATCGTTCGGCAGTCCGATGATGTAGCCGGCGGCCAGGGTGGCGCCGTGTTTGCGCCAGGCCTGCATCATCGCGCGATATTCGGTGATCTTGTTCTGCCGCTTGTTGGCGGCCAGGAGGTTGTCGGGGTTGATGTTCTCCAACCCCATGAACACACGCTCGACCCCCGCCCGGCAGGCCTTGTCGATGAACCCGTCGATCTTGTGGCACAGCATGTCCACCTGGATCGTCAGCTTGACCGGCAGCCCCTCGACCTCGCGCAGGTGGATCAGCCGGTCGAACAGAGCCTCCCAGTTGCGATTCCGCGCCAGGTCGTCGTCGGTGACGAAGAACTTGTGCACGTCCTGGGCCAGGTTGGCGCGGATGATCGCCTCCAGGTCGTCGGGCGTGCGGAACCGGCTCTTGCGCCCCTGCACGTTGATGATGGTGCAGAACGAGCACTGGTACGGGCAGCCGCGGCCCAGGTCGAAGCTGGTATAGTTGGCCGATGTCCCGCCGACCGTGGCGCGGTCGAGAAACGGGATCGGCTGGCCCTCGAGCGACGGCAGGTCGCTCAGGTAATTGTATTCCGGCTTGAGCGCCCCGCCATAGGCATCCCGCAGCACCAGGTCGAGACGGCCGTCCTCCAGCTCGCCCGCGAACATCGAAATGCCCATGCCCTGCGCCGCGGTGATCTCGGGCGGCAGGTCTTTCAGCATCGCCCGGCAGCCCGAGACGTGAAAGCCGCCGATGGCCACCGGCAGGCCGGCGGCCAGAAACGGCTGCGCCAGATCGACCGCGCGTGGGAACTGGTTGGTCTGGACGCCCACCATCATGATCAGCGCCCGGCCGCCGTCGCGCCGGATCCGCCGGATCAGCCGGTCCGGGCGGATCCGCGTGTTGGTCTCGTCCAGCGCCTGCGTGACGATCCCGACATCCGGCCCCAGAACCCGACGCTCGATGCAGTCCAGCAACAGCCCGTTGATCGACGCCAGCGTGTTCGACGGCATCACCGACCGAAGCCACTGGATCGGATAGCCATCCGCGTCGTAATGCGTCGGCTTGATCATCACGATATGGAAGATCTGTTGCGTCATGGGCCCGCGTTTCTGGCTGCCGGTCGGTACAAGCCGTAACTTACACTCCGGGCAGGGATTTTCAATCGAGGGCGGACGCGGCGAGGCCGGACAGAGCGCATCGCCCTCGGGACGGTGGACAATCATTTGATTTCATGCGTGATTGCTCTGGCACCTGGTGCGGATTCCCGGGCGCCGGATTATTCCTTGCGGCCAATCACGCCGGTCAGGACGGCGGCCGCGACGGCGGTGATGATCCAGCCGGCCATCTGGATCGGCATCCGCGCCCAATAGCCCACCGTGCCGAGCGCGCCACGATCCTTCGACGGCGCCCAGGCGGTTTCCTGCCCCAGAGCGTCGAGCGGCACGAAGAGGTCGAGCGCGTAGAGCCCGGGCGAGAAGGTTTCGTAGTCGATGGCCGAGGGCTTGGGCGGAAGGCCGCGGGCGGGATCGCCGGCCCAGAGGGTCAGCGGCATCTCGTAACCCGCGGCCACCCGGGCGGTGTGGTCGTCCGCCGTCACCGGGGGACAGCCTGTGTCGACGGCCTTGATCCAATCGTCCGAGCTCAGCACGACATCCGAGGCGGGCGCCATCTGGCCGGTCCGGTAGACCTCGGCGTAGAAAACGAATGCACAGAACCAGATCAGAAACACCGCAAGGAAGGCGCGCGCGGGCGCATGGCCATAGCCGAACACCGCCCAGAACAGCCAATCGAGCCCCAGATAGTGCCGAATGTCGACGAAGACCGAACGGACGCCCAGATCCACCGAACCGTCGAGCGCGCGCACCCGCCGCCTGGCTGCCCGGATCGAACGCGCTTCCCGCTCCATCCGGATGCGCGCCGCGGCCGCGCGGTTCCCGGCGGCCTCGTAGACCTTGGCAAGCTGGGTGTAGGGGTGCGGGTCGAACTCTTCGCCTGCATCGTCGGGCAGGTCGCGCTCGGTCTTCTTGTCCAGCCAGGTCAGCCGCTCGGCCACGCGCAGCGGCGACTCGAGCCGGTCATAGCGAAAGCCCGCGAGGCGGACCGCCCGAGCCCCTTGCCAAGCCGCGGCGTCGTCGCGCAGCACGCCGGCCTGGGCTTCGGTCAGGCTAATACTCGGCTGGGTGCCCGTGAGGCCGGTGATCTTCAAACCCTCGCCGATCCGCGCACTTTCCAGGATCAGCACGCCATCGAGGCGGCTGTCTCGCAGGACGAAGTCGCCCGCGACCCGCATCCGCCGAAAATCTGCCGTTCCGGTCAGCTGGCAAGCGCCGTCTTCAGCACCGGGAAACAGGAACACATCCGTCCCAACCTCTGCCGCGTAGCAGATGAGTGCCCACCCCCCGGCGCCGTCGAACCGGCCGCCCGCGCAGGAGAGTTGCCCGCCGATCCGTGTGCGGCGAAGATCCACCCCACCCGTTGCCGCAAAGCCATCGGTCAAGAGCACATCCGCGCCAACCTCTGCCGCGTCGCAGTCCAGCGACGGCCCACCGGCCCCGTCAAACCGACCGTCACGGCAGGAGAATTGCCTGCCGATCCGCGCGCCGATCAAGTTCACCTCGCCCGTCGCTGCAAAGCCGTTCCGGAGATACACGGATGACCCGATCTTCGCAGTGCCGCAATTCAGTGCCCAACCCCCCGCCCCATCGAACCGGCCACCTGAGCAGTCGAGATGCCCGCCGATCTGCGCGCTGCCCAGATCGGCAAAGCCGGTGCAGTGGAATCCGTCGCCCAGATGAACGCCTGTCTCGGTCTGCAGACGGTGAAGGTCGACGCCGTTCGCGGCGCGGCTGCCCGTCAGATACAGCCCGCCCAGCCGGGAGTCGCAACACCGGCTTCTGCGGGAAATGGCAACGTGCGAGCGTCATATCCAAGGACGTCTCACAGCCCGCGAAATCCAGCGCACCGTCGATCCAGGCGCCGGTCACCCGGATGCCCTTGGGGTGCGGGTGGTGTTGCGCGCATCCGCCGAGCAGCAGGTAGCGGATCAGTCCGGCGCGGATGCGGGTGGCCTCGCTGGGCGCCTCGGGGACCCGGTCGCCCAGGATCACGGGCCCACCGGTCTTGCAGGCTGCGAGCAGCTTGCGCTCGGCCTCGGTCGTTCGACCATAGGGAATGACCTTGTCGAATGACGGCCTGTAGGTTGCAACGGTGCCGCGGGGTTCCATCGCGACGACTATGGCGCGGGGGCACGGGGCGGGCAACGCCCTTTCCTCCGTGGGTTGGATCGCCTATGTGGCCGGGATGACGTCAAACCCGCCCGATCTGCGCCCCGACATCGCGCAAGCCATGGTCCGCGAGACCCGCCGCGACGGACAGCCGACCGTGGGCATAGTCTCGCTCGGCTGTCCCAAGGCGCTGGTGGACAGCGAGCGCATCCTGACGCGGCTGCGGGCCGAGGGCTACGGGATTTCGCCGGATTATGCGGGCGCGGATGCGGTGATCGTCAACACTTGCGGGTTTCTCGACACTGCCAAGGCCGAAAGCCTGGAGGCGATCGGCGAGGCGCTCAATGAAAACGGCCGGGTGATCGTGACCGGGTGCCTCGGTGCCGAACCGGAGTACATCACCGGGGCGCATCCCAAGGTGCTGGCGGTGACCGGGCCGCAGCAATATGAACAGGTGCTGGATGCGGTGCATGCCGCCGTGCCGCCCGCGCCCGATCCGTTCGTCGACCTGCTGCCGGCAAGCGGCGTCAAACTGACGCCCCGGCATTACAGCTATCTGAAGATTTCCGAGGGCTGCAACCACAAGTGCAAGTTCTGCATCATCCCGGATATGCGCGGGCGGCTGGTGTCGCGGCCGGCGCATGCGGTGGTGCGCGAGGCGGAGCGGCTGGTGGAGGCCGGGGTGCGCGAACTGTTGGTGATCAGCCAGGACACCTCTGCCTACGGGCTGGACATCCGCCACGCGGAAGAACGCGGATACCGGGCGCATATCGTCGATCTCGCGCGGGACCTGGGGGCTTTGGGTGCGTGGGTGCGGCTGCACTATGTCTATCCCTATCCGCATGTGCGCGATCTGGTGCCGCTGATGGCCGAGGGGCTGGTGCTGCCGTACCTCGACATCCCGTTCCAGCACGCCGATCCGGGTGTATTGCGGCGAATGGCGCGGCCGGCGGCGGCGGCCAAGACGCTGGACGAGATCGCGGCCTGGCGGGCGATTTGTCCAGAACTGGCGTTGCGGTCGACCTTCATCGTGGGCTACCCGGGCGAGACGGAGGCCGAGTTTCAGGTGCTTCTGGACTGGCTGGAAGAGGCCCAACTGGACCGGGTGGGATGCTTTCAGTACGAGAACGTGAAAGGCGCGCGGTCGAACGGATTGCCGGACCATGTGCCCGATGAAGTGAAGCGCGAGCGGTGGGAGCGGTTCATGGAGGCGGCCCAGCAGATATCGGAGGCCAAGCTTGCGGCGAAAGTGGGTCAGCACCTGCAAGTGATCGTGGACGAGGTGGACCCCGAGGCCGCCACCTGCCGGACCATGGCGGACGCGCCGGAGATCGACGGGAACCTGTTTGTGGACCAGGGGTTCGAGGGGCTGGCGCCGGGGGATATCGTGACCGTCGAGGTGGAGGAGGCAGGGGAGTATGATTTGTGGGGGCGGTGCTTGTCTAGCCCCCGATGAGGAGGGGAAGGACAACGGTGAAAACCGCGATCACGGCAGCGCCGGCAGCTACGAATGGCGATACACCAGTCAGCCCGTTTCGCTCGCTCATAGGATTGATCTGAAGCCATATACCAAGGGTTTTCAAGCCGAGGCAGAACGGACCGAGGCGGGTTCCTGGGACAAGTTGGGTTCTATTGGGGGGTGCGTTTGCTCGGCCCTGTCAGGGCTTTGGAACCCGTAGCAGCACCCAGTCGCCCACCCGTTTCACCTCCGCCGCGTTCACGTCGAATAGAAACAGCTGCAGGATGGCCGGGTCGTTCGGGCAAACGACGAGGTCGGCATCGGGTGCCATGAGCGGCCTGGTGTCGGGCCCCGGGCCAACCTCTCGGCAGGGGTCGTTGGGCTCGCGGTAGGGGCCGAGGAGCGGGATCTCGAACGGGTCCACGGCACAGGCGGCCAGCGTCAGGACCGTGGCAGCGAGCAAGATGTTCCTCACGGAATCGGGACAGAGTAGACGACCCAGTTTTCGGTGCGCACAGCTTCGGTTGCAGTGTTGTCGATGGCAAAACGACCGCGGCCTTCGTACTCGACCGGGCAGGCCACGAGGTCCGCCCGATCGTCGAGGAACGGCGCGGTAACAGCGGTCTCTCCAACGCGGCGGCAGGGATCGTTTGCAAAGCGGTAGGAGCCTCCGAAGCGAAGCTCTGCGTCTTCGGGGGGCGGCGGGGCGCTGGTGGTCGGCGCGGCGCATCCGGCGGCCAGCGCGGCGAGGGTCAGCAGGACGGCGGGGCGGATCATGCGGGGCGGTCTCCGAATGGACGCCGGCAGTTTAGCGCAAGTTGTGGAGCCGGGGAACGGAGGAGTTGCTGCGGAGGAGGATGAATTCGGCCTGGCATGCATATTCGAGGGCCTTAGGGTCGCGCTCTGCACCACTGGCCGCCGCCGCGAGATTTCCAGCTTCATCGCCTCAACGCAGCCGCGTTCCAAAGGCAATTGTTACCCAATCAGGATGATCAGCCAGACCAGCCCGGCCGTGATGGCGGTCACGGCGACCGCAGCGCTGCCGATATCCTTGGCCTTCTTCGACAAGTGATGGTCCACGTAAGAGATACGGTTCACGGTTTCTTCGATGGACGTGTTGAGAAGCTCGGCCACAAGGATCAGAAGCCCGAAACCGATGATCAAGGCGCGTTCGGTGCTGGTGAGGTCCAGGGTCATCGCCAGGAGGACCGACAGGGCGTTGGCGAGCGTCCATTGCCTGAGCGTCTTTTCGGTCCGCCAGGCCGCCCACCAGCCTTGCCACGACCACACCACCGTCATCTTCAGCCGGTGGATTTCGGATTTCACGAACTCGATCATCGCTATCCTCCCTGGCAGGAGAGCCTAGCGCAGGATTGAATTCTTGGGAAAGCCCTAGCGCCGCAGCGCCGCGAAGGCGGTGCGGTTGGCACAGATATCCGGCGCGGCGGGGGCGCCATTGGTCTGCGTGCGGACCCAGACGCCGCACGCTTCGGCCCAGGTGCAATGTTGGCAGGCATCGATCATATCGCCGTAATCCTGCCGGGTGATGCGGCGCTCGAACAGCGCCGCGGCGATGTTGACGCCCAACGCGCCGGCCATTTCAAGTGCCCGCCAGTGCGGGCGGGATGTATCGCGAATGACCATGGATGCTCCCTTTTTTGACTTGATGCCGGGACCCGGATGCGCCGGATCCCGGATGCGGCTATCCCCGCAAACTCTGCAGCTCTTCGCCGTTCAGGCAGTAGTCCGGCGCCCGCGCGGCTCCGGCGGAGTGATCGACCATCCAAAGAATGCAGTCGTCGCTTTTGGTGCAGGCCCGGCAGCGGTCGACCATTGCGTCAAGGCCGGCCGCGTGCAGCCGGCCGGTCCCCATCGCAGCGGCGGGATTTACCCCAAGCTTGTCGGCCATACCGTACATCAGACAGGCAGAACGGGCCTCTTCGATCCGGTCGGGCATGGGCTATCCTCTGATTGCGATATCGTTAAGCCGTGGAAGGGCGGGACAGAATGCCGGTGCCTCGCCGATGGCGGATTTCAGGCCCGCCATCCAGGCAGTGCAGGCGGCCGCATGGGCGCAGGCCTGGCATTCGGCAACTAGCGTGGCATAGGTATTGCGGTCGAGCCGCCCGTCGGACAGCGCCTCGGTCAGGTTGAGGCCCAATGCGCGGGCGACGCCCTGGGTGCGCCAGAAATGCTGGTCCTGGCCTCCGAAGTACATCATCGCGTCAACCCGCCGCCAGCCGTTCGAACAGCGCCGTGTTGCGGCAGTAGCCCGGGGTCTTCGCTGCCCCCTCGGACTGGGCATCGAGCCAATCGCCGCAGGCCTCGGCGTCTTTGCAGCCGACGCAGGAGACGATGGCCGAGCGCAGGGCAGCCTCGGTCAGCCGCCCCTCCATCGCGGCTTCGCCGAGATCCGCCTCGACGGTGTCTGCCATGCGCCGGAAAAGATCGGCGTGGCGTTCGATTTTTTCTAGAAACGACATCTGCGCCTCTGCTTCTTGTCTCGCCCCACGGGGCCAGTTCAGCAGGGTTCGGCGGGGGCTGCCTTGATCCGTGTCAAATGGCCGTCTCAGTTCAGCCCTGCGGCGGTCCTGCGGACGGTTTCGATGCGTTGGTCGTTGGGCGGATGCGTACCCAGAAACACGTTGCCCGGGTCGGCGATGCGATTGAAGTACTCGGCGCCGACCACCGGGTCGTAGCCGGCGTGATAGGCGATCAGCGTGCCGAGCGCGTCGGCCTCGAGCTCGAATTCCTTGGAATAGGCACGGGCGCCGACGGAGGCGCCGATATCCTGAGCGGTGCGGACCGCATCCGCCCCGGCCCCGCCGATGCTGGCAAGAATTCCTCCCAGCACTGCACCCGCCACGGCGCTTTGCTGTTGGCGCGGGATATGGCCGCGGATATGATGCGCGGCCTCATGGCCAAGGACAAAGGCCATCTCGTCACGGTTACGGACCTCCGCAACCAACGCGACGGTCAGCACGATCACCGGCCGCCCCGCGCGGTCGACTGTCTGAAAGGCGTTGGGCGGCTGTCTGCGGGTCGTGTCCACGGTGATCAGGAAATCGCAATTCTGCCGCGGTGTTTCGGCCTGGCAAAAGCGTTCTGCAACGGGTTCGACCTTGCGCACGACGGCGGCAAAGTTGTCGGCCGCCTGTTGGGGCGACGGCAAGTCGCCGGACGCACGCGGCGCCGGGGCCGGTGCAGGTGGCGCGACGGCACAGGCGGCAAGCGCCAGGGAGGTCAGAATGGCGAGGGCGGCGGATCGCAAAAGGTCGGCTCCGGTTGGTTCCGGGACGACTTTAGCAAACGGTCCTGCGACGGCCAGTCGCAATTGTGTTCGGCCGGGTGCGGTTGGCGGTCTGCCGCGCGGACCTATGTCTCGACCATGGCTGTGAACGACATCTGCACCACCGTCATCTACAACGGCGACTGCCCGATCTGCTCGCGCGAGATCGCAGGATATCGCAACTACAGCGAGGCGCGTGGTCTCGATATTCTGTTCGACGATCTCAACACGGCCGACCTGACGCGCTGGGGGCTGACGCCGGACCAGGCCGCGCGGCGGCTTTACGTGGTCCGGGACGGGGTGCTTTATGACGGGGTGGCGGCGTTTGCGCTGCTTTGGGAGGCGATGCCGCGCTTTCGTCTTCTGGCGCGGCTGGTGCGGTTGCCGGGCGTGCGCCGGATCGCCGCAACGGTCTACGACCGGCTGCTGGCCCCCTTGCTTTACGGCATGCACCGGCGGCGCCGGGCAAAGGCTCTGGGCAACCGAACCCTGCGCGGCTAGGGTCGCTGCATGTTTACCATCGAACATGATTTCGACGCGACGGTCGTGACGCTGGTCGATGAGGGCGTGGGGCATCTGCAGGAGGATGTAACCGTCAACGCCTTCGAGGATTGCGTGACCGTCGAGCAATTGAACCCGCGCACCGACACGGTCGAAAAGATCACCCTGTCGATGGCACAGCTGCGCGATCTGCGCGCGGCGCTGAACCTGCCCGAGGGGGTCTACCAGATGCGGAAGACGGCCGGGTAAGCGTCGCCAGGGACGCGGCCGAGACAGGCCGCAGGACATGCGAGGGCTGGAGCGGATGCTTGCACCCGAGCCTAGGCGCGGAATAAATGCAGCAGGCCGGCCCTCCTTGGCTGCTAAATCGGTCCGGGCAACGCCCTCCCGAGCTTCAGTTCCCCTGCCAGCGCCCCTCGAAATCCTCCGGCACCAGCAGGATATCGCGGTCCAGCTCGTCGACATTGCGCCGTCCGCACAGGGCCATCGACACATCCAGTTCCTTGTGGATCACCTCGAGCGCGCGGGTCACGCCCTTTTGCCCCATCGCCCCCAGCCCATAGACGAAGGCGCGGCCGATATAGGTGCCCTTGGCGCCCATCGCCAGCGCCTTCAACACGTCCTGGCCGGACCGGATGCCGCCGTCGAGATGAACCTCGACCCGATCGCCCACCGCGTCCAGAATCGACGGCAGGGCGCGAATGGACGAAAGCGCCCCGTCGAGCTGCCGCCCGCCGTGGTTCGACACCACGATGGCGTCCGCCCCCAGCTTCGCCGCCATCCGCGCGTCTTCGGCATCCAGGATCCCTTTCAGGATCACCTTGCCGCCCCATTGCTCCATCAGCTTTTCGACCTTGCCCCAATCGAGCGAGGGGTCGAATTGCGCGTTGGTCCAGGCCGCCAGCGACGACGTATCGGCAATACCGCTGACATGGCCGACGATATTGCCGAACTGCCGCCGCGGGGTGCCCATCATTCCCATGCCCCAGGACCATTTCGTCGCGAGGTTGATCATTGTCGGGATTGTCAGCTTCGGCGGGGCCGAAAGCCCGTTTTTCAGATCCATGTGCCGCTGGCCGAGGATCTGCAGGTCGAGCGTGATCACCAGGGCCGAACAACCCGCCGCCTTGGCCCGTTCGATCAGACGCCCGGTATAGTCGGTGTCCTTCATCGTGTAGAGCTGGAACCAGAACGGCTTGCTCGTCTTCGCCGCCACATCCTCGATCGAACAGATCGACATCGTCGACAGTGTGAACGGCACGCCGAATGTCTCGGCCGCGCGGGCGGCGAGGATTTCGCCGTCGGCATGCTGCATGCCGGTCAGCCCGACGGGCGCCAGCGCGACGGGCATCGCCACGTCCTGGCCGATCATCCGGGAGGCCGTTGACCGTCCGGTCATGTCGACGGCCACCCGCTGGCGCAGGCGGATCTGGTCGAAGTCCGACGAATTGTCGCGAAAGGTCTGTTCGGTCCAGGAGCCGCTTTCGCAGTAATCGTAGAACATCTTCGGTACCCGGCGACGGTAGATACGCTTGAGGTCTTCGATCTCGGTAATCACGGGCATGGGCGGGCTCCTTGGCCGGACGGGTCATGTCCAGTTACCAACGCCGCCCCGAACCCGCAACATTCGGCTTGTCCCGGGCGGTCTCGCGCCGGTCCGCGGGAATTGATCTGTGTCGAAGACGGGCGTTCCCGTTCGGCTCATTCTCTGTGGGCAAGGCGCAAGGGCCACAGGTCGGAGAGGCAGCATGGACATCATCACCATCGGCATCCTGGCGAGCCTCGGCGCCGGGCTTATGACCGGAGCCGGGGCGATCCCGGTTCTGTTCGGGCGCACGATCTCGCAAAGGGCCAACGACGCGTTCCTTGGCTTCGCCGCGGGGGTTATGCTGTCGGCCTCGTATTTTTCGCTGATCGTGCCCGGCATCGACGCCGCCGACGCGCTTTATGACAGTGTGGTAATCGCGGCGGCGATCGCGGCTGCGGGCATCGCATTGGGCGTGGTCGCGGTTGGGGCATTGAACGAATGGCTGCCGCACGAGCATTTCGTGCATGGGTCCGAAGGCGGCGATCCGGGCGCGCTGGCCCGGATCTGGCTGTTCGTCTTCGCGATCACCATCCACAATTTCCCCGAAGGCCTGGCCGTCGGCGTGGGGTTCGGCGGCGGCGACGTGGCGAACGGCATGTCCCTGGCTACCGGCATCGGGTTGCAGAATGCACCCGAAGGGCTGGCCGTCGCCGTGGCCCTGCGCGGACAGGGCTACAGCAAGGCGCGGTCGTTCCTGATCGCGCTGGCGACCGGGCTGATCGAGCCCGTGGGCGGCGCGCTGGGGGTTTGGGCTGTCCACATCTCGGCCATCCTGCTGCCTTGGGGGCTGACCTTTGCCGCCGGCGCGATGCTTTACATCATCAGTCACGAGATCATTCCCGAAACGCACCGCCACGGGCACCAAAAGGCGGCGACGGCGGGACTGACCGTGGGGCTGATCGTCATGATGGTGCTGGATGTGACGCTTGGCTGAGTGGCGGAAACGGTGTGTCGAAGCGCTTCGAGCCCGGTTGGTTCGATTTCGGACTTGTTTTTAATTCGATATCGCACTATAAAGTTCGATATCGAATTACTTGGAGATCGAATCGATGATGGCTTCTAGACGGAAATTCATCGCGCTGATGGGCGGCGGGATCGTTCTGGCGGCGGGTGCCGGGGCCGGCGGGTTCGTGGCGACGCGGACGCCGAAGGGCGCGCTGGCGCCGTGGGGTGCAGCGGGCGGCCACGCCGAACCCAGGATGCGGGCGCTGAGCTATGCAATCCTGGCCCCGAACCCGCATAACCGGCAGCCCTGGGTGGCGGAGCTGACCGATGCCGACGGTCTGACGATCTGGCGCGACAAGGCACGCAATCTGCCCCAGACCGACCCGTTCGACCGCCAGCTGACCATCGGCATGGGCTGTTTCCTGGAATTGCTGCGCATGGCGGCCGCCCAGGATGGCCATATGCTCGATATGGATCTGTTCCCCGGGGGCGAGGACGGGCCCGTTGCACAGATTGTGTTCAAGCCCGGGGGTGCGCCGGATCCGCTGTTCGCCCATGTGATGGACCGGCGCACCAACCGGAAAGGCTATGAAGACCGGCCCCTGGGCTCCGTTGCTGCGGACGAGGTGGGGCGGTTTGGATCGCTGATCTCTGACCCTGAAGACGTTGCGGCCCTGCGCGCGTTGACCTGGGACGCGATGGCGGTCGAGATGCGCACCAAGCGGACCCATATGGAAAGCGTCGATCTGATGCGGTTCGGCAAGGCCGAGATCAACGCCAATCCTGACGGGATCTCGATCGGCGGACCGCTGCTGGACACGCTGATCCTGACCGGCATGGTGACGCGCGCGGGGCAGGCGGATCCGGAAAGTGCGGAATATGCCCAGACCCTTGATATGCTGAAGACCGCGATGGACGCGACACCCGCCTATGCAGCGATCGTCACGGCCGGCAATACGCGCGGCGACCAGATCGCGGCCGGGCGCGACTGGCTGCGGCTGCATCTGGCGGCGACGGGGCAGGGGCTGGCGATGCAGCCGGTCAGCCAGGCGCTTCAGGAATACCCCGAGATGGCCGAGCTTTATGCAAAGGTGCACGGCATGCTGGCCAAACCGGGCGAAACCGTGCAAATGCTGGGCCGGATCGGATATGGGCCAAAGGTGGGACCCGCCCCGCGCTGGCCGCTGGAGACACGCATGCGCGATGCCTGACGACACGACCGGAGTTTACTTTGCCCTCTTCCTCGAGGCCGGGATTATCGATCAGATCGGGCGGGCGTTTCTGGAAAAACGCCTGCCCGGCGGGTTGCTGACCTCGCATTTCGGGGTCGTCAGCCACCTGATCCGGGTGCGGGACGGTGTCACCCCGCTGGAACTGGCGCGGGCGTTTCAGGTGCCGAAGACGACGATGACGCACACACTGGCAGGGTTGGAAACCCACGGGTTTGTGGAGACCCGCCCGAACCCGGCGGACAGGCGGTCCAAGCAGGTCTGGCTGACGGAAAAGGGCCGCAGGTTTCGCGACGACGCGATCGCCGCGATGGCACCGCTTTTCGCCGAACTGGAACGCCGCTTTCCGCTGGACAAGGCGCAGGCGATGCTGCCGCATCTGACGGCCTTCCGCGAAGTGGTCGACCGGTTGCGCGACGAGATGGACTGACGCTACGCAGTGAAGGTGATGTCCAGGCCCGGAAGCCCGATCCCGTCGATCTGCGTCAACCAGCGCTGTCCGGCGGCAACCAGGCGCGCGTCGGTCAGCGTGCCGGTGATGAGAACCTCACCCGGCCCCACCGGGCCGGCGCCCGGCATCCGGTCAATCACGTCCAGCAGGTGCTTGACCGCGTGCAGCGGCCCGTCGAGGACATCCCTAGCATGGCCGGTATGGCGCTCGTCCGGCCCCTCCAGCGTCAGACTGAAGGCCTCAAGACGGGCGGGGTCGCCGTTCAGAATCTCGTCTGCGGGGCGCCGCTCGCCCAGCCAGCAGCCGCCATGCATGCCCATTGCGGCGACGGCGTCCGGAGCGGTGAACTTCCAGCCCGGATAGACCGACATGACGATTTCGACGCCATGGGCGACCCAATCGAGCCGTGCGGCGATGTCGGCCACGGACATCTCCGGCACCAGCGTCTCGGTGAAAGCAAAGGCGATTTCGGGTTCGATTCGCGGTTCCGGCAGGCCTTGCAGGGGGATGCGGCCACCATCGGGGATGTCATGCACCGTGGTATCGTACATCCAGCCCCAGATCGGCGCCTCGACCCCATAGATCGGCCAGATCGTCCTGTTGGTGAAACCGATCTTGCGGCCGATGGGCGTTTCGCCCCGGGCCTGCCGCCGGGCCGCGATATCCGCGGCAATGGCATACGCTGAGGCTAGGGAAACCGGTGCGGTATCGGATAGCGGCGCGATCTGGCGGCGGTCGTCGAACGCCTGCAAAAGGGTCGCCGCGCGGGACTCTGTGTCGGATGGGTGCTCGTTCATGACGTCCTCTCCGTCGGTGGACTCACTAGGGATTTGCCGGGTTCCGGCGCCGCAGTCCGCTCACGCCCGATGCGCGCCGTCGGCCAGTGTCTTGACGAAGGCCAGAACCTCGACAGGGCTCTGGCCGTCGCCGATCCTGCCGACGATGGCCGAGCCGACCACCGCGCCGTCGGCGACCGAGGCGATGCGCTCTGACGCCTCGGGCGTCTTGATGCCGAAGCCGACGACGACGGGCAGGTCCGTCCGCGCCTTGATCCGCCCGACCTCGGGGCCCACATCGCCCGCTACCGCATCCGCCGCCCCGGTGATCCCGGTGATCGAGACATAATAGACAAAGCCGGATGTGTTCCGCAGCACCGTCGGCAGGCGCTTGTCGTCGGTCGTGGGCGTCGCCAGCCGGATGAAGTTCAGCCCGGCCTTCTGCGCGGGAATGCAAAGTTCGTCGTCTTCCTCGGGCGGCAGGTCAACGACGATCAGCCCGTCGATTCCTGCAGCCTTGGCATCGGCAAGGAACCGGTCGACGCCGCGACTGTAGATCGGGTTGTAGTAGCCCATCATCACGATGGGGGTGGTGTCGTCGGACGCGCGGAACGCGGCCGCCATGTCCAGCGTCTTCTGCAATGTCTGCCCTGCCTCCAGCGCGCGTTGCCCGGCCAGTTGGATGGTGGGACCGTCGGCCATCGGATCGGTGAACGGCAAGCCAAGTTCGATGATGTCGACACCTGCGGCGGGCAGGCCTTTGACGATCTCCAGCGAGGTGGCGTAATCCGGGTCGCCCGCCATCAGATAGGCGACGAAAGCCTTCTTTCCTTCTGCGCGCAGGGCGGCGAATTTCGCGTCGATCCGGGTCATGGACGGGCCTCGTCGGTGGTTCAGCCCGCCCGATGTGCGGGAAACGGCGGGGGAAATCAAGCGGCCCGGTATCGGGGTGTTTTTTCCCGGTCAGTCCGGGGCGGGCTGGTCGCAGTTCACCATCCACGGCGTGCCGAAGCGGTCGCGGCACATGCCGAACCCCGCAGCCCAGAAGGTCGCGCCGAACGGCATCACCACTTCGCCGTTCTTGGCCAGGCGCGAAAATACACGGCTGGCCCGGTCCACGTCGTCAAAGGCCGTTTGCACATAGATCCCGCGCGGTGCCTCGTAGGTCCCCTGCAGGTCGTCCGACGCCATGATCAGCCGGGCGCCGATCCGCACCCGCCCGTGCATGACCTGATCCTGCGCCTCGGGCGGCATCTCGGCGGCCACCGGGCTGTCCCTGACCCGTTGCAGCGCCTCGACCTGGCCGCCGAAGACCTCGGCATAGAACTCCAGCGCCTCGGCGCAGGTGCCCGGAAAGGTGAGGTAGGGGTTGATGTCCATCGCTGTCACCTCCTGCGCGGCAGTGTATCGCCATGCCGGGCGCTTGCGAAGGGGCGGTGTGCGAGGTAGAGGGCGCGCGGGATTTCCAGGAGACGGACATGGGTTTCAAGACCGGCATCGTGGGGCTGCCGAATGTGGGCAAGTCGACGCTGTTCAATGCGCTGACCCGGACGGCGGCGGCGCAGGCGGCGAATTTCCCGTTCTGCACCATCGAGCCGAACGTAGGCGAGGTTGCGGTGCCGGACGCGCGGCTCGACAGGCTGGCCGAAATCGCCAAGTCGAAACAGGTGATCCCCACCCGGATGACCTTTGTCGACATCGCCGGGCTGGTGAAGGGCGCCAGCAAGGGCGAGGGTCTGGGCAACCAGTTTCTCGCCAATATCCGCGAGGTCGACGCAATCGCCCATGTGCTGCGCTGTTTCGAGGACGGCGACGTCACCCATGTCGAGGGGCGTATCGATCCGGTGGCCGATGCCGAGACCATCGAGACCGAGCTGATGCTGGCCGACATGGAATCGATCGAAAAGCGGCTGGCGGGCATCATGCGCAAGGTCCGCGGCGGCGACAAGGAGGCGGTGCAGCAGGAGCGGCTGCTGAAGGCGGCCCTTTCGGCCCTGGGCACCGGCAGGCCCGCGCGGACCGTCGAGGTTTCCGACGACGACGCCAAGGCCTGGGCGGGTTTGCAACTGCTGACCACGAAACCGGTTCTCTATGTCTGCAACGTGTCCGAGGCGGACGCGGCGACCGGCAACGACTACTCGGCCCGGGTTGAGGAAATGGCTGCGCGTGAGGGCGCGGCCGCAGTGGTGATCTCGGCCAGGATCGAGGAAGAGATCGCGCAGCTCGATCCGGACGAGCAGGCGATGTTCCTCGAAGAAATGGGGCTTGAAGAGGCCGGGCTGGACCGCCTGATCCGGGCGGGCCACGAACTCTTGGGCCTGCAGACCTATTTCACCGCCGGGCCCAAGGAGGCACGGGCCTGGACGATCAGGAAGGGCACGCTCGCGCCGCAGGCGGCCGGTGTGATTCACGGCGATTTCGAACGCGGTTTCATCCGGGCCGAGACGATTTCCTATGACGACTACGTTGCCCTGGGCGGCGAACAGGCGGCGAAGGACGCCGGCAAGATGCGGGTCGAGGGCAAGGGCTATGAGGTGAAGGACGGCGACGTTCTGCATTTCCTGTTCAACGCCTGAGAGCCCGATGGTGATTGTTCCCCGGTGGAGCCGGCGTTCACCTGACGACCGTGGAACCAAGCGGTTGGTTTCGCTTTGCCGCGCATGGGCATTGGACCGATGCGCTGCATGACTGAATTTGGCCTGAGACGGCCGTTGCCCATTGAGCGCAAAGCCGCACCATCGCCGACCCGGGGGGAGGCGAACCGCACCTCTGAACGGCTCGTTTTATCCCAGCAAAGTCCG
The DNA here is from genome assembly GCA_030065095.1 of Rhodobacter sp. Taxonomy (GTDB): domain Bacteria; phylum Pseudomonadota; class Alphaproteobacteria; order Rhodobacterales; family Rhodobacteraceae; genus JASJCA01. The sequence goes on from JASJDP010000017.1 coordinate 185,247, forward strand.
AACGACCTCAATCCGATACGCGCCGTCAGAAAATCGCCTCCCCTCCGGGCCGGGTCGGCGATGGCGCGGCGGCCTGCGGCCTTGATTCCGCGCCATCAGACGGGTCGCGTACGACAACTTCAGGCCAGTCACGGGCCTTCATTTCCTATCCCAAAAGTCCCGGCACAGCCGTCGCTCTTCACCGTCGCGCCGACCAACCGCACCAGGCTCGCAGGGTCTGGGGCGGCTCTGGTCAGGCCGGGTAACCGGCCCCACCCGGCCGCCGAGGTCCATAGCACATGGGGCAGCGGGTCAGCTGCGCACCCCGGCAAACCGCGCCTGCCACTCTTCCCGTTCCTCGTCGCTGATCTTTCGGAACAGGTTTTCCGGCACACTGAAGCCGTGTCCGGCGGGCAGGGCGTCGAGCGCCGCACCGACATCGTCCGGCCATTCGGCATCTTCGGCCTTCAGCGCCGTCAGCATCGTGGCCGAGGCATCCGGGATAAACGGCGCCGAAAGAACCGCATAAAGCCGGATCAGGTTCAGCGACAGCCGGATGATCGCGGCAGCCTGGTCGGGATCTTCCTTGAACACCGCCCAGGGCGCGGCCTCTTGCAGGTATTCGTTCCCGGCGGCCCACATCGCGCGCAATTCAGCGGCGGACTTGCGGACCTCGATGGCGTCCATATGACCCTCATAGGCCGTCAGCCGTGCCTGCAGATCGGCGGTCAGCGCCGCCTCTCGCGCACCTCCCGCGCCGCCCCCGGGCACCGCCTCACCGAACCGCGACCGGCAGAACTTGGTCACCCGGCTGACGAAATTGCCCAGAACGTCGGCGAGGTCCTTGTTGACCGAGGCCTGGAAGTTCTCCCAGGTGAACTCGGCATCCGAGGTTTCGGGCGTATGGCTCAGTAGCCACCAGCGCCAGTAATCCGCAGGCAAAATCGCCAGCGCCTGGTCCATGAAGACGCCCCGGCCCTGGGACGTGCTGAACTGCCCGCCATCGTAGTTGAGGTAGTTGAACGACTTGATGTAATCCACCAGTTTCCAGGGTTCGCCCGACCCGATGATCGTCGCCGGAAAGCTGAGCGTGTGAAACGGCACGTTGTCCTTGCCCATGAACTGGACATAGCGCACGTCGTCGGCCCCCTCGTCGAGCCGCCACCACCGCCGCCAGGCGCTGTCGTCGAGCCCTTCGGCGTCGGCCCATTCCTTGGTTGCGGCGATGTATTCTATGGGCGCGTCGAACCAGACGTAGAACACCTTGTCCTCCATCCCCGGCCACGGCTCGTCGCCCTTGCGCACCGGGACACCCCAGTCGAGGTCGCGCGTGATGCCGCGGTCCTGCAGCCCGTCACCGTCATGCAGCCATTTCTTGGCGATGGACGTGGTCAGGATCGGCCAGCCTTCCTGCCCGTCGATCCAGGCGTCCAGCTGATCCTTGAGCGTCGATTGCCGCAGATAGAGATGCTTGGTCTCGCGCACCTCCAGATCGGTGGACCCCGAGACCGCCGAGCGCGGATCGATCAGATCCGTCGGATCGAGCTGTTTGGTGCAGTTCTCGCACTGGTCGCCCCGCGCGCGGTCGTAGCCGCAGTTCGGGCAGGTCCCCTCGATATAGCGGTCCGGCAGGAACCGGCCGTCGGCCACGGAATAGACTTGTTTCTCACTGACCTCCTCGATCAGCCCGTTCTCGGCCAGCTTGCCTGCGAAATACTGCGTCAGCCGGTGATTCTGCGGCGAGGACGACCGCCCGAACTTGTCGAAGGACAGCCGGAAACCATCCGACAACTCTTTCTGCACCGCCCACATCTCGGCGCAGTAGTCGGCCACAGGCTTGCCGGCCTTGGCGGCGGCCAGTTCGGCGGGCGTGCCGTGTTCGTCCGTGGCGCAGATGAACATCACCTCGTTGCCGCGCGCCCGGGCATAGCGGGCATAAAGATCGGCCGGCAGCTGGCTGCCCACCAGATTGCCCAAGTGCTTGATCCCGTTGATATACGGGATCGCCGAGGTGATCAGAATACGTGCCATCGCGCCGGTCCTGCTGGTTCCCGGGGCCGTGTAGCGCATCCCGGACGCGCCCGCCATAGCCGATCACCCGAAAGCAAACGGCCCGCCATTGCGGCGGGCCGTCGGATCGGGAGGGCCGGATCGATCAGGCCGCGCGCCGGCCGATGGCCTCGGCGCGGTCATCCAGCCAGGATTTCACGTCCTCTGGGACCATGCGCGCCGCCGAGACACGCGGCAGGTCCATTTCGGCAATCACGTCCGCCTCGGTTGCCTCGTCGGCGTTGTCGAACGCATCGCGCGTGGCATAGTCGATATAGCTTTCGGCCGGGCAGCCCTCTGCCAGCAGCAATTCATGCGCATCCGTCTCGATATGATAATAGGTGATCGGCTTCTCCAGCGGCATGTTCGGCACCCGGTAGATCGACCGTCCGTTCACCAGTGCCCCTGCGTTATAGAGCACCCCATGCAGCTCGACGGCATGATCGGCGGTGACATAAAGATCGCGTTGCGGCACGCCTTCGCCCAGGGCGCCTGCGCGGATGCAGATCGGGTTGACCTTGGCCGGATGCGTCAGCCGCGGGTCGATCGCCTGCCGTGCCACCCATTTGACCGTCGTTTCGCGGCCATCGGCCGTCACCAGCCGGTCGCCGGGCTGCAGGAGTTCAACCGGCTGACCGCCGTCCACCGTGCCGATCACCGTGCCTTCGAGGAAGCAGTTGATCGTCGCGGTGATGCTGTTGAGCGTGATGAAGTCGTTGCCGCCGGTACCGGTTGCGGTGAAGACGATCTTGTTCCAGATACCCGCCGGAGCCGCGGCTGATCCGCCGCCTGCGATCGCCCCGGACGTGATCGTCGTGGTGACATTGGCCCCGAGATTGGCGCCGCCGGTCGTCTTGCTGCGGATCAGCTTGATCGAGTGGCTGCCGCCGACCGAGGGCCCGAAATTGAACACGACGTTCGAGAAGAAATCGTCGCTGAGCCCGCCGACAAGATCGAAGGTCACGGTGCCTTCGGTCACCGACATGCCGCTGGTCCCGCCTGCGTGCGGCGTCGAAAGATTGCTGGCAACGCCGCCGGCCTGCATCGAAAAAGTGAACTGAATTCCATTTTCGGTGTAGGCTTGGGTCCCGCCCGCGCCCCCGAAGTTGACGGCCAACGCCGCGTCCGTTGGCGACGCGATGTCGGTACCGGTGAAGTTGAATGTGTAGTTCGTGACCGGCATCGCAAATACTCCGCTCAAGCTGCTTTGACTTTACCTATGGCATAGATCGGGGGTCGATAGCCAGCCCGGAACGTGCGCCGGGCCGGCCGGAGTCGTCTAATTCCGCGAGGGGAACGTGCCCTGGGTGACCACGCAGTATTGCAGGCCCAGGAAGGGATCCTTGATGTTGAAGGACCGGTTGCCGCCGTTATTGAGCGCCGTCGAGGTAACGTTGACGGCGACGCTGCCGGCCTCCATCGTTTCGTCAAGCGCCCCGCGCGTGGAGTAATGGTTCGCCGCCTGGGTGGCCAGGGCGGCATCGTTGGGGCTGGTGGAATTGGGGTTGCCGCTGCTGCCCAGCAGGTTCGCCGTCACATTGTTGGTGATGGTGTGAGTGTGCGACGCCAGCGTCTGGATGTTCATGGTGTTGGTCTCGGCGCCGCCCTTTTCGCCCCACCGGATGGTCGAAAGTCCCGGCTGCGTTCCCATCGACGTGGCATAGCGCCCCCGCAGATCGGGCAGGCCAAAGGTGGTCCGGCCATCGCCGCCGAAGGTCGTGCCGTAAAGCGAAAACAGGGCCTCGTTGCTGCTGATGGCCAGCAGCTGACCGGCCGCGGGCAAGGTGGAGCGCGGGCAGAAATTCCAGCCACCCAGCACGATTTGACCGATCCAATACTCCTGCGCCTGTACCGGCTTCGTTTCCGCTCCCAAAGCCATGGCTGCGACGGCGCAGACCGTCATTAGTGTCTTTTTCATTCTAGCCTCCCCTAAAGGTTCAATAAATTCACAAGCATCAGGGCATCGCAGCCCCGGAATGGCATTCCGTAAAATACCCCTCGCACGAGGTTAAGCACAGGTTAATTTCAAAACCAACAGGAATTTGGGAAACGTCAACGGTGTGGCCAGTCCGGTGGACCGGTGGCGCATCCCATGCGCGCCAGGCGCCTGCAATTGGTGACTTGCTCGCGCCAACCCGTTGTTTTTTCAATGCGTTAGAGGTATCTTTGGCTCGCGGCGTCTCAATCGCGACGGTTCCGGTCCCGCAGCCGACCCAGCAGCCGGCCGACCAGAAACGAGGTGCGCGGGGCGTAGACATATGGCGTCCTCTCGGTCCGCGCGGGCCGCGCCTGCATCCGCACCAGCCCGAACGCTATCAGCGCACCGTGTCCCAGCGCAACGAACCCGAACAACGCGCCGGGCCCGTAGGCCTCGATCAGGACCGAGGCCACAAGCGGCGAGGCGATCGCGCCCAGGGCGAAAAAAAACAACAGCGCGGCCGACAGCTCGACCCGCTGGCCGATTTCGGCAAAGTCATGCGCATGCGCCGTCGATACCGAATAGACCGGGAAGGTGGTGAACCCGAAGATCCCCGCCGCCAGCAGAACCGCGACCAGCCCGGCGCCGGACACCGCGACCGTCAGGCTGCAGCTCAGCGCGGCTGCCGCCGACAGCCCGATCAGCACCCAGCGGCGATCGTATTTATCGGCCAGCCACCCGGCCGGCAGCTGCGCCAGCGCGCCGCCCAGGACGAAGGCGGCCAGAAACCAGGCAAGTTGCTCGACCGCCAGTCCGACCTCCCGGCCATAGATCGGACCCACCATGCGGAAGGCCGCCCCGGTCAGCCCGGCGACGACGACGCCGGCAACGGCCAGCGGCGACATTTTCCAGGCAAGGCCCGGGCGCAGCCGTGGAGTTTCGGGGACCGCCGGCTGGCTGACCCGCGTCAGCGTCAGCGGCAACAGCGAGGCACAGCAGAGCATCGCCAGCAGGTTGTACGAGACGTAGGACGCAGGCTCCAGCACGGCGATGATCAGTTGTGCCGCCAGCGATCCGCCCAGATCCACCGCCCGGTAGGCCCCCATCGCCCGCCCGCGGCTTTCGTTCGTCACCTTCGCCTGCAGCCAGCTTTCGATCACCGTGTAGCAGCCGGCCACGCACAGCCCGCTGGCCACCCGCATCGCCGCCCAGGCATAAGCGTCGACCACCAGCATATGCGCCAAAAGCCCGATCGCGCCGGCGGCGGTAAAGGCGGCGAAGGCGCGGGAATGCCCTACCGCGCCCATCAACCGCGGCGCCCACCAGCAGCCGATGAAAAAACCCATGAAATGTGCCGAGCCCAACAGGCCGACCTCTGCCCGGCTGAACTCCAGCGCCAGCCCCGACAGCGCATCCAGCGGTCCCACGCCCCCCGACGACAGCTGCAGCAGCACGACCGACAGCAAAAGGGCGGCGAATGAGATCATCAGGCGCATCCCCCCTCGTCGCGCCGTTCCGGCCCGGCTGCTGTCCCGTAATCGACATGAGGCAGGCGGTTTCGGCCCTTGGGGGGCTCTTTCATCCCGGCGGAAATGCTCCGGGGGGTGGGGGCAGCGCCTCCGCGTGTCCTGCCGCGCAAGGCGCGGCATACCGAGAAGGCGTGCCGAAGGTACTCAATTCAATAGCGTTTCCTCGGCCAGGGACTCCAGCCGGAACGCGCCTTTCGCCGATGTCACCCGCCAGCTTTTCTGCGGCGCGGTGCGGGCGCGCAGCCGGTCGAGCCGCCAGCGCCGGCGCCCGTCCGCCCCATGGTCGCCCGCGATGTGCCAGCGCGTTTCGATGCCCTGCGCGCCGCCCGTGCCGGGGGTCAGCAGCACGCCTAGGGGCAGCGTGCCCGCCTCCGCCGCGCCGGTCTCTGCCGCCAGATGCAGCCGCCGCACTGCGGTCAGCCCCGGGGGGGCTGGGATATCGGCCACGACAAGCGGCACCGCGCCGGACCGCAGCACCTCTTCCATACACCACAGCAGGTCCTCGGCCCGCACCGGATCGACAAAGACGATCCGTTCGGGGCCGACCAGCCGCAGCATCGCCTCGGGGTTCAGCCGCTCCGCCCCCCAGGCGGGGGCGATCCAGAAAACCGGGCCCCGGGTGCGCGATGCGATCAACAGCGCCAAAAACCGTCGCGCATTGCCGCAGATCTCGTGTACCCGCGCCAGGGGCAGTGCCAGATCGCCCAGAAACGGCAGGGCGGGGTGCGCCTGATCGCGGGAACCGTGCTGGATCGGGAGCGGCCGGGTCATGGGTGTGAGTATAGATGTTCTATTTTTGTTCTCAACCCGCTTCGGCCGGAAACCGAAGGGGCAGGATGACGGTAGGCCGGAAATCGACCGGATCGGGTTCGCGCCAGGCCGCAAAGCCGAGGCCTCGTGAATAACCTGCCCCACGCCGCGGCATCACTAGGTGAGCGGACGGGCGTTTTGGCCTGGAGCCGCCATTCGCAACCAGTCTTCAGGCGCGGAATCAAGGCCGTAGGCCGCCGCGCCATCGCCGACCCGCCCCGAAGGGGAGGCGATTTTCTGACGGTGCGTATCGCATCGAGGTCGTTCGGACTTTGCTGGGATAAATCGAGCCGTCCCTAGGTCTGGGTCGCCTCCCCGCGGGTCGGCGATAGCGCGGCTTCTCAGATTCCGGTCAACGCCCGCTCCAGGCCAAGAACGGTCGAGCGCGACTCCGTTGAAACCCATCCTGATTATGCGACGGAGTTTGCCCACAATGTGCTAGACTTGAGTCACTCCAGGAACGCCCGGATCGCTGCCGTATAGTCTTCTGGCGCCTGCAAGTTCGCGAAATGGCTGACGTCTTCCAGAACCAGCAGGCTGGCGCCCGGAATCGTCGTGGCAATCAGTTCCGAATGCTCCATCAGGATTGCTTCGTCATGCTCGCTCTGCACGACCAGCGTCGGCACGGTGATCGATGTCAGCGCGTCGACACCGCCGGGCTTTTCGGTGCTCCACATCTCGACGACACCGCCCAGGAACGCGTCGAACCCGTCGGGCGAGTTCGACATTTCGGCGTAGTCCGAGGCCATCATGCCGACATAGGCGCCAAAGATCGGATTGGTTTCGACCGACGGATCGATCCCGTCCAGCGTGACGTTGCCGGCATGGGCGAAATGACTGGCCAGCCGCTCGGGCGCGGTGCTCGAGATCGCGTATCCGATATTGGCGCCGTCGGACCATCCGATCAGATGCACCTTGTCGATCTGCAGTTCATCCAGAAGCGCGAGGTAATCCTGCGCAAGCAGGTCGTAGCTATAGGCACTGCCATCGTTTTCCGACCGTCCATGCCCGCGCGTATCGGCCACGATCACGCGATAATCCTGCATCAGGTCGGCCACCTGTGCGGCCCAGATGTCGCCATGCGCCAGTCCGCCATGGATCATCAGAACGGGTGTGCCGCTGGCCACGCCGTATTCCGCGAAATACATCTGGATGCCGTTGATCGGAACCACGCCGACATTGTCGGATGCGGGCATCTCCGGCGCCTCGGGGATAGACATCCAACGGTCTTCTGCAAGCGCCGAGGTGGCGAGTGCGGCGGCGAGCAGGGCGGTCGAAATCCTAAACATGCTTGTCTCCCGGGGATAAATGTCCAATGCCGGCAGTGTCGCATATCTGGTGCGGTGCTCAAAGCACGCCGCGGCTGTGCGGACATTCCGCACCCGTGCCGGCAAGTGTGGTCCTCCCGACAGATGCCTGTGCTAACGCAAATGATTTCCGATAGTTAGATGGGCACCGCTATGGGACGCCTGCAGCCGACCCGTTCAGTCCCATTCCGGCGCCCAGGGCACCAGGTCCGCCCCGACGATCCTGTAGTCGGTATGGGTCAGCTTCTCGATCCGCGCCATATCGACGCTCGAAAGCGTGAAATCCATGATATCGAAATTCGCCCGGATATTGTCCGGGTTCGTCGACATCGTATTCACGCTGACCCCTTTCTGAATGATCCAGCGCAGCACCACCTGACCGGCCGTTTTGCCATAGCCCTTGCCGATCTCGCCGAATTCGGGACGCTTGAAAACCTCGCCCCGGGCCACCGAGGAGTACGAGGATAGCGGGATGCCGACCTCGTTTGCCCCGGCCAAAAGCTTGTCCTGGTTCAAAAGCGGATGGAATTCCACCTGGTTGGTCACGATCGGCGCGTCCACGATCGAAACCGCGTCCTTCAACATCCGGACGGTGTAGTTCGACACGCCGATGTTCTTCGCAAGCCCCCGATCGTAGGCCTGCTGCAACAGCTTCAACGACGGCGCGACGTCCCCGCCGAGCGGCGGCCAATGCAAGAGCAGAACGTCGACCCAGTCGATCCGAAGATCCGACAGGCTCTTTTCGACCGAGGCCATGAATTTGTCCTCGCCGAAATTATCCGGGTGCACCTTGGTGGTGATGCAAAGGTCGTCGCGCGCGATCCCGGTCGCCTTTAGCGCCTCACCGGTTTCGGCCTCGTTTTCGTACATTTGCGCCGTGTCGAAGGCCCGATAGCCAACCTCGGCCGCGGCGAGGATTGCGTTTCTTGCGACATCTCCCACCAACGGAAAGGTGCCGAAAGCGCGTTGATGGGTCCTTTGGAAATAGATGTTCATTCGGGGCCTCCACTGAGTCCCCACAGATGTAACTCATTAGTTACTTAAGGGGAAGCCTTGATTGTGGAGCAATTGATTTTTATGGAGATTCCAAGCTTGATTCAAACGGCCTGCCTTGGCATAGTCATATAACCATTTGGTTACTTTGGCCGGAGCGCACGTTCAGGGAGGCCCGTGTGACGAAACAGAAGACCGCGGCCGAGGTTGTCGCGCTGATCCCGGACAACGCGGTTGTCGCCGTCAATTCGTCCAGCGGCTTGTGCTGCCCTGATGCGATCCTGCAAGCCCTGGGCGAACGATTTGACGCCGAGGCCGCGCCGCGCAATCTGACAACCATCCACCCGATTGCCGCGGGCGACTTCTTCGGCACCAAGGGCGTCGATCACATCGCCAAGCCCGGATGCCTGGCAACGATTGTCGGCGGCAGCTATCCCTCCGGCCCGTCGAACGCCGAGCCGCCGCTGATCTGGCAGATGATCGGCAGAAATGAGGTCAAGGCCTACAATCTGCCGTCCGGCATCATATTCGATATGCTGCGCGAGGGGGCAGGGCATCGCCCGGGCGTGCTGACCAAGGTCGGCATGGACACATTCGTCGACCCCGACCACGAGGGCGGTGCGATGAATGCCGCCGCCGCCGCCGACCCGATCGTGAAACGCATGGCGTTCGAGGGCGACGAATGGCTTTATTTCCAGGCGCTGAGGCCGGACTTTGCCATCATCCGCGCCACGACCGGGGACCAACGCGGCAATCTCAGCTTCGAATCCGAAGGGGCCTATCTGGGCGCGATGGAGATGGCTTTGGCGGCGCATAATTGCGGCGGCACCGTCATCGCCCAGGTGCGGCGGGTGGCGCAGAACGGCTCGATCCGGCCCCATGACGTGCACGTGCCGGGGATTCTGGTCGACCATGTCGTCGAAGCGCCCGAGATGCTGCAGACCACGGGCACGGCCTATGACCCGGCCATCAGCGGCGAACTGATCCGCCCGCTCGACAGTTTCCACCTGATGGACTTCGGCGTGCAGAAGGTCATCGCTCGCCGCGTGGCGCAGGAACTCCACAAGGGCTGGTCGGTCAATATCGGCTTCGGGGTTTCGGCGAACGTTCCTCGGGTGTTTCTGGAGGAAGGCCGCCACGGCGACGTCACCTGGGTCATCGAGCAGGGGGCTGTCGGCGGCATCCCGCTTTTGGACTTCAAGTTCGGCTGTGCGGCCAACGCCGAAGCCTTCGTGGCCTCGCCGCATCAGTTCGCCTATTTCCAGGCCGGTGGTTTCGACGCCTCGCTTTTGTCTTTCCTCGAGATCGACGCGGAGGGATCGGTGAACGTCTCGCGCCTCAAGGCGACGCCGCACCGGACCGCAGGGGCGGGCGGCTTCGTCGACATCACCGCACGGGCCAAACGGATCGTGTTCTCCGGCACCTTTAACGCGGGCGCCAAGATGCGGATCGAGGACGCAAAGCTGGTGATCGGCAAGGAAGGCCACACGGCAAAGTTCGTGCCCAAGGTCGATCATGTCTCGTTCTCGGGGCGGCGCGCGGTTTTGCAGGAGCAGGACGCCACGTATGTCACCGAACGCTGCGTGATTAAGTTGACCGATCAGGGCCTTGTCGTGACCGAGGTTGCGCCGGGCGTTGACCTGCAGCGCGATGTTCTGGACCAGTCGGGAGCGCCGCTTCGCGTTTCCGGCGACCTGAAAGAGATGGATACGGCCCTGTTCCGTCCCGAGCCGTTCGGACTGACCCCGTGAGCCGGATTTCGTTGCGCGCCGACGGAGCCGTCGGGCATCTGCGCCTTGACCGTCCGGAAAAGCTGAACGCGCTTGATGCCGCCATGGTCGAAGAACTCGCCCAGAGGTGCCGAGAAATCGAGCGTGACCCGGACATCCTCGTTGTTATCCTGTCCGGTGAAGGCAAGGCCTTTTGTGCCGGCGGTGACATCGAGGCCTGGTCCGCGGAATCGCCCGAGCGGTTCGGGCGGCATTGGGTGCGCGACGGCCATACGGCCTTTGCCGCGCTGGCACGGCTTCGTCAGCCGGTTATCGCCGTTTTGGACGGGCATGCTTTGGGCGGCGGACTGGAGCTTGCGGCCTGTGCGGATTTCCGGGTTGCCGAGGCCCATGTGAAGGTCGGGCAGCCGGAGACGGGTCTTGGGATCATCCCCGGTTGGTCGGGCACACAGCGGGCGGTGCGCCGGTTCGGCGCCCAGCTGGTGCGGCGCATGGCGGTGTTCGGAGAGGTGTTCACGGCAGATCAGGCGCTTGCGCTTGGGCTCGTGGACCGGGTGGTTGCGACTGGTGACGCAATGGCCGCGGCGGAAGAGCTGGCGGCGGCGGTGCTCAAACGCGGACCGCGGGCGACCGAGCTTGCAAAGATGATGATCAACGCCGCCGAAGGCGAGGAGCGCGAGCGTATCGTCGAGGCACTGGCGGGGGCCCAGGCGGCGGGATCGCCGGACCTGGCAGAGGGCCTTGCGGCATTCCGCGAACGGCGGACACCCGATTTCGGAAAGGGAGACACGCAATGATCCGGCATTTTGTGGCCTTGCGGTATCGTGAGGGGACCACGGCGGACGTTAAGGCGGGGCTGATGGACGATCTCGCCGGGCTGAGCGACCGGATCGACGGGATCCTCGATTTCCAGGTTCGGCCCAACATCAGCATCGAGGATCCGTTGGTCCGGGGGTTCCGCGACGTTTTCTGGTTTGACTTCCGCGATGAATCGGTGCGCGACACCTATCTCGAGGACGCGGTTCACCAGGCGATTGGGGCCCGGATCGTGGCAGAGCTGGAGGGGGGCGCTGACGGCGTCTTTGTGGCTGACTACCGGGTGTAAGACGCTGAAACTGTGCCTCTTCGCCCCGCTTGTTCAGGCTTGATCGAAAGAACGCCTGCCGTGTCGGTACGGAACGGCATCGCTCAGCGGTAGGCCAGCAGAAGGTTGGTGCCCGACTGAACCGTCTCGCCGCGTTGGTTGGTCACGTCGAAGGCCAGGGTCAGGATGCCGCGGTCGGGTTTGGTGACCGTCCGCTTCGCCTCGACCGTGATCGTTGCGCCGATCTCGTCGCCGATGAAGACCGGGCGGCGGAACGACCAGTCCCAGCCCAGGGACGCGATGGCCTTGAGTTGGGCCGGTGCGCGGTTCTTCAGGCCGTCGACCAGGGAGAGCACGAGAAGACCGTGCGCCACGCGGCCCGGGAAGCCATGAGATTTGGCCGCGGTATCAGACATGTGGATCTCGAACCGGTCGCCGGACAGCGCTGCGAAACCGTCGATTTCGGCGGCGGTTACGGTATGTCGCCCGGTTTCAATTCGATCCTCGGGCGCGACGGCGTCGCAACCGTAGCGCCCAGGCGGGAGAAGGCGGCTCACGGGGTGGGCGCGTCTTCGCGCAAAAGGCCCTTTGACTTGAGATCGGCCCAGAATTCGGGCGGGATCGGGTGGCTGAACCAGTCGAGGTTTTTGGTAAGCTGTTCGACCGTGCGGGTGCCGGCGATGAAGCTGGGGATGGCCGGATGCGCCACGACGAATTGCAGGGCAGCGGCGGGCAGGGGCACATCGTGATCGGCGCACACGGCCTCGATCCCGCGGACCTTGTCCATGATGTCGTCGGGGGCCGGGGCGTAGTTGTATTTTGCGCCCTCGACCGCGCCGGTCGCAAGGATGCCCGAGTTAAAGCCGCCGCCGACCACCACCGCGGCACCGCGTTCCTCGCAGAGCGGCAGGAACTCGTCGAGCGACTCCTGTTCCAGCAGCGTATAGCGCCCGGCAAGCAGGAAGCAGTCGAAATCACGCTGCTTGAGCGCCTCGTGGCAGACTTGCCACTCGTTCACGCCGACGCCGATGGCCTTGACCACGCCCTGGCTGCGCAGGTCGTCCAGCGCCTTGTAGCAGCCGTCCATCGCCTGCTTGAACACCTCGGGCTGCTCGTCGCCGCGCGTGAAGACGTCGATGTCGTGGATGAAGCATATGTCCATGCGTTCGAGATTGAGCCGCTGCAGGCTGTCTTCGAAACTGCGCATGGTGCCGTCGTAGCTGTAGTCGAAATGCATCGTGAACCGGCCCGCGTTGGTCCAGGGGAAATACTCGATGTCGTCCTTGCGGGCGGGTTTCAGGATGCGGCCGACTTTGGAAGAGAGGATGAAGTCGTCACGGTTCTTCCAGCGCAGCGAGTGGCCTGTGCGCAGTTCAGAGAGACCGTGGCCATACATCGGCGCGGTGTCGTAGTACCGTACGCCCGCGTCCCAAGCGGTCTGGATCATCCCGTCCGAGGTTTCTTCGTCGATCTCGCGGAAGATGTTGCCGATCGGGGCCGTGCCGAAACCGAAGGCGGTGACTTCCAAGTCCACCCGGCCGAATTTCATCTTGGTGTCGGGGCGCATGCCGTCTCCTCCCTAAGTAACTATTTGGTTATTTATGTCATTCGGAGCCGCTGCCGCAAGGGCTTTTTTTGCCGGCGCCTCTTGACCACCGGTTTTCGCCAAAGATAAAGTAACCAAACGGTTACAAATGGATTCGCAGATGTATCTCAGCGAGACACATATCCAGGTGCGCGACATGGCGCGGGATTTCGCCAATGATGTGATCCGGCCGGTGGCCGACGAGCTTGACCGCGAGGAACGGTTTCCGGCCGAGATCTACGCCCAGATGGCCGAGCTTGGGCTCTTCGGTGTCGGCGTGCCGGACGAGATGGGCGGGCCGGGCTTCGACACCTTGACCTACGCGCTGGTGATGGAGGAGTTGTCGCGGGGCTATGCAAGCGTGGCCGACCAGTGCGGGCTGATCGAACTGATTTCGACTTTGCTTGTCCGGCACGGGACCGAGGCACAGCGGGACCGCTGGCTGGCCGAGGTGATGGCCGCGAAAACAAGGGTGGCCTATTGCATCACCGAACCCGAGGCGGGGACCGATGTCTCGGGCATTCGCACCGAAGCGGTGCGGGACGGTGACGGCTGGGTACTGAACGGCGGCAAGATCTGGATTCACAACGCTCCGGTGGCGGATCTGGGCTTTGTGCTGGCGCGGACCGACCGCGACGCGGGTCATCGGGGTATGTCCATATTCATTGTCGACCTAAACGCCGATGGCGTCGAGCGCGGTCCGAAAGAGCACAAGATGGGCCAACGGGCGAGCCAGGTCGGTGCGCTGAATTTCTCGGACGTCCGGCTGCCGGCCGAGGCGCTTTTGGGCGACGAGGGGCGCGGATTCCACATGATGATGAGCGTACTCGACAAGGGCCGTGTCGGGATTGCCGCGCTGGCGGTGGGTATCGCGCAGGCCGGGCTCGAGGCGGCGGTGGACTATGCGCAGACCCGCAAGCAGTTCAAACAGCCGATCGTCGAGTTCCAGGGGGTTCAATGGCTTCTGGCGGACATGGCCAAGGATGTCGAGGCGGCGCGGCTTTTGGTGCATTCGGCGGCGGTGAAAATCGACCGGGGCGAGGATGCGACCAAGGCCTGCTCGATAGCCAAGTGCTTTGCCGGCGATATGGCGGTTGCGCGATCGTCCGATGCGGTGCAGGTCTTTGGCGGGTCCGGCTATATCCGGGGGTTCGAGGTGGAGCGGCTTTATCGCGATGCGAAGATCACGCAGATCTATGAGGGCACGAACCAGATCCAGCGGATGATCATCGCGCGCGAGTTGATCAAACACGGAGCGGCGGCATGATCGGACAGGTTGCGCTGGTCACCGGATCAAGCCGGGGGATCGGCCTGGCGGCGGCGAAGGCGCTGGCAGGCGAGGGGTTCGCCGTGGCGCTGAACGGGCCGTTCGACGACGGTGAATTGCGCGCGGCTGTGGAAGAGGTGAGGGCGCTTGGAATGCCGGCCGAAGCGGTGCCGTTCGACGTGACAGACCTTGCGGCGCATGGCGCCGCGCTGGACGCGATCGAGGCACGGCTGGGGCCGCCAACGACATTGGTGAACAATGCCGGCGCGGGCGTGATGCGGCGCGGCGATCCGCTGGAGGTGGCCGAGGAAAGCTGGGACCGGTGTCTTTCGGTGAATGCCAAAGCGGCGTTCTTTCTGACCCAGGCCTTCGCACGGCGGCTGCTGGCCCGGAAGCGGGACCCGGCGCTTTTCCATTCCATCGTCAACGTGACCTCATCCAACGCGGTCGCAGTCGCGGTGCCGCGGGCGGAATACTGTGCCAGCAAGGCCGCGGCGGCGATGGTGTCGAAGACCTGGGCGGTCCGATTGGGTCCAGAGAACATCGCCGTCTACGACGTCCAGCCCGGATTGATCGCGACCGACATGACCGCCCCGGTGATCGACCAGTACGCGGAACGTGCGCGGGATGGGCTGACGCTGTTCCCGCGGGTTGGACAGCCCGAGGAAATGGGCGCGATTATCGCGGCCCTCGCCTCGGGCAAGCTGCCCTATACCACGGGACAGGCGATCTCGGCCGATGCCGGGATGCTGGTCCCGCGTTTCTGAAGGAGGCCTGCGATGAAGATCGCCCTGCCAGATACATCCGGCATGCTGGCCGACTACACATTGGCGGGAACACCGATCGAGGCTGCGCCGCTGCGAGCCGATCCGGCGCGCGTGGTGTTTTCGGCGGCGCATGTGGTGGCCGATCCGTTCACCGCATCGGACCCTTCTGGCCCGGCGCAGGTGGACTGGGATGCGACGATGGCCTTTCGGCGCCACCTCGACGCGATGGGGCTTGGCATCGCCGAGGCGATGGACACGGCCCAGCGGGGCATGGGGCTGGATTGGCCGGGGGCGCTGGACCTGATCCGCCGCACCAAGGCGGAACTGCCCGACGCGCTGGTCTTCAACGGCTGCGGAACGGACCAGCTTGACCCGGCCGATGCGCGGTCTCTCGATGACGTGCGGACGGCGTATCTGGAACAGGTGGAGGCGATCCAGGGCGTCGGCGGGCGACTGATCGTAATGGCCTCGCGGGCTCTGGCGAAAGTTGCGACGTCGCCCAGGGACTATGCGCGCATCTACTCCGATGTCCTGGCGGCGTGCGACCAACCGGTGATCCTGCATTGGCTTGGCGAGATGTTCGACCCGGCGCTTGCGGGTTACTGGGGCACCGACGGCTTCGAGAGCGCGATGGAGACCGCGCTCATGGTGATCGAGGAGAATGCCGGCAAGGTCGACGGCATCAAGATCTCGCTGCTCGACAAGGAGAAGGAAATCGTCATGCGCCGGAGGCTTCCGGCGGGTGTGAAGATGTATACCGGCGACGACTTCAACTACCCCGAACTGATCGCGGGGGACGACAGGGGTTACTCCCACGCGCTTCTGGGGATCTTCGATCCGCTCGCCGTCGCGGTGGGCAAGGCGATCGGGCAGCTCGGGGCGGGCGATGTTGCCGGATTCCGGGCAACACTCGATCCGACGGTGCCGCTGGCGCGGCTGATTTTCCGGGCGCCGACACAATTTTACAAGACGGGCGTCGTGTTCCTGGCCTGGCTAAACGGGTTTCAGGAGCATTTCGTGATGCTGGGCGGGGCGCAGGCGATGCGGCCGCTGCCCTATTTCGTCGATTGCTTCAAGCTGGCCGAACAGAACGGGCTGCTGCGCGATCCCGAACTTGCGGTTCGGCGGATGAAGGCGCTTCTGGCGCTTTACGGGGTCTGATGCGGGATTTCTCGCAGGACATCTCGGCCTTGGCGCTGAACACCGCGACGCTGGGGCACAATCTCGACGGCTATGGTGCGGGCTGGCCGCCCGAGCGGGTGATCGACGCCTGTGCCGCGCGAGGTCTGGGCGGGATCGTGTTCTGGCGGCGCGAGATCGGTCGGCGTTCCGTCGAGATCGGCGACCGGGTGCGCGCCGCTGGTATGCAGGTCGTGGGGCTATGCCGGACGCCCTATCTGGTGGGACGCGATGCGCCTGCGGGGCTCGACGAGGCAAAGGCGTCCATCGACATGGCCGCCGGGCTGGGCGCGCCGGTGCTGACGATTGTCACAGGCGGAACCGAGCCCGGGACCAAGGGTGTGCTGGAAAGTCAGAAGATCTTGGCCGAGCGGGTCGCGGCCATCGCCGGCTATGCGTCCGAGCGGGGCGTCAAGCTGGCATTGGAGCCGCTCAACCCGATGTTCGGCGGCAACCGGACGGTGCTGATGACGGTCGCGGATGCGGTACGGGTCTGCGACATGGCGGGTGCGCCGAATGTGGGGGTTGCGGTGGATGTCTATCATGTCTGGTGGGACAGCGCGCTGGCCGAGGGCCTGGCGGCGGCCGGGCCGGACCGAATCCTCGGCTATCACCTGTGTGACTGGCTGGAGAACACCCGTGACATGCTGTTGGACCGCGGGATGATGGGCGACGGGGTGGCCGATTTGAAAGTCCTGCGCGCAGCGGTCGAGGGGGCTGGCTATGCCGGGCCGTGCGAGGTCGAGGTGTTTTCGTCCAGCGACTGGTGGCGGCGCGATCCGAGCGCGGTGCTGGACGTGATGGTGGACCGGTTTCGGACGGTGTGCTGAACGCCACGGTACAAAAAATGGGCAATGTTCCCGTGAGGACGGGGTGTTGCCCTCTGATATTTTTCAAGATGGCATTAACAGATTGTGTGGGTATCTGCGTTGCTGGGCTATGCATTGACGACATTTGGTGGTTAAGACGCAATGCGTTGTGAGTGACCGGCAAGGTCGGCTTTTGGCCTGGAGCGGACATTGACAGGAATCTGATAAGCCGCGCCATCGCCGACCCGCGGGGAGGCGACCCGGACTTATGGACGGCTCGATTTATCCCAGCAAAGTCCGAACGACTTCAACGCGATGCGCACCGTCAGAAAATCGCCTCCCCTCCGGGGCGGGTCGGCGATGGCGCGGCGGCCTACGGCCTTGATTCCGCGCCTGAAGACCGGTTGCGAATGGCAACTTCAGGCCAAAAGCGGTCGAAGGCGGATTCGTCAAACTTCCGCCTGACCTAAAACTCCGGGATCGGCGCTTGCAGTTCCTGCAACTCTTCGGCGTCAGTGCCCGCGATCTGCGCCAGCAATGCGTGCGCCATGCCGCGCCCGGCGGCCTCGATGTCCTCATAGATCGTGTCGATCCGGGGGCGGAACAGGTCGAAGACGCGGCTGGTCTGTTTTGCGACAAGATCCACGTCGCGTCCGAGCCGCAGCCCCGCGTCGTAGATCGCCGCATTGGTCGCGATCGCCGCGATCTCGCCGGGGCAGATCCAGCCGTCGGGCGGATCGGGCTGGCCGAGCCGCAGCGAGATCCTGCCGTTCAGTTCGTCCGGAGAGCTGTTGAGATCGTAGTCCTGCGGCACCTCACCCGCGATGCCGGCGCTGCAAACCGCCTGCTGGAACCCCGAGATCATGTGCTCGGCAAAACTGTATTGCCGGGACGGCGGAATGATCGATACACGCCGCCGGCCCTTTTCGGCCAGCCGGTTCACCGCGAACCGGGCGAAGGCGGCGTTGTCGTAGTCGAGCCAGGCATGGGACCCCACCTTGGTCCGCCCGTGGGTCACGAAGGGAAAGCCCGCATCGAGCAGGTACCTGACCCGCGCGTCCTGCGGTTCGGTCCGGGCAAAGATCATGCCGTCGGCAAGCCGGTTCTGCACGATGTGCCGGATCGGCCGCAACGGATCCTCGCCCAGTTGGTACTGGGTCAATGTCAGGTGATAGCGCGTGTCCCGGACGATGTCGGCCACGCCCGCGATCATCGAGCCGGAGAAATCGATGATCTCGCCATGCGGATCCAGCACCAGTGCGATGACATTGGTTCGGCCCGTGCGCAGGCGTTGCGCGGCACGATCCGGAACATAGCCGATCTCGGCCGCCGCCTTGGCGATCACCGCCCGGGTCTTGGCAGCGATCAGCGGGTCGTCGGCGAGCGCGCGGCTGACCGTGGTGACGGCGAAACCGGTCATCTCGGCAATGGTGCGCAGTGTCGGTTTCGACCGAGCGGAATTTTCCGACAGGCTCATGCGGTGCGCGCCGCGACGTGCAGGGTGAATGTGAGCGCTAACGGCTCGGGTGTGCCGCGATTCTCGCCCAAATGCCCGATCCGTTCGACGTGAAAAACGCGACCAGTAATAAATTCAAAGGGTTGCATTGTCCTGCCTGAAGCGAATCCCGGTTGACAGCCACGCTATTTGTAACGTTATAAATACGCAACCGCAGGATCGGTTGCAACAATCCATGGGAGGAAACATGAAACGCATCACGAACACGCTGAAGGCCACAGTCGCGGTCTTCGCCTTGGGCACCGGCATGGCCGTTGCGGAAGACGTCGAGGTTCTGCACTGGTGGACCTCGGGCGGTGAAGCGGCAGCGCTCAACGTGCTGAAGCAGGACCTCGAAGCGCAGGGCATCGGCTGGCAGGACATGCCGGTCGCCGGCGGGGGCGGCGAACAGGCGATGACCGTGCTGCGCGCCCGCGTCACCGCCGGGGACGCCCCGACCGCCGTGCAGGCGCTTGGCTTTGACATCCTCGACTGGGGCGCACAGGGCGCTCTGGCGAACCTCAACGACCTGGCCGCGCAAGAGGGCTGGGACGAAGTGGTGCCCGAGGCGCTGCAGGCCTTTGCCAAGTACGACGGCAAGTGGATTTCGGCGCCCGTCAACGTGCATTCGACGAACTGGGTCTGGGCCAACAAGGCCGTGCTGGACGCCAACGGCATCGCGATCCCGACCAACTGGGACGAGTTCGTCTCGGCCGTCGAGACGCTGGCCGCCGCCGGCGTCACGCCGATCGCTCATGGCGGGCAGGCCTGGCAGGATGCCACCGTCTTCGATGCCGTCGCCATGGGCGCCGGCGGGCCCGATTTCTACAAGGCGGCGTTCATCGACCTAGACGAAGCGGCGCTGGGGTCGGACACCATGAAAGAGGCGTTCGACCGCATGGCCTTCATCCGGGCCCATGTGGACGAAAACTTTTCGGGCCGCGACTGGAACCTGGCGACCGCCATGGTCATCAACGGCGAGGCCGGGTTCCAGATGATGGGCGACTGGGCCAAGGGCGAATTCCTCAATGCCGGCAAGGTGCCGGGCGAGGATTTCCTGTGCTTCCGGTTCCCGGGCACCCAGGACCAGGTGACGTTCAACGCCGACCAGTTCATGATGTTCGACCAGGGCGGCTCCGTCTCGGCCGAGCAGGCGGCGCTGGCCAGCGCGATCCTGTCGCCGTCGTTCCAGATCGCCTTTAACAAGGTGAAGGGGTCGGTCCCCGCGCGCACCGATGTGGCGGGCGACGAACTCGATGCCTGTGGCCAGCAGGGCATGGCCGATCTGGCCTCTGCCGCGTCCTCGGGCAACCTCTTTGGCTCGATGGCGCATGGCCACGCCGCGCCCGCGTCGGTCAAAAACGCGATCTACGATGTCGTGACCGCGCATTTCAACGGCGAGTATGACAGCGAGACAGCCGTCGCGGAACTCGTCGACGCGGTGTCGATCGCCAAGTAAGCCTCATCGCGGGGCGGCCGCGTCCGGGCCGCCCCGCAACTCCCCCGAAAGGAAAGGGCCCCGCAATGGCGACCCGTGCCGAGGCGGATTTCCGAACCCGTTTGCAGAATTGGATCCCGAAGCTGGTGCTGTCGCCGTCGCTGGCGATGATGCTGGTCTTCGTCTACGGGTTCATTGCCTTTACCGTTTATCTCAGCTTTACCGACAGCCGGATGCTGCCGTCCTACGGCTGGGTCGGGTGGGAGAACTATTCCAAGCTTTGGCGCCTGTCGCATTGGGAGATCTCGCTGACCAACATGGCGATCTTCGCCGGGCTCTACATCGTGATCTGCACCGCGATCGGGCTGATGCTGGCGATCTTCCTCGACCAGAAGATCCGCGGCGAGGGGTTCCTGCGGCCGCTTTACCTCTATCCCATGGCGCTCAGCTTCATCGTGACGGGGACCGCGTGGAAGTGGTTCCTCGATCCCGGCATCGGGCTGGAAAACGTGATGCATACCTGGGGGTGGGAAAGCTTCAGCTTCGACTGGATCAAGAACCGCGATTTCGCGATCTACACGGTGATCCTGGCAGCGGTCTGGCAGACCTCGGGCTTCGTCATGGCGATGTTCCTGGCAGGCCTGCGCGGCATCGATAACGAGATCCTCAAGGCCGCGCAGATGGACGGGGCCAGCAACTGGAACCTCTATCGGCGGATCATCATCCCGCAGCTTCGGCCCGCGTTCCTGTCGGCCTTCGTGATCCTGGCACATCTGGCGATCAAGACCTTCGACCTGGTCATCGCGCTCACCGGCGGCGGGCCCGGGCGGGCCACCGAACTGCCCGCGACCTTCATGTATTCCTACACCTTCACCCGGAACCAGATGGGCATCGGCGCGGCCTCTGCCGTGATCATGCTGATAACCATCGCGGCGATCATGATCCCCTATCTCTACGCCGAACTGCGGGAGAAGAAGTAATGGCGCAGGCGACCCAGGATACCGCCATCCGCACCGGCCGCGTCACCCGAACGCTGATCTACCTGGTGCTGCTGCTCTTCGCGCTGTTCTACATGCTGCCGCTTTATGTGATGGTCGTGAACAGCCTCAAGCCGCTCGACGAAATCACCGGCGGCGGCATGATGAACCTGCCCGAGATGTGGACGCTGGAGCCCTGGCGCAAGGCGTGGTCCGAAGCGCAGATCGGGGTGGAGCCGACGGGGTTGAAGCCCTACTTCTGGAATTCGATCCAGATGGTGGTGCCGGCCGTTGCGCTGTCGACGGTGCTGGGCGCGCTGAACGGCTACGTGCTGACGAAGTGGCGGTTCAAATACGACACGATCCTCTTCGGGCTGATGCTGTTCGCCTGCTTCATCCCGTTCCAGATCGTGCTGATTCCGATGGCCCGCGTGCTGGGCGTTCTGGGGCTGGCCGGGTCGGTCTGGGGGCTGGTTCTGGTGCATCTGGTCTACGGCATCGGCTTCACGACGCTCTATTTCCGAAACTACTATGCCGTCTTTCCGACCGAGCTGGTGCGGGCGGCGCAGATCGACGGGGCCGGGTTCTTCCAGATCTTCTGGCGCATCCTGTTGCCGTCCTCGGGGCCGATCGCGGTGGTGTCCGTCATCTGGCAGTTCACCAATATCTGGAACGACTTTCTGTTCGGCGCGTCCTTCGCCGCCGGTGACGGGGCGCCGATGACCGTGGCGCTGAACAATCTGGTGCAGTCATCGACGGGTGTGAAGGAATACAACGTGCATTTCGCCGGCGCGATCCTGGCCGCCACGCCCACGCTGCTCGTCTACATCGTTGCGGGCCGCTACTTCGTGCGCGGACTGATGGCAGGGAGCGTGAAGGGATGAGACGAATTTTCGACGAAAATTCGTGCGCCGCCGGGCGCGCAACAACATGGGGCAGGACCTGACATGGGCTTTCTCGACATCCGAAACGCCACCAAATCCTACGGCGCCGTCGAGGTGCTGCATCAGGTCGATATCGCCGTGGAAGAAGGCGAATTCCTGGTCCTCGTCGGCCCCTCGGGCTGCGGCAAGTCCACGCTGCTGAACATGATCGCCGGGCTTGAGGACATCACCAGCGGCGAGATCGCGATCAAGGGCAACGTGGTGAACGGGGTCCACCCGTCCAAGCGCAACATCGCCATGGTGTTCCAGTCCTACGCGCTTTACCCCAACATGACCGTGGCCCAGAACATCACCTTCGGGCTGGAGATGCACGGCGTCCCCAAGGCGGACCGCGACACGGCCATGCAGGAGGTCGCCAAGCTGTTGCAGATCGAGCAGCTTCTGTCGCGCAAGCCCGGTCAGCTTTCGGGCGGCCAGCGCCAGCGGGTCGCGATGGGCCGCGCGCTGGTGCGCGACCCGGACGTGTTTCTGTTCGACGAGCCGCTTTCGAACCTCGACGCCAAACTGCGCGTCGATATGCGGACCGAGATCAAGAAGCTGCACCAGAAACTCGGCACCACGATCGTATACGTCACCCACGACCAGATCGAGGCGATGACGCTGTCGACCCGCATTGCGGTGATGAACGGCGGCTATGTGCAACAGCTCGGCACGCCGAAGGAGATCTACGACAACCCCGCGAACCTTTTTGTTGCGTCCTTCATGGGCTCGCCCTCGATGAATCTCGTCCCCGTGACCGTGCGCGCCGAGGCAAACGCGATCTATGCCGTGACCACGACCGAATCGAATGGCGAGATCAAGCTCGCCTTTCCCGAGCCCACGCCAGCGCTGAAAGCCTATGACGGTCAGCAGATCACGCTTGGCATCCGGCCCGAGGCGATCACCGACCCCGACGGCGCCGACCGGAAATCGACCCATGTCGAGACGCTGCGGGCCCAGGTCGAGGTGACCGAGCCCGCGGGGTCCGACACCTTCGTCACATGCCATCTGGGCGGCACCGAATGCATCGCCCGGATGCGTGCCGATGCCGATGTGGCGCCCGGCCAGGTGTTCGATTTCGCCGTCAACATGGAAAAGGCCGTGCCGTTTGACCCGAGATCCGAGAACCGGATCTTCTGACGGCCCAATGCCCTATATCGGAATTCCCCCGGCGCCCACGTCAAGTCAGCCGGTAATTTCGGTGGCGAGCGCGTAACGTTCGAGTTCGTTGGGAAGCAGAATGTAGATGTCTTCGGGCGGCGTTGACAAGGCGTGCTGCATGAGCCGCAGATCGATGCCCATCGTGTCGAGGTAGACCAGGACCTCGCCTTGGCCGCGCTGGATGTCCTCGACCGCCAGAAAGGCCGGCAGCGCGGTGTTCTCGCCGAAATAGTGCTGGTGCACGCCGACATAGGCCTCTTCGTGCACCCTTCGCTCGGTGCCCGCGGCGAGGATGTAGGGGCATGCAGAGAGGCAGACCTGGCCCTGGCGAACCTCGGTCGTGGCGCCCCCGGCGCGCAGGCGGTCGCCGATGGCAAGCGCGTCGGTGACGGAGCCGCCGGTGCTGTGCAGTGCGATCGTGGCGGGCAAAGGGCGTGCTGCCAGCCAGTCGGTAAAGCGATCCGCGTCGCCGTCGGCGATGGCGCCGGTAAGCGTCAGCGTGTCGCCATCCACCTCAAACAAAAGCCGCGACGGCATGTCTGACGTGCCGGGCACGCCCGGGCCGGTGGGCACGCGGCGGCGGTCGTAGCGACGGGTCTGATCGCCGGGTTCGACCGGCTGGGTGAGGCGGGGCGCGTCCGGCGACAGCAGCGCGGCGCGGGGCAGAACGCGCGCGATGTCGCTGGCGAGGAGGATCGCAGCGATGGCGATCTGGACGCCGAGGATCAGCTTTATCCCCAAAGCGGCCGACCAGCGGCGGCGCGTGCGTTCAGTCATCGGGCGCGGCCTTCAGCGGCTGGACCTTGGGCGGGGCCGTGTCCCTGGCCGCGTCTCCAGGCTGGGCGCGTTGCAGAGCGATCTCGACGTCGCGGATGGCCGCCAGGGCGGCGCGGAATTCGGCCATGGTCAGGGTATCCTCGACCCCGGCCCGTCCGCGACCCGACCGGATCGCCGCCTGGGTGATGGCGACGATGAAGACCAGCACCGCGGGAAGCAGGTCGATGGCGATCGCCCCGGCCCAGGAGGGAACGAAGTTTTCGGCGTAAAGGATCACCGCGTCGGCGGCGGAGACAGGCGTGTAGGTCGTGTCTGGCGGCGGCGGCATGGCGATCACCGCCTCGGCAGCCTGGCGCAGCGTGTCTGCGCGCTGTCCCAGCACCTGCAGCACCGAGGCGACGGTGGCCTGCTGTTCACCGCGGAGCGTATCGAGTTCCGGCAGCACCACCGAGGCCGACAGATCGCGCGCGGCGCGTTCAACCAGCGGCGCGACGGACAATTGGCGCAAGGTGGTGATGACACCTGCCAGCCGCACGGCCTCTTCGCTGAAAAGCACACTGCGCGCCTCGACCGCGCCGGGTTCGACGGTCAGCGCCCGCATCCGGCTGAGGATCGCGTTGCCCTCGGCAAAGGCGGCTTCGACCGGGGCGGTCTGGCTGGCGATCTGGGTCTCGAGCGCGCTCAGTTCCTCGGACTTTTGGCGAAGCAGTCGGAACACCGCGCCCCGGCCGGCAAGGCCGGACAGCTGGCCACCGGCTTCCTGCTCGCTGAGATCCTCGAAGCTTTGGCGCGCGCGTGCGACGTCGCGCTGCAGGCCCTGGGCGCTGACGGCGATGGAATGGGTGCGTTCGAGCGAGGCCTGATAGTCCTGCACGGTTCTGGCGAGGTGCTGTTCCACCGCGGCGGCCCCGGCCAGTGCGGCGGCGTTGAGCCAGGAGGACATGGCGACGATGGCCAGCGATCCGGCGATCATCGACACCACGAGGCCGATTCGGGCGCCGATGGTCCGCACGGCGGGCAGAAGGCGCATCAGGTAGGACCAGAAGACGAAGATGCCGACCGAAACCGCGATGGAATAGGCCATGGCCGCGAAGAAGCTGAGCGCGCCATTGTCGTCGAGCAGCGAGGAGACGCCCAGATAGGTATAGATGCCCGAGGCCACGGCCAGCACGGCCAGCGCGGCCGAGGTGAAGCCGTCGAGCCAGCCGAGGTGGCCTTCGAGTTCCTGGGCGTAGCGCAGCCCATGCGCTTCGGCCCGGGACAGCGTCGCGTGGTCTTCCGCCATTGGGATCTCCTTGCTGGCGCGGCACCCTTATAGGCAGCGATCCGGGGAATTTGGAGTATGTCCAGAGGATCGGCAAGGACCCGCCTGCGGCAGAAGGTAACCTTGGCGCCGCCCGGCAGGCCGCTAAGTTCAGGACTAAAGGAGTTTGCCATGCCCAAGCTTGTCCGGTTCTACATCCGCCACACGATCATCGGCTTTGCCATTGCGGCGGCATTTGTGGCGATGCTGCTTTGGTTCAATGTCGCCAATCTGTGGCATCTGATCTCGACCTCGGATGTGGGGCTGCTGGCGGCGTTTCTACTGGTGATGTTCCACGGGATCGTGTTTTCCGGCGTGCAATTCGGGGTAGCGATCATGCGCATGGGCGAGGATGACGGCGGATCCGGCGGCAAGCGCGATGAACTGCCGCTGCACGAAGCGGTTCCGGTACCGGTCCGGTCCGGCGAACGCCGCTGAAGCAGGAAATATCTTGGTGGAACGGCCTGCTAAGGGTTCTGGCTTGCGGCGGGTGTTAGCGTTCTGTTTTCAGGCGCGGAATCTAGGCCGCAGGCCGCCGCGCCATCGCGGACCCAGGCCGAAGGGGAGGCGATTTTCTGACCGCGCGTGTCGTCGGATTGAGGCCGTTCGGACTTTGCCGGGATAAATCGAGCCGTTCAAAGGTTCGGTTCGCCTGCCCGCAGGTCGGCGATGGCCCGGCTCCTTACTTAATCGGCAACGTCCGCTCCAGGCCAGCAGCCGACGTTGCGGTTGTCCCGGACCGCACCGCGCCATCGGGCTCCACGCGTCCGTCGGATTGCCTGCATGGATGCCGGAAGGAAGCGGCGGGACCGCCGGCAAACGTGGAGGGATTGAATTCCCGAGGACCTGCATACACAGGTGGGCGCCAGGTAACGAGGCCAGGACCCCGACAGAGCCGGCTCCCTCGGAATTGAGTAAGGCCACCGGAATTGGACCTCTCACAGGATGGGCAGTGCCCGCCACCGGGTGACATATGCCGCGCGGCGGGGCGCGGCAAGGGCCTATGCTGCGGCAGCGTGGTCGCGCAGGGTGTTCAGGTGGTCATCCCAGCCCTTGTCGAGGGCGAGTATCAGGCCAAAGCCCTCGGCGTCATCGGTCAGGCCCGAATGTTCCAGGTTGAGCCGCGTCCCGCCGGGGACGTCGTCCAATGTCCATTTGACCGTGCTGGACGCGCCCTGCATCGGGCCGATGGCGAAAGTGTATTCCAAAAGATCATGCGGATCCGATGTCAGGACGGTGCCGTAGCCCAGTTCCTTGCCGCTCTCCTGACCGAATATCTTGTAGTCACGCCCGGCGGCGAGGTCGGTGTCGTAACGGTGGAACCAGGTTTTCACCTTGTCGATCTCGGTGAGAAAGCTCCAGACGGTGGCCTTGCTGGCCTTAAGATAGATGGATTTTCGGATCGTGGTCATTGCAGGTCCCTTTCGATGGCGGATTTCAGGTCGGCGAGGCGGTCGTCCCAGGCGGCATCGAGCTGCGTGATCCAGTCCGACACAGGTTTCAGCGCACCCGGACGCAGGCGGTTGACGCGTTCGCGGCCTCGCGGCTCGACCTCGATCAGGCGGCCCTCTTCGAGGATCGTCAGATGTTTCTTGACCGCGGCGCGCGTCATGGGGAAGGCCTCGGTCACTTCGCCGATGGTCATTTCTGATTGCGCGAGCAGGGTGAGGATGCCCCGGCGGGTCGGGTCGGCCAAAGCCCGGAACGCGGATTGCAGCGGTTCCATCAGCCGCCTTCCGGACGGAAGTCGAAGGCGCCCGGTTGATAGAGGAAGGTGACGCAGTCCGATTGCGAGATGCAG
The DNA here is from genome assembly GCA_030065095.1 of Rhodobacter sp. GTDB lineage: Bacteria > Pseudomonadota > Alphaproteobacteria > Rhodobacterales > Rhodobacteraceae > JASJCA01. Next base: position 212,128 of record JASJDP010000017.1, read on the forward strand.
CTCGAGATATGCGGAAGGTCGGCCGGGATGAGATAGAAGGCGCCCGGCCCCAATGCGGCGCCCCCCATCGGGTCGGCGCCCTTTGGCACGTGGGTCATGGCGCCCGAGACAACGACCCCGAACATATCCGCGCCTTTGCGGTGGGCGGGGCTGACAAGGCCTGCGGGAAGGGTCACCATCGCCATGTATTCGCCCGCGAAGCGGTCGCCGTGGAGCTGGGCAAAGGCCACGCCCTCGGGCGTCCGCGCCCAATCCAGCTCGCCGGCCGGCAGGGTGGTGATGCTTTGGGCCGGGGCCTGAGTTGCAAGCAGGATGAGGGCGGCGACAGCGGACTTCATTCAAGCACTCCTTTTGCGATACCTTTTGGTATCATGTAAAATGGAATACCAAAAGGTATCATGTCAAGCATAAAGCTTCCTTGATTTTTGTTCACGGATTGTTCATGGTTCCGGGCATGCCAGACGATCAGACCTTACCGCCGATGAAGCCCGGCCAGTTGCTGGCCCGCGGGGTGTGCCGGCATCTTCTGAGCCTCGATTTCGTGACCGTGGAAGAACTGATCCCGTCGCCGGGGTTACGGGTCGATGTCATGGCGCTTGGTCCGAAGGGTGAAATCTGGGTGGTGGAGTGCAAATCGAGCCGCGCCGATTTTCAGGCGGACCACAAATGGCAAGGCTATCTGGAATGGTGCGACAGGTATTTTTGGGCCGTGGATGCGGAGTTTCCGGCAGAGCTATTGCCCGACGAGACCGGGCTTATCATAGCGGATGCCTATGATGCCGAGATCGTGCGGATGGGGCCCGAGGCCAAGCTGGCCGGCGCACGGCGCAAGGTCATGGTGCAGAAGTTCGCACGCCACGCGGCGCTACGCTGGCAGGCGGTGCGCGATCCGGGGCTGACCCCGGCCCGGGGCATGCCCGCCTAGCGCTTCGGTTTGGGCTTGGGTTTGCCGGCCGGTGCGCGCGCGCGCGCCGCGGCGGCCTTGATCTCGTCGGCGATCTCGTCGGCTTCGTCGGGCTCGAAATCCATTGGAATCTCGATACCGGCACCCTCGACATAGATCCGCACCATGCCCAGATCGGTGGGGCCGATCATCAGGTTGGCCGCGACGTCGCTTTCCTTGTTGATGCCCATGGCGGTGCCTCCGCTGGCGGGTTAACCGGTTGTAATCCCGCTGGCAAGGGGCGCGCCTTTGGCGCGGTTCCGGTGGCAAAAGCCTGGAGGCCGGATCCTTGTAGCTCTTGCAATCGCAGGGACCGAAGAGTATTTCCCCCGCCAGTGCCGCCTTAGCTCAGTTGGTTAGAGCGCTGGATTGTGGATCCAGAGGTCCCCCGTTCGAGCCGGGGAGGCGGTACCATAAAAATCAATAGCTTAGCAGACTGAAGTTGCGACCACACGTGGTTTTGTCTCGTTTTTGTCTCGCCTGGCGGCGCAAAATAGCGAGCGGAAATCCGCAAAGGTCGCCGACTCAATCGATTGCTGGGCGGTGACCTGGCTTCCTGAAATGACACCGAGGCCGTGGCATCCCCTGACCGTCCGTCGCTAATGCTGGAAAGACCGCCATGGTTTTCTTGTCCTTTGTTTGTCTAGGTTTTTGTCGATCCTAAGTGTTGGAGTGGTTCCAGGCCTTCAACGTGATCGACAAAATTTGAACTTTACGGATTGAAGGTGGATTAATGCGAAATCAAATCACGCAGGTAATTTCCTTTCTCGTGAAATTCTGGATTGTTTAATCAAGAGTGAGGTGTAAACAGAAAGAACGGTAATTTAAGGGGTTCATAAACGTAGGCAATTCGGAACTCAAACTGGTCTAGCTCGATTTGAATGCGGTCTTCAAGCAAGGAATTCTTCAAAAAATTCCTGATCTCATCCGAAGTGCTGTTCGTGGATGCACCCGGCCATCGCATGTATTCGTAGGACGCCAGCAGCGTGTAGCCGTCGGCGAAGCTGGCCTGAAGCAGGTTCTTATTCTGCAAAGCGGACAGGCTGTCGGCATCGCCGGCAAAGACAAAACCGTGCCGAACGGGCATGTCGAATGCGAAGTTTAGCATCCCGTCCCCGAATTCCAGGATCTTGGCGTCTGGTCGCGCGGCCAACAGGTTTGTCTCGATCTCCTTCCGGGCTTGCCAGAATGCAAGCCTGTCGACTGCCTCGATGGACTGTGCGTTTCGCGCATATGTCATGCTGGCCTGAATGCTGCCGACCAGAACCAGCAGAGTGACCAACATCCAAACGACCTGTCTGGCGTTCGTACGCAGCCGCGCAAGAAACGGTGCGATCATGAGCGCGGTGACGAAGCTAATCGTTCCAGAGGCAAACGAAAAATACCAAGGTGCCTGGTGCCAATAGTTGACGAAAGCAAAATCGTAGAGCGCTTTGATGATGATGGCGATGCAGAGTCCGGCGGCAAACGGCGCCCACGGCTCGGCCCGAAAATGACGTCGGATAATTGCCACAAAGAAGCCAGCCAAGACAGCGGGGAAGACTAGTTCGGCGACCCGGAAGGTCCCCAGCATCAGAATGGTCCGATCGCCGGAATAATCGGTCAATGCTTCGCGCAGATCGAATGTCGGCGCGAGAAAATCCACCAGGGTGACATAAAGATTCTGAAGCAGGGCGCCTTCACCCTTTGCGGCTCCGCTGATCGGCATCAAGACACCGGCATAGGACCAATTATAGGTCAAATAGCACCCGAGCGCGATCGCCGAAGGCAGTCCCAGCAGGACGACCATCGGGAAACGCCGCCGGATCAGACCGGGTGCCCAGAACAAGAGCGCCAAACCTATGGAAGCGGAGACAAAGATCTCGTCGAGCCGCGCCAACATAAGAAGCGCTAGAACTGTTCCGAGAGCCAACCAGGGCCTGGGACGCCTGTCGTCGGGGTCGAAACCAGAGATGAGAAAGGCGACAAGTCCGGTCAACATCAGAACCAACCCGTCTTCCATCCCGGAAAAATGGTTCCAGACCGCCAGGTTTTGCAGGCCTTGGCCAACGACGAGATAGTAGACACCGGGTACGACGGTCATCGCGGGAAGCCAGGAGCCCGTCGCCCGATGAACGGCAGAGCCCAAAAGAAGAACGCCGGCAAGGCACAGAATCACGCTGGACCACGCCACGGTATTCATCAACACGATCGCGTTGCCGGCCGAGATTTTGGCGATAGTCCAGACGTAGAATTGCCAGAGTGGATGGAATCCATTCGTGGGCTTTTCGCCGTCGAAGCTGAAGAATTCAGCGGTCGAGGATTCACCAATGCCAAGGTACAGATAGGCGTCCCCTGAAAGCAGCCAAAACGCGGAGTCTGCTCCATGCAGCGCTGGCAGAAAGCTTACGGGCAGGAGCGTGAGAACGGTCGCGTAAAGAACGAACCCTAGGGCCGGAAGAACCCGCCTGGCAGCGCCATCGACTTTGTCTAGATGGCTCTGATGGCTCGAAGCGCCCGACTTGGCTTGCCATTCATGTGAAGCTACAGGTCCCAACGGTTTTCCCCACGTCTGTTGGACGCCATGCCCCCCAACCGGGTCGGATCCACCTGACGTGTTCCCACGAGGGATCACAAAGCGAAATCCCGGGCGGAAAATGAATACAAGAGGGAGTGATGAATGTGGAAACTTCGGCGCTGAATTGTTTCCCAAATTGATATAAACGAAAAAACTATCTGCTATTGTTCATGAGTGGATATACTAGACGACCTCACGAAGTCCTGTGGTCGCTGAAAGACGACCAATACTTTATCTTGCATCGGCTATCTGTTGAAATGACGTTCACGAATACTCTGTGTCGATCAGGAATAGGCGTTCAATGGCCGATGTAGCTGGACAATCAACCGAGAGTGGACGCTTCCGCTGGAAGCTCGTGGTGGTCTTGGCAGGTCTGATCGCGGCGGCATTGGTCGGTCTTTCGCGCTTTCACGGCGCAGCAATGATCGCACCGTCCGAGGTCGAGACCCTCTATTCCGCCTCGCTGACGCCCCCGGAAGCGCCATTGCGTGTTTTTCACCTTGGCCACAGCCTCGTCGGACCAGATCTACCTGCCATGGTGCAGCAACTCGCAGAACCCGGTCACCGGTACGAGTCGCAACTCGGCTGGGGAGCCTCTTTAAAGACGCATTGGGACCCCGATGTCGAAATCCCCGGGTTTGCGGAAGAGAACGCACACGAACGATATCGAGACGCCCGAGCAGCGCTTTTGAGCGGCGACTACGACGCGTTCGTTGCCACGGAGATGGTCGAGATACGCGATGCCATCAAGTACCATGACTCGTCCAGATACCTCGGCAAATGGGCTGACCTTGCACGACGGGGAAATCCGGATGTGCGGATCTACCTTTATGAGACATGGCACCAGATCCACGATCCAGAGGGCTGGCTCGCGCGCCTTGACCGGGACCTTGGGCGCTTTTGGGAAGCCGAAATTCTGTTGCCGGTTCTGGCGCGGCAAGAGGCTCCGGACCCAATTTACGTGATCCCTGCAGGCCAGGTATTTGCCAAGTTCATACGCGCCGTGCACGAAATCGGCGGCACCGACGATTTTTCCGGAAAAGAAGGATTGATCAGAACGAACTCGGACGGCGAACTCGACGATGTGCATCTGAACGATCTGGGGACCTATCTGGTCGCGCTCACGCATTATGCGGTTCTCTATCAGAAAAGCCCGGTGGGGTTGCCACGCCAGCTGCGCCGCGCCGACGGAGGCCTTGCACAGGCCCCGAGCGAAGAGACCGCACGTTTGATGCAGGAGACTGTCTGGCAGGTTGTCACCAGCTATCCCAAAACCGGCGTCAGGCAGGCGACGAACCAATAAGGCGCGATGGGCTGGCATGATGGTTGGTTTTTTCTCGAGCTTCCGTCGATCGAAAGTGCCGCGATACGCCTGGGCAATTTCCATGGCATTGTTGGCAGCGATGGCCATCGCGGCGGGAGGCGACTTCAGTGCCTCAGAGTCGACGATTGCGACCCCGGTGGAACCGCAGCCGCTGGAGACCGCCGGCATCGCCCAAGCGCCTCAGGCCCCTGCAACTGGTTTTGCCGAACCGGATGACAATGCCGCTGGACATTTGGCACTGGGCCTTGCTGGCATAGTCGACTGGTCGGTCGAACAGCCGTTTATCGATGTCATGAAGACCGCGCGGCCCTGGATCGGGCACCTTCCCGATCAGTGGGGCGGGATGACCGAGCATGACCTTTCGGAGGCGGGATACCTTGACGAACACGGGTGGCCCATGGCCATTCCGGCGAAGATTGTGGGGATCAGTACGCTTGTCCTGACGGATATGCCGGAAGCGGCGGTTTCGCTTGCCGGTCGTTACCGGCTGCGGTTCGAGGGCGACGGAGCCGTTGACGTCAGCGGGAGCGTCGCGGACGTCGACTATGGCGACGGCGAGATACTGTTCGACTACACGCCTGGCCTGGGCGCAGTGATAGTCACGATTTCCGACTCCGACCCGAAGGGGATTGGCGACTATGTGCGCAACATCTCTGTCGTGAACTTGGCGAATGCCGCCCGTTTCGATGCGGATAAGGTATTCAACCCAAGCTGGGTTGAACGCGTGAATTCCTTCGGCTTGCTTCGGTTCATGGATTGGATGAACACCAACGACTCGGACCTTGCACACTGGTCGGATCGTCCGCGGCCGGACGACTACACATATGCCCGAAACGGGGCGCCGGTCGAGATCATGGTGCGTCTGGCCAACGAGCTGGGTGCCGATCCGTGGTTCAACATGCCTCACCTCGCGACCGATGAGTTCATCCGCTCATTTGCGGAATATGTGCACAGCGCACTTGATCCGGAACGCACGGCTTTCGTCGAGTTCTCAAATGAGGTCTGGAACTGGCAATTCACCCAGGCCGTCTGGGCCGAAGACCGCGCACGAGAACGTTGGGGCGTCGAGAACGGATGGATGCAGTATTACGGCATGCGCGCCGCGCAGACCGCCAAGCTATGGAAGGAGGTATTCGGCGCCAGCGCCGGTGATCGGCTGATCACCGTCATCTCGACCCAAACCGCCTGGCGCGGATTAGAGGCTGATGTTCTCAACGCGCCTCGATGGGTCGAAGAGAACCAAGACATCAACAACCCTCCGGCGGACTACGTCGATGCTTACGCAATTGCGGGCTATTTCGGCAGGGTTCTTGGAACCCCGGAACGTGCGCCACTTGTGCGTGCCTGGATTGAAAGCAGTGCACGGGCCGCCGAAAGCACCGCCGATGCGATGAAACTCTCCGGGGCTGCACGTAAGAAAGAGGTCGACGCGCGAAGATTTGATGCCGCGATCGCAATTACCGCGCAAGAGCTGCGAGACGGGTCCGTGACGGGAGATATGACGGACACGCTCGCTGACCTGCTGACACTGACTATTCCTTATCATGTCGATGTGGCAGATCGGTATAACCTCGATCTGATAATGTACGAAGGCGGCAGCCATGTTGCAGGCGTCGGAGAGGTGATCGATGACGAATCCTTGACCGAGTTCTTCGTCGCCTTGAACTATTCCAATCAAATGGGCGATCTATACGCGGACCTGTTACGCGGCTGGCGATCGCTCGGCGGGCAGTATTTCAATGTTTACGCCGACGTTCAGCAGCCCGGGAAGTGGGGGAGTTGGGGGGCGTTGCGTCACCTGGATGATCAGAACCCGCGATGGGAGGCAATCTTAAACTCCAAGTAACGACGTCGTGTTTCCAACCCGGCGTGGGGGAAAGGTCACGTGATCACATCACGTCGTTCATGCAAGCGGCGGCAAAAGCGGTCGACCGCAACGACCGCGATCTACCGCTGCGATCATCTGGCTATTGTCGATATGACGCCGACTTCGCGTTAAGAAGGTAGCGCGTGTGGTCTCTGCTCGCTCTGGCTGTTTTTTAATTGTTCTCGTTTCATGTTTAAATTGGAGAATTCCAATCCTTTGGCGACGAATTGAACGTATAATGTCAATAATAATCATCGAATTTCGAGAAAATCACTGTTTCCAATATTTGATTAGTTAATTTCTGGAATGCTCATTTGAGCCGTAATAAAATCTCCGTGGGGTAAAATTTGTTTGGGGGCAGTCAAGCTAGACTCGATTCGAAGTAACGGTAGAACTGGAGTTCTTCCGGTTGGCGCTGGCTGCCACAATGCTTTTACGAGTATCTAGCTACGATACTGCAACTTTGGGACGAGTGAAGGCTATCACTGGGTCTGTTGGCTATCGCTTTTGGGGGGCGGAGATGCAGAACTCGACAAAGGAAGAGGTTGAATTGGCACCGGTGCTGCAGGCTGAGGCGCCGAGACCGGTCCAATTGAAGCGTTTGCGTCACGTGACAGTGGCGCTTCCGGTAAAGGCGGCAAACGCCCAACCGCGAGATGGAACCGTTTTGGACGTAGCCGCCAACGGCCCAAGCCGCCCGGCGCACAATCTCTACCGTAGGCTTGGTAAACGACTGCTCGATTTAGTCCTCGTGACGGTCACCTTGCCGATATCCATTGCTTTGATCGGCATTGCCGCAATGGCGCTTTGGATCGAGGGTGGCAAGCCGTTCTACAGTCAAGATCGTTTGGGCCGCGGCGGCCGTGTGTTTCGCATGTACAAATTAAGGACCATGTCCGTCGATGCAGACGAGCGACTGGAGCAACTGCTTGCAGACAACGAGGCGCTGCGTGCAGAATGGCATTTCACCCAAAAGCTCAAGGACGATCCCCGGATTACACCAATCGGCCGGTTTCTGCGACGTTCATCTATGGATGAGTTGCCGCAACTTTGGAATGTGGTGACGGGCGATATGAGCCTTATTGGCCCCCGCCCAATGATGCCGGATCAATTGCCGCTCTACGGCGACGCAAGGTCCTATATTGCGTTGAAGCCAGGTCTCACTGGCCTTTGGCAGGTCCGCGAGCGCAACGAAAGCCGGTTTTCTTATCGTGCCCAGGTCGACCGGACCTATGACCACACGGTTTCGCTATGGCTTGATGCTTGGGTGCTTTGGAAGACTGTCGGGGCCGTCTTGCGGCGGACAGGGTATTGACCGGCACGCCGGCAGTTGGATTGACGATGCAGGATCTTAGAAACATTCCCCCCCTCGATACGTTCTTGGACGAAGAGGTTTGGGACCGCGTACAATCGCTTGCGCCAAAAACTCCCCCCGCAGGTGTCCCGTTGTTTCGGCAAAAGCGGTCCGGGCGGTCCCCCGCACCGAAAATGCCATCGCATGATGCCCTTGATGGACAGCAATTGCCGGCGCGAAATGAGGTTCCGGACACATGGGCGGCTTGGACCAGACTCAGAATTGCCACCAAGGATATGCGGTGCGGCGCCGACCCAGCAACCCGGTCGATCTGCTTGGACCGCGCGGATCCGGTTTCGCATGGCTTCGATCTGCTTCGCACGCGATTGCTGCAAAAGCTCAAGGAAAATGGCTGGAGGAGCGTTGCGGTGATGTCGCCGACGCGGGGGTGCGGTGCTACGTTTTCGGCCGCCAACCTCGCCGTTAGCCTGTCGCGCGTCGCCACGTGCCGAACCCTGCTGATCGACTTCAATCTCCGTGCGCCGGGTGTCGGGGCGGCATTCGGGCTGCGCAGTAACGTCGACGCGCAGAGCTATTTCACGGGCGCTTTACCAATGGCCTCCTATCTCGTTCGGTATTGCGGCAATCTGGCTCTGGGCTTGGCCGAGCAACCAGTGGCCGCCCCCGCAGAGCTGATACACGACCCGCGCACGGGCGAGGCGCTGTCTGCATTGCAAAAGCGTCTTCGGCCGGACGTCACGCTCTACGACCTGCCGCCTGTCCTTGAATACGACGATGCCTCGGCATTCCTGAGGTTTGTCGATGGAGTTTTGCTGGTTGCAGACGCCACCACGACGATCGGAAGCCAAATTGTCGAATGCGAGCGGGCAATTGCGGATCAGTCGAAATTGCTCGGGGTTGTCTTGAACCGGTCGCGGGAACGCGGCGGTGCAACGAGGGGATGCAAGCGTGCCTAGCCACTTGACCACATCCAAACAGTTTACGACACGCTCTGCGCCGATCCGACCGGCCGCGGCTGGTCTTGTCAGTATTTGACTGGGCGGCTGATATGGTACCGATTCAGACACCCGGAGAGTTCCGCGATATGGTGCTCCGCCGGTCTGGCGTCATCGCACCGATCGCTGCTCTGGGCACAATATGCTCCGTTGTCTTCGCGCTAAGCCTGCCTCATGTTTACGCGTCGTCTGAGATCATTCAGATCGAAGGCCCGCGGATCACCGATGACCTTGCACCCTCGACCGTGAATGGGTCTGCGGCGCGGCGCATGCAGCTGATCGAGCAGCAACTCATGGCACGCGACACGGTTATTGCCCTGATAGACGCGCATGACCTATTCGCCCACGCACCGGCCCTGAGCGCCACAGAAAAGGTGGCGCTTTTTCGCGAGGCGATAACGATCGAAGGTGTGGCGGCCGCCCGCGAAGGCGCGACCGATGATGGGACGATTTCGGTTCTGAGCATCTCGGCCGAGTTCGGCTCGCCGGAAAAGGCGCAGGCCGTGGCCCATGACCTGGCATCGCGCACGATCGAGCTGAGTGCTCGCGCTCGGCAGGCTCAGACCCGCGCGACGCTTGAATTCTTCATCGAAGAGGAACAAGCGTTGATGACGGCCATCGCCGAGTTGGAGGACCAACTGGCCACGTTCCGTAGTGAAAATGATATCTCGATCACCGGTAGTCTGGAATTCCGGCAGATGGAAATCGGCACGATCAACAGCGCCATTAGCGATGTGAAGAGGTCCAGAATTGCCGTTCAGCGAGAGCTGAACTCTCTGGATACCAGCACACGGCGCCCTGCAACGGCGAATCGCGTCAGAGAGTTGAACCAACGGCTGGAAAGTCTTGCCGAGCAGCAAGCCTTTCTGGAAACCCGCGCACTGGGGCTGACGCAATCGCTGTCGACCTCGCCAGAGGTGGAACGCGAGATCAGCATATTTGATCGGCGCCTGCAGCAATACCAGGATCAGCTTGAGGAGATCACCGCGCGGCGGACTGATGCCGAGATTGGATATCGGTTGGAGGAGAACCGGCAGGCCGAGCAGCTGCGGATTCTCGAAACCGCGTATCTGCCGGAAGATCCGGTTGCGCCAAGCCGGCGCAAGATTGCCTTCGCCGGCAGCGTGGCAAGTTTGGTCTTGGCGATTGCTGTCGCCTTCCTGCTTGAGCTGCGTCGTCCCATCATTCGTTCAAGCGCGCAAATGCAACGCGAACTGGGCATTTTGCCGGCCGTATCAATCCCCGAGATGGCACGCGCGAAACGAAGGCGGAAAGGTTGGTTCCGTCGCTTGGTCGCTCGGATCGTCCAGAGTTCCAACGCATCGCAGACGGTGTCCGCGGCTGCGGCTACCGCAGCGCCAAAATAGCATCGAGATTCAGCCAAAGCGCCAGTCCGCCCAAGCTGCCGCCCATGACTGCAAAGACCAGATCGTGCTGCATATCCCAAACGCGGTGGCGCACCGCAAGCCAGATGATCAGCGGATGAACAGCCAAGGCTGCAATTCCCATCCCGACCATTGCACCGACGAGTCCGTAGGTCATCGTGCCGGCCAACAGCAACGACAACTGGATCACGGCCCGCGCGCAGGACAACAGACAAAACCCCTTGGAATCACCCGCGGCAAGGGCGGCCTGATCATATGACATGCCGATGATTTGCGGGATTTGGATGCAGGCGATGGCCGCAACGATCGCGCCGGCCGGTGCATAGCGCGCGTCATAGAGCAGCGCGACCAGAAACGGGCCCAAGAACGCCATGAAGAGCACAAGGCCAAGAAGCGTGCCAGTCAGAACAAATCGCATCTTGCGAACCCGCGTGCGATCGTCCCGCGACGCCCCGACCGGGCTTTCCCTGTAGATCGGGATGAGGATACGCCCGGTCAGCGCATAGCCCAGTTGGATTGGAAAACTGGCCAGAAAAAACCCGATATTGTAGATCCCCAACATCGACAGCGTCAGAAATTTTCCAAGGATGGCTTTGTCGCCCTGGCTGGAGCAGAACCCGAAGGCAGTGCTGGCGAAGATCCATTTACCAAAATGGAGAAGCTCGCGGGCCGCCGCCCTCTCCCAACGAAAGCGGTTTGGTGCGCCCGGCAAGTGGTGATGCATCAGGATCAGGCGTGCTGCCACGCCCACCAGGTTTCCGGCGACCAGCGCGAACACCGATTGGAAGGCGATCGCCAACGCGATCATCGCGACGATCCCGATAATCTGGCTGATCAGATCCAGACCTGTCACGCGACCCAGCAATAGATGCCGATGTGCCGTCTCGATCCGCGTCGTGTCGAAGCCCGAGACGACCATCGCCAGACCCGCCAGCGGCAGCAGGATCGCCAAAAGCGGCTCGGCGTAGAATTGCGCTGCCGGCCAGGCTAGCGCACAGGAAACCAGCCAAAGCCCGAAGCCGCGGATGACCTGGATTGTCCAGGCCGTGTTCAGGAAATCTGGGTCGTCACCCCGCTTGCTTTGGGAGATCGAAGGCCCGATGCCAATGTCGGAGAACATCGAAAGCCCGACGATGAATACCGTGACCAGAGCCATCAGACCAAAGGCCTCGGGGAAAAGCAGCCGGGTCAGGATCAGGTTGGCGCCCAACCGAAGCGCCTGCGAGGTTAGATAACCAAGGGCGATCCATGCCGATCCCCTCGCGACGCGCGAAATCAGCCCAGTTCGGCGCAGCGTGCCCGCTATACCCGTAACGGGGCTGTCCACGCTGCCTCTCAGGCTGGAAGCTGTCTGCATGTTTTCATCGTTCCCCGTTGGAAAACAAAGGTATAAGGGCAGTTTTGGAGGATCAATCACAGCGTCTGAATTGTCGTCGAGTTTAGAGCAATCGCAACTTTCACTTTGGATTGTTCGCAGATCCACGGGCCTGCGACTGCCTTAATTGCCCGCCTTTGCGAACCGGTGTTTGATCAATTGCCCATGCAATCGCGCAGTTGCACCGGGTGGGGCAACCCTCCGTCAGGCGGATTTGGAACACGGTCCTAGGAAGCTGCATTGAAGCTGGTATATGTCCTGAACACCTATCCACAGCGGTCGCACAGCTTCATTCGACGCGAGGTGCAAGCGCTCGAACGACGCGGCGCCACGATCCTGCGTATCGCGATGCGCGGTGCCGGCATCGCGATGGTGGATCCGCTCGACGTCGCAGAAGACGCCCGCTCCGAACATATCCTCGATCAAGGCGCCCTTGGATTGGCAGCCGCGGTTGCGCGGCGGATTATCAAAACGCCCGGCGCCGCGGTGGCGACCGTTTGTCTGGCTCTGGCCATTGGGCGGCGGTCGGACAAGGGCATGGTCCGCCACATGGTTTACTTTGCCGAGGCGTGTCACCTGGCCAAGCGTGTCGAAACCGAGAACGCAGAGCATATGCACGCCCATTTCGGCACCAACGCGGCGACCGTGGCGATGTTGGCGTCTGCCCTGACCGGTGTCCCCTACAGCTTTACGGTGCACGGGCCCGAGGAGTTCGACAGCCCCAAGGGGCTCGGGTTGCCCGAGAAGATGCGCCGCGCCGCATTCGTCGTTGCAATCAGCCAATTCGGGCGCAGCCAGCTTTGTCGCTGGGTCGGTCCCAAGCATTGGAGCAAGATCCACGTCGTGCATTGCGGGATCGAGCCGGACGCCTTCGCCGAACCCGTACCGGTTCCCGAAGGCGCGCCTCGCTTTGTTTGCATCGGGCGGTTCGCAGAGCAAAAGGGTCATCTCGTTCTCGTAAGGGCTTTTGCCGAGGCACTAAAGGACGTTCCCGACATGCATCTGACGCTCGTCGGCGACGGCGAAATGCGCGGCGAGATCGAAGCTGCGGTGGGCTCTTTGGGGCTCGGCCGAGCCGTGTCGATGACCGGCTGGGTCGGCGAGGAGCGCATTCGGTTGGAATTGGCGGAAGCGCATGCGCTGGTTGCGCCAAGCTTCGCCGAAGGGCTTCCGATGGTAATCATGGAAGCGATGGCAAGCGCCCGACCGGTCATTTCGACCTATGTTGCCGGGATTCCGGAGTTGGTACAGCAGGGCAAAACCGGCTGGTTGGTCCCCGCCGGTGACGTCACGGCATTGGCGGGTGCAATGCGGGATGTGGCGCGCATTCCCATTGCGCGGCTCTCCGACTTGGGGGTCGAAGGCCGGCGCCGCGTGCTCGGGCGGCATGATATCGACCAGGAAGCCGCCCGATTGGCGGGGCTATTCGCGGCTTCCATCAAAGAGGCCGGGATGGGCTAACGACCCCGGGCCCATTGCTCCCGGGAGCGGGCAATCGGAGTTTTGGTGGCCAGCCGTACGACGGCATAGCTGCACACTGCGACCGGATCCCGGAAAAACCGAGCGAACAAGCCCGGCAAGGACGGTCGCTTGCCTGTTTCGTTCTTCATCAGCTCCGGATAGGCACGCCGGATCTCGGAAACACCTTCGTCTTGCCGGTGCCGGACGCGGACCAGGTTGGAAAACCCTTCGACCATCGGCCAGGTATAGGTGGCGGGAACGCGGACCCGCTCGGACGGCGAGAAATGCAGCCGAACAAATGTGTCGTCCGAGATGATGTCCGGAAATTTCCCCCAACGCCGGCGCGCCGCGGCGTTCACGGCGAAGATGCCAAACCCCGCAACACCTTCGCGGAAAAAGGGCAGCGTCGACCAGCACCGACTGTAGGCCCGAGTGAGCCAGTCGTTCGCGGGCGCAACCCGGGGAGTGCCGCTGGCATAGACCGGCAAAGGCGAGTCGAGCGCTTCGACCAGCTGTGCAATCAGGTCCTGGCTGACGATGACGTCGGCGTCTAGGTATATGAATGCATCGCCTTTCGATGCGGCCTCGCCGACATTCAGCGCATTCAGCTTTCCTGGCGTTTCGCACTCGATCAATGTCAGGGCCCAACCGTGTTCTTTTGTCGCCGGCAGAACGCCTCGGACCACTTGCGCCGTGGCATCATGGCAAGCATTTGCCACGACGACGATCTGGATGACCGTCCCGGGTGCAAGCGATGAGCCAAGCACCGCAGTCAGGCAGGCGCCGATAAAGCCTGCCTCATTATGCGCCGGTATGATGATGCTGACCGCCGGTTTCGTTTCCTTGTGTATTGGGTCAGGTCCGATCATTTGCCAAACAGCTCCGCAATCACCTCGGCCCGTTCAAGGTGCATGGCCTCGTGCGTCATGCTTCGGGCAAGTTCGAGTCCGTTCAATCCGCAGGGCCGAAGGACCGACGGGTCGTCGATGCAAGCGGTCAGGCAATCGGCAAGCGCGATAAGATCGCCTTTCGGAAACAGCCAGCCGGTTTTGTCCGAGTCGACCACTTGCCGGTTTCCTGCCGTATGGGACGCGATCACCGGGATCGACTGAGAATAGGCATCGAGGATTATCCGTGGTTGTTCGTCGCTGAGTGACGGCACGACAACCACCTGATACCGCTGCAATAGGCGAAAAAATGGTGCGCCGTAGGGCGTTGGTCTAAGTAATCTCAAACGTACGTTCTGGAAGTCTCGTGCGGTTTTCAGCACGTCGTCGGCGAGCGGCCCCTCGCCGATGATGTCGAACTCGACTTCGATGCCGTTCACTTCCAACGCCCGCAATGCATTTAGTGCCAGATGGACGCCCTTTTCCGGGATCAGCCGGGCAGCCAGCAGAAAGCGGGGCCGCTTTGGCTGACGGGCCCAAAGGGCCTCTGCTTCTTGCCTGGGCAGAGTGTTTTCAGCGGAGATCCAGGTTGCCGGCGCGACCATCAACCTAGCCTTGCTGGTTCCTTTCAGTTCGTCGCGATAGGCCTTCTGGGTGAAAATGGCCAGGCGAGCGTATTTGATGGATAGCTTGGCGAAGGCCTCTGTCACAAAGGCCCGTAGCCGCACTCTGCGTGTCGCGGTTGCCGGGTCCGAGACTCGCCAAAAGGCGCTTTCCACCACGATGATCAAGGGCTTGCCCATCAGCGCCGCCAGTGGATTTACCACCAGGCCAGGCGGAATTGGCCAGCCCGCCACGCCGCTGTGAACGACGTCACTGTTTTTCACCGCTCTGATCACACGGAACACTGTTTTCGGCAGAGACAAAAGCGCCTTGGGAAATGAATTCGATACGGGCAGGGGTGAAAAGCGCAACCGCGCATGTTTCGGGATACACGCCCGTTTCAGCTCCGGCTGACCGACGTAGGCCCCACATGGCGCCAGAACGGTCAGATCGTCGATGTAATCGAGATGTGCGCGCAGATCGCGCAGCCAAAGGTCGTTCAGCCAAATCGATCCATCGCTCGACACAAAATAGGGTATGGGCACCACCAGTAAATAGCGCACACCCTTTAGCCGTTGTGCTGGCGTTGCGAACCGGCAACCGCCATCCCTGGCCGGCGCATCGATTGCCTGGGCAAGTCTGCGATCCGGTCGGCGCGGCATTGGCGGACAGAAGCTTTGCGGGTCGGTTCTCATTGGTCACTGCCGTGCAACCTGGCGGTGTCAGACGGCTCGACAGCCTGGTTGATCAATTCTCTGAGCTTTTTCGCCAGGTGATGAACATGCGGAGGCTCGAGCATCGACAGATGTCCACCTGGAACCTCGATAAGATCGAAACCGCCGCCAGCCACCTGTCGCCAGCCCAGACCACCTGAAGCGACCGCATTTGGGCTATCAAAGGCGCTTTCCATCGCTCGGAATACCGTCAGTCGGCCGGGGTAGCACTTCGCCTGATAGGCCTCGATCGCAAGTGTGTTCGCTGCAACAAATGACTCGACTGTCGGACTGAACCCTCCGGGCCGGCCGGTGCTGGAGGCCATCTGTATCCGGGTCTTCTCGATCGCGTTTCTCAGGTTTTCCAATCGGTTGCAGGCAATCGTGCCGAGGTATCTTGGTCCAAGTCGGAGCAATTGGTGCAGGTGGGCGGACACTCGTGCTGCACCTTGGAGCCGTGGGCGGCCTCCCGGTCCTGCGGCATCAAACAGAGCCAGAACAGCAACGTCGCGCCCTGCCTCTATAAGCTGCTGTGCCAGTTCGAAGGCAATGAAGCTTCCCTGAGACACGGCGGTCAGACAGATCGGTCCCTCGGGATGGTGGGCTTCGATGTTCTCTCTGTAGAGCGCCGCGGTTTCAACCACTCCAGTTGGCGAATCGGCCGTCAGAGGTCCGACGCTGACGCCAAAGAGCGGCTGGTCTGCTCCCAACGCGTCAGCAAGGGGACGGAAGAAACACTCCTTCGTGCCCAAAACATGCACGCCGAAGATCGGCGGACGGGTCCCATTCGGTTGGATTGGCAGAATGAGCTCGCCCTTCGGTTTGTCATCCGGTCGTTCAAGCCGGCGCGAAATCAGCCGTGGCGTAGATCCCTGGTGAAGCTCGGACACACTCAAGCGGCGCCCGAAGTCTTTCTCGATCCGTCCGATCAGCCGGACTGCCAAGAGCGAGTGGCCGCCGAGATCGAAGAAGGACTCGTCCGGTCCGACATCTTGCGCCGACAGGATCTCCACAAAGATCTGCCGAATGCGTCGAACGCTTTCGCCGCCCTGGTCGCGCTTGGGAAGAGGCCTTGATGTTGCTTCAGGCCGCGGCAACGCGGCGACATCGACCTTGCCCGCTGGAGTCTTCGGGAAGTCCTCGACCACCACCACCCTTGGAACCATGAATCCCGGAAGGCGTCTGCGGAGGTCGTCTTGTATCTCGTCTCGATCGAGGTTGGATACGCCCGCCTTGGGTGTCACCCAGGCAAGAAGCCGCGTTGTGCCTTCGCCGCTGCGATCGGCCGCCGCCAGGGCCAGTCCGATGCCAGGCCGTGTTTCGAGCGCCTTTTCGACTTCGCGAAGCTCGATCCTGTACCCGTTGACCTTAACCTGCCGATCCACTCGCCCGCCAAAGGACAATTGACCCTTGAACCAGCGGGCGACGTCGCCGGTGCGGTACATCATCTTGCGCGGATCCGTGCTGCTGGGCGTCGTGCTGCGAACGAAGGGATCCGGCAAAAACCGTTCGGCGGTCAATTCAGGCCGTTTCAGGTAGCCCTTTGCAACCGCCGGACCTCCGAGCCAAAGTTCGCCGCGTGCTCCCCACGGCGCCAGGGATCCATCGGGTGTCAAGACATAGGCCCGCGTATGGCCCAGCGGCCGGCCAATCGGAACGTCTTCCTCGGGGCCAAGCGGGTCCGATTTGTCCGGGTCGAACACTGTGGTAGTGATGGTTGCCTCGGTTGGGCCGTAGCTGTTCTGCCAACGCACGTCGGGAACCAGTTTCCGCCATCTCGCCAACGCAGTTGGCGCGACCGCCTCCCCCCCTGCAATGACAAGACGGATGGAGGCGGGCAGACGCGCGCCGGTGTCCTCTATATGGTCGACAAGCGCGTGCCAGAATGCAGTTGGCAGGTTGAGAACGGTTATCCCGAGTGCTTCGGTTTCTTCCAGCAAAGCCGCCATCGAGTCGGCCATCTCTGGGCTGCGAAGCACCAATTCGGCGCCAGATAGAAGCGTCGGGATGATCTCTTCGATTGAAACGTCGAAGCTGAGGCTCGCAAATTGTAGAATCCGGTCGGTTGCCCGCAGGTCATAAGCCTCGGTGATTGCCGCCGAGTAACGCGCTAGCGACCGGTGAGAGACCGCGACCCCCTTGGGCACGCCGGTCGATCCCGATGTGTAGATGACATAGGCTGTGCGACCGGGGTCCGGATCCACGCCAGGGAGCTTGAAGGACTGCCCTTCGTACTGCTTTCCGTCCGTATCCAACAGGATCGCGACGTCTTTGACATGATTGGGTACCGATGCGCACTCAGAGACAATCAAGTCGGCACCGGAGTCGCGCATCATATGGTCGATCACTTGCTGAGGATAAGTGGGATCGACGGGCAGGAAAGCCGCGCCCGTCTTCATGACCGCAAGCATGGCCGCCACGAATTCAAAGGAACGAGGCAGGCAGACAGCCACGATTTTGTCTGGCTTGGCCCCTCTTGTGCGCAGCAGGCGGGCGATGCCGTCGGACATTTCGGTGAGCTCGCGGTAGGTCAATCCCTCTGGTTTGCCGGCTTGCGTCAATGCGGTCTTGGCAGATCGCATTGACGCCGAGTTTGAAAGCGCCCTGACCACACAATCGGAAGTAACCGCACCTTTTCGCGCTGGCGAATCCGGCCGCCCGAGCGAAAGCAGTGCAGCCGTCTCGGTCAGAGGCAGCATTTCCAGCTTTTGCAATGGCGTATCCCCAGGAAGAGACGCGAAGCCCTCGAGCGCATTGAGAGTGTATCCAAGTAGCCGTTTCGCAACGTCTGCGGTGAAATGCTTTGGGCTGTACTCCAATCGGAACAGCATCTCATCGTCGTCGTAGACAGCCAGTGTCAACGGCAACGTACCCTCTTCGAGAACATCAAACCGTCGTTTGGCCCAATCTCCACCCTGCATCCGCAGGATCGCATTCAGAGAGCCCCGCTCAAATACCACTGCCGTTTCGAAAAGTGCATTTCCGTTCGATTGATCGCTCCACTGCGGCAAGTCGGTCAGAGAGATATGTTCATGCGTCCGGACGGCCAGTTGGTCCCTGCGGACGGTTGTGATCAGGTCGTCGATGGTGACCGATCGGCCGAGTGAGATACGCTGAGGCGTCGTACTGATCAAACACCCGGCGATATCGCGCGCGCCCGAAATCAAGTGTCTGCCGGACCTTGTGACTCCAAAGACGGCATCCTCTCGGTTTGATGTACGGGCAACGACCAATCCCCAGGCGGCCAAGACCAGCGTCGCGACCGTGACTCCGGCCGCTTCGGCCTTTTCTCGTAGCGCATGTCCGAATGACCTTGGCAAGACCCGTTCAACGAGCTGTTTTCGATCAACTGCATCTGCAGTTCGGCTCCCGCCATCTGCCTCCCAAGGGCTGCGGATGTCGATCTTGTTCGGCGTGTCGAAGTCTTCCAGAAGCGACTGGAAGTGGCGCTGGGCGCCTTGCGTGTCGATCAATCCAAGGGCCCGACAATGGTCCGCAAAACGGGCCTTCGGCATCTTGAACAACCGCGCCACATTCGTCCTTCGATCTCTCAGATCGCCATAGTGATCCAGGACCTCTTTCAGCAATGTCGTGAAGCTTCGGCCATCCAGAATGCAATGATGGAACGTCCAAACCAGAATGGATTTTCGCTCGGCCAGAAGAAACCATGTCAGCCGCCAGTTCGGCGCCGTCTCCAGGTCGACACCCTTGGTCCGGTCGACACCCAACCAGTCGCGAAGCGTCTCTTCCTGGATTTCCGGCGGACGACCTGAAATGTCGACCGTTTCCAGGGAAACGCCGGCCTTGGGTTCGACCGCCTGCAGGGGTTTGTCGAGATCGTCCAAAAGGATCACTGACCGCAGGGCGTCGTGCCGCGCGACGAGTGACCGCCATGCGGCCGTCATCGCCGCAAGATCGAAAGGCTCGTCGTCAAACCGAATGACGATCTGCTCGAGATTGTTCCAGGGCCTGTCCGTTAGATTGCTTTCATAGATCAGACCCAGCTGCATTGGGGTCAATGGGAAAACCAGCCGAGCGTCTGTCTTGCCCGCTGCGATGTCGGGCGAGGCTCCAATGCGAATGCCTGCCGACCCTCGGGTCATCGCGCCCACTCACTGGGAATTCGCGGCAGGTCCGATGGCGCCAACGCCTTGCCGGTCACAACCAAGCCTGCCCCGGCTTTGATGTCGCGGCGCCGCGGTTCGACAGCCGCGGCGACACCCGACCGCTGAACGTTCCAAGAATGGCGATGGTCGTCCCCCGGGTCGAGCGTGGCGATTGCCACGCCCTTGGGGAACAGCCGCCGCGCGAGAACCCGCGCACGGGTGTGATCGGGCAATGTCGCGAAAGCGTTCATCCGCGTTCCATTTCCCGACGTGCCCGCAACATGCGGCGCTTCGACATCGCTGCCATGCGATCGGGCTGCGCTTCGGGCCTGTCCAATTTCGGTGACCTGGCCGAGGTCGCGCCAGGGTCCGATCTTCCGTCGATGTGTTCAGCCAGCGTTTTGAGCGTCGGTCGTGAGAATATGTCGATGATCGACAACTCGACCGATGGGAACAGAGTACGCAATTTCCGATGCGCCTGCACCGCAAGTAAGGAATGGCCGCCGAGCGCAAAGAAGTTATCCTCGGATGTGACGTTGGTGACGCCCAGGACTTGCGACCATACATCGGCGATGCGCTTTTCGGTTGTAGTGCCCGGCTTGACGCCGACGCAAGGTCTCGCTCCTCCGGGTGTGGTCGCCAATTCGACCAGCGCCTTTCGGTCGACTTTCTTGTTTGGTGTCAACGGGAACGCATCGACCTTGGTGACCACTGACGGCAGCATATGCGCCGGCAATTGTCCGGAGAGAGACGCGGAAATGGCTTCTTCCGAGATGTCTTTCGACGCCGTGACGAACGCCGCAAGTCGCATGTCACCCTCGGCTTCGCTTTTGACGACGACGACAGCCGCCCGTATGCCCGGGAGACCCTCGAGCGCTGCTTCGATTTCGCCGAGTTCGATGCGATGCCCGCGTATCTTCACTTGGTCATCCGTCCTCCCAAGGAACTCGAGCTTGCCATCCGCCCGCCAGCGCACCAGATCGCCAGTTCGGTACATTCGGGCTTGGGCATCGGTTGTGAAAGGCATCGGCAAGAAACGATCCTCTGTCAGTTTATCGCGCCGCCAATAGCCCTTGGTTACTCCGTCGCCGGCGATAAAAAGTTCTCCGGCGATCCCGATCGGGACGGGTTGACCGGTGTCGTCCAAGACATAAGCCTGAGTGTTGGCGATCGGGGTGCCGATGGGCACGGGCGTGACGACATCGGCCAGCTCTTCCGTCATCGACCAGATCGTCGTTTCGGTCGGCCCATACATGTTGGTTATGCGCCCGCTGGTCGCAGACCGAAGATCCTTGGCGAGCGCGCTTGACAGCGGTTCGCCACCGATCAAGAGGTGCGTCACACGCCCCAGCGCCAGGCGCGCCTCGTCGTTCAGCACAAGCATCCGGGCCATGCTGGGCGTGCATTGCAGGTGGGTCACTCCATGCCGCAAGATCTGTGCGGCGAGCGAGTAATCCTGGTCGTCTAACTCTGCCGCAGCATTCGCCCGGCGCCGCACTTCGGCGAGCGGTTTTAGCCCCTCCATCGCCGCGTCCGTCGGAATGCCGTAGTCGATCAAGCAGGCGATCTCGTCCACCCCGATCCGCTTTAGCGTCTCGACCCGTCTCAGGCAGTCCTCCACGGTTCCAAATAGCCCAGAGTCCTCAAAATATCGCTGGAAGGCAAAGTCGAGGATGCCGTCCAGTTCGTCTTCGCTCAGCGTGCTGAGATCAATTTGGAAGGGTTCGCTGACGTTCTTTGGCCTCTTGAAGGCAGGAAATGCCCAGGCGTATTGCTTGATCAGCCCGACCGCACTGCGCAGATAGTCTTTCATCGGCTGGCGCGCCGTGTCCCGTACGCGGTCACGATCTGCTCCGACAAGCGTGTGCAGCATCAGTGTCACGGTGTGATCGGCGGGATCGAAACCGGCCTCGCGCAGCGCGGCGCGGTAGATTTTGATCTTTTCGGCAACTTCCTCGATGCTCTGGCCCAAAAGATGGGTGAGGACATTTGCACCGATCGCGCCGGCCTCTTTCCAGGTGTCGGGATTTCCGGCTGTCGTAACCCAAATCGGCAGGTCGGACGACACCGGCCTGGGCTGTGTCACGACGGCAAAAGGCTCGCCGGCTTGCGTCGGAAACTCGACCGCATCGCCGCGCCAGAGCCGGCGCAACTTTTCAATCGCATCGAACATCGCCAGCTTGTTGTTCGGTGGTGCGTTTTCCGGGCGCAGGACAAAATCATCGGGCATCCAGCCAGATGCGACCGCCAAGCCGGCGCGCCCATTGGTCAGATTGTCAACGACCGCCCATTCTTCGGCAATCCTAACGGTGTGGTGCAGCGGAGCGACGCAGCTGCCGGCCCGGACACTGATGTTCTTGGTGACCGCGGCGACGGCGGCCCCGGTCACGGATGGGTTCGGATAAGGCCCTCCGAAGGCATGGAAATGCCGCTCTGGCGTCCAGACGGCATTAAAACCATTCGCATCGGCGAATTTGGCGCCGTCGAGCAACAAC
The DNA here is from genome assembly GCA_030065095.1 of Rhodobacter sp. Classification (GTDB taxonomy): domain Bacteria; phylum Pseudomonadota; class Alphaproteobacteria; order Rhodobacterales; family Rhodobacteraceae; genus JASJCA01. Next base: position 234,154 of record JASJDP010000017.1, read on the forward strand.
TGGTATTTCTTCGGTCCGGCGCCATCGTCATTTCCCCAGAAGAACAAGCCGAAATCGATTTTCCGGTCGTTGGTTTGGATCGGGCAGTTTGAGACCATGACGCGATCCGCATCGCTGGCGATAACCACCTTGTAGCCGCGTGAAAGCGTGTAGAAGAGCTCGAGAACCGAGATGTCGAAGGACAAGCTGGTGACAGCAAGCCACACACCTTGCGGCGCGGGACCGATTCGGTCATCCATCCCGGCGAAGAAGTTCGCAACGTTCCGGTGCGTGACCATCACACCTTTCGGCGTGCCGGTCGAGCCGGACGTGTAGATCAGATAAGCAAGGCCGTCGCCATCGACCTTGCCAGGTGCGTATTCCTCGAGGGCCGCATTGATGCGCGGGTCGACATCGATCAGCAGCCGCTCGGCGTGTGTATTGGGTAGGCTGCCGTCGAGATCGCTTTGGGTGACTATGACGGCGGCACCGCTGTCATTGACGTAATGCGCAAGACGTTCCTGGGGGTATTCTGGGTCAAGCGGCACGTACGCGCCCCCTGCCTTCAAGATCCCGAAGGCCGCAACCAGGAGATCCGGTGACCTCCGCAGGCAAAGCCCAACAGGTGTGCCGGGTCCGACTCCCAGATCGCGTAGGACATTCGCGACTTGGTTTGCCCGCGCGTCAAGGGCTGCATATGTCAACGCGGCGTTCTCGAATGCCACAGCGACCGAGTCGGGCGTCCTTGCGGCCTGAGCTTCGAACGCCTGATGAATGGTGGTTTCGCGGTCGTAGTCTGTCTTTGTGCGGTTCCAAGCGCTTAGAAGCAACGCGCGCTCTGCTTCGGGCAAAAGCGCCCACCGGTCGATCGCCAGGTTATCCGCTGATTTAGCGACAGACTTTGCGAGGACCTCCAGCCGGTCGACCAGCAATCCAAGATATGCTGGATCGACGCGGCTTTCGTCGTAGACGATTTTGGCTTCGGTTCCATCGCTGGGCAGAACCACCGTAAGGCAGGTTCCGGTAATCAGGTCGGACCCGGAGTCGGCCAGGCCAATATCGGGGGTCCGGAATCCAGTGATCCGAGGATCTCGAGCAACAAGGTCGCAAGCAAAGACCGCCGCCTTCACAATTTCTTCAAGCTGTTGCGCCACCTGGTCATGGATTGCGCCGAACGGAGCGGGCTTGTCTGCCGTCCGCCGGTCAGCGCGCAACGGCACCCAATCGCAAAGGTACCCCGGCGCTGCCTTTGCAGCCGCGCCAGTGGCACGGCTTTTGAACGCGATATCGCAGGCTGGCGCATCGCCAACGGCGTTCGCCCAAGCCGCGATCGCGGCGACAAGCCGGGTGCCCGACAACGCGGACGGGATCGCGATTGTTCGCTCGCGCGGACATGGCGCGCCGTTGGATAGCTGCAGAGGCAGGGTGAGTGGCTGCATCTCTTGCAGGCGCGGTCGCCAGAAGCGGTCGCTGGCCACAGCAGGCGCCATGGCGTTGGCCAGCGCTGCGTTTTCGGCCGCAGAAATGCTAGGTATCGCCTCATCTCGTGGTATTTCCGTGTCCAAATCAATGGGCTTGCCAAGTTGATCCGTCACAGCGATCAAGCGAACGCCTTCGGATCGTGTTGCGACCAACAGCCCTGAAGGATCGATCGATACGACGGTTCCTGGTGATACAGTTCCGTCGAAACTCTCGACCTCCGCTTTTTGCACCAAGTAGATCCCGCCGCCGATTTCAATCTTCGGACACCACAGCGGGTTCCAATGGTCCCCATGATCCAAGGCACGCACCTGCGCGACCAGTTGATCGGCATCGGCATTGAAGTCGAGCCGCCCGGCGCCTGGTGGCGGGGTATCATCGGCACGGGACGAGGGGTCCAATGGCGCGTGCGGCTTCGGATCCAGTCCGTCGGCCAGGATCTCAGTGACCAGGTCGCCAAAGCACTCAAGCCCCGCGGTATAACATTTGGCGTTCAGCGAATACGCAGTTTCAACGCCTACGATTTCGAAACGTTTCTCGGCGGCGATGCGGCATCCGCTGTCGCCGGTTTCCATCATATGCCAGGTAACGCCGAATTCTGTTTCGCGATTCATCAATGCCCGAACCGGAGCGTTCGCGCCGGCAAAGCGTGGCAGTGGGCCATCAAAAAAATTGATCGCACCCTTCTGGGCGAGCCCGAGAATCTCGTCCGGGATGATCCTTGAGTTTGCGATGCTGAACAGCCAATCGAAAGGTTCGGCGGCCAAGTTGCCGGCGAGACCATCACTGAACCCTTGAACGGTGATGCCCTGGTTGGTGGCCCAGGCCTGGATCTCAGGGTTTGCAGTGACCACCGAAGTGATCCGGCAGCCATGGTTCAGCAAGACCTCACCGCAGTCGATCAGCAGCGAGCCGTCCCCGACCAATACCGAAGAAATTGTTTTTATATCATGACGTTGCAGCATCGGACTCGTCCCCGGTTTCCAGGCTGTGTTTGCGCGTCAAAGGACCGACATCGCCTCGGCGAAAGAACCGCAAGACGCCACGATAGGCCGTGCGCAGCGCATGGCTGACAAGATCCCGTAGGAAGTGCGGCGGGTCGCGTCGAGGTTTGCCGGACACCAAGCGGCGAAGCCGGTAGATCATCGCGCCGGCGATGTGGGCCAGAGTGGCCAGGGCGGCGTAGCTTGCCCCGCGCGACTTCACGAAGTAGCGCATGCGCGAGTCGAACCAATATTGCGGGGTCCGCCGCCATGACCTCATGCCGGTTGACGCCGAGCCAATATGTGTGACCGAGCTTTCGCGCACATAGACAGTTTGCCACCCCTTTAGTGCGGCGCGGCTGCAGAGGTCGGTTTCGTCGAAGTAGAGGAAGAAGCCCTCGTCGAAGAGCCCGATGTCGTCGAGAACTTCTGCTCGGATCATCAGGCTGGCCCCGGCAAGCCAATCCACCGGGCAGGTCTTGTCCGGAATGCCGAGCGGGACGACACTTTTCGCCAGAAGGCGGGAAATGACACCGGTACCGGCGGCTTCCTCGAACTCCCCTGCAACGGACGGAAACCGAAACGCTGTGACATGCGCCGCACCATCCGGCCCGTGGATGAAACTTCCGGCAATCCCGGTCGCCGGTGTCGACCGGAGATGTGCCAGAAGTGCATCGATGGCGCCCGTGTCGGGAAATGCGTCGGAATTCAGGATATAGACGTAGTCGGGGCGTGCGCCGGATGAGAGACCGGACCTTATCCCGACATTGTTCCCGGCACCAAAGCCGCCGTTGCGCTTGGATTGGATAACCCTGACACGTCCGCCCTCCGTCCAACCGTTGGCGGAGGCCGCCGATGTGAGCGCCTCGAATGACCCATCGCCCGATGCGTTGTCGACGATCACCAGTTCGCCGTCCACTCCCCGCATCTCGCGCAACGCAGCTTCCACCGCCTGCAACGTCAAATCCGGCGTCCGGTAGTTCAACACAACGGTCAAAAGCGTTGGATCGGCGATGATGTCTACTCCGCGGCTGTTGCGCCGAATTGCATCGGCATTTGGGGTTCTTCTAACGCGTTCCGGCGTTCAGCTGCGTCGTGCGTCTCGCGAATGCGTTGCGCTAGAACACGGACATTAGGCTCAAGCACCATCGAGTCGTGACTGCCCGGCACCTCGAAGACCTTGATATTCGGGGCCCATTGGGCCCACTGATTGTCTGGGAAAACGTACTCTCTTTCTCTGCTGACGAACTGGCCGTGCGAAACGGACCAATGGCGGTCGAGCGGTGGACGGAATAGCGACAGAGGACCGGACCAGGGTCGCAATTCGTAGCCAGCGACGGCAGCGCGGAAGGCTGCCTCGATATCCCGGTCGTGGAAGTGCAACGGATCGTCTGCCATCACGGCTGAATCGTGAAGTTCGCGTTTTTCCAGTTCCCAGCGATAGCGCGCCGTTGCCCATTCACCTAAGTAGCGAATGCCCTTGCGCTGCAATTCGTGTAACTTGATCAATAGTTTATCCGGCCGTGTTAAGTTCGGTCGGACCGGCAAAGGCGTGTCGAGCATTATGAGCGATGCGACCTCGTCACCGGCTGTCGATAGCTGCTGCGCCATTTCGAAGGCTGTGATGCCACCACCCGAAAATCCGCCCAAAAAATATGGCCCCGACGGCTGAACCGTTTTGATTTCGGCTATGTAGTCGGCGGCCGCGCCAGCGATCGTCCGGTGCGGGTCCGCATCGCCAAAGAGCCCGCGGGCCTGAAGCCCGTAGAACGGGCGATCGACCCCGAGAAGCTGCGCGAGATGGCGCAGGTTCAACACGTTGCCGAACATTCCCGCGACGATGAAAACCGGTTGCTTGGACACACCATCGCTGTTGTGCATCGGCACGAGATAAGAGAACTCGCGCGATGCGTCCTTGGAGCGGGCCTCCCTCACCCCCCCGATCTCCGACCGCTCGGCGATAAGCGCTGCACATTTGGCGATCGTCGGCGCCTCGAACAGGACGGAGATCGGAAATTCGACCCGAAACGTTTGTTTGATCATGGCGAAGAGCCGCACAGCGATCAGAGAGTGACCTCCGAGATCGAAGAAGCTGTCATGGATCCCGACCTGTTTGACACCAAGCAAATCCTGCCAAAAACCCGCAAGCGCCGTTTCGGTCTCATTCGTGGGCGCAACGTAGTCCGTATCCATCGCCGGCCGGTCGAAGTTTTGGTTTTGCCCTACGCCTGGAATGTCCGGTTCATTTGTCTGCGTGATCAGCCCCTCGAGATCGAGGGACGATGCTACAACCTGCGGCAGGTCGCTGGCCACGGCGCGGATCAGGGCTTCTCCGCCTTCGTCGGCGCGGATGCCTTGCGAGACATTGTAGGCCTGGCGTTCTGCAGCCGGCGACATTGGGCGGGCCGGTTCTTGGCCTGCGTCGTCGAATTCAAGCACGCGCGCGTCGATTTCGGGAGCTTGCGCGAAGCCCGGCGCGTCGCCGAGGCGCTTCATCGAGAAGCCTTCGATCTCTAGACAGATCTCGCCATTGGGGTTGCAGATGGTCACATCGAACGATGCAAATTCGTTTGTGTTCTCAGACCGTTGCCCAACACGCACCCAGCTCCAGATATCTTTCGGGATGGGCTTTCGAACACGAACGTTTTGATAGGAGACCGGAACCCAAAGCGCGGTGGGCTGGTAGCCTTCGACAAGCTCCATCGCCCAGCCGGTTGCGAGGTCGAGCAAAGCGGGATGCGTCAGATACCCGTCTGACAAATCCTTGGCGGCGGAAGGCGGCAGCGAAAGCCGGGCGAGTCCTTCCCGGTCGCCGAGGCGCTTGTCCCGCAAGACCCGCCACCGTGCTCCGAAGTTCATATGTGCCTGTTGCGGCAACTGCAGCGGAACGCTGGCCGTCACGTGTTGCGTACGGCTCTCGATGTCTGCGATACGAAGGTTTCCGCACGTTTCGGCCGGTGATCCCACGGGCTCTAGAAGCGCCCGTGCATGCACGGCAAATCCTTGCCGGCCGTTGGCGCTGTAGCCGCCGAGCGCTTCAAAAATGTATCCGTTTTCGTGGGGTGACAGGCGGACACGCAAATCGCGCGTCTCACCGTCTTGAACCCTGAATGGCTGGAAAAAGAGGAGATCCCGGATCCGGAACGCCCCGGTCTCGCCAAGCTCGCACAGCGTTTCGGCAGCCAGTTCAATGTACCCAGTGCCGGGCAAAAGCGCATGGCCCTCGGCAGTGCGATGCTCGTCCAGAACCCAGTTCGTCGCGGGCGACAGCCGTGCGCTGAAGATGTGATTGCCCTGCCGGTCGAACGTCGCCTCATCCAAAAGTGGCGTCTTCGTCAGCATGACCGGAGCTGAAGCGGACGCGCTTGATAACTCCGCGACTGCGGCGGCAGCCATGCCAACGTCCGACCAGACGCCCCAGTTGACGGCTACCACTTTGGTAGCACCGCCGCGCCGGCTTTTGGCGTAGGCATTCAGGTATTCGTTGGCGGCGACATAGTCGATCTGGCCAGCGGGGCGCATTATCGTGCTGGTCGACGAAAACAGGACCAGCAGATCGAGCGATCCATCGGGGAACAAAGCGTCGAGAACCTGAAGTCCGCGAATTTTCGGGGCCAACACTTCCTCGACATCCCGGGCGGTCTTGGTCAGAAACGGAGCGTCCTTGATCGTTCCGGCGGCGTGCAGCACACCATGGATCGCGCCAAACCGCGCTTTCGCCGATGCGACGGCGTCGGCCATTTCGTCGAAGTTGCAGACATCGGCCTTGACGATCATGGCTTCGGCGCCCGCCTTTTCCAACTGCTGCAAGGACAACAGCCGCCGAGCCGTGGTGTCGGTAGGAGGATGCTTGCGCAGATAGTCCTGCCAATCCGACCTGCGAGGCAAAGCGGACCGCGACACAAGCACAAGCTTCGCGCCGTAGGTCACGGCCAACCTATTTGCCACCGCGAAAGCGATCCCACCCAGACCACCGGTGATCATATAAACGCCGCCGTGCCGGAATCCGGCGTCGCAAACCGCAGCAGGTTCGGTCAGTGCGACGGGCCTGAATTCGAGCTCGAACCGTTTGTCTCCGCGATAGGCACCCGTGAGGCTTCTTGGCGGCGCCAGCAGGTCTTCGAGCAACCGTTCGGTCAAAGCCGGGCGTTGTTTGTCGATTGCTTCGGATTTCCGGTTGAATTCCGGCAGCCAGGACAGCCGTTTTGTGTCCGCCGCGCGCGCGGGCAAATCGATGTCAAATGTCGCGCAGGACATGCCCGCAAGCTCTTTGGGCATCACACCGGCAGGGCCGGATATCGTTGATTTCTCGGGATAAAGCAGCGCTTCGTCATGCACTTGCGCGGCGCCGGAGGTTACCACGGTGATATGGACCGGCATTGGTGCGTTTTCTTGCGCCAAAGCCTGTCCAAGGTGCATGAGACTGTAAAATCCAATCTCCTGACAGTGATCGAAGAAACTGCTGCCCGCGCGGAATTTCGTGTTGTCAGCGACCGGCCAGAAATTCACGATTCGCGTTGGCGCGAACTCGCGGGACATCAGATCCCGGACAAGCAAGTCGTAGCCGTCGCGTCCGAGTTCCGGCGCAAGAGAGTAGCAGAATTCGGAGGTGCGAGCGTAAACATCTGCCGCCACGACCTCGATCACCCTATGCGACGCGGCGCGCAATTCGTCGATGACAGGACGGGCGATACCGGTGTCGTCGACGAATATCAGCCAGGTCTGCGGCTCGGCACCGCGGACGCCTTGGTCGATTTCCAGATCGTAGTCGGCAAGACGCGGCCGCCAGACCGGTCGATAGCCCCAGTTCGCGATATCATCGTGGCGCGCAACCGGCGCCCGTTTTTCCGAATTCCGAGGCTCACCAGGTTCGATGAAAAACCGTTTGCGTTGGAAGGCATAGGTTGGCAGCGGCACGCGCTTGCGCTTTTCTTCGCCCCATAGCTGGCCCCAATCGACATCGACGCCCGTCGCCCAAAGCCGCCCGACGACGCCAAGAAATTGGACATCGTCGGCAATGGCGTGATCGACATGGCGCAACGTGCCAAAGGCCTGATTGGCGGTGACGTGCGGGTTCATCTGCGCAAGCGAGCTGAGCGTCTTGCCGGGGCCGACTTCGAGAAAGACCTGGCCGGACCGCTCTGCCAGCGTTGCGATACAGTCGGCGAAACGTACTGTATGGCGAAGGTGTTCGACCCAATACCCGGGATCGGTGGCCTGATCTTCCGTCAAAACTTTGCCCGTGAGATTGGACACCAGTGGAATGCCCGGGGCCTTTAGATCCATCTGGGCAAGCAATGCCCGAAAGTCGGCAAGTATGGGTTCAAGCATGCGGGAATGCGCGGCGATGTCGATTGGAATGCGTTGGGTTGCAATCCCTTGCTCGGCGAGTTTGTTCGCAAACGCATCCAGGGCTGTGTTTGGCCCCGACACGACGGTCAATTCGGGCGCATTGACGGCCGCGATGTCCAGCGTGTCGTTCAACAACGCAGAGAGGTCATCGGCCGCTATCGGGACGCTCAACATGCCTCCGGCCGGCACGGTGTCAAACAGACGCCCGCGAAGCAGCACCAGATCGATGCAATCCTCGAATGACATGACACCTGCCAAACACGCGGCCGTGTTCTCGCCCATGCTGTGCCCGACCAGCGCGGCCGGGCGCACGCCCCAGGACATCCAAAGCTGGGCCAGGGCATATTCGACGATCATGATCAAAGGCAGTTGGATCGAGGGCCGTTTCAGTGCCTCCGCCGCATCGGCCTCATCTTCCTTCGGCGGCAGCCAAATGTCGCGGACATTGTGGTCTACCTTGGATTGCAGGATATCTAGCCCCCGATCCATCCAGTCGCGGAAGACCGGTTCGGTTTCATATAGATCGCGCCCCATGTTCGGGTATTGCGCACCGCCACCGGGAAACATGAAAACGACATCCGGGCCGTCACCAATACGGCTGTGCGCGAAGACACGGTGTGGGTCTTTGCTATCGAGAAGGGAAGCCGCTTCTTCATGGGTCTCCGCCACCAAGACGAGGCGATGCTCGAAAGCGCGCCGCCCTTCTTTCAGGGTAAAGGCGACATCGGCAAGCGGCTGATCTTTGTGCATCCGCAGATGATCGGCCAGCGCTGACGCGTTCGCCTGCAACGCCGCCTTGGATCGGCCAGACATCGTCAAAAGATGGAATGGCCAATCGGATGGTCCGCTCGCGCTTGCCGGCGGTGCTTCTTCCAGGATGACATGAGCATTGGTCCCACCGACCCCAAGCGAATTGACGCCGGCCCTGCGAGGGCCGGTGCCTTGATCCCAGGTCGCCAAAGCGTCGTTTACGAAGAAAGGACTGGTATGGAAGTCGATAACTGGGTTTGGCGCCTCGTAGCCGAGGGACGGTGGAATCTCCTGCTTGTCTAGCGAAAGCGCGGTTTTAACCAGACTTGCCACCCCGGCCGCAGTGTCCAGATGCCCGATGTTCGATTTGACCGAACCGACGCGGCAAAAGCCGACGGCATCGGTGGTTTGGCGGAACGCATCGGTCAGCGCAGAGATCTCGATGGGATCGCCAAGATATGTGCCCGTGCCATGGCACTCGACATAGCCAATCGTATCCGCTGTGATGCCGGCCTCAACGTGAGCCGCGACCATCGCGGAGGCCTGACCGCTGACGCTGGGTGCAAGGTAGCTGGCCTTTGTCGCGCCGTCATTGTTGACCGCGCTGCCCTTGATGACTGCCCAGATGTGATCACCGTCGGCAATCGCATCCGCCAGTGGGCGTAGAACCACAGCACCTGCACCGCTGCCGAAGACCGTACCCTTGGCCCGGTGGTCAAAGGCGTGGCAGTGTCCGTCTGGCGAAAGGATTTCGTTTTCGTTGTAAAGATAGCCGCGGCCGTGCGGCAGCACGATCGTCGCACCGCCGGCGAGGGCCATCTTACAGTCGCCTTCGCGCAGCGCCCGGCACGCGAAGTGGACGGCCACCAACGATGTGGAGCAGGCCGTTTGCAGATTGATGCTGGGGCCCTTCAAATCGAACACGTGGCTGACCCGCGTCGACAGGAAATCCTTGTCGTTGCCGGTATGGCGCAGAAGGAACGTGCCGGTTTCGTGGACCAGATCCGGGTTCGAACAGAGGTTGAAGTAGAAATAGCTGCCCATACCGCAACCGGCGTAGACACCAATACTGCCGTCGACGGAGTCGGGCGGGTGGCCAGCGACCTCCAAGGCTTCCCATGCGACTTCTAGGAATTGCCGGTGCTGCGGGTCGAGGATCGCGGCTTCCTTCGGGCTGAACCCGAAGAATTCCGCGTCGAATTCATCGAATCCATCGAGAGTGGCCGCGGCCTTGACGTAGTTGCTGCGACGGATCTTTTCAGGCGACTCCCCCGCTGCGATCAGTGTCTCTTCATCGAGCGTCCGGATCGACTCGACACCGTCCCGCAGGTTGCCCCAGAATTTCCCGAGCGTCGACGCGCCCGGGACATGAACTGCCATCCCGACTATTGCGATGTCGCCGTCCAACTTGTGCTTGTCAAAATCCGTCACGATTGGCCTGCTTTGGCGAATGTCTTGACGGTTTCACCCCCGAAACCCTCTTTCTGCTTAGAAGACAGGTGCTATTCGCGGTACCCTCGCGGCGTTACCTTCGGATTGGCTTCCCGTAAGAGTTTGTTATAAAACAGATAATTGCGCTAATTTCGGTCATTCGGCCTGTTTCTAGATCTCCGACAAAATCGGTGAATCAAGTGGACTATTCCAAATCGCGAAATCAGCAGAAATCGACGGGTCTGAGTCGGTGCGTGGGGCCCGCTATTCAAAGCTGACTAGCTCCAAGCACCCGCAACTTATAGTAATTTCCGAAAAACCAAAGGCTCCGGCTTGATCGCTCAACGACAACACGGGCCGTCTACATGATCGTCGTTGGAACCCGATCCTTCGCCACCGTGCCAATGGCCGGACGAAGTGTGACAGCCGCATCAGCCTTCTGCTGCAACTTGAGCCGTTCGGCATATCCCAAGCCGGCACCGGCGAGCATCCAGGTGATTGGTGTCAGGGCAGCGTTCAAGAGCATGTCCACCATGTTGATGCCGAGGATAAGGACGGCAGCGGCCGCATAGGGTGAAATGTGATGTCCCGATGCGTTCAGCGCCGCTCTGCCCAGCAGAAAGATGGGCAGAGATAACAGCCCGAATTCACAGACATACCCCAGCCATCCATAGGTTCCGAACACGATAATCCAGCGGCCGTCGGGAATTGTCAGCAATTCCCCAGTTTCGGAATCGTGGATCAGGTTGCGGCCCCAACCGCCCCAGCCGACCCAAGGACGTTCACTGGCCCGTTCGAGCAAAAGCGTTTCAGTTTCAAATCGGTAGGCAAGTGACGCCGCCCGGGCCGGATTGACGGAATTGGCCCACTCCAGAATATCCTCGACGGGAACCCACCCGACGCCGCGCAAAAGCGGATAGATGACGGCCGCAAGCGCGAATGCGACGGCGATCTTGATCTGCAGACGCATGCCCGCGAACAAGACGACAGGAACGAGGCAAACGCCGTATGCGAAACTTGCCAGGCTTTTGCATAGGTAGAGCAAACCGGCGAGGTAGATCATCGCCAGGACGAACCGGACCCTCCGCTCGTCCACCGAGGCTTTCATCAACGCCGTCGCCGAAAGCAGCGCTGCGACCACGAAGATGGCAAGCCAAAGCGGATGCTCCAGAAATACGATCGGTCGAAACCCGCCGGACCGCATGGTTTGTACAAACTCGTGCTGAAAGAAGCCGTAGACCCAGGTGTTGATCTGCGGGCTCAGGCGGATCTCGATCAGGGCCGGCACCGAATAGACAAGCGCCGCAATCACGATTGCCAGCAAGAGTTCACGGATGTTGTCCTCGGTCGCAAGGAGGTGTCGAGCCAACAGGAAAGGGAGGATTGCGATCACTTGCCCCCCGAAGGCAGAGGCGACGTCACGCAAGCCCAAACCCGGCAACGACCAGGCTGGGAAAGAAATCGGATCGCTGTTTGCAAACACCTCAAAGACGACGGCGTCCGAGTTTGCCAGAACCGTGGGAACGGAGCCAATCACGAAACCCGCCAGCAACAGCCGGGCGAGTTTGGAGTGCGGCCAAACCGACATATTTCGGCCGAGGAATACCAGGCAGATCAGAAAAACGCTCACACTTGGGATTGATGACTTGTCGAGCGGCGGGACCAGGGGCAGGTCGAAACTCGCAACCGGCGGCAACAAAAGATAGCCGCCAATCAGCGACCAGATCACGGCGCGTTCCAGCTTCATGGACCGAAACAACACCAGGCAGACCAGCGGCCACAACAATAGGGCCAAATATGCGATACCGTTCGGCATTCGTGGTCAATCTTGTTGATATTTCCTATATTTTATAGTGTGTTACACTACATTAGTGCGACAGGAATTGACAAGCGAAAGCCGGCGCTGGATCGTCGGGTGTGGCGGTCCTTGCCGAATTGCGAGCCACAGCATGATCGTTGGTGGCGGTCGCCAACTCGGTTGGGCAGTAGGGCGAAAAACCGGATGCCGAAAGACCATGAAACAGATCGTCTGGCGACGTCCGCCGACATCGATCCTGTGGTGGCCTCAACGATTGATTGTGTGGTCATCGGGCGGAACGAAGGTGATCGCCTTGTCAGGTGCTTGGCGTCGCTTCAGGGCAAATTCCGGCGCATTGTCTATGTCGATTCCGGGTCGACGGACGGCAGCCTCGAAGCCGCGGAAAGCTCGGGTGCCGAAACGGTCGCCCTTGACGCGACGCGTCCATTCGCTGCGTCGCGGGCGAGGAACGCAGGGCTTAAGGCGCTCGCCTGCAGGCCACCGGAATTTGTACAATTGATCGATGGCGACTGCGTGTTGCGAGATGGCTGGGTCGAAGAGGCCCTGGGCTTCATGAACGAGACTCCCGCCGCGGCGGTCGTCTGCGGACGGCGCCGAGAGCTGTCCTTGAGGACATCGGTCTTTAACAGGTTGTGCGATCGGGAATGGAATACTCCGGTCGGCCGCGCCAAAGCTTGCGGAGGCGACGCGGTTGTGCGGTTCGATGCACTGAAGGATATCGGAGGGTTCCGCGAAGACCTGATTGCCGGGGAAGAGCCCGAACTCTGTCTGCGATTGCGGCGAGAGGGCTGGGAGATCTGGCGTATCGATGCAGAGATGACATGGCATGACGCCGCAATCACACGGCTGCCACAATGGTGGAGTCGGACGAAACGTGCCGGTTACGCATTTGCTGAAGGCGCCGCGATGTACGGGCGCCCGCCAGAGCGACATTGGAAGGCTGAAACGCGAAGGGCGGTAGTTTGGGGGCTGGTGTTGCCTTCGATCTGCGTCCTCGCCAGTCTCGCCAGTTTCGCCGGTCTACTGCTCTGGCTGGCCTATCCTCTACAGGTCTCTCGGCTCGCGTGGCGTGAGGGAATAGGGCGCCGCGAGGCCTGGGAATACGCCTTCTTTACTGTTCTGGGGCGCGTTCCAGAGGCGATTGGGGTGATGTCATATCACCTTCGCCGGTTGGGTGCCCGGCGATCGGACCTGATTGAGTACAAGTAGCGCCGACTAATCTGCGGATATCCCCGCGAGCCTGGTCTTGAACGCGACGACCCCGAGGCGGGGCAGAATCAGAAAACAACGGGCGTATCTGGGGATCATGCGCCGGGGATTTTCCAGCATTCGCCAGAACCATTCCAAAGCCAGCCGCCGGAAAATACGGGGTGCGCGCCGTTGATGACCGGAGATGAAGTCGAGACCCGCACCTATTGAAACAAACCCAGCTTGCGGGACGAGAACGTGCGCCCGTGCCGCAAAGCATTCCTGTTTTGGCGCGCCAAGGGCGACAAAACAAAGCTGCGCTCGGGTTCGCCTAAGCTCGGCGATGATATGGTTGGCCTCTTCCCCATAGGGATCGAATGACTGCGATGGAGAGATCTTGGCGCATATGTGCAACCCAGGAAACTGAGCCTGCAACGCGCCCGCCGCAGTCTGCAAAACGCTATCCGTGCTCCCGATGAGCGCAACACGGGCGCCGAGGTCCAACGCGACCCGGCATAGCGGCAAAATCAACTCCGAACCAGGCGTCAATTTGACGGGATGCCCCGCAATCCAGGACAACCAAACGACAGGACGACCATCGGCCACCACATAGTCATGTCGCATGTAAGCCTGGGCGAAATCCGGTAGGACCGCGATCTTCGCAACGTGGTCCAAATTCAACGTCGCCACTGTAAATCCACGGCCGCCGGCCTGTCTTTCGCGGACGGCTTTCAACAGCGTATCTTGGTCGGACACGCTGATCCCCACCGTCTCTGATCCCAGGGCAAAATCCAAACCGACCTTCCCGTCCCGTCATGAGTTGCCGTCATAAAAAAGAGGCTCGGGACAGCCGCATGGCCTCACCCGAACCTCTATGTCCTGCCCAATGACACTCGGGCGCCTACTGCTCACTCTGCCTGGTTACCAGACCACCGGGACCAGCGCGATTTCCCCAACCGTCAAGGCGGGTGCACCGTCGTTCACCAGGACCCGACCGACCGCCTGTCCGTCGACGCTGACAACCGAGTATTCGTTGCCGTTCTCCATCAAGGTCTCGATCGTTACGTCGGGGTTCGGGGTCACCGTCTCGTCATAGTTGATGATGATCTGATCGTCCGCCGCAACGTAGTCGGTGATCGTTGGCGCCTCGCCGTCGGTCCATGTGCCGTAGACAAAGGTGTCTGCGCCGTCGCCGCCGGTGCCTTCATCGCCATTCCCCAACAAAAGCACGTCGTCGCCCACGTCACCGTAAAGCGTATCAGCAGCGTCCGTGTCGGACCCCTGCGGATCGATGATCAGCGTGCCGTCGAGAAGGTCGTTGCCTTCACCCCCAAGCAACGTGTCCATACCGAGCCCTCCGTAGACAGAATCGTCGCCTTCCTCGCCGTCGACGGCATCTTCGCCCGCGCCGCCCTTCAGCATATCGTTGCCGGGGCCGCCGCGGACATAGTCGTCGTCCCAGTCGCCATAGGCCTCGTCGTCGCCCTCGCCACCGACCAACTCGTCATTGCCGCCTTCGCCGTAAAGGATGTCGGCGCCAGCCATGCCTTGCAGCTGATCGTCGCCTTTCTGCCCGTTCAGGGTGTCGTCGCCTTCGCCACCATCCAGATAGTCGTTCCCGTCGTCTCCGTTGAGCTCGTCGTTCCCGGCATATCCTGCGATGTAGTCGTCCAGCAGCCCGCCTGCGAGCGTATCGTCGCCATCTGTGCCAAGCACATCCGTGCCATCAGCAGGATCGTCCGGATACTCTGGATCGTGCGGTTCATCGGGGTATTCCGGATCATGCGGATCATGCGGATCATGCGGATCATACGGATCATGCGGATCGACCGGGGGTTTGGGATCGTGTGGATCCTTTGGATCGTCTCTTCCCGGTTCATGGTCATCGTCGTCGCCGCCGAAAATTTCGGTAACGGCGAATCCGAGAAGCAAACAACACAATAGTGCCGAGACTCCAGTCATTTCATTACCCCACTTCTGTCGCGAACCGCCGATTTGGTGCGTTTCGCGATCGCTTCACCCGCCTTTCAGCAGACAGAAACTTTGCAGGCCGTCATCTTTTTTCCGCCTTTTGCTGGGATTCCCTCGCCATGAGTCGGGTTTCCGGAAACAGTCTTGAACAATACCTGTGATTGAAAGGCCGATGGAACCAACAGTTCCTGAGAGAGGCCGAATCACATGCTCTCGTGCGTTTTGCAGAATGCGGCCCCTACCGGGCTATTCGTTGTTGCCTTCGACACCTCGTAGCGATTCCGCCTGCAAACCCCGAGCAACCAATGTCGTGCAACCAGCGCTGCTGGAGAGCCTTCTCGGACGACTTCCGTCGCACACGCTCGTTCAATCTCGCCATCTCGAACGGCGGAACTCAAACTCAAATGGGATGGGACTGCATCCTTCGGTTTTGATGGGGGCCATATCGCGTTGCCGGTGAAGGCAGCATAGCCCGGGCTTCCCAGATCGAGGCAATGCGCGGCAACGCTCGTCTCCGCCGCCCATCCAAGCGCCGTGAAGTGTCGAATAATCATCGAACCTGGAGCCGCTTGATCGCTCTGACGCGGCGCGGGCGACCGTGAGTCCTGTTACGATTCTGGCCGCGCGGAGCGGATTCTCATTCCAGACAGGGCATCGTATCATCCATAGGGAAACAATAATACTAAAAGTTAACAAATAGTTAATATTAAAGAAACAAATCTTAACGACGTCCAATAATATAATCCAGGAAATCCTATATACTCACAAACTTTGGCTTGATCGAATCTAAAATCTGGCTAGTCCGAGTCCTATGGGTGGGAATTTTGAAATGCGCGCGCCTATTCGCGTGTTTATAGGCGCATTTTGTCTTCTAATAGAAGATACAACTATAGCTAGAAATTCTATAGCGAATTCTGTACACCTTATGGGTGTATTCTGGGTGTTTCGATTCGATTCAACCTCAGGTAAATTTTGCACACCATTAGCGAGAATCTGGAAAAGACGAAAAACTACCTATCGGAGTCTATCTCTTCGAAATACTAAACTTAAAAGTGTTATCCAAAATCGGGTGTACACGTATGGCGGTATGGCGCGAGAAACCACCAGGAACGACCCGCGGAGATCGCCATCAGATCGGTTTGGCGGCACGGATTCTGCTCAAACCGTCAGCGGCAGCCCGAGGTGCCTACGTCCGGAAAGCCACGCCGCATTTCACGCTTTAGGCGAACGATCCCACGCAGCAAATTTCACCGGATCACCCGTGGAGGAAGGCCGTGTGGGGTAGATCGCAATCCGCCTTCCGAGAGCAGCGGAGAGGGTCGTTGCAACCTCAGGTATTTGCCGACCCCCACCAGGGCCGGCGCAAATGGGTACGCCGGGTTTTCGTCGGTTCGATCCTGGTGCTGCTCGTTTGGGTAGGGGCATTCCTCGGCGGCGTCACGTCGACCACTACGATGCGCTCGCTTGCCAAAATGGGCACCGCCCAAGAGGCCGGTCGCCTCGGCGAAACAGTCGCCAGATCAGGTGTATTGCGTCCCCTTTTGGACGAAAGTTTTCCACACACAATCTCGCGTAGATTACAAGAAGAATCTACTTTAAATTGTAGTAAATATATTGACTCCCCGGCCATGCAGGATAACCCGGACGGCGCGAGCGACGGGTTTCGCGTCTTCGCAATTCTGCCGAATGCGCCCGAATGGACCTATCTTTCGTTAAGCCGGGATTGCGGATCAATCGACGTGCTGGTGCCGGAATGGCTGACGGTCACCGGGGCCGATTATGATCTCACGCGCGAGAGCCAGAACCGCGAAGCACGTCAAGCGATAGCCGCCTTTCGCAGACGCGCGCCCAATTCGGTTTCAGTCATGCCCGCCGTCGGGATCGGTTCAGACGTTCAGCCGGCGGCCTTCGTGGAAAGGCTACAACAAGAGGAATTCCGCGCGCGGTTTATCGACGACATCAGGACCGCGGTCGAGGCAGCGGAGGCTCAAGGGACCTGTATCGACCTCACTGGCTGGCGAGGTGCCAAAGCCCCGGCGCTTGCGATCTTCTTTGGCGATCTTCGAGAGGTGTTCGGAAATGCCGGTCTCGAAACCTGCCTGATATCACCGGCGAACCTGCCATACTGGAAATCTCGCAGCTTGATCGACGCGGTCGACTATGTGGTCCTAAACTCATTCCAAGAACCATGGGTCGGTTCACCGGCAGCACCGCTTGCCCCCTTTGGCTGGTTCGAGAACCTCCTGGACGAGGCGTTGAGGCTGATTGCCCCTGACAAGCTGGTGATCTCAATCGGGTCCTACACGGCCGATTGGGTCTCGGGTCATCCACTGCCAAAGACCATAAGCTACGCCGAGGCCATGGCACGGATCGCGAAAGCGGGTGGAAGGGTGGAACTGGACGCGGTATCGCAAAACAGTTTCAGCTCCTTCGTCGATGATAGCGGCCAGCGCCATTCGATCTGGTTTCTGGATGCCGTGACTGCGCAAAATCAGGTCGTATCGCTGCGAGGCAAAGACGTCTCGAACATCGCGATTTCCGATCTTGGCTTCGAAGATCCCGGGGTTTGGCGCGTCTTGGATCCCAATCTGTCGACGCCACGCGCCCTGGCGCAGGCATTACGTGACGTGCATGTCGAAGACTATGTAAGCTATGAAGGCGAGGGGCCGTTTCTGCGTGTCAACCGGGCAGCGCAGCCTGGCAAGCGCAGGATCGAGTTCGACGCCGAAACGCGCCGTATCAAAGGGCAGAGCTATTTCCAGCTCCCGATGCCGGTTTCGATCGAGCGCTACGGACGGGCCGCGGCAAACCAGATCGTTCTGACGTTCGACGACGGCCCGCACCCCGAATACACGCGCAAGATCCTGGACACGCTCGCCGCCGAAGGAGTCCCAGCCGCCTTCTTCCTGGTCGGGAACAACGCCTTGAGAACGCCCGATCTGGTGCGCCGCATGATCGACGAAGGTCACGAGATTGGTTCGCACACATTCATGCATCCACGGATGGACCAGATCTCATACTACCGCACGGTCGTAGAAGTGAATTCGGTCCAGAAGCTGATCAACGGGATGACCGACCGGGCGATGCTGCTCTATCGCGAGCCCTACATGCGAAACGCTGGCCCGCTCACGGCAAGACGGGCAGAGTCGCTGCAGACTCTGGCGTCCGCCGGTTACATCCTTGCCGGTAGTGATATCGTGCCGCCGGATTGGGAAGATACAACGGCCGATGGCATTGTGTCCCACGTCCTGGAAAAAGTCAGTACGGGGGCGGGAAACGTCATCGTCCTGCACGATGCAGGCGGAAACCGGGCGCAGACCGTCGCCGCCGTTCCGATCCTGATCAACGCTCTGCGCGACCAAGGCTACGAATTCGTCTCGATGGGGACGCTATTGGGCATGCCACGTGACAGCCTTATGCCACCGCTTGCCGGGTCGCATACCGTCCTGGATGATATTTCCTTCGGCGTCATGGCCCTCCTTTGGGAGGGCTTTGTTTGGGTGTTCTGGGCGGCCATCCTTATCGGCGTTGGCAGATCGGTCGCCGTCTTGGTCCTTGCGATTATCCGACGCCGGCCGCAGATCGGCCCGACGGGGTATCTGCCTTCGGTCACGGTGGTCATCCCCGCCTTCAACGAAGAGGTCGTCATCGCGAAATGCATCGACAAGGTGCTGGCAAGCAAATACCGCAACTTGAACGTCATCGTCGTTGACGACGGATCGCATGACGGCACTTACAAAACCGTTCGGGCCCGTTTCGGCCATGAACCGCGCGTCAGGTTGCTGAAGCAGCCGAATGGCGGAAAATGGCGCGCACTGAACGCAGCATATGCCATCATCGACACCGAGATCGCGATCTGCATTGACGCCGACACGCAAATCGACAGCATGGCGGTTGCCACACTGGTTCGGCATTTCCAGAATCCGAGGGTCGGCGCCGTCGCCGGGCGTCTGAGGATTGGCAACAAGCGCAATATCCTGACGCTGTTGCAGGCGCTGGAATACACCACCGCGCAAAACATCGACCGGCGGGCGGCCGACCTTATCAACGGTATGCTGGTCGTTCCGGGCGCCATCGGTGCCTGGCGCGTCTCTGCCGTGCGCGAGGCTGGGCTCTATTCGGGCGAGACACTCAGCGAAGACGCAGATTTGACCGTATCGGTGACCCGGGCCGGTTACCGTGTGACCTATGATGAACGCGCAATTGCATATACCGAAGCGCCCACCCGTTTGCGGTCGTTTCTGAGACAGCGCCTGCGCTGGTCGCTCGGTATGTTGCAGACCGGGTGGAAGCACAAGCGCGCCGCGCGTGAAGGCCGCCCGGTCGGGTTGGTGTCGCTGCCGGATCTCGCGGTCTTCGGATACCTCTTCCCGGTGATGGCGCCGCTGGCCGATATCTTCTTTTTCTACATGCTGTACGATCTCGCCGGCCGGTATTGGTCGGACGATCTGCGGGTCTCGCCGGAGCTGCCGACATATCTGTTCTGGGGCTATTTGGCTTTGCCGCTGATGGACATCGTGACGGCGTTCGTGGCGCTCTGTCTCGACAGGAAGGAAAAGTTCAGCCTTCTGCTGCTGTTCCCGATCCAGCGATTGTTCTACCGCCAGCTGCTTTACTATTCGGTGTTCCGCGCCCTGCTGCGGGCGCTGACCGGCAGATTGGCGGCGTGGAGCAAGGCAGATCGCGTCGGTTTCGCCACGCTTTCAAGGGGATCCACCCAATGAAACGCCGCGCGTTCCTTCAATCGCTTGCCGCCGGCAGTGCCCTGATCGGATCAGGCGGCAAAGCGGCCTGGGCGGCAAAGCGGCGAAAACCCACAATTGTGGTGATCACCGACATCATGCCGGGCACGCCCATTCCACATCTGCAGGCGATGCTGGGCTCTTTCTTGAAAAAAGGCCTGCCGGTGTCGTGCATCGTTTCAACAGTCGCGCCGAACGGGCAAATGCTGACACCCGACAGCGAGCTTGCACGCTTGCTGCGCGGGTATTTCCTACAATATTCGGGATTGATCGAGATCATCGGGTATGTGCCCGGTCTCGCAACTCAAACGGGTTTCTTTCAGGCACGGTCCGCCTACCGTGCCCGGAAGGCCCTGATCGAAGCACTGGTTCCCGACCCGGCGGACACGGTTCCCGGTCCACTTCTGCAAAGCATCGCCTGCACCCATACGACCAAGCCGGTATCGCCGGAAGGCGTTCGCTCGGCGGGCATCCGGAACGTCCTGGTTCTGCCAAGGGGCTCTGCAGACGTTTCGTCGGAGTATTGGAACAACGGCGTTCTGCGCCTCTTCGGCGGCGTGCGAGCTGATCTCTTCGCTGCGCTGGATCATCTGGGCAGTCTGTCGCCGAACCAGTTTCAAAACGTGATCCTTCTGTCGGTCGCAAAAAACCTCAAAAAGTCCGAAGACGTCGTCGCCGCAGCAGCCAAGGTCTTTGCCAATGTCGCCTTGCGCCACGAAGCGGATCAGTGGACGACGAATATGCGTCTATGTGAGTTGCAGCTCAGGGACGGCTATTTCACTTTCGAGCGTCGCGTCGGCTTGCACCTGTTCGAACCGCCCAAGGGCGCCGCTCACATGGTGAGCGGATTCGAGGCGTTCAAAACCTCGCTGCGATCTCAGCGGATCGCGTTCAGCACCGGCCCCGGCGAGTTATCTGAGCCCGGGGATCTGCCGCGAAACGGCTATTGGGTCGTGACGGAAGGACCGTTGCCCAGGACAAGGCGGTTCGGGCCCAAAACGCAGAGGTCGGAAATCCTGGTTCAACTGGCCTGTTCCGATACGCCCAGGCCGATGTCGCCCGAGGCGCCTGGCTTTCTCGGCGCAGGGGTCGCCATTGCTCTCAACTCCCGGGCCGGAGGGCAACAGGGAATTGACGATTGCGGCAAACTGCACGTGCCGACAATTACCGCCTCGCTTGACGGTCAGTCTCGGTCGCGTTTGCTGCAGGGGGCGGGCAATACAAACGATCTGGTTCTGGCGATTCCACCGGACATTCTGCAGACACCCGCGCAGCGAAACGCGCTGATTGGCGAACTGAAAGATTTGATGTCGAACTGGGTCACCAAGTTTGTCCCGGTCTCGGATTTCGCGCGCCCGATTGCACCGACGGGCCAACTCATCTCACTCTACCGACACACCGAGGCTTATATCCCGGTTATCGAGAAGAAACCGCGCGCACTGACCGATGCGCAGCGTCAGCATTTGCTTGAGGATGCGGTCACGGCATGGAGCTATTTCTACCGAGTGACCGACAAGCGCACCGGATTATGCCCGGCCACCGTGTTTTACGCAGGCGGCACGAAATCCACCCTGATGTCGGCAACGATGTGGGACGTAAGCAGCCATATCAATGCGCTGATGGCCGCCGTTGACCTCGACATCATCGACGAGCGGACCTTCTCAAGCGGTATCGAAAAGATCGTGTCCAACATCAAAGGGGTGACCAGTGGCGGCCGCAGATTGCCAAGCGAGTGGATCAAGACTGATCGCGTCCGGCGAGGCAACAAGAACTTCGACGGGTGCGACGCCGGCCGTATCCTGGCCGCCCTGCGAAACCTCTCCCGACATAGACTCGGCGGCGAGATCGCCGCGGATTTGATCGCCTCCTGGGATCTCGACCAGATCATCAAAAAGCGGATCGTCTATTCCGTTAAGGGCGGCGAGCTCGTGTCAACTTTCGTCTCGCACTGCGCACATTATGCCGCTCTCGCATTCCGCGCCTGGGGCTTCGACGTGGCCTCGCCATACGAAGTCTTCGATGGCCGCCCGTCCTGCGACGGCAAGATGGCGTTGCTGGAGGTGGCTGCAAAGATTGGTCCGTTGGGTGCAGAGCCGCTGTTGCTTGAGGCTCTTGATTTCGGGCTGACGCCGGAGTCGACGTATCTCGCACAGGTTTTGTTCGCCGCACAGCTGCGCGAATACGAGACGACAGGCGAACTGGTGTGCGTTTCCGAGGGTCCCATAGATCGCTCGCCGTGGTTCACTTATCAGGGGCTTCAGTTCGATGCGCCGGACCGAACCTGGGCGATCGACACGGTTCGCAAGAACGAGAAATATAAGACCAAGGAATTCCAGCGCGAGAATCGGGCGATCAGCCCAAAGGCCGCCTTTCTTTGGTACGCACACAACCCGCACGAGTTCTCGGATCTTCTATTGGATTTCGTTCGCAACACCGCGAAAACAACGATCGGTTTTGCCTCGAACATCTACACCAAAACCGGCAAACCCACAGCGAACTACGCCGACATCAACACCAACGGCATCATACTACAGGCGGTCGCTCGGATGCTTCGTGACCCAGAACAAGCAGGCTGACTTTTCCGCACGCGAGATTGACGTGCATCACAGTTCAGTCCGCGTCAATTCCAAGCGTGCTGCGCAGGATTTCAAATTGCATCCACACATCTTCGGACGTGCCCAGGTGGCATCGCCTGAAACCTATCTTTTCCAGCACCCGGGCCGAAACCAGATTTTCCCTATGAACCTTTGCAATGAGGCGGTTCAGCCCTGGACGGTCGCGAAAGCTGTCTTTTGTGAACTTGGCGACGATCGCGCTGCCATGTCCCTTTCCCCAATGCGTCTCATCCAGCCAATAGCTGATCTCGGGCGCCGCGTCGGGGGCATCCTGGAACTCCAACCGCACCTGACCTATGACCTCGCCGGCATGTTCGACCGCGCGAACATACTGATGCTCCGCAGAGTTGCTCAGCACGATCAATTGCTCTGCATCGGCCGTGTCAATCTGACCGCTGAAGCTTTCTGGCATATACCGCCACAGCTTCGCCGAGGACATCATCCGCGCGAGGTCCGCAGCGTCACTCGATCTCCACCGCCGGAAACGGTAACCTGTTGAATTTTCAATTTTTATCTGCGCAGGCTGCCCTACTGTCGAGCGTGGCAGGCTATCCCGGGAAACATCGTCTTCGCAGTTCAGTGTGACCCAACCGAACTGGACAGGATCAAAGGCGAGGGCGATACCTCTGTTTCGGCACCAGTTGATCTCGGCCACTGTGAGGATGCCATCCGAACGCAGCCGATGTTCATCGACTTGAGGACTTGAAGACGGACCGGCATTGGATCGATTGGTCAGCGCTTGGTCAGCTCTCATAGCCACCCAGCTCCCCGGTGGGAACGCGCATCCACATCCAAGCTGTCGAGGCACACATGCAAGGCGGGCGGCTCCGGTCCTCTTCGTTGATGCGGCGAGGCTCCCGTCGCCGTTTTGGCCCGTTGGGGGTCCTATATGAGGGAGATATGTGTAAGCCCAACGGTGGCACCGCGATACAGCGGTCGACCCCAGGATTGCGTTGGTCCGTCATACGCATAACTGATCCCCACCCAGATTACGCATCCACTAATATTGACCTAATGGATCCACGCCCGAAGACCAAATATCTGACCGAGATCAGCTGCAATCCCTTGAGCATTGTCGCTCAATTCTGAACACTCAATTTGGTTTCAGGGGATTGCACCGAAACCTGATCAGAGATCCAGAATCGAGCATCCAGCCCCATTTGAGTCCTGTCCAGATTGCGCCGCGACCCACGCCAACCTGCAGACACGGCAAACCGGCGCAGCTTCGACACGATCTCTTCGGGCTTGTCTCTCTTCCCGGCCGTTCTCCGGTCCTTCTGAAAACGGGATATTCCTATATCAGCGAGTGGACCACCTACATGGGGCTATTCCAGTCTCGTTTTTGTATCGAAAATGAGATGCGTAACATGGCTTCCATGTGAAAGTATGAAATGCCCAAATCGCTTAAGAAAATGAGCTTATTGAAATATGTCGGCGCTATGTGCAGCGATGCGAACGCCCTGGGCAATTTGTGGATCCAGACGTCGCCCGTTCGAGCCGGGGAGGCGGTACCATCGGAAACATTGGTTGAGCTGCGAATTGTCACCGGACTCAAGGCTGGCGCCGTCGGCTTGTTCGTGTAGGACTGCCGCTCATGACTCGCGAGGACCGTGAATTCCTGACGCGGCTGTTTGACGCCGCCGTGACCGCCGCCGATCCGATGGCGGCGCTGAGCGGTGTGCTGCCGGACCCGCCGACCGGCCGGACGGTTGTGGTGGGGGCCGGAAAGGGTGCGGCGCAGATGGGGGCTGCGTTCGAAGCGCTTTGGGACGGGCCGCTGGAGGGGGTGCTGGTCACGCGCTACGGCTATGCCACCGCATGCAGGTATCTCGACGTGCTGGAGGCGGCGCATCCGGTTCCCGATGCCGCGGGGCTGGCTGCATCCGAGGCGTTGATATCCGCGGTGTCGGGGCTTGGGCCCGACGATCTGGTGGTGGCGCTGGTCTGCGGGGGGGGCTCGGCGTTGTTGCCGGCGCCGCCTGCCGGGCTGACGCTGCAGGACGAGGCGGATCTGAATGCTGCGCTTTTGGCCTCGGGAGCGCCGATTTCTGCAATGAATTCAATCCGAAAGCAGGTGAGCCGGATCAAGGGCGGGCGCCTGGCCGCGGCGGCGCGTCCGGCGCGGGTCGTCTCGCTGGTGGTTTCCGACGTGCCCGGGGACGACCCGGCACAGGTTGCATCCGGCCCGACGGTGCCGGACGGGCAGGGGCGGGCCCAGGCGCTGGCACATGTGCGGGCCTACCGCATCGACTTGCCGCAGCAGGTGAAGCGTTACCTGGAGGAGGCGCCGGAAGATGCGCCGCGCCCGGAGGATCCGGCGTTCACGCGGGACAGCGTGCGGGTTGTTGCCTCGGCGTCGATATCGCTGGAGGCCGCCGCAAAGGCCGCAGAGGCCGAGGGCATCCCGGCGGTGATCCTGTCGGATGCGTTCGAAGGCGAGGCGCGCGAGGTCGGCAAGGTTCATGCGGCGCTGGCGCGCGAAATCGTCTTGCGAAACCGGCCGTTCAGGCGCCCGGTCGTCGTCTTGTCCGGCGGTGAGACGACAGTGACCCTGAGCGGTCCGGACGGCCGCGGCGGCCGAAATTCCGAATTTCTGTTGTCGATGGCGTTGGCGATGGATGGGATCTCGGGCGTGGCCGCCATGGCCGCGGATACCGACGGGATTGACGGCTCGGAGGACAATGCCGGTGCCTTTGCCGACGGCGGGACGGCAGCGCGGCTGAGGGACATGGGACAGGATCCCGCGGCCTTGTTGATGGGGCACGATGCATGGACGGCTTTCGACGCCCTTGGCGACCTGTTCGTGCCCGGTCCGACGGGGACCAATGTGAACGATTTCCGGGCGTTTCTGATCCGCTAGGCCGGGCCGCGTCGGATCTGCGGAAGTCATGTGAGTCCGGCGATGGCGCGGCGGGGCTGCGCCCCTTGATTGCGCGCCGGAGCCAATCGGAACCGTTCATTTCAGGCCGAGATCGGCCTTGCGGTCCACTCTCATCGCATCTCGGTATAGGTGCGCAGGGCTGCTTCGCATCCCGTTGACCAGATCTGCCGGAGCCAGCGGTCGAAGGCCTGGGCGAAACGCCGGTCGTCGGCAAGATCGCCGTAGATCTGCCGCTGTTCCAGCCACGCGTTGGGGCGGTCGCACGCCTCCCTTGCCGCAACGGCAAGACTGTCCCAAAACGGATCGTTCGGAGCGATCTGGCTGCCGTCTTCCCGTGTGCCTTCGCACATCCGCGCCCATATCGCCTCGACCAGAGCGAGCCCCTCGACGGGCGCTCCGGTGGCAAGCGCGTCCCGGACAATCGGCAGGACGAAGCCGGTGTGCCGCGACGAGCCGTCGAAAGCGACCCGCCGGGTCGTATCGACGATTTCGGTGTTGCCGAAGCGGCGCTCGATGACGTCGATGTATTGCGCCGGTGTCATCCCCGGGACGGCCTCGACATGCGGCGCGATCTCTTCGGTCTGAACCTTGCGGAAATAGGCGGAAATCAGGGGGTGCCCCATGCAGCCCGCGATGCTTTCGACCGACAGGACCTCTCCTGGATTTGCGATGACCTGGTGCCCGGCATTGAGAATGCGTAACTTCATCATCTCATAGGCGTGCACGTCGTCCGAAAATGTGGCACCGGCGCGGTCCCAGGCGGGACGCCCGGCGCAGAAGCTGTCCTCGATGACCCATTGCCGGAAATTTTCGTGTGTCACCGGCACCTGATCGTCAATTCCGAACTTTTGCGCCAGGGCAATCTCGACCGGACCGGTCGCCGGGACGATGCAGTCCACCATCGAGTTCGGGAAGCTGCAATTGGCGTCGATCCAGGCGGCATGGTCGGGGTCCGACAAGCGGGCCAGCGACACGACCGTTTGGCGCAGGATATCCCCATTTCCCTGAAGATTGTCGCAGCTTTGCCCCGTGAACGGTCCGGCGCCGGACTCGCGGCGGCGCTTCAAGGCGGCCACCATCGCGCCGAATGCGGTTTTTGGGGTCCCGGGGTTCCGGGCGTCGTGGACGATGTCGGGATGTTCGGCGTCGAAGCCTTTCGAGACCGGGTCGATGTAGTATCCGCCCTCGGTCACGGTCAGCGCCACGATGCGGATTTCCGGTGCTGCCATCTGCGCGATGAGCGTGCGGTTGTCGTCTTCGATGGGCAGATAGTCGATCATCGAACCGACGATCTCGGCGGAGGTTCCGCCGGGATCGAGTTCGATCAGCGTGGTCAGGCAATCCTGCGCCAGAAGCTTCTCGCGCATCTTTGCGTCATAGTCGCGCACGCCGGCACCGATGATCGCCCAGTCATGGGCCTCGCCTGTCTGCATCAGCCGGTGCAGATACCAGGCCTGATGCGCCCGGTGGAAATTTCCGATGCCGATGTGCACGATGCCGGGTGTCAGAGAGGCGCGGTCGTAGACCGGCCGCACGACGCGGTCAGGGGTCTGGCCGAGGGTGGCGTCGGACAACCGCATCAGCTCATCCACTGGCCGCCGTCGACGTTGTAGCATTGCGCCACGATATAGTCGGCCTCGTCGCTGGCGAGGAAGACGGCCATGCCGGTCAGGTCTTCTGCGCGGCCCATCCGGCCGTAGGGCACGGCCTCTCCGACTTCCTTCTTCTTCTGGCCGAGAGGCTTGTTTTCGTACCTGGCAAAGAAGGCATCGACGCCGTCCCAGTGTTCGCCGTCCACCACGCCGGGGGCGATGGCATTGACGTTGATGCCGTGTTTGATCAGGTTCAGTCCGGCCGATTGCGTCAGGCTGATCACCGCGGCCTTGCTGGCACAGTAGACGGCGACCAGCGGTTCGCCCCGGCGGCCGGCCTGGCTGGCCATGTTGATGATGCGGCCACCGATGCCGCGGTCGATCATGTGTCTTGCGACCGCCTGCAGGGTAAAGAGCGTGCCGGCGACGTTGATGTCGAAGACGCGGGCATAGTCGGCCCGGTCAATCTCGGCGATGGGGGCCGCGGTGAAGATCGCGGCGTTGTTGATCAGGATGTCGATCTGACCGAGCGCTTCGGCGGTCTCGGTGACGGCGCGGTCGATGCTGTCCTGTCGGGTCACGTCCATCTCGACCGCAATGGCGGCTTCGCCGAGCTCTGTCGCCGTGGTCCGGGCGCGCGCGATGTCGATGTCGGCAATGGCCACGCGCGCACCTTCGCGGATATAGGCCGCGGCAAAGGCGCGCCCGATGCCGCGGGCAGCGCCGGTGATAAGTGCGGTCTTGCCCCGAAGCCGCATCAGTCGATCCGCAAACCGTTCCGGTCGAACCGGTGCAGGTGTTCCGGGCGCGGCGTCAGATAGACTTCGGCGCCGTATTGCAGGTCCAACTCGCCGGTCGCCCGGACCGTCAGCGGTTCGGGCGAGACGTTGCACTGGATGTGAAAGAACGTGTCCGAACCAAGATGCTCCGACACGCCCACCGTGCCCTTCCAGGGGCCGTCGGTCTGCGAGAGCTCGATATGCTCGGGCCGGATGCCGATGGTGGCGGCGTCATGCTTCGAGGCTTCCGGGCCCTCGATCAGGTTCATCTTGGGCGAGCCGATGAAGCCCGCCACAAAGGTATTGCGCGGACGCTGGTACAGCTCCAGCGGGCTGCCGACCTGCTCGATCACGCCCGCCTGCAGCACGACGATCTTGTCGGCCATGGTCATCGCCTCGACCTGGTCGTGGGTGACGTAGATCATCGTTGTGTCGAGCCGTTTGTGCAGTTCCGAGATTTCCAGCCGCATGCCGACCCGAAGCGCGGCGTCGAGGTTCGAAAGCGGTTCGTCGAACAGAAACGCGGCCGGTTCGCGGACGATGGCGCGGCCGATGGCGACACGCTGGCGCTGGCCGCCGGACAGCTGGCCGGGGCGCCGTTCGAGGTAATCCGTCAGGTTCAGCACATCGGCGGCCTGTTTGACGCGGCGGTCCTGTTCGGCCTTGTCGAGCTTGGCCATGCGCAGCGGGAATGCGATGTTCTTGCGCACGCTCATATGCGGGTAGAGCGCGTAGGACTGGAACACCATGGCAAGGCCACGCTTGGCGGGCGGCACGTCCGTGGCATCCTTGCCGTCGATTTCGATGTGACCGTCGGAGATGTCCTCGAGCCCGGCGATCAGCCGCAGGAGCGTGGACTTGCCGCAGCCGGACGGGCCAACGAAGACAACGAACTCGCCGTCGTCGATTTTCAGGTCAAGTGGCGGAATGACCTCGACGTCGCCAAAGCTTTTGCTGACCTGTTTCAGGGTGATCTGTCCCATCGGTCTCTCCTTACTTCACGGCGCCGAACGTCAGGCCGCGGACGAGTTGTTTCTGGCTGAACCAGCCCAGGATCAGGATCGGCGCGATGGCCATGGTCGAGGCCGCGCTGAGCTTGGCGTAGAACAGGCCCTCGGGGCTGGAATAGCTGGCGATAAAGGCGGTCA
This sequence comes from Rhodobacter sp., assembly GCA_030065095.1. Classification (GTDB taxonomy): domain Bacteria; phylum Pseudomonadota; class Alphaproteobacteria; order Rhodobacterales; family Rhodobacteraceae; genus JASJCA01. The sequence continues at coordinate 262,863 of JASJDP010000017.1, forward strand.
GGGGCGCGGCCTGGGCGGCCGTCAGGTTCAGTGTCCAGAACGCTTCGTTCCAGGCCAGGATGATGTTCAGCAGCACCGTCGAGGCGATCCCGGGAATCGCCATCGGCGTCAGCACGTAGAGGATTTCCTCGCGCAGGCTCGCCCCGTCCATCCGTGCGGCTTCCAGGATCTCGCCGGGGATTTCCTTGAAATAGGTGTAAAGCATCCAGACGATGATCGGCAGGTTGATCAGCATCAGCACGACGGTGAGGCCGATGCGGGTGTCGAGCAGCCCGAACTGGATGAAAAGCAGGTAGATCGGGTACAGCACGCCGACGGCCGGCAGCATCTTGGTCGACAGCATCCATAACAGGATGTCCTTGGTCCGCTTCGACGGCACGAAGGCCATCGACCACGCGGCGGGAACCGCGATGATGATGCCCAGAACCGTCGAGCCGCCGGCGATGATGACCGAATTCCAGAGGAACCGCATGTAGTCCGACCGCTCCTGCACGATTGAGTAGTTCTCCAGCGTCCAGTCGAAGAACAGAAACAGCGGCGGGTCGTTGATCGCCTGGGCTTCGGTCTTGAAGCTGGTCAGGACCGTCCACAGGATCGGGAAAAAGATCAGCAGGCCGATGATCCAGGCGACAAGCGTGTTGATGGTCTTGCGTTGTGTGGTGACGGCGCGGGCCATGGGTCTATCTCCTCACGCGTCCAGGTTCTTGCCGACGATGCGCATCAGGAAGAGCGCGACGATGTTGGCCAGGATGATGGCATAGACGCCGCCGGCAGAGCCGAGCCCGACGTTCTGACTTTCCAGCACGCGTTGGAAGATCAGGTAGCTGAGCGTCTTGGTGCCGAATGCGCCGCCCGTGGTGACGAAGATTTCCGCGAAGATCGCCAGAAGAAAGATCGTCTGGATCAGGATCACGATGGTGATTGCGCGGCTGAGATGTGGCAGGACGATATGGATGAAGCGCGACAGAACCGGCGCGCCGTCCATTTCCGCGGCCTCGAGCTGTTCGCTGTCGAGCGACTGGATCGCGGTCAGCAGGATGAGGGTAGCAAAGGGCAGCCACTGCCAGCTGACGATCATGATGAGCGATGGCAGCGACGCCTGGCTCAACCACTCGACGGGGGCGGCGCCGAAGAATTTCCAAAGATGTGCCAGAAGACCGTTCACCGGGTCCATGAACATGTTCTTCCACACCAAGGCCGACACGGTCGGCATGACGAAGAAGGGTGCGATGACCAGGATGCGAACAACGCCCTGTCCCCACATCGGCTGGTCCAGCAGGATCGCCAGTAAAACGCCCAGAACGACCGTGATCACCAAAACGCCGCCGACGATGATCAGTGTGGTCTGGACGCTTGGCCAGAACGAACTGGAGGTCACGAACCGGACGTAGTTTTCAAACCCGACCCACCCCAGGTCGCCGCCCCGCATGGGAAGATACTTCTTGAACGAGAACAGAAGCGTCATGATCAGGGGGACGAGCATCCAGCCGAGAAGCAGGATTACCGCCGGGGCCATCATCAGTCGCGCTGCGGATCTGGAATGCCGGGTGGCCATTGGACACGCCTCCTCTGTTGACGGGCTTCACCGTCTCAGAACTGGGGTGATTTGTCTAAGGTGGGTTGGGGCCGGAGGGCGGTGACCTGCACCGCCCTCCGGATGGGAGGATGCCTCAGTAACCTGCGGCTTCCATCGCGTCGGTGGTCAGCGCCTGCGCCTTGGCTAGCGCTTCGTCCACGGATTGCTGCCCGGCATAGACGGCCGAGAATTCCTGGCTGACTTCGGTCGCGATACCGGCGAACTCCGGGATGGCGACGAACTGGATGCCGACATACGGCACCGGCTTGACGGTCGGGTTCGTCGGATCGGCCGCGTTGATCGAGTCAAGCGTCATCTGCGCGAACGGTACCGACTGGTATTCCGGGTTCTCGTAAAGCGAGGTCCGGGCGCCCGGCGGAACGTTGGCCCAGCCTTCGTTTGCGGCAACCAGCTCGATATATTCCTTCGAGGTGGCCCACTCGATGAACTGTTTGGCGGCGTCCGCCTTCTGGGTGCCGGCCGGGATTGCCAGGGCCCAGGCCCAGAGCCAGTTCGAGCGCTTGCCGAGGCCGGTGTCGGGCGCCAGGGCAAAACCCACGCTGTCGGCGACGGTCGAGTCGTTGGGGTTGGTCACGAAGGATGCCGCAACAGTCGCGTCGATCCACATGCCGCATTTGCCCTGCTGGAACAGCGACAGGTTTTCGTTGAATCCGTTGGTGGCGTATCCCGGAGGACCAGCTTCAGCCATCAGGTCGACGAAGAAGTTCAGCGCATTGGCCCATTCCGGCTGATCGAACTGGGCCTTCCAGTCCTCGTCGAACCAGCGGGCGCCGAACGAGTTCGCGGTGACGGTGATGAAGGCGCCACCCTCACCCCAGCCGGCCTTGCCGCGCAGGCAGACGCCGTTGATCTCGTTCTCGCGGTCGGTCATCGCGATCGCGGCTTCCCGGATGAAGTCCCAGGTCGGCGCCGCGGGCATCTCCAGACCGGCCTTTTCCATCAGGTCGGTGCGGTACATGACCATCGAGCTTTCGCCGTAGAACGGCGCCGCATAAAGCGTGCCGTCGTGGCTAAGGCCGCCGCGCATCGCGGGCAGGATGTCGTTGACATCGTATTCCGCGCTGAGATCGTCGAGCGGTACGAGCCAACCGTTGGCGCCCCAGATCGGGGTTTCGTACATGCCGATGGTCATGATGTCGAAGGCGCCGCCCTTGGTCGAAATGTCCGTTGTCACGCGCTGGCGCAACACGTTCTCTTCAAGCGTCACCCATTCGACCTCGTGGCCGGTCTTGGCGGTGAAGTCGTCGGTATAGCCTTGCATGCGGATCATGTCGCCGTTGTTCACCGTCGCGATGGTGAGCGTTTCGGCCATGGCGCCGCCGGCCATGAAAAGCGCAACAGCAGTCGCTGCACCGAATGATGCCTTGGAATACATCCTTGTCCTCCCTGTATTTGGATGCTGTCGCAAGCCTAGTTGCAAAGTTGCGAGCGCGTCAAGAAAAACTTTACGCGCGTCAAGATTTGGAGGGATTGGTCAGGCCGAAGCCCGTAAAACAAGGCGTGCGGGAAAAAGGGTTTCGGTTCGCTCCGGCAGGCGCCCGCCGCCTTCGATCAGTTCGAACAAGGTCTCGACACTGCGATTCGCCACCGAATCATAGTCGTGCGCCACCGTCGTCAGCGACGGGCAGGTAAAGCGCGAGAACGGGTGATCGTCGTGCGACGCTACCCGCAGGGCGCATCCGTCGCCGCGCCCGACCCGAAGACCGCGTTCATAGCAGGCCGCAAGAAAGCCAATGGCAAGTCGGTCGTTGCTGCACAGGACGGTGTTCGTCGGCAAGGATCTGTCTTCCAGAACCCGCCGCGCGCCGTCGCGCCCGATCTCTTCGAACGACCAGCCTTCGCCCTCGATCTTGATCACCCGGGGTTCCAGCCCAAGGGTTTCCATGGTTTTAAAATAGGCGGCGCGTCGCTTGTTGGCGTTGGGGTTCGCCGGGGTCCTCATCTCGAAGAAACACGGAGGCTCGCCAGTGCGGCTAAGATACTCGACACTTTGCGAGACAAAGCTGAAATTGTCCGATCCAACAAAGGCTTCACCGATTCCCGCGATATTGCTGTCGAACAGCACCGTGGGCACTTCGGCGCAAAACGCCTCGACCTTCTTGCGGTCCGACGCGCGGCCGAGCGGCGCCAGCAGGACGCCCGCGGGCTTGAGCGAGCGCAGGCTGTCGAGGATGTTGTTTTCCAGTTCCTGTTGCCCGTGCGCGCTGAACAGGATCGGCCAGAACCCCGCCGCGATACAGCGCTGTTCGATCTGCCGTGCGATTTCGGCAAAGAACGGGTCGGCCAGGAAGGGCACGACGATCCCGATATTCTTGGTCAGCCGGCGGTTTTGATTGATCGCGTAGATGTTTGGACGATAGTCGCAATGCTCCAGCGCGGCCTCGATCCGTTCCCGGGTCGATGGACGCACGCTGTTGGGATCGTTGAAGTATTTCGAAACGGTCGGTCGCGAGATACCGCTGAGGGCGGCGAACTCTTCCATGTTTCTGATCTTTTGTTCGCCCATGCGTCTTCCCTTGCTCGCCCATCCTTTTCAGAGCCAAGACGTCCCTTGTCCGATCGCGTTGCGCAGGTTAGAACTTATCGCGCGCAAAGTTTCCGCCACCTTAGTAGGTAGTTGCCGACGGGGTCAAGTTTACGTTGGGAAACGCGCGGGCGTGTTTACCAAGATCCTCAGAAGACCGCCGATCAGTACCTGTTCCTTGCGGGCATTCAGCAGACGGGGGCACTAGTTCGCGCGCCGGCAGTTCCCCGGAGTTCTGCCCGCGAAGGCCTCCGGAAGCTCTTGGGTCACGTGCCGGCATCCTTGTCATGCTCGTCGAAATGGGCAAGCAGGGCGGCCTCGAGCTCGGCATTGTGCGCTTTGGCCCGGGCCATGTAGTCGGGGTTTCGTTCGACCGGGACGCCCGGTTTCCAGACCTGCGCAAGGTCACGCACCGCTGCGCGGTCATAGTCGAAATAGGTCCGTTCAAGCTGATGTGCCTCGAACTCCGAAAGCCCGAGGTTTTCCAGAACGTAGCGCGCGGCGCGGAGCGAACTGTCGAACAGTTCGCGCACCACGTCGTTGGCGCCTGCCCGATAGAGCGCGTAGACATGGAACCGGTCGCGGGCGCGGGCGACAATGTGAAGGTCCGGGCGCTCGCGGCGGGCATAGGCCACCAGCCGGGTGGCGGCGTCGCGGTTGTCGAGCGTGACGACGAGGATGCCGGCCTCGGCCAGACCGGCGGCGCGCAGCACCTCTGGCCGGGTCGGGTCGCCGAAATAGCCCTGATAGCCGAATTTGCGCATCAGCTGGATGGTGGCAAGGTCGTGGTCGAGCACCGTTGTGCGAAACCCCGACATCTGCACCATGCGGTTCACCGTCTGGCCGAAGCGGCCGACCCCGGCAATGATGATCGGGCCTTCGGGATCGACCTCGTCATGGTCCGGCGCGTCTTCATCGACATCCATCCGGTGCTTGAGCCTGTCGTAGACGATGAAAAACAGCGGGGTCAGCAGCATCGACAGGGCGGTAACCAAGAGCAGCGTCTGCCCAAGCACGGGCGGCAGGACCTGCTGCTGCGCCGAGAACGAGATCAGGACGAAACCGAACTCACCGGCCTGGGCGAGACCGAGGGTGAAGAGCCACTGATCGCGGCCCTTAAGCTGAAACAGTCGGCCGAGGATGTAGAGAACCACGCCCTTGGCAAGCATCATCGCAAGCGTCAGGCCGATCAGCGTGAGCGGTGCGGCGAAGACGGCGCCGAGGTCGATGCCGGCGCCGACGGTGATGAAAAAGAGGCCAAGGAGCAAGCCCTTGAAAGGTTCGATATCCGATTCGAGTTCGTGCCGGAATTCGGATGTCGCCAGAACGACGCCGGCGAGAAACGTGCCGAGGGCGGGCGACAGGCCGACGAGCATCATCAGAAACGCGATGCCGATGACGATGAGCAGGGCAAGCGCGGTATACATCTCGCGAAGACGCGTGGTGTGGATGTAGCGGAACAGCGGATTGGCCAGATAGATGCCGGCCAGGATCACCAGCGCGACGGCGGCGAGGGTGACGAGTGTGGCCTGCCAACCCGGCAATCCGGCCACAAGCGATAGCGCGGCGTCGTGATGGTCGGCTTCCTGGCCGCCGACGGCGGGGCTGATCGGCCGGCTGACCGAGCCGTCGGGATTGATGCTGGGCGGCGGCGCGACGGCGAGCAGCGGCATGAGGATCAGAAGCGGGATGACCGCGATATCCTGGGCGAGCAGCACCGAAAAGGCAGACCGTCCGCCTTGGGTGCGCATCAGGCCTTTTTCGGACAGCGTCTGCAGCACGATCGCGGTCGACGACAGGGCGAATATCATGCCGATGGCAATGGCGCTGAGTACCGGCTGCCCGAGCAGGATGGCGCCGATGGCAATAACGGCAATGGTGACGAGGATTTGCCCCACGCCCAGGCCGAACAGCCGGTGGCGCAGGTCCCAGAGCGTGCGGGGGTCCAGTTCGAGACCGATCAGAAACAGCATCATGACCACGCCGAACTCGGCGAAATGCTGCAGATCCTGGGTTTCGGTCCCCACGAGACCCAGAGCCGGGCCGATGATCAGGCCCGCTGCCAGATAGCCCAGCACCGAGCCGAGTCCGAGACGCGCGGCCAGCGGTACCGCGATCACGGCGGCGGCGAGATAGATCGTGGCTTGGAAGAGCAGGCCTTCCATGGATGTCTCCGGTTTGCGCATGGCCAGCATCGCCAGCGGCGCGGGTGAACTCAAGCCTTGTTGCCGGTTCTTGTGCTGCTTGCCGCAAATCCGGGCGGACCGCGCGGGCTATGACCACGGCGGCAGCCGGTATGCCACCCCAGCGTGGCGAGCCTGGCCGCGGTTGCGGTCAGATCGGCAACGGCGCGTCGGGCTTGAACTGGTCCATAACGATCTGGCTCTGCACCCGGGCAACGGCGGGATGCGGCAGCAGGACCTGATGGATCAGGACATTCAGCTCCGCCAGATCGGCGCAGAACACGCGCAAAAGATAGTCCGCCTCTCCGGTGAGGGTCCAGGCGCTGATGATCTCGGGGCGCTGTTCGACGATGCGGGCGAAGGTCCTGACCTGCTCGGGGTCGTGGGTGGCCATCTGGACCTGGACGAAGGCCTGGACGGACAGCCCGAGCCGGTCCGGATTCAGCCGGGCGCGGTACCCGGCGATAAGGCCTGCGGCTTCCAGCCGCTGACGGCGGCGACCGGCCTGGCTGGGCGACAGGTGCAGAATGCCGCCGAGGGCTTCGGCGGTCAGATGCGCGTCGCGTTGCAGGGCGGCGAGCAGGCGTTTGTCAGTCTCATCCAGATCCATGCGTGAATACTGCGCCCAATTTCCTGTTTTTGTCAAATTTCCGCGTGCTGCCGACCTTTGATGGCCAATTACGCGCAGAAAAGCCGCGCGATTGCGTATATGATTGCGTCATACGCGAACAGAAAGGAGAGTTGTCATGGGTCCGTTCCCGCACGATGCCCCGAAATCGGTGATTTCCGATCAGAACCCGGCAGGCACCGACGGGTTCGAATTCGTCGAGTTCGCCCATCCAGAGCCGGATGAGCTGCGCACGTTATTCGCCCGGATGGGCTATGAAATGACAGCGCGCCACAAGACCAAGGCAATCGAGCTTTGGCAGCAGGGCGATATCACCTACGTGATCAACGACGAGCCCGGCAGCCACGCGCGGGCCTTCGCCGAAGAACACGGGCCCTGCGCGCCGTCGATGGCGTGGCGGGTGGTCGACGCGCAGCATGCGTTCGAGCATGCCGTGGGCCATGGCGCGGAGCCTTACGAGGGTGCGGGCAAGACGATGGATGTGCCCGCGATCGTCGGGATCGGCGGTTCGCTGATCTATTTCATCGATCAGTACTATGAGACATCCCCCTACAACGCCGAGTTCGACTGGATCAGCGACGCGCATCCTGAAGGCGTCGGGTTCTATTATCTCGACCATCTGACCCACAATGTATTCAAGGGGAATATGGACAAGTGGTTCGAATTCTACGGGCGGCTGTTCAACTTCCGCGAAATCCGGTTCTTCGATATCGAAGGCAAGTTCACCGGGCTCTACAGCCGGGCCCTGACGTCGCCCTGCGGCCGGATCCGGATTCCGATCAACGAAGACCGGGGCGAAACCGGGCAGATCGTGTCGTATCTGAAGAAGTACCGGGGCGAGGGCATTCAGCACATCGCGGTGGGCACCGAGGATATCTATGGCTCGGTCGATGCGATTGCCGATCGCGGCATCCGCTTTATGCCGGGTCCGAACGAGACCTATTACGACCAAAGCTACGCGCGCGTCGCCGGCCATGACGAGCCGAAAGAGCGGATGATGAAGCACGGCATCCTGATCGACGGCGAGGGGGTCGTGGACGGCGGCGAGACGCGGATATTGCTGCAGATCTTCTCGAAGACGGTGATCGGACCGATCTTCTTCGAGTTCATTCAGCGCAAGGGGGACGACGGCTTTGGCGAGGGCAACTTCAAGGCGCTGTTTGAGTCGATCGAAGCCGAGCAGATCGCCACGGGAGAGTTGAAACCCGACGCCGCCTGAGCGGCCGTTGCAGACGCCGGCCCAACGACCCGCCTTTCCGCTTTGTGGGAAGGCGGAGGGGTGTCCGTGACGTGCCGGCCGGCTTTGGGCGGCTTTCGCGATGCGGTTTGGCGACCGCGTGGGAAGGCCGGTGACGGGCTTTCGTCAAAGGTGTTCTAAAACGCCTGTGTGGCACTCATCCCTTTGGCAGCTTCAAGGTGATGTTGCGCCCGCCCTTGACATAGCGCAGTTCGCTGTCGCCGATCGCGGCCACGCGGCCGCCATCGACCTTGTCACCAACCGCTACCTTAACGAAACGCCCGGATTTCAATCGAACCAGAGCGCTGCGGTTCGAGGGCGTGCCGTAGACGCCGATCAGGTTGACCTTGCTCAGGTTGATCGCGTTTTCTTCGGTTGCCTGCTTGGCGACCGATGCCCGAGTGGGAATCGATGGCGTGCGCGGCGCTGCAACAGCGACTTGTGTCTCGGCCTCGGCCTCGGCGTCAGGTGCCGGCGTTCTCGCCGCTTCCCTCAAGGCCTGCTCGACAAGGTTGCCGAATCCCCGCGGCCGCACGGGCGGCGCGGCGGCAGTTGTGGTTGGGTCGGTGGTGGCCGATGCATCCGAGGCGGGCGGCTCGCCGGTCTCGTCCTGAGTGGCGGATTGTTCGTCGGTGGGCGGATCGCCGGTCTCGGGACCGGTCCACAGCGATGCCGGGCGCACGGGTGGCCGGATTGCGGTCAGATCGCCGGGCGAGAAACCGCCCAGACTGGCGATCTGCTCTTGGCTTCCGGACTCGTCCGGCGTTTGCTCCGGTGCCGGGTCCGAAGACTGCCCCGAGGTTTCGCCGCGCACGTCCTCTGTGTCCAGAGAGGTTTCGTCCTGCGGTATCGCAAGACCCTCCGGGCGCGGTCCGGGCACAAAGTCGGGGCGGCCGCGGAAGATCTGGACGCCACGAGGGTTGGGTGCGCCCTCTGGCGTCGCCCGCACAAGTCCGCGTTCATCGAAGTCGAAGGCCGTGCCGAGTGCCGCGGGCGGTGTCGGTACGGCCGGACGCAGATCCGTGTCGAGATCCAGGGCGGGCGCCAGCGTCGACGCGCTTGCGGCTCCGAGCCGGGGATCGACCGATGCGATGACCAGCCCCTCGATCCGGTCGCTGCCGGGGATCGCCAGCGGGTCCGGATCCAGTTGCCAGATGCCGGTGGCGGCATAACGTGCCTCGGCCTCCGGACGGGTCAGCGGGCGCCGGATGACCGGCGCCGGTGCCGCGGTCTCGGGCAGCGCGACCTCGTCTGCGGGCGGGTCTTCCAGGCGGGCGGTTTCGATACCTGTCTCGGGCGCGATGGATTCCTGGTCCGGGGTGGCGGCGTCGGTCAGTGCCGAGACGACGGCGGCGTCGATCGGGCTTTGGTTTTCGGGCTGTTCGGGCGGGCTGCTGGCAATCTCGGGGGCGCTTTCGGCAGCCGGTGCGGGCGTTTGCACGGGCTCCGGCGCGGGATCGGCGCTCGTGGACGCCTCGGGGCTGCCTTCGGTCTGAACGGGTGTGGGCGCGATCCGCACCGGGGGCGGTGCGGTGGTAAGCTCGGGGACCGGATCGTTCAGCGCAACCTCGGGCTGTTCCTCGAAGGTGCCGAACCAGCCCGAGGTCACGTCGCTCATGAAATAGGTCGACCAGAGCGCCAAAATCGCAAGCGCCAGCAGCAGGATAAGCGTCAGGACCAGCCCCATATAGCGGGGCTTGCCGCGCGCAGGCTGCTGTCTGCGGGCGCCGAAGACGGTCATCGCTTCGGCTTCATTGGCGGGATCGCGCCTGGGTGCCGGTGCGGCGGCAGCCCCGGCCTCGGGCATCGAAACTTTTGCGACCGGCGGCGGGCCTGGCGCCCTGTCCGCGACCTTGGACCCTTTGCGCCGGAGTTTTCCAAGCGTTCCGGCAAGACCCGCCCCCGCCTTGGCCGGGCTGCGCGGCTTTCTAGCCGGTGTCGGTTCGGGCAAAGGGGCCGGGCCCGGCGCCGCATCCGCAGACGCGGTGCGCGCCGGCGGCGGGATAGCCGCGGTGGTGCGAGGCGGCGGCATGCTCGGCGGAGCGCGCAGGTCAGGGTTCGGCGCGCCGCGGGCCGCGGGGTCCGGCAGGGGTGCGATCTTGGCGTCGGGTGCGGGGTTTGACTTCGGGGCCGCCGCTTGCCCATTGGTGCGGCGCGAGGCGAAGGTCACCATCGCGTCGGCGTTGTCCGGTGCATCCGATGAGACGGGCGGTGCCTCGGACGGGGGCGCTCGGTGGCTGAAGGTGGGTTGTGCCGCGGGTGCGGTGCTCCCGTTGACATCCGGTTCTGCCGTTGCCGTGGCGGCGTCTGCGGGCGGTGCCTCGGCCTTTTCGGGGGCCTCACCGTTTCCGGGCGTCGGCGCGGCTTTCGCGTCTGCTTGCGGCCGAGGCGCGGGCTTTGGTTTCCGTTTCGTCTTGGCCTTTGCCTTTGCCTTCGGCGGTCCGGTTTCGCCGGTGCCGATGATCCGGATGCTTTCGGTATCGGGCTGGATGGTCTCGCCGCCGGTCAGCAGTGTCGCGGCGTGGCGGGTGGGGCCGAAAAACGGCTCTCCGTCGAACGCGCCGTTGGCCGGGACGGCGACGAAGCTGACCGGGTTGAAACGGTACTGTGTCGCAAAGGTTTCGGCCTCTTGCAAAGTCTCCCGCGCGACCACCGCGACCTGTGCACGGTCGCCGTCGCGGCGCCAGTCGAAAACCAGGTCGCGCACGTCGTAGGGCGTCAGGCCGACGAGCCCATCGCGGATCTGCGCGATGCGGTCGGCCGTCATCGGCCCGGGCGCGTCGACCTCGGTATAGAGGATCTGCGAATTGGGGATCACCAGCTTGGTGGTCATGCCGCCGGTTTCCAGATCGGCGGCGGTGCGGCGCAGGACGCCGAGTTGGTCAACCAGTGACGGATCGTCCAGCGAAACATCGCCGACGGTAAGCCAGCCCGCCTGTGCCCGGTGCAGAAGGCTGATCCCTTCATGACTGAGATTCAGGGCAAAGTTGGGCTTCATCCGCCTGATCTATCACACAGTTTGCGTGGCTTACGAGTCCCGCGCTGGGTCCCGAGAACCTATAGCAGGAATTCGCCCAAGGGAAGTGGATGCCGGGTGATTTCGCTTGCCAGAGTGGGGGCATGGGGCAAAACTGGACCCCGTCTGGAAAGGGAGCCGGATGATGCGGATTTGGGTGGTGGTTGCGGCGCTTTGCCTGGTCTTGCCGGCCTGGGCCGAAGACTCGGGTCCGGGGCGGATGACGGTGACCGGCGAGGGCAGCGTCGACAGCGTGCCGGACATGGCGACGATCACTTTGGGCGTGACCGCCGAGGCGCGCGCGGCAGCCGACGCGATGCGCGAGACATCGCAGGCCACCGCGGCGGTGCTGCAACGTCTGGCGGCGGCGGGGATCGAGCCACGCGACCTGCGGACACGCGATCTGTCGCTCTCTCCGGTCTGGGACAACCGCAATTCGTCCGCCCGGCCCAAGATCGTCGGGTTCGAGGCGCGCAACACGGTGGTGGTGCGGGTGCGCGATCTGGACGGTCTGGGCGGCGTGCTGGACGAGGTGATCGAAAGTGGCGCCAATCTGTTCCAGGGACTGTCCTTCGGGTTGCAGGACCCCGGCCCGGCGCTGGACGAGGCACGGCGGCAGGCGGTTGCCGAGGCCCGCCGCAAGGCCGTCCTTTACGCCGAGGCCGCGGGGCTGGAACTGGGCGCAGTGTTGGAATTCAACGAATCCAGCGGCAGCCCGCGTCCTGTCATGATGATGGAACGCGCGGCGATGGCATCGCCGGTGCCGATCGCCGCCGGCGAGGTTTCGACCCGGGCATCCGTGACGATGGTGTTCGCCATCGGAGGCGGCTGATACCGCAGACAGCTGACCCGAGCCACCGGATCGTCGTCCCGGCCGGCAGGAAACCCATGACGGCTTGGCAATCTTCATAGGTCACCGGGACGCCATGGAGGCAGCCGCTGAAGCCGGCGTCGCAATGGGTGATCCGGGCCGGTGCGGTGACCGGCGACGCGGAACGGCCGTGGGGATTGGCCATCGGCTCCCGTTCTCGGACCAGCGCGGATTGCCGCGGGATCGACCTTGGATTGAACCGGAGGCATGCGCATGGCGGTCTCTTTCGATTTCGGCGCGGCGCCGTTGTCAGCCTTCGGCGACGGCCAGCGTAACCGGGGCCTTGCCATAGCCGCGCATGAAATCGATCAGCCCGGCGATCGGCAGCGGTTTTGAAATGCCGAAACCCTGCGCCATGTGGCAGCCGAGCTTGCCGAGCGCTGCGTATTGGATGGGGGTTTCGACTCCTTTGGCGACGACCGTCAGGCCGAGGTCACCTGCAAGCCCGATGACGGCGCGCAGAATCGCCTCGCTGCGACTGTCAGGCAGATCGGAGATCATCGAATGGTCGAGCTTGATGCCGGTGAGCGCAAGCGTGCCGAGCGTGGACATCGCCGCATGGCCGGTTCCGAAGTCGTCGAGTTCGACCGAGAATCCCGCCTCGGAGAGGGCGGCGATGTTCTGTTTCGCGGTGCCGGTGTCGTCGGCGATCAGCTGCGCCTCGCGGAACTCGATCACCAGATCGTCAGGGGCCAGGCCCTGGCCCAGAACCTCCCACAACAGCTCGCAGGCGAGGTCGGGATCGGCCAGCGTGCGGGCCGAGGCGTTGAAAGACATCTTCGGCGCCTCCCAGCCGTCGGCGCGCAGACGGCGCAGCGCCGCGAGACCCTTGGACCGGACGATGGCGTCGATCCTGCCGGTCAATCCAGCCTCTGCGGCGAGGCAGAGGAAATCGTCGGGATCGAGAAGCCCCAGCCGGGGATGCGGCCAGCGGGCCAGCATTTCGAATCCGCTGAAACAGCCGGTGGCCAGCGAGACCTGGGGCTGAAAATGCGCCTCGAAGGTGCGGGTGTCGACGGCTTCCTTCAACTCTGCCAGCAGAGTTTGCCGGGTTTCGTAGGCCGCACGCATTTTCGCCGAAAATGCGCGGATGCCGCCGCGGCCGGTGCGTTTGACCTCATAAAGCGCGATGTCGGCATTGCCGATCAGGCGGTCTGCGGTGCGGTCCTTTGGCCCGGCGACGGCGGTCCCGATGCTGGCCGCGACGCGCGCTTCGGCGCCGTCGAACCGCACCGGTTCGGCGATCCGCGAAGCGACGTCGCGCGCCAGTTTTCCCAGATGCGCGCCGCGGCGGTCGGTTCGGGTGACGATAATGAATTCGTCACCGCCGACCCGGGCCACGAGGTCGGTTTGCGAAGTCACCGCGCGCATTGCCTGCGCCACATGGCGCAGCATCGCGTCGCCCATGGCATGGCCGAAGCTGTCATTGATTTCCTTGAACAAATCGAGGTCGATATGCATCAGGCCCATCACCCGGCCGTCTGCGCCGGGCAGGTGCAGCATGCCCGGCCCGTCAAGCACCCGCATCAGCCGGGCGCGGTTGGCGAGTCCGGTCAGCGCATCGGTTTCCGCCTGCCGCGCGGCGGCGCGCAATTGCTGCATCAGCCGCGCCTGGCTGGCGATCCACCGGCCGATGGTGATCAGCCGGCTTGCGTGCGCCTCGTTGTAACCGCCCGGCTCAAGCGTCGCGAGCGACAGGGTGCCAACCGCCTTGGTCCCGCTGAACATCGGAGCGATCATCATCGCACGGATGCCCGACGACACCAGCGCCAGCATCGCGCTGGTCCCGGCGGCTTTCATGTCCCGGTCGGACAGAAATTCCGGCTGGCCGGTTTCAAGGACCCGGGTCCTTGGCGCGTTGGGCAGAATCTTCGGCACGTTGTTGTGCGGGTCGAACTTGCCGTCGCTGCGGTGGACGCGGTCGATGATACGCGCGCCGTCGATCAGCGCGATCGACCCGCGTGCTGCGGGAAACAGCCTCGTCAGCCAGTCGGTTCCGACCTTCAGCACATCCTCGATGCTGTCGGCATGGCTGAGGGCATCGACAAAGGCGATGGGCAGATGGATCGAGGTCTCGGTGTCGGGCATCGCGCGGCTCCCTGCGCGCGCGATTTCACCACGTCCTGCCTAACAGTCCCTTAATGTCGCAGCTAGACGGCTTGCGATCCCGGGGCCTTTGGGACCTGCACCGGCCCGGCTTCGCGAAACGCATGGGACCGTGGCCAATGCGTGGTCCGGCCGCCGCCTGCATCGCGCGGAGCTACGACGCGCCGGCGTCCACGGGTTTGTTCAGGATCGCGTCCGTCGGCAGGCCCCTGGAATGCAGCCCGGCCTTGCGGCCCGGCGCGCCCGCCTTGGCCAGCGCCTGATCGAGGTCGGCGATCAGGTCGTCGGCATCCTCGATCCCGATCGACAGGCGCACGACGTTCGGAGCCGCGCCTGCGGCTGTCTGCTGTTCGGCGGTCAGCTGGCGATGGGTGGTCGAGGCCGAATGGATGATCAGCGAGCGGGCATCGCCGAGATTGGCCACGTGGCTGAAGAGTTCCAGGCTGTCGACCAGCTTGATACAGGCGTCGTAGCCGCCCTTCAGCGCCACGGTGAAGAGCGCCCCCGCGCCGCGCGGGCAGATGGTCTTGACCCGCTTGAAGTAGGGCGAGGATTTCAGGCCGGCATAGGTGACCGCCTCGACCGCCGGGTGGCTTTCCAGCCAGGCGGCGATCCGTTCGGCGTTTTCGACGTGACGCTCCATGCGCAGGCTCAGCGTTTCGATCCCCAACAGCGTGTAATGCGCCGCCTGCGGGTTCATCGTCATGCCAAGATCGCGCAGGCCCACGGCGATGGAATGGAACGTGTAGGCGAGCGGTCCGAAGGTCTCGGCGAATTTCAGCCCGTGATAGGCGGGCTCCGGATCGGCCAGCGAGGGAAACTTGCCGCTGGCGGCCCAGTCGAACTGGCCGCTGTCGACCACCGCTCCGCCGGTCACGGTGCCGGTGCCGGTCAGGTACTTGGTGGTCGAATGTACGACCAGCGTTGCCCCGTGCTCGATCGGGCGGCAGAGATAGGGCGTCGCGCTGGTGTTGTCCACGATCAGCGGCACCCCGGCTGCATCGGCGATCGCCGCAATGGCATCGAGATCGGTGATATAACCGCCGGGATTGGCAATGGATTCGCAGAATACCGCGCGGGTGTTGTCGTCGATGGCGGCCTTGACGGCGTCGAGGTCGTCGAAATCCACAAACTTCGCCTCCCAGCCGAAGCGTTTGATCGTCTGGCTGAACTGCGTGACGGTGCCGCCGTAGAGCCGGGTCGAAACGACGACGTTGAGGCCCGGCGCCATCAGCGGGAACAGCGCCATGAGCTGCGCCGCATGGCCCGAGGAACAGCACACCGCGCCGACCCCGGCCTCGAGCGTGGCGATACGCTCCTGCAGCACCGCGACGGTGGGGTTGGTCAGGCGCGAATAGATATAGCCCACTTCCTGAAGGTTGAAGAGCGCCGCCGCATGGTCGGCGTCGCGGAAGACATAGGCCGTCGTCTGATAGATCGGCGTCTGGCGCGCGCCGGTGGCGGGGTCGGGGCGGCTGCCCGCATGGATCTGCAGGGTGTCGAAGCCGTAGCTCTGTGCCTCGGTCATGATCTTGGCTCTCCCGTTGCGATGCGTCGCGCCCGGTTTAGGCCAAAGCCCACAGCCAGACAATGGCGGCCCGCGAGCCGGGAGGGCGCCCACGAAATTTCGGCGAAATTTCGTACTGCCTTCACGCTGGCCCGGTTGCAAGCCTGCCGGTGCCGGCCCGGCCCGGTCAGTTCCTCAATCGTACGATACCGCGCTGGCCGCCGCGTTCGAACTCGATCTCGTAGCCCGAAACGCGCTCTCGCGCGATGCGGCGCAGGTCCCCGGTGTCCTCGATCGCTTGTCCGTTTATGCGCCGGATCAGGTCGCCGGGCCGCAGCCGGGTGCGGATCGAGATATCCTCGACCCTTGTCACGACCACACCCTGTGCCTCGAGCGGCAGATGCAGTTTCTGGATCACAACAGGGTTGACGTTTGCCGCGCTCAGCCCGTTCAGGATGCTGCGCGCCTCGATGCGGATCTCGTCGCGCGGCGGGACGTCGGGGGGCGGGGCCAGCCGCACCATGGCCGTCAGCGGGGCGCCGTCCCGCAGAAATGCGGTTTCGGCCTCGGTTCCGATCCCAAGCGTCAGCAGGCGGAACAGCATCTCCGGCCCGCCGTCCACCGGCAGCCCGGCGATCGCCGTTACCACATCGCCGATTTCCAGCCCGCCCTCGGCAAAGGGGCTTTGCGGGTGCAGTGCACTGATCAACACGCCCTGCGGCAGGTCGAGCCCCAGCGCTTCGGCCAGCGGGCCGTCGACCGTCTGCACCGTAATCCCGGCCCATGGGCGCACGAGGTCCTTTTTTCCCGCTGCCGCCTGCGCGACGTATTGCTTCACCAGATTCGCAGGTATTGCGAAACCGATGCCGTCCGAGCCCCCCGACCGGGTGACGATTGCGGTATTGATCCCCACCAGCCGCCCGGCCATGTCGACCAGCGCTCCACCCGAATTGCCGGGGTTGATCGGTGCATCGGTCTGGATGAAATACCCCGGCCTGCCGCCCACCTGGCCCGACCGCGCGCTGGCCGAGATGATGCCGCTGCTGACCGTCTGGCCCACGCCGAACGGGTTGCCGACGGCCAGCACCAGATCGCCGACCTCGACCCGGTCGCTATCGGCGAAATCCAGCGCGGGCAGGTCCGGCGCGCCGCGCAGCTGCAGGATGGCCAGATCGGTGTCGGGGTCGGCCAGCAGCATCTCGGCGTCGAACTCGCGCCGGTCGGCCAGCACCACGCGGATGTCGGTGGCATTGCCGACCACGTGGAAGTTCGACACGACGATGCCGTCCTCGGCCAGGATCACGCCGGATCCCAGCGAATTCTGCACGCGGGGCCGGGACTGCAGGTTGAAGAACTGCGAAAAGAACGGGTCGTTGGCGAACGGCGACACCCGTGCCTCGACCACGCGCTTTGCATAGATGTTGACGACGGACGGGGTCACCGCCTTGACCACCGGGGCGTAGCTGAGCCTGATTTCCGCCTCGCCCGAGGGCACGCGGGTTTCGGCGGTTGCCGGTGCCGCAAGGCTGACGGCAAGCAAGATCAGGAGGGCGCGCATTCTGCAAACTCCGGTCAGGTTGGGCCAGTTATCTAGATCGGGATGCGCGCGCCGAAGGTCAAGCGTGGCAGCGCGCTGGCGAGACGCTCTTGCCCCTCGATCTCATCGGTGTCCGGTCTGGTGCCGATACCCGCCGTCCCGTCTGTGTGGGTCAACGCCTTGGCCGGCATCGCCAAGGCCGGTTCCGGCGGATACCCTCGTAACAACGGATCAAATCAACGACCCGCAGCGCAGTCGTCGTCGCAATCGAAAGGTGCATCGCCCGGCAGCGGTTGCCGTACCAGCCCCATGCCCCCCGGACCAAGTTCGGGGGTTTTTCAGGCCACGGACGCCCAGAATGCTCAAGGAGCGCACATGGTGACGGCATCCGCGGCGGGACTGATCGGCGTCGTTTTCGCGATGTGCCGGTCTCGCGATCGGCCGGACTGAGTTCCCGCGGACCAGCGCCGAGGCTTGCCGGGCCAGCCCGGCAAACCGAACGTCAGGCAGTCGCGGGATTGCTGGTCCGGCGTCTACCGCATCCACAGCTTTTCGCGCTTGATCTTGTTGCGGATCATCTGTTCGCGGGCAGGCAGATGGTCTCGGTCGAAAAGGGCGCGGACCTTGTGCCCTCGACGCTGATAGATCATGCGCCGGATCGGGTCATAGGTCTTCAGCACCTTCTTGATCTTGTTCGGGGCCGTCACGGTTTCCAGCACATCGACCACCGCATCGGCCTCGCGCGCATAGAGCAGGGGGAAAACGCGGTAGTGACAGGTGACCTTCCCGTCGAGCAGCCCCTCGGGGATGGTGCGGCGGGCACCGCCAAGGGAGTGGATCACCAAAGGCAGGACGATCTGGTCGAGCCAGGGATAAAGCTCCTGACCGATCAATTCCTTAGGCGGGTCGGATTTTATCGCGAGCGCATAGTCGAGGAAACGCTGGCCGAACTCGTGCGGGCAGCGGTAAAAGAACCAGCCGGCGTTGAAATACATGTACCGGCGCCAATAGTCCTCGGGCTCGGCAAGGTCGATGGTCGGCCCGATATCGAGGGCGAACTTGTCGTAGAGCGCCGTCCAGATTTCGTGATAGCCGGGACCATAGAGTTCCGGCTGCGGCCAGGTGCCCTCTCGGCGGAGCGAGGCGCAGGGGCGCGCGAAGTCGAACGGCACGCCGGATAGCTTGCCGGTGACCAGCGTATCGCTGTCGAAGAACACGAACGGCTCGCCCTTCGGCAGGGCGAACAGGCCCTCGATCTTGTTGCCCTCCGGGTAGGACGCGCCGAAATGGCGGGTCTCGAACGGCACGATCTCGGCCCCGTGGTCGTCGAGCAGAGTGCGGATTTCGTGATTTTGGATGCGCGGGTCGCCGTCCCAGTTCGGTCCCGGCTGCGGCTCTGCCACAAGGATCCGGCCCGCGAAATCCGGGTCGGCATGGCGCAGCGAGGCGGCAAACAACGCGGCCTCATAGGCGATCCGGCCGTTCTGGCCCACGATCATCACATTGAACGGCTTGGGTTTGCCCGATTTTTTTGCCATTGTCGCGACTGCCCGCTGTTTTGTGCAGACTATAGGCGGAAATGCGGGATATCAAAAGAGTCGAGTGCGGCGCATTTGAGGGACAGTGCGATGAAATGGATGCATGCGGGCGCGATCTGGCTGATGGCGGCATTTCCGGCGGCGGCACAGTTCGACAGTGCGGAACAGGTCAAGCCGATCCTGCAGATGATCAAGCCGCAATGGGTGAGCCTGCGCGAATTCAACGGGCAGGACCTTTTGTACTTCACCCTGCTCGAGGTCTACCGCTGCGGGCTCGACCAGATCCGCTATGTGATCAACGACGGCAAGCCCAGCGTATGGGAAACGCCGCCCTGCGAAAGCGACGAGACGTTTTCCGAGATCCCGGCGGACCGGCTGCCTTATGCCACCTTCAAGCTTGGCGCGGTCGATCAGGTGCGGATCGAGTTGACCTATGACGACGGCACGGTCGAGACCGAAACCTATACCCGGGCTGCGATTATGCAGTAGCCGAACCGGCTTTCCTTGGTGGCGCGCCACCCCTAGATTGCGCAGCGTACCCCGGGAGAGAGACGCATGACCCGCTATAACCGCATCGTTCTGGCCAGCCGCCCCAAGGGTCCGCCGGGACTGGAGAATTTCCGGCTCGAAACTGCCGATTTGCCTGCACCGGGGCACGGTGAGGTTCTGGTCCGCACCATCTGGCTGTCACTCGACCCCTATATGCGCGGGCGGATGGATGCGGGCGCGTCCTATGCCGACCCGGTCGAGGTGGGGCACACGATGACCGCGGGCTGCGTGGCCGAGGTGCTGGCGTCGAATTTCGACGGTCTTGCGCCGGGGGACGCCGTCGTGGGCGGCGTCGGCTGGGCGAGCCATGGGATTTTGCCCGGCAAGGCGGTGGTCAAGGTCGATCCCGATCTTGCGCCGGTCTCCACGGCGCTGGGGGTGTTGGGCATGCCGGGGCACACGGCCTGGGTCGGGTTGAACGACATTCTGCAGATCCGCTCTGGCGAGACGATCGTGGTGTCGGCGGCGACCGGCGCCGTGGGCAGCCTGGCGGGACAACTGGCAAAACGCGCCGGGCTGCGGGTGATCGGCGTGGCGGGCGGGGCCGAGAAATGCCGCTATGCGGTCGACGCGTTGGGCTACGACGTATGCCTCGACCATCGCGATCCCGACCTGGCCGCGGAAATGGCGGCAGTGACGCCGCAGGGGGTGGACTGTTACTATGAGAACGTGGGCGGCAAGACGCTGGAGGCGGTGCTGCCGCGGATGAACGATTTCGGCCGCATCGCCGTCTGCGGGATGATCGCGTGGTATTCCGGCAAGGGTGTGGCCGATGCAATGCGGCTGCCTGCGGCGTGGCGGGCGATTTTGGTCATGCGGCTGCGGGTGCAGGGCTTCATCGTCTTCGATCATCTCGACCGGCTGGCGCCGTTCCTGGCCGAGGTGGGGCCGCTGGTGGCCTCCGGCCAGATCCACTATCGCGAAACCGTGACCGAGGGGCTGGAAAACGCGCCGGCGGCGTTTCTGCGGCTTCTGGAGGGCGGGAATTTCGGCAAGCAGCTGGTGCGCGTGGGCGCCGATCCATGAGCCGCCCGCAGCCCGGACGGCGCGGGGACTATGTGCGGTTCGAGCCGGTGCCGATGCGTTGGGCCGATGCCGATATCTACGGCCATATGAACAACGCGGTGCACTATTACCTCTTCGACACAGCTGTGCAGGCGGTTCTGGTGCGCGAGGGCGTGCTGGATCTCGGCGCCTCCGAGACGGTGTTCCTGGTGGTGTCGTCGGGCTGCGATTATTTCGGCGAGGTGGTCTTCGGCGACCGGGTCGAAGCCGGGCTTCGCGTGGCGCGGCTGGGCGCGTCCTCGGTGCGCTACGAGATCGGCATCTTCCGCAACGGCGCGGACCGGGCGTCGGCCGAGGGATATTTCGTGCATGTCAATGTCGGGCGCGAGGACCGGCGGCCGCGGCCCCTGTCGGCAAAGGCGCGGGAGGTGATGCAGCGGCTGTGCCTGTCGGGGAAGGGGGGGTAATCCAGTCGAGCGCTGCCGCGCGCCGGTATTGCCGGTTGCGAGGCGACGCATCCGTCCCGGCGGTGGCGCCGGTTGCATGGTCGGGACGCCTCCGGCGGGCGTATTTTGCACGAGAAGAAGTTCAGGTATCGCCCCAGTGTTTCAGGGCGGCCCTTGCGACGGGCGCACCCCACTCCTGCACGAAATGCCCGGCATCCGCGACCTCCATCGGGGCCGGGCAGTTCCGGATCACCCCATGCAGGCGGTGCATCACCGGCGGCCCGAGGACCGGGTCCTGCATGCCGATGGCCATGAAGCTTTCGCCGCCCCACTTGGTCGACAGGAATTCGATTGCGGCATGGGAGTCCGCGATCCCCTCCATCCCGGGATCCGTCATCACCATCTGCGGAAACCGCCGCACGCCCGCCTTGTAGGAAATGTCCGGAAATGGTGCGCCATAGGCGGCGGCCTCGGCCGCGCTCAGTCCGGGGCAGGCGCGCGCCATCAGCCGCGCCACATCCAGATCGGGGTTGGCGGCGACAAAGGCGCGCCAGTCGTCGAAGCCCTGCCCTGCGGGTTTGCCCACAGGCAGCGCCGTGTTCATCACCAGCAGACGTTCCACCCGGTCCGGCAGCGCATGCGGCAGCGTCAGCCCCAGAATCCCGCCCCAGTCCTGCACCACCAGGGTAATGCGCCGCAGATCGAGACGCGCGATCAGCGCCAGCAGCATGTCGCGATGAAACCCGAACCCGTAGACGCCGTCGTCGACCGGCTTGTCGGACCGGCCAAACCCCAACAGGTCCGGTGCCACCACCCGCGCGCCGCTGTCCAGAAAGACCGGCATCATCTTGCGGTATAGATAGGCCCAGGTCGGCTCGCCGTGCAGGCACAGAAAGGTCCGTCCGGCCTCTGCGGGTCCTTCGTCGGCATAGTGGATGCGAAGGCCCTTGTACCCGGCAAGGTCGTCCAGATAGCGCGGAGGATACGGCCAGCCCGGCAGGTCCTGAAATCGCGACTCCTCGGTTCGCACAGCCTCGACCGTCATGTTCCGCCCTCCTGTCGACCCCGCCATGAAGGGCCAGCGCGGCCCGCGCGTCAACGGGACAGATTGCGCTTGAACCGGCCCCGGGCACGGGGGAACATCGCGTAAAGACAAAAAAATGGGAGGACCGTTCCAAGATGGACGGGATGATGATGCACCGGCCGCTGCGGGTGGCCGACATTCTGACATTTGCCGAAGAGATCCACGCCGACCAGGGGATCGTCTCGTCGACGGTCGAGGGTGGCATGCACCGCCTCGGCTATGCCGACATGGGCGCACGCAGCCGCAAGCTTGCCAAGGCGCTGCTGGCGCTCGGTGTCGGCATCGGCGACCGGGTGGCGACGCTGGCCTGGAATGGCTACCGCCATATGGAACTCTACTATGGTACGCCTGGCATGGGGGCGGTCTGTCATACGATCAATCCCCGGCTCTCGGCCGAGCAGATGGCCTATATCGTCAACCATGCCGACGATAAGGTCATGTTCCTCGACCTGACCTTCGTGCCCATGGTCGAAAGGCTGGCATCGCAATTTCCGGGGAACTTGATCTACGTGATCCAGACGGACCGGGCGCATATGCCGGATACGACCCTGAGGGCGCTTTGCTACGAAGAGTTGCTGGCGGCGCAGGACGATGGGTACGACTGGCCGGACCTTTCCGAGGAAACGGCTTGCGGGCTGTGCTACACCTCCGGCACCACCGGGCACCCCAAGGGTGCGCTTTATTCGCACCGTTCGATGGTGCTGCATGCGCTGATGGTGGGTGTGTGCATGCCCTATTGCATGCAGCCGGGGCGGAAGGTTCTGCCGGTCGTGCCGATGTTTCATGCGAATGCCTGGGGTCTGGCGCATGCCGCGCCGATGGCTGGCGCGTCGCTGGTGATGCCGGGACCGCATCTCGACGGAGCCTCGGTCTTCGATCTGATGGACGGTGAAGAGGTATTCTCGGCCTGGGGGGTGCCGACGGTCTGGCTGGGCCTGATGGCCGAGATCGAGAAACGCGGCCGCGTGCCCGCGGGCTTCGGCGAGGTTGTGATCGGCGGCTCGGCGGCGCCCGCGTCGATGATCCGGTTCTACGAGGATCAGGGCGTCAGCGTCTGTCACGCCTGGGGCATGACCGAGATGTCGCCGGTGGGCACGCTGGGGATCCTGTCGCCCTCGATGCAGGCGCAGCCGGCGCGGGACCGCCTGCGGCTGAAATCCAGCCAGGGACGGCGCATGTTCGGGGTCGATCTGAAGATCGTCGGCGAGCACGGCACGCGCCAGCCGCATGACGGCGCAGCGACGGGCGAATTGTTTGTGCGCGGCAGCACGGTGGTGTCCGGATACTATGCCAACGAGGAGGCCAGCGCCGCGGCGCTGGACGACGACGGCTGGTTCGGCACCGGCGACATGGCTTCGATCTCGCCAGAGGGGTTCCTGACCATTACCGACCGCGCCAAGGACCTGATCAAGTCGGGCGGCGAGTGGATCTCGTCGATCGACGTGGAAAACATGGCGATGGCGCATCCCGATATCGCCAACTGCGCGGTGATCGCCGTGCCGCATCCGAAATGGGGCGAGCGCCCGGTTCTGGTCGCCGTCCCGGCGGTCGAAGCGCCCAACACGGACGCGATCATGGCGCATCTGGCCGAGCATTTGGCGAAGTGGCAGTTGCCGGACGACGTGGTCTATGTGGACGAGTTGCCGCTGACGGCGACCGGCAAGGTGTCGAAGCTGACGTTGCGGCGGCAATATGCGGATCACGAATTGCCGGGGGCGGTGTAGGACCGAGGCGCCGGGCAGACCTCGAAAGCGGTCTGGCTGGTCGGGACGGGACGAAGGCGTTCAAGTCCCGCGAATAAACCAGTGGCCCGCCATGAAGCCCCGGGGCGCGAGGAGCCCTGGACGGCTCGCAAGGGCGGTATTGGTCTGGAGCAGCCATTTGCGCGCAGCCCCTGGCGCGGAATCAAAGGGGCGTAGCCCCGCCGCGCCATCGCCGACCCGCCCTGGAGGGGAGGCGATTTTCCAATCCTGCGTATCGACTTTAGTTCGTTCGGACTTTGCTGGGATAAATCGAGTCGTTCAGAGGTCTTGGACGCCTCCCCGCGGGTCGTCGATGGCCCGGCTCCTCACTTCCCCAGCTACGTCCCATCCAGGCCGATACCAGCAGAACGGTTCCGTCGATATATACCCCGCCGAAGCGATACCCGACGCGCGCCGGACTACGCGGGATCGATCATCAGCACGATCTTTCCCTTCGCCGCCCGCGACTCGATCAGTTGCAATGCCTCCGCCGCCTGCTCCAGCGGGAACCGGTCCGATATCCGGGGGCTTATCTTGCCTGCGGCATAAAGCTCGAACAGCGCCGCACAATGCTCTGCATACCGTGCAGGGTCGCGCTTTGTAAAAGCGCCCCAGAACACGCCGACGATCTGGCAGTTCTTCAGCAGCGGCAGGTTCAGCGGGATCTTCGGAATGCCCGCCGGAAAGCCTACCACGAGATAGCGCCCGTTCCAGGCGGCGGCGCGCAGGCTTGGCTCGGCATAATCACCGCCGACGGGATCGTAGATCACGTCGACACCCCCCGGCCCGGCCAGAGCCTTGATCTCTGCCCCAAAGGCTTTCTGAGCGTCCCTGTCCATCTCGGCCGGATAGACCAGAGTGTCATCTGCGCCGATCTCACGGCAGAAGGTGGCCTTTTCGGCCGAGGACACCGCTGCGATCACCCGTGCGCCCATCGCCTTGCCGAGTTCCACCGCGGACGCGCCGATCCCGCCCGCCGCGCCCAGAACCAGCAAGGTGTCGCCTTCGGCCAGCGCCCCCCGGTCGGCGAGCGCGTAGTAAGACGTGCCGTAGGTGAAGATGAAACACGCGGCGTCCTCGAAGCTCATCGCATCGGGGATTTTCATCACGTTCTCCACCGGTGTCGCCAGGTGGCTGGCGAAACCGCCATAGATCGGCAGCGCCAGCACCCGGTCGCCCACCGCAAACCCGGTCACGCCCGCGCCCACCGCGTCGATCACACCCGCCACCTCGCCACCCGGGGCGAATGGCCGTTCGGGCTTGTACTGATACAGGTCGCGGATGATGATCGTGTCGGGAAAATTCACCCCGGCCGCCTTGACCGCAATGCGGACCTCGTCATGCTCGGGCTCCGGCATGTGCATCTCGGTCAGCCGCAGCGTTTCGGGACCACCGGGCCGGTGGCTCAACATTGCCCGCGCTCTCATCTGCCTCCCCCTTCGGTTCCTCCGGCCGCCAGAAAGCCGGTTCGACGCGGCTTTGACAAGCGGTTTCGAAACCGCGTGTCCCAAGGCCGTTCGAACGGCCTTGTCCTTCCCCATGGCGCCTGCAATGCTCGCGCGTGATCTGGGGAGGCGCCGCATGACACCCGACACGCTGTTCTCGCTCGCCGGCAAGGTGGCGTTGGTCACTGGCGGGGCCACCGGCATCGGCCGGATGGCCGCCGAGGGGCTGATGGCCGCGGGCGCCCATGTGCTGATCGCCAGCCGCAAGGGCGAGGCCTGCGAGGAAACCGCCGCCTGGCTCAACGCGCTCGACCTGCCTGGCCGGGCCGAGGGATTCGAGGGCGATGTCGGCAACGCCGGCGGCGTTGCGGCGCTGGCCGGGCAGGTGGGCCGCCGCGCGACCCGTCTCAACATCCTGATGAACAATGCGGGCCGTACCTGGGGCGAGCCGCTGGGCGGGTTCCCGTTCGACGCCTGGGACAAGGTGCTGTCGGTCAATGTCGCCGGGCTCTTTCACCTCACCCAAGCGCTCCTCCCGATGCTGAAGGCAACCGCCCAGCCGGGCGATCCGGCCCGTGTCGTCAATGTCGGCTCGGTCATGGGCGAGGTGCCGATGGGCGATGGCGCCTATTCCTATTCCGCCTCCAAGGCCGCAGTGCATCACCTGACGCAGATCCTCGCCAAGGAACTGGCGGGCGATCACATCACCGTCAATGCCATCGCGCCGGGACCCTTCGTCAGCAACATGACGGCTTTCGCCACGGCCGACCCGGACCGGCGCAGGAAGGTGGGGCAGGGCGTGCCGCTCGGCCGCGTCGGACGGCCCGAGGACATCGCCGCCTGCCTGCAATTCCTCTGCGGGCCAGGCGGGTCCTATGTCACCGGAGCGATCCTGCCGGTCTCCGGCGGGATCAACGTGGCCACTGGCCCGTCTCTATTTGAACGGGCGTTCAAATAGATGGGCCACAGCGTCGACGAACTGAAGGCGATGGTCGGCCGGACGGTCGGGACTTCGCGCTGGTTCGAGATGACGCAGGCGATGATCGACGCGCATGCCGAGGTGGTCCAGGACGACCAGTGGATCCACACCGATCCCGAACGCGCGAAACATGGCCCCTTCGGCGGCACCATCGCCCATGGCTTTCTGACGCTCAGCCTGCTCTCGGCCATGGGATATGACGCCCAGCCGCAGGTCGCGGGCTCCGGCATGGGCGTGAACTATGGCTTGAACCGCCTGCGCTTTCTCGCGCCGGTGCCTGCGGGCGCGCGTCTCCGTGCGCATTTCACGCTTAACGGCGTAGAAGAGCGCAGCGAGGGCGAAGTCACGCTGATCTGGGGCGTCGAGATGGAGATCGAAGGTCAGGACAGGCCCGCGCTGGTCGCCGAGTGGATCAACCGCCGCTATGTCGGGGGACAGGCGTGAGCCACATCGACAACCATCTGCCACGGCAACTGCAAGGCCTGCGGCTGCCCTTCGTCGCGGCGCCGCTCTTCATCATCTCGACCCCGGCGCTGGTCATCGCCCAGTGCAAAGCCGGCATCGTCGGCGCCTTCCCTGCGCTCAACGCCCGCGAACCCGACGGCAATCCGCCGCTGCTGGAGGCGTGGCTGACCGAGATCGGCGAGGCGCTCGACGCCCATAACCAGGCAAACCCCGACCGGCCCGCCGCGCCCTTTGCCGTCAACCAGATCGTGCACCGTTCGAACGCGCGCCTGCAGCGCGATATCGAGATCTGCCACCGCCACAAGGTCCCGATCTGGATCACCTCGCTCGGGGCGCGGCCCGAGGTCAACGAGGCGGCCCATGACTGCGGCGGCATCGCGCTGCACGACGTCATCAATAACACGTTCGCCAGAAAGGCCATTGCCAAGGGCGCCGACGGGCTGATCGCCGTGGCCGCCGGGGCAGGGGGGCACGCCGGCAAGCAAAGCCCCTTTGCTCTGGTCCAGGACATTCGCGACTGGTTCGACGGCCCGCTTTTGCTTTCGGGCGCCATCGCCACCGGCCATGCACTGCTTGCCGCGCGCGCCATGGGGGCGGATCTGGGCTATATCGGCTCGCCCTTCATCGCCTGCGACGAGGCCAACGCGGTCGACGCCTACAAGGATGCCATCGTCGGCGGAAGCGCCGAGGACATCGTGACCTCGTCGCTCTTTACCGGCGTCTCGGGCAATTACCTCAGGCGGTCGGTCGAACTGCAGGGTCTCGACCCGGATAACCTGCCCGAGGCCGCGCCATCCTCGATGAATTTCGCCGGCGGTTCCGCCAAGCCCAAGGCGTGGAAGCATATCTGGGGCGCGGGTCAGGGGATCGGCGCGGTCAAGGAACGCGTTTCCGTGGCCGAGATGGTGACCCGGATCGAGCGGGAATACCTCGCCATGGGTCGCGAACTGACGCAGGAATTCGCGTGAGGCACCGTCCATCCCTCCCGCCCGGCCTCGGGCCGGGCCGCGCCCGCCTCTCCCCCCGGGAGGGCGCGATTGCCTCGCTTCAAATTTTGCGTCCGTTGGCCAATTTTGAACCGTATACCGTAACCCGAACCTTCCAGGCGCCCACCCAGGGTCGGGCGCCGCCCTCCGCACCAGGGAGCACACTATGGACCTAGGCATCACCGACCGCGCCCGCCCGCTGATCGAGGCGGTGCGCACCATGGTCACCGACGACATCGCGCCGCTTGACGCGGAATTCCAGGCCGAGGTCGGCAAGCACCCGTCCGGCGACCGGTTCCGGCACACCGACCGCCAGCTCGAGATCCTCGAGGGCCTCAAACAAAAGGCGCGCGACCGCGGGCTCTGGAACTTCTGGCTGACCGGCAGCGACAAGGGCTATGGCCTGACCACGGTGGAATACGCCTATCTCGCCGAAGAAATGGGCAAGGTCGGGATCGCCGCCGAGGTCTTCAACTGCAACGCGCCCGATACCGGCAACATGGAAGTGCTGGAACGCTACGGCGAGCAATGGATGAAGGATCGCTGGCTGACGCCGCTTTTGAACGGCGAGATCCGGTCGGCCTATGTGATGACCGAACCCGGCACCGCCTCGTCCGACGCCGCGCAGCTGAAATTCGACGCAAGACGCGACGGCGAGGATTTCGTCCTGAACGGCGAGAAATGGTGGATCAGCGGGGCAGGGGACCCGCGCTGCGGCCTTTACATCCTGATGGCCTGCACGGATCCGGATGCCGCCAAGCATTCCCGCCACACCGTGTTCGTCCTTGACCCCGACCTACCCGGCATCGAGGTCCTGCGCCCGATGCAGGTCTTCGGCCATGACGACGCGCCGCACGGCCACATGCATATCCGGTTCACCGGCGTGCGCGTTCCGGCCAAAAACATCGTGCTTGGCGAGGGCCGCGGTTTCGAGGTCGCCCAGGGGCGCCTGGGCCCCGGCCGCATCCACCACTGCATGCGCGCCATCGGCCAGGCCGAAAAGGCGCTGGAGATGATGTGCCGCCGGTCGCTGAACCGTGAAGCCTTCGGCAAACCGCTGGCCGAACTTGGCGCGAATTACGACATCATCGCCAATGCCCGGATGGAGATCGAGCAGGCGCGGCTTCTCTGCCTCAAGGCCGCCTGGATGATGGACACCGCCGGCGTGCGCGAGGCGCAGCCGTGGATCAGCCAGATCAAGGTCGTGGCGCCGCTGATGGCGGGCAGGGTGATCGACGAGGCGATGCAGCTGCACGGCGCCATGGGCATCAGCCAAGACGCGCCCCTGGCGCATATGTGGACGCATGTCCGCACCTTGCGCTTTGCCGACGGTCCCGACGCCGTGCACCGCCGCCAGGTCGCCCGCGCCGAACTGCGCCGCTACACCAACAAGGGCGCCTGATGCGCCGGATCGCCAGATCCGGGGCTGTCATGGCCCCCGTTCGCCCAGGGTCAACCGAGCAAATCGGCCGTCACCCCGGCAAGGCGCGCGCGGGATGAGCCGCCTGGTCCTGATCCGCCATGCCCAGGCGAGCTTCGGCACGGACGACTACGACCGTCTCAGCCCGCTCGGCCATCAACAGGCCGACTGGCTCGCCGGGTATTTCCGCGCCCATGGGCTGCGTTTCGACAGGGTGATTCGCGGCGCAATGCGCCGGCACCGCGAAACGGCCGATGCAGTGATGAAACATGCTTTGGGGCCGGCACCGGAGGTTGACGCGCGCCTGAACGAAATCGACTACGACACGCTCGAAGGCGACTATCGCCGCGCCACCGGTGAAAGCCCGGCCGCCGGGCGGCCGGATTTCCTGTGCAGCTTCCCCCGGGTCTTCGAGGGTTGGGCCCAGGGGGATATCGCCACGGCGCATGAAAGCTTTGCCGAATTCGAGGCCCGAGTGGCCGCCGCCATCGACGATGCCCTTGGGGCTGGCGACACCTTGGTCGTCACGTCGGGCGGTGTGATCGGCATGACCCTGCGCCGGGCGCTTGGCCTCGATGTGCGCACGACGGCGGAACTGCTGCTGATGATCCACAATGCCTCGGTGCACGAGTTTGTCCGCGAGAATGGCCAACTGCGCCTGTCGCTGTTCAACGCCAGCCCGCATTTCGATCCGACGGACCGCGCCCACGCTCGCACCTATATCTGACGTCCCCCGCCACCGGACCATGGACCATCCGCGGGTCATATGGAAATCATATGGAAATCCTGCCATGGAAACCGCAGGTTCCAAGATCATGCAAGACGGCACACAAACACTCGACACGGCCGCCGTGGATGCCTACCTCAAGGTGCATCTGCCGGGTTATGCCGGGCCGCTTACCGCGCAAAAATTCTCGCAGGGCCAGTCGAACCCGACGTTCAGGTTATCCACGCCATCCTCCACATATGTTCTGCGCCGTAAGCCACCGGGCGAATTGTTGAAATCCGCCCATGCCGTGGACCGGGAATTCCGGGTTCAGAAGGCGCTTGCCGACACCGGGGTTCCCGTCGCACGCATGCATCTTCTCTGCGAGGACGACGCAGTCATCGGTTCGGCCTTCTATGTGATGGAACATGTTGCGGGCCTTATCTTTTTCGATCCGCGCCTTCCAGATGTGGATGAACCGGAAAGGAAGTTGATTTTCAATGAGATGAGTGGCGTTCTTGCAGCCTTGCACTCGGTCGATCCCGGTGCTGTCGGCCTCACCGACTTCGGACCGCCTGGCAACTATGTCGCCCGCCAGACCGCCCGCTGGTCGCGGCAGTATCGCGCCTCGGAAACCGGCGCGATTCCGGCCATGGACAGGCTGATCGCGATGCTTGAAGAACGCATGCCCGAGGAAGAGGGCGAACGCACTCTGGTGCATGGCGACTACCGCATTGACAATATGATCTTTTCCACAGGCGCTCCACGCTGCCTGGCCGTGCTGGACTGGGAGCTTTCGACCATCGGGCATCCTCTGGCCGATCTCGCCTCGGTCATCATGCAATGGCGCATGCCGCCGGGTCCCGACGGGCGTGGGCTGGACGGTGTGGACCGTGCGGATCTGGGGCTGCCATCAGATGAGGAATTCATAGCAACCTATTGCGAAAAAAGAAATATTACACAGGTTTCCGACATCGGCTTTTACCTGGCCTTTTGCTTCTTCCGCATGGCTGCCGTGCTGCAGGGTGTCAAGAAACGGGCCTTGGACGGGAACGCCTCCAATCCTGAGCGAGGGTTGAAGATGGGTGAGTATGTCTCTGTTTTTGCAAAGAAAGGTTTGGAGTCGCTGCGTGATGGATAGACCTCGTTTCGCCGGTCAGGTGGTGATGATCACCGGTGCAGCGGGTGGCTTCGGCGCCGCCGCAGCCCGACGTTTCGCCGCCGAGGGAGCAAAGCTGCTATTGTCCGATATGGACATGGACGGGTTGGACGCTGTTTGCCAAGAACTAGATCATGATTTTCATTTCATCGCACAAAATATTGATGTTACAAATGAATCTGATTTAACTTCACATATCGAATATGGAATTTCCGCTCTCGGCCCTCTTGATATTGCTATAAACAATGCCGGAATCGGACAAATCCTGTCACCGCTTCACGGGATCGCCGAGGCCGAATTCGACCGCATCATGGCGGTCAATGCCAAGGGCGTTTTTCTGGGCATGAAGCATCAGCTTCCCGGAATGATCGCGCGGCAGAAAGGCGTGATCCTGAACGTTGCCTCCGCGGCCGGACTTGTCGGGGCAGGGCAGCTCGCCGCCTACGCGGCCAGCAAGCACGCGGTCATCGGACTGACCCGCAGTGCTGCCGACGAGGTCGCGAGATTTTCCATTCGCGTCAACGCCTTGTGCCCGTCCTTCGCGCCGACGCCACTGTTCAACGAGATGGCTGACGCCCTGGGCGACCGCCACGGTATCGACCGAGAAACCGCCTATGACCGGGTGACCGGCCGTATCCCAATGCGCCGCGTCGCAACCGTGGACGAGGTCGTCCAGGCGATGCTCTGGGCGTGTGATCCGGCCAACAGCTTCATGACGGGGCAGGCGATTGCCATCGACGGCGGCCTGACCGCCGTCTGAAGCTCAATTCACCCGCGCCCAGGTCTGGGACGAGCACAGCAGGCCGCCGGCCACGCATCCGCGCAGCTTCAATCTGTCGCCGTTCAGGTCCATCTTGCCGATATAGATCTTGTCGTTCGATGGCCGCCACACCTTGCCGGAGTATTTGCCGCCGCCGTTCGGCACCATACCAATGACCAGAGTCTTGCCGACGTTCGGCGACTGGTATTCCCCCGAGGCATTGAACGTGCGGGCGATCACGCCACAGATCTTGCCGCTGCACGGCTTCATGTCGATATGGGCGTAAGACCCGTCGTCGACCTCTGTTTGCCACATCCCCAATACCGGGTCGGCCAGCGCCGCGCCCCCGCTCAAGGCCAGAGCCGCCAGCGCCAAAGCGATCCGTTTCATCGGAAGTTCCTCCCTGCGTTGTGCACCGCACTGTGCCAAACTGCCGCGCGCTGGATCAAGTCTGACGTCGGGTCCGCTTGCGCGCAGGGCGGCCCGGTGCGAAGAAGCGGTCCGATCCGCAAACCGAGGGCGCATCATGATCCTATATCCCGCCATCGACCTGAAGGATGGCCACTGCGTGCGCCTGCTGAAGGGCGAAATGGACAAGGCCACCGTCTTCAACGACGACCCTGCGGCCCAGGCCCGGGCCTTCCAGGATGCCGGGTGCGCATGGCTGCACTTGGTCGATCTGAACGGCGCCTTCGCGGGCGAGCCGGTCAATGCCGCCGCGGTCGAGGCGATCCTTGGCGCCACGGACGTGCCGGCCCAGCTCGGCGGTGGCATACGCGACATGGCGACCATCGAGCGCTGGTTGTCAAAGGGTCTTGCCCGCGTGATCCTGGGAACGGTGGCGGTCGAAAACCCGGACCTCGTGCGCGAGGCCGCGCGCGCCTTTCCCGGTCAGGTGGCCGTCGGCGTCGACGCCCGCGACGGCCGCGTTGCGACCAGGGGCTGGGCCGAGGAGACCGACGTCGACGTTACCGGCCTGGCCCGCAGCTGCGAGGACGCGGGCGTCGCCGCGATCATCTACACCGACATCAACCGCGACGGCGCGATGCAGGGTCCGAATGTCGAGGCGACGGCGGCGCTTGCCAATGCCGTCAGCGTCCCGGTCATCGCGTCGGGGGGCGTGTCCTCGCTGGCCGATCTTGTCGCCCTGCGCGATTGCGGCGCGCCCTTGAACGGGGCGATCTCGGGCCGGGCCCTTTACGATGGAGCCATCGACCTGAAAGAGGCGCTGACCGTTTTGGGATGACGCCGCTGAACGCGTCCCCGCGGTCCAGACACGCGGGCCTGTCGCGCTTTGGCTCTTCTGCATCGCCGCCGTGCCGGTCCCAGGCGGCGCGTTCGGCTGCCGGATCGACGAGGACGGCGTGCGCTCGGCCTTGGATACTTTCGGCCAGTGACACCTGGTGCCCGGATTTTTTTGGTGATCGAGGTGGTGATCGCGCGGCTGCGCCGTTGACAACCATTGGCGGCGTTCCATACTCGCCGCCAGAACATTCAGCGCTCATGGACGATGCTCAACGAGATACTGCATTCCTTCTTCTTCTGGATGCCGGCCGTCGTAGCGGTGGCCATCGGTTTCGAGATGAAATCGCCGCCGGCGCGGCTGATACTTGTCTGGGGCGGCGGTGCCTTTGCCCTGGTGATCGGCGCAGCGGTTCTTGGGATGCTGATGTGTGACGGCAAGAGCCTTTCGGTCTATACCAACTGCGCGGGCGGCCCGGTGGTCGAGCGGGTCTTTGCCGGCGCG
Organism: Rhodobacter sp.; assembly: GCA_030065095.1. Taxonomy (GTDB): domain Bacteria; phylum Pseudomonadota; class Alphaproteobacteria; order Rhodobacterales; family Rhodobacteraceae; genus JASJCA01. The sequence continues at coordinate 296,100 of JASJDP010000017.1, forward strand.
CACCCGTTTTTCGTGGCCGTGACCTATGCCTATATCTTTGCCGGTCCGCTGCTTGCCGGAGTGGCCTATCTTTTGGAATGGCGCCATTCGCGGCGCGCCAAGTCTGCCTGACGGCGCTTGCCGTCGCTGCGGGCTGCGCCTATGACGCAGGCATGCTCAAGACGCGGATCATCCCCTGCCTCGACGTGGCCGACGGCCGCGTGGTCAAAGGCGTCAACTTCGTCGATCTGATCGATGCCGGCGACCCGGTCGAGGCCGCGCGGGCCTACGACGCTGCGGGGGCAGACGAACTTTGCTTTCTCGACATCCACGCGACCCACGAAAACCGCGGTACCATGTACGACCTTGCCACCCGCACGGCCGAGCAATGTTTCATGCCGCTGACAATCGGCGGCGGGGTGCGCACGCCCGACGATGTGCGCGCGCTGCTTCTGGCGGGTGCCGACAAGGTCAGCTTCAACTCTGCCGCGGTGGCCGATCCCGATGTCGTGGCCCGCTCGGCCGACCGGTTTGGCAGCCAATGCATCGTGGTGGCGATCGACGCCAAGACGGTCGCGCCCGGGCGGTGGGAGATTTTCACCCATGGCGGACGGCGCCCGACAGGGGTGGATGCGGTGGAATTCGCCCGGACCGTGGCGGCCAAGGGGGCGGGCGAGATCCTGTTGACCTCGATGGATCGCGACGGCACGCGGGCGGGGTTCAACCTGCCGCTGACCCGGACCATCGCCGATGCGGTGGACATCCCCGTGATCGCCAGCGGCGGGGTCGGCACGCTCGACCATCTGGTCGACGGCGTCAGGGAAGGCCATGCCAGCGCCGTGCTTGCCGCCTCGATCTTCCATTTCGGCGATTTCACCATCGGCGAGGCCAAGGCGCATATGGCTGCGGCCGGCATTCCGGTGCGGCTGTCATGAGCGTGCTCGACCGTCTCGCTGCGACCGTCGAGGCCCGCAAAGGGGCCGATCCGGATGGTTCATGGACGGCGAAGTTGCTGGCCAAGGGGCCCGAGAAATGCGCCGAGAAGTTCGGTGAAGAGGCCGTCGAGGCGATCATTGCGGCGGCCAAGGGCGACCGCGGCAACCTGACGGCAGAGGCGGCGGATGTACTCTATCATTTGCTGGTGATGCTGGCGGCGCGCGATATCACCCTGGCCGAGGTCCTGGCCGAACTCGAAAAGCGCGAGGGGCTGTCGGGGCTCGAGGAAAAGGCCCGGCGGGGATAGCCGGGTTTCGAGAAACAGCCGGTTTTTGGGCGAGATGCTCCTACAGCTTTGACGAGATAACGCCGGTGTTGAAACCCGCCATGCGAAGCTCGCCGAACAGCCGCTGATACTCGATCTTCGGGCAACGGTTCTGGATCACGGTCTTGCCCGCCGCCTCGGCCATTTCCGCCGCCTCGGGATTTTCCACACCGATCTGCATCCAGACGGTGCGCAGGGTCGGCAAATGCGCCAGCGCGGCTTCGACGATTGGCGGCACATGTTCGGACCGGCGGAAGATGTCGACCATGTCCACCGGCAGATCGGGCGGGATGTCCGCCACATCGGCATAGGTCATCTCGCCGAACAGCATGTCGCCCGCATGACCGGGGTTCACCGGGATCACCCGGAACCCTTTGAGCCCGAGATAACGTGCCACATAGTAGCTGGGCCGCACGGGGTTGGGCGACACGCCCACGCAGGCGATGCATTTGGTACTGCGCAGGATATCTCGCAGCAGGGTGTGGGAATAGCTCATGCGCCCAGCTTTACCATGCCTGCGGCCAGAAAAAAGCGCCCGGACCAAAGGACCGGGCGCCAGTCACGGAACGAGGGACAGTGAAGTGCGGCGCGGGAGTTCCGAACCCGCGCCCATGTGTTGTAAATAGGAAACCATCAGAATGTTTAAAGGTCATGTAATAAGGTTGTGAACGGAACAAGAGACCGCACCGGTCCTGTCGGCGCCGCCGCAAGGCCCGCCGTCAGTCGAAGATATCCTCGATCAGCTCGAACGCTTCGCGGGCGAAATACCGAAGCTTTCCCTTACGCGATGACTTTTTTGTTTTTTTCTTCGGCTTCGGTCGGTGCGGATACCCCGCCGCGGGCTTCGGCGCCTTTTCGGCCTTCCTGGCCAACGGCACCACCTTCATCTCATGCAACGGGGCACCGCAGCCCGAACAGGCCAATTCGTGGCGTTCCCGCCCCTTCAGCACCAGCGCGGCGCGGGTGCCGCAGTAGCAGCAGGTGGCGATCTTCGTCAGATGAGGCATGAGGCTTTCTATATCAAAACACCTCACGGATATCGTTTCCGGCCTGCCTGTCTTCAAGGCCCGATGGCCGCAATATCGCGATCCACCCAGATGTGCTACACTCGGGATCGTTCGGCAGAAGGGGTGTTTTCTATGGCCGATCCAGAAAAGGGCCCGGGGGGCCTGCCGTTCGTCGTCGATCTGCGCAGGGTCAACATGTTTGTCGGCTATGCCGCCATTGGCCTTCCGGTGGCGCTTCTTCTGCTGACACTGTTGACCGATATCTGTTTCAGCGGTTCGATCAGCCACTATTACTACACCCGGATCGGAGGCGACTATTTCGTCGGCACGCTCAGCTTCGTCGGCCTGCTGCTGGTGTTCTTCTATTCCTTCAAGGGCGAGGTCGACGGCTATCTGGAACATCGTCCGGCCGACATGATCCTGCTGAAGGTCGCGGGCCTTGCCGCTTTTGCCATCGCCTTCGTTCCGACCAACGGCTCGGGCTGTGACTTTGAGGGTCAGGTCGCGCGCGTGTTTCTTACGGCAACATCGGGGTCAGAGAGCTACGTCTTCGGCCAACCGCCCGTGACCGGCACCATCGGGTTCGATTTCTGGGCAACGCTGGGTGTCACCAACAAGGTGTTGCGTCAGACGCATCTGATTGCGGCCGGGGTGATGTTTCTGATCCTCGCCTATTTCTCGCTGGTCGTCTTCACCCGGACCAACACGCGCGCGTCACTCACCAAGCGCGGTGATCCGGTGCCCCAAAAGATCACCCGCAACCGCTATTACCGGATCCTCGGCGGTTTGATCCTTCTGTCCATCGTCGCGATCGCCTTCAAGGCGCTTGTGCTGCAGGACGCTGGCGAGGGGCTCAAGATGTGGGAGACATACCGGCTGACCTTCGTCTTCGAGGCGCTTGCGCTGATCTCTTTCGGCCTGTCCTGGCTGATCAAGGGCCGGTTTCTGAAATACTTCGACGATCCCTGACGCACATGCGGACACCGCGCCGAAACCGGTTGCGCCGGCGGCGATCGGCTGCATGCCCGCTACGACAGTTCGCGCCGTGCGGCATAAAGCGCCACGGCCGCGGCATTCGACACGTTGAGCGACCCAAAGCCGCCCGCCGCACCGATCCGTGCCAGCCGGTCGCATGTCTCGCGCGTCTTCTGCCGAAGACCGGGGCCTTCTGCGCCAAGCACGATGCCGACCGCGCCGGTGCCGGCCCCGCGCAGCGCCTCTTCCAGCGGTTCGTCGGCCTCGCCCGCCAGACCGATCAGGGTATAGCCCATGCCCTGCAGCTGACCCATCGCGGCGGCAAGGTTCGTCACGCGCAGATAAGGCTGCCGTTCCAGCGCCCCGGAGGCGGATTTCGCCAATGCCCCGGTTTCCGGCGTCGAATGCCTGGCGGGTGCAATCACCGCGCGGGCGCCGAACACCTCGGCCGACCGCAGCACCGCGCCGACATTGTGCGGGTCGGTCACCCTGTCGAGCAACACGACAATCCCCGTCTCGCCCGCACCAAGTCCGCAGCGTGCCGCGATGCTGCCCCAATCCAGCGGCCTGACCTCCAGCGCGGCTCCCTGATGCACCGATCCCGGATCGAGCGGGGCGGCAAACCTGCGTGGGTCGGCCATCTCCGGCACAAGGCCCGCGGCGGCAATGGCATCGCCCAGGCGATCGGCGGCATTCTTTGTGACAATCAGACGGATTTTCTGCCGTGCTGGGTTGCTCAGGGCGTCGCGCACCGCGTGCAGCCCGAACAGCCAGACCGTCTCGGCCGCAGCTGCGCGCCGCCCGCGTTCCTTTTCGACGATCCATTTGGGCTTTCGCATGAACTCCGTCCCGTTTCCCAGCCACTCCCTGTCCTGCGCCACCCCGGCTGACGCTGCAAGGGAATTTCCAGTTGACGGTGCCGGGGCGGGCCGATAATCAGCGCTTCGCGTCGGGCGACGTGCTGCAAGGTGCGGCAGCGGACTGTAACTCCGCCGGGGAGACCCATGCCTGGTTCGATTCCAGGGTCGCCCACCAAATCCACTAAAAATCAAATAAAATCAATGCTATGGTGTCCCGCACTATCTTAATATGGGGCAAGCCAAATCAATAGGTTATCAGAAAGGTGTCCCGCATTCAGTTGATCAGCAGCTTTGGACGTGGATTCAAACGATCCCGACGGGTTCGAGTCCCTCTGGGCCTACCAATGCCGAAAAATACCATTGATTTCATTGGACTTTTCGAGATTTTTTTCCTACCGGCATCGGTGGGAAAAAACCAGGTGGGAAAAAGAACCTTGTGACTGTCGATATCGAAGGTCAGTGTTCGCGCGTCGGAATTCCCACATCCTGGTTGCCGACACATGGTCGTTCCTGAAATGAGCGTATTTTTTAAACCTCCGGCCGACGACGCAAGAGAAGATCGATAATGCGAGCCACTCATCTCGATGATGATCGTTCGGGAGCGTGCCGCGTGGGTGAGAGGGAGGGGCCTTTTATCGGGCTGCTCTGCTGGTCCTGCAAGCATTCCGGGGTCACAAAAGGCAGGCATTGGTCGAGCGCAATAGCGCCCACGCACCGCTGGTGGACACGCTCTACCGAAGCACCACAGCCAGGTGCGGCAACCCCTGGGATCGGTGCACCGCGACCTTCTAGCGGCCACCACGCCGAACAGACTGATGGGTCGGATGGTCGCCGATATAGAATGCCAATACCGACACATCGGCAAGATCACAGATCCGGATATCGCAGCTCGATTTTTTTTGGCCGGCGAGCGCCTACCGTTAAGATGCACGCGCCGATCGAGAACCCAAACCAAGGCCCTTGCGATTTGCTATGACTCTGCGGTCAATCCTATAGAAAATCGAAGGGGAGATGAAAGCCACCGGTGACCGTTTGTGTGAATGTCAAAACACTCGGAGGAAGCTGTCGCTCCATCGGCGCATCCCTGATTCCGGTAACGGCCCATTGCCGACCTTAGACTGGATAGCCTAGCGCCGCAGCGCGGCCCGCCGAAGGAGACATTCGCCGAATGTACTGAGTCAGGGGAATTCACAAACAACCGCCCTGCGGCCAACGGTCCCGCAGTGCAAATCAACAGGCACGCTGCATCGGTTAACGGCACACGCGTGGGAGACTTCAATTTAGACATTGTGTCCGAACACCACTTTCGCAAGATTGGCTGAGCTAGGTCGCGCTTTCCCTTACCGAACTCAGTTGAAAGGTTCGCAATTGACCACAGTACAAATTACTCTCGCCGCTGCAGCGCTTACAATTGGCTGGCTCACCGCGGCTACCGCCCATTGCATAACGCAAAAGGATGAGTTTCCCGGCTACCTTCGCGCATTTGCTTCAGACGCGCAGCGCAGCGGAATCGGCCAGCGCGGGCTTCAGGCACTGGCTTCAACCCAGTTGTCCGGAATAACCTGGCGGTTCGAATCCAATCCCAGCACTCAGAGCGGGACGTTGCAGAGCGATCCTGCCACATTCCTCGCCAAACGCAGTGGGTCGAGTGCTGATGCCTTCATCAACGCAACCCGAAGGCGTGTTCAACAGAATGCGCAGCTGTTCGCGGCGATCGAGAATCGGTATGGCGTGCCTGGGTCGGTGCTGGCTACGATCTGGGGGCTGGAGACAAGCTGGGGCGGGTATCTTGGCGGCACATCCATAGTGTCTGGCGCCGTGACACTGGCGTCTTATTGTCGCCGACATCCGAGGTTCGAAAGCCACGCGCTTGCGGCGTTGGAGCTTGTCGACCAGGGCGTGATTGGTTCTGCCACCAAAGGCGGGCCGTCGGGCGAGCTTGGGCATATGCAGTTTCTGGCGGGCAATTGGGTGAAATATGGAGTGGATGCCAACGGCGACGGCAAGGCCGACCCCTACAATGTGGTGGATGCATTGGCGACGGCGGCCAATATGCTGAAGTCCAATGGATGGAAGAAAGGGAAGCCGTTCCGTGACGGGACCGGCAACTTCAGGGTTTTGTCGGTGTGGAATGACAGCGGCAATTACCAGCGCGCCATCGCTTATGCCGCGAGCCGTGTAGGCGGGTGACTTGGCAGCCTTCGGCCGATTCTGTTGAAAAAGTCGGTGTAGCGGCCCGACTGGGCAAATTGGCGGAATGATGTTCTTCCAAACCGCCGATTTGCTAACACCGTTTGCTAGGCTGATGCCTCAGAAAAAAATGCTCCGGGTCTTTGAGAGAAAATTTTGGTAGCCGACTTTTTCAACACAATCGGCCCAAACCTGACATTAGACCGTTCAATACTCCGAACTTAATTATTCCGCATAGTGAACCTTCATACACAGTGCAGCATTTTGGAAAAGCCGGTGGCGGCAAAGCGGGGCTTTTCTGACGTTCGGCATGAAAAGGCGATATAGCCCCCTGGCGAACATTCTCACTGAAATTGAATCGCAGGCATGGTATTCTCCTCAATAGCATGTCAACCAAGGCTGGAGCGGAGCATGGCTGCCTCGGCCAGAAGCATTTTGCAGCCGGAAGAGTTGGGTGCGCTGATCGGGCTAATCTACGATTCAGCGCTCGAAGAGCCGCAATGGCAGCGGTTCGTCGATTTTCTGCACGAGCTTTACCCGAAGGCGATTATCGCTTTGGTCGGGTATGATGGACCAGTCGGGACACACCACGTAGTTCATGCCGGGATCGAGCCAAAATTCCTCGCCCTGTACTTCTCGGATTTTCTGGTGGGTAATGATACCTTCACGGCCTACATGAACGAACCGGTCGGCGCGATTGTAAATGATCACGATTACTTTACGAAGGAAGAGTTGCAGAAGCACAGATTTTACACCGACTGGGTGGTACCTCAAGGCCTCGGCGCCGCCACATTTGCGATCATTGCATCCTATCAGGGCCGGTTCGTGGCGTTGCAGACCGCGTTTCCCGAAGAGCAGGAGGATGAAATTCGCGAAACCCTGCATCCTCTGTTCAAGATAATTGTCCCGCACGTCATCCGGGCGATGGAAATCGCCCGGACAATCAAGCTGACGCGGAAATTGTCGGAGACCCTGGGTGGCTTTCTTGACAGGATTCTCCTGCCAATGCTGGTTACCGACGCAAAGGGCTATTTCCTGTTCGGCAACGCCGCCGCCAGAAGGCTTCTCAAGCGCGGCGCGGTTTTCCGGATCGATGACAGCGGTCTGCTTTGTCTGAGCAGTGGCTTCGACACCCGCGGTTTGCGGACGAAGATTTCCAAGATGAACGGTGGCGCCGACATAGGCGGCATGCAACTGGAGACGGGCGACGGGACAATCACGCTTTGCATCGCGCCGTTCAAGGCGGAAATGGCAGACGGTGTGGATCTCGAGGAGGCCCTGTTCGGCAGCGAGGATCGCTTCGCCATCTTCGTTGGTCAACGCGCGGGCGACGCCATCAGCACTGGTCTTCTGAGCGACATCTTCTCGCTGACCAAGCGGGAAGCGGAGATCGGGAAGCAATTGCTGCTTGGCAAGTCGCCGCCAGAGATCGCTGCGGAATCGGCGCGTTCAGAACGGACCGTCCGCAATCAGGTACAATCGATCTACAGTAAGTTGAATGTCAAGTCTTACGCGGAACTGGTTGACAAACTGTCAGTATTCGGAACCGTGGGAACCCTGTTTGAATCGGGCCATTTTGCGACGAACGCGCAGCGTCCGAACTAAATTTCACTCCTTAGGTAATCTTGCTCATGCCGGCTTCGCCTTGGATTGGCATTTTTTTGCGCGTCCGTCTTGGACACTGACGATCAAATACAACCGAATGGGATATTACTATGGCCAAACCTATGCATGCTACAGTTTTTGTACTTCTCGGATTGTGCGCAAGCGCCACACCAGCATTTACACAATCATCGTGCTTTGACTCGCAGGCCGCAACAACGTTCACACGCGGCCTGACAACGGCATCGCGATGCGGTGTCTCCAGCGCGAACGGCGTTGTCACTGGCGATCTGACGGTACGCGCCGGGGTAGAGGAGTGTGACATCTCAGTGGGCGACACTTTCCGCATCCTGCCATCGCCGAGAGTTGGTGCGAGCGCTACTGTGCAAGTGCTCGGAGGAGCGGTACAGACGACGGGAACCCCATTTTCCAGTTTTCAGGAAGTGGGTGCGACTGTGCGACTCGAAGTCAGTCATGGCAGTCAACTGATCTGCTCTGCGGAGAAGAACCTAGGCAATCACACGTCACCAGGCATTCCAACGGAAACCAATCTGTCCGGGAACTTCACACTTTCATGTTCCGAACCGTTTGCAGGAGTCGTTCCGGTCACACTGGATGCTGCGGGACGTGCCGCAGTGACGGCGGACGTCATACTCCACATGTGGGGGGCATCAATCTCGTGGGGGTCTACTGCCTTTGCCGGCGCCGCAATCGCGAACCCCAATTTGGATATCGGCACGATTGCCGTTGAGCGCTGCAGCGGCGAGATCATCGGTGTCGATTCTCGTCAACCCATCCAGCTCTTTGCCATTGGCGGGGACGGTGTTGTCTATCATCGCTGGCAGCAAACGAGCGGCGGATGGAATGCTGATTGGGTTTCCCGCGCGGGTAGCGAGGTATCGCAGATCGAGGCCGTTCGAAATGCGGACGATCGGGTCGAGCTATTTGCACTCGGGTCGGATGGACAAGTTGCCAACAGGTTCACCAGGATGTCCGGTGCGTTCGATCCGAGCGGATTTCAGTCGCTTGGATTGCCTGCAAGCGGATCGGCAATATCGCAATTCTCTGTGGCGCGCGATGTAGGCGGCCGGATTCAACTTTTTGCAGTGGCGGAAGATGGCGTTGTCTACCATCAGTGGCAGAAGATCGGTGGCGGCTGGAATGACGAAGGCTACGGATCGTTGGGAGGAGAAAACATCGCGAGTGTGACTTCTGCCCGGTCCGGCGATGGGCGCGTGCATCTGTTCGCGCTTGACCGCGACGGCAATCTTCACGGCCGTTATCAAGTTATTGCGGGCGGTGGCTGGAACCATGAGGGCTTTGGTCCGCTGGGAACAGTGCCAGGCGGCATCCGGCAGTTCACAGCCGCGACGAATGCGGATGGATTGATCGAATTGTTCGCCGTCGGCAACAACGGGTTGCTTTACAATCGCTGGCAAGTGCCGGGTTTCGCCTGGAACAGCCAAGGGTTTCAGCAATTTACGGGCACAGATCGGGTCAATTCAGTGGAGGCCGGCCGTTCAAGAGACGGGCGAATCGAGCTGCTTGTGCGTGCGAATGGCGGTGTCGTCTATCAACGTTGGCAGAAGGTCGGCGGCGGCTGGAACGACCAGGGGTTTGTCCATCTGACACAAGGAACGACCGAGGTCGAAATTGCACGGAACATCGATGGTCTGATGGAGCTATTCACCATAAATAGCGGACGAACCTTCAATATGTTCCAGCGCCCCGATGGCAGTTGGAACCCGGACGGTTTGCAGTCTATGGGAGGGACCGGAATAGCGCAGATCAAAGCGTTGGGTTCCACATAAGCCGCAGAGTGCTTACTCCGCCGGTATAAAGGATTCCGAGATTCATTATACCGGCGGAAAACGTTCGCAGCCGTGTAAGGAGGAACGATGAGCTCTCGCCTACCTCTTGCTGTCGGCCCTCATGAGACATTCGCTTGCGCGAGCCGAATGCCCGCACCGCAGGTCAAAGCGGACAAGCTCCAAGCCGCTGGTAAAAGTATACTCCAAGCGGGCAACTCGGTCGCGGCTGACTATCGCACATCGACTACGCCTTGTTGATATAAATGAAAAATAAGGGTAATATGTGTTAAATTCACGCGGGAAATCTATCAAACCTGAAGCAGCTGCTGGCTTCGTTTTCCGGCCATGTTGATTTCAGTGGGTTAATTAGTAGGAAACAAAGAGGGATCTATAGGTGAAGGAGTATCGCTTTGTCTAGCTTGGAACCACCTCTAAGATTTTGGATTCCAGTTTCAATTTCTTTGATTTCCCTTGCAATTTCTGGCTACGTCGCAATTTATAATGTGCAACAAGCGCGAGAGCTTGTAGATAACACAAGATTTGACGCAGTCATCGCCGCAGACGAATCCCTTAGGGTCGTCCAGAAATCTGGAGACTATTCTGTACCAGTGCAGCATATAGATGTAACAGCAAAATTTTTAACTTCCGATTTCCGTTTCATAGAGGCTGCGCCGAGACGAATGAGGCTAACTTCAGACGGATCGAGTCCGCACTTTCGAGTTCTTGTGGCAGAAAATTTCATTTCTCGCTTTTGCGCGAATCAAGCTGTTGCAAATTGCGGAGTAGAAATTATTATCGACATGGTGGGGCGAATTCCTGTCGATGGTAGCCAAATTCGAGATTTCCAGATCCATGGTATACAGAGCGCTAGCTAGTATTTACATTTTGATTTTTTGTTCCTTGGCGGCAAATCCTCTGCAGGCTTCTTGTTACTGCCGTGTTAACGGTTACTGCGAGGTCGCAAACGACGTTTCGGTTGTTGGCTCAAAGAGCTGTTCTGCAACGATTAGGACCGCAAAGAAGCCTAGCTCAACCGCTAAGGGACTGAGCATTCGGCTGTCGGGCAACACGATCGCCAAGGTTTGGCTAAGGCTAGCATCAGTAGAAAATAATGAAGGCGATTTGCTATTTCGAAATATTGCGAGCTCTTATCAGAAGTTCAGGCGCGGCAGGTTATTAAATAGCAAGGTCGCCATGGATATCTTCTATACCCATATCTCCTCACCATTGAGGAGAAAAATGTGTACAGTGTATTTATTAAATGAATTTGATGATAATATTAAAACCGGTGTACCGTATAGACTGCAACCAGACGAATGTCACGAACAAATAGGTAGTGTAATCGCGGAGGCAGCGTCTGTTTTATCTCTATATCGAACCACGAACGTAAGTAACCGCCACAATGACGCTTTTGTTGAGGAGCTGCGCACCGGAAACCCGATTTTTGTAGAAGAGGACTCGGCGCTCGCAGCATTCGCAGAATTAACTGCTGGTCTGGTCATAGATAACGGACAAATAAAAACTCCTCGCGCGGCGTTCAATATCCACCGCACATTACTTTTGGACATAGTACTGGCTGGTGCTAAAGCAATAGACATTGGTACAAGGCAGGAACTTACCATAGACCGAATGATCGTCGATTCCAGTGGTCATGTTGTTGTGGCAGTTGCAGTGACAGATACTGGCTTCAACAGGTTTCTGCCAATATCGAATCTTCTTTACACGGATGATGATGAATCAAGTGCTCGAACATTTTATTATTCGGACTTTGGTGATGGCAATCGACTAGGTTTGTTATCAATCGTAGGCGTGGATGGCGGTGTCGATTATGCGAAGGAACTCCTTTTGCAATTGATACGGGAAGTCAGGTTTTTGATTTCTGAGCCCGAAGTATTTGCGAATTTGGGCCTAGGCACAATAGATCAGGGAGCTGTTAGGACAAGCATTATTAAGAATACTAAATCCCAAATAGCACTTATTCGCGCAGTTGACGCTGGTTTTCAGATTCCGGAAGTGCTAAGGCCTTTCGAGTGATCTATAATTTTTAAGATTTTGACAAGTATCTTGACCTTCTACTCAAAACAGCCCAGCCTCTTTATCTTTAAGATTTCAAGCGACAATCCAAAGATTACTGCAGCCCGATCACTGGCTTTGTCATAACAGCCAGTGGAATTCTACAGGGCCTTGTCACGTTTCTGCCGAGCAGCGATGGTCTGGCTCGTCCGGCACTCTTCTAGTTCCAACGCGACGCAGCGAATGGCGGGTCAGTTTAGGGGCAGCGATGGAATCTCCAGATGGCGGCTTTGGTAAAAAATCGCTGTGACTTAGCACACGCGGATCTGCCTTCGATGGGTGTTTGATGGGCCGAACGGCAGAGCCATTTCGCCCTAGCGTTGGTCCGCTTCGACATTCAGCAGCCATTCGCGCAAAGCGCAGCTAATGACGGCAATCCGCCGATCGTGTCAGATGCTGCGCTTCGCACCAATGTCGTTAGAATGGCTAACCTGGCCGATGCGCCGTGGAACATCCCTGTTTTTTTCGACGGCTGCCGCTCATCCGAAGCTGGGGCCCATTCCCGACGAGCCTACGCTCGATCCAGCTTTCGACCCACTCGGCCAGACCAACATACCATTCAACGCCAGCCGCGGGTAGACGCGCCTTTCGCTCCTGCGGCTATTGCCGATGCAGCATCCCTTCGCATACGGAGCAAGCCAATCGCCGCGACGCACCCAATTTCGCTAGAGCAGTCATTGAAACCCATCAAAGGAAGGCGTCTCCAGACTGATCCTTCGCTGCACGCCACTGGAAATGGAAAGGAGCGGAGATAGTGTTGCAAAGCCCATTGAATGGGAGATCGAGCGCTGATTCACTCGAATTGAGAGTGGAGGTTCGGCGATGATGGGACCGAGGCAGGTGGCGCAGGGTGCCTTTTTTATGAGTTTTCAATCGAAGAGTTCGTACCACGCGGCCATCCATTGCGTGGGATTGATCCGTTTCTCGATCTGTCGGAGGTAAGGCCTCTTTTGGCGCCTTACTGCAGCTCGCATGGTCGCCCTTCGATCGATCCCGAGTTGATGATCAGGATGTTGCTGCTGGGAGATTGCCAGGGCATTCGATCCGAGCGGCGGCTCTGCGAGGAAGTCCACGTCAATCCGGCATATGGATGGTTTTGCAGGCTCGACCTGACCGACCCGGTACCCGACCATTCGAGGTTCTCGAAGAACCGGCACGGGCGTTTCCGGGATAGCGGATTGTTCCGGCACCTCTTCGAAACGGTTTTGCAGCGTTGCATTGACGAAGGCCTGGTCGGCGGAGAGAGCTTTGGTGTTGATGCCGGCCTGCTCCCTGCCAACGCCAATCAGACGCGCGGAATCGAGAGCAAGGGAGGCTTGCCGCCGAAGCTGACCTCTCGCGTCGTCGATGAGTCTCTCGAAACGCCGGATGATGCCGCATTCGGCGGCTCCGCCAAAGTCGTGCCCAAATACATCCCGCCTGTCGATCCTGCGGCACGCTGGACCGGGGCAGATGGCGGGGCCGCATTCTTCGCCTGTTCCACCAACTATACGGTGGATTTGGACAATGCCGTGATTGTCGATGTCGAAGCGTCGGTTCCGATCCGCACGGCGGAAACGTTCGCTGCGCGGCGCATGATCGACCGGATCACGGATCGCTTCGGTATGACGCCAGACAGGCTGGTCGGCGACACCGGTTACGGGTCGGCCGAGTTGCCCGGGTGGCTGGTCGAGGCGCGCGGCATTGCCCCGCACATTCCCGTCTGGCACAAATCCAAACGGACCGACGGCACATTCTCGCGCGGGGGGTTTGTCTACGATCCCGCGACCGACAGCTATACCTGCCCAGGCGACCGGGTGCTGCAAACCTATCGGCGCAACTTCTCCAAGCCACGAAAGCCAAACGGCGGCAAGGACGGGTTCATCAAATACCGTGCGTCAAAACACGACTGCGACGCATGCGTG